>CAWGMZ010000019.1:0-26471 GCA_963823775.1 Candidatus Bathyarchaeota archaeon
AGTCATTAAAGTTTCCTGTCAGCGATGACTTCTTTGATGCTTTCTTCAAGGCTAATTTTGGGATTCCAGTTTAACTCTTTTCGGGCTTTAGTTGTTATCGAACCAAATTGTGGTTATGTCACCTTGCCAAGAGACGCTTAGTCGTTGTGATTGTGGTTTTTTTTTCCAGGTTGAGGATTTGAAGCATCATCTTAGCGAGGTCAATTATTTTAGTGGTTGTTCCAAAACCAAGTTGTAGATTTCACCATTGGTGAATTCTGTTGAACCCACCGTTACAAGTGCGTCAACCACATCTGAGACATGCACAAAGTCCCGTGACTGCAACCCTGTGCCGATTATTTCGAGTTTGTTTGGGTCTTGGCGATTTTGTCCAAGAAAGTCATGGATGACGCCGTGGCATCTTAACCCGTAAACGTTGGCGAACCTAACGACGGCGACGTCTAGCCCATATTGGTCTTTGTACATTTCACAGTATTCTTCACCGACAACTTTAGATAACCCGTAGCATGAGAAGGGATGGAAACCATAGCTCTCAGGAGTTGGAAACACAGTTGGGTTCCCGTAGACTGCGGCGCTGGATGCGAAAACCAGTTTAGCGTCGTCTTTGCGGGCTTTCTCCAAAACCTGCACGGTGCCTTTAGCGTTGGTTTCGAAATCTATCAGCGGATTCTCCATGGAGTAGGGCACAACGACTTGGGCGGCTAAATGGTAAATCAAATCTGGCTTTTTCCACTGAAAACAGTTTTTTGCGGTCAAGGATGTCGCCTTCAACAAGTTTTACTTTGCCAACGTCTTTGACGTTTTCCATTTTGCCGCTTGACAAGTTATCGTAAATCGTCAAGTTAGAAGTTAAACCTGAAAGCCTCTTGCACAGGTGGAACCCAATGAAGCCTGCTCCGCCCGTTACAAGTATCTTTTTCCCTTTAAGTTCCCCCATAACTACCACGACAAAGCCTATATTTCCATTCACTAGTTGTAGGGTATATGTCGCCTGCGAAAGCTATAAAAACTTTTAGGGATTTGCTGTCTTTCCTAACCATAATCCCCGTGGGCGGAAAAGAAGATTTCATATTCACCACCGCAGAGCACGTTTACCTTTTTCCCATCATCGGCGGCTTAATCGGCGTACTTGCAGGCACCTACTTTGTCGGCGTAAACATCATAGTCCACTTTTTGCTTGGCTTAGTTAACTCGCTGGTTGCCTTGCCAGTTGACTTGCTATCGAAGCTTGCCGTCGCCGCCATGACCGTTGCGTTCCTGCTTGTCCTCACAGGGCTCCAACATTTCGACGGCTTAATCGACTTAGGCAACGCCTTCGGACTAAGAAACCTCCACGACCGAAAAATGGTCGCCCACGCATGGACCGTAACCCACTGGGGAGCCCTGCTGGCGATAGCTGTGGAATTCGTCGCGTTCGCAGGTTTGTTTTTGATTAATCCGCTTTACGCTTTCGGAGCAATACTCACCGCCGAGCTCGCGGCGAAGCTGTCTATGGTTACAATCGTCTGGGTCGGCAAACCCACACACAAAGGATTAGGCTCAATTTTCCTCAAGAAAGCAAAAACCAAACTCAACGCAGTCGCCTACCCACTCTCCGTCCTGATTGTTTACCCGTTTTTCGCTCTGATAGGCAAGCCCTACTTGGGGTTGGTAGCCGTCGGGCTGGTTTTTGTTAGCGTTCCAGTGGCGTTGGTGATGTCGAAGGTTTCGCAACGGGTTTTCGGCGGGGTTTCAGGCGACGCCATCGGCGCAACAAACGAGGTGGCGAGGGCAGTTACGCTTATTTTGTTTGCAGGCGTGTTGATGCTACTATGAAGGTTCCCGCGTTGATTATGGCTGGCGGCAGAGGCAAACGCATGGGGTTGCCAGTGGAGAAGCCGCTTCTGGCTTTTCTGGGTAAGCCGCTCATTGACTGGGTTGCAGACGCGGTTGCAAACGCCGAGCAAATTTCTGAGTTTTATGTGGTGACGAGCCCCAACACGCCCGAAACAGAAAAACACTGCCAAAACAGGGGCTGGAAAGTTCTTCGCACCGACGCCAACGGATACCATAACGATTTGAAGCAGGCAACGCGGCAAGCCGACCTGATGGGTCCCGTATTGACGATTCCAGCGGATTCCCCAGCGCTGACAGGCAAATTCCTCGACAAAATCATCAGCCAATTTGAAGAGTGCGGCAAAGATTTCTACGCGGTTTTCGTGCCCATCGCTGCCCGCCAGAAGCTGGGGCTCTCCATCGACTCCACCGACGAGTACAAAGGCGTCTGGCACGCCGTCAGCGGGGTCAACGTCATCAACGGCGCCAAAAGCCAAACCGAAGAAAAAATCGAAACCTGCGCCCTCGTCACCGACGAAATGGAAGTGCTGCTAAACATCAACACGCTAAAAGACTTGGAAATAGCAGAAAAAATCATGAAAACCAAAATTTAACGTTTAGGGAAATATTTAACATCCCCACGCAACCTACTCTTCTCCTGTTGCTGTTTCGGGAGACCCGCCTTGGATGAGCATACTTAGCCATGACACGTTTTGGAATGCGGTGATAACGTTGCCGATGACTAAGCGGATGCTCAAGCTGTCGCTGAAGAAGTGTCCAGCATGCGGCAGAACCGTCCTCGAAGCCGCCTTGGACGATTACGCGGGCAAAACAGACAAAAAATGCGTATCCTGCAGCCGATTCTATTCGCAGGTTGTGGGTTTCTGGATTGAGTTTTTGCGCAGAAGCCTAAACTTTAAGCGGGAAAAAGTCGAGAAGCTCCTAGCTGACCGTTACGCTCGAACAGCGGTTCTTAATTTGGTTCGGTCGTTTGCTTATTTTGGCATAAAAAAACCCATGTCGCTTTCCGCGCCGTTTTTGGTTGTTTGGGATTTCACCCACAAATGCAACTTAGCCTGCAAGCACTGCTACTCAAATTCAGGCGCGGTTCAAGAAGAAGAATTAACCACCCCTCAGGCGTTGGCGGTTGTGGACCAGCTTGCCGATGCGGGTGTGACGGCGTTGGCTTTCAGCGGGGGTGAACCTTTGACGCGCAGTGACTTTTTTGAGGTTGCGCGGCACGCATCTGACCGTGGACTTTACGTGTCGCTTGCTTCAAACGGCACCTTGCTGTCGAAAGAGAACGTGCAGAAAATCAAGCAAGCCAAAGTAAACTACATCGACGTCAGCATCGACGGCGCCTCCGCCAAAACCCATGACGATTTCCGAGGCGTCCCCGGCACATTCGACAAAGCCTTAGCTGGCCTAAAGAACTGCGTCGAAGCTGACCTGTGCGTTTGCATTGCGACGACGGTGGGCAAAAACAACATGGCGGAGCTGCCAGCCATCATCGATTTAGCCGAGCAAATCCATGCCGAACGATTCACCTACTTCAATTTTATTCCAACTGGGCGGGGCAAGGCGCATGTTGACCAGGATTTGTCGCCTCAGGAACGCGAAAAGGTGCTGCGTTACCTGCTAAATCGTATGTCGGCGGGCTGCAAAACCACGATTTTGGCAACTGCGCCCCAGCTTGCCCGTGTGGCGTTGCAGTGTCAAGGTTCATCGGGCACAGGTGAAGTAACTATGTCTCTGGCGCATATGCAGACAGTCAAGGTAACTAAAAAAGCGGTTCCGCTCGGCGACTTCATCGGCGGATGCGGCGCAGGACGGCTTTACTGCTCACTGTCACCGCAAGGCGATGTTCACCCCTGCGTCTTTTTGCCAGTGAAGGTGGGAAACCTCAAAACCGAGCGGTTCCAAGACATCTGGCTCAAAGCGCCGCTCTTCAACGCGTTTCGAAACCGAGCCAACCTTAAAGGTTCCTGCGGCAAATGCAACTACAAATTCATCTGCGGCGGCTGCAGGGCACGTTCAGCAGCTTACCATAACGGCGACATGTTAAACTGGCGACCCAGGCTGCATAATGGGAGTGAAAGCGGAAGGTGCCAAAAATGCCTGAGAAAAAAACCGTCAAGATTTTCCGCGCCGAAGACGATATAAGCCAAATCGTGGCGGAAGCCGTCGCCAAATCAGGGTTACGCGGCAAACGCAAAATCTTCATCAAGCCCAACCTGAGCCATCCCGAATACCTGCCGGGCGTAGTGACCAGCCCAGAGTTGATGCGGCAGCTGGTCGGTTTGCTCCGCGACGGCAACAGCGAAGTGGTCGTGGGCGAATCCAACGGCTTCAACTATCCGTGCTGGACAGCGTTCGATAAGACAGGCGCCGAAGCTGCGGTGAAGGCGGCAGGCGGCAGCGTCATCAACCTTTCCGAAGACAAACTCGTGGAAGTAAAATTCCAAGGCAACACACCGCTTAAACGGCTGTTCCTGCCCAAAACCGTCCTCGAAGCAGACGCCGTCGTCGATTTGCCCCTGATGAAAACCCACGAGTTCATGGCTTACAGCGGCGCCATCAAAAACCTCTTCGGCTGCGTCCCCAGCAACAAACGCATCTACCTACACCCCTACCTGCCTGAAGTGTTCTACCGCCTCTACACCCTCTTCAAGCCGCAGCTCACGATTATGGACGCGCGTGTCGGCATCGAAGGAAACGGACCCACAAAAGGCAAACCCGTCAAAATGGGGCTCATGCTCACAGGCAACGACGCCTTAGCCGTGGACATTGCCGCCGCCAAAGTCATGATGCTGAACTGGAAAGAAACCTACCTGGGCTACATCGCCGACAAAACGGGCATGCGCGAAAACGACATCGCCGTTGAAGGCTTGCCGATTGCCACGGTTCAGCACAGGTTTGAGCCGCCGCGCATCGACTTGCCCGTGAAGGCGCAGATGATGATTTACCAACATGAATACCTAACAAAAATGTTCTTCTGCTCGCTTGACATCGTGCGGCTGTTCCAGAAAGTCACGATGGCTTACAGGCAAGAACCCGCCCAAATAGCTTAGCACGAGGATGTTTGGTGGGTGCGTTTACCCTTTTTTCATATTGGCTAAAGCTTCGATTACTAAAGGTCTCATAATTGGTAAGCGCTCTTTAACCGTCTTCCAAACAACATCTAACTGAACGCCAAAATATCCATGTATGAGCTTGTCTCTCATTCCAGCCATGTCCTTCCACGGCACTTTCGGGTATTCTCTGCGTACAGAAAGAGGGATATGCTTGGCTGCTTCACCAATAATCTCAAAGTTTCTAATTACTGCATCAACTGTTTTTCTGTCGCCCACAAACCCTTCGTAAGTCAACCCCATGGTGTATGCGTCTATGTTATTTACAGCATCAATTATGTCTTCAACGTAAACCTGAAAATCTCTCAAACGTAAACTGCCTCACTTAAAATTCTCTCTTTCAGGCGAGGCTTGATGCCTTCTTTCATGACAAGGTCAACTTTAACCCTGAGAATATCTGACAGGTAATTTTCAAGTTCAACAAATGTGAAAAGGTCTGAATTGTCTCGTAAAAAGTTACCAAGACATCAACATCGCTTTTCTTTTTTTGCTCCCGTCTGACGTAAGAACCGAAAAGCCCAATCTCTTTTACCTTAAATTTTTCCCTCAATTCTTCTTTGTGCAAAGCCAAAGTCGCCTTTAGCTGCTCAACCGTCTGCATTTCTAATCGAAATACAGTTAGCCTGCTCGCCTTTTAAAGAATGCTGGAAGCAGCGCCTAAATTTAAGCCTCACTCAGTTTAGCGCTTCATCGTAGACTTTCATGGCGTCTTTGACGACTATGCGCCAATCGTACTGCTCCAAGATGGTTTTTCTTGCAAGCGCGCCCATCTCCGCGGCTTCCGCGGGGTGCTCAAGCAGATAAATTATTTTCTCAGAGAATTGTTTTGGCGTTGAAGGGCTGACCGAGGAAGCCGTTTTTGCCGTTTTGGATGGTTTCAGGAATCCCGCCGACCGTCGTCGTCACCACGGGCAAGCCCAGTTGAGAGCGCTTCGAGGACGGCGAAGGGGTGGTGCTCGTAGAAGGTGCTAAAAGCGAAGACGTCTGCGGCTTGGTAGAGCAGAGGCAGCTTCTTGTCAGGGTAGTAGCCCGTGAAGATTAGGTTGCTGTGCACGCCGATTTTCTCGGCGTAAGCGGTGAGTTTATGCATTTCGTCGCTTTGCCCCTTGCCTGAAACGATAAACTTTGCCTTCGGGAACCGTTTCACAACGGCAGGCATGCTTTCGATAAGCGTGAATAAGCCTTTGCGTGCGTAGAGCCTGCCGACGGAGACGATTGCGGGGTCATCTGGGTTGAAGCCGAGTTCCGCCTTGACCTTGCGTTTATCTGCGGCGGGCTGGAACTTGTTGGTGTCTACGCCGTTATGGATGACTCGTGATTTTGCTTGGCGGAATCTTGTAGTAGTTTGTAAGTTCCCACTTTGTGAAGTGGCTGACCGCGATGATTCTTCGCGCCCGATGCAGCATGCCTTCCTCAAAAAACCGCAGAAACCAGTTAAAGCTCACCAGAAACTTTTCGTTGGCGTTTAGGCGGCTGTAAGGTTCGCCTCGGATGGCTTCCGCCTCGCCCCTCCACGTTGAATGCACGGTGCATACAAGGGTTTTGCCGAATTTTGGCGGCACCGCAAAATTGGGAGTCAACGGCAAGCTGGGGATGGGTGACGTCGACGCCTGCGGTTTCGCGGATGCTTTGGAGTTTTCGGTTGCTGGCGGCTGCAAGCATGAACGATTTGACGATGGGTGTTTTTGGGATTTTGAGGAAGGACACGTCGAGTTGCGGGTTAACTTGGATGTCTTGGGCTTGGTTGCCGCCTGTGACGACGTGGATTTTGTAGCCGTTTTTCAGCAGCTCGTTGGAGAGGTAGTAGACATAGGAGCCTGTGCCTCCTGTGAGCGGCCAATACTCGGGCGAGATGAAGCAGACCTTGGCGCTTCACGCGTCTTCCTCCCTTGCCGAATAAGTACTTTCAGTGTGGTTCGTGTTGCACCAACAGACCAAGCCACCGACCTGACGAAGTAAAGCAGAACTAGCCGTAGGGCAACCCAATCGTGGAATTTAACTGCTATTTTGAAGGCGGAATAAACGAAGTAAACGAGCATCAGCGCCAAAATCAAGCCTGTTCCAATCCACAACAGTCTGAGTTGGGGAATGATGCCGACGAGAAAAAGGACGAAAGCAGCCAGAAGCATAATTGGCTGAATGTTCATTCCAAAATCCGTGATTTCATCGCCTTTAGCTAAGCCGCCGTGCATGAAATACAACTTCAGCGTGTTCTTGCCGTACTGCGACTGCTGCCGATAATAAGCGGTCAACGTCGGCCTGTTGTAGTGGTAGCATACCGCTTTGGGCTCGTAGGCGATGCGGTAGCCTCTGGCGCTGACGCGGAAACCTAAGTCGGTGTCGTATTGGCTTGGCAGGTTTTCATCCCATCCACCAGCCTCTTCAATTACTTCTTTCTTCAGCAGCAGATTCATGGTTGCTATGCGCCCAGTATATTTGTTTAAGCGGAGGTAACGGTTCTTAAGCTCATAGCCGATGCTTCTTGCCCAAGGGTTCTCAGTGTTCCAAGTCTCGATTGTGCCGCTCACTCCCGCTACCTCGGCGCATTCAGATGAGGTACAAGTTTTCTCAACCATTGAGGCTCGACTTTAGCGTCAGAATCGATAAAGCCCAAGAACATCGTATGCCGCCACGTTTTTCATCGCGTAGTTGTAGGCTGCTGGAGCGTTCAGTTTGATTGAAACAACTTTAACCGGGAAACTGCTGGGCTTTTCTTCAGTTTCATCCTTTGAAACCCCATCCATCACTATGACTTCAACATAGCCCGCGGGGTAGTCGAGCGCCAAGATGGATTTGAGGCATTCCTCTATGGTTTGCTCGTTGTTGTAGGATGCAACGATAATTGAAATTTTAGGAAGCTCGGTCGTCAGCCAACCTGCTTAACTCCGCATATAAGCTGAAGCTATCGACACCAGAATCTTAAAGCCGTCCCACAATGGATCCACGCCTGAGCGGCCGTAGGTTCGCTGCTCAAAACTTATCGGCACCTCGGCGATTCTATATTTTTTCTTGCCTGTTTTCACAAGCATTTCTGATTCTATTTCATATCCCCATGACTTTAGTTTTTGGCTTTTGATGACTTCGCGTTTCATTGCGCGGTAGCCTGATTGGGAATCCGTTATGGCTACGCCTGTTAAGAGTTGAATGGATAAGTTGAAGAGGCGTACGCCAAACGCGTTCAGCCGCCTCGCAGCCACGTGTTTATGGTTGAGGTATCTTGAGCCGATAACTAAGTCTGCGACGCCGCTCAGAACTGGCGCTAAAACTTCAGGTAACTCTTCGGGGCGATGTGAACCGTCGGAGTCTACGGTGACGATTACGTCGCCGTTTGCCTTAGCGAAACCCGCCCGCAAAGCAGAACCTTTCCCTGAATGATGCTTGAGCGTGTAGAGTTTGACGCCGCGTTCATTTGCGACTTCAAGCGAGCGGTCATAGGAGTGGTCATCTACAACGATTACTTCGGTTTTCAACCCCGTTTGCTCGGCAACTGCTTTAACGCGGTCGATTATGTCGCCTATCGTTAATTCCTCGTTGTACACGGGAATTATTATGGAAAGCAGCATTTCCCCTCGCTCAATTTATTCTTAGATGCCAATGGAAGACCTTATAAAGTTTGGGTGCTCCAACGTTGTAAGCAGCCAAACGGAAAGTAACCCAAAATGGAAACCGCATTGCAAAGCAAAGTTGACGGTGACAGGAAAGTTTGGTTTTCCATGTGGTTCCTCTCAGCCATCGTGACTTTCGGCGTGGTGTTTTTCCCAATGTTTCACCGTCTAGTTGAGGGAAGAAACCTCCATTTTAAACGTGACGCAGAAATGCAGAAGCAGGTGGCTACTTACCTTAAGAGCAGAGGCAGGCAGGTGCCTGTTGCAAGTGAGGTTTTCCCTGAAAGAAACGCTAAGGCGTGGGCAGCCAGCATCATCCTAGTTATCCCTGCTTTCATCGTCACCTACATGTTGTCCAAGGACCTGCAGGCGCATGAACGCAGCCAAGACGCGTTTCTTGCTTCTGCCTTTCCAGAACGAGTGTTTATGCCGCAGACGATACCAATAAAAACCTATGTTTTGATAACTGTTGTTACGTTGGGCGTGGGCGGAATCTACTGGCTGTACAAGGTTGTTAACCTGTATAACGCGCATTTCAAAGCCCATGTCGTGGTTGAGAAGGAAATTGCAAGGTTGATGGAGGAAGACAAAGTTGCAGGGTCAATGTAGGGAACGTCGATTCGTCAGTCACGGCGGAGACATCTGGGGCTTTAGCCGAAAATACAAGGTTCCGCTAGAAGAAGTGCTGGAGTTCAGCGGACCCATCAATTTTCTGGGACCCTCACCTAAAGCCGTCGAAGCCGTCCGAGAACAAGCGAAGCTAATCAAGTTCTATCCTGACCCGAACCCCGTGGAGTTCAAGGCTGCCATAGCCAAGTACGTGGGGCACGGCGTCGCCGAAGAAAACGTTGTTTTAGGAGACGGCTCAATCGAGCTCATTTACGCCATCACCGAGATTTTGCCCCGCGGATTCAAAGCACTGATTCCGATTCCGTCTTTCAGCGAGTACGAGAAGGCGGCGCTGCGGGTAGGAAGCGAAGTCACGTTTCTGCAGTTGCCAGACGGATTCGCCATGGACAACGAAAAAATAAAGCAGGCAATAACGCCTGAAACAAAAATCCTCTCCATCTGCAACCCACACAGCCCCTCTGGGAAACTCTACAGCAAAGAAGAGGTTTTGGAGCTAGTTGACTTCTGCCACAGAAAAGACGTCATATTCAGCGTAGACGAAAACTACATTGAATTTGCCGACCAAGGCGAAGAAACCACTTTGGCTGGCATGGTCAAAGAATACGACAACCTCTTCGTGATTCGCTCAGTCACCAAATTCTACGGCATGGCAGGCATCCGGCTGGGCTACGGGTTAGCTTCGCCAGCGATGGTTGGGAAACTGGAGAATGTCCGTTTGCCCTGGAGCATAAACAGCCTTGCAAGCTGCGCGACGCTGGCGGCTTTCGGCGACACAGAATTCATCGAAAACACAAAGAAAACCATCAACAAAGAAAGAGCCGCACTCGCCAAAGGCCTCGGCGAAATCGAAGGCTTCCACGTTTACCCGTCCGTAACCAACTTTCTGCTCGTAAAAATCGAAAACGGCAAAATCACGTCCACCAAACTCAAAGAAGCGCTGATTAAGGAGCGTATGCTTATCCGCGACTGCTGCACCTTCATGGGCTTAGACGACAAGTACTTCCGTGTTACCGTGCGCTCAGCCAAAGACAACCAAAAACTCGTCATCGCGATAAAACAGATAATTTAAAGTTGAATTCTCTCAGAGCAAACCATCAACCCATTTTCCATTGTCAAAGTTTTTAAATTCTGAATCGCCGCACAAAAATGGATTGAAGCATCAATTTTGGGAAGCTTTTTATCGCCAACCTTCTCTAAGACCAAACATGGGCAGAGCCAATAAGAGTTTCTCGTTGCTTCTTGTTCTATTCTTAGCCGCGTCAAGTCTGATTGTGTTTGAACCAGCGTTCGCCCAGACGCCTACGCCTACCCCGAATCTAAACACGTTTCATGTCCCGTCCACTCCAACCTTCACCGTCACACTCACAAACACGTCTTACGCTGTGCCCACGACTTATTCCACTGACCCGCAAACAGGCGCTAAAATAACTAACGCCGGCTACTTTGTAAATCGTGAGAATCTCACGTTCACAATTCAGAATCAACCTGATGCCACCGATTACGTTATCAGGTACACGACGCCTTACGCAACTGGCTGGTCTTATATTTATGAAGAAGATTTCAATGGAACTCTTTCAAAATCTTCTGGCGGGGCATCGACTCTAACCTTTTCAGGCACTTACGGTTCTTTTGAGATAGGTGAAACACAGCAAATGGTGCAAGGCTACTCATTTGTATCTTATTATGAACGAAGTTTCAACTTTGAATCGGGGGCTTCAATAGAATTTCAAGTGCAAGCAGTTAATGGATACAATAAATTTGAGGAATCATTGTTTGGTTCCCATACGGCACTTATAGGTGTTACAAGCGAGTGGAGTAATTCACAAACAATAACCATACCCACAGGCATTTCCTCAACCTCTGCCCCCGCCTCATCATCTTCAACAGCGACGCAAACCCCAACTCAAACGCAAACCTCAACAACCGTCAGCAGCACTTCCTACACATCACTACTAATCATAACCACCATAGCTTTGGTAGCAATTGCGTTCCTGCTGGCGGTGATTATTGTTCTGCTGATTTATTTTAGAAAACGAGGAACCGCCTTTTCCCAATCACAATGAACTGCATTAAGAAAAAAAGAATTTAGGGAACTAACTACCGCGTGGATGTTTGCCCCGTTTCGACGAATCCCGATAGTTGCACTCGCAGCCTTATGGAGCCAGAAGCGGCGTCGAAGGGTGGTTTTCCATGGTTCTTGTCAGGGTTATGCCTAAGCTTTCGGCGACTCGTTGCCCCCATTCTTGGTCGGCTTTGTAGAAGATTTGAACCTGCCTAAGCTGGATCTCCTTGTTTGCGTTGCCCAGGTGAGACACGATGTTGCCGATGAGGTGTTCGCGGTCCATGTCGGTCATGACTTTTCGGTAGAGGTCGCCTGGCTGCACGAAGTCGCTGTTGGGGTGCGTGTATGGTTGCCGCTCGACTTTGCCTGAAACATCAAACGCTGGTTCCGCCGCTTGCGGGTTGGGTTCGGGTCCGCCCATGCTGTTCGGGTAGTAGTTTGGGGAGTCTGCTTGGTTGCCGTCGAAACGCATGGCGCCGTCCCGCTGATAGTTTGTGGCTTTGACGCCTTTGGGCTGGTTGACGGGCAGCAGAAGGTAGTTGGCGCCGAGGCGGTATCTGTGTGCGTCGTTGTAGGCGAAGAGCCTTCCTTGAAGCATCTTGTCTGGTGAGGCGCCGATGCCTGGCACGAAGTTTGCTGGTGAAAACGCTGCTTGCTCGACTTCGGCGAAGTAGTTTTGGGGGTTTCGGTTCAGCACCATCCTGCCGACTTCCATAGGCGGGTAATCGCCGTGAGGCCAAACCTTGGTTACGTCGAAAATGTCGAAACGGTAGTTTGCAGCGTCCTTCTGGGGCATTATCTGCATCTGCAAGGTCCATGAGGGAAAGTTGCCTTCTTTTATGGCGTTTGACAGGTCGCGGGTGGCGTGGTCTGGGTCTGTGCCTTTTATGTGTTCGGCTTCGTCTCGGGTGAGGTTTTGTGCGCCTTGGTCAGTTTTGAAGTGATACTTCACCCAGAAAACTTCGCCAGCCTCATTGTACCATTTGAAGGTGTGGCTTCCATACCCGTTCATGTGTCGGAAAGACCGCGGCGTCCCCCTGTCCGAAAACAGGATAGTGACTTGATGCAGCGATTCAGGCGTCAGCGACAGGAAATCCCAGAACATGTTTGGGTCTTTGAGGTTTGTTCCCGGGTTGCGTTTCTGCGTATGGATAAAATCGGGGAACTTGAGTGGGTCGCGGATGAAGAAAACGGGTGTGTTGTTTCCGACGAGGTCGTAGTTGCCGTCTTCGGTGTAGAATTTCACTGCGAATCCCCGTGGGTCCCGTTCGGCGTCGGCTGAGCCTTTCTCTCCGCCAACCGTGGAGAACCTCGCGAAAACTTCTGTGCGTTTGCCGACTTCTGAGAGGAATTTGGCTTTGGTGTAGCGGGTCAGGTCTCGGGTTACTTCAAAGTAGCCGCCTGCCCCAGCGCCTTTAGCGTGGACGATTCGCTCTGGGATGCGTTCCCGATTAAAATGCGCCAACTTCTCGATTAAATGGACGTCCTGAAAAACTACTGGCCCACTGTTGCTGATGGTCAGGGAGTTTTGGTCGTCTGAAACCGCTGCCCCTTGGTTTGTTGTTAAGGTTTCCTTCAAGAATCTTTCCTGCTTTGCCTTTAAAGCTGATAAAATACAGTCCACGACGATATTTAAGAATTATGAACACCGCCCCGCAACAAACAGAAGCCTCGAGGGGTTTCCGTAAATGCTTATTAGGTCACAAAATGTTTTATCCTTAATCCCAACAGATTCCACGTTAAACTTTAGGTGTCCCGTATGAAAGTTGTTGTTCATTGGAGCGGCGGAAAAGATTGCTGCACCGCGTTGCATAAGGTTGTTGAGCAGGGCCACGAAGTTGCTTCGTTGGTCACGTACATTTACATGGAGCCCTACGCTTTCCACAGCTTCAAAGTCATAGAGCAACAAGTCAAAGCCTTGGGGATGCCGCATCAATTCGTCAAAATCACCGACAACCGCTACGACGACATCATGGGAACGCTGGAGCGGCTCCACAAGGAAGAAGGCGCCAAAGCCATCGTCACAGGCGACATCGACAACGTGCATCACCGCCGAGTCTGGAAAGACGCCTGCAAAAAACTCGGTTACGAACTCATCATGCCGCTTTGGGACCGCCCACTCAACCTCATCCCAGGCAACCGCCACCGCAAACGCATAATGGAGCTTGAGCAAACCACAGGCGTCAAAGCGATTCTGAGCTGCATCGACCAACGGTACTTCACGCCCGAATGGCTGGGAAGGCAGATTGACCGCAAATGCATCGAAGACATGCAGCCGCTGGTTGGCCCAGCAGGCAAGGGCATAGACGTCTCAGGTGAGCCAGGAGAGTACCACTCAACCAGCCTTGATGCGCCACTGTTTAAGCAGCGGGTCGAAATCACAAAATTCAACAAGGTAAGCAAAGTTATCGACTTCGGCGGCTCCCCATATCGGGAAGGCAACTTCCTCTACATGGATGTGGAAGAAGCCGTCCTTAAACCCAAAGCTTAGCCAGCCCGTCCGACAAGTTTTCTGTTTCCAGCCGTTTTATGGCAATGTTGATTAAGCGAACCTGCGCCTAAAACTGTATCAAGGCTGGAGATGAGTCGGATGGTTGAAAAAGAAGTTGTCGGCAACCTCAACGTTGTTTGGCTCTGCGGAGGCACAACCGCGGACATAACTCCAGCGCAACCCCTAAAATTTGACATGAACGAGGCATGCGACAAAATCAAGAAGAGCTGCAAAATCCGCGTCAAATCCCAGATGGTCCTCATGTTCGACTACGCCAAACTTGACGTTAGCCTCTTCGACGGCGGACGCATGCTCATCAAAGGCGTAAAAGACAAAGAAACCCCCATCAAAGCCTACAAAGACATCCTAAGAACAATCAACTTAAACATTTAGAAACTTGAAGAATTAGCCGTTCTATTCGAAAATACTCGTTCAAGTCACGTAGACGCTGATGACTCAAATCTCTCAAACACTATCTCGAGGTCTTGTTCTGAGAAGGTTATTTTGAAATGCATGAATATGTCTGCTCTGCCTAGCAGGCGCGGGACTTCGTCGGAATCTGCAAAGGCAACTCGAGCTTCCAGGCACGTCTCTCCAATCTTTATCTTGACACTATGGATGTACGCTGGGATGAGGGTTCTTCCAACGCCAATGATCGGTTTGTATTGTCCACTCTTAAGCTCGAGCCCCAACAGTTCAGCGTCGCCTCGGGTGAACAATGACATGTCTGCGCCACTATCAACGTAGGCCCTGAAGGCATGCCACTCTTCATTTGTTGAGCAAAGAGCCACCGTTATCTTCGGTCGGTGAACTACCTCTGACCCAACTGACTCAGAACTGTACTTGAACACGTTTCTACTCAAAGAATAAGGACGCCCGCCGACTGGATGTAATCAATCACGATTTCTTCAGTTTTAGCCTCTGGACATTTCTTCAAGGCTTTTTTCAATGCCTCGCCTGCGGTTCTTCCATCGGCTATTATCTTGCCTTTGTATATGGCTACATCTTTTCCACTGTATTTCTTGTATTCCTCAGCTGTTATTTGAGGGGCTTCAACCTTTTTTTCAGCCATTTCCTTAGCCAACAAATAATCAATATCGTCATGAAAGTAAAAGGTTTTCGTGCCGAGCCCAAACATGTTTCGTGGCTATTTTTTAATGGGCGGTAAGTCTGGGATTCATTATCGCTCAGAGTAGATTTTGCGGGTCATTAAACTCGGGCGTGAACCAACCCAGATGTGGACCAAAAACGCCGTTCACCCACGGGGCTTTAACAGGTTCTGGGAAAAATGGAGCGCCGACAAATGGCTCATACTCTCACTGACAACCCTTGTGCTTGGATTGCTGCTGCTCGCCGCATGGAACATCTACGACGTAATCCTGCGAATAGTATGAACATTTCACGTTCGATAAAGTTAAATTGCATAAACCCAAAACGGGCAGCCTTCCCGCAGAAAAGTAGTAAACGCAAAGACTAAAAGCAAAACGGATAACTTAGCCATATGGCAAAAATAGACATAACTGAAAACATTATATTGGTTCTGTTTTTCCTGTCTTTTTTTGTCGCATCAATAGTTCTTTTGGGTTTGGGATTAAGCAACGTTATGGAATACAACTTGGCAATGGGTCTATTCACAAGCTTTTTGACAACATCATTGACGGTTCTTTTCATTAATTTTTTCTTGAATTATCGAAAACAGAGACAGTGGAAGGAAGTAAGAGAGAACGCTCTTTTTGAAATCGCCGTGGAAACAATGTCTATATTTTCGGAGATTGTCGAACTTGTCGAAGGTCCATTTTCTGCAATCACCTTCAAAATGGCAGTAAGCAATGTTAAGGAATCCAAAACGAAAAAAACGCTTATT
The DNA here is from genome assembly GCA_963823775.1 of Candidatus Bathyarchaeota archaeon. Taxonomy (GTDB): domain Archaea; phylum Thermoproteota; class Bathyarchaeia; order Bathyarchaeales; family Bathycorpusculaceae; genus Bathycorpusculum. Next base: position 15,599 of record CAWGMZ010000019.1, read on the forward strand.
CTTTCAAAAATTAAAGAGTATAACGATGCTAAACCGCTAAAATTGGCAGATAATCGCCTTGATCCTTTAACATCCCAAGCTTTCAAGAAAGCACGGGCTAATCTTTATTCCATTCATGTTGTTTATGGAGGGTTAATCGACAATGCTCTGATTGTAAATGACATTATTAAACTAAGGAATACATTGAGATTGTTTGAACTGATGCAAGAGAGCTTAACTGCATTTGACAAAATGGTGGCTGAGAACCAACCCCTTATGGCACGAGCTCAAAAACTGCTTCCCGAATTAGAACAAGTGAACATCAATAGTTTATCGAGAAACCTGACGGATATCGCGCTTCCGATCCAAACCCAAAAACTTGTTGAAATAATCCATGATTTGTGGAAACTTGAAATTCAGTTTGACAGAATTTGAGGTTACCTGAAGAAAAGTTAGCCGTAAATAAAAGAGGTATTGAGCAAAATAATAGTAGAGAGGATGTTGTGGTTTTAGAAGTGGCTTTTTGATGGTGGTTTTGGCGGGACTTTGTTGGGTTGCAGTGCCATTCGCAGGTCGATTAGGCGGAATGTTGCGGCTGCTTTCATGGCGGCTAATCCGTAGATGAAGCTTTTTTTGAACATGGCTCGTATGTAGCTGGGGCGTTCGTAGAAGCTTGACCATGCTTTGGCTCGGAGTTTGCGGAGTTCTTGGATGGTCATTGTTGGGGTTTCGAAGGTTGGTGTGGCGGTGTCGTAGTGGTCGAAGTCTGTGTCTTTGAGGTAGCCTTTCTCTTTAACTTGGTAGTACAGAGGCGTGCCTGGGTAGGGTGTTGCGATGGTGTAGGATGCCATGTAGAGCGGGGCGATTTCTTGGCACAGCTTAATTGTTGCCCACGCGGATTCTTTGGTTTCGCCTGGGAAGCCAAGCACAACGTTGGGGTCAGGTTTCATCCCTGCCTCAACAGTCCACGCAAACGCCTTCTTGGTTTGCTCAAGCGTGATTCCTTTGCGCATTTCGTTTAGGACGTTTTGTGCGCCTGATTCGACGCCGTACCACATGGATTTGCAGCCTGCCTTAGCCATCTTCGCAAGCAGCTCTTTGGAAACCATGTCAACGCGGGTTCCAGCAACCCAGTTGATGTTGAGGTTTCGCTTGATGATTTCGTCGCATAAATCAGAGGTGAATTGTTGGTCAACCGTGAAAGCTGCGTCGACGAAGCTGAACCAGGTGGCGCCGAAATCTTTTTTGCATTGTTCAAGTTCTGCGCAGACGTTCTCAACGCTGCGTTTGCGGAATTTTTGTCCGTGCATCCTTACTTCTATGCAGAAGTCGCAGGCGAAGGAGCAGCCGCGGCTGGCGATAATGTCAAACATTACTCTGCCGTATTTTGATGTTGCTTCCAGCGGCCACATGTGACGGGCTGGGAACGGGAGTTCATCGAGGTTTTCGATATGGGCCCTCTTCGGGTTCCTCACGATGGCGCCGTCTTTGCCCCGCACGGTTGTGCCCACAACGTCACGGTAATCTTTGCCTGCTTCTACCCGCTGCGCAAGCTCCAGCATGGTGTATTCGCCTTCGTTCCTGATAACAACGTCTAAGGTGGGAGGCGTCTTTGAGCGCCTGTTCGTCTTCGAAGGTTACGTGGTGTCCGCCTATGACGGTTATGCAGTTGGGCTGGGCTTCTTTGGCGGCTTTCAGGCATAGGAGCGCTGATTTGTAGGTGAGGGTGTTGCATGTGCAGCCGACGATGTCTGGTTTGCGTTTGCCAAGTTCCTGCTTTAGGCCTTCGTAGCCTGTGCCCATTACGAGGCAGTCGGCGACGTCTATGACGAATTTGTTCTGCTCTAAAACAGCAGCGACGTAGCCTAAACCCAGCGGAGGAAACGGAGGATGCGGGAAAGAGTGACCCGGATACGGCGGATTCACAAGGGTTACGTGAGTTTTCATTTTTCTCCCCTAAATTCGTAATATTTTAGTTAGATTAACTCCACGCGTTAATATAGTTGTCTAGTTTCGCGTCAAAGTCCACGCATAGGCATGCAAATGCTAAAACACCAAATTTCCCCAGCTCTTTCAGATGCAAGGAAAGGATTTTATTGGCGGCGAAAAACCATCGACGCACCCTTCTTGACGGCGCTGCCTAAGCCCTCCCGCTTGGCTACCCGCATGAAGTTTTGGGCGGCGGATTTCTGGAAGCTTCGCTGAAAATCCCGTTGAATCTTGGTGAGGGTGTCGTAGTCGAATTGGTCGGTTTTGACGCGGGCGAGGTACCCGTACATTTGGTCGTAGAGGCCTTTGCTTATTACCTCGTCGTAGAGGACGCTGCCTGGGCACGCGATGTAGATGTTGAATTGGGTCCAGTCCGCCTTGATTTTTTTGGCGAAGTTGAAGGTTTCATTCATGTCGCCGACGGTTTCGCCTGGAATCCCAAGCATAAAAGAAGTCACAGTCTGCACACCCACTTCTCGGCAAAGCTCAAACGCCTTGGCGACCTCCGGCAAATCGATGCCTTTGTTGAGTTTCTGCTGAATTCTAGGTGAACCTGATTCGACGCCGAAAAACATGGTTTGGCACCCGGCGGACTTCATTTCAGTGAGCAGTTCTTTGTTGATGAGGTCGGCTCTGGTTTCGCAGGTCCACTTCAAATCCAGTTTGCTGCTTTTTATGAGGCGGCACAGCTCGGAGGTGCGTTTTTTGTTGATGGTAAAGTTGTCGCCGACAAAGTAGATGCCCCGTGTACCGTAGGTCTGCTGCATATGCACTATTTCGTCTATGACTCTCTGAGGCGAAAACGCTCGGCACGCTGACCCCCAAAGCTCGCGGGTTTCGCAGTACGCGCATCGATAGGGGCAACCGCGGTGTACGCTCATGGTGTCAACGGGTTTAGTGCTCAAGTAGCTTAGTTCACGGTGGTACATGCGCATCGGCAGCAGGTGACGCGCGGGAAAAGGAACCGTATCCAAATCGCTGATGAATTGAGGCGCACTCTTCACCATTTCGCCGCCGACCATGCAGGCGACTCCAGGAATCTGCGACGCCGCGGAGGCTTTTTCGCCTTTTGCTATGCTGGAGGCAAGCTGAGCCATCGCCTGCTCGCCCTCGCCGACAACCACGAAGTCGATTTCTGGGTGCTGCAGAAGGGTCTGCGGCATGTATGAAGCGTGTGGGCCGCCGACGACGACGCGGCATGAAGGAGCCGCCTCTTTGACGGCTTTAGCCAACTCGACGCAGCGCTCATAAGACAGGGAATTGCAGGTGATGCCGACGATTTTCGGCATCCGTTTCTTTATTTCGGATTTGACTTCGTCTATGGGTCGCTCAAGCAGGTAGTTGTCGTAGATTTCAACTTGAAAACCGCCCTTCTCCAGAACCGCCGCGACATAAGCCAACCCCAACGGAGGAAGCCTTCCCGCCATGCCCCAAGGCGACTTTTCAGGCGGCGCCGCAGTCATGAGCAGAATCAATTTGGGTTTTTCTCCTCGGGTTTCTATTTGAGGATGCTGTTTGCTCTCGCCTTAACTGCTCGTCTTGCGTGGGCGAGTATGAGTCGGGTTGCGCCTAGCCCCCACATTTTGCCCTGTTTAAACATGCCAAGTGCGCTGACGAAGTATGCTGGGCTAAGGTAGAAGCTTTGGAAGGCTTGTTCCCGTATCTGCGAGAGCTCCGCCATGGTGAAGTTGGGAATCTCAAAGGTCGGCGTTGCAGTGTCGTACTTGTCGAAGTCAGTTACTTTTAGTCTCCCGCTGGCTTTCACTTCCTCGTACAGCGGTGTTCCCGGGTAAGGCGTCGCAATGTAGAAGCCAACGTCGTTGGGATTTAGCTCCTTCACGAAACGTATCGTTTCCCAAACGGTCTCCTTGGTTTCGCCTGGGAACCCCAAAATAACTCCTGCAACCGTCATCAACCCCGCTTCCTTCGCCCACTTGAAAGCCCGCCGCGTCTGCGTAAGCGAGAAACCCTTTCCCATGCTGGTTAGAAGCGTCTTGGAACCCGACTCCACGCCGAACCAAACAGCGATGCAGCCAGCTTCCCGCATCTTAACGAATAATTCTTTGGAAACCATGTCCACGCGGGTTTCGCAGTCCCATTTGATTTTGAGTCCTCTGCGCAGGATTTCGTCGCATATCTCCATGGTTCTTTCTTGGTTAACTGTGAAGGCATCGTCGTAAAACGTGAATTGGGTTGCATAGTAGTTTCTATGCAGGAACTCTAGTTCGTCAACGACGTTTTTGGTGCTGCGCATACGGTATTTTCTGCCGAACATACGTACGGTTGTGCAGAAGTTGCACCAGTAAACGCATCCGCGGCTCGTCATCACGGGGTAGGGGATGGTTCCGTACTTGCGCAGGTTCGCGGTGTGCTGCCAAAGATGCAGCGCCGGGAACGGTAAGCTGTCAAGGTTCTCCAAAGGCGGTCTATCCGCGTTCCTTTGTGCCCCCGAGCCGTCGCGGCATGTGGTGCCGATGAGGTCACGGTACGATTCGCCGTTTTCGACGCGTTGGGCGAGTTCAAGGATGGTGGTTTCGCCTTCGCCTCTGACAACGATGTCGATTTCGGGGCATTCTCGCAGGGCGTTTTCGTCCCAGAAGGTAACGTGTGGGCCCCCGATGGCGATTAAGCAGTTTGGCCAAACCTGCTTGGCAATCTTCACTATGCCCAACGCGGATTTGTAGGTGAGTGTGGTGCAGGTTACTCCGACTATGTCAGGCTGAACCTTGCTGATTTCCTCTTTGAATTGGCTGTGACTAAGTTTCTGCGCTTGGCAATCAATCACGTTAACATCAAAATGGTTCTTGTACAACACCGCGCCCAAGTACCCGAGCCCCAGCGGCATGAAAGGCGGATGCTGATGGCTGCCCGCAGGGTACGGCGGATTGACAAGAGTGATGCGAGTTTTCATGTTCTTCCCTGAAGCAATAGAGTTTATGCTTGAGGTTCATTTACTTTATGCAAAAACACACAATTTTCAGCCAGACGCCGATTTAACAGCAACTCGGCAGGACAGGGCGCCAAAAACAGAGGGGTTTTTACGCTGGGTTTTCTTTGGGCGTCAGATGGCATTCTTTGATGTCCATGTAGAGCCAGTTTCGTTTCCAATTCTTCGATTTCTCTTTCTTCTTCTTGACCTTGAACTTGTCGATGACTAACGATTCCTTGAACAGCGGCGCTTCAACCACGGTGCTGTGGTAGCCTTGCCCATCTTCGCTGGCTACGTCGATGCCTTTTTCGTCAGCTAACGCCTTGAGTTCCTTGACCGATTCGGGGTCAAGTTTGCGTCCCAGCCACTCTTCACCGAAAAAGTTCGTGTTAACGCAGTTCAATACGGGTCTAAGACCCCTGCCCACGGTGTCTTTTAGCACTTCGTATGTGTCGCCCTCGTTAGGCATCAAAAAAGCCAACCCCAACTGCTTAGCCATACTCTCATAGTAGCTGCTGTGCACGATGGCGCATCCTGCCCCAGCAATGTCGCCTGTAACGATGCCTTCGATGCCCGCCTCATCCTTCAGCTTGCCAAGGGCGCCAAGGATGTCTTCGTAGGGCTTTTTGATTCTGACAACTTTAAGAGGTGTTCCCAACGTTTGGGACTGGAGTTGCATCAACTGGAAACTGTGGAAAACGTAGGGACGCTGGTATTCGAAGCTGAGAAGGCAAGCAACCTGATGTCCCTGCGCTATGACTTTGTGGTAGGCTAAGCAGCATTCTTTTCCGCCGCTCCAGTGAACAACAACCTTCGTTTTTGAACCCCTCTTCGAGTGGAAAGGCTCTCGGAATGGCTATAAACCTTTTCATAAAAACGAATCCCGCAAATCCTGCTCGCTCAAAGCTCAGGCTGGATTTGCGTAGCCTAATAGAAATAAAAAATTGAAAGAAGATTTAGTCAAGAAACTTTGACTTAGCTCAGTCAAGGAACATTTACGAATAGCCTTTTATCGACTGCACTTGCTAAATATTAAGTATGAGAAAAATCAGCAAGAGTTTCTCATTGATTCTTGTTATCATTTTAGCCGTTTTAAGTCTGATGATCGCTAAGACAATCTACGCTCAGACATCAACGCCTACTTCATCAAAAGCGGCTACACCCATAGTCCTTGGTCTCCACAATTTAGTCGGGGGAGCGATAGAGACCGCCAACATAACATTGCAAGCCAAAGAAAAGGTGACGGGTTCCTTTAACTTTAGTTCTGCAAGCCCCATTGATATTTCAATCGGTTTTTCAATCAGAGACCCAAGGGGGAAAAGTATTCTCAATTCTTTTTCTGTTGTTGGCGGAGAAAACTTTTCCTTCACAGCAGATTATAGCGGGATGTATACTCTAATTTTTGACAATAGTGCCAGCTCCTACCCAAAATACCTGCAGTTGGAATATACAGTGAGCTCCAGCACCTCATCTCCAACCTCAACTAATGCGGTTCCAGAGTTTCCAACTTTGATAATTCTGCCTTTGCTTCTTTCTGTGTTCTCTGTTGTTGTGATAGTTAGGCATCGTCAAGTCAAGAAACTTTGACTAAGTCAGTCAAGAAAGTTTTACGAGTAGCCTTTTAAGAACAACGTTTTAAGATAGCTATTCGCTGTCTAAACCAATCAACGCACCAAAATGGTGGAGAATTTGGATAGAAAAAAATCATTGACAATTATTACAATTATTATCTGTGCCACAGCAGCTGCCGCCTTATTTATTGAGTTCTCAACGTCCAAAAAAGCGAATTCTCCCGAAGCTCCTTTTTCTGTAACTATATCACCACTTAAGCAAACTGAAATAATTGAATTGAATGAAACTGGAAGTGGACCAGATGAAATACAGTTGCAGCTAACAATAACTGGAAACGCCACATATCCCTGTACAGTGTTCATAAACGGGACTAACCCTGACCTGAACTCTTACTATAACTCACCATTTACAATTTATGATGTAGCCCGCAATGATGGTTCTGGTGGTCCAGAAAAGTCCAATGGTAATTCTAAGACTTTTTTTATAACTGCACAGACAACTCAAACAAGTGGGACTGCTACCTATTACGTTTCAATTGAGGACTCTTTATACTATACTGTTAACAGCAACAACGTTCAAGTTGTTTTCAGATGGCAAAAATAATCAATCCATTCTGATTGGCTATTTGCTTAGGCATCGAAAAAACCGCTAACTTGAAGCTATGGATAGTCGCCCAAAAATTCTTTGCTAAAATTGGATTGTGACAGTTTTTAAGTCTAACCTCGATGGCGCCAAACGTAAGCCACCCTCCTTTGGTGCGGTGTTGCAAGCGACTAAGCCCATGAACTTTTGGAATATTACAAAACTGCAAGACCAAAACGCCCCTTTTCCCGCATCTTTCCAATCCAAGCCCGCAACAGATTCTAAGCCCAAACCAAAAAAGCAACCTGAAACAAGCCCCGAGCAAAAGGCGCCTAACATGGGAGGGTACCCCATCTTTACATTGGGAACCAAAGGTAACGATGGCTTCAGAGACCGAGGGGAGGGGGTCTAGTATTTGTGACCAAAATCCATCACAAATATGGGTTGAATCTGGTGTTTCAGCATTTTTCGGCGGCGGAGGGGCGGGGGGTGCGGTTTCAGTTAAAGCTATTAGGTTGCCTACTGTTTTGGGTTAGCAAACGTTTCATGGGGGACAGACGTGCCATTGAGTTTACTGGGCAGTTGGGTTGGGGGTTGCTGATTTGATTCTTTTGATGACTACTGCTCCTCCCGAAAACAGCGCGTGGTACCATGGCAAACGGCTGCCGCCCATTGGCTTGATGTATGTTGCTGCGGCGCTTGAGAAAGCGGGCTTTGAGGTGCAGATGCTCGACAACTACCTCCAAAAAAAACCCATCGACGAAGTCAAGCAGTTTGTCTCCAGCCTAAACCCGCAAATCGTCGGCATCACCTGCGGCTCAGCAACCTACGCACGCTGCATAGAAACCGCAAAAGCCATCAAACAAACCCTGCCCAACTGCAAAATCGTCGTCGGCGGATGGCACGCCAGCTACGTACCCGACAGCCTGCTCGACAACCCTGAAATCGACTACGTCGTCATGGGCGAAGGCGAAGCAGCAATGACCCAGCTTGCCACCTGCATCACGAACCGCGACGAAGCCGCGGCGTTGGCGATACCCGGCGTAGCCTGCAAACATCTTGGCGTAAACATCAAGAATCCGCCTAAATTCATCGAAAACATGGATGAAATCCCCTACCCAGCAAGACACCTCTTGCAGCTGGAGCTTTACGACAGGACAGTTGAGTACTTAGGCGTTAAACCCGCCGACATCATGAGCATCTCGCGGGGATGCGTCTACAACTGCGGCTTTTGCGAAACTAAAAAGCTGTGGGGAAACATCTGCCGAGGTTTCAGTCCGAGGCGGGTCATCGGCGAAATAAAGGATCTGCAGAGCCGCTACGGCACCAAAGGAATCTACTTCATCAACGACAACTTTACCCTAAGAAAAAACCAAACCGTGGAGCTCTGCAACTTGATGGTTGAGAACAAGCTGGATTTGGAGTGGGTATGCGACACCCGCGTCGATTTAGTTAATCAAGAGCTTTTGGAGACCATGAAGAAGGCAGGTTGCAAGACGATTTGGTTTGGCGTGGAGTCGGGTTCGCAGCGGATTCTGCAGCGCATCGGGCGAAACACAACCATTGAGCAGATAGAGACCGCTTTTGGATTGTGCCGCAAACTCGGGATACAGACGGCTTGCTCGTTTATGCTGGGGGTTCCTGACGAAACGCTCAAGGACATGGAGATGTCTCTAAAGTTTGCCAAGAAGCTGAGTCCCGACTGGTGCATCTTTAACGTCTTCATCGCTAACCCGGATAGCCGACTCTACCAAGAACTTTTAGAATCAAAAAACTACACCCAACTCGACGACTTCTTGCTCGCCGTGAAAACCAAAGAATGGGACTACAACTCGCTGCTGGCAGTTCAAAGAAGATTCTTCATCGATTTCCACCGCTCACCCAAACAGATAATCAAGCGGGTCAGACGCGAAGGCGCCATCAACTTTGCCAAACGCAGACTAAACCCCGGCAAACACAAAACCGAAGGCAATCGCCTAGCTTACTTTTTGGCTACCCAACAGCTCATTTCGGGGCTGCACAAAAGCCGATAGATGATGGCTAATGGGCTGGGAATCCAGGTGCTGGTTTCATAGTAGTCTGTGCGCTTTGAAAACTCATAATTTTCGTCTTTGAACACTTGCCCGATGCTGCCGTGGTCCAGCGCGTGCTCTTTTTTATGCCAGTAATCCGACAACTCATAATCGATGAAAGGCACCCTCAAACCAGTCATTTGAAAGTACAAGCTGTTTAGCAGCGGGTTTGAATGCAGATAGATTCCTTTCACGAGAGTTGCGAGCATGCTGGGCTCGTTTTTCCAGTAGAAAGGGGATGCTTCATGGTCAAGGTAGATGACGCCGCCGCTCTTGAGAAAAACAGAGAGGCAACGCAGCACGCCGATGTAATCGGGCAGATGATGAAGCACAGAGTAACATGTGATTAAGTCAAATTGGCCCTCTTCAAACGTGAAGTCCTCAATTGGCGAGCAAACCACAGTTAACTTTTTGCCTTGCACATAAGCAAAGTATTTTTCCTGCATGATTCCGCACATTTCCTGTGAAATATCGACGGCTGTAACGGTGTAGCCCAACTGCAAAAGTTTGCCTGTGAGGTTGCCTGTGCCTGCTCCAAAGTCCAAAGCTAATTTGCGGTTATCCAAAACAAGCCTGTCTATGGTTTGCAGTTTGGCGGTTATTCTTTTTTGTTCCTGTTTAGAGTAAACTTCTGGGTGGAGAAGTTCATAGTATTGTGCTTCGAGATGATGAACGGATATGTTTGCTTGATGAATTTTTTCTTTAAGCGTTGGGTCTTGAAGCAAAGTGTAGTCCCCACTCTATCGGGTTAGCCTTGCCAATAAACGCTTTTCAAGATTTAAATAATTTGAAAAAATGCTGCTTCAAAACTAAAAGAAAAAGAAGAGGGGGAAATTGTTTTTTCCCGTGTTTGTTTTATGGGTGTTTTCTTTGCATCATCAACGCGAGTACTGCACCGATTATGATTATCACGATGATAGTCGCGATGCCAATGTATTCGACTGTTGATGTACTTGCTATTCCGGTAAGCGGTGTTGCGGTTGGTGCTTCAGTTGGGTGTGCTGCGGTTGCGACGAAGCTTGATTCTGAAGATGATGGCCAGTAGCCGTTTGTGCCTGCGAAAGTTGCGAATACGGTGAAGTTGCCTGAGATTGTTGGTGTGTAGGTAAGCGTGTACATGCCGCTTGCGTCTGTTGTAGCTGTTCCGACTGGGTAGTGGTTTCCGTTAGAGTCTAAGACTGCGATTTGCACTGGGACGCCTGTGAAGTTGGTTGGCATTCCTGCTGCTGGTAAACATAGCCCATCCAGTCTGACATGCTTGCGTCAGACGCGCATGGGACACCGTTTGGAAAGTCGCCTTTCTGCTGTGTGCCTTGTGTGCCAGTGGCAGTGTCCATGACTGTGCCGCGTATTACTACTGGTACTCCGACTGTGGTTGCTACGGTTGGTGCTTCGACGGTTGTTTGGCTGGTCCTCTGCCTACCACGTAGACTGAGTTGTCGTAGCCATTGTACCAGGTGTTGTATCCGTCTGCCATGGCATAAGAGATTGTGAAGAATTCGCCTGTGTAGCCTGAAAGACTCCAGATTAGTTGCCCCGTTGTCGCGTTGATTGCAGTTTGAATTCCGCCTTTGAAGAGCGGTGTTTCAATAGTGTGCTCTGTGGTAACCATGTATACTACGCCGTTGCCGATGGCGTTGATTTGCATTGGGTAGACGCCGAAGGGTGTGTTGAAGCCAGCGAATGAGCTGTTGCTCGAGCCGATTTCGCCATTGCCCCAAGTCCACAGTAGGTTTCCAGTGCTTAAGTC
>CAWGMZ010000020.1:0-149257 GCA_963823775.1 Candidatus Bathyarchaeota archaeon
ATTTGCTTAGGCTAATGAATCCGACGTTAATGAAATTTTCAAAAGCCAAGTGACTGAAAATCAGTTTTCTTTGATTTTGGGGTCAGAAATCTTCAACGCAACCACCAAGCCCAGCGGCGCCGCTGCGACTGCAAGCAGCACAAAGGGCACCCAAGTCGCCACGTAGGAGTAGAGGAAACCGACGAGCAGATACGTAAACGCCTGCGTGAGGTACAGGAAGAATTGTTGGCAGCCTATGGCTTTGCCGCGTTTTTCTCGGGGAATCAAGTCGCCGAGCAACGCCTGTGCGCCGTTTGCCTCCAGAATGTTTGCTAATCCGAGGAGGAAGAAGGAGGCGAGTATCATGGGGAAGGTGGCTCTGATGAAAAGCAGCATCGCGGGGATGTATAGCAGGTAGCCTATGAGGAGGTAACGTTTTCGTCCAGCCACATCCATCCTCAAACCCATCAGAAGCACAGGCAACACTGGACCAACCGCCATGAACGCCGCCGCCACCGCATACTGTGAACCCGCAATTTTCAGAGTTTCAGTCGCGTACAAAACAAGAAAAATCTGGCACCCCGCCGTAATGCTGTTTATGCCGACCGTTGTGAGGAGAAGGTAGAAGGCGGATTTGGGTGCTTCAGCCCAGACCTGCATGCTTTCCTTGATGGTTTGGGGGTACCTGCGGAAGGCTTGGAGCAGGTTGGGAAGGCTATTTTGGTTTCGGGTCGGCAGGGTTTCTTTGAGTCTTAGACGCACAAACGATGCGGCAAGGTAAGCGGCAAACACGATTGCGTAGGCTATGCGCATTCCGAAGTCGGATTGGGGCGAAACGTAGTTGCCTGCAACCAAGATTAATGCTCCCGCTATGAGAGGCGCAGGTATGGCGACTAAGCCTGTGACAACAGAGTAAAAGTTAAGCCCCGTGCCACGTTTTGCTGGGTCAAGCGAGTCAATCATCATAGCCAGCAGCGCAGGCTGATAAATGAGGCATAGGTTTTGGATGACCAAGCCCAGAACAATCCACTGCCAGGACGGCGCAAAGACTAGGAACAGGTAGCCGAACGATAAGCCGAAGGTCATAACGGCGACAAGCCATTTTCTGCCGTTTTGGTCGGCGAGGTAGCCGCCTGGGAACTGGACGAATGCAATCGCCAGTGAACTTACGAAAAACATCATTGATAGGATTAGGGGGGTTGCGCCGAGGCTGACAAAATATTTGCTGCTGAAGGTGCCAGCTATTGGCTGTGTGCTATTCATCAGCACCCAAGTTATCAATAGTATTAGAAAATTGCCTGTTAGAACGGCGTTTTCGCCTGTTAACCGCTCGGAAAACCGCATTGGAAGTCGGTATGCCGATAAGCAATTTATAAATTAAGTGGATGAAAACGTCAATTACAATTGTCTGAAGCATCATTTACAAACAAGAAGCGGAGAAATCGGTTTGGCTTAACTGAAGATAATCTTAAATCCATAGAGCCAAGATAGAAGTGGTTTCAGAGGATAAATGACTCGCGGAAAACATAAGCACTTAAATAGAAACATCGGACTCTCTGTCGCAGTCATCGCAATAATCCTAGTTGCGGCAGCCACCTCGATATATTTCGGCAGCATAAACACGCAGAAAAACCAAACCCCCATCGCGAGCCGTGCCCTCTCGGTTGGCGACACGTTTACTTACACGCTGAAGGGCTCCACGGTTATAGGAAGCTCCGACGCCGTAACCCCAGCAGAGTTCCTGCAGTACAACAACACTCAGTATTACATGGTTAACGTGACGGCTATTGAAGGCACCACAGTGTCGTTGGAGACGACTTGGCAGTTTAAGAATGGAACGCAGGTTCTGAATCCTCAGGTGATTGATTTATCCACTGGAGCATGTGCCGCTCTCGCCGGGTTCAGCTATCTTTACCCCTCAAACCTCAACGTGACCAACCCGCTTTACCCGCAGGAAACCAGCAAACTCATCGTAAACAGCACAAGCACCCAGCAGTATGCGCATTCAAGCAGGACAACAAACTTTTGGGGAACAGAAGACGAATTCGTCGACTCCACGGACAAAACAGGCAGCACCGCCCGCTACGACTACATCTCCGTTTACTTCGACAAACAAACAGGAATGCTTCAGCAACTAACCCGAATCGAATTCTTCACCAACCCAGAAATACAATTAACAACCACGTGGCAACTAACCAGCTCAAACGTCTGGGCAGTCCAATAACGGCGCCAACCGAAGTTTTCGTTAACTCCTCGCCAAGTTGCAGATGGTTCATCGCCGATTCCGCTTCAGAATCCATTTCAAAGTCGGCTTTGGGAAATGGCAAACGAAAAATCTGCTTCAGCAGAAGAATTCTTAAAAAACCAAAAGGACCCAACTGTAAACTCGGCTCAATAGGGCATTTTTACCCGAACTTTCCGAAAATAAAAGAGAGCAAACCGAAAACGAACAGGAAAAGAACAATTTTCTTTATTTTGCGGGCGTTCTCCCGTGTAGGATTCCGAATCAACTGCGTCGAACACCAAACTAACCCGACGTCAGTTACCAGCACAAACGGAACAAACCAAACGGAGACTAAGCTGAAAATCAGCGGCAGAGGCGACAGGCACACGGCGAAGATGAAAAAGGCGGAGGCAGCTAAAGCCGCTTTTCTTTCGCCCAGCGTTACAGCGAGGGTTTTGATTTTGCTTAAGCTGTCGCCTTGCACATCAACGATGCCTTTGGCGATTTCTCGTCCCGTGTTTGAAAGAAAAGCCATCGATGCGAAAAGTAAGATGTTGATTTTGATTGTGTTGACGACTACTAGGCTGCCGAATAGAAAAGGGGCGGCTACGCATGCGCTGACCAGCAGGTTGCCCGCGAATCCTCTCCGTTTACCGACGGTTGAGTAAGCCATCATGATTACCCACGCGGCGAACGCAAACAGGAGACAGTAGAGGCTGATGAGTAAGGCGGAGGCTAAACCTATGATGGTTAAGGTGCCCGTTAATGCTAAGGCTGCTTTTTTGGAGACTGCGCCGCTTGGGATTGGGCGTGAAGGCTCATTTACTTTGTCTATGTCATAATCGTAGTAGTCGTTGACCGCCATTGCAGCCCCACACAAAGTGAAAGCGGTTACAGCCCCGTAAACCAGGTTAACCCAATGAACCGTGTTGATGCCCGCCAAAGCGGCGGCTACAAGAACAGCGAAACTCATAACTATGCAGTTCGCTGGTCGCAGAAGCTGAACTAAACCCTTGATTTTAACCACGGAGTCTAACCTTGTCCTGACATATTATTTAGGTCTAGTAATTAAAAACTAACTCAGAATATTCCAAATTTGAATCAGTGATTCATAACTCATTTATTCACTTTCAAGCGAGTCTTTAATCACTATGTTCAGCTGAAATGTTGAAAGGAAAAAACTGATTTGGGATGTTAAACTATGGAAAAAAAAGTTATTCATGAAAGTCTTTTAAACTATGCAGTCTCTAATCCATGCTTCATAGGAAGAGGGATGGTTAACTAAAATGGGTGAAGAAAAACCAAGAAAGAAAGGGCACTCCGTGGGGCTCGGCAAAGTCGTCGGCATCGTGGTTTTGACTCTTTTCGTCGGAATGATACTTGGAGGATACTTAAGCTTCGCAGTGGTGGGACCCGAACTTCAGAAGATGGGCGTAAACATCGGATTCCTCAGCGGCAACAGCAACAACGACAACAACCAGAACAGTAACAACAACAATAACGTCAACAGCAACAGCCCAAACGACAACAATAACAACAATAATAACAACCCAAACGACAACAACCAAAATAACAACAATAACGACAACAACAACCAAAACCAACCGTCAATGACCAACAGCAACCCGTCACCAAATAACGTAACAGCCGTCTACGGAGGCAACGGCCAATTCCAAGTCTCCATGCAATCTGACGGAAACTCTTATTCAGGAACCCTAACGGCAAGCATCAACGTACCAGTTCAACAGGACGGAAACACAATAGAGTTCAGCCTAGAACTTACGCCGACAAGTGTCTCAGGAAGTCTTTCGCAAGTAATCCAAACTGACGGCAGCAGTGGCACAGTCTTCAATTTCGTCGGCACAACTTCCGGCACACAGCTCACTGCAAACGCTCAAGGCGACTCAGGCAACGGCTTAACCTTTGACTTGAACCTCAGCGGCACAATCGACTCAAACACGTTTTCCTTCACGATGACTTCCGCAGGCGACTCTCAGCTTCATGTCTCAACACCGCACCAAATAGTCACCAACAGCACCCAATAAAACACATGGGAGATTGAATTAATCTCCTTTTTTTCATAATCAAAAAAGCGTTTTCTTCTTTTTCGCCGATTTATTTTCCTGTAACCTTCCTCAAGAACGGTTTTGCAGACCTGAAAAGTCTGATGGCTCGGAAATGAACGTGCAGGCATAAGTTACTTTAACCAGCAAGGGGCAATAGTACAGTCACAGAACCTATTGTAGCCGTCAAGCATTTTAGCTTAAAGGGAGGGGGAACAGCAAATTGTACGCGTCCAAATATCTTTCATTAAAAAAATCTTTAATGTTCATGGTTTTAGGCTTGGTAGTCTTCGCTGTCTACCTCTACTTCTTCATCGGCTCCTCCCAAATCCTTCTTGTCCTAAAAAGCATCAACCCAATTCAGTACGCCCTCTACTATTCACTCGCCATCCTGGCGGTTTTGGGGTCGGTTTTCTGTTGGTCAGCAGCGTGGAACAGCATTTTAAGAAAGCTGTCAATCAAAATCTCCTACAGAAAATCGTACCTGTACTACTGGGTCGGCAACTTCGCGGATTTAATTGTTCCATGCGCCACGGTCTGCGGCGAAGTTACAAGGCTGTATCTTGTCCAAAAAGAAACCAACGAAAACTACGGTGCAATAGCCGCCTCATCAGTGACTAACCGCATAGTCGCGTACAGCGTAGTAACCACGGGACTATTCACAGGTGCGGTTTTGGTGCTTTCAAAAACAAACGTTCCGCCCATGATTGGCAACTTATTTATCCTGTTAGTGTTGGGTTCCGCAGCTTACCTTGCTGTCCTGCTGGTTCTGGCGTTCTACAGAGGCGCAGCGGAGATATTTGTAAAACTTTACGTTAAAGTAAACAAGCGGATACGGCCAAACAAGAATTCGCCTGAGGACATAGCGAAAATCAAAGAGACCCTTTCAAGCTTCTATCAAGGCTTCAAAGTGTTCCGCGAAAACCCAAGAGCCTTAGCCAAACCCTTCATGTTCCACATCGCCGCGTACGTTTTGGGTTTGTCAGTTTACGTTTTTGTTTTCTACGCATTAGGTATCCCCGCGCCGTCACCCGTATTCTACATCGTTGTCTACTTTGTCGCCACCGCATTTCAAGACGCCATAGCCAGCTTCTCAGTCGGCTCCCTCGACATCCTGCTTAGCAACCATCTTCATCCTCTACGGCATAAACAGCGGAACAAGCGGAATCGCAGCGATAATTGTCAGGACTGCATCCTTCTGGTTCCCGCTCTTCGTAAGCTTCATCTGCGTGCAGATTATGGGGGCAAGAAACCTCTTCATTCGAAACCCAAAGACATGCGTAAGGCTTTGGAGGAGAGGAAGCTGCCGGACAAACCAATGATACTTTTGGAGCAGCAAACGCCGCAGCCGATAGTGAGGGAACCGTGTCCTCTGCCAAGCCAACAAATTCAGGCTTCCCAGTTGAGTGGCTGTCCCAGTTTTCCGCCGCCCGAGGTTCTTGTTTCGAAGGCGCAGCCTGCGGAAGAATGATGTTTTTCCGTTTTACATATTAGTGAGAACCGCTAGTGGGAAGGCGTAATGAAGAAGTGGTTAGTGTTAGCGGGAGTGTTGGTTGTTGCCATACTTCTTGGCGCTTCTCTACTGGTTTTCCTCAACGACAAAGGCAATTCAGCATCATCTTCAGATTCACTTTACACGTACAAAATCGTCAAAACCTACCCTCATGACACAAGCTCCTTCACGGAGGGACTCTGGTATTCAGATGGGGTTCTTTACGAAAGCAGCGGCAGCGGAAACAGCCCAGATTACCAATCAACTCTGCGCAGGGTCAACTTATCCACGGGCAAAGTCCTGCAAGAGTACACGTTGCCCATCCAATACTTCGGTGAGGGCATAGCCGTAGTAGACGACAAAATCATTCAGTTAACCTACACAACCAACATAGGATTCATCTACGACAAAACATCGTTTGCGGTTACAGGCAACTTTTCCTATCCTACGCAGGGCTGGGGCTTAGCCTACGACGGCAAAGAATTAATCATGAGCGACGGCTCAGACCACCTGTACTTCTTAAACGCCACCACGTACCAACGCATCGGAGAAGTCGAGGTTCACGACGGAAACTCAACCGTAACCATGATCAACTCGCTATGCTACATCAACGGAGACGTCTACGCCAACATCTGGCTAACAAACAAAATCGCCATAATCAACCCCACAACGGGACAGGTTGAGGCTTGGATAGACCTCACGGGGCTGCCTGCATCGGTTGCAAGCAAAACCAACTTCGACGCAGTGCTAAACGGCATCGCATATGACCCACAAGGTAACAGGCTTTTTGTCACGGGAAAAGACTGGTCAAGCCTCTACCAGATAAAACTTGTAGCCGAAAACAAACCATAAGCCAAAGGCTGACAAAGAAAACGCTGATTTTGGCAAGCTACGTTAGGTTGATGGTTACTGATTTGGTTGCGCCCTGTAACTGTAACTACGCCGTTTAGGTAGCTCCAGCCGTGACCGATGGCGATTGAGGCGCCGTCTATGATTATTGAAGTCGGCTGGGTGTTCAGCAGGAAGGTTTGTGTGCCGCCGCCTGAGTTAACCGTGTAGGACACGCTTGTGGAGGTGTAGTTGTTTATGATGAGGTTGACGCCGACTGAACTCATAGTCAAGTTCGACATGAAGCCGCCAAAGGTTAAATTCATGAATCTGAGCAGGTCAAAGGTTTGGTTGTAGTCTACCAAGGTTATCGGGCTTGTGAAGCTTGAGGTGAAGCCGCTTGCTCCCACGAAGGGGGTGTCGCTTGCGAGGCTGAGGGTTATTGGCTTGTAGGCGGTCAGGTTTGATGTGAAGCTGAATTGGTTGTATTCGTCTGTTAGGTATTGTGGGCCGCTTTGAAGGTTACCGTAGGCTTGGTAAGTGTAAACGTTGACTGTTGGGTTAGAGGGGTTAGTCATGTTGAAAGTGTAGATTCTTTCGGATGCCGCACCTGTCTCGCTGTCCAATTCTTGCCGGTTAAAGAAAATCTCTTCCCTGTTCCCGATTCTCAGGGTGTTTGCGGCGCCCTCCCCAACGTCATGCCCATTTAAAGTCATGAAAACGTTACTGTAGTTGCCAACTATGTTTTCAAAGTTTTGAGCCCAATCCATATCTGGAGGGCTTGCAGAGTACCCGTAGCCGTCGGCTCCGTTGAGAAAGTTGTGCGTTGTAACAATCACGTTGTCGTTGGGGTTGCATTTGAGAAGAGTCTGCATCCAGTCAAGAACGGTTTGGTTAGAATCGTAGGCGACGTTGATTACCATGAAGCGGACATTGCCATAGGTGAATTGCACCGCCGTGCTTGTGCCGCCAAAGATGCTTGCGACCCAGTATGGCTCCTGCTGCATAGCCGTAACGTTAAAGGCTGAATACCCGCCGCCTAACCAGTCGCCGTCATCATTTCCATTAGGCGTGCTTTCTCCGATGAAATCGTGGTTTCCAGCATCCCAACAGTAAGGAACGCCGCTGTTGTAGAGCTTCATCATGGCGGCGTTTGCGTTTTGCCAGTCAGTGCCGTTAACTGGGTTCTGCACAAGGTCTCCAGTGTGGATAACCATGGATACGTTGAGGGCGTTGGCGTTGTTTACTATCCAGCTGGTTAAGGAGTTGAACAAGGCGGGGTTAGCGTCGCTCAGATACTGCGTGTCTGTAATTTGGATTAAGCTAAACCCGTCTGTAACCGGGGCATCCCAGTTAGCCATCGTTGACTCCAAATTCGAAATCTGCGTCTCCAAAGAAGAAACCGTTGATTTATCCGTGGAAATTTGCTTCTCGTCCAGTCTTTCTCGTTGGCTTGGGAGATCGAAAGCATATCTTGAATTCTTGCGGCTTGGGAGTTTGCCGTGTTTAGGGAAATGGTTTTGGATGCCAGTTGCATTTGAAGATCCGTAGTTCGTCGCGTTATCGGATTGCACCTGGCTTTGAAGACTTGTGACGTTGGCGTTTAGGGCGTGGAGCGAATCAAGTGTTGAGTTCAAGCTGGACGTCAGGGAAGCAATAATCGATTTTTCTGACGCCATTTGGCTCTGAAATTTTTCAAAAAGCCAACCGAAACAACTAAAATAATAATGCATAAAGCGGCGATACCCAAAACAACCTTTCTACTTACAACCTTTCCCACTCAACTGCGGCTCCCCTCTTTCCCCAATCGTTACCCGTTAATGAAGATGGAAGCATGATTTCTTATGCTTTGCCTAAAAAAAGCCCTTAAAGAAAAATGTTACATATGCAGGTTTCAATGATTTTGGCTCAAAGCCAATGGTTTTCAAGAAGAAGATTTGAAGCCTGAAATGCAAAACGCTGCTTAAATCTTACGCTGAGCATCCACCAACATTTATGCCAAGAAACAAAAGAAAAGAAACGGAGCCCAAAGCAACCCTGCAGCCAGCAACAGTTTTTGCGTCTTTTTTAAAATTATATATAATGGTTGTTACAGTGTTGGAGCCATAGTTACCGATTGTTTAGGGGAGAATGGGGTTTGGATGAAGTATTAGAGATGTTAGATAAGACCGCTAAGCGGATTCAGAAAGTAGTTGACGAAACCAAAGAGGCAACGTGGAAGCAGTCAGCCCTCTACGAGCAGATTATGCAGGCGCCCGACGCTTCTGACGAGCAGAAAATAAAGGCGTTCATAAAGAAGACGCGTTATTTGGACCAGTTGGAAACCTTGAATTCGCAGCTGAGCTTGCTGTATACGCTGCAGATTTTCGCGTTCAAAGTTAAGGTGCTTCAGGTTACCGTTGACAAAATGAATGAGCAGCTTGTGAAGTCAGGTATTTTGCTTAAAACGGGCGAGCTGGATGAAGTGAAGAAGAACATTGACGCACTCAAAATCCTCATCGAAGCACAGTACGAATCGATGAAGGAAATACGGGAAACCAAAAGCAGAGCATTAGAATACATCCATTAAACAAAAAATTTTTTCCCTTTCTTTGAAGCTCTTTTTCTTAAGCAATGAGGCAACCTAAAGCCTGCCAGCTAAGGATAAAAATAATAAAAAGTGCAGCCGGGTGGTTTTTCCACCTATGCCTGCGATTGGTTTGTTGGCTTATTCTACGATCTTTTCCCAGCTTGTAACTAAGTCGAGAACTTCTTGGCCTGCTTTGCCGCCGTAGCTCTTGAGGCGCTCGCGAGTGTCTTTTTGAGCAATTGCAGCTTTCTGGAACTCAACCATCTGTGCAGCTTTGTCTGTTAAGTATAGGATGCCGTCTACGCCTGCTCTTGCCATACGCACTGAGACTGTTAAGAGTTCATTTACGGTTGGTGTTTCTCTTGGGTCGTCGCCGGGTCCGATAACGTACAATGCAATGTTCAGTTTGACGTCTTTGAAGACTTTCTTGAAGTTGCGTGTGAGCATTTCCCAGTACCAAGGTGTCGCATAGTTCTTGCTGAACATGACGACGAGAAATTCGTCGGTCAAGGGGGCAAGGTCGTCAAAGTTAACTCCGAAGCGTTCATAGTTTGTAACTGGGTCAGGAAGAACACCGATGACAAATTTGCTTTTGGCTCGGTCGCGAACACGTTCGCTTACCAAAGCCATGTAATCGGTAATTTCTTTTCTGCGCCATTCGTACCAGCTTAAGCCGCTTTTCTTCCAGAGTTCTTGGCAGCGTGGGCATATGCAGTGTCCGTGCTCTGCGAAGTGTATGCTGTTTAGCCATACGCCTGGGCTTTTGCGTGCGACGTCTTCGATGTAGTCAAGTTGCTCTGCGCGGTGTTCTGGCTGAGTTGCGCATAAAACGTCCCATCTGACGTTGAAGTTGTCGTTGGTTCTCCATGCGGGGCCGAGGGCTGACTGAGAAATCCAGTCCGGGTGGTTGCGGGCTGTAACGTTGTCTCCGAAGATGGCGATGTTGCTGTGCATGTCAGGTTTTGGCGGCATTCGTCTGCCTACTTCTGGTTTAACTCGGAAAAGGTCATAGTCGAAGCCTTCAACTTTCTTTGCTTCAAACATGTATGTGCCGAATTTCATCTTGAATCTACCTTTTTAGAATCCAAAACGTTTGGCAATGTTATAAAGTTTTGCTAAATTAGCGCAAAATAGGTTGCGAAAAACAAAATCCTGCATAAAGAATGTTAAATGCCCCAATCAAACCATAGGCAAATGCTGTCCAGCCCAAATCTGTCAAAGTTCTGCATTAAGCGGGGAAGCCAGACGGGTAGCGTCCGATGGCGTCAAGGATTTCTTCCGCCGTGGTTTTTTTGCCGACGTTGCGCACCAAATCGGTGGCGACAAGTATCCCGACAAGCTTGTTCTGTTTTAGAACGGGGAGCCGCCTGATTTTGTGGCTTGACATTAGCCGCGCGGCATCCTTGATTGAAGCGTCTGGGTCAACGGTTACGAGGTTTTTAGTCATGATTTCAGACACTTTCGCATCAAGTGAAGCACGCTGAGCCACGATTCGCCTAACAAAATCCCTTTCAGTAACAATCCCGACGGGAGCACCGTTGTCTGTGACAACTAGGCAGCCGACGCCTTTTGCAGACATAAGTTCAGCTGCCTCAAACACGCTTCGAGCAACCTCAATCGTAACCACGTCTTTAGTCATGATATCCTTAACTGCCGGCATAAAACATCAAGTAAATATGGCTTCTTTTGCGATAAAAGCGTTGCCAATATCCGCGTCTGCCAAGCCATCGCTGACGGATGCGACCCTTGGATTTCAGCCCAATGGCGTCTGCCGAGACGAGTGGAGTCTGCTTTGCTTTTCGTAATCCATTAATCTTATAAACAATAGCTTCGTGAGGGAACAGGGAAGGGTGGGGTGGCGAAGGATAATTTGCAGTCTAAGCCAGTTGACGTAGATTTCTCAGTTGACCTTATCCGCGCCGTCGCCATTTTGTCGGTGATTTTTAACCATTCAATCAACGTTAACTACTCGTTCAGCGGTTCGTCGATGCCTGTGGCGGTTGCGAACTGGTGGACAGTTGATGCTTACCGTTCCGTGGGCAACTTTGGGGTTCCGTTATTTGTCATGTTGACGGGTATTTTGCTGCTTGCGCCCGGCAAATGGGATGAGCCGATGGGTGTCTTCTTCAAGAAAAGGTTCGCCCGCATAGGCGTCCCCATGATTTTTTGGACGGCGGTCTACTTCGCTTGGAACTACTACTTCAACGGAACACCGCTGACCCCCAGCGGAATCTTCGAGGGATTACTCGGCGGCTCATACTATCACCTCGGGTTCCTCTACATACTTATCGGATTGTACCTTGCCACGCCAATCCTGCGGTTGGTGGTCAAAAACATTGACAGGCAACGATTCACCTATTTCTTGGTCCTCTGGACCGTGGGCAACTTCGCGGTTCCATTCATACAGCTCTTTGTCGGATACAACTTTAACCCGGTGCTGTTCGTGTTCACTGGTTGGATAGGCTACCTTCTCTTCGGCGTTTACTTGATGGGAACCAAAGTGCGTTCATGGATGCCCTACGCAGGCGTCGCCCTAGGCGTTTTAGCCTCAGTAGTCGGCGACTGGGTAGTAACACTCACGACGCCCCAATTCAACGGCTTCTTCCACGAATACACACTTTTCACCACAATCGCAGCAACAGGCGCCCTATTCCTACTTCTGCTCACCGTCCCCAAAACCCGATTCGACAACCACCCCACCTTCAACCGCGGCTTGCATTGGGTAAGCCAAAACACATTGCCAATCTACCTTTTCCACGTGATGCTGCTCGAACTCATAGAAACCTACTTGGGCTGGCGATTGGGCATCTACGCTTTGCCGTCCATAGTGGAAATCCCAGTGCTAACCGCCCTAACCTTTACGGTAACATGCCTGATTCTGTATCCGCTGCTGAAGGTGCCGTACGTGAAAAAAATAATCGGGTAAAGCC
Source organism: Candidatus Bathyarchaeota archaeon (assembly GCA_963823775.1). Classification (GTDB taxonomy): domain Archaea; phylum Thermoproteota; class Bathyarchaeia; order Bathyarchaeales; family Bathycorpusculaceae; genus Bathycorpusculum. The sequence goes on from CAWGMZ010000020.1 coordinate 12,086, forward strand.
TGCCTTTGCACGGTTCATGTGGAAAAGCATTTAACTTCTTGACATAGACATCATACGTAGCATTGAGGAAGAGAGGGAGTTAAGGTGCCGATAAAATATTTTGAAGCGCCAGAAATCAAAAAACACGTTGACCAGCTAGCCGAAGAATGCGAGTTTTACCATGTGGTGCCCCAATTCGTTTTCTGCGTCAGAAGCAAAGGCTCCAAAGCCAGACGCACTATCGCACGCATCCACGGCTTAGGCAGGATTTGGCAGGGAGTGCTCAATCTGCCGCCGTCCTACACCATCGAGGTTATCTCGGAAATTTACGATAAAATGCAGCCTGAAGACCAAGAAAGAACCCTAATCCATGAACTGATGCATATCCCCGGCGGGTTCGGCGGCGGTTTCCGTCCCCATAAAGGCTTTGTTGAACGCAAAAACGTGGAAGCCGTCTATCGAAAGCTTCAGAGTGACCGTGCCGCAAAAAAGCAGAAAACCCTGTTTTCTTAGCCGCATCCAGAAAACTTTGCCGTTTTTTGCATTATCTTTTTAAGGCTCGCCGAAAAGTAAATGGGAAGTCACAATTTCGGCATTTAAAAGAGTTAATGAGCTGAAAATTGAGGTCTATGCATGAAGCATGAAATGAAAAGCTTGAAGCATCAGGGCATATTTGTTCCAATTTACGCCGCCAAGGGTTTTAGCATCACGATTAATAACCGAAAAATCAGGCTCCAAGAGAAAAGCGAGCCGATGGCGGTCGCCTGGACAAGAAGAAACCTATCGATAACTGTGCCTCCGCCAGACGCCGTTTTTAAGAAGAACTTCATGAAAGCGTTTCTTGAGCAGCTAAAATCGGAAAATCCTTCAGATACTGCCTTAGCTCACTTTGCCCAAGAATACCTGGCCAGCATCGATAATCCAACGACCTCAAGCCGTGAAAGCAGCCAAGTGGGTGAAATTGACTTTACCGAAATCAAGAACTTCATCACCCAAGAAAAAGCAACGAAAGAAGCTGTGCCCAAAGAAGAAAAGAAGAAGCAGGCAGAAGAACGAAAAATCCAGAAACAAGAATTCAAAGACATATACGGAACCGCAGAAGTCGATGGGCAACGGCTTGAAATCGCCAACTGGACTGCCGAGCCATCGTGCCTTTTTGCTGGACGAGGCGACCATCCGCAGCGAGGCAAATGGAAAGAGGGCCCTGAAAAAAGCGACATAACACTTAACATTTCAACGATGACCAATGAAGAAGCGAAAAAAGCGGGTTGGGCTGGCGCAGTTTGGCAAAAGTCCAAAATGTACGTCGCAAGTTGGAAAGATAAGCTTACAGGAAAAACCAAGTACGTATGGTTCAGTGACACTGCGTTTTTGAAGCAGAACCGCGAGAAAGAAAAATTCCAGAAAGCCGAAACCTTGGGCAAACAAATCAAAACGGTCGAGCAGCATATTCAGCGGAATCTGGATGCCAAGGAAGAGGACAGTCGCAAAGTCGCTACTGTGGCTTGGCTTATTTTCGCTGTTAACATGAGGGTTGGCGACGAAAAAGACCCTGACGAAGCAGACACCGTCGGCGCAATTACTCTGCGAGCTGAGCACGTGAAAATCGACGGAAATCAGTTGCACTTCCATTTTCTGGGCAAAGACAGCGTTGAATGGGACAAAACTATTGCAGCGCCCCCAGAAGTCATTCGGAACATCCAAAACTACATGCAGACAAGCAAACAATACCTCTTCGAAGGCGTCGACTCCAAAAAAGTCGCCCGATTCCTTTCCGAGAAAATTCCGAAATTGTCCGCAAAAGTTTTCCGCACATGGAAATGCACCACAACCCTAGAAACAGCCCTTAAAAACGAAACAGAGAAGGAAAAAATAGCGAAGGACAGCCCCGATTACAAGAAAGCCTACGTGGCAAAGATGGCTAACTACGAAGTCGCCGTTGTGGCAAACCACAAGAAGAAGGTGCCGCCGACATTTGACCAGCGCCTCGAGAAGAAAGAAGCCAACGTCAAATCGCTCGAAACCCAGTTGCAAGCCAAGAAGAAAGAGGGCAAAAAAACCGAGTCACTGCAAACCCGATTGGAGAGGGCAAAACTCGACTTGGAACTGACAAAGCTAACCAAAGAATACAACCTTGGCACATCGCTAAAATCGTACATTGACCCGACGGCTTACGTGAAATGGGCAAAAAAAGTCAAATTCGACATCGAAAAATTCTACCCCAAAACCCTACGCAGCAAATTCAGCTGGGCACTGCAAAGCGGCAAAACAAAAGAGCAGCCATGCGAGTGCATAACTGCATGAGCATCAAAGAAACCAAAGACGGCACCATCATCACCATCTTTGTCAAACCCAACTCCCAAAAATTCGCTATTGAGCTTGACGACGAGGAAATTGTTGTCCACAGCACCGAAGAACCCATCAAAGGCAAAGTAAACAAGGAAATCATGAAAGAAATCTCGAAACTTTTTTACGCGAAAGTCGAGATAGTTGCTGGTGAAACCTCGAAACAGAAGAAGCTGCTCGTCATGGGTAAAGGGAAAAAAGAAATTGAAAACCTTCTGGGAATAAAAGAACTTTTTAGCGAAGTCGACAAAATCAAGCTAAAGAAGGTTTCTGAAGCCACAATTTTAAAAGAGATTCAGACTTACAGAGTTGAAAAACGATGCAAAAAAACTGCTAAAAAATAGTGACGAAAAGTTTTTTTTAAACATCGAACCAAAAACCTTCAACAAATTAATCAACGCAGCCTTTAACCTGATTGTATACGCGTAGAACGGGATATATTACGAGATTCGAAATATCCCTTTTAAGCCAAAAGAGCGCTTTGTCGGTAATGTAAAAGTTGAGCTTCGAAAAGGGAGGGGCAGACACCCTCACCTTACCCCAAAACCCAGCCATTTTGTCAACAACAATTTTGATTTAAAATTTTTTTGCGTCAAGCTGAATTTCCAAAGACCTCCCTTCTTGCCGAACATTCTGACTTAGGCAACTTAAAAGACGCAATCGGTCAGAGCGGCAATCGTCAGATTTTTTTTTAATATGAATTGTCGTTTCATAAAGCGTTTATCTGTATTTGGCAAGATACAGTCCGAAGTGTATGGCAAGTAAGCGGAAACTAACAAAATTATTCGTTGCCCTAGGAGTTAAAGGAGTCATTTGCCTAGTCTGCTTAGCAGCAGTAACTTTTGCGTTGGTTACATACACCAATACATTGACGATTTCCCCAACCATCCAACTTGCCATCGGAGAGACAACCGCTTCATGGACAATTTATGTGAACGAGGTAAATCAGGTGCGGTATATGCCAGGCGGCTTTTCGCAGCCCACATTGAACACCGCCGACTCAACCACTTATTCCTTCAAGGTCACAACGGATGCACATAAGGTGTGCGCCATCAAAGTTGAAATGCCAACAGCCATGGATCCCGCGTTATTCTCTAAATTTCAAATAACCGTGCTATCCTCAACAGGCGGAGCATGGGCAACAGAACCCCTTTACTCGGCAGCAACAGGAGTAACAGCCAAGAATTATGTCGACGGGTTAACCCCAGGCGACGCAGCATACATCCATCAAGACCTATCAACCGTGAGCTACTACCTCATCCAGGTAACCTACTCGTACGACTTAGCCAGCCAAGGCACCCAAATACCCATAACCTTCCAGTACACGCCGCTACCGCAGGACGGCTTCTAAAACCGAACACGGATGCACGCACAAATGGAAAAAATAAACGAGTATTCCTCTGCGAAACTGATTCTGGGAGTAGCCTCAGTAGCCATCGGGTTTCCAGCGTTTGCCTTCGCGTTATTTAGCTGGCTACAATCAGCGCAATCTGCTTTTGGGATTTCTTCCTGGTACATTTGTCTGTTCGCAAGCTTCGGCGCCATCTTAATGGGGTCTTCGCTGGCTCGTGAAGGCTTAATTGCCAGAAAAAGCAAGTCTGCTTTAAGTTTTAAGCAAACTAAATTGACTGATTAAGATTGCTGTTTGAATCTGAGCATGGCTGCTATGCCGCCGAAGGCGTTTTTGAGCATTTGTCCTTCTTCGGTTTCAGTCGAAATGACTTCAACATCCGTGTTGCCAAGCTCAGCCAACTCGGCTAAGTCGTCTACGACGTCTTTTTTCTCAATCACAGTCATGGATGGGGCGCTGCATTTTGCGCAGGGTTTGCCGACGAGTCCCTGCTCGAAAGCCACAGCTTCCTGTGCTTTCACGGTGTGCTGTTCCTCGTCGCCGCATGCGCCGCATTTCACTGTTAAGCGAACCAGATCCAAGCTTTCCGACAGGATAAGCAAACGGACCGCGCCTGCTTGCAGGAGCCGCCGCACTTCTGCTTCGCCGTAGGTTATCATTCCTGTGTCGTGTCCGACTTCGTAGAGGAATTTTTGCATGATGGCTTTCTCTTCGATGTAGCGGACTTTCTTCATGATTTCAGGCGCCTTATCCATCACTTCCTTAACGCCCTGCTCCTCCACATAAGCCGTGTCAACAACATCCAAAATCTTGTCTTTCAACTGGTAATTGAGGTAGCCGCCCTTCTCAAAATCATACTTCGTCGGCCCCGGACCACCCAAAATAATGCCTTTCAAAGTGTCAATGGGCAGAAAAGTTTCGTTCGCATGCGCGCCAACACGGGTAAAGTACTCGTTTAGCTGCATATCCCGCAAACGCTCATACCGCCTAGCTGACTGCCCGCCTGCCTTGGTTTTGCCTGTGACACCCGAATGCATTTGACGCACGATGTCGAGGCGTTTGCCCTGCAGGGTTGCGATGGTGGCGTTGTTGGCGTCTACCAGCAGGATGCCGTAGGTTTCTTTTTCCCGCAGCATCTCCTGCAGATGTTCAGTGTGGAACCGTGAATCGCAGCGGTAAAGGAAAATCTTGATGGGTTCGGGTGGGACGATGACGTAGGCTTCCATGCGTTCGGTGCCTGGTCCGCCGCCTTCGGGTAGAAGTGCGCCTGTAAAAATTATTATGCCTTTTTCGCCTGGGTCTTTGAAGAGTTTGAGTTTCTGCTGGGCTTTGGTGATGGCGTCCAAGACGTTTTTGCGTGTGACGTTGGATTTGATGTTGCTTGCCGTGCCATACTCGTTGCGAAGAAGGCTTAAGGCGTCGCTGATTTGTTTGCCTGGAGGAACATAAACCGTGATGAGCTCCGTGTGGCTGCCTTCTTTGCTCGCTAAGGCATTGAGCATTTTCCGTAAACGGAACAGTTCAAGGGACGATTTTTTGGCAGTACTCAAAGACTTCACAAAATTCTGTCTTTAATCGGGATAACTAACGTTAAAATGAACCAAATAAAAGTTCCGACTCAAAAAACGGAACGTTAGGCTTTTGGCTTCGCTGGCGGAGCCGCCGCTGGCGCGGGCATGGGGACGCCGAGGGCTTCCCGTAGGTAAGCTTTGAATGGACCCAGCTTGCCGCCGTAGTTTCCTGACGAAATCTTGATGACGCCTGGCACGCCAAGAGCTGCGGTTACACCTTCTTTCATGCCTTTTTTAACTGCGTCCAACGTTAAGCCGTTCATGACGATTTCGTAAACGCAGTTCACGCCTTCTGGAACAACAGTGTCAGGCACAAGGGTCCGCAGGGTTGGGCAGTATGGGTGGTTGGTTGAGGCTTTCAGTTTGTATTTTAGTGAGCCAGCTTTGCTTCCTGAGCGGCAGATTCCGCCTGGGAACTGCATTATTACGTCTGGGGCGTTTGCGCGGATGGCGTCTGCTGCTGCTTCAGCCGCTTTGAGCCCTGAGGGCTGGTCTTGGGCGAAAATCATAAAGTTGCCGCCTGCGACTGCTTCCATCGCACCGAAGCCGTTTTCAACGATGAATTCGCCTTCCATCACAGGAAGCTTCCAGCATTTTCTTCCGCCGACCATGGCTTTTTTCTGGTAGCCGTCGCCGAAGTAGCGTAGGCTGTTGCCGACGTCCAACGTGCGTTTGCCGACTAAGCCGTTGAAGGCTGCGGTTGTGGGGCAAGTAAGGGTGCATTGGCCGATACGCTGCATAAGCTGATGTTTAAGTTCGAAACGGTCACGATTATAAATTTGAATGTATACGCCGGGGCGTTTGTCTGGGGTTTGGTCTGCTGGAACAAGGCGTTCAATTGCGGCTTCCGCAGTCGCCTCAATAACGCTTGTGGCAAAACCCGTGGTTAGGCTTGCCGCGATTAGTGCCCATTTCTCGTTTTGGGCGGTGATTAAAACTCTTCCGACCCACAGCGGGAACATTTCTGCAAAGGTGTCTTGTACCTTCACGACGTTTCCGCATGGGGACTTTACATAAAACATTTTTGTGTTTTCGTCATAGCTTTGGATTTCAAGCTTGTTACTGTCTGATGACATGAAAGAGACCTTGCATTCAGTTGGCAATTGTATAATTTAAGAGTTTTCATAAACCAAACAGGGTTTCACCGTTTGCCGTCAACCAAAATAAAACCCGTTCCGCAGGCTAAAACGCCCCGAAGACGCGCCCAAATGCGGCATTCCCAAAGACAAAAGAGCTTGCCTATTCTGCGGCTTGATGCTCTGACTGAGGCACTGTATTTCCGTTTTCGCCGCTTGCGACTCTTCGCGACTTAACATAGGGCGGCAGCAACATGGAGATAGCCAAAACCGCGGCGACAAAGATGATGACGCCCACAAGTTCAGGCGGACGAATTGAGGGCAGTGAGAAGCCATGTGTTGATGGAGTGGGGGTGGGACTTGAGGTTGGATTGAGCGTTTGAGTAGTAGGCGATGAAGAAGTTTCGGATGCCGTCGGTGTTGTGCTGGCAGTCGGTGTGGGGCTGGCGGTCGTCGAGGAGGCGGGGGTGGGAGATAAGGTTGGTGTGGTCGATGGAGAAGTTGAGGTGCTTGAAACTGCGATGGTGTGGGATGCTTGCAGGTTGGTGAAGGTGTAGGTGCCTGTGATTTTGACGGGTGAGCCGTCAACTAAGACTTGGTTAAGGATGTAGTTGCTGGCGGCTGAGTAGGTGAAGGTTTGGCTGCTGCCCAAGTTGACGTTGATTAAGCCTGAAGGATTTATGGTGCAGCCGCCGTCGCTGGACGCGTATATCGATGTGCTGGCGGGGGCGGTTAAGCCGAGGTAAATTCTTGAGGTGGGAAGCGAAGACAGCAGAGTTTTGGCGGCGATGCCGTTCCAGTCTGGGTTAAAAATCAGTTGCCAAACGCCAGCGCTGTCCAAGATTGTACTCGAAAATGTCGGTGCCAAACATCGACAGAAAAGTTCCGGGTTGCGAGACACTTACCGTAACCGTTCGGGTCGCTAAGTCTATGCTGCTTACTCCGCCGTCAATCACGTTGTTAATATCCTCATACACAGAATCCGCCGAAGGCACAGCCAACGCCCCAGTTACGGGAACGGTGGAGAGAAGCATCATTAAGGCGGCTGCATCCGCCGTACCCTCAACGCTCTCTGATCCCACCAAGAACTGCTGAACATGCCTGACGAATTGTCGTACAGTTCACTTTGCAGCAGTAGACTCCAAGCTGGCGCAGGACCCGTTGAACCATCCATTAACCCCTGCACTTGGCTCTGCATCGTGCTTGACATGTTGCCGTAGAACCCAAGCATCGAACCCCAATACATCACCGTATTCTCAAGCCGCTCCTGCGCATTAACAAAATCGCCGTAGCTACCTAAACCAGCAGCGTGAACCGCGGTGTAGTTTTTCCATCCGGGGCTGCTCCAGCCTTGGCTAAGCAGACGGGTTTCCATGTCGGTGAAAAGGTTGTTTACGTTTGGCATTGATGGGTCGTAATAGTCGAGTTTCCAGGCAAGCTGATCCATCCCGCCCATTTCGCATTCAAAAGCAGGCGGCTTCCAGTCAGGGCATACTCATAGAAGCTTCCGCCGCTATAGGCAGTTGTATTCCATAAGTTTGCGTTGGTCCAGCTCCACCAGCCCTCAGCCTGAGACAACGCGGTTGGGATGCCGAGCAGCCAAAAAGTCAAGTACATATCGAACGTTTCGGCGCATTCATCGTAGTACCGCGGTCCATAACCTATTCCTGTACCTTTCCCGTTGGATTCAACCCAAAGAATCGGTTCGCCGTACCCGACCACGGCGTCGTTGAACACCGTGTAGGCTGCGTTAAGGTTCCATTTGGAAGTTTCGTATCCTAACTGCGCCGCCCACTGGTAAGCGTACAGGTCAAACCTGTTGTAGAGTATGAAAGATGCCGTTCCGCCCATGGAGTAGTCGTTGGGTAACCCGCCGACGTTCGGCAGCATCTGCACCACATTTAACGCCGCCTCAAGAGTCGCCGTGTTCACATTGACCCCGAATTTGCTCAACTCAAAATTCCAGTAAAACACGCTTTCAGCAGCCGCCGTCGAAGAAACACTAATCGAGTTAACCGCGTTCAAAAGCTCATCCACCGAGGTTTCCCCCAGCGCAATCCCATCATAAATCGTCTGCAAACTCGCGTTCCAGCCGCCATTAGCCTCCACGGTGGCTTCCAACGCGGCGATTTCAGAAGCCGAACCCGCAGGCTGCACCGCAAAGATGGGCGATTGTCCACCTGCGAAATTAAGTGTGCCTGCGAAGCTGCTGAGAACCAGAACCACAGCTAGGGTTAGCGTTGTGATTTTGGTTGGGCTGAAAGTTTTTTCGCTCATGCAATCAGCTAACGTTGGGAACCCGATTTTCTGTTCGGTTTCATAAAGCTGTGCTCGACCGCTACGTTCTTTAAGTTTACGCTATTTTCAGCCTCAACCAGCCCAGCGCAGATTAGAGGACAAATTCGCCTTCAGGCTCCACCTTGATTATTTCAGGAATCTTACCCGCCAACCCAACCTTACCCCTAAAAAGAATCAACACACCCTCAACGCCTTCAATGCTCATTCCTCGGCTGATACCTGCCTTGATTCCCGCAACCGCATCGCCCTTGACAGCGTTGCCGACGGCTGTAGCGGCCGCATCCGCCAAACCCGCGTTCCTGCAGAAAACCGTCGCCGCCTCCGCATCCCCAAAACTCAACGCATGGCTAAAACGCCCCGAACTCGTGGCGACCCCTATGGGAAACTCTGTGAGCCTGAAGCCGAAGCGCTTCGATAGGGGTTCTTGCCCCGCCGCGACCGCGACGTCAACAGGCACATTGGAAGCTGCAGAGATTTCTCCGCCGTCCTCCACCACCGCAACCTCGCAGCCCACCCGCTTCATCTCGTCGACGGCAAGGTCCGCAATCACGCCTGCAACCGCCGCCATAGGTCCAACATCTGCCTGCTGCGCGGCTTGAGCCATCAGCTTAGCCACCAGCGGCTTTCGGGGGGCGGGTACGGTTTGAGCGTGTACAGAAATTTGGGGTTGTGTTTTTATGTAGATTTCGAGTTCTTGCCTGCTTCGCCCGATGGATTCTTTGGCTGCCTTGATGCCTTCGGCTTTGTCGCAAATTATGGTGCACTGGGTTTCTTTGAGGGTGAAGGTTTCTTTGATGAGGTTTTTTGTCAACTTATTTTTTCCTGTCGTGGTTGAGTGGTCGCCGTTGGTTTGCTTTATGGATTTTATGGCTCTTGCGGGGCACGCGTCTACGCAGATGCTGCAGGTGGTGCCGACGCATTTTTCCTTGTTGAATTGAACCTGCGAATCGCAGTCGACGCTGATGGCTTCCACGGGGCAGAGCGCGACGCATGAGCCGCAGCTGAAGCATTTTTCAGAGTCAACCTCGATGAGCTTTGGCACTGTGGCTGAAATGCCTTTTTCTCGGAAAGCCTTGATTATTTTTTCTTGTGCTTCATCTGGGATTTCAGCGATTATTTCTCCGCCTTTCGAGTTTATGTGCGCTGACAGAATTACCATGGGGATTTTGTATTCGATGATTATTTGGCTTGCTATTGGCTGTGAGACTTGTTCTTCGGAGAATCTTAGTAGTATTCGCACCATGTTCTTTACCGTCCTAACAGTTCAGCTACGTCTTCAGCCGTGACTATTCCCAGCACTTTCTTTTCGATGTCAATCACTGGCAAAGCTGAAATGTTATGCTCAGCCATCCGCTTAGACGCAATCTCAAGCGGCTCATCAGGTTTGGCGGTGACGACGTTGTGGGTTTCGATGTCGGCTAACGCTTTTTTGCCTTCAGCCATAGCTCGGGTAACGTCCCATGAAGTAACTATGCCGAGGAGTTTGCCTGCCGCGTCGATGACAACGATGTGGTTAACCGATTTGGTTACGATGCGTTCCGCAATCGCCTGAATCTTCTCATCCTCCGTGCATGTAACCGCACGATGCATCACCGAGACGACGAAGGGAATTTCTTCGGTTTGCCGCATCGGCTTAAACACCGTGTCTAGGGGCAACCGCTCGATGGGCGAAGTCAACAGAAAAGAGCCGTCGGCAATCCATGATTTGAGCGTCTGGCTGACTTTCTTCGCCATCTTTATGCTGCTCAGACTGCTGACCCGCACTTTTTTGTCGTTAACGGTGATGGAGCCTGATTTGAGTTCTTTGTAGCTTACCTGCCTAAGCTTGGGGCGGTCTCGCCGAGGCACGCTGTAGTCTACGACGTCGGTGAAGATTTCGCTGTCCCGAATAGCGGTTTTCTTAGCTAAGCCCTCGTTAAGTATCGGGATGGGGATGCCTAAGCCAACATACATCGAGGTGCCGTAACGGGTGAAAGCTGCGCCCTGCAAAAACTGCGGCGACATCTTTTTTGCGTCGCCCTTAACCATCAGGGTGCCGTTGAGGTTTTTGGGGCTGTGCTGGGTTCCCTCGCCGATGACGTAGCCTTGAGCGCCGCCGAGGAAGATGCGGGTGCCCATGCCGATGGTTTCGTAGTCGGGGTCGTTCATGAGGGGGTTGAGTTCGCCTGCGCCTGAAAACGTGGCGTTGCGTAGCCTCGGCAGAAGCTTGCTCATGTAGGTGTAGATGGTTTCGTCGCTTGTGTTTACGGCGCAGTTGTAGCGTTGGTAGCAGTTGCGGAAGTTGAGGAGTTGGAACTGGTTAAGGTCGTCTTTTGTTATGTTGGTTTTAAGCTGGGTTCTGGGGTAGCAGTCGGTTCCGTAAGCGGTGGCCCTTAGCTCGACTTCTTTTCCTGCGACGAGGTCTTGTATGACGTGTCCTCCGCCGTACTCAAACGGCTGCTTCAGCGACATGTTGGTTGCCCCAATGTACAGGTCCACTGCGGCGCCGGGGTGGCAAACCTCCACGTCGTTCATCCATGCATGGTCGATTTTTATCGGCGGGTCAGAGTGTCCCAAGTTGATGACGGCGCCGCTGCTGCACATGGCTCCAAAAGTCCCCGTTGTAACCACATCAACCTCCTTAAAAGCAACCGCAACGCCGCTGCTTTCCACCAGCTTCTTCATTTCTTCAGCGGTTAAAACCTGCGCGTCGCCTTTACGGATTTTCTGGTTAATTTCCTCTACTGTCCGAGTTTTAGTTTGTTTGGACAATATGCCTTACCCTTTAATGCCAATCGAAAAGGCTTCGCAAGGATATATTTTTTGCGCAAAAACCAACAAAACCAGCCAGTTGATGTTACAACCTGAACCAACATACCCTAAAATCAGATTCAGACGTTTCCTCACCTGGACAAAGAGGAATTTGTATGGCAAAAATAACTGTGAATGGAGCAGAACTTTTCTACAAGGACTGGGGAAAAGGACAGCCGATTGTTTTTAGTCACGGTTGGCCGCTTAACGCAGATGCTTTTGAGGACCAAATGTTCTTCCTTGCTTCCCGAGGTTACCGCTGTATCGCTCATGACCGCCGTGGGCATGGACGTTCAGGTCAGCCTTGGACGGGAAACGACATGGACACCTACGCCGACGACCTCTCCGAGCTGATTGTGAAGCTTAACCTTGAAGACGCCGTTCTCGTGGGGCACTCAACAGGCGGCGGCGAAGTCGCCCGCTACATCGGACGCTACGGAACCAAACGCCTCTCAAAAGCCGCATTAATCAGCGCCGTGCCGCCCCTAATGCTTAAAACCGCCGCGAACCCCGCAGGCTTACCCATCGAAGTTTTTGATCAACTACGCGCAGGTGTCATGGCAGACCGCTCGCAGTTCTTCATGGATTTAAGCATGCCCTTCTACGGGTACAACCGTCCAGGCGCAAAGGTTTCCGAGGGAGTGAGGCAAACGTTTTGGCTTCAAGGCATGATGGGTGGGTTCCCCGCAGCGTACTTCTGCATTAAAGCCTTCTCCGAAACCGACCAGACCGAAGACCTCAAAAAATTCGATGTGCCAACCTTGATTCTGCAGGGCGACGACGACCAAATCGTCCCAATCAAAGCCGCAGGCATGCAGTCATCAAAAATCGTCAAAAACGCAACCCTCAAAATCTACCCAGGCGCCCCGCACGGCATGTGCACCACCCTAAAAGACCAAGTCAACACAGACATACTTGCCTTCATAGAAAACAAGTTGCCAGCCCCAGAAAAAACACCGATGCTGCAAACAGCCTAAAGCTCCAAAAACTTTTTTATCTTTTTTTGCGAAAAAACTTAGCCGACATTAGGCAGGTAACCCACTAACAAAAAAATGCCAGACGGGAACCTCTCAGCGGCAAAAAGAAAAGGCGCCTAAGGCGCGCTTAATATTTTTTGAACAGCGGGAGGCTTTGGCGTTTTTTGAACAGCACAAAAGCAGTTAAGCTGGCTGCTAACGCGAGCAAACCGCCTAAAGCGTACTCTGGAGCTACAAAGAATTCGCCGCTGCCCTTGACGTAGCCGTTAACGTCGATTCCTGACTGTGCGGTGTACGATTGCCCTGGCGATATTGTTCCGCTCCAGGTTTTGGGACCCCAAACGTCGTTGCCGTTGAAGCCGATGTGGGTTACTGTTAGGGTGAAGGTTGCCGGAGGGTCAGATAGCAGAATGTTGAAGTCGATTGCGTTGTCGCCTTCAAAGCCGTTTGCTGAGCACAACTGAACTTCCTGAGGGCTTATCACGACTGCCCAAACAGAACCCGAGAAAGTGTCGATTTCAGAACCTGTGAGCGACGTGTAGCCTGCTTGCTCGCCACTGGCAGGGTTAGTTACCAAAATGCAAACAGCCGCAGAATCAACCTTGATGTCCACAGTCTCATGCACCGCAGTAAACGCTTTTGCCGGACCCGCCAAAAAAGGCACAGCCAACAACAAAACTATAACCGTTAAAGCCGCAAATAACCCAACTGTTTTCTTCGTTAAAGCCCTCTCCTTCAAAGCAACTAAGCGCTCTATCCTTATAAAACAAATGAAAAACCTGCCCCACTTATCTATACCCCACGCCAAAAATCAACAAACCCCACTCAAAGACTGCAAAGAAAACAGCGCCACCCAAAACGCACACCCGCAAACTTTCCAAACCATTCCAAACGAAGCAGGAACCTAAAAGCATTATGAAAACGGGTTCTGTAAAGTTTTCGTCTGTTGACATTCCATGTCAAAATTCGTAAGTGATATTTTTAATTTAACATTTAAAACAATGGGAAATACATCATTTTTGTGTCTTTTTCTTTCAAATCAATAGGACATTCCCGAAAACCACATTCGGCATAAAACTTTATTCGTGAAGCGTCTTTTGTTACTAAAACTATAAAACGGCACCCTATTTCTATCGATAACTTTTTAGCTAAACCGATGCACCAAAGAATCATGCATTTTCCAACAGCCCGTCGCCTTAGATTATTGTGTACGGCTACTCTTCCCAACCAAAGTGCTGGGTAACGTTTTTTGTCATAAATCTCAACTTCTAGATTAGTCATTTTTACGCCGATGGAACCCATGGCGACTGTGATGTATCCAGCAATTTTATCGTCATTATAGAAGAGGTGAGTAACACCCATACCTTCGTTTTGGTATTCCAATGCTTCTTTACGAATAAATTCATCTAAACCAAGGTCATCATTGACACTGCAATCAAATTCTGATAGGTCTGTTTCGCCATCAAGTTTCTTTACGGAAAAGTCGTTTAGATTGAATTTATTGTTAGAGGACATTCGCTATCTCTTGGAAGGTAGCTTGATTCTTTATTTTCGCTTTTTAGTTTGAGCAAAAACCACGGTGCCCTCTTCTATCATGCGTTTCTGGGTAGCGGTAAGTGGTTCCCTGATTTGTTGCTCGAAAACTTGTGCAGCTTTTCCTTCAAGGTCTGGGATTGGGTAAGGCTTCACATTTGACACCGTTCCACCTCTAGAGGTACCCGTCTGTTTAAAGGCTTTGCGGCGCCTCTTTACGAATAATCGCCTTGGCATTTCGTTCATTTACCACTATCCTGCGGCAAATACCCATTTCTATTAATCGGCAATTAAGAATTTGTGGTTGCATAAACACTACTACAGGAGTTTACACTTTTTATAACCACAGAAAAATATTGTTTTTCGCTTGCGTTTTGAATGAGAGGGCTATCCAATTGTTTTTTTCTCTCAACCGTGATTCCGCATGCCTCGGAAGGGGTTTTGCCGTCTAAGGCTCAGTGGATTGGGTTGTTCGAAGAGACCTTGGATGGCTAGATAATGGTAATTCAAAATTCGAATAAATAAAAACTGGATGCGCCCAGCCAAGCCCCATCGTTCACTAAAGCCCAAGGGCACTTTAGCGTTTTGATGAGTGCCTAAAATGTGGCATGCGATTGGCTTTTGGAGCATCCACAGTTATAACAGGTTATTTTTCAGATAAAAGGCTAAGTTGGTTACAGGGTGTAACCACAAACTGCCTATTTTTTGGGAAAAATCTGCTTTTATATCTTTGTTATGTGGTTCATTAGTTAAGGTGCATAATTTACGAATACTGATGCTGGAAATGATAGGCTTTTGTTTGCTCAGCGAAGACTGGATGATTTGAAGACGCTTAACAACGGCGATTTGGCGGGTGCGAAAGCCTGAGGAGCGGCGGATGTTGGTTGAGGAGTTTTTCTTTCATCTTGTCGGCGCAGTCGAGGTTCTTGCCCAAGTAATCAACGAAAAACGGGGCTTAGGCTTGGATCCTGAGCGGGCAGGTGTGAGAACGGTTTCCGCGAGGTTGGCGGCTAGCGACCCGATAAAGTCTTTGTTGGGCGAGTTGTATCCGTCTACTAGGTCGGGTGACCAGCGTTGGCTGCCTCTTCCCCGTGACCCTTATTCGGAGGAGGGAAGCCACTTCAGAATTGTTGTTTTCAACATGTGGGTTAATCACTGCGGAGTGAACCCGCTTCATTTTCGGGCGGGAACGAAACCTGGCGCCAAGTTTGGTTTTAGACCCCAGAGCGCCCCCGGCTGGATACTCAAAATTTGGCGCCGTCGACGAGCTGGAAACATTTTGGAAACTGGTCAACGACAAATGCCAAAAAATCATCGGAATCCTAAATTCTGCCGCGCCATGAAGAAGTTTAGATTTTTTCAGCCTGCCTTGACCTGCCGAACCCGAAAAGACGTGGTTTTTAGTCGGGTTAGGAGTTGTTCCATTATGATTCTGTCGGTGTAGGTTTGGTCTGGGAGTTTTATGTCGTGGGTTAGTTTTCCGATTTTTTTGTAGCCGCATTTTTTGTAGACGTGAAGGGCTCGTTTGTTGGTTGAGAAGAGGGATAGTTGGATGATTTCGAATTGGCTTTTTTTGGCGAAGTCGATGAATGCGCGGGTTAGGATGGTTCCGAGTCCGAGGTCGCGGTGGGTTTGGATGATGTAGATGCCGAATTCGGCGATGTGGCTTCTTTTGCCTGCGCGTGGGGTGATGTTTGCGCCGCCGACGACTTTGCCGTCTACTCGGGCGACGAGGTAACGCATTCCAGCTTCTTCAGCGTCCAAGAAACCAGCGCCGCTCCGCCTCCAAGTCGGTTATTTCGTGGACCTGCAGCAGGTACTTTTGTTCCCGAATCACGCTGTTTAGAGCCGCCACGACTTCCGCAAGGTCAGCTTCATCCAGCCAACTCAAAGACGCCAATTTCCCGTTTTTTAATGCAGCGGTTTTGTAAAGCACAGGTTTCGCCGACTCTACTTATTGCATGTGTCTGCTGATAAAACATTGCGTGAAGAAAGGGAAACACCCCCACGGAAAAAACAAAAAAAAATTTACAAACGCCTAAGTCCCAAAACCAAAGCAACCCAAAACAGGCCAAGGCAAGGTCGCTTTCACCATTTTATGTCGCAAGCCACTTGGCTGAATTGGACTTTTGAAATATTACAAAACTGCAAATCGAAAACCGCCTTTCCCAGCAGCCGTCAACTCAACGCCGCAAAAGAAACAAGCCCCAAACCCAAAAAGCAACCCAAAACAAGCCCCAAGCAGAACCGCCGACGGTGGGAGGGTACCCCATTTTTACATCCAAAAATCCCAAGGTAAAGATGGATTCAAAGCGACCGACGGGAGGGGGTCTAGTATTTGTGACCAAAAACCAACAACAAAAATGGAGAGAACCCGGCGAGGCGCTACCACATTTTCCAGGGCAGCTCATCCATGTATTCGTTTAGGCTGCGAATCGTGGTGCCGTTGTCGCGTCTATGCTTAAGAACGTCGACAAGCGCCGCGGCTAACTGGAGGTTGGTGATGACGGGCACGTTGAATTCTACTGCTTGGCGCCGAATGATGTAGCCGTCGGTTAAGATTTCGCTGATGCTCGTCTGCCGATTAGCCATAGGCACATTAATGACCAAGTCGATTTTACGTTCCTGCAAGTAATCAAGCACGTTAGGAGAGGCGCCAGCCTCCTTCACCTTAAAAAGCCTAACAGCAGCAACGCCCGAAGCACAGAGCACGTCAGCCGTATGATCCGTCGCGTAGATTTTAAAGCCCAACTCAACAAAAGCCTGAGCAATCGGCACGACCCGTTTTTTGCGTTCGATGCTGCCGCCGACGCTGATGAAAACGGAGCCGTCTTGGTCTGGGATGCAAAATTCCGCGGAACGCAGCGCCTTCGAGAACGCATCAGAGAAGTTCTCGCCCAAACACGCCACCTCGCCTGTGCTAAGCATCTCTACGCCTAACACGGGGTCTGCGCCGCTAAGACGCATAAAGCTGAACTGCGGAACCTTCACGCCGACATGCTTAGCCGTAGTCATTGGCGAGAGCTTCACGTCGATTTTTTTGCCCAGCATCGCCAAAGTCGCCAGCTCAATCAGGTTTATTCCACGGGTTTTGCTGACAAACGGCATGGATCGGGATGCTCGCAGGTTGCATTCGATGACGTTGACGACGTCGTCTTTAACCAGGTACTGGATGTTGTATGGTCCATGGATGTTAAGCGCCCGAACGATGCGTTCGGTGCAGTTCGCGATGTTCTGCTGAACCTCAACTTTGAGAGCCTGAGGCGGAATAGTCATGGTTGCGTCGCCGCTGTGCACGCCCGCGTACTCCACATGCTCCATGATGGCGCCGATAAGCACGTTGTCCCCATCGGAAACCCCATCTACCTCAACCTCTTTGGCATGATCGATGAATTTGCTGATGACAACAGGGTGGTCACGTGAAACCTTCGCAGCCAACTGCAGAAAATTCTCGAGCGCCGTCTCATTGTAAGCCACACGCATAGCCGAACCCGACAGCACATAGCTTGGCCGCACAAGAACAGGGTAACCGATCTTATCCGCAAACAGCTTCGCCTCACCAATCGAGAGAAGCTTGCTCCAGCTTGGCTGGCAAATTTCAAGTTGATCCAGAAGCGCACTGAATTTGGAGCGGTCTTCAGCCAAATCAACGTTTTCAGCCGACGTGCCCAATAGTTTGACGCCTTTTTGGGAAAGCCCCATTGCCAAGTTGTTGGGGATTTGTCCGCCGACGCTGGTTATCACGCCCATCGGGTTCTCTTTCTCGTAGATGTCCAGGATGCGTTCGATGGTGAGTTCTTCGAAGTAGAGTTTGTCGGAGACGTCGTAGTCGGTGGAGACGGTTTCAGGGTTGTAGTTAACCATGATGGCTTCTTGGATGCCGTTCTTTTTAAGAGCCCAAATCGTGTTGACGCCGCACCAGTCAAACTCGACGCTGGAACCTATACGAAAGACGCCGGCGCCCAAAACGATGACTTTGCTCACGTTGTTTTTGAGTTCGATGTCGTCTTCGTCGCCGCCGTAGGTCATGTAGAGGTAGTTGGTTTTTGCAGGCCACTCAGCCGCCAACGTGTCAATCTGCTTTATGACTGGAACTATGTTTGCACTTTTGCGGTAGGACCGGATTGTGAATTCATCGGTTTTCTGGCAGACAGCTATCTGCTCGTCAGAGAAGCCTATGCGTTTAGCTTCACGGACAACTTCAGCCGCCGAAGCTTCAGCTAAGTTGAGTCCGCGCAGCTTGGTTTCCATGTCGATGATGTTTTGGATTTTGTAGACAAAGAACGGGTCGACGCCGCTTAAACGGTAGATTTCAGCGACGGATATGCCCATTTTCAGGGCTTTTACTAGTTTGTAGAGTCTCTCGTCAGTGGGGTTTTCGACTGCGTCGCGTATCCGCGCTTCGCTTTCAGGTTCGTCATCTTCGGGGTTGCAGACTAAGCCGATTTTGCCTGTGTCGAGCATGCGGACGGCTTTCTGCAGTGCCTCTTCGAAGCAGCGGCCGATGGCCATCACTTCGCCGACTGAACGCATCTGCGGACCAACGTGGCGGTCAGCGTTCTTGAATTTCTGCAGGTCCCAACGCGGAATCTTCACGGTGATGTAGTCGAGGGCGGGTTCAAAGCAGGCGGTTGTGACCTCTGTTACTTTGTTGATGAGTTCAGGAAGCAAATAACCCAGCGTCAACTTCGTGGCGATGTACGCCAATGGGTAGCCTGTGACTTTGCTGGCTAACGCGCTGCTTCGGGACATGCGCGAGTTAACTTCGATGACGCGGTACTCTTCGGAGCGTGGATGCAGAGCCCACTGTATGTTGCATTCGCCCACTATGCCAAGGGCGCGTATGGCGTTTATGGAGGTTGAGCGGATAAGGTGGTATTCACGGTTGCTCATGGTCTGCGACGGCGCAACAACGATTGAGTCACCCGTGTGGACGCCCATCGGGTCAAAGTTCTCCATGTTGCAGACCGTTAAGCAGTTATCCGCGTAGTCACGCATAACCTCGTATTCAACTTCCTTCCAGTGACCAACATACTCTTCGATAAGTATCTGGCTGATTCGGCTCTGAGCCAACCCGCGCGTCGCTGTTTCCTTAAGTTCCTCCACATTGCGGCATACACCTGCGCCTTTGCCGCCCAAAGTATAAGCAACACGCACAATAACTGGGTAACCGATTTCTGCCGCCACGTTCAAAGCTTGCTCAACGCTTGTAGCTGACTTGCTGTTCAGCGGCGGAACATTTGCCTTAAGCATCGCTTGACGGAACCGTTCACGGTCACCAGTATCTTCAATCGAGTGAATAGGAGTGCCTAAAACCTTAACATTATACTTCTGCAGAATGCCCTTCTTGTCAAGTTCGAGACCGCAGTTCAACGCGGTTTGCCCGCCGAAACCCAGCAGGATGCCGTCGGGACGCTCCTTCTCTATTACACGCTCGACATATTCGGGGGTGACGGGTAAAAGATAGACTTTTCCTGAGAGACGCGGGTCAGTCTGTATGGTCGCGATGTTAGGGTTAACCAGAACGGTTTCGATGCCTTCTTCCTTGAGTGCTTTGAGGCATTGGCTTCCTGAATAGTCGAATTCAGCTGCTTCACCGATTTTTATGGCGCCGCTTCCAAGAACCAGCACCTTCTTAATCCAGTCAAACTTCGGCATCTATGGAGCCTCCAAGGTTTTGGCGAATTTGTCAAACAGAAGCTCGGTGTCATATGGTCCCGGAGAAGCTTCAGGGTGCCACTGGACAGCGAAGACGGGTTTGTTTTTGTGTTTAACGCCTTCCGTCGTTTTGTCGTTCGGGTTTAGGAACCATGTTTCAAGCGGGGTTTTCTTGAGGGATTCGATGTTGACTGCGTACCCGTGATTTTGAGTGGTAATGTAGCATCTTTGGCTGTTAAGGTCAAGGGCGGGCTGGTTCTGGGCGCGGTGACCGAACTTTAACTTGTAGGTGTCGCCTCCCATAGCCAACGCAAGGATTTGGGCGCCAAGGCAAATTCCCATGAACGGAACCTTATCAACTACTTCGCGGACGCAATCGATGGTTTTCACGCATTTTTTGGGGTCGCCTGGTCCGTTGCTGAGGAAGACGCCGTCTGGGTTGTAAGCTAAAACTTCACTGGCTGAAGCATCATAGGGCACGCGGACAACGTTTATGCCCCGTTTAAGCAGGTTGCGGATGATGCTGTATTTTACGCCGCAGTCGATTAGAACAACGGTTTTTCTGCCGTTTTCACCATACTTGACGGGTTGCTTCACAGAGACTTCTTTAACCAAGTCGGTTAAGTTTGGGTCAGGAATGTTTTTCCCGTCTTTTAGGACGGCTTCCAAATCTGGTTTTTCGCCCTCATCGAAAACCTGAAGGACACCCAACATGACGCCGTGGGTTCTCAGTTTCTTTGTTAGACGACGAGTATCTACGCCATATATTCCTGGGACGCCTTCGTCAAGAAGCCACTTGTCCAGGGTTCTTGTTGATGCCCAATGGAAAGGTTGGTGGCATAACTCGTGGATGACTAATCCTTGAACTTGAATGTGGTCTGATTCAAAATAAAGCGGTAAGCCAAGGTTCAGCTCGTTTGATGGAACACCATAGTTGCCTATTAACGGGTAAGTCAGGGTTAAAACTTGACCTTTATACGATGGGTCAGTTAACGCTTCTGGATAGCCAACCATCTGAGTTGAGAAAACAACCTCGCCTGAGATTTTTCCTGTTGCTCCAAAACCGTTGCCGACAAATGACGTTCCGTCTTCGAGAAGCAGAATTGCTTTTTTATTTTTTTCGAACGTGCTATGTTGTGGGACCAAAGCCCTATTCAACCTATAAGTTTGGATTTTTAAATCTTACGTTTCCAGTTACCGACCCCGTTTTTGAGGCGTAAGATTCCGCGACGCTGTTAAGGTTCCTTTGAGCATCTGCAATCTTGTTCTTAAGTTTAACTATGTTGCTTTCGGCATCTGCCATGTTTTTCTGGCTTGTTTTTATGCTTCTTTCAACCTCGACGGCTGAAGGTCCCCCAAGCACCTTATATGTTTCGACTAGTTTGCGGGGATTAGTGCAGTCAACCATGTCTTCCATTTTAACAGACAACTTTATGCCTGCGGCTTCCTGAGCTATCGTCTGAAGCAGTTGAGGAGTCGCGTCCAGCAAAGTTTTCTTTGAATCAACCAGCGACTTAACAAGAGCGCCGACAATCTTGTGCGATGTTCGGAACGCAACATGGTACTTCAGGACAAGCATGTTGGCAAGTTCAGTTGCACCTACGAAGGATGCCGCTGCTTTGGCTTCAACGTTTGACGACACTTTTAGCTTCGGGATAAGCTCTGCGAATATGGCAAGTGAGCTGGAGAGGTTTGATGTGGAAGCCCAAAGTTTGGGTGTTACCTCTTGAAAATCCAGGTTGTAAACGGTCGGCAAGCTTTTGAGGGCAGCGGCTGATGCTACGAAGTCGCCGAGGGCGTAGCTGGCTCTTGCACGGATTACTTCGAGTACTTCAGGGTTTTTCTTCTGAGGCATAATGCTGCTTGTCGAAGTGAATTCATCAGGCAATTCAACTGTGCCGAATTCTTGTGAACTCCAAATTATCAAATCCTCTGCCAGACGGCTCAGGTTCACCGCCAGCAACGTGAGTGCGCTTTGGGTTTCAAGGATGAAGTCTCGGCTGCCGACTGCGTCAATCGAGTTCTCCAACGCTGAATCGAAGCCTAAAAGGGCGGCGGTTCTTTGGCGGCTTATCGGAAAACTTGTCGTTGCCAACGCGCCTGCGCCAAGGGGACACATGTTAACCCGTTCATAGGCGCCTTGGAGCCGACTCAAGTCCCGTTCCAACGCTTGAACGTGTGAAAGCAGATAGTGGGCGAACGTGACGGGTTGCGCCGCCTGCAGGTGAGTGTACTCTAAAATGACGGTGTCGACATGTTTAGCCGCGGTTTCCAAGAGGCTTTGCTGCATCTGAAGCACCTGAAGCATAAGCTCGACTAGTTCGTTTCGGAGTTGCATGCGAATGGCTGTTGTTACTTGGTCGTTTCTGCTTTTGGCTATGTGAAGGTTTCCGCCGACTTCTGGTCCTGTCTCGTTGAGGACGGCTTCTTCAACCGCCATGTGAACGTCTTCGGCTTTTGGGTCAAGTGGATGGTTCGAAATTTTTTGGAGGGCTTTTAGGATTTTGGCTCCGTCTTGCGGCAGAATAATTTTCTGCTCTATGAGCATTATAACGTGGGCTAAGTTGATGTCGACTACCGCGTTGGCTAAGCGTTCGTCGTCTTTTCGGGAAGAAGTAAACTTCGCCACATCTTCACGCACAGACGACAGCCGTCCACCATGCAGTATCTTCGACACCCAGCTTGCCCTCCAACTATCCGCTTACTTTGTTTTTTTAGGTTTCTCGGCAGGTTTCTTGCCGCTTAGCATGAGCGCATTGTACATTCTGGTCTGAAGACCCCAAAGCTCTATGAAGCCATGCGACAATGACTGATCGAAACCTGTTTTGATGTTGTAGTTTGCAAGATTCTTATCGTAGAGCGAGTATGGCGAGCTGCGACCGACAACAAGCATGCTGCCTTTGTACAGTTTGAGCTTAACTTCGCCGGTAACGTTTTCCTGCGATTTGTTTATGAACGCGTCCAAATCGTCTTTAAGCGGATCAACCCATAAGCCTGTATACGCAAGAAAAACCCATTCCGCGTCAACCCCCTGCTTGAACAGGACCTGGTGGCGGGTCATAACCATTTTTTCAAGGTCTTTGTGAGCTTCCAAAATGACGGTTGCGGCTGGGCACTCGTAGACTTCCCGCGATTTTATGCCGACAAGTCGGTCTTCGATATGATCGATACGGCCTACCCCGTTTCTACCCGCAATCTTGTTCATTTCCTCAATGAGTTCAAGCGGCAACATCGCTTTCCCGTTTACTGCAACTGGCTCGCCTGCCTCAAACTGTATGGTGACGAACTCAGGTTTGTTGGGAGCTTGTTCGGGTGAAACTGTCCATTCGTAGGCGTCATCCGGTGGAATTTGGCTGGCGTCCTCGAGCAAACCGCATTCGATTGCTCTTCCCCAGACGCTTGCGTCGATGCTGTATTTTTTTGCTGCGGCTGACACGGGGATACCTTTGGTTTTTGCATAGGCGATTTCCTCTTCTCTGGTTAGGCCCCATTCACGCACGGGAGCTAAGATTTTTTTGCCAGGCGCTAAAGAGCCGAGGGTGACGTCGAAGCGGACTTGGTCGTTTCCTCTTCCGGTGCAGCCATGCGCCAAAGCCGTTGCACCTTCTTTCTCGGCGATTTCAACCATTTTTGCTGCAATAAGCGGTCGGGAAAGTGAGGTGCTTATCGGGTATTTACCTTCGTAGAGGGCGTTGGCTTTTATGGCTGGGAAAATGTAGTCTTTCGCAAACTCGTCTTTGGCATCAATTGAAAAATGTTTCAGAACGCCGAGTTTCTTGGCTTTTTCCTCAGCTGCTTTGAGGTCTTCCTGTTGTCCAACGTCAACTGTTACTGTTATTACTTGGGCGTTGAGTCTCTCTTGAAGATACTTGATTAGTACAGACGTGTCTAATCCGCCTGAGTAAGCTAACACTATTTTTTCAGTTATTTTTTGCTCCCCCTTTTTTTGGATAGGACTGTTTCCCTAACCTCGAACCCTGTCTTCTTAAACCTTGTGACTTTTTTGTTACTTAAGAAAACTTAAATGTCCCATTTGATACATCTTGGAGTAACATGAGTGTAGCTCAAAGAGTCAGAAATTACCTAAAAAACAAGCCGTACCTACTTGAAGCCCTCGAAAAAGGCATCGTGAACCTCAGCGAACTAGCAAGGCAAATACAGAAAGAACTAAAAACCAACGACCCAAGCGCCATAAAAGCCGCTCTGCGACGTTACTCGGAAGAGTTGCAGAAGCACAAACAAAAAAGAGAGGAAAAAGTCCTCCTCCTGTCTCAAACGCAGCAGCATAGCCGTGTACGACCGAAAATCCGTTATAATCACGGGGAAAGAATTCAATTCAAAAACAGGCATGAAAGTGGATTTGCTGGACAAATTCGTTTATTTGCTTGACAGAAGCGATTTGCCTGAACGCATAAACGCCCTAATGAAGCATGACAACTGCACAATGATTGTTGTGCATTCGCCTGAGGAGTTGGAGGCGACCCCGGGAGTTGTCTCGTTCATAGCGACCCTTTTGGCTGAGCAAAGCGTCAACATCGTTGAATTCATTTCCTGCTGGACAGAAACCATCATCGTTATCGAGAAAAAAGACAGCCTCAAAGTCTACGAAACCTTATCCAACCTCGTCGGATAACGCGTCTTTGGAAACAGATATGCCAAGTTATTTGCTGTAGAAGAAGGCGGTTTATCCTTTTGGGGAGCTAAGTTTTGTGTTTTTGCGCAAGGCACCCGATAGGTAGGCAAAGCATATACGGAAACCATATACACTTTCCATATACATCTGAGAACAGTACTGGAACGAGCCTGAAATCATTTCAGTGGCCAAGTTTAGATGGTTGTTTGATTTATCGGTCTATGACATACGAATAAGCAGCAAGATTGCAAGCAACAAAATTAATAATGCCTGAGTAGATAGTTCAGCATCAGCCTTCGTTGTTACTCATAGCTGAGGGGCTAAAAAACATGGTACATCAAGAATGTATTAACTGCAAAACAAGATACGACATCGACGAGATTGTTTATTTCTGCAAGAAATGCGGAGATATTCTTGAAATAAAATTTGATTTCAAAGAGTTAGAGCAAACCCTCAAAGGCAGCGACTGGAAAACAAAGCCTCTGTCTGTTTGGCGGTACCGCGACTTCATGCCCATACATGAATCTGCAAACATAGTCACGCTCGGCGAAGGAGGAACAGGGCTACATCGTTCCCCACGGCTTAGGCGAAGAAGTAGGGCTCAAAGAAGTCTACGTTAAAAATGAAGGCGAAAACCCCACCGGCAGCTTCAAAGACCGAGGCATGACCGTTGGCGTCACAAAAGCCGTCGAACTCGGAGCCAGACACGTGATTTGCGCCTCCACCGGCAACACCAGCGCCAGCTTAGCAGCTTACGCTGCAAGAGCAGGAATAAAATGCACCGTTCTAATTCCCTCAGGCAAAATTGCTTATGGCAAGTTGGCTCAAGCCATGATTCACGGCGCCAAAGTCTTGCAGGTCCGCGGAAACTTTGACCAATCCCTCGAATTCGTCCTCAAGTTAGCTGAGAAACACAAAAGCATTTACCTACTTAACTCAATTAACCCGTTCCGAATCGAAGGACAAAAATCGTTAGGCTACGAAATCTGCGAGCAGCTAAACTACGAAGTTCCAGATAGAATCATCATACCTGTGGGCAACGCTGGAAACATAAGCGCCGTCTGGAAAGGCTTAACCGAATTCCACAAACTTGGGTACATAAAGAAACTGCCGAAGATGACTGGCATACAGGCAACTGGGTCGGCGCCCATTGCGCAGGCAATCAAAACCAACAGCGACAAAATCATCCCTGTTGAGCATCCTGAAACAGTCGCCACCGCCATCCGAATTGGTGCGCCTGTGAGTTGGAAAAAAGCCGTCAACGCCATCCGCGAATCCCACGGCACCGCAGAAACGGTCACTGACGAAGAAATCTTGGATGCGCAGAAGATGCTGGCGCGAATCGAAGGCATCTTTGTGGAGCCTGCAAGCGCTTCGTCAATCGCTGGGTTAAAGAAGCTGGTTGGGAGCGGCGTCATCGACAAAGACGAGCGAGTTGTTTGTATAACGACGGGGCACGGCTTAAAAGATCCAGACACAGCCATAAAGCAATGTGAAAAGCCAGTTGAGGTTGACGCGGATATGTTAATGATTGAGCAAGGCTCTGGGGTTGAAGTCGCAGAGAGTGATTCTTGCTAGGTGAAAATGAAATGAGGATTATCTTAGTTGGGTTCGGAGTTGTTGGAAAAAGCGTTACGACCATTTTGGCGAAGAGATACGTGGAGAAAACTAAGGATTACGGGTTTAACCCGAAAATCGTCGCCATAGCAGACATAGACGGCGCAGTCATAAACCCAAAGGGTCTGAGCCCAGAAAAACTCGGCGAAATCAGGCAAAGGGGTTTTCCGATATCTAAGGACCCTGAGTTTGGTCACCCGGGAATGTCGGTGTCCAGATGTTATCGAGTCGGTTGAGGCAGAAGTCGTTGTTGAAGTCACTCCTGTTAACATCAAAAACGCGGAGCCAGCCCTATCCCACATAACAAAAGCCTTCAAAACAGGAAAACACGTCGTCACAACCAACAAAGGACCCTTAGCCTTAGCCATGCCAGCCCTCACGGAACTCGCAGAATACAACAACGTTTATCTTGCGATTCAGCGGAACCGTCGGCGGCGGAACACCCGTCCTCGAATTCGCTAAACGATGCTTGGCAGGAGACAAAATCTTAGCCATACGAGGCATACTAAACGGCACAACCAACTATATCCTGACTGAAATGGCGCAGAACCGCATAACCTTCCAAGAAGCCTTGGCAAACGCTCAGAAGCTTGGGTACGCTGAACGGGAGCCATCGATGGATGTTGACGGATTCGACGCAGCCTGCAAAGTAGTAATTTTGGCAAATTGGATACTTAACAAGAAAATCACCCTAAAAGACGTTGACATCACGGGTATCCGCGGAGTTTCGCTCGAGGCGCTTGATGAAGCTTCAAAGAGGGGAAACACAATCAAACTCATCGGTTCAGTTGACAGCGACGGAGCCTCTGTTAAACCTATGGAAATAGCGAAAAGCAGCCCCCTCTGCGTCAGCGGAGTCCTAAACGCAGTGACGTTCTTCACTGAGTATGCAGGTGAGGAAACCAGTCATCGGCAAGGGTGCAGGCGGAATTGAGACTGCCAGTGCAGTTTTAAGAGACCTCCTAGATATTAGACATAAGTTGGCAAATCGAATGCTATATGAAAACTCGGAGTCCTAAAAATGAAGATCGTCATGAAGTTTGGCGGAAGCAGCGTAGCCACAGGCGAAAACATACGCCACGTAAGCGACATAGTGACTCAGAACGCCAAAAACAACTGCAAAATCGCCGTAGTTGTATCCGCCCTGGCAGGAGTAACTAACAGCCTAATCGAAGTCGCCGAGCACGCGAAGAGAAACGACGAAAAACACGTTCAAGCCTTCACAGCCAACCTTTTAACGAAGCATCTCTCAGCGATTGAATCAGCAATAACCAGCAAGCCGATTCAAAACGAAGTTAAGCAAATCACGGAGAAAACCATCGCGGAACTGGAAAAAGTGTTGACAGGCATCTGCTACGTTGGCGAGTTGACTCCGAAATCAAAAGACTACGTTCTATCGTTTGGCGAGCGGCTGTCGGCACCCATCGTTTGGGGAGCCATAAAAGACCGCAAAGTGGAAACGCAATGCTTCACAGGCAAAGAAGCTGGCATCGTCACAGACTCAAACTTCGGCGAAGCAGACCCCCTCATGAACTTCACCACCCACCTAATCCATGAAAGGCTCAGTCCACTGCTTGGAAAAAGGCGTCATCCCAGTTGTGACAGGCTACATCGCCGCAGACCAAAACGGAGTAGTAACAACAGTGGGACGAGGCGGGTCAGATTACACAGCCACAATCTTAGGCGTCGCCTTAGGCGTCGACGAGGTCTGGATATGGACAGACGTAGACGGCATAATGACCACAGACCCCAAAATAGTTCCAACAGCCAAAATGCTGCCGCAACTAAGCTATCAGGAAGCAGCTGAAATGGCGATTTTCGGCGCAAAAGCCATGCATCCACGCGCGTTGGAACCCGTCATAAAAGAAAATGTTCCAGTGAGGATACGCAGCGTTTTTCACCCAGAAAACCCGGGCACATTGATCACTGGAGAACCTGACGCGAACTCGAAAGAAGCCGTGAAAGCCGTGGCAATGATAAAAGATGTTGCCATGCTCAACGTCAGCGGCGCGGGGATGGTTGGGGCGCCCGGAAGCTACGCCAAAGTTTTCGACGTACTCGGAAAAAACAACATTAACGTGATGATGATTTCCACCGCTGCCTCAGAAGCCAACATCTCAATGGTTATTCGGCGGGGGCTTTTAGGCAGGGCGATTAGCAACCTTGAAATAGCGTTGCTGGACAGAGGCGGCTTAGTAAGCGACATCTCCTCAGAAGACGACGTGGCAGTCATCGCTGTTGTCGGCGCCAACATGAAAGGCACCTTAGGAGTAGCCTCAAAAATATTCACAACCGTCGCCCAAAAACGGCATAAACATCCGAATGATCGCACAGGGCAGCTCAGAGCTAAACATTTCGTTTGTCGTTAAAGAAAAAGACGGCGAAGCAGTCGTTAGAGCCATCCACGAAACATTCAACCTAGACAAAATATAGAAGCAAACGAAAAAACAGTCGGGGCTCTACCCCAAACTTTTCTTTATTCAAATTAAACCGTTTTGTTTTGCATCCAGCGGCCATGCATGTATTTTCTTTTTGCCCGCCAGAAAAGCATACGAACCACAAACAGGACCACCAGAACAACCAGCAGGATAATGATTATTTCGCCTGGAAAGTACGCGGCTCCGCTGTAGAAGTTAAAGTAAAACACCAAAATGGCAACTACGATGATTCCGAGCGGCAACGCAAGCAAAACCCCGCCGTAACGCAGCCAACCGGGAGCACGCTGCCCACTAAACCCGCCGCCACCGCCCCCTGTCCCGGATGTGCGTCGCTGCTGGATTTGTTTAAGCCGCTCCTCGTTAAGGTAGTATTTCCCGTTTACTTTGACAAAGATGCCTGTTTGACCGAGCCTTCGATTCATAGCTTGTTCAAAACGCGGAGGCAAACCCAGCTCCTGCGCAGTCAACGCCCGCTCAGGGGCTGTTGCGCTCTTCTCCTGAAACTTCTGGGCAAGCTCTTGAATCCGCTGCCACATCTGCTCTCTGTCCCTAAACATTCAAGTTCACCCTTTTTCACGTTACCGTTAATCGCTATCTATCTTATCTGAAGACTTCCGTTTAGCTTTTTTGGGACCGTAAGAATTGTTGCTTAGTCCCTTGGCTTACGTGCGCACAAGCGTCAAAGAAGCCAACGCAAAAGTCATGGATTAATTGTCAGGCATGTTAGTTTTAGAGGTTTTGGAAAGAGAGGTTTGCTGAGGCTTTGGAGATGATTCTTCAAATTTAAGGAGAAAAAAGAAAAATCTAAATCACTTTTGCTATCGCAATTTCGTGAAATTGACCAGAGCCTTTTCAGCCGCATCTCTTCTTCACCTCATAGATGTTAGTAACGGAGCATTTCAGGATGATTTTGTATTTAAGACTTTAGAAAAATCCCAAAATAACCCAACAAAATCGCCATTCACAATGGAAATATGCAACTATGTAAGAATAATTACCCAATAAATCATCAGGTCTTAAGCCTCGGCTTGGAAAAATCCAGCTACGCTTTGGCTTTAGATTAAATTAAAAAAAAGTAAGTTTTGAAACTTACCTTATTTTGGGTTGTTGTTTTTTTTGCAGTTTATGGGTGTTTTCTTGTGATGAGCATTGCGAGGACTGCGCCGATTATGACTATGACAACGATGATTGCAACGCCGATGTAGGTGATGTATGATTGGGTTGGTGCCAGGCTAACTGGTGAAGCGGTTGGTGCAGAGGTTGGTTGTGCGTTTTCGACGAAGAGGTGTGTTTCAGCTGATGATGGCCAGTAGCCGCTGCTTCCTGCGAAGGTTGCGTAGACGGTGAAGTTGCCTGCGATGTCTGGTTTCCAAGAGAGGCTGTAAGTGCCGGTTTGGTCGGTGTTGACTGTGCCGATGCTTCTAAAGTTGCCGTTAGAGTCTAAGACTGATAACGTAACTGGTACGCCGGTGAAGTTGGTTGGCATTGGTTGCTGCTGGTATACGTAGCCCATCCAGTCGCTCATGCTTGCTTCGGATGATACTGGAACGCCTTTTGCAAAGTCAGCTGCTACTTGTGTTTGCGTTGTTCCTGCTGAAACATCCATCACTGTGCCGCTTATCACTGCTGATTGCCCTGATGCTAAGCCTGCGTTTGGTGCTGTGACTGTTGTGACGCTTGGTCCGCGGCCTATGCAGTAGATTTGGTTGTCGTAGCCGTTGGGGAATATCGAGAAGCCGTCTGCCATAGCGTAGCTCATTGCTGAGAACTCGCCTGTGTAGTCAGACACTTTCCAGATTTGTTGGCCGGTGGTTTCGTTTATTGCACGTGCCATTGCTCCCTTGTAGATTGGGTCGGTGATAGTGTGTTCTGTGCTAACGAGGTATATTACGCCGCCGCCGACTGCGTTGATGAATGTTGGGTAGTCACCGTAGAAGACGTTTAAGCCTGCTTTGGTGCTGTTGTCGCTGCCAAAAGGTCCGTTGCCGAAGCTCCATTCGAGCTTGCCAGTTGTGTCGTTCCAGCAGAAGAGTACTCCTCCGAAAGCGCTTGATAAGATGTTACCGTCTGCTGCTTGGATGTAGATTTGTGCTGGTGCTGGTTGCCCGTAGTAGTCCCATGATGTTAATTGTGAGGTGGTGAAGAGTTGTTTTCCTGTGTCCATGCTGTATCCAATGAAGTTAAGGGTTTCATCGTGTGCCTCGAAGAATGTGTGTGTGGTTGGATCGCAGCCTGCGTAGAAGACCGTAACGTTTCCTGGAGGTGCAGTTTCTGTTTGTGTCCATAAGAGTTTGCCAATGCTACCAGATGCCAAGCTGATGGCGTAGTATGTGTATGGTGTCCAGCTTGCGGTGGTAAATGATCCGGGGCTGGCTGGGAATGCGCCTCTTTCGAGAATCATCATATACCCAGGAATTGCGGCTTCAATAGTTGGTGCTGAACTTTGGTCGTTAACGCCTGGTACTGTTACGTTCCAGTCGTACATGTACAGTGGGCTGTTGGGGTTCACTACGTTTGCGTAGACAGTGTAGTTGTAGGTCGGATAGTTATCCAAATTATATGCAGTATTATCAGTGAGTCCTGCTGGTTCATTTAGGTTGTATCCTTCGAATGTACCGATTGCTGGCTGTGTTCCTCCAGTGACGTATGCTGCTTGCGTAGTGGTAATGGATGCACCTGATGAGGTAGACATGTTGTATAGTGTTGGGTTGCTGTCAATGGTTGTTGCGCTCCATGGGCTGAATGTGTTGTCCCATAGTCTGGATGAATTCCATTCGGATAACATGAAGTTTGGGTTTGATGTATTTCCGAGGTTGGCAAAGTTGTATTTTAAGTGTTCACCCATCACACCCAAAGCTTCATAGCCTCCTGGTGTGCCTGAGGTTGAAAAGAGCGGTATACCTGTGAATGCGTCATATGCTTTTGCGAAGTTGCTTGTGAAGAGGATTGCTGGGTAGACTCCGTGCTGGTCAGATTGCCATACGTCGTAGATATAGGCAAACGACAGAGTACCGATCTGGCTTGATGTCCAAAGAGTCTTGCCTGTTGCCAAATCAACCGCTGTGCATTGCCCTGAGTTTCCTCCGTTGAACGAGATTGGTGGGTTGTAGTATATTATGCCGTTGCAGATGATTATGTTGGTCATTCGTTGCTCGTATGCTGATCCCTCAAAGTAGCCAGCTCCTTGTCCTGTTTGGAACAGATTGCCTCCAACTACTCCGCCTTCCTGAATCGGCTTTGTCCACATGACGTGTCCAGTTAATGGACCCACTGCGTCGCCTGGGTACCGTTCCATGTCAGAGCCCCAGCCACCTGAACCGGTAGCTAAAGGCTGTGATGTCTCCGGAACCTGTGGCTGAACTGACGGGTGCGCCAGTTCCAAGCCAGTTTGACGAGACGCTGTACCACCATGTGTTTTCACCGTAGATTGGCCGTGTCCAGTAGGCAGTTGGTAATGGTGAGCTGCCAATGGCTGCGGGGATTGGGTTTTGCTGTACTGTGACTGTGGTTGTTGCTTGACTTGGCGCGTAATAGTCGCCGTAGACTGTTGGCGGTGGGTTACCTGCGGTTGTTTGGTTTTGTAGACCGTCTCCGTTAGCGCCGTAGTATTGTCCTGGGAATGTGAAGATGAAAACGTAGGTGCCTACTATGCTTGGGGTGTATGTGTCGAACTGGTTTGCGGTTGGGTCTTGGATGGTTGCAAAGATTTTTGTCGTTGCTTTTCCGTTAGGGTCAATTACGGTGAGGTTGTAGTTTTGGAATCTGTAGTTATTGTAGAGTGCAGAATATGAGACTGGTGTGGAAGAGTAGCCTACTCCGTAGATCTGGTTAAGCCACATGTAGACGCTGATGGTTTGTCCGACACCGACGGGGTCGGGGGTAGCCGAGATATAAGCGAACGTTGGAATGGTGATTGGAGGTGAGTGAGCGTTTGCGTTGGGTATTAGTACCATTGAAGATGCCATTAGAGTTGCGAAAAAGACTGCTAGCAGAATAGTCATAGTTTTGTTTTTTGAGATATTCATTATTTCTATTCTCTCTCCTTTATTCGGTGCACAAGCTGTTGCTTGCTGTTTATTTAAGACTTTGTAAAAATAAAAGGAGATTTGAATAAAATTTCCATTAATTGCCAAAAAAAGCAACAACATAAGCTGAATCAGATTACGCAATAGAAACGATTAAGGGTCAGTTGACAAAAATTGGAAAGAAAAATGTGCGATGAATTTATATAGAATGAAAAAAGTATGGTGAAGATTAACCGAGGGACATAATCTTAACCGAGCAAATAAGTCTGATTCAAGCCAAAATCCTCAAGGAGTTGCTGTCAGACGGCCGCCAGACAGATAATGAAGTTGCCCAAAAAATGGGCGAAACAAAAGAAACTGTCAAAAAAAACTTCGCCGAAATGCAAGAAATTGGAATAATCACTGGCGCTACGACACATATCAATTACAAGAGTTTCGGTTACAAAGCAGTGGCACATATTCTTATCAACTTTGACTCGAGACAAGAAGAGCAACTTGTCAATTATCTCAAGAAAATGCCAGAAATTTACTCGTTCTACAACAGGGGAATCAAAGGAAACCTGGATGTTATCGTAATCCTTGAAACACTTGAAAAGTTGAACGTAATCAAGGACGAATTCAAAAGATGCTTCGCCATTTTGGAAATGAGAACCGCAATCTGGACAGACGTTAAAGAAATGAATTACAACTTGGCATTAATCAGCGATAATGCGGAAAAAAGAAAGGAAGCCATAAATTATCAGGTAAAAGCTCAGAAAAGTGGTTCCCAATCGATGATTCTTACCGACGTTGACCAAAAAATAGCGGATAAACTTTCCGAGAACGGACGGGTATCCATGGAAACGCTTGGCAGAGAAATCGGAATCTCATCCGACACCGCCAAAAGAAGATATGAAAGGCTAAAGAAAAACGGAGTCTTGAAAGTTACAATTCAAATTAACCCAAACAAAATAGGGTACAAAGCTCTCTGTGTTTTCTTCACGGTGACTTCAACTGAAAACTCTTCAGAAATTATTGAAGAAATCAGCAGAATACCCGATGTAATAAGCATTATGAAAACAACTGGGAATTACGACTTGCAGATATATGTAATGGTTAAAGATTTGGGTCAGTTTCTTTCAGTTCAAGGCCAGCTGGGGGAAATTCAGGGAATAACGAAAATGGATGTTGAAATAGGAGCTTTGGACAGAGTGGAAAAATGGCCAAGTCCACGCCAGTATATATCCACGTTTTAGCAGGTTATTTTTGCCGTTCATGACTTAACAATTTCGCCAGAAATCGAGAGTATTGGCAGTTTCAAGCGCCAAATATCGAGAAAATGCGAAATTTTTAAATCAGGAAAATCCGCACTAAATTAAGACAAAGGAAGGAACCGTGCTTAAACTCAAAGAACTTGATTCGAACATCCTCAGAAGTCTGCTGAGAGACGGTCGAACAGGCTACTACGAAATAGCCGACCAATGCGGCGTATCGAAGAATAAAGTGTGGAAACGTTGCAGGGCGATGGAGAAAAAGGGGATAATTAACGGTGCGACGGTTCAGATTAATTTTGGTGTTTTCGGGTTTGACGCTTTGGCGACTTTGCTTTTAAGTGTCGAGGCTCAGCAGCTTGAGCAGGCAATGGAGCTTATTAGAAAAATAACTGAGGTTCGTGCTTACCGCCAATATAACAGTGTTTATAATATTCGGGGGATTGCGACGCTGAAGAACCTTAACGAGTTGGATCATGTGAAGCAGGTTATTCGGCGGAAACTTCCCACAATGGGGTTAAAAAGCTACATTTGGACTGGAGTTAGAAACATCCCTGAAAACCTGGATTTCACCCAAACCCAAAAAAGCCCCGACAAAACAAACCAACAAAACCTGAGTTCCGCAGCAAGCCGGCCAGGTGAGAGAGTTGTGATTGATGATTTGGATAAGAAAATTGTCGGCAAGCTTGCGGTGGAGGGGCGGGCGTCGTTTAGTAAGATTGCGCGGGAGATGAAGTTGTCGACGGACACGGTTGTTAAGCGGTATCATAAGCTTAAGGAGAGGGGAGCGATGAAGGTTTCCATCCAGATTAACCCGAATAAGATTGGGTACACATCCATTTTGGATTTCAACATTGCTTTTACAACGCCCGGCGACGTGTCTAACCCGCTGGTTGAGTCGCTCGCTAAGATCCCTGACGTCATAATTATTACGAAGACAAGCGGCGACTACGACCTGCAGCTCTCCGCGATGATCAGAGACACAGCGCAATCATTCGAAATCCAGGACGAAATCTCGCGAATCAGCGGCATAACAAAGATTGAAGCCAGCTCCCGCAAGATCCCTGAAAAGTGGCCTACCCCGCAGCAGTACATGTCAACGTTCTAAGAAGGCAAACAACCCAAAACACATACAAGAAAAACGCAGAAAAAGGCGCAGGACTTCAGAGCTACGGTTTCTCTTCTTTTATGCCGAGTTGCTCGAGCATAACTGCTTGGCTGTCGGTGGGGGGTAGGCATGTTTGGTCGCGGCATACATAGGCGGTTGCTTTGCCTTCGATTTGTTGATAG
Source organism: Candidatus Bathyarchaeota archaeon (assembly GCA_963823775.1). Lineage (GTDB taxonomy): Archaea > Thermoproteota > Bathyarchaeia > Bathyarchaeales > Bathycorpusculaceae > Bathycorpusculum. The sequence goes on from CAWGMZ010000020.1 coordinate 46,918, forward strand.
CCCAAGCCTGCTTTATCGGGGCTTTTAAGCTGGATTACGGCGGTCGGCAGGTATCGATGCCTTAGCGTCTTAAGCATTTCCTGTGTGTCTTTACTTTTCAGGTCGCCGACAACCGTGACGTTGTAGGATGGGCCGAGTTGGAAGTCAAGTGCAGATAGGAAGAAGGTGTATGCGTCGGGTGCGGCTTCAACTTCTTCAGCGAAGGTTTTAGTCATCTGGGCTGCCATCTGCTCGTATGTGGGTTCGTTGGTTAAACGGCTAAGCCACAGCAGGTCATGGAGCGCCACTGAGTTGCCTGAGGGCATCGCGCCGTCGTAGAGCTGTTTGATTTTCGGCATGCCCGCCTCCACGTTTTGTGTTTGGTAGAATCCGCCGTTTCGTTGATCCCAAAACCTGCTCACCATGTTTCTGGTCAGGTCGGCGGCGGCTTGAAGATACACTTCACTAAACGTTGCCTCATACAGCTGTATCAGCCCGTACACTGTGAAGGCGTAGTCATCCAGAAATCCTTCAATAGCCACTTCACCCTTCGCGTAGCGATGATACAGCACATCGCCTTTCCTCATATGATTCAGCAAGAAATCAGCTGTCTTCGAAGCCGCCTCAATAAACGCTGAATTAGCGAAAACGCTGCCTGCTTTAGCTAAAGCCGCAATCATCAGTCCGTTCCAGTCAGCTAAGACCTTATCATCCACCGCTGGAGCTACCCGTTTTTTTCTTGCCTCAAAAAGCGCGTTCTGGATTTTGCCCATCTGTGCAATCAGTTCATCGACTGTTAAGCCCTTGTATGCTGCGAGGTCTCCAAGTGGCTCCGCAATGTGCAAGATGTTTTTGCCGTTTAAATGGCCTTTTTCGTCGGGGAAGTTGCCTTCGGGTTTTAAACCGTAGAGGTGAACTGCCAGTTCAGCGTCAGCTGGAGCCAGAACATCGAGAACTTGGTCGACTGTCCAGAGGTAAAATTTGCCTTCTTCACCCTCAGAGTCAGCGTCTTGAGCCGAATAGAATCCGCCTTCCCCACCTGCAGACAAGCCGCGAAGAACGTATTCCAATGTTTCCTTTGCAGTAATCTTGAACTTTGGAGCACCTGTCACCTGATATGCCTCAACATACGCCAGCGTCAGCAACGCTTGGTCATAAAGGGTTTTTTCGTAGTGAGGAATCAGCCACTCGGGGTCGGTGCTGTATCGGTGAAAGCCGAAGCCAAGTTGGTCAAAGATTCCGCCCAAACGCATTTTGCGAAGAGTATTTTCAGCGATGGACAACGCGCTTTTCTCTGCCGTGTGAGAGTATCGACGCAGAAGAAACAGCAGTTTATGTGGAGTCGGAAACTTTGGTGCTGAGCCGAACCCGCCGTTTTCTTTGTCGTAATCCAGTTTGAGGCGGTCGAAACCGTCCTGCAAAACCTCGGCGCCAAGCAGGTTTTTGGGTGTTCGTTTTTCCATCGTTTCTATGCGTGATTTGATGTCGGCGCCAACCATTTCCATTTGGGAACGCTGTGTTTTCCATATTTGTGTGACTTGAGGCACAAGATCCAGCATGCCGATTATGCCGGGTCGGCTATGTTTAGGTATGTAGCTTTGGACAAAGAACGGGTTCAGCTTAGGCGTCATTATGATGTTGAGGGGCCAGCCGCAGTTTCTGCCCATTGCCTGGCAAACAGCCATATACGAAGCGTCCAAGTCGGGTCTTTCTTCGCGGTCAACCTTAATGGACACGAACGCTGAGTTCAGCAAATCCGCAACCTGCGTGTCGTTGAAGCACTCCATTTCCATGACGTGGCACCAGTGGCAAGTTGAGTAGCCTATGCTTAGGAAAATGGGTTTGTCGTCCGCTTTGGCTTTGTCTAAAGCTTCCTGGCTCCAAGGGTACCAGTCCACTGGGTTGTAGGCGTGCTGAAGAAGGTAAGGGCTTTTTTCATTGATGAGCCTATTAGGTTTAGGTTCCTGTTTTGGCTGCATAAAAGTGAACTTCCTGTTTTCAGTATAAGTTTAACGTGTTTTATTAACTGCTAGCACACCATTTTTTGAGGCATAGAAACTTCTAATAGTAAAGTGAAGGTCCATGTCTGCGAAATGCTGAAAGAAGCCCAACCATCAGCAACGCTCCGCCGACAAGCACAACGAATGCCCCGATCAGCAGAGTGATGCTGGAATTAGACAAAGTGGAATAGGAGGAACCTAAAGAATCCTGTTGACCCATCGAAAACCAACACAAAACGAGCCCAGCAACTAGAACAACAAACCCGAAGAACGATAGATACACGCTGGATGACCGATTGCTCAATGTTTGTCTCTTCACGTTGATTTCTCGGGTTTGAGAGAGTTAAGTTTTATGAATTCAACATGTTTATTTCTGATGAAACCCACAGTTTCTAAGGGTCTTTTCATGAATGTGGAGAAAGCCCTCTCTAAGCTGCCGAACTACTCCAGCGAGCTTGGCCTTGACTTGTCTAAGCCTGTGGATCGTTTCAAATGGTTTTTGGCGTCAATGCTGTTTGCCAAAAGAATCTCCGCTGAAACAGCCAAGGAAACCTTCCGCCAATTCGAGCAAGAAGACCTGACAACCCCCGACGCCATTTTGGATGCAGGTTGGGACCGTCTAGTCGAAGTTCTGGATTCAGGAGGCTACACACGATACGACTTCTCCACCGCAACGAACCTTTTAGATGTCGCAAAGAAGCTGAAAGAAAAGTACAGAGACCTCGAAACGCTTCATTCAGAATCCAGAAGCCCAGAGGACCTCCAAGAGCGTCTGCAAGAATTCAGAGGCGTCGGACCAGTCTGTGTAAACATATTCTTAAGGGAACTAAGAGGAATCTGGGACAAAGCAAAACCCAAACCGCCCCCCATCGCTGTCGCCACCGCCCGAAAAATCGGGTTAAGCAGGAACTGTGTGGAAATTTATGAATCGCAGCTAATCAGGCTGAATCTGGAGTTCTGCAAGAAAAATCGAAGCTCAGAATGCCCCCTCGGAAACGACTGCCCAGACAGAAAAACCGCATCCGAAGCTCCTAAATAGCTGCTGAACTCCTCGTGCACGGGGTTATTTTTGCAGTTGGCAGGATCTTATGCATTCGACTAGTGACTTGAGGTTTTGCATCCCTTCATCTAAGGTGACGAAGTTTTCGACGGCGCCGATGGCTTTGCTTGGTACAATCACAACAACCTTGCTCATGAAGGGTCTGCTGAACCCGAGCTCCAATGCGGCTTCGTCAGTTAAGGCAACTTGTAGCCCGTTCACTTGCCAATCATTCACATCGACGTCTAACCCCTCTACTTCCCCTACTAGAAAACCGTTAGGGCTAACTACTCTTTTGCCTTCAACTTTGACGCTCTTCACCAGCATCTCTTTTTCCGCGACATCTTTGAGGTTTCGAATCGGCTGCTTAAGCGTCACCACGTCTCCTACAACACCAATCAACTCTGTCGGCAGACACACCATTATTTTGCGCAGAAACGGCTTTTTGAGGTTGAGTTCTGCGGCTGCTTCCTCGCTGAGGATAACATAGAAGGCTGTTGCTTGCCAGAGGTTGAAATCAACATGGAAATCGTTTATTTCGCCCAATATGTAGCCTTCTGCTCCGACTACTTTCTTAGCTTTTAACAATAAAGGATTCATGTTGTTCACTTGCTTGATAGTTCAGCAGTTTCGGGAATAAATAATTTGCTTAATTGCCCGCGGTTGAAGCTGGGGCAGGGCAGTTTTTATCGGTTTGCTTGTTTGTCGAGCCTTCTGAAAATGTAGTTAGCTGTTAACCCCACAATTAAATCGGCTATAAGAAAGGGAATTAGGGTTAAAATGTTAAGGAACAGAAGGATGATAAACAGCACTACAAACGCAACCGCTACGGCACCGATGATTTGCTTCTTTTTTCGCACGTTCGCTGAAGCATAGATTCGTGACCCACTCATTTGGCACACCACAGTCACCAACCCATCATAACCTATAATTGTTGCTGTCCATGGAGCCGAAGCCGAAAATGCCGACGGATGATTTTCTGTCTTTTGGGTTTTTTGGTTTGGTGTGTGAGGTTTTGGAGGGTAGTCTGCAATAGTCTATAGCAGTTTAGATAGTAAAAATAGTCAAGGAAAGTCCGGGTTGCCACCGCCCGAATGAGGCTATTGGCAGAGGATAGTCAATGCCACAGGGCTGAGCGGCGTCGGGGCTTAGATTTTGGGGAAGAACGGCGCCGGGTACGCAACTCCGAAGATGGCGCCGACCACAATGCTTAGCACAACGAAGAGGACCCATGCCAGAATCGCAATCGCAATGGCCCGAAGCCAACCCGTCTGGAAACTGGCTTTGAAAACCCATATCCATGCAAGCAGCGCCAAAAGGTAACCGAAGACAAAGGCGGCTGACCCAATCACTGAGCTAAGGAAGAAACCTACCAGAAAAGAAACGATAAAATACACGATTGGCCCCGCAAGCGTCGCAAGCAGGGCGTCGCCGAAAGATGCTTTGCCGCCTGTAACCGCTTTTCCAGCAAGCCAAACCGGTATCGAAACAACTATCCAAAGAACAATCAACCCAACCAAAGTAACAAGCAGACCCGTAACGTCAACGGTTCGTCCGCCAATAGTCAAATCAGGCAGCAAAAACATGCAATACCCTCATACAACAACGAGAATAAAGCATTATTTAAGAGTTATCAAAGCGGAAAACGCGGGTCTCGCGCGGTTTTGGCTTCTAAATCGTCTTCTTTTCCATCATTCGACGAAGAGAAGGCACTTTAGAGGAGGTCGTTGAATATTTTCAGGTAGCCACGACTGGGAATGGCGGGTTTGTGCGAGCCGGTTTGCCGACGTAAAAAGCTTGGAACTCGCCGAAATGACGCATGCCGCGGGCAGGGCTAAGCCTGCTGTATCTGTGTTGTGCACATCTACTCTTTTGATTCAAAATTCACAACCTTTATTATTTTTTAAACAGCAGAAAAAGTATGCGACAGCAGCAGACCACCAAAAAAGTTAGGGCACCTTCACAACGCACATTCAAAAGAGACCTTGCCAACTCAGGGTACACAGAGGATGCAGCGGACAAGATTTGGAATTGGTACAACGCCAGAATACAGAAACGACGTGATTTTCGGCAGAAAACAGTTTAAGGCGTGGCTGGCTCAAAAAAGTTTTTGGATGCTTTTTTCGAGTTAAGGATTTAGGCTTTTTTGGTTCCTGCGCTTGAAGAAAGCGAAATCGTCGCCACCGCTCCCCGTTGCCACTTTGATTTCGGAACGCCCAACGATTGCTGCGGGTTATGGGGTTCGATTGTTTCGAAGAAGTTATTAAATGGTATTTGCCATCTATAATTGTCCCGAACGTTTAGTCTGAGGCGGGGCAAGTTTGTGTTTTTAGAGGTTCAAATTTAGGCAGTGGTTTGAAATGGTTTTGAAACATCAATTGTACATAGACGGCGAATGGGTAAACTCTGAGTCAGGCGAAACCTTCACAAGAGCTAACCCCGCGGACCCAAACGAAGTCATCGGCGAATTCCAGAAAGCAAACGCTTCTGACGCAGAAAAAGCGGTAAACGCCGCCCAGAAAGCCCTTGACGCATGGTCAGAAACACCCGCGCCCAAACGCGCCGAATACATTTTTCGAGCTGCCCAGTTGCTTAGCGAAAACAAGGATGAACTGTCCCGCATCATGACCCGTGAGATGGGAAAAACCCTGCTTGACGCAACCGCCGACGTTGGAGAAGCCATCAACGTTGGGTTTTACGCGGCAGGCGAAGGCAAAAGACTCTTCGGCTACACGGCGCCCTCCGAGAAACCAGACAAGTTCGCAATGACCGTTCGGCTTCCCATCGGCGTGGCAGCTTTGATTGCCCCATGGAACTTTCCCATAGCTATCCCAGCCAAAAAAGTCTTCTACGCCCTCGTATGCGGAAACACCGCCGTCCTCAAACCCGCCTCCGACACCCCGCTCTGCGCAACCAAACTTGTAGAAACCGTGGAAAAAGCAGGCGTCCCGAAAGGCGTTCTTAATTTGGTTACGGGTCCAGGCGAAACCGTTGGGATGGCTTTGATTAGGGATAAGCGTGTGCGGGTAATCAGCTTCACTGGACACAAAGACACTGGAGCGGCAATCCTCAAAGAAGCCGGGCTCAAACGCGTGAATCTTGAGATGGGCGGAAAAAACCCGATTGTTGTTATGGATGATGCCGACCTGAAGCTGGCGGTTAACGGGGTGCTTTGGGGAGGTTTTGAAACTTCGGGGCAGAGATGCACGGCGAGTTCAAGAGTGATTGTTCACGAAAAAATCAAGGCGGAGTTCGAGGAGATGCTGGTTGAGCAGGTGCGTAGGTTAAGGCTTGGAAACGGTTTAGACCCTAAAACCGACCTTGGACCCTTGGTTAACAAGGCGGCTCAGGACAAAGTAAGCAGATACGTTGAAATCGGGAAAAGCGAAGGCGCCAAACTCCTCGTCGGAGGCAACGTACCTAAAGATTTGAGTGGGTACTTTTTTGAGCCTACAGTCTTCACGGACTGCACGGTGACTATGCGGATTGCTCAGGAAGAAATCTTTGGACCAGTAATCTCGATTTTCTCGGCGCAAAGCCTCACCGACGCAATCGAAAAGGCAAATTCTGTAGAGTACGGCTTAAGCAGCGCCATATACACCAACAACATAACCAACGCTTTTGTCGCAATCAACAAGCTGCAGGCAGGGTTAACCTATGTTAACAGCCCCACAATCGGCGCGGAATGTCATCTTCCTTTCGGCGGCATGAAGCATTCGGGAAACACGCGGGAAGACGGACCTGAAGGCATCAAGGAATTCACGGAGTTAAAAACAGTATACGTTGACTACTCAGGCAAACTCCAAAAAACCTACCTAGAACAGAAAAACATGTAAAGTCTGAGAAGAGCTAACTAATCGGATTCTCAGGCTCCATTTTCCCTAAAATCTTTTGCTGTAGGCGCTCTTCTTTTTTGCTGCAAACACCGTGAATACGGAGCAGGCTACGAAGGCAACCAGTAGCAGGGCAACTGCTTGGCTTGGGAACTCTGGGATTGGCGGCTGATAGGGGGTTGGCTGCGGCGCTGTGATTTTGCCGAAGGCATATACGGTTTTGTCGTCTGAGCCTACGTAGACCACTCCGTTGGCGACTGCAGGGGAAGAATCAACAAGGTCGGTTGTTCCGTAAGTCCACACCGTATTGCCTGTTGAAGAATTCAGTGCATAAACGTTGTCGTCGTCTGAACCCACATAAACTAAGCCGTTGACGACTGCGGGTGAAGACTCTACTTGGTTTCCCGTGTTGTAGCTCCAGATTTTGCTGCCGGATTCAGCATTCAAAGCATAGACGCTGCCATCTTCAGAACCGATGAAAATAACTCCGTTAGCCACCGCAGGACAAGAATCAACATAGTTGCCTGTCCCGAAACTCCAAACTCTAGTTCCAGTTTGGACACTTATCGCGTAAACGTTGTTGTCGTCTGAACCGATAATAACTGTGCCGTTGAACACCGTCGGAGAGGAATCAATCATGTCCCCAGTGGTGTAGCTCCAGATTTTGGCGCCTGAAGCAGCATTCAAAGCATACACGTTTTTGTCCTCTGAACCAACATAAACAACGCCGTCTGCAACCGCAGGGGAAGAAACAACCGCGTCACCCGTGCTGTAACTCCAGGTTTTGGTGCCGGTTTGTGCGTCGAGGGCATAGACTTTTTTGTCATCTGAGCCAACGTAAACGACGCCGTTCACGACCGCGGGGGAGGATTCCACTTGGTCGCCTGTGCTGTAGCTCCATAATTTGCTGCCGCTTGTAGCGTTTAGGGCATAGACTTTGTGGTCTTCCGAACCAATGTAGACTACGCCGTTGGCGACCGCTGGGGAAGAATCAATTTGGCCACCGGTCTTGTAGCTCCAAATGTAGTCACCGTTTGCGGCGTTGAGGGCGTAAACGTAGTGGTCGTCTGAGCCGACAAAAACAACTCCGTTCACAACGCAGGGTGAACTGTAGTCTATGGAGCCGCCTGCGACGTAACTCCACAGAAGTGTGTTAGCCGTTGGGCCAGTGGATGTTGAGTAAGCGGTGTGCGTTGGGTCATGACGGAACATTGACCACCAATCCACCGTTTGCGCCTCTCCTTTTGGCGCGAATGCTACAAAAATCGACAAACATAGAACTCCTAAAAGCAACACAGCAAGTATTCTCTTCATATCTATCCAGTCTTCCACAAACTTAGATTGATTAATCCACATTGAACGATGGCTTTTAAAATTTTCCATTTTGAGCAAACGAGTTGCCGCTGGGCTTCGCATCGGGTAGTTGAGGGCTTGAGCAGTTTAGGAGGTTTGTATGCGGTAGAGGTAGAACGTTTTTTTGTATCCGCTTTCGCAGTCGGGGATTTCGTCGGCGTTTAGGCTTTTTAGCCAGTCGTCAACTGTTTTGAAACCTGATTTTGCGACGTAGAATCCCAAGTTAGAAGGCATCGTGCTTGAGGGGGAATTGACGTTAAATACTGAGACAACAAATTCGGGGGTTTGGTTGTTTGGGTCAGCGGGTTCTTCGGGGTATCCTTTGCAGACTTCCACGAACTCTTCGAACTTGACGTTAAGGTTCGAATCAAACCCTTTAATCTTATAGTAGGAGTACTGTGGGTTTTGAACGTCGGTTAAGACGAAGACGTCGCCGCTTTTCTTAAGAAACTCAAGAGCGTGAGAGTCAACCTCGATTTCTAAACTATCCACGTTATTTTCACCCATCATTAAACCTCACCCAACGATTGCACTAGTTACCTAATTCATCCTATTTTAATATTAAACACTATCGACACACCGCTCACTTAAACCAAGAAAACCAAGGATACCTCGCCGTTTGCGTTGCCGAAGAAAACATCGTCTTTCCTCCGCAAATTTCCTTACCAAATAGCCGTTTAAATAAGCAAAAAATATAAGCGGCTTTTGCGCATGCCAATAAAGACCAATATGGGTATAGTTGAACTTAGACTTTCTATGCTGGCAACCCTTACCATCATAATCGGGTTGTCAACGTTAGTTTTAACAGGCATTATGCTGTACTTCGGCGTCTTCAACATCATCGCAGTCGGCGTAATCGTAGTAGGCATAAACATTGCCCAATGGCTCTTCGCACCCTACTTACTAGGTTTCGTTTACAAGATAAGAAAAATCACAGCAGCAGAGAACCCGCAGCTTCACCAAATCGTCAACAACCTAAGCCAGAAATGCCACATAAAAGTTCCAGAGCTCATGCCTAGCTCAAGTCCCCGTTCCAAACGCCTTCGCCTACGGTTCACCCCTCACAGGCAGCCGAGTGGCAGTTACCCCGGGGTTGCTTACGGCGCTAAGCACAGATGAGGTTGAAGCGGTTTTGGGTCATGAACTGGGTCATCTTAGGCACCGCGACGTCCAAGTTATGATGGCTGTTTCAGTGTTGCCTTCCGTTTTCATGTACCTTGGATATTCACTTATGTGGTCAGGAATGGCTTCAGGCGGCGGAAGCAAAAGAAGCGGCGGAGGCAACGGCAACGGAGCAATCATCGGCATCGGGTTGATGGGCTTCGGCTATCTGTTAACCTTCTTCACTCTTTGGCTAAGCCGAGTACGCGAATACTACGCCGACAGAAACAGCGTCCAAGTAGTTGATAACGGCGCATGGAAGCTCTCGACGGGTCTCGCGAAAATCGTGAGCGCCTCAAAGAAACCAAGCAAAACAAGAGGGCAGGACCAGCAGAAAGGCGTAAGCGCATTCAAATGCCTCTTCATATCCGACCCAGGCGATTCAAATCAAGCAGCAAAAAGCTGGGATGCACAGCTCATGGTTCAAGAAATCCTTTCGAGAAAAATAACAGGCAAAGACAAGGTAGCAGAAGCTTTCTCGACGCATCCGAACGTAACCAAACGCCTGCGTGCGCTTCAGCAGCTAAGCCAAAACCCCAACGCCTAATCTACTTAGGCATATTTTCCTTCTTGATTTAGAGGATTAGTCCATTTAATTATTGCACTCACTGAGTTCTGGTTGAACCCCTTAAAACCTTGACCACGCTGGATATTCTCTAAATGGCTCCCGACCGCTCCGTCCCGAAGGAACACCGACGCTTGCTCGCTGCTTAAGCTGTGGTTTTTTAGAAGTAAATTCATTTTTTCGCCTTGAACCTGCCACCGCTCGGGCTCCGTGAAGGCTTGTTTTAGGAAGGGAAAATTGGAGAAAGGCTTCATCATGCCGACGCCCACTTCCTTGAGGTCCGCTCGGACAGCTTCGAAGTTGAATCGGGCGGCTAAATGATGCAGCCCAGCCTCAAGAAGGCTTTCGCCATGCAGCCCAACCCACAAGCCAACCGAACCCAACTCACTATGCGGTTCAAGGCTTTTATGCGCGAAATCCATGTTTTTTTCTTCAGCCAACAGGTCTACATCAGCGAAAACAACGTTTCGCCCATCCTCTTCCTCTAGGATTTGGGCGCCCCAACCTGCTTGGGCACCTGCATGAAAACTTTCCCGCGGCTTCAGCCCGAGATGCTCGAATAGGCGAATCAGGTTGCTAAAATTGCTTCGTGATGACCTGAAAGTGTGATGGTCCACGTTGCCCCAGCCGACCCCGACCTTATCCTGCCTTGCCTTTTGAACAGTGGCTGCGTGGTTTTTGGTTTCCCAGTAGCGTCTTTCCGCCCGAAAGAAGGCGTCGGCTAGCCTCGGCTTGCTTAGGCTGTTTTCGTAGTTCTTAAGAAGTTTTTCAGTTTCGTGAATACCGTCTTCAGCCGACGTGAACTCTCTTTTGCGCATCTCTAAAGCGTTTGAGGCGTCAACGTATGAGTTAACGTCGTCCGCATCTTCAGCGACATAGCCTGATGAACCGCGCCTCTCCACGACTGAGAGGGCAAAATCGTTTTCGCTGACAAGAACCATCTTTCTAAAGCTTGAGTTGGGCGCCCCCTGAATGGTTTTTCCTTTGCCCACTGTCTTTGCGAAATCTTCGATGTCTTCAACTGCAATCGCGACTTCTGACTCTCTGCCCCGCTTCAAAAGCAGCGGAAAAAGCGTGCTTCCTTTAACCCGAAAAACCGCCGTATCAGCTAGCGCTTTCTTGGATTCTTCAAACCCCATTTTCGCGAGCCTCTCAACATCTATTGTCTCCGATGGAAGGGCAAGGTGGTCAACCCAATCGAAAACGTTTGTCGAAGTATTCTGCTGAATTGCCGCCGCTTCTTTCAACGCGAAGCTGCTTTTACTTAAAAGTTGATTCAGCCGAGTTTGCTGTAAAGATTCCGCGTCGGCAAAAAGTTGCCAATCGAATAAGCTCAAAAAAAACCTCCGTGCACGATATGCCTATCTGTTAACGAGTTCACTGGTTTATTTAAAGCTGTTTTTCGGGAGTTAGCGGGGCGGAGAAAGAGGGGTTTGTGGCGGTTTCTTAGTTTGTTTGCTTTTTGGGGCAGGGTTATGATGAAAAGATTCTACTTGCCTTTTACGATTTCGACAAGTACCCTGCCATTTTCGATTTTGCAGCTGTAACAGGACAGCTTCACGTTGGGGATTTCTTGGTACTGCCCGTTTCGCACGTCGAATTTCCAGCCGTGACAGGGACACATCAACGTGTAACCCGTGAGAATGCCCGATTGGAAACCGCAGCCCGCGTGGGGACAAACGTTGGATACACCATAAACTTCGCCGCCGGCCCTTACCAACAAGATAGGTTTACCTTTGAGCCGAACAGCTTTCATTTTGCCTTCGCCAAGCTCGCCTTCTTTCATCGAAACAACAAAACCATCGCCCAAACAAAGCACCTAAAGAAGTAATAGGCACCTTAAAGCTCAAAAACTTTGAGGCGGAGCAAAGAATATTTCATAGTGCAAAGTTAATGATTAGTGGAGCATGTGGCTGTGTTCCAAAAAGGGTCTTTTTCGTTTTTTGTTCTGTTGTTGGTTTTGTTTCTTTTGGCAGGGGGCTTTCTGTCGCTTGCTACGCAGAAACATGTGGAAGTAGCTGCGCAAACCGTCCCGCCCGTCACTAACCAGCCTGCAAACGTTCAGTATCAGAACCACGCGGTTTACATCGGCTTGTGGCTCATCAACATCTACAGCTTCGACTACCGCTCAGGCAGCTACACCTTCGACTTCTACGTCTACTTCGCATGGGTCGACCCCAACATCTCCACAGCCGACTGGTATTTGATGAACGGTTACCCCGCTTACCCGGGCGCCAAACTATTGGTTTCCTCAAACTACACCAGCCCACTCAAATACGAATTGTACAGAGTCAGAGCCGACCTTAACACGCCGCTGGAGGCGAAGAATTACCCGTTTGACAAAATAAAGCTCGCCATCTCCATTGAACTACTGTCACTCAACTACAGCACCTCGCTGGTTTGGCTTCCCAGCGACACAGGCATAGGCACAGACTTTCAGAACGTCGGCTGGACAAAACCCACATTCGAACTCGCAACTTCAACAACCAGCTACCCAGAAAACATCCAGCTGCCTCGGGCAGACATGTTTATCGATGAAGCCAGAAACACCTACGGCGCCACCGTAGAAACAATCGTGCCGCCTCTGATATTTTGCGTCGTCTCCGCAATCAGCTTCCTTTTCCAGATGCATGAAAACTCCGCTTTCAGCCTAAGAGTCGGAATAACCACCTCAATGCTGATAACCGCGGTTCTATTCAACATCGCACAACAAAACAATCTGCCGCCGTTGACTTCGCTGACGTTTTACGATGTCTTCATCGATTCAGTGATTTCTTTCCTGGCGATAAGCCTAATCGTCAACATTCTCGGGTACGTGGAGTGGATGCGAAACGGAGACAAAAAACGGGTAAACGAACTAAACAAATGGGGTTTTGTCGCATCCGTCGGCATACCTGTCATTCTCTTCGTCGCACTTTTTCTCCTCAAATAAAACCATCCAAAGAAAAAGAAAATCTACAAATCCGGCTGAATCAAGTTTTGTTGCTTCAGTTTACAACAACAAATTTGTATTAATCGCCTCACCATGGAAAATCTGGGTTTAAAACCCCGTTTTGAGGCGAAAAAATTCTTGAACGTTGAACAACTCAGATTAGATGAAGCACTTGCCAGCAGGGTTCAAGTTCACAGGTGGGAACTAAACAAAGCAGCAGTTGTTCCTTAGAAGATTTTTTGGAGAAATGCCGCGATGAGAAAACCCGATTTTGACCCTTTTCTGTTTCCTCACCCTTCAAAGTTGAGTGGAAACCGTTTTTGCCCTGATTTTCCATGTCTGCAACCGTTTTTCTGCCCCAACCAACATAAGGGATGCTTCTGGGGGAATATGGGATAAAAGATAAATGCGTGCCCCGTGTCCATACTTTAGTCGGTTCGACACCGGGCAATGCTTTAGGAGGCACACAAGTTTTTGAATAACCAAAAAACTGCTGTTTTCCTTTTCATTATTCTTTTGGCAGCTTGCATGATGCCTTTGACGGCAGTAGGCAACATCGATAAAACCTACGCAGTCAAGCCCCTGTCTAATGTCAGCCACCAATACGGCATAATTAACGTGCAGCCTGGCGTTCTCTTAGGGGGACACAGCCAAAAACTCTACGTGTCTACTCCGGTGTCGCTCGTCAACTACTACGGTAACTTGACCCATTCAATAAGCGACAACAGCGACTACGCACAGTTCATCACGCCAGAGGCAGTGGCGCCCATAGCAGAGTCTCTTCTCAAAGTCACGGATAACCTGCGCAACCCCGACGAACAGTTCGCCAACGCCGTACTCGGATTCGTCCATCAAATGACATACAACGTCACCGACCCACAGTACCCTGTAGAAACGTTAGCAACCAACCGGGGCGACTGCGTTGGATTGTCGCTTCTTGCCGCATCCATCATGGAAGCAGGCGGATTAAACGTTGTCTTGATTCTTTACACGGGCATAAATCCGCAGCATATGAACATCGGAGTTTACTTGCCGTACACGCCAATTTTTCATACCGAATTCGAGTCGCCCACAAGCTTCACCTTCCAAAACAAAACTTACTGGACCGCTGAAGCCACGCCTGAAGGCGACTGGAAAGTTGGAGACCAATCCACAGTATTAGCTGGCGCAACAGCCAACATCATCCCGATAGACAACTCAGCACAGTCACATTCGCTGCCGTCAGCCGCTATTTCAGCCAGCTTAAACATGAAACTGGTTGATTCCGCCATAACAGTAGACCCCAGCGAGCAGGCGGCAAGCACCGACGTCAACGGCGAAAGATCCATCTCGATTTCAGGCTCAATCACCCCGGCGATCCCAAGCCAAAACGTCAACATCTACATTTTCACCAGCACCAACTACGGTGAATCCCTCAGCTTCTTGACCGCCTTAACCGACATCAACGGCGACTACGGCTTAACCTGGAACTTCACCTCGTCAGGAACCTACTACATCACGGCTAACTGGAACGGCGCCTCAAACTACGCCTGCGCCGACAGCCAAACCGTCCCAATCTTTGTTGGACCCCAATCATATTACCAATTCAACTCAATAGGCTACAACTTTATTTTTGGGCAACCCGGCTTGGGGCAGTTCGCCACGCTGCCGATGCAGGGAGCAAACAGCTTTTTCACGTTACCATTAGGCGCAGAGGCTTCTTTGAGCTACAGCTTTATCGTGTTGCCAGCGGGGCAAACCATCTCAAACGTACCGACCGCAAACGTAAGCGTGACAGCCAGCATTCAGAGGGTCCTTATGTACAACGGAAAAGTAATGACGGTTGAGATACCTGCCCACAACGAAACGGTTCCGCTCAACGTTCCGCAGGGTTTCGAGCCGCTTATGCTGCCCGACGATTTTAACCAGACCCTAGACAACCAATTCAGCCTCATCCTCCAAAACAACGCAGGCAACTACAGCCTAAACATCAAGGGACTAAGCCAAGAAGACCTCTCAAACATGCAGGCAACCACAACAATCACAAACGCCACAGAAAACATCAAAGAAAACGTCTGGTACCAAGTAACCACCACAGTAAACGGCTACGCAACCTCCACCAGCATAAGCGACGAAAACGGCACAGTAATTCAGAGCGCAAGCAACCAAAACATCGGCAACCCAACGGTTCTGCTTCTAACAAATAACGAAGACACCGCCATCGCACTCAAAAACATCTCGATCCAAACCGCGAACGCAAACCCCCAGCCGCAGGCAACACAAAAACCAGCCGGCACCCCAGGCAACCCAAACCTCGCGCTCTACGTGGTAGTTGCAATCTTGGCGGCGGCAACCATAGTGGCGGCGCTCTACGTGAAGAAAGTAAAGAAATCCTCGGAAAACGCCTAAACCCTGCCGTAAACCAAGCTGATTCAGTTATTTTCATGTTGAAAAAAGCCTTATTCCACAGGGAAAACGCGGCAGCCTCCGCAAATTATGCATGTTGTTTCATATTTGGGCACATCTGGATTGTCTAGTAGACCGAGAGGCAGGCGTGGCAGGCAACGGTACAAAGAAGTTTTTTGTGTCTATTTGGCTCATCTAGATGTGCCTATTTGGATCATCTAGAAAACCGTCGGGGTAGGCTGTTAGAGAGAGCGGGATTGTCCTTGAGGGGTACCCCAATTTTTACCTCAAATTTCCAAGGTACAAATGAACTGAAGACCGAGGGAGGGGGTCTAGTATTTGTGACCAAAACCAACAACAAAAAACATTACTGAAAACAAAACAAAACGTGCCAAGTTGAGTCAAAGCCTGATCAACTAGCATGGTTCAGCCAGCTGTTAACTCAACCTCAAAGATTTGTCTCTTTCTCCTTTCTAGTTTTAGAAACATCTTAGTCGGCAGAGTCAATGTTTACTCTGTTCCAAGCTTCGCGGATCCAGCCTACTTCTCAACTTGGACAACTATATAGATGAACAAAAAAATATTTAAGCATACTTGTACAAACCCACCTAAAATACTCCAAGCAAAAATGGGGCCTTAGACAAGATTTAGCCAAAAACCCGGAAATCTCATGGAGCTTCCGAAGAGGAAGGAGCAACAAGGTTTTAAGAAAACCTCAGCGGCGTTCGGGTTGGGTTTTCTGGCTTTATATATTTTAAAACCAAATAGTTTAAGTAAACATGGCAGGTCAACTTGGAAAGGAAGCGTAGATGAGCAGCAGACAAGAGTTCGAAGAGGACTTAACGTTTTTTCTGTCAAGGCTAACAGCGGATTCTGATGAGACAGTTAAAAACAAACTTAACATCCTCAAGAACTGCCTTGTGGATCTGCGGAAAGCAAACATTGTGAAAATCAACCATTCCGTGATGGAGCTTGCCTGCGCCAAATATCTGGTCACGAAAGGCTACGAGGTCCAGATTGAACATGTCCTTAACCAAATTTTAACCTGCGACCTGCTCGCAGCCAAAGGCTTGGGAACCCTTATCGTCGAGGTTGAAACAGGTTTCATTCCGCCTGAAAACGCCTTGGCGCCGCTGACGTACACTTCTGCGCGTTTGGCAAGCAAAATAATCCGTTACAGCAGCTTCGCGGGGAAATTCGCGTTAGGTGTTCCGCCCCACTATATCCTGCCTTTTCCTCGGGCTTTGGCTAAGCCGCCTCGGAACCGTGAAGACTGGGAAATCCAGCAGATAAAGAGGCTCTGCGACGCCTACTACCAGAAGCCGCCGGTAACGCTTGAAGACGTAAGAAACGCGCGGATACATGAAATCTACATCATCGACGTAGACCACGCCAAAGTCCTGGAAATCGACCCTGAAGCCTACTTGAAAAGAGCCATTCAAAGGGGCATCGTCTACGATTACATGCCGGCCGAAGCAAGGGAGCCATAACGGTGTCTTTCTGCGTTTACATCCTTCTCTGCAGCGACGGAAGCTTCTACACAGGCTACACCAAGGATTTGGAAGCAAGAACAAAACTGCACCTCAACGGCAACGGAGCAAGATACACCAAATCACACAAGCCAGAGAAAATCGGGTACACCGAACTGTTCAACTCCAGAAGCGAAGCGATGAAACGAGAGAGAGAAATTAAAAAGCTAAGCCACCAGCAAAAACAAGACCTTGTGAATTCGCAAAATAAGAAATAACCTTTTTCCCACTGCCCGCCTGAAAACCGCGCTGTTAGAGAATTAATGTTAGTGCTGCGCCTGTGATTACTGGAATCAGTACGTTGTCGTTAATCGGCAAAGGCAACACTTCAACAGTCATTGCAATAGCTGCCCCCGCAAGAGCCACCAGCGGCTTCGTCGGCAAAAAGAACATGCCCCCCAAAAACGCAAAAAACAGCCCTGCCAATGAGCCTTCCCAGGTTTTCCCCTTGTTAAAAGGTAAAGACGTTGAAATTAAGCCTCCGAAAAGTGAAGCCGCGCTGTCGCCAAGGCAAAACATGGCTATTGCCGCGGAACTTGCTTGATACGGAAAAACAATTAACGTGAACAGGATTCCGCCTGCGAAATACAGAGGCGCCGCCGCGAACCCGTGCAGTTCCGACTGAGACGCCGCGTGCCTAGTCACAGCTGAAACCAGGGTCAGGTGTCTGCCTTCTAGGCGCCAAAGCTCAGAAACAGTGTACACCAACGCGATTAGGAAAATTAGGGTGCCGACTGCGGGTACCCCGATTAAACTGGCGATGACGGGCATGAAAACCCCTGAGGCATGAATGTCTTCCCGGACAAAATCGTTCGTCGACGGGAACGAGCGCTTACGCGGTTTTCCATCCATTATCGGGATGATCGCGGAAAGCTTCCCGTTTACCACCCTGTCTGCCTTGACCCGTATGATAAAATCAGGGTTAAAACCTATTTTTAGCATTCCAGGCAGGAACATGCAACGGTTGTTTCTGTCGTCCGCAACAACCACGCAGTCCCGTAGCCTAAGGTTTTCAGCCGTCATTATCTGAGTAACAATCTTAAGTTTTCCATCCGGTCGAATCGCGTCGCCCCAGATTTTACCTGTCAACTCGCCGTTTGCCGTTTCAACCTCAACGCCGAAAGCGTATTCTGCGCCTAAACAATCGGCTAGTTCTTTCACGCAAATGGTTGGCAACCCCGAGCTGATTAAGGCGATTTTGCAGTTTCTTGCTTTTATCTGCGAGAAGATTCCTTTGAGGTAGGTTGTTGACGAGATTTTCTCGAAAGCCTCCGTTATAACTTCAACTTTTAATCCCTTTAAATCGCCGAACAGCCGGGTCAGCACTGAATCGAGTTTGAGGATTCCTGCTTCGTAGAGGAAGCCGAAGAAAAGAAGTTTAATCAGCCTGGCGAAGCCTAGTGTCCTGCCGACTTCAAATATGAAGCGGTTTTTCGGAACGAGAACGCCTTCAACATCGAATACTACAAGCCTAGTTTTCTCTGACGCAACCATTTCTCTCTAAACTCACAAATCAGCCTCGCTGCCTAACAGAAAATGGTAACTTGTTAAAGATAAATTTACTGTCTAGCCGAAAGCCCACGCGGAAGTTTGGTTTGAAAAACAATGGGTGATTATTTTCTGAATTTGGCGGCTCGATTAGCGATTAAAGTTGCTGCGGCGCCCGCTGCGACACCTGCGTCGATGTTAACCACTGACAAACCCAATGAGCATGATTGCAGCATAGCCATCAGGGTGCTTACTCCTTTTTCGCCAAAACCGTAGCTGTTGGACGTTGGAACCGCAATCACGGGGACATTTACCATGCCTGCGACAACGGAGCATAGGGCGCCTTCTCTGCCTGCGACTACCACAACGACATCAACATCCTTCATGATTAACTCCTTAAGCGGCGCAAGCAACCTGTGTATGCCCGCTACGCCTAAATCGTACGAAGCGTAAACTTCGCAGCCCATCTCTTCGGCAATAACTTTTGCTTCTTCAGCCACAGGAATATCAGAGGTCCCAGCCGTTAGAATCCCCACTTTTCCACCCGTGCTTTTCACGGAGTAACCCTTGGTTTTTACGACGGCCATCCTTGCCTTTTCATTCACCTCGAAAACGGCTCCTTTTGGCAACGCAGCTTTGAGGGCTTGTATATGCTGGGGGCTGCATCTGCTGACTATCACTCTTCCACATTCACCCATCATCCGCAACGTTATGTCAACGACATCCGCCGCCGTCTTATTTTCCGCCAAGATTACTTCAGGAATGCCTTTTCTCTGTTCCCTGTTAAAATCAATCTTCGCCATGCCTTCCAGCTCAGCCACGGCTTGCAGACGCACCAGTTTTTCGGCTTCCTCAGCGGTTAACTCGCCTTTAGCTGTTTTTTCCAAAATATCCTTCAACGTACTCATAGATTACTCACTTGCCTAGAAACCGCAAGTAATATATCGTTTTTGCCTTTTTTAGTATTAGCAAGCGGTTGAAAGATAATGGTTGAGTTTTCTAAAATAGTTATCGTTGACTGTCAGGTTGCCGGCGTTTCAGGAGATATGATGTTGGGCGCGTTGCTGGACCTTGGCGCAAACAAAGAGAAAGTTACCGCCGCCATAAAAAGCCTAGAAAACGCCGAATGCGGCTACCAGAACGTGGCAGTAAGCATCGAGCATGTTATGCGCAAGGGGTTCAGGGCAACCAAAGTCGACGTTACCGCCGAAGGAAAATCAAGAAAAGACGGGGCACAACTAATCGCGATTGTTGAAAAAACCGCGGCGAATCTGGAGCTTTCCGCCAAAGCAAGGCAGTTCGCCTCAAATGTCATCCATACGCTTGTTGACGCTGAAGCGAAACTTCACGGGCACCACTTAGCCGATGCACACCTGCATGAAGTCGGGTTGGTTGACACCGCCGCGGAAATTATCGGGTCGGCTGTCGCCATGGAAGACCTTGGCTTCTTCGACGCGAAAATCGTTTCGACTCCCGTTTCCGTCGGCGGTGGACTGTTTGAGTTTTCTCATGGCACTGTTTCGAGTCCTTCACCTGCAGCGTTGGCCATTTTTCAATCAAAAAATTTCCCGATTAAAGGGGGACCCGTCGAGTCAGAGTTAGCTACACCCACGGGAGCGTCGTTAATAGTTAATTTGGCGACTGAAGTGAGCCGTTTCTACCCTGAGGTGGCTCCGATGAAAGTCGGCTACGGTGCAGGCGGAAAAGAATTTGCCGAGATTCCGAATGTTCTGCGAATCGTGATGGGAAAATCCGTAGAGAGCTGCACCATGACTGACCAGATTGCGGTGTTGGAAACCAACGTCGATGACGTTTCAGGCGAAATTGTGGGTCACGCAGTAGACATGCTTCTCGCTGAAGGGGCAAAAGACGTCTGTGTCATTCCCATGTTCACCAAAAAGAGCAGGCCCGGGCAAATAATCAAGGTTATCGCTGACCAAAAAGACGCCAAACGCCTCTCCCGTACCCTGATTGAAGAAACAGGAACCCTAGGCGTTCGAGTTCATCTTTGCGAGCGGCACATTATGAACCGGGAATCATCCACAGTTGAAATCCTCGTCGGCAAAGCAAAGGAAACTGTGAAAATCAAAATCGCTAAAGCCCCGCAAGGAAATATTGTCCGAGTAAAACCCGAGTACGATGACCTCAAAAGGCTGGCGGAAAAAACCGGCAAACCACTCCGGGAGCTTGCTGAGATGGCGGTTTCGAAGGCAAGGGAAGCCTTCATTGAAAAGTAGGTGGTTTGCTTGGATGGGTTAATTGGCAAGCTTGAGCAGCTTAGAGGTTTCATCAGGGAAACTGGGAAAGACGGCGTAGTCATCGCTTTCTCCGGAGGCGTGGACAGCTCAACTTTGGCTGCGGTTTCCTACGAAGTCCTGGGCGGCAAAGCTGTCGCGGTTATCGCGAAGTCCCCAACTTACACCTCCGAAGAGTTGGAGACCGCCAAAAGAGTTGCCAAGGAAATAGGCATCAAACTCTTCATCATCGAAACTAACGAGTTACAAAACGAAGACTTCAGCCGAAACCCCGAAAACCGCTGCTACTACTGCAAAAAAGAGCTCCTCAAACACCTAAGCGACTTCGCACGTGAACTCGGGTTCAAAGCCGTTTTTGAAGGCACAAACTTCTCCGATTTAAACGATCATCGACCAGGTTTCAAAGCCGTGACAGAAGCCAAAGGCGTTTACAGCCCATGGATGCTTAACAAATTTACAAAGGATGAAATTCGCCAAGTGGCAAAACAAATGCGGCTCAGCGTTCACGACAAGCCAGCCTTAGCTTGTTTAGCGTCGAGGATACCGTTTAACGAGAAAATTACAGCGGAAAAACTGACCCGCATCGACAAGGCGGAGCAGGTGGTGAAGGCGTTAACTGGGGTTAAGCAGGTTCGAGTAAGAGACCACAACGGCTTAGCCAGAATTGAAGTTGGAAAAACGGAGCGCGCACTACTCTGCCGCGTCGATGTTTTGGATAAGGTTTCTGAATGCCTAAAAGAACTCGGCTTCAAATACGTGACGTTTGACTTAGACGGTTACCAGTCAGGAAGCATGCTTAAGACTTTGGAGCCCGAGAAGTAAAATCAATGGCTTTTTCTTATCCCGCAAGATTGGAAATCCGCTGATATTGTATAATTTATATATTAATGGTACATAATCAAGATACCGAGGACAGCTTAGGCATGGCTTGGTACGACGACCCCTTAACGGTCATTGCAGTTGCATTAGTGATAATTTTCGCCTGCGCAGTAGTCATCTACGCCATGCGACGCCTCGGCACCAAAAGCCCGCCGAACAAAAAACTGCAACAGACACAAAGGGCAACTGGAGATTCAAATTTCGACTATTCAGGCTCACCCTTCAAAATCTCCAAAAGCGTACAAGCATCAACCGCATCCTCCGCCAAAAATGAGTTGCGGATGCTGGATTTGGAGCGGGAAATTTTGGGCGACGCGATTCGTCGTCTTTATGAAGCTCAGGCTGAAGGAAAAATCACTGAGCAGGAACGGGAAAAACTTGCTGGCACTTACACGTCAAGAATGATGTCGATTAAAGAATCCATTTCAAAAGATGAATCCATAGTTGCATTGCACGACCTTGAAGGTATGCAGGAAGATTTGATGAAGCTTTTCAGCGAGCGCTTCACAGATTTAACCTCCAAGGTTGATGAATTAAGAACCCGAATCGACATCAAACCGATAAAAGAAATACCCGTAAGAATGCCCACGCCGGCTCCCGCTTCCCAGATGGAAAAGATGGATGAGGCGGAGGAAGAGGTCGCCGAGGAAGAAGCCGCGGGAGAGGAAAAGCAGAAGCGGAAACGTAAGCCGCCTGAAGAGAAGCCTGACGCTAAAACCGAGGCGGAGAAACGAATCGAGTCGATTCGAAGCGAAGTTGAAAAGGTTCTAGATAAGCTGGGGCAGATGGAAATTGAAAGTTAACCTTGACCCGATTCAAGAGCAAAAACGCAGCGCAGCATTAGCCGCGGTTAAACACGTTCAAGACGGCTTTGTTGTTGGTTTAGGCAGCGGAAGTACAGCGGCGTTTGCCATCGAAGCCTTGGGTGAAAGAATAAAACAGGAAAAACTACGCATCATGGGTATCCCCACTTCATACCAAGCTTTCCTGCTGGCGGTCCAATACGGAATCCCAATCACAACTTTGGATGAACACCCGCAAGTCGACGTAACCATCGACGGAGCCGACCAAGTTACCCCCGAACTGAACTTAATCAAGGGCATGGGCGCAGCCATGGCGAGAGAAAAAATAGTTGCCGCATCCTCAAAACTAAACGTCATCATCGCAGACGAACAAAAGAAAGTCAAGTTACTGGGAGAAAAAGGGCAGGTTGTCCCCGTCGAGGTTTTGCCTTTCGCAATTTCACTCGTGAAACAGAAAATCATCGAGGTCGGCGGGAAACCTACGTTGCGTGAAGGCAAAGGCAAACTGGGTCCAACAATAACCGACAACGGCAACGCCATTTTAGACACGTACTTCGGCGAAATTGCCAATCCAGCGGAGTTAGCTGTTAAGGTGAAGATGATTCCGGGGGTTGTGGAAACAGGCTTCTTTATCGGCTTAACCGACATCGTCTACATTGGAAAAGCAGGCGCGGTCGAGAAAATCCAACACAAAAGATAACCTCAACCATTTTGAGCAAAGAGCCGCGAGACGGTTTTGGCAGCTATTTGCTTCTGGGTTTTGTAGGGTTCTTGATGTGTGTTATGTGTGAGTGGATGAATTCTTGCTCCGAGAGGGTTTTGCCGATTAGGTCTTGTACTGCGGCGTTCAAGTTGCCGTTGTAGTAAGGTCTAACGGTTTTCTCCATAAATTCGCTGATGAGAGAAGCCGGGACACCGTGAAGTGTCAAGTCAACCTCAAAGTCTTCCTGCTCGGCTAAGATTGCAGTCTTCTTTTTGATGTGAACCACCTATGAGTCAGCCTATCGTTGGGTGTTGGTTAAAAGGCGAACTGAGAAACTACCTTGCAGGGCAGTGGAGAGGTAAGTGAAAGTGAAAAGCGAAAGTGATAGAGCCAACACCTCAACTATGACAATCCCCAAAAAACAGGCGATTTTCATCTCTATTTGGCTCATATATAGGTGCCTATTTGGTTCATCTAGAAAACCGTAGGGGTAGCCGGGACGAAAAAGAAAAATGCTCCGAAGGTCCCGCAAAGATTATTTTAGATAAAACACTTTCAGGTTAGGAAAGACGTTCGTGAGGAAAATGCAAGATGAAGAAAATTTTGTTTGTTTGTGTTGAGAACGCTGGCAGAAGCCAAATGGCTGAGGCGTTTGCCAACAAATTCGGGGAAGGAAAACTTGTTGCGCAGAGTGCAGGGATAAAGTTGGCGGCAAAGGTTAACCCGCTTGTTATCCAAGCCATGAGGGAGGTAGGCATCGACATTTCCTCGAATAAGCCTAAGCTGCTTACGATGCAGATGGCGAATCAAGCCGACCTCATAGTCACCATGGGGTGTGGCGCCTCTGATTTTTGCCCGGGCCCATTCTTTAAGGAAACTGTTGATTGGGCGCTGGAAGACCCTAAAGGTAAACCGTTGGGGAAGGTGAAGGAAATCCGAGATGAGATTGAAGCAAGGGTTAGGGAACTAATCTTGATGGACCCTTAAAGACGGTTGATTTTCCTTCTGGAGCCTCAAAACCATCTGCGAACGCCAGACTGTAACCTGATAGTTAAGAAACGGGAAGAAAGGGAAGGTGCTCTGCGATGGTTGTGGTTTAGGATTGGTTTTTGGCTCTTAGCGGGATTCGTGTAAATGCGTGGATTGTTGATTCGTGGTACCATGCGTCTGGGTTTTGGTATTTGACGACGGGTGAAACATGCCTGATTTTTTCTGCTTCTTTGGATTCAAGGCTGTAGATGACTTCGATTAGGGTTTGGCGATGTTTCTCTTTTTCTTCCACGAAGGATTCGAAGATCCGTTTGAAGTTGTTTGAGCTTTGCGGATTCAACGCTGAAAACTCGTCTGCGACAAACTTGGTTGCTGAGGATTGCAGGTAACCCATGTAGGTTTCGTTGAGGAGGTCTTCCATATTGATTAGTTCGCTGAGTATTTCGCAGCTAATCAAGGGACTCAAATTGTTTATGTTGGATATTATTTTTGTAAAAGTTGAGATTTGCTTAGCCAACTCTGCTATTTCTTTTTTGCATTCTGCGCCTTCGATTTCCGACAGGTCAAGGTGACCAAGTATTCCCTGAAGGATCTTGGAGTTTTTCAGGCTGTCATATGCTAAACCCACGATAAAGCTGCTTTCAGGCTGGTTGATTTTTTTGGATAGTGCTTCGTAGACGCGGAAGGATTCGATTTCAAGGTTGTTGAAGCATTTTAGGTATTGGGCGCTTTCTTGGAGTTTTTCATTCATATGTGCTGTCTCCGAAAAACATGTATAGGGAATCTTAATAAGCGTTATTTTTTCTGTCTTCAACTTCCTGTTTGTTCAACACAACAACAAATAAAAGAAGAAAACGGTTTTCGTCAACGTACAAAACAAGAAAAAAGTGCCTATGAGCTGCGCAGCACAATCATCGTGTTGGTTTTGACTATGCCTTCAACCATACGGATTTTTTCGATGGATTCGTTGACTTCAGCCATGTTCATGCCCCCGATGACGGCAACGATGTCGTATTCACCGCTGACCTCGTAGGTTGTTTCAACGTTTGGGATTGCCTGGATTTTTTTTGACACTTCCTGCGTTGGGTAAGAGGTGTTGGCTGTAAGCAGTGTTATGGCTTGAGCGCCTTCTGCAAGACTGATTTTAACGGTGAATTTACGTATTATGCCTTCGTCAGATAATGTTTTGATTCGTTTTCGCACGGCGCCCTCTGATAACCCGATTTCTTTGCCTAATTCTCCGTAGCCTGAGCGGGCGTTATCTTTTAGAAGTTTAATTATTTCTTTGTCTTTTGCATCCATGACTTGTCGCCGCAGGGTATTTGTTTTGGGCAAAATTTAACGTTTTCCCTTGCAGATGCTTGGTAAATAGTACGTTTTCCGCTGATTTTGGCATGCGGTTTTACTGGTTCGTGATTTGCGTTTTTTTGAGTATGCATCAAATGGGACATTAGCGGTCTAAGTTGTAACAAATTAGTCACAATGTTTAAATTTGGAATTGAATTATTGAAAAGTTCATTTCCAACAAATACTAAAGTGACGAATAAAAAATGATTAAACCTGTAAATTCAAATTCCCAAGGCATGAAGGCAAAATGTCCTGATTGCGACGCTGAGCTTGATGTTCCGGTTGACGCAGAGAAAGGAGAAATCCTTAGCTGCCCGGGTTGCGGGCTTGAACTTGAAGTTAAGCAAGTTAAAGGCGGATGCGTGGACCTTCAAGAATTAACGATTGAAGGGGAAGACTGGGGAGAATAAGCAGTATTCACCGCTAAGCCTTCAATAACTTAGTTTTTTGAGTATCTTTGGTGAACAGCGATGAGCATTGCCCTTTTGTATGAGCGGTCTGAAAACGACGAAAACGGCATCAAGCTGACCGCGCAGCAACTCGGCATAGACTTGACTTTTTTGCCGTTTAGAAAAATCGCTTTCTCGATTTCCAAAGAGGGGTTTTCAGCTAAGACAAAAGGCAAGGACTATACTGGTATAGTCAAAGACGTCGCGGTTGTGCTTAACCGTGCGCAAAGCAAGAATCGTCGGCTCCAAGCCTCCTATCTTATGGAGCAGCTTGGCAAAAAAACCCTAAACACCTCCAAATCCGAATTTGTCTGCTACAGCAAACTGCGCACGCTACTGAACCTTTGGAAAGAAGGCTTGCCGATTCCCAAAACCGTTTACGTTCCATGCGACTCAACCGATGCCCTCAAGAACGGGAAAGAAATCCACAACGAGAAAGACATAGCTGAACTGGTCCAGCAAGAAATCCCGCTGTCAGACGGTATCGTGATTAAGGCTGACGCTGGAACGCATGGCAAGATGATTATGCTTTCTAAAACCAGCGAAGAACTAATTGCCAGCATTAAGGAAACGAAGCCGTCAATTATTAACCCCGTTGGCGTAGTTGCGCAGGAGTTGATTCAAAAATGGTTTTACGACCTGCGAATAATTGTCTGGAAAGAAAAAGGTAAGCACCCCGTTTGCTACCCGACTTCGATGGCGCGGGCTGGCTTTAAAGATTTTAGAACAAACACTTTCCTAGGCAACCTGGTTTTCGGTGCCAAGCTTCCAAGAAGCGTCCAGGAGTTGTCGGTGAAATGCGGCAAGACACTTGGCGAAGGCAGCGAAGCATGGATTTTTGCTTTAGATGCGATGGTGAACGTTCGGGAAAACAAGTCTGTGGATGACGCTTATGTTAAGGGACAGTTAGATAAAGCTGGGCAAGCTTTTGCGCCAGTTCAAAAAGTTAAGCAGGACGAGATGCGCTTAACCGATTTTCCAGTGTGGACTGAGAAGCTTGAGAAGGCTTTCCACGCATACGCGAACAGCGAATGTTATGGAAACATCAAAAACGTGATTGATGAGAGTATAGAAAAAAATAAGAGCGCCCTTGTGTTTCATGAATCAAATTCGTGTCCCGAGTTCTGGGAGAACACCCGGCTTGCAACGGGGCTTAACGTTGCGGTTCCTCTGTTGAAGGGTGCTCAAAGCTTAATTGACCGTTAATTAAATTGAGAAAAGGAAGGATGGCAATGTTGAGAATTGGTATAATCGGTGGTTCAGGCTACGTTGGCAGCGAACTTCTTCGGTTGCTGCTTCTTCACCCGCAAGCAGAGGTAACTACAGTTACATCGCGTCAAAGCGCGGGAGAATTCATTTTTAACGTTCACCCGAACCTGCGGGGCTTAACCCAACTCAAATTCGTGCCCCTCGATGTAGCTGAGCTGCAGAAAAACTGCGACTTGATATTTACGGCGACGCCGCATGGAGGCTCAGTTAATCTTGTTCCCAAACTTTTGGATGCTGGCTTGAAGGTAATTGATATGAGCGCTGATTTTCGCCTCAAAAAACCAGCGGACTATGAAACTTACTATGGCTGGAAGCATGCTCACCCAGAAATGCTAAAAGAGGCAGCCTATGGGTTGCCAGAGCTTCATCGTGAAGAGATAAAAAAAGCCAAATTGGTAGCTTGCCCAGGCTGCGAAGCAACAGCCGCCATTTTAGGTTTAGCACCCATAATAAAGGCTGGGTTTGTTGACAAAGACAAAATCGTGGTTGACCTAAAGGTTGGTTCTTCTGGAGGCGGAAGCAAACCCACGGCTGCTTCGCATCACCCCGAACGGTCCAATGGAGTGCGTCCGTACAAGGTAGTTGGGCACCGCCACATCGCTGAAGTAGAACAAGAACTCGACGCCTTGTCCACTGCGCCAGTGATAATCTCTTTCACTCCGCATGCAGTAAACATGGTTCGCGGCATACTTGCCACAATTCACACTTTCCCAAAACAAAAACTGGAAAACAAGGATCTTTGGCGCGCTTTCCGCGGAATGTACGGCAACGAACCTTTTGTGCGTATTGTGAAGTATCAGAAGGGGCCTTATCAGCTGCCTGACCCAAAAGTGACGTTGGGCACCAACTTCTGCGACGTCGGCTTCGAGATTGATGAGCACGCGAATCGGCTTCTGCTTTTCTCCGCACTAGACAACATGACTAAGGGCGCTTCAGGCCAAGCCGTGCAATGCATGAACATACAGTTGGGTATCGACGAGACTGCTGGTTTGAAGAGCACTGGGTTTCATCCGATGTGACCGCTATGCTGCTTGTTATCAAGATGGGCGGAAGCATACTCAAAGAAGGTGCATCCCAAGACTTAGTCGCCGACCTCAAAGAAGTAGCGAAAACCAATAAGGTCGTGCTGGTCCACGGAGGCGGCGTAGAAGTCACCGAAATAGCTTCAAAACTTGGGAAAGAACAGAAATTCATTGTTTCACCCGAAGGATTCAGAAGCCGCTACACCGACAAAGAAACCATCGAAATCTACACCATGGTTATGGCGGGCAAAATCAACAAACAAATCGTTTTAGCCCTGCAAAGCCAAGGAATAGCAGCAGTCGGCATAACTGGGTTGGATGCAGCTACTCTGAAGGCGGAGCGGAAAACGAAGCTTATCGCCGTTGACGAGCGGGGACGCAAAAGAGTCCTTGACGGCGGCTACACGGGAAAAATAACCGAGGTAAACACCGGTCTGGTGAATCTTCTGCTTGAGAAAGGATACGTGCCGATTGTGACGCCTATCGCGCTTAGCCAAGACTGTGAACCATTAAACGTGGATGGCGACCGAACGGCTGCAATAATTGCTGGCGCGCTCAAGGCGGACCGTTTGATTCTTCTAACAGACGTGAAGGGTTTGATTCTTAGGGGCGAGTGTGTTCCCAAGATTGCAGCCACCGAGGTTAAGGAGGTCTTGGGTGCCATTGGGCAAGGCATGAGCACTAAGGTGCATGCGGCGTTGGAGGCGCTAAATCAAGGCGTAAAAGAGGTTTTGGTCACCGCGGGCACGGGAAATGAACCTATAAGTTCAGCTTTGAATCATAAGGTCGGTACAGTGATAACTGGTGAATGAGCACGAAATAATTGATGTTGAAACGCGGTACATGGCGAATGTTTTCTCCAAAAAACCCGTTGTGTTAACCGAGGGCAAGGGCGCTCTTGTGTGGGATATTTACGGCAAAGAATACGTTGACTGCTCAACCAGCTACGGCGTCGCGCTGCTGGGACACTGTCACCCGAAAGTTGTTGCTGCGATCCACGCTCAAGCAGACAAACTCATCACATGCCACGGCGCCTACTACAACGATAGACGCGCAGAATTCGTCGACAAACTTATCCACATTACGCCCAAAGGCTTAGACAAAGTTTTTCTGTCTAACAGCGGCGCTGAATCAGTTGAATGCGCTATTAAACTCGCCCGCAAATACACGGGCAAACCAGAAATCATCGCTTTGATGGGGGCTTTTCACGGCAAAACCATGGGCGCCCTCTCTGCGACGTGGGACAAAAAGTACCGTGAGCCTTTCATGCCGCTGGTTCCAGAAATCAAGCATGTTGCCCCAGACAACGCAGACAGAATCCGCGAGGCTATCGGCGAGAAAACGGCTGCGGTTCTTATGGAGCCTATCCGCGGTGAAGGCGGCGTTCGGGTTCCTCCTGACGGGTACCTGCAAGAGGTCCGCCGAATATGCGACGAAAAGAATGTTTTGCTTATCTTTGACGAAGTACAGACAAGCTTCGGACGCACGGGTAAGCTTTTTGGTTGCCAAAACTGGGGTGTTACTCCTGATGTGATGTGTTTGGCTAAGCCGTTTGCAGGCGGATTGCCCATCGGCATAACCGTCGCCAAAGAAAACGTTATGTCTGCATTCAAAGTTGGCGAGCACTCAACCACTTTTAGCGGCAGCCCCTTGGTCTGTGCAGCTGGGTGCGCAGCGATTGATGCGCTTGTCGAAGAAAAACTTGCCGAGCGCGCGTTGCAGATGGGCAGCTACTTTAAAGCTGAGCTAGTGCGGTTGCAGACTAAGCATAAGGTCGTTAAGGAAGTTCGCGGTTTAGGTTTAATGCTTGGCATGGAGCTGCGGGTCGATGTTTTGAACGTGATTTTGAAGTCGGCTGCGCAGGGCGTTTTGGTACTGGATGCTGGGCGAACGGTGGTTCGGCTGCTGCCGCCTTTGGTGATTTCGAAGGAGCAGATTGACCGTGCCGTCGCTGTGCTGGATGAAGTTTTAGGGGATGTGGAGAATGAGCGAGCAGGAAGCAGTACGGTTCCTAACTAACCTATTGGGCATCTACAGCCCCTCGGGGAAAGAAGAGGATGCCGCCAACTTTTTAGCGGTTGAAATGAAAAAGATGGGTTTTGAAGTTGGAAAAGACACGATAGGAAACGTAATCGGCGTCGTAGGCGAAGGCGAACCCGTCATTTTGTTGTGTGGGCATATGGATACGGTGGCTGGGCATTTGCCGCTTCGCATTGAAGAAGGCAAAATCTACGCTCGCGGCGCTGTGGATGCGAAGGGTCCGCTTGCCGCCATGATTATGGCTGCGGTTTTAGCCGCGCGGGAACCTGGCTTTAAAGGTAAAGTTTTGGTTGCAAGCGTGGTGGAAGAGGAAGCTACCAGCCGAGGCGTCAAACACCTCATTACCCAAGGGATCAAGGCTGACTACGCTATTTTCGGTGAACCCAGCGGCGTCGAAAACATAACTGTCGGGTACAAGGGGCAGATTCAGCTGAAAATCGTCTGCAGAACCGAGACTGGGCATTCGTCTACGCCGTGGCTCTACGATAACGCCTTGGAGAAGGCGTATGAGGTTTGGGAACTAATCAAGAACGCTTCTGCTTTTCCATCGCTTGATCCTTCTGAGAGCCCTTTTAACGCGGTTACTGCCTGTTTAGTTAAGGTTGCGGGCGGCAGGGCGATGTCGGTGGTTCCTTTTGAGGCGGAGATGAACGTTGACGTGAGGGTGCCGATTCAGTTTTCGACGGCTCAGGTTTTCGAGCAGATAGAGAAGATTATCGCGAAGTATCAGGCTGCTAACCCCAAGGTTTCAGTCAAAGCCGCCGTGCTTGACACCGTGGAGCCTTTCGAGGTGAACAAGGCTTCGCCGCTTGTCCATGTGTTTTCTTCATCCGTGCGAAAAGTGCTAAACAAACCCGCTACGCTTCTGCGCAAGACAGGAACAGGCGACATGAACATTTTGGGAAAAGCCATGAACCTGCCCATCGTAACCTATGGACCAGGCAACTCCCGACTCGACCACACATTGGACGAACACATCGAAATAAACGAATACCTCAACGCCATCCAAGTCTACAAAGAAACCCTACTCAAACTATCCGAACTCCACAACAACAAAAACCCAAACGAACAGGGCTAGCTGCTTTTTGTGGTGGGTTTTGGTCACAAATACTAGACCCCCTCCCCCGGTCGGCTTTGGGAATCCATTTTTACCTTGATTTTTTGATGTAAAAATGGGGTATCCTCCCTCGGGTCGTTCTCTTTCTTTCTCTCGCAGCCTACCCCCTCGGTTTACTAGATGATCCAAATAGGCACATCTAGAAGAGCCAAATAGAGACGAAAGATCCGAAAACCGAGCTCAACCAGACTATTTTGTGGAGGCAAGTACAAGCCTTGTGTAGTTGACGTCAACTTCCAGGATTCTGCAGTCTTTGAACTCTTTTGTTTCGCCCATGATGTTCCTCACGGTCACGTTGTCGCCGTCAACTTTAACGTAAATCACGTCTTTAAACTGGGTTTTTCCATCAAGAATAACGTTGAATTCGCACATATTGGTCAAGCTTAGAAAAAAGTTGTTCTGGGTAATAAGGGCTTTCCAAAAATAGAAAGAAACCGCCGCAGGGAAAGGTTTTTTGCCGCAGAAAACTGTATCCAACTAAACGTTAACCGCAAGCTTTTTATTGATTCAGCAGTTTATTTTTAAGGAATATTTAAAGAGGCATGAAAATGAGGGATCGTCACCTCAATCGCTGGGATCGTCGGGTACTTATTCTTTGATTCGCCCAGGAACCCCTCTGAAACAGCCGCTGAAATATTTTCAAATCATTCTCTCTTTAGACGAGAGTATAATTGTCACAAAGGAGAAACAATGAAATGACCAAAATGAGCGGAGCCAAAGTACTGTTAGATTCCCTTGAAAAACAAAACGTTGACGTTATATTCGGCATCTTAGGCGGAGCCATACTGCCAGTGTACGATGCCCTCTGCGGCAACGAGAAAATCAGGCACATACTCGCCAGACACGAGCAGGGAGCAGCGCACGCCGCCGAAGGCTACGCCAGAGCCAGCGGACGAGTGGGAGTCTGCATGGCAACGTCTGGACCTGGAGCAACAAACTTGGTTACGGGAATAGCGAATGCGTTCATGGATTCGTCGCCGATGATAGCTATAACAGGGCAGGTTCCCTCCAGCGGCGTCAACTCTTCCTACATGATTGGCAGAGACGCCTTCCAAGAAGCAGACATCATCGGCATCACCACACCAATCACTAAACATAATTATCAGCCGCGAAGCATCGCTGAAATCCAACCGATGGTTAACGCCGCATTCTACATAGCGTCTTCAGGTAGACCTGGACCAGTCCTGATTGACATACCAAAAAACGTGCAGTCAGACATCGCCGAAGTTGACCTGGGAATAACAGAGAAAATCGAAGCCCGAGGCTACAAACCCGCCTTAGAGCCAGACTTAACCAAAATCAGCGCAGCCGCCGATTTGCTCGCGGAATCTGAATATCCGATGATTCTAGCTGGCGGCGGAGTCATTTCCTCCAACGCGTCCGACGAACTAATGCAAATGTCAGATTTGCTAACGGCGCCGGTTGCAACTACCTTCATGGGGAAGGGCGCTTTTCCTGAATGCCACCCCCTGTCAATTGGATGCATAGGGATGCATGGGAACCCAGCGGCGAATAGGTTGATTGGTGAAGCAGACGTGCTGTTAGCTATTGGAACGAGGTTTTCTGACCGTGCAACAGCTAACTTGGATACTTTTGCGCCTAACGCCAAAAAGATTCACATAGACATAGATGCGGCGGAAATCGGCAAGAACATCGAAGTTGACGTTCCAATCGTCGGAGACGCCAAAGTTTCTCTAAGGCACCTGCTTGCTGCCACAACAAAGAAGCTGCCAAAGATGAAAGTTAGCCTGTGGTCTAAGCGGGTTAAGGAAGCCAAAGAGCAGCTGAGCCCGATGCTAAAAGACAGACCCCGAGATTTAGTGCCTAAGGCTCTACTGATGGAGCTGAGAAGTCTGTTGCCTGCGGACACCATTGTCACCACCGAAGTCGGTCAAAACCAAATGTGGTCAGCCCTATACTTCCAAGCGTTAAAGCCGAGAACCTTCATCAGTTCAGGCGGACTAGGAACCATGGGTTTTGGTTTCCCAGCGGCGATTGGAGCAAAGGTGGCTTGCCCAGAGAGAGCAGTCGTGGACATAGCTGGCGACGGCAGTTTCCTAATGACTGAACAAGAACTCGCATGTTCCGTAGCTGAAAAGATTCCAGTCATCGTTATAGTGCTTAACAACTCCGTGCTGGGCATGGTGGCGCAGTGGCAACGAATGCTCTACAAACGCCGTTACATGGCAATTGACTTAGGCAAAACACCCGACTATGTCAAGTTGGCAGAGGCCTATGGAGCGCAGGGTCTGCGGGCGACGTCAATCGAGGAATTCCACAAAGCAGTTAAGACAGCGCTGAGCAGTAATGTTACCACGGTAATTGATGTGCCAATTGGCTCCGAGCATGACGTTGTTCCTTTCGTTCCGCCGGGGTGCGGTTTGCCACAGCAGAGAGGTGACTACTGATGGAACCTGGAAGAACCAAAATAATTTCGGTGCTGGTCGAAAACAAGCCAGGTGTCCTCTTCGCAGTTTCAAACCTGTTCCGACGCAGAAACTTTAACATCGAAAGCATCACGGTGGGTCCAAGCGAGCGTAAAGACATTGCGCGTATGACTATCACAGTCAAAGAAGACGAAAGAACCATAGTTCAAGTCATCCAGCAGGTTGCAAAACTCATCGATGTACTCAAAGTCGAAGAGCTGGAACCGGGAAGCTACGTGATGCGTGAGCTAGCACTCATAAAAGTTAATTCGCCTAGCGCCAAAGACCGCTCCGACATCATAAATTGTGTAGAAGTTTTCCGCGGACGAATCATCGATGTCTCCACCGACAGCCTAACAGTAGAAATCACAGGTACACCTGACAAACTCGACGCGTTCCTAAACCTGATGAAGGCAACAGGCGTCATTGAACTTGCAAGAACAGGCATAACGGCGTTGGCAAGAGGGGCAAAATCGGTAAGAATAGACGAATAAATCCATGCCGTGAACGGAAACCCTTAATTTCACGTTTTCTTAGAATGACAAACTTGTCATAGTTATCAGAAACAAAAAATCAATTGATAGAAGAAGAGAATCGAAAATGAACATAACAGAAAAAATCCTGGCTAAAGCCTCAGGAAAAAAAGCCGTGCACCCCGGAGAAATAGTCGACGCAAACGTTGACATGGTAATGGTGCACGATTTAACTGGGCCATTAGCCGTTGAAGCCTTCAAAAAAATAGGCGTGCAGAAAGTTTGGGACAGCAAAAAAGCAGTGGTTATACTGGACCATCAGGTGCCAGCTGAATCCGTGAAAGCTGCGGAACTGCATAAAACCATGCGTCAATTCGCCAAAGACCAAAACTTACGCATTTACGACGTGGGCAAAGGCGGAATCTGCCATCAAGTCATGCCTGAGAAGGGACATGTTGTTCCTGGAACAGTAATTGTAGGCGCTGACTCCCACACATGCACTTATGGAGCCTTCGGAGCGTTCGCCACGGGAATAGGTTCAACTGAAGCAGCGGCGGTCTTAGCCACTGGAAAGATTTGGCTCAAAGTGCCTGAAGCCGTAAAGATAAACGTGACAGGGAAATTTCCAAAATATGTCACCGCGAAAGACCTAATCTTGTCAATAATCGGAAAAGTAAGCGTCGAAGGCGCCATATACGAAAGCGCTGAATTCACAGGTCCAACAATAAAAGAAATGAGCATCTCGGGAAGAATGACTCTGTGCAACATGGCGGTGGAGATGGGCGCTAAAAACGGCATAATCGAACCCGACGAAACAACAAGCAAATTTCTAGAAGGAAGAGTCAAGACGCTGCCGAACTTTGAAGAACTAAGAAGCGACAAAGACGCCGTTTACCAGCGGACCGTGGATTTTGACGTTTCAAAGTTGGAGCCGCAGATTGCTTGCCCCTCATCAGTCGACAACGTGAAACCTGTCTCAGAAGTTGGCAACGTTCCGATTGAGCAGGCTTTCATCGGGTCATGCACAAACGGCAGAATCGAAGATTTACGTTTAGCAGCTCAAGTCTTGAAGGGCAGAAGAGTGAAAGAGGGCGTTAGGGCACTTGTGATTCCGGCTTCGCAAGAGGTTTACAAGCAAGCTTTAGACGAAGGCTTAATGGATGTCTTCATTGACGCAGGCGCCATAGTTTGCGGCGCAGCATGCGGACCATGCCTTGGCGGTCACATCGGCTTACTGGCAGCAAACGAAGCTTGCGTTAGCACCTCAAACAGGAACTTCATAGGAAGAATGGGCAGCACCCAAGCCAGCGTATACCTGGCTTCCCCAGCAACGGTAGCAGCCTCGGCGGTAACAGGCAAAATCACTGACCCCAGAAAACTGGAGGCAAAAATATGAACATGAAAATCAAAGGACCAGCCATAAAATTCGGAAACAACATAGACACCGACGTCATTCTGCCGGGAAAATACCTGACGCTGGTTGACCCCCACGAGCTAGCAACCCACGCCTTAGAAAGCTTAGACACAGACTTTCCTAAAAAAGCCAAAAACGGCGTAATCTTGGTAGGCGGCAAAAACTTCGGATGCGGCTCAAGCCGAGAACAAGCCCCGTTGGCGTTGAAGTACGCTGGCGTAAAATGCGTGTTGGCAGAATCTTTCGCACGGATCTTTTTCCGAAACGCCATAAACATCGGCTTACCCGTAATCGAATGCAAAGGCATATCGGCGGCGGTTGAAAGCGGCGACGAATTAGCAGTGGATTTCGAAGCTGGCAAGATAGAAAACGTTTCAAACGGCAAAAAGTTTCAAGTAGAGAAGCTGCCACCATTTATCTTAGAGATATTGGTTGACGGCGGATTGATTGAGAATTTACGTAGGAGAATGAATAAGAAATGACTGAATACAAAATTTCGTTGATTCCCGGAGACGGAATCGGACCAGAACTAACAGAAGCAACCCTGAAAGTTTTAGATGCAGCCCAAAAAAAATTCGGCATAAAACTGAAGATGATTGAGGCTGAAGCAGGCGACGGCACCTTAGCCAAAAGAGGCGTGGCGCTTCCTGCGGAAAGCGTAGAAATAATCAAGGCGTCTCACGCGTGCCTGAAAGGTCCCGTCGGCGAAACGGCGGCAGACGTCATAGTTAAGCTCAGGTTAATGTTTGATTTGTACGCGAATTTGCGTCCGATCAAGTCTTACCCATAACGTTCCTGTGGCTAGACCCGACATTGACATGCTGTGGGTCAGGGAGAACACCGAGGACGTTTACAGAGGCTTAGAACACACATTAGACCCGAACACAACCATCTGCATCAGGGTCATAACACGCAAAGCCTGCGAACGCATAGCCAAAAAAGCCTTCGAAATGGCGCGACTACGCAACGGCAAAAAGAAAGTCACTGCAATCCACAAAGCAAACGTTATGCGGGTAACCGACGGACTATTCGCCAGCGTGTGCCGTGAAACAGCAAAGCAGTATCCCGACATCGCCTTCAACGAGCTGTACGTTGACGCTGCGTCGATGCGTCTGATTAAGGAGCCGCAGATTTTCGATGTGTTCTGCACATGCAACATGTTCGGCGACATCCTCTCAGACGAATCAGCCCAACTAATCGGCGGCTTAGGCATGGCTCCAGGCGCAAACCTAGGCGACAACTTCGCGCTCTTCGAACCCATCCATGGTTCAGCGCCAAACAGGGAAGGAAAACACACAGCAAACCCGATTTCGATGGTTCTTAGCGCAAAAATGATGCTTGAGTGGCTCGGAGAAAAATACAACGACAAAAAATGCGTGCAGGCAGGCGCAGCAATCGAGAATGGAGTAATTTACGCGTTACGTAACGGTCAAACTGTTCCAGACTGCGGCGGCAACACAACGACCGTGGGAATGGCGCAAGCCATTGCTGCAGCCTTAACAGTGAAAACTGGCTGAAAAAATGACGGGAAAATACATACGAATTTTAGACACCACCTTAAGAGACGGCGAACAAACCCCCGGGGTTTCTTTAACCCCTGAAGACAAAATTGAGATAGCACGCCAACTGGGCAAGTTGGGCGTTGACGTTATTGAAGCGGGTTTTCCAAGTTCTTCCATCGGCGAAAAAAAAGTCGTTAAAGAAATTGCCAAGATGGGTTTGAATTCTGAAATCTGCGCTCTTTCCCGAGCGACAAAAGGCGACATTGACGCGGCGCTGGAATGCGACGTTGATTTAATCCACGTTTTCATCCCGACCTCAGCGGTGCAGATGAAGTACGCCGTCAACTTGACTCCTGAGCAGGTGTTGGCGGCTGCGGTCGAGTCGATTGAGTACGTTAAGGCGCATGGCGTAAAATGCGAGTTTTCACCCATGGATGCCACACGTTCCGAAATGCCGTTTCTAAAGCAGGTTTGCAAAGCTGCGGAGAAAGCAGGAATGGACAGCCTCAATCTGCCCGACACGGTAGGCATCATGATTCCGAAGTCCACTATCAAATTCGTCGAGGAAATCAAAGCCGTCGTTGAGACGCCGATTAGCATTCACTGCCACGATGACTTCGGGTTGGCGGTTGCAAACTCGTTGGCTGCTGTGGAAGCGGGCGCTGCGCAGGTGCATGTTGCCGTCAACGGGTTGGGCGAGCGGGCAGGTAACGCTTCGCTGGAGGAAGTAGCTATGGCGCTGCAGGTAATTTACAAGTACAAAACAGGCATAAACAGCCGACTTCTCTACAGCACATCCCGCATGGTTTCAACCCTAACAGGCATCGCCGTGCAGGTAAACAAGGCGCTGGTCGGCGAAAACGCCTTCGCACATGAATCAGGCATCCACACCCGCGGAGTAACCGAAAAACCATTAACCTTCGAACCCATAGACCCCGCTTTGGTTGGACGCACAAGAAAACTTGTCGCTGGAAAACTGGCGGGGACAAGCGGCATCAGAGCGGAGCTGGAAGAAGTCGGCATCCACCCAACTGAAGAGCAACTGAAAGAAATCGTTCAACGCGTCAAGGAGCTTGGCGACAAAGGCAAGATGGTTACGGACGCTGATTTGCTGGCGTTGACGTCTGCGGTTATGGGTGAAGTTGAGCAGAAAATCGTTTCCTTATGCGACATGGCAGTGGTTACCGGCATCAAAGTTATCCCGACGGCTTCCGTGCGAATAGTTCTAGATGGCAAAGAATACATCGCCGCCGAAACAGGTGTCGGTCCAGTTGACGCAGTTCTAAAGGCGATTCAGAAGCTAATCAGCAGCCAAGAAAAAATCCGTCTGCGAGAGTACCGTCTTGAAGCCATAACGGGCGGCTCAAACGCTGTTGCAGAAGTCATCATTAAAGTGGAAGATGAAGAAGGCAACTTGGTTTCGGCGCGTGCAGCCAGAGAAGACATCGTGATGGCAAGCGTGGAAGCGATGATAAACGGTATAAACAAGCTTCTGCTAAAGAGCCACAATCGGGGAAACAAACAGTGAAAGTAGCATACCAAGGTGAAACGGGCGCATACAGCGAAATGGCTGTCTACAAGTTTTTCGGCAGCAAAGCAGAGCCAGTTCCCTGCAAAGATTTCCGCGACGTCTTCGAATCCGTAAAAACAGGCGCTGTTCCCCACGGCGTGGTTCCGATTGAGAACTCTATCGAGGGCAGCGTCAACCAAAACTACGACCTGTTCCTCACTTACGACCTCAAAGTCTGCGGTGAAGTCGCAGTGAAACTTGCCCACGTCCTAATCGGCAACCCAAACACCAAATTCGAAGACATCGAAACCGTGTATTCGCATCCCCAAGCCTTGCGCAATGCCGCAAATACCTTGAAAAACACAAATGGGAAATCATCCCCGCCTACGACACCGCAGGAGCCGTAAAAATCATCAAAGAAAAAAACCTCACAAACGCCGCCGCCATCGCAAGCGAAAAAGCCGCAGACCTCTACAGCATGAAAATTCTTGCCCGAGACATCGCCGATAACCCCTCAAACTACACGCGGTTTCTCGTCCTTGGCAACGAAGACGCAGCCCCCACAGGCGACGACAAAACCAGCATCATATTCTCAGCCAAACACGCCCCAGGAACCCTCTACCACGCTCTTAGCGAGTTCGCATCAAGAAACATCAACCTAACCCGCATCGAATCCAGACCCACCAAAACCACAGCTTGGCAATACAACTTTTACCTCGACTTCGAAGGGCACCGAACCGAAAAACGATGCGCAGAAGCCTTGGAGGCACTGGAAAAATACGCCACGTTCGTGAAAATTCTGGGCTCCTACCCCAGAGTCATCTAAATTCAAGCTTACCTTTTGACTACGTTTCGATAGAAGTTTTCGAGTATTTTGTGGCCTTCAGGATGCGTTTCTTTCTTGACGGTTATGCGTTCGGGATGGAATTGGACGCCGTAGAAGGGTTTGGTTTTGTGTTTAACTGCTTCAACTTCGCATGAAGGTGAATCTGCAAGCAGAATAAAACCCGCTTGCGTCGAGGCTTTCTTTTAAGACGTAATCGTAATGGTTTTCCGCCAGCGGCACCTTTTGGTCTTTTTAAAAGTCCTGCAAATAATCCGTCATCAATCATCGACAACCCGAACGTCTCAAAACGGTCAAAAACAGGTTGAGCAAGCGACCCGACTTTTGCGCCAAAAGCCCAACAAAGCAGCTGATGACCAAAACATATGCCTAAGATGGGCAAATCGCATGTTTTTATTAGGTTTACAACGCCTTCGAAGAGTCTGCCTGTCGGAAGGGTCAACTATTCTGGCTCCCGAGCCACTGATGACCAACGCGTCAAATCCCGCTTCCACGCGGTAGCCCAGATGGATGTCACTGTATGGGACAACTTTACATTCGCTGAACTTCCTAAGGGCTTCAACTAAAGCCTCGCTTTTCGTTTTGAGAGAACAGTTCACAACGAGTGATTTAGTCATGTGGCTATAATTCAACCGCTATGTCGATGTATGCTTCAGCATCGTAGAGGTTTCCTTCCACTCCACGGTGCCTTCCGCTCTTCATTATCAGCCGTGGACCTGAGACCTTGCGGGCAACATAAACTATTTTCTTGCCAATTATGTTGTCGCCTTCATGCGTAAGAGTAGTCATTTTTTCGTCCTCTTGATCCGTCCCTCTTCCAGCAACTTGGTTACTGTTTTGAATGTTATGCTGAAATCCAGACCAAGGGCGTCTGCTATTTCGCTTGCGAAGTTAGAGCCAGCATGCGTCTTCAGATATTCTTCTATCATGCGTTCGGCTTCCTGAGGTGTTACGTCTTTTACGCTTACGATTTCCATGCTGGCGAGCTTGTCACGTACGGCTTCGCGGAGGAAATCGGCGAAACTGCGGTAAAGCCCTGCATCTACAAGCTGCTGAACCTTTGCGTAATCCGACTTGGAAAGCCTAGCTGCTCGCTTGAAGCCCTTCTGACTCAACGAGTTTTTGCTTCTGCACCATAAAGAACTACTCCCACGGTACCAAATGGTACAAGAATAACTAATAAGGCTTATCCCAAATGCAGGTTAAAGAGCAAAAACAAATTTTGAACCAACAGAAACGAATAGCGAAAACTTCGGAATCGAAAAGCACCTATTTTTCTGTTGCTTCAAGCATTTTGTACATGACCTCGTAGGATTTGGCGAAGTCAGGATCAGCTTT
Source organism: Candidatus Bathyarchaeota archaeon (assembly GCA_963823775.1). Lineage (GTDB taxonomy): Archaea > Thermoproteota > Bathyarchaeia > Bathyarchaeales > Bathycorpusculaceae > Bathycorpusculum. The sequence goes on from CAWGMZ010000020.1 coordinate 87,563, forward strand.
CTGCAGTTTAGCCTTAAGCTGCTCCATCCGCTCAACGATCGCCTGTGGGTTCTTCTGCTTAAGCAGATCCAGCCACTCCTGCGCCTTAGCGATGTAGGCTTCTTCGATTTTCCGCATCTCCGGCAGCTTCATCTGCAAGTTAGCGTAAAGGTCGGGGGTTTCCAGCGCGGTTGCTTCAGCCAAGGTGAATAGCATGCGGTAAGTTGTTCCCGCCACCTGTTTGGTTTCGGGGAAAAGCTTCTGTTCAAGAAGGGTTTCGCATGCGACTAACCCGAGGAAATGGGGCAATCCGAGAACTGTTGACATGAGTTGGTCGTGTTTTTGGGGTGTCATGATGAAGACGTGGGCTTCTTCGTTTTCCAGCCACTTCTTGAAGTCTTCCGCGTATTTTTCTTCAGAGGGGTTTGTCGGGGTAAGTATGTAGGCTTTGTGGTTTACGCCTTTGCTGCCGGGACCAAAAACGGGATGGGTGCCTAAAACCCTTCCGTGCTTGATGTGCTCATGCATCACTTTGACGGGGAACTCTTTGATTGAGCATATGTCAGTTACCGTTTGCCCCTCGTGAATGTGGGGGCCAATTTGTTTGACGACTTCCTCGAAGCTGCTGATTGAAACGCAAATCACGATTTCGTCAGCTCCCTTCACAGCTTCTATAAAGTCAGTGGTGGTCTCGACGCCTAATTGTTTGGCGAGCTTTGACAGCTTATCCGCTTTTCTGTCGGCGAGGATTACGCTGTCGCCTTTTTCCTTGCAAAATTTTGCGAACCAAACACCCATTTTTCCCGCGCCGAGAACCGCGGTTTTCATCCGAGCGCCTCGCTGATTTTTTCCAGCCCCACTTTTATTTCGTTTCTGGGGGCAGTCAGGGAGATGCGGAAGTGTTCTCTGTAGTCGCCAAACGATGTTCCTGGAGCCACGGCGACGCCTTTGTCAAGCAGGTCCAAAGTGAATTTTTCGGAGTCTAAACCCTTACGTTTGGGAAACACGTAGAAGGGTGCTTCAGGTTCAGTGAAGGAAAGCCCCGCTTTTGATAGGGTTGAGCACGCCAGCTTTGCGCGTTCTTGGTATTCTTTTTCGATGCTGTTGGTCAGGCTTTTCTGCATTTCAAGCCCCCTCAAAGCTGCTTCCTGGATGAAGACTGGCACGTTGTTTATGGTGATTTGGTTTAGCTTGGTAATGTTGTCGATTAGTGGCTTGTTGGCTATGATGTAGCCGATTCGCCAGCCCGTCATAGTGAACATTTTGGAGAAGCCGTTTGACAGAATATGGGTGTGGTTGCCGTCGTATTCAAGGATGCTTTTTGTTTTCACGAAGCTGATCGGACCGTAAACTTCGTCGGAGAGGATGGTTACGCCTTTTTTGTTGGCGATTTCCACTATCCCGTCTAAAGTCTTCGCGTCCATGACTTTGCTTGTGGGGTTATTCGGGTTGTTGAGAATTATCATCTTTGTGTCTTTGTCAATCATGGCTTCAAGCTTGCCCAAATCGACTTTCCAACCGTCTTCCATTTCGGTTCGAAGCAACCTTGTTTGGGCGCCGATGCTTTTAGCCATCAAATCGTAAGCTGTCCAGTAAGGCGTGGGAATAATGATGTTGCCTCCAGCCTTCATAGTCAAATAAAGAGTCGCGAAAACGCCCCATTTAGAGCCAGGCGTAATAACCACGTTTTCAGGTTTAACTCCGTGAATTTTGGCGAGTTTCACTCTGAGTTTTTCCTCGCCGTAAGCTGAAGAATACTTTGTTTTACCTGCCTTCATCGCGGCGTACGCTGCTTCCACGATTTCTGTCGGCGTAGCAAGGTCAGGGTCACCTAGGTTTAAGCGGATAATTTTTTTTCCTTGGTTTTCGAGTCTTATGGCTTTCTCGTTTATTTCGTAGAGCATTGCCGTAAACTTTCCTTTTCAGATTATTTCTTACTCTTGAACTGCACTGCACATATTAACTATTTCGCGGTAAACTGCCTCAACTTTCTGGGGATCTAAGCATAATTCGGCAGATTTCTCCTTTACTTTTTTGTAAACGTCTTTTTCTCGGGAAACATCCCTAACTTCCATGCCTCGCTTTTTCTTAACCAACCCTATAGCCATGCATATCTTGACTCTTTCAGTCAATGCTTTAAGAATCAAGTCGTCAACTTCGTCGACACGTTTTCGGTAGCGTTCAAGTTCATCTAACAATTTTTTTTCTCTCCAAAACTTTCGGTATGAAACCAGCACGAATCATATGGTCAGCCAACGTTACGGCGACGGCGGCTTCCACCGCTGGCACGGCTTTGGGAACCACACAGGGGTCATGCCTGCCTTTAACGCTCAAGGAAGCGTTTTCCTTGGTGGATAAATCCACGGTTTTCTGGGGCACGCTGATGGAGGGCGTTGGTTTGATTGCTGCTCGGATCAGGATTGGCATGCCGTTGGATATGCCTCCTAAGATTCCGCCCATGTTATCGGTTGAAGTTGCGACTTTGCCGTTTTGCATGACGTAGGCGTCGTTGCTTTCTGAACCTTTAAGTTCGGCGACAGCGAAGCCTAAACCGAATTCAACCGCTTTGACAGCGGGAACATTAAACAGCGCCTTAGCTAAGTCAGCGTCAAGCGAATCAAACATTGGCTCGCCGACTCCCACTGGAACGTTGAGGGCGATGCATTCGACAACGCCGCCGACGCTTTCGCCTTCTTCTCGGGCATCAACGATGGCTTGCGTCCATTTTTTGGTCGCATGACGGGTCTGGGCACCGAGTCGCGGCTGCGTAACGGTTTTTTTGGATTTCTGCGGTGCTGAATTTTTTGTCGCTTCTGACTTCGCCAATCGCTCTTGTGTAAGCTAAAACGTCAACGTCAAAGCGGCTCAGCAACTTTTTGGCTATGGCTCCAGCCATTATTAGTCGCCACTGTTACTCTGCCGCTGAAGCGTCCGCCGCCCCGATAATCGTTAAAGCCGCCGTACTTGACGCCTGCGGGGTAGTCTGCGTGTCCGGGTCTTGGCAGATTCTTGTTTGCGTCGTAATCCGCGGAGTCAACCTGCTTGTTTTCAACGGTGACGGCTATTGGCGCGCCCGTGGTGTAGCCGTTGAAGACGCCTGACAAAATTTTAGGCACATCTTTTTCCACTCTAGCGGAGACGATTTTGGGGTCTGCCGGGATGCGTCGGTCCAGTTCGGCTTGGATGTCCTCTTCAGATAGGGGTAAGCCCGCTGGGCAACCGTCTACAACTACGCCTACGATTTTGCCGTGGCTTTCGCCGAAAGTGGTGACTACGAATTCTTTACCTGTCGAATTTCCCGCCAACAATTTCCGCTCCTAACTGTTTGAGATGAATAAAGAACTGCGGATAAGACTTTCTGACGCACTGGGCATTTTGGATAACTGTTTGTTTCTCGACGCCTAAGGCTGCTACTGCGCATGCCATCGCTACTCGGTGGTCGTTGTGCGAGTTAACTGTGGCGCCGTGCATATTAGAGGTGCCTGTTATGGTTAGGCTGTCTGAGTTGACTTCTATTTTGGCGCCCATTTTTTTGAGTTCGGTGTGAAGCGATTTTAGCCTGTCTGACTCTTTGAGCTTAAGCCTCTGCGCACCCGTAATTTTTGAGGTGCCCTCCGCAAAGCATGCAAGGGCGGCGCAAACTGGGACGAGGTCAGGGATGTTTTTTGCGTCAAGATTAAGCGGCGCAAGCGGGTTCCCAGAGCCGTTTATTTCAACGCTGTTGTCGCATACTTTGCCTGCCACACCCATCTGTTTTAGGATGCCCAGAATTGCTTTGTCGCCTTGAATGCTTTCGTGGTCAAGGTCGTTTACTTGGACTTTGGAGTTGGTGATGGCTGCGGCTGCGAGGAGAAATGCGGCTGATGAGAAGTCGCCTGGCACTCGGCAGTCAACGGGCTTGAAGGTTTGGTTGGCTGGGATAACGATGCGTTCAAAGTTGCCGTAAACATCCACTTTGACGCCGTGCTTTGAAAGCACGTCCCACGTCATTTTAGCGTAGTCTAGTTGACTCAAGCGGCGAGGTAAGGTGATTTCGGTGTCAACTTTAGCCATCGGGCACGCAAACATTAAGCCCGAAATAAACTGCGAACTCACGTCGCCGCGAATAGAGGTTTGTCCGCCGAGGATTCCGCCGCCTTCAACAAACACGGCATCTTTGCCGCCGAATTTTTTGAGGTGAACCTTTGCGCCCAAATCGTCTAGGCTTTTAATTAATGGTTCGATGGGTCTGCGTTCAAGAGAGCCGCGGAAAAGAAGCGTTGACGGGTCAGCTGCCAAGGCAGCGACGGGTACCATGAAGCGCAATGTAGCGCCAGATTCTCCGCAGTCGATTGGTGATTTCGCGTTTTGAAGCGGCGCTGCGCCTGTTGACTGACCCAGCAGCTTTCTTCAAAACTTGTTTCTGCACCAAGCGCCGTTACCGCGCGCAGGGTTGCTTCTGTGTCTTCGGAAAGAAGCGGGTTCGAAACCTTTCCAGCTCCCATTGGAAAGAGCCGCGGCAATGAGCATTCGTTGAGTGTATGATTTTGAGGGGGGAGCGCATACTTCGCCGCTTAGTTTTTCAGTTTTTTTAACGATTACATCAACCATGGCTAAATCACCTTTGCTTTCTCCTGGTTAAAGCTGGCTTGCAAGATTTCGCCGCCGATATTTTTGCAAGCGCAGCCTTCACCGAATCAACCTTGTCTTTGGGCGTAACTGCCGTAACTGCGGGTCCTTTTCCGCAGAGCCCAGCCGCCACCGCTCCAGCCGCCAACGCATCAATCGCAATTGAAGGGTCATACCCTGAAGCTGAGGAGTAAATTAAGCCGTTAAGCGTCAAAGCCTCCCAAAAATTCCCCGCTAAAGCCTCCTCGTAAGCAACTTCAACCAGCGGCTTCACGTTTGAGCCTGTCAACGTTCGAGTCGGCTGAATAGGCTTTTTGCGATGGAACATGGAAAAGCACCACAAAATCGTCAGGTGACGGCGTTTGCATGATGATTTTGCGTTTCAAGTTGTCAGTGACGACTACGCCGCCGAAATATGAAGCGCAAGCATCATCAAAAGCGCCTGTAACCGTAACTTTCGCATCAAAAGCAGCGTCAACGCCTAAATTAACGATTTTGAAATCATCAAGCATCTCGCCCAGAGCCGCCGTTGTTGCCAACGCCACCGCGTTCGCCGCTGCACTGCTGCTTTTGAGTCCTTTGGCGATGGGGATGTTTGACCAAGTTTTAACTTTGGCGCCGAACCTTTTTTCAACTTTGAAATCGCTAAGAACCCGAGCGACGGTTTTCTCCATTAAAACGGTGCTTTCTTTTGGGTCAGAAGTTATCTCTGCTTTGATAACGGCTGGTTCATCGGTCAGTTTTACCTCAGCCTTCGTCCACAGGTCAACGCCGAAAGCCGCGCCTTTCCCCAGTGCCATAGCGTTAACAATCGTTGCTGCTCCATGAGCTATAGCCGTTGCTTGCCCAGTCAATTCTTCTGCACCTTTCGCAAGTGGTTAAGCGCTGCCTTCCTCATAACTTCAACTGGCGCCTTCTGCCAGTCCAGATTTCAAACGACGCCGCCCCCTGATAAATCAGCATTTCAACGCCGCTGACAACTTTGGCGCCTGCAGCTTTCGCGTTTTTCGCCAGTTTGGTTTCAATTGGATTGTACACTATGTCCATCACCGCCAAATCGGGTTTGAGCAATTCAGGCGCGCACCAGGGTTTGGTCGGCGTTTGGTTTCATTCCGACTGAAGTCGCGTTAATCAGCACATCGGCATTCGGCAAGGTTATCCTTAATTGTTAATGGCGAAAGCTGCGTACGCAAAGACTTTTTTGTTGAACTTTTGTTTCAAGAGGTTGGCTAACTCGGCGGCTGGCTTAGATGTGACCGATTCAAAATTACAAAGTTCCTCCGCTTCTCTGCGACAGCGGTAAGCTATGGCTCTTGCAGCGCCGCCTGCCCCAAGCAACAGCACTTTTTTGCCTTTAGGATCCACACCGTTTTCCCTCAGCGCATTTAATGCGCCTGACGCCGTCAGTGTTGAAGCCGAAGAGTTTGCCGTTTTTGTTTTTGATCGTGTTAACTGCGTTTAGGACTTTGGCGGTTGGGTCAATTTCATCTAGGAAACTGAGATTGCGTTTTTGTGTGGCATGGTGACGTTTAATCCTTGAATGCCTAAAGCTCGCATGCCGTCCATGGCTTTTTCAAGCTCGGCGAGATTCGACTTTAAACGGCAAGAAAGCGCAGTCAAGTTTGAAGGCTTCAAACGCCGCGTTCTGCATAACTGGGCTCAGAGTGTGCTCTATGGGGTCGCCGATTACTCCGCAAACTTTGGTTTTTCCTGAAACAGCCATCACTTTGCCCCCAAAAGGTCGTATGCAGCTTTCATTTCGCCAATCGTCATTTGCCCCTTCGCGGTTTCGCTGCCTTGCTCAAGCGAAGCAAACGTGAAGAAGGCGCCAAACATCGGCGAAAGAAGCCTTGAAACCTTGCCCGCTTCCCCCATGCAGAAACAGACAAGCTTAGCCTTACCAGAATTGGAAGCCACAAAGTTGAGCACCGTCAAGTTATCTTCGGTTGTTTTGGCGGTTGTCGATGATTTTGCAGACGCTGGCGCCGACTGAAATTTCTTGCTGCAGAATTTTTTCCATTTCGGAAACGCTTAAGGCGCCGTCGAATTTGTGGTAGGAAACTATTGGTTTGGCACCTGACTGTTTGATTTTATCGATTGTTTCTTTGTTGTTTGGGCTTGAGAGGTCAACGTCAACGTATTCAAACCCGTTTTCAGCGGCGTTTAAGAGGATTTGTTGCCGCTCGGCTTCTGAACCTGCGAAAAAACCTTTTTCGCGTGGCAGTTTGTTTGTTGCGATTAGGGGGATTTTTGTGGCTTGGGCAAGTTTTCCCAAGATTAATGTATTTTTCAAGACGGTCAAGCCTGACTTCGATTAGGTCTGCTTGGGCTTCTTGCGCTCTTTTGATGAGGTTTAGCGCTTCAACGATGTTTTTCGGAAGGATCGAAACGCAGATTCTCATGGTCACTTCTCAATCACCGTTTCTTCAGGCACGGAAACGCCGAAGTGTCTGCCGCCCTTCGCGGCCAAATGCACCAGAACCTCGTCGTTTGGTTTGAGTTCCGTGACGGGTTTGCTGAAGATTTTGGCGTTACGAGGCGGATGGTTTCCGCGTTTTGCAGTATCGTTTTGATTTTTGTGTCGTCTGCTTGCGCTTCGATTAGGATTAGGGGTCGAAACTCGATTTTTGAGCGGCCCACGTTGGTTATTCTTACTTTTCCTTCCCGGTTGATGATTAAAACTTCGTCCCCAGCCTTAAGCTCAGACAGGTACCGAGTGTTCTTAACGGACGTTAACGTGTAGTGTGAGGCTGGTCCGGCGTTTACTCGGAAAGGTCTGGATTGCACGTACGGGTTCTCGTTTACTTCGGCTTCCACCAGAAAGAACCCTGCGGATTGGCAGCCGACAAGCATTCCTTCGCCTGGAACCATCAAGTCAACCGTGTCCACGCAGACTCTTGCGCCTGTGCCGATGGGTTTGATGGAGAGAACCTTCGCCACTGACAACGCCACTTTTGGCATTTGCCCCTTAACCAGCTTTAGCGTGTTGGCAAGCTCATTTGGGTTTGAGGTTTTTAGCAGAACGCCGTCTGTTCCTAGCTCTAAGGCTTCAAGAACCACCTTTGCATCCTGCGCGGTGGCGACTTCAGCTATGAGTTTGCTTTTGCCGCCATGAGCCTTCGCAATCAAGTTCTCCAGTGGAATAACTCGCCAATCAAACGTGTTAATGATAATGTAGTCTACACCCAGCTCAGCGGCTTTGGCTGCGAGGTTCTCGTCTTCTTTGCTTTTTATGCTGATTTTGAGGGCGGTTTTTTTGCCTTCGCTTTTGGCTTGCGAAATTTTTTTCTCCGAAAGCTCAGAGAGGAAGGCTATGTCGAGTTTGCCGCTGCGAGTGCTCGCTTGGGTACCTTCGAGAACCACATCTGCGTTTTCATGTGCGGCGCTAAGCAAGTTTTCTTTTTCTTGCGGTGAAGCCGCCTGCTCGATTTCTACCCAAAGTTCCTTCATGTTTTTTCACCGAGAATTTTGAGGGCATCCTGTACGCTGACGCCGCCGTGAACGATTGCGGAGAGCGCCTTAACGATTAAAGTTGGGTTTTCATGTTGGAAGACGTTGCGTCCGATTGAGAGACCCGCTGCTCCAGCCGAAATCGCGTCGAACGTAGTTTGAAGAACCTCTTCGGAGGTCTTGCATTTTGGTCCCCCAGCAATCACAACCGGAACGGGGCAGCTTTCCACAACAGTTCTGAATGTTTCTGTGTTTCCTGTAAAGTTTGCTTTGATGATGTCTGCGCCAAGTTCAGCGCCGATGCGTGCGGCATGTGCAACCACGTCGGCTGCATGTTCATTCTGTATTTTGGGTCCCCGAGGATACATCATTGCGAGAAGCGGCATTCCGTAAATGTCGCATTCGTCGGCTACGCATCCGAGGTTTTGAAGCATTTTGTCCTCGTCCTGCGCGCCGATGTTAACATGCACTGAAACGGCGTCTGCGCCAAGCCGTATGGCTTCTTGGACGCTGCAGACTTGGACTTTGCCGTTTACGTTCGGGCTCAGGTTTGACATGCCTGAGAGCATCACGATTAATCCTGCTGTTCCAGCGTCGGTGTGTTTTGCGATGCCTTTGTGGACAAGGATGGCGTCGACTCCGCCTTTGATGAGCATGTTGATTGTCTGCTGCATGTTAGCTAAGCCTTGGATGGGTCCGACAGTTACGCCGTGGTCCATTGGGACGATTACGGTTCGGTTGTCTTGCTGCAGGATTCTTCTTAGTCTTCGATTTTTTCCTTGATTCATATTTTCACCTTACTTAGCGCTCCTTAAAGAGTTTTTAATCAGTTTAAGGGCTTTTTCCCGTTCACTCCAATCCATAAAGAGCAGGATGCTAGATGTTATGGTCAGTATGCCTGAAATGTTTATGCCGCTGAGCCGCAAATCTTCGCTGATTTTTCCGATGATGCCGTGGGTTTCCTCTAAGCCGACTCCGCTTGTCTGTATGAAAACAAGGTCTTTTTTGACTGCCATCGCAATCGTTTCCTTGTTGCTCTTCACTATGTTGTGGACATCGTTGAAGAGCCCGTCTAAATTCTTTTCTTGGGAAACATAAAGAATAGCGGAGTTTGTGTTCATTGACATGCCTAAAAGCTGGGAGTGCTCCTTGGTTTTCTGCGCCATTTGTTGGATGATTTGCGGGTTTGCTGCTATGCCGTTTCCTATGACGGTGATTTCGGCGACGGGAAACGGATGGGCAATTTCAGCGTCAAGCTCCGTGGCTAAACCGCCAGTGACTAAGGTGCCTTCCTCCGAGAGGTTTCCGTGTGCGTGGTTGATGACTCGGACGTTGATGTTTTTAGGTTTGTACTTTAGTGCTTTGCTGTGGATGAATTTGGCGCCTGAATCAGCAAGCCCCACCAACGTGTTAACGTCGACTTCTTTGAGGCGCAAAACGTTGGAGAGAAGCTTGGGGTCAGCAGACATTATGCCGTCGGCGTCGGTTACCAGCACGATTTCGTCGGCTCCAAGCGCCTCAGCCAGCACAAACGCTGTCGTGTCGCTTCCGCCTCTTCCCAAAGTCGTGATTTTGCCATCCTTGGTTTTACCCAGAAAACCCGCCACAACCGGGATGACGCCTTTTTCCATGATGGGCAGCACGCATTCGCGGATGTTTTTTTCGCAGTCTTTAAGGATGGGGTTGGCGTTTTGGAATGCTGAATCGGTTATTATTGGCCAGTTGCTGTCGATTGGGTCAAAATAGCAGGATTCTGCCCCGTTGGTTCGCAGCGCCGTGGAGAAGATTCTGATGCTTGTGCGCTCCCCCATCGAGAGGATGTCATCTAAGTCTTTTTTGTCCAGTTTCCCGTTGGATGCGTTCTTCGCAGTAGTCATAAGGACATCGGTTGTTTTACCCATAGCAGACACAACCACAGCGACCCGCGTGCCCCTCTTGGCTTCGTTAACCACGGCAACCACCGCTCTTAAGAGTCTCTCGTGATCGGCTAGGCTAGAACCGCCGAATTTAACAACAATCGTTTTGCTAGAGCCAGTTTTTTCCATTTGCTACACCCGTGCTTTGCCCAGAACTTCACTAAAAAATTTTCTGAGTTCTGGGCTTAAGGAAAATAACTATAATAAAAGTAGTCGAAGCTCTGGAACCATGATGCAACGTTTGCTTTTTTGTTTGCGAGATTAGACATTGATGCTTCGAACCTGCTCAATGAGTCATAAACCTGAAAATATAAGCGTTTCGGATTTAGACTGCGGTTTAAACAGCTTTTCGCCGCCGAAAGAGAAGTATAGCATTTATCAACTTGTCCAATCTATAACAACAAGCAGGAGACCCGCAATGAAAACGCAAAAACAAAACAACTGGCAACAAATCCTTCTCGAATGCAAAATAAACGTGCAAAAAAACATCGCCCCCTGCATCAAAACCACCAAAGAAACGCAGCCTAACCTGGGCGTGGGCGCCGGCGGCGACGCGATGAAGCCGATGGATTTGGCTGCTGAAAAAGCAATCATAGACACCTTAAAGCGGCATGACGTTTCGTTCACGTTAATTAGCGAGGAATCGGGCGTAAAGAAGTTCGGCGGGTCGGCTGAGGAGTGTTTCGTTACGGTTGACCCTGTGGATGGAAGCACCAACTTCATGCATGGCTTACCCTTCTACGCCTGCTCCGTTGCGGTTTCGAATAAGCCGTGGCTTGCGGATGTTTACGCTGGGATGGTGGCTGACCTCTTTCACGACGTAGCGTACACAGCTTTTATGGGGGAAGGCGCGTTTCGGGACGGGAAAAAAATTGCGCCGTCAAAAACCGCTTCGCTGGATGAGGCGTTGATCGGTTTAGATTTGAACACTTACAAAGTCAAAGAGGTAGCGCCAAAAGTCACTGAGCTCATAGCCAAAACCAAGCATATCCGACACTTCGGCGCCAACGCCCTTGAACTCTGCTACGTGGCTGACGGTTCAACAGACGCATTTGTTGACCTGCGCGGGAAACTGCGAACAACCGACGTTGCAGCGGGCTTTCTCGTAATAAAAGAAGCAGGCGGAACAATCACGTCGCCCGATAACCAAGAGGTAAACGTGGAGTTGGACCCTAAGCAAACGTTGAGTTTCATAGCTTCAGGGAACCTGCAGATTCACAAAAAAATCTTAAGCTTGGTTAAACCGTCATGTTAAGGTTGCTTTGGCCCAGCCCCGCAGCAATGGTGAAAACGGGTAGCACCAAGACTCTGCTTATCGCTGACCCCCACATTGGGTGGGAAATGGAACTCCAACAAAAAGGCATCCATGTTCCAAGCCAAACTCCCAAAATCCTCAACAAACTCACCGCAATCATAAGCGAGTATAAGCCGCAGGCGCTGGTTATCGTCGGCGACGTGAAGTACACGGTTGTCAAAAGCCAACTGGGCGAGTGGCATGACGTACCCGACTTCTTCACCAAACTCCAAAACTTCATCGGCGACATAGCGGTTGTCCGCGGAAACCACGACGCAAACCTCGAACCGCTTCTACCCGAAAACATCAAACTGCTTCCCGCCACAGGCATCGCAATAGGCGAGGTAGGTGTCTTCCACGGGCACAAGTGGCCATCTCCCATCCTGCTCGGATGCAAAACCTTGGTTATGGGGCACCTGCACCCAGTCGTTGTCTTCCGTGACCCCGCAGGCTTCAAAATTACAAGACAAACCTGGATGAGGGCAACGTGCGACACAGAAGCGCTGGGGAAGATTCTTCTGCAAAAGCATAAGGTGAAAATCGAGGGCACCGTCGCCGAAACATTGCAAAAACATTACGGTGTTAAGCTCAAGGCGAAGGAGATTTTCATTATGCCCAGCTTTAACGATTTTTTGGGAGGCAGACCAGTGAACGAAACTAGACCCCGAAAAGAAGTCGGGAGCGAGGCGTTGATTGGACCCGTGTTGCGTTCGGAAGCCGTGGACGTGGATAACTCTGAGCTTTATCTCTTAGATGGAACATATCTTGGAACGTTAAACCAGCTTAGGAAACTTTGAAGCCCACGAAAAACGCCTCTTTTTTGGTAGGAATCAAATCATAAACAAATAGGTGGAAGCGACTTCATAAAACAATAAAGGCGGAAGCAAATTGCATCAAAGACTTGCTGAGCATGTATGGGTTGCTGGTTAAGCTCTTATATGCGGAGCATGTTATAAGCATAATATATTGAGGGAGGAAAAACAAAAGTGAAACTTGTAACAGTTTTGTTGCCAGAGGCATATCTGGAAGGCTTAGACGAACTTGTCCGAGCGAACATGTACCCGAGCAGAAGCAGCGTCATAAGGTCGTCAGTTCGTGACCTGCTCAAGAAAGAGCTTTGGGAGAATAAACGCGGAAGATAAGCCGCCTAAACCCCGTTTACCGAATCTAAAAGTTCGCCCGCCGCTCTCGCAGGGTCAACTGCAAGAGTAATTTCTCTACCGACAATCAAGTAGTTTGCACCTGCTTTTATAGCAGCTTCCGCAGAGCCTCCCTGAGCACCCACACCCGGGGAGTAAATGGCTACTTTTTCACCTACAACCTGTTTGACCTCAGCTATTCTTTGCGGGTAAGTCGCGCCTACCACAACGCCGTCGGCACCGTACTTTGCGGCTTTTTTTGCAAAGGAAAGGTACTGCAGGGTTTTTTCGCCTGTTTCTGGGTCAATTATGGTTTGTCCGTAGCCTTCGCCTGCGCCTCTGTGGCTCATGTAACAGAGAAGTATCATACCTCGGTTGAGCCTCTGGGAGACATCGAAGAGCGGTTTTAAGCCTTCTTCCCAACCTATGAAGGGATTCGCAATCAACGCATCAAAGCCCGCTGCAAAATAGTATTGCGCTATGGTCTGGTTCGTGGCTCCTATATCGTTGACTTTCGCATCCATAATCGTCAACAGTCCTTGCCCCCGCATGTTCTCCACAAGCTGCTGCACCCCGTCGAATGTACCAAGCGGAAGAGTAAGGTGATGATTTATCTTAACTGCACAGATGTATGGGTGAACGGCTTTGAGGATGCTTTGGGCTTTGGCCAAGATTTTGTCCCGGTTATCGGGTGATTCAAAGGGAAAATCTAAGGCTAATACGATTCGTGAACGTTTGCTTTTGGCTGCTTCCTGCATTTTTGTGCTGAAGGACAATAAATTCGCCTCTTACTGTACAAGTTTGGAGGGTTGACTATTTCATTTTTTCGCTGTTTCAAACCTGTTTAAAGCGCAGGCTACGAGGAAAAATAGCTGGAGAAATTAGGCAAGAAAAAATGCAAGCGGTGAAAGAAAAGAGTTAGAAATCCCAGGCGTTTGTAGCCGTGAGCGTCCAGATGACTTCGGTGTTTAACACGGGATTGTTGTAGTCTTTGGCGTCAATCATGTCGGTGAGCATTCCTGTTTGCTTGTCAAAGTTGATTTGGTCGTATGTGGAGCATTGTGTGCTGTGTGTGGGGTCCTGGCTATAGTAAAGCAAGCCTGTGGCAACATAGTAGTTGGAGTCTCTTGCGCCGCTGGTGTACGTAATTGTATCGGTCCCGTTTACTTTCACGCCTTGATACACGTGTGGGTAAACCGTTTCGTTCGCAGTCATGTCAGCAGGATAAAGAGGGTAAAACCCGTTTACGTCACTTGTAATCCCCGAGGCCAAATCAATCGTCTGCGGACTATCGAAGCTTGTTCCGTTTCGAAGCATCCAGTTCGTGTCAAGCGTCACTTTTGTCCCGTTGATGGCTGTCACAGTTACATTGTAGTACAAAGTCGCGTTATAAATCCCGAAATCTGGATTAATTGAATCTGGAACAGGACCCGTAGCCGTACCCATCAGAGCGTACGAAAACGTGTCGCCCACATGAACGCCAACCTTCACGTCCAGAGAATTATGCTTCGGAGCTGAGAAAACCACAGCTGCAACAACTCCGATCGCTATTACAGCTAGCAGTATAATCGCGAAAATTATCTTTTTGTTTACACCCTTCTTTTTGAAAGCCATGGAACATGAATAATATGGTCAGGTATTTAGTTTTTTCCCAAAAAGCAGTATGCAAACGAAATTATTCGTGTTCGCAGAAAAACTTGATAAACAGCTTAATAAAGGAAGTTTTTTGAGGTAAATTTAAGAGAAAGGAGATTTATTTAGAGAGTCGGTGGAAAAAGAGTGTATTGTCATAATTGTGGTGCTCAACTTCCCGACGACGCCGCATTCTGCGTTAAATGCGGAACAAGCACAGGATTAAATACTGTTAAGCCAACGGCGTCAGCAGGACCCGTTATTGCACCTTCAGGAGTCGAATCCCTGAAATGCCCCAGTTGCGGAGCGCCAATCGCGCCTAAGTTTGGAGAGATGGTTATCACCTGCGCGTACTGCGGCACCGGAGTCACTTTGGGAAGCCAAGGGTGGACCAACATTCAAAAATCAACAATGCTTGCGTTAAAGGTTGCCACGGTCGACCAAGTGAATTCGATAATCACACCTATGATGAATAAGGGTCTGCTACACAGGCACCTTCATGAAGACTCCACGCAAGAGGAAATGAGCCTAACGTTTGTTCCCTACTGGATTGTAAGCGTTTCAGCCAGAACAAGCATCGTCGCAACAGATGAAACCCAACAGATTGCACAGACCGCAACAACCGCAGCGTTGATGGGTGTAATTTTCGGCGGCATGGGCGGAGGTTTCGGAGGAGGCGGAGGAAGACGAGGAGGCGGAATGGGAGGAAGACGCGCGTATCCGAGTCAATCAATGAGCAACCCGTTTGCCGGCATCCTCGGGCTTAAGCGAATAAGAATTATGCTTTGGGGCATGGGGATGGGTTACGGCGGCGGAGCAAGGAAGTCCGAGCAGATGGACATGAACTACAATTTCCCAGTTATCGCTTTGAAAGCCCTTACGGATTATCAGCCCCGCGAATATCTATTCAACTTAGAAGGCAGAGAACTGTTTGATATTGCCAAACTCCCCAAAGACGTCAAAATCTTGAACGGGGACATCAGCGAAGACGTAGCCAAATCCCAAGCGAAAACACTTGTCGACCAGCTTCAGTCACAGAAAGCACACGAGAAATACCACATGATACAGTCGATACATACTGACTCAGACGTCGGCGACGTAGAGCTGCTTCACGTGCCCGTTTGGTTTTCAAAGTTCGACCACAAAGGAAACAAAATCGTCCTTGTCATCGACGCAAACTCGGGCAGAGTAATCAACAGCCTGGGCCTTTAGTCCAAACATCATTTCCCCAACATCATCCAGCGCTCTTGGAAAAGAAGAAAATCCCATAGTTCCTGTACGGCTGCATCTGCTTTAGGTTAAAGTCGCCCGCTTCAACTTCCGTTTTCAAAGCCTCGGGATTCTGGACTGGAGCGCTCGGAATGACGCCTTTCTTTACAACCTCCATAATGACAAGGCGACCGTCAGGCTTGAGAATTCTGCGGAACTCTGCCAAAACCATTTGGCTGTTCCCAACCTCATGAAAGACAGTTACAAGAAAAATCAAGTCAACCGAGCTGTCTTCAAGCTGAATTTTTGTACCATCGCTCTGAAGAAACGCCACGTTCTTCGCCCCCGCTTTTTGGGCCTTGTTTTGGGCTTTCTTAAGCATCTCAGCTGAAAGGTCAACCGCGAACACCCGTTTAGCTTTATTTGCAGCCTCAACGGTTAAGAATCCTGGTCCGCATCCGAAATCCATCACCACATCACTCGGACCGACGCCAAATTTATCAATCAATTCAGAAGGAGGCTGAAGCAACCTCCTAATCGGGTTATCTAAAAAGAAGGCTCCTGACGCTGAATACGCTTCTCCTTTATGCGACATATTGGTTCCCCGCCAATTGAACTTGGTTAATAAAGTCTTGTCTGTTTGACAATATATGTTTTCAAGGATCAGCGGCGAATTGTTTTCGCGAATCTGCATTTCGATGTGCCAGACAAACCGTTTCCCGTCAGCCTTGATTTAAACTCCAAATCAAAAAGAGAACCTAACTTAAGCACAAAACAAAAGCGGCTTTCCCCAGCTTTTAATGGTTAGCAACTATGCATAAACTTTTGTAATATTACAAAACCCCAATCCGAAAAAATCATTTCCCACGTCTACCAGTTCCCACAATCTAAAAGAATTTAACCCCAAACCAAAAAAACAACCCAAAACAAGGCCCAAGCGGAAGCCGCCGACGGAGGCAGGGGGTCTAGTATTTGTTACAGAAAACCAACGCAAATATGGTTCAGCAAAATATTGAAAAAGAAGAAATATTGAAGGGGGATGGTGTTTAGTCGGTTTTTTCTTCGGTTGCTGGCTCGGCCGCTGCTGCTGAGGCTTTCTCTGCTTCTTTGGCTACTTGCTCCACTGGCAAGCCTTTAGCTGCACGTCTGGCTACGACACCTAGCTTCGTTAGCGGTGTGTATGCTCCTCCTGAGTAGGTGTATTCGCATTTGCCGCATTTCCAGATGCCGACGCTTTCGCGGTGTACCCGTACGAAGCCGCAGTTTGGGCATTTGTGGGGTTTTTTGAGTTCAGTGACGACTTTGATATAGCGTTTCCTAACTGTGGCACCGTAACGTACTCCTAAACCTCTTGTTGGACCGACTTTCCTCATTTTTGGCACTTATTTTCACCAATCAAGCTTCTTGCGTAATTCGACTGCTTTCTCCTGAGCAATCTTTGATGCTTCTAAAATCTGTTGCGGTGAAAAGTATCCTGAGCCTCCCTTCTGGCATGCACATATTTGGCCTTCGTCGTTGATTGCGATTGTTATTCGGGAATCCATTACTTTTTCTTCTTCAAGCCATGGGTCAGTGATTAAGACGTTGTTTATTTTGCCGATGGTGACGGTTACGGGGTGGCTTTTCATGGGTAGCGGGGTGTAGCCTTGTTTAATTTTTACTTCGCCGTCTTTAACTTCGTAGTTAGGCATCTTTGTGTTCATTAACGCAGACATCGCTGCCAACGCTGCACAGTCAATCAGGTTTCCATCGTGGTTTAGCACGTAGACATCAACGAAAACAACGAACACTTTCTTGCCGGGCTCGATACAAAGTTTCTCAGTGTCGATTGCGTGTGATTCTCTGATGCCTCGGTCAACAACTCTGGCGAGCTCAATTGAGTTTTCGTCTGGTGGTCCAGGCTCAAAGTTCGGTGAAGCCAACGGCACAAGTTCAGCGTTAACGGTCATTACTCCGTCGTTTGGTGTATCTGGGAATGGTTCGCCAAGTTCAACTTTTACGCCTGCCAAAACCTCAGATCGTCCAAGTAGGCATCTTGCTGAGCCTTCAGCACGTTCAATTAAACCTTGCTCGATCTTGATTTCTCGGGTCTCGCGTAAGCCTCTTTCGTCCAGGCGTTTTCCTTTTTCAAGGAGCCCTTCAATTTGCTTTAGTCTGACTTTAGTTATTTGGGATGACATTACTCTTCTCCAGCCTCCTTAACAACCATGTACTTAGTCTTTAACGCTTCCTTCTGCATTTCATAGATTTTCTTGCATCCATCCATTGCCATGCTTATGGCTTTTTCAAATTCTTCCGGCGCAAGCAGACCATCCATCTGAAGCAGCGTAATCGCGTTTAAACTCGGCATGTAAGCAACTGGAACATCTGCCATTCCAAGTTTGTCTTCAGCATCATAGAGGTCTAAGACAACCGTGTCGTCAACCTTTCCAGCGGCACAGCCAACAACTAAATCTCGCATTGGAACGCCTGCGTCGGCAATTGCCAAGGCAGCGGCGGTGATAGCTGCACAACGGGTTCCTCCGTCAGCCTGCAAGACTTCAACGAATACATCAACGCCTGTCCGCGGATAAAGCTCCAGAAACAACGCTGGTTCTAAAGCTTCCCTTATGACTTTTGAGAGTTCAACTTCTCTTCTGGAAGGCGCGGGTGATTTGCGTTCTTGCACTGAGAAGGGAGCCATGTGATAGCGGCACCGCAGAACCATACGGTCTGGCTGAGCTAAGTGTTTAGGATGCATCTCTCTTGGGCCAAACGCAGCGGCTAAAATCTTGTTTTTGCCGTGTTCAATGTAGGCTGATCCGTCAGCGTTTGATAATACTCCGACTTGAAGTTTTAAGGGTCGAAGCTCGTCTGCTTTTCTACCATCCGACCTGATGCCTTTTTTATCAATCAGTTTTTCGGGTTTTTCATTCATTCTTATTTTCCTCCACTTTTTCTTCAACTTTACCTTTACGTTCTTTAAGCAACTGTGTTATGCGATCTGTGAGGCCACTTGTGTGGGATTCTTGCTCAATTTTTCTGATGACCTCTATCGCGAGTTCTTCATCCTCGGGGGCTTTGCCGGTGACTAAGATGACACCGTTTAGTCCTAGAATGATTTGGCAGCCTGTTTCCTGTTTTATCATGGAGATCATTGAGCCTTTTCTGCCGATTACCCGAGGAATCTTTGTCGGTGTCACATGAAGGATTTGTCCTCGAGTGATCTTTCCAAGTCCAGGTTCTCCGACTGTGAGTTGTGGGTCGTGGGCTCGGTCGTATGAGGCGATTTTCGCAACAATCAAGTCGCCTGCGTTGAGGACTGCGGATAACTCGTCGTTTTGAGGCTTAAAGGGCCTGGCTAAAACGTCTGAGGCACGTAGCATCGCCGTGTAGGGTGCTTTAATGTCGATTGTCCAGCCGTTGAATCCGACTTCGAGGACTGCACCTATCACGATGTCTCCCATTTTGGGCACATAAAACGCTCTTAGTGCGACCACGTTTACTTTCTTGTTATCGGTATCCACTAGTCCGATTCTTGAGGCGAAAATCTTGTTTTGCTCAATGTATGTGTTTTCGCCAGGCAGATAGTCGCCTTCAGCAAGCATTTCTCCCGGCGTCACAAGCTGTTTTTTTTCAAAGAATATTGGCATAAATTCTTCACCATCCATTTTTTACGAGATTATTTTTGCTTCTCCACTTCCTTTGGTTACGTCGCCAAGTTTAGTCAGCAACGAGGCGTAGGATCCAGCGGGCAATTCTAGTTCGCCGTACCATGAGCCGTCTCCACGCCATTCTTCACGTTTTATGGTGCCTAAAGTTTTTATTGACCCGTAAGCTCTCGCGGAGTACTGTGAAGGCACCTTTACTGCGACTATGACTTGCTCGATTTTTAGGGGCAAAATCGGACGCAGCAGTTTTACGATGTCTTTTGATTGTTCCTCAATTGGCTTGTATGGGTCAATTGGGTAACGTATTTGCTCCATCGCATTCTCGATGCGCATTGGAGGATGCGGCAGGTTTGTTTTGGGGTCAACTGCTTGTCGCGAGATGAAATCGATTATTTGTCGTCTTTTGTCTTCAACCATTTTGCGTCTTTGCTCTGTCGTTAGCTGAAGCGTGCCCTTCTTGAGTATGATGTCCGCGATTTGGAGTGCGTCGACGGTTCCGAAGGCTTTGCGCATTGCTTCTTCGGAGACTTTGGTTCCTTTGTTTGCGTCAGAAAAAATCATTTCGGCGGCTAAGGCTTCTGTTATGCCTGAGATTTTGCCGTTGCGGTAGTCTAGTGCTTTTTGTGGTTTGACTAGGATTTCAAAATGTTCGTTTTCTTTTGTTAGGCGTGCAACGGTGAACTTTTCGCTCATCAGGTTTTCACTTGCTTGAACCCAGCTCTTTAATGTAGGCTTCTACTTTGTCGTCTGCCTAGCATTTCCATCTTTTTTGTCGATAATGGGATGACCGAGATTTTTATTCTGGGTGGCAGTTGGCGTGCTTCGAGGGCTTTGATTAGGCATTTTACTGTTAGTTTGATGCCTTGTTCAAGTGATAGGTCTTCTTTGAATTCTTCTTTGAGTATTGCTAAGACTGTTTCTCGTCCTGCGCCTAGGGCTGTGGCTTTGTATCCTCGGTAGGTTCCGCTTGGGTGTGTGCCGAAGACGCGTGTTCCTGTTTTGTCGACTCCGCCGAAGATTATTGATACTCCGAAGGGTCGTACACCCGCGTGTTGCGTGTACATCTGCTGGATGTCGCATATGCGTTTTGTGACGACTTCTATATCGATGGGTTCGTCGTAGGTTAGTTTGTTACTTTGAGCGTAAATCCGCGCTTGATCGATGAGTATTCTGGCGTCTGAACTTAAACCAACTATCGCCGCGCCAATATGATCATCTACCCTGAAGATTTTCCAGCTGTAACCTGCTTCTTCAAGGACTTCGATGTTTTCTTCTGAGCCTAGAACTAAACCTTCTTGGCATTGGATGCCGATGATTGTGGCTCCGCGGTTTACTAGTTCCATCGCGTATTCGACTTGGAAGAGTCGTCCGTCAGGCGAGAAAACGGTTATTGCACGGTCATATGCTCCTGGTGCTGCAAAGACTGACATAATGTTAACCTCACTTACACAATATACTTTTCAACATCTCATATAATAACCACACTAAAAACCTTTCCTAGCCAGAATCCATTCCGCTGCAGTTTTTTTAGTTGGGTTTTGGTTTAAATTTTTAAGTTGAGACTTTTGTTTTGGTGAAAGTTGAGACTTTCCCCGTTGGGTCTTTGTGTTTTGGGTTGTTTTTTTGGTTTGGGCTTGGCTTCGATTTGAACATTGCGACTTTGGGATGGGCGGATTGCGACTTTGTATGTTGACTCAACATAGGCGGCATTGTCGCGTATTGTCGCTGCGACTTTCTCATCGACTTACTTTCCCTTTGTTTCCCGCCTGAACCTTTCCAATGGTTATTTATAGCTTCGCAAATCAATAGTCAGCAATACTTTTCCTAAAAGAAGGCAAGGCAAAGATGATGGCGCAACCCCACGCGGAAACAATCCTCAAAACACTGCAAGATGCCTTAGCTTTGCCTAGGCTGGTTAAGCCGAAAGCTGACCCGTTTGAAACGTTGGTTGTGACAATTATTTCGCAGAATACGGCGGACATCAACACTGAGCGAGCCTTCGAAGAGTTGTCGAAGCACTTCGAAATAAAGCCTCAAACGCTGGCAAACGCCAAAGTAAGCGAAATTGAAGGTTGTCTTCACGTTGCAGGCTTGTTCCGCAGCAAATCCAAAGCAATAAAGGCAGTCTCGGAAATAATTATTGAAAAATTCGGCGGTTCCCTTGCGCCTGTTTTGTGTTTGCCGCTGGATGAGGCGAGAGCAACGCTTATGGAGTTGCCGGGTGTTGGTCCGAAAACGGCGGATGTTGTTTTGCTTTTCTCAGCCAACCAACCCACCGTCCCCGTGGACACCCACGTGAACCGCGTGTCGAAGCGGCTTGGGTTAGCCCCAGCAAAAGGCGATTACGAGGCGGTTCGCTTGAGTTTGCAATCAACGTTTGCGCCGAAAGATTACTTGGCAGTTCATCTGCTTCTTATTGCGCTCGGGAGAAAATTCTGCAAAGCACGGCGCCCACTGTGCAATCAGTGCCCAGTTCACAATTATTGTCCATCGAATGGTTTGGGGG
Organism: Candidatus Bathyarchaeota archaeon; assembly: GCA_963823775.1. Classification (GTDB taxonomy): domain Archaea; phylum Thermoproteota; class Bathyarchaeia; order Bathyarchaeales; family Bathycorpusculaceae; genus Bathycorpusculum. Next base: position 108,946 of record CAWGMZ010000020.1, read on the forward strand.
ATAAGCATGATTAAGCTGCCCGCCCAAGTTTCCGCATTCTTCCCATACACAAACGTGCGCCCGCACCAGGACGAATTCGTCAGCACGGTTTACAACGCGGTGCATGATAGGCGTTCGGTTCTGATTGAGGGCAGCAACGGGCTTGGCAAAACCATTTCGGCTCTTTCCGCCTGCGTGCCAGTCGCCGTCGAAAAGAACTTGAAGATACTTTACGTGGCTAGGACGCATCGGCAACACGACAGAGTCATAGAAGAGTTGCGAGCCATCTACAACAAGCAACATGTCACTGGGGTTTCCATCCGGGGACGCAACGAGATGTGCCTCAACGTTTTTGCGCAGCGAGGCGCGTTTGACTCAAAATCGCTCATGGAAGTCTGCGAGCTGCTGAAAGCCAAAGGCAGATGCCCCTACTACACCAGCGTAGACGAACGAACCTACGATTACCTCACCCTTCAGCAGCAAGTCTCAACCAAACCATACATGGCCTCGGAAATCATAGCGGTATGCAAGAAAAAACAAGTCTGCCCCTACGAACTAATCAAGTCAGCCCTCTCAGAAGCCAAAGTAATGGCTCTAAGCTACCTGTACGTTTTCGACCCGCAAATCCGAAATGCCTTCCTCAAAAACTTGGAGACTGACCTTAGCAAAATCATCTTAATCGTTGATGAAGCCCACAACCTGCCTGAAACAGCCATCGACATCTCCAGCGTCAGCCTCTCACTTTTTGTGATGAAGCAGGCGGAGCTGGAGGCAAACAGATTCCACAACAAAGACGCCGAATCCTTCGCGCTCTTCTTCAGGGAAGAAGTTGAGAAGCTGATTGAGCATGTCAGCCGAGAAGAAATCATCCCTCCCCAAGACATCATAAAAATCATCGAAAACCAAGGCATCAAGAATCCACGCGAGTTTTTTGAGCAATTGCACGATGCAGGAGCAGCAATTAGGAAGACTTTGTTGGCGGAGGGGAAGAACCCGCGTTCCTACATTCATGCGATGAGCGAGTTTTTGCTTAAATGCGTCGACACGGTGGGAGACGACTCCTACATTACTGTTGCAAGCTGCTACATGAACAAGGAGAGAAACAGGACGGCGAAGTTGCAGATAGTGGCGTTGGACCCAGCGAAAATCACGGAGCCCGTTTTCTCCTCAACCTACGCCAACGTGATAATGTCTGGTACGCTTCAGCCGCTAAAAGCCTTTGAAAGAATAACGAAGCTGCCGCAGAACACGGTTCAATGTGTGGTGCCGTCGCCGTTTCCTAAGGAGCATGTTTACTCGGCGGTCTGCTGCGGCGTAAGCACATCTTTGGAGAAAAGAACCCCCGCCATGTACCAAACGATGATAGAGCGGATAGTTGAGATAGCTGAGAATACCCCCACTAACACAGGAGTTTTCGCTGCCTCATTCGGAGTACTCAACTCGCTGATTAGCGAAGGCATAGAGAGCAAACTACAGAAACCGCTTTTTCATGAACGCAAAGACATGACTTCCAAAGCCAACGAAAAAATGGTCCAAGATTTCAAGGCATGCGGCGGCAAAGGCGGCGCAGTTTTCCTCGGGGTGCAAGGCGGAAGAACTTCGGAAGGCGTCGATTTCCCAGGCAACCAAATGAACTCGGTCGCGGTCGTCGGCGTTCCCTACGCTGAGCCCACGCCCAGAGTGAAAAAACAAATCGAGTATTACGAGAAGCGTTTTCCAGGGTTCGGTCGCGAATACGGATACATTTTGCCTGCGATGAAGAAGGCGTCTCAAGCCGCGGGAAGACCGATAAGAACGTTGGAGGACAGGGGAGCAATCATCTTTTTGGATTACCGTTTTTCCACGAGTTACTGCCGCGGATTTCTCCCGTCATGGATAACTGACGGCATGAAAACATTGCCTGACAAGCCAGGCGTCTTAGCCGCGGAAGTCAGCAACTTCTTCAAAAAACAAGCCTGAGGCATCCCAATGAGAACTTGGGAAACAGCCTTGTTCAGTCTTGAATTTCCCTCAGCTTCTCATCCAAAAAAACTTTCCCAACAACGATTCTCAAAGGCTTCTCTGAAACCGACGTCTGCACTTTTAGGGCTCGCCTCAAATGGTTAATTTCGCGTAGGACGCCGATTCCTAAAAACTTGTTTTCTGAACCGTAGAGCCCGAGAAGGACGCCTTTTTCTGGGATTTGGCTTTTGGGGAGGGACCACTGGGGTTCAATTGTTACTTGGCTTAGGGGGTAGTTTTGGAGTTTTGCGTCTTTGAGGTATCTGGCGTAGGTCATTTCTCTGAGGCTTTTGCGTTTCTCCGCGGTTCGCTGGACAAGAGACGGCGAAACCTCGACAGCAAGCACAGGCTGCCCCACGTTAGCTATCAAATCGCCGAGTTCGTTGTCTGCTTGAACGCCCACGATGACGTCGGGTTTTAGCTCCTTAACCAAAGCCGTCTTATACTTCACCGCGATGTCGCCTTCAACCCACCCATCCGTGTTGATTACTACAAAGTCAACTTGTTTCTGCAAAATCTCAGCCTTCAAAGCAGCCAACCCTTCGATTGCCGCAACAACCGCCGCCATCGGCGACGTAACCCCGACGAAAAAAGCGTTCTCAAGCTTCAAATCATACAATTCCACGACTGGCTTGGAAGCTATGGCGTAGCTGACGGTGCCTGAGGAGCCAATGTCTGACTGCCCCAAATCCCCATCTAAAACGGCAACCCTGCATTTGCCCTCAACCAGCCTGTTCACCAAGTAGGTGCAGAAGCTGCTTTTTCCAGAGTCAATTTTTCCAACAACCAAAACAACGACAGGTTTTTTCTGCAGGGCTAAAATCGTTTCGAGAGGTTTATTCCATGAAGTGGGGATTGTGCTGCCAACGGTCTCTGTTACGGCTGCGTTTGGGCCTAACGATATGTCAAATTCCGTTTTTTCAAGCGCAAGAAAGGGCAGTCGTTTTCCTTCGCGAACCACGATTCTTTGGGATGGTTTTACTTGGCAGCTGAAGACTTCAGCTCTTCCCGAAACAACCTTCACTGCTGCGGGACCATCTATTAGCAGGGTTCTGTTGGTTTCAACTGTCTGTTGCAACTGGTTTTCCTCTTGGAACAATGTAGCCTGTTCTTGCTGATATTCGTATGGCTGAAGAAATATGTCTAATTTTTCTGCTGCGCCCCACTTTCTTTATGGGTTGGTTGGTTCCCCTCTCATTTACGACTTCAAGCCTAACCTGAGGCGGCAACGCTTCATCTAAACCATTAACTATTTCTTTGAAGAGGGGAACGCCGTTGCCGATTTTAACGGTGACCTTTGTTAAAGAGAAATTGACGTTTTTGATTATCTTAAGGATGCCTTCGGTTAATTCGCGGATATTAAAGCAGTTGTTTTCCTCAATTACTTTGCCGTCAGCGATTGCCGCAAGCCCGATGGCTCCGCCCGGGTCAACGCCCACCACGATTTTTTCGTACGCTTCTTTGCCTTCAAGAATCCGCTTTACCTCATCAACCAAAGAATCCATTTCGCCGTCGTCAGGCAGGATTAGAATTTTTTCGTGGTTAACCAGCGTCTTTTCCTTTTCTGTTGTTATTACAACTTTTATTTCTGGGGGCACAGATTCGCCTGGAACCAAATTTAAAAAAGATATATCGTGTTCTTGCAGCTGTTTAACGATGAGAAAGTACGCTTTTCCTTTTACCGTTGCAACCGCAACTTTTTCCGTCACCTAATCAACCTGATAGTATACGTTTAAGTGCAAAAAACAATACTAGTTCTAAGTTTAATAAGACTTGGGTATAGAAATGGCTACGATTAGTACGGGCTGCAAATGCATCGACAGCAACATCGGCGGAGGAATTCTGCCTGAAAACGTGGTTTTAATCTATGGGGAACCCGAAACTGGAAAGACAACGCTCGCCATCCAATGCGCCGTCAACTGTGCCCTGCAAAACCTCAAAACCCTCTACGTCGACTGCGACAACACCTTCTCAACAAAAAGAATGTCGCAGATTGCAAAAACCCGATTTGACCAGATTGCGGAACAAATCATTTTACTTAAACCCAAAGATTTCCGTGAACAAACAGCCGTCGTCGACCACATTCAAGACTACACGGAGAAAAACTTTGGATTAATAATAATCGACACCCTGACCTCCCTTTACGGCGCGGAAGTTGCTGAGCGTTCAGGCAAAGCCTTCAGCGTAAACCGCGAGTTAAACAGGCAACTGGCGATTCTGGCGCAGACAGCAAAAATCAGAAAAATCCCCATAGTTGTCGTAAGCCAAGTTCGAAGCGTATTTGACAGCGAAAACGGCAGCGTTAGACCAGTCGCCAACAGGGTTCTAAAATTCTGGGCAGACACCATAATCTTCCTAAAACCCACCGAGTACCCCCAAACCCTCAAAGCCCTGGTTGAAAAATCGCCTGGAATCTGCCAAGAAACCAGCTGCTATGTACAAATACTTGAGTCTGGAATACAAGATACTGAATTCCGATAAATTGACGGTTGACCACATGAGCGTAGCCTTCCTAGTCGTTGATGCATTGAAATTTATTTTCCCAGCCTACTGCGCAAACGCCACTCCAGTGCTTGCGGGCGGCGGAACAAAGATGGATTTCGGCAAAAACTTCTACGACGGCAAAAGAGTTTTCGGCAACAACAAAACTTTCAGAGGCTTCTTCTTCGGCCTCGCCATCGGCATACTGGTCGGCGCCATGGAGGTTGTGGCGTTTCATTTCCCAATTTTATTCGCCGTCCTGATTCCGCTGGGAGCCCTCTTGGGAGATTTGACGGGCGCCTTCATCAAAAGACGGGTAGGAATTGCACCTGGCGGTTTGCTGCCGATTGTTGACCAAATCGACTTCGTCGTGGGGGCAATCGTGTTTTCGATTCCGTTATCCATCGTAAGCTGGCAACTGGCAGTTACAGTTCTACTCATTACACCGCCTATTCATCTGTTCACGAACTTCTTAGCCTACAAGCTCAAGCTTAAAAAGAACCCTTGGTAAAGAAATCTTAACGGCACTGGTTTAAAGGGAAAAATCCAGTCTTTTCAGAAGCAATTTTTGAAGCGAAAAATTCTAAATGAAAAGATTGAGAGGGAGATTAAGCTCCTTTGATTTTGAAGGATATTGCGCCTTCGAGGAATATGTATGACAGGAGCAAGAATGTTACGCCTACGATTAGCAGCATGTAGGCTTGTCTTGGCTTGTAGGCGCTTTTGGTGCTTTGGTAGATTGCGAAGAGGCCGACGAAGCCGAAAGCGTACAGGATGCATGAGACGATGGTGTCAGAGATGAATTGTTGGCTGATGCCTGGGTACAGGAAGTAGATTACGGTGCTGCTTACGTAGGCTGGAGCGGGGTGCTGTGTGAGAGTGTATAAGCCGCCGCCGAAAAGGAAAATTGCGTAGCCGACCCCTATTATGGTTAATATTAGCGCTGAGGGGGTTGTTGTTGAGATTCTTTGGAACCAGCGACTCATAGAAAAGGATACGTCTGATGACCGCTTCTTCAGTTTATTTGACATTGCCATTACCATCCTTAATTAATTGCTCTACCACCTCTTTAGCCCATCCTCCAGTTAATGAATTTTTCTGAATCTGCCCCAGATACTCCATCCAAACAAGCCCTGAAGCTTCGCGCCAAACCCCAAATTTCTCTAAAACGTTCCGATAAGCCTTCAAATGCAAAACGCAAAAACCATCCTCTCGCGCCTCCCAGTCACATAGGCGGCATTTCACGGTTTAACCTCTCCCTTCGCTGGGCAGCTTGGGTTTATGCATAGCGTCCAAGAGCGCCTTCCTCGTAGCCACACGTTTATCATCGGCGACCCGCAGCTTTTGCATGTGCCGCTCAAAGGCTTTATTGCGCCTCTTTGAGGCAGCGGAAACGTAACGGCGCATTTGTCTTTTTGGAAGTAGTTGGTGCAGCCGACGAAACGTTTGCCTGTTTTTTGGGAACGCAAAATAACCAGCCGCCCATCAACGCATTTTGGGCAAACCCCCACCGTGCGCTCTTCAAGCCGAGCAGCCTTTATTGTTCCGCTTAACCGTTGACCAACCTCAGACTCTTTTTCCCTCAGCTCGAACATAACGGGCTTCAAAATTGACTTGGCGTTCTCCAGCACCATTTCCTTGGTTTCTTTACCTTCCTGGATGTCGTCCATTTCCTGCTCAAGGCTTCGGGTCAGCTCTGGCGAAACAATTGTTGGGCAATAGTTTGACAGGACCTCGGCGACTTGTAAGCCAAGCTCCGAAACGGCAAAGTTGCCTGTTCCGTACACGTATTTGCGGTCCTGCAGCGTTTGGATGGTTGCGGCTCGGGTTGCTTTGGTTCCGATGTTTTCTTTCTCCATTTTTAGGAGCAGGCTGCGGGGGTTGTAACGGGGCGGCGGCTTGGTAAATTCGTTTTTTTGAGTTACCCGTTTGACGGCTACCGATTGTCCCTGATTCAGCGGCGGCAAAACCACGTCTTTTAATTGTGCATAGGGCGCGTAGAGTGGAATCCAACCCGTCTTCAAGGTGCGGACACCGTTTAAGCGAAATTTGTTGCCGTTAACGCAGACCGTGGCTTTTGTGCTTTGCCGAATCGCTGGTTCACCGAAAGCAGCCATAAACCTGCGCACGATTAGGTCGAAGACGTTTCTTTCTGGTGCGCCGAGAGGTTTTTCAAGAAAGTTTCCAGTCGGATAAATTGCTGGGTGCGCAGAATCAAACCTTGGACCTTCAGTCGGCTTCAAAGACGGCTTCGAAAGCAACTCTGAGGCGTGTTTGGCGTACTGCGGGATTTTAGCCAGTTTGCCGAGTATGGTTTTGTAGCCGATTGTTGGCGGAAGCTTCTGGCTGCTTGTCCGGGGATAAGAGATTAACGCATCTAAATACAGGGTTTGAGCGATGCTTGAGGTGCGCATCGGCGTGTAGCGGAAAACTCGGTACGCTTCACTCTGCAACGCGCCCAAGTCAAAGGGAAAAGGCGGGTTCACAGCAAAATCTTCCCCTTCAACCGACTCCACCTCGCCCTCCCCGGCTTTGCATTCCAAAGCAACCCGCGACGCCTCCTGTTTGCACTCAAGAATTTTTTCGTACTCAGCTTCAAATACGTGTCCATCTACCGACATTTTGGCGGTTAGGGTCCAGTACGGCGTGGGCACAAAGCAACCAATCGTTTTCTCCCGTTCTTCAACAAACTTGAGCGTCGGCCCCTGCACTCTCCCTGTGCTCAGAACAGCGTATTGCCCGCTGGTTTTTTTCACGGCTGACGTTAAGGCTCTTGAAAGGTTAATGCCGTAGAGCCAATCTACTTCATGCCTAGCCAAACCTGCCTCAATGAGAGCAAAATCCAAATGCGGCAAAAGGTGCCCGTAGGATTCTTGCAGTTCTTCTTGGGTTAGGGTGGAGTACTTCATGCGTTTGGCTGTTTGCTCTTTGCCGCCGCAGGCGTATTTGAGTATGCAGTAGCCTATGATGCTGCCTTCAATGTCGAAGTCACAGGCGTCAACAAACCCGTCAGCGTTCTGAGCCAACTTAGAAATAACTTTGAGCCAAACACGGATTCTTGACGCGCCCTTCTCCGCAAGGTACCGCGGAACCCACTCATAATCAAAAACGGGAAAATCACGGTTAGGCTTCTTCTTAGCCGCCACCGTATACAAGTGCCCCAAAGCGGGAACAACAACCAAATCGCCGCCACAATAAGCCCGATAATAAGGAACACCACATTCAATGTTTCTTTGCCCTTTTCCATCAGCATCCAAAGCCGAAGCTATCCTTTTGGCGGCATCAGGCTTCTCAGTAATAATCAACGTGTACTTTCCCAAGACAGATTAACCCGCAGACGCTGCGTCACAAAAATAGCCGTTCTTGAAATAAAGGTTTGCAATCCAACCATCAAAGCCCCAACCAGCCTGCTCCAACCATTTTTTAAGCAACCAATAAATAATCCACACCCGTGTATAAACTGGGGAATTGGATGCCGCAACGTGTTATTTGCCATGGTTGCAATCATGTTTTGTATGAAGGGTCTGAACTTAAACCGCCGGACGAGATTATTTCTCAATACGGCGGAAAATGCCCGAAGTGCAGTCGGAAACTTTCGCTACTGCCTATAGAGGTCGAAGTCAAACCCATACCCAGACACTGACAACCAAAACTATGCTGCCGAAACAGAAAGAGCGGTTTAACCCGAAAAAATCTGCCAAGCCTGCGCAAAACAGGGTTTCTACCAAGCGGAAAAACGGTTATAGTCAGTTGCCCTTTAGTTGCCGCCGACAATTTTCCAACTCTTTTGGAGACAGTTTACCTTGAAACGGTCAGCAACCATAGGTAGAAACTGCTCATTTGTTTAAATTGCAGCTTCTTGCGAGCCTCGGGCTCCAACGACCCATGTTGGTACATTTTGGAAAGCCATAAATAAACGCTCAATGTGTATAAGTTAAGAATTAACAACATAGAATTAATTGCATTGACAAGGATGGCTTAAAGTGGGGGAAGGAATTAAAGACCGGCTTGGTAAAAGGCTAGCACCGTTTGGCAAATTGCGCATTGAAGTAAGTCACGGCACGATAATTGCCTATTCTGCGCTAGCGCTTATACTGTTTGTTTCGTTTATTATCCGAATTATGCCGTTGCGCTGGGAAAACCTTTCAGCGGGAACAACGACACTCAACGAGTTCGACCCCTACTACCAGTTCACCGTGACGCAGTTCATGGTAAACCACGGGTTGCTTTCACCTTATTGGCCCACACACTGGATAAACACTCAACTGTGGTATCCCTTCGGACTTAACATGGCAACAGCTCTGCCTTCAATCCCCATCACGGGAGCAGTAGCATACGATGTTGTCCATGCTTTGGGCGCAAACGTTAACATGATGACGCTGTGCGCGTTAATTCCTCCAGTAATCGGAGTAGTTTCAGTCTATGTAATGTATTTGCTTGGCAAAGACATAGGCGGAAGAGCAGTCGGGTTGTTTTCTGCGCTCTTCATAGCTTTGGAACCATCAATTATCGAGCGAACTTCACTTGGGTTTTTCGATACGCAGGTTCCAGGCACGATCGGTTTAATCTTGTTCGTCTTTCTGTTTCTAAGGTCAATTGACGGCAACAAGTCACTGCGTGCATCCATCCTGTACTCGATAGGTGCAGCCGCAACCTTAGCCTACTTCATCGCAGGCTGGGGAGGCGCATACTACATGATTGACGCCACAGTCCTGTTCACCTTCGTGATGCTTCTGCTAAGACGCTACAGCCAACGGCTGCTTGTCAGCTACAGCATAACCTTCGGGTTAGCGTTGATGATTGCAACCAAAGTCCCATACATGGGATTAGGCTACTTGACTTCAGGCGCAGTTCTCCCAGTCGCCGCAGGATTCTTAGTGCTTCTCATCGCAGAACTCCTCCACTACAACATAACCCTACGAACCAAACTAACCGTCGCAATCGGCGCTTTAGTCGTGATAGTCGGAGGCTTCGCAGGGCTATCTGTAACTGGACTAATCAACGGCAGCGGAATCACAGGGAAATTCGAAACAGTTCTAAACCCCTTCATCAGGGCATCTTCACCCATCATCAACTCAGTAGCTGAACAGCAAATTACAGCATGGGGAAACATTTACCTTGAATTAGGCGTCGGCATACTGTTCTTCCTCGTCGGATTGTACTTCATTCTACGCAACCCCACGACCAAAAACGTGTTCTTCATAATCTTCTCGGTAACCGCACTTTTCTTCGCAGCATCAATGATTCGTCTGCTCGCAATATTCGCTCCAGCCTTCGCCATCATAGCCGCAGTAGGCATATTGAGCATACTCAAACCATTCTACACTCTGCTCAAAGAGTCGCCTCGAAGCCTCGCAAAAACAAAACGAAAACTTGCACGCGTCAGCAAAGAATACAGCGGAGTCGCAATCTTCCTCATATTCATAATCCTCGTAACCGAAGTCGCGTTCTCACCGCAAACAGGAGGAACCCCAAGGTCAATCAGCCAATCGTTCATTCCGACAGCTCTTAGCGCATCAAGCCTTCCGATAGGCGGAACAAGCCTAACTGGGCCTGTTACTGCTTGGAGCCAAGCGTTGAGTTGGTTTAAAGGTAATGCTCCTGCAAACAGTGTTGTGGTGTCTTGGTGGGACTACGGCGACTGGCTAAGTGATGTTGGAAACGTTACTACGCTTTGCGATAACACCACGTACAACGCTACCCAAATCGGCAACGTAGGCCTCATAATGATGGGCAACGAAAACCAGTCACTAATGATGCTAAACCACTACGAAAACTACGATAACCCAGGACGCGTAAACTACGTCGTCGTATTCATGGTGCTGGCGATTCAGCAGACACAAGGCGGCAGCACAACCTACGTAGCGTCCCCCGCAGGGTACGGAGACGAAGGCAAATTCGTTTGGATGGCAAGAATCTCAGGAACCTACGAGCAAATGTACATCAACGACGGCTACATGGGCACAAGCAATGGATTAACACAGTGGAAAGATGAAACATCCTTCGGCAACTACAGCTCATCCGGAGCATGGCAATGGAACGATCAAGGAGACAACTGCACCATAAACGAGCTAATGTACAGTGCCGCATCACAATACGTCGGAGCCTTAAGTCAAGCGGGATTCAGCATCTCAACTAGCTGGACAGCAACAACACCAAGTTACTTCACACCAGTAGAAATCGCAGGCATAAGCACCTCACCATTCCAATACGGCGGATTAGTGCCATTAGTCGCAGTCTTCCAAGTAAACTACGGCGCATACTACGCAGAAACAGGACAAATCGGCACAGGCGTCACACAAGTAGGCTAAATAAGCCTACCGACAAGGAAGCGGCGCTGTGTTCCCCAAGGTCCCCGACCAACACAAACCCGGACACCCCCTAGTAGCAAACGGCTTTGGCGTTTTTTACGTCCTATTCGCCACCGTGTACCTTTTTCTTCTCTACTTCTCAGGAGCAATAAAAACCCCGGCGGGCGTTTCAGCACCCATCTCAGCGCCCCTGATTTTGGCGGTCCTGCATCCTTTTCGGCGGGTTCATGGGGCTGCTTGACGACTGGATCGACCTTAAATGGCGTTACAAAGCGTTCATGCCGCTAATCGCCGCGTTGCCCCTCATCTATTACGCTCAAGCGATAGGCGCAAGAACAACGCTGCTAATTCCGTACATTGCGTCACTCCATTTAGGCTCAATCTACTTCTACATTATCATACCAATCATCGTCATGATAGTAACCAACGCCGTGAACATGCTTGGCGGGTTAAACGGTTTAGAAACCATCTGCCCAGCCATAGTCATCGTCGGGTTAATGGCGCTCTCATCATCCTACATCCTGATGGTTGGACCCTTACTGTTCTGGCTGGTGCTAGCCTACTTTAATTTCCAGGGAAAAATCTTCGTGGGAAACTCCGGCTCATTCGCTATCGGAATGACCATAGCATCCTTCGCCGTAATCTCAGACCTAAAATTCAGCCTGTTCATCGCGATGCTGCCCTACATCTTCAATTCAGCACTAATACTGCTCACGATTTTCTTCACACGGCAAAAAGCCAAAGTCATCTTCGACGGAACCAAACTCAGCTCCGAACACAGAAGAAGCCTAATCACCCTGATAACTTACCATCACCCGATGTCTGAGAAAGAAGTCGTTAGAATAATAGCCATAATCGTCGCAGTTTTCACCGTGTTAGCCATCGCAAGCCAGCTTTATTGATTAAGCCAGAAAACTTTCAAGCTTCGTTAAACCGATGATTTCCTCAAAACTTAAGCCCAAAGCGTCAAGAACCTGGTCAAAAGTAGACTGCAAATAGGCAATGTATTTGTCAACGTCCACCTCGTTCTTGGAAGTTAACTCCACAGGTTTTACCCCCGAGTTAACGTCATCCAAGGAGCCGCGTGAAGACGACTTAAGCACCTTAACAAAACTAATCTGGTCACCTGCCCTGATTTCCTTGCCACTCTTCTGCAGAATCCGCGCAGCCTTAACGTGCTGAGGGGTAGTTTTGGTGTAGCTGGACAGTTCATCACCCAGAACCATGTGGAACGCCAGTTCATTTATGTCAGCCCATTCTCTTCGTTTAAGGCGCTGGTAACGTTGACGGATTATTTCCGCGATTTCCTTCTTGGCCTTCTCGAAGTCCTCGGGGTTTTTGACTTTTGCAAGTTTCTCCTTCATCTGGTTAAATGCGTCCTTGATGAAGATGGGGATGTGTTTTTTCTTGCCTGTCAACCCCTTAACGTCAACCGTGCCATCCTCCAAAACTCCTAGGTAATTTTTTTTGCGTGCGCTAAAAACGGCGTAACGGTAGACTTTGTCCACGTCTATACCCATGTGCAGTTCATGTTCCGTGAAGCTGACGACATCTTCAATCTGTTCTTTTGTGGGGTTTTTGAGGAATAAGCTGTCGGTGTCGCCGTACAGAACCGTGATGCCTACAGATTCGGCGTGTTTGAGTATTTGTGTGATGGAGTATCTGCCTATGGCTGCTGTGGCTTCGGCGACGGGTGGGCAGTAGAGGTCGAAGCTTTCGGCTCCGAAGACGCCGTAGCTGGCGTTCAAGATGACTTTGAGGGCGCCTTGAGTGATGTTGTACCAGCTTCGAAGTTCAGGCGGCAAAGACTTGTCTTTTGAACGCTGCTTATACCATTTAACACGCAAATCCCGAAGAGACCCAATAAGCAGGCTTTCCAACGCCCGCTTCTCACTGCAAACCCAATGGGGAGTGTCAGGTATCATGCGGTGCTTGCAGCTGTTATGTTGGCAATCAATTGATTGGTAGCCCAAATTCCAAACTTTGATGATGGAGGGGTACAGGCTAGGAAAGTCCATGACTGCAACGTTAAAGTGAACGCCTGGCGTTGGCTCGACAACTATGGCGCCCTTGTATTTTTTCCCCTTTATCGTTGCCGTAGACGAAGTTTGCCCTTTCTTTGTCAAAATATCTTCGGCATTCGGAATCAGCATGTTCATTCTTCGATGTTCCCTATGCATGAAGTTGCGTATCCAACGGCTTACGCCTTGGCGGCTGACATCTTCCATCGGCATGCTGGCTATCCGCGCCAAGACAAGGATAAGTTTCATCGCTGAATCGTTTTCGAAACTGGTTAATTTATAGGTGATTTCGGAGTCACGCAGACAGTAAGCGGCAAGTTCAGAGTAGGTTAAGTCCCCGAAGGTTTTGTCTAAATGTATTTTTTCCACGCCTATGAGCGCTTCGCCCACATCACCTAAACTCACGTCCTTGTATCGACCCCCATAAGCGTAAATCTGCACCGAACGGTTGAAGAAGAACTTGTACAGGTCAATGTGGACTCCGTATTTGAGGAGGCATACACGTTTGCCTATGTCAATTGGGACTTCGCTTCTGTGGAAACCAAGGTTCATGGCTCGGTGACAGAGGTAGCGCAGGTCAAAGTCGTCTCCGTTGAAAGTTAAAATAAACGGGTAATCATTGAGAACATCAAACGTTTTGCGAAGCAGCTCTTCCTCAGACTCGCAGTAATCCACCTCTACATCGGCTTCCAGATGCTTGTTGCCTTCCCGCATGCCTTCGCGACGCAGAACCAACACTTTTTTTTCTCCATCTGAGCTGTAAACTGAAACAGCTATCACGGGGCAGGCTGCTTCCCTTGAATCAGGCATCCGCGTGGACAGGGGCGAGTAAACTTCGATGTCTATGGCTGCTCTGCGGAACTTTGGCGCTGGGTACTCAAGCAGTTTTGCCCAGATTTCGGCGTAGCCGCGTTCTTCCTCGGTGCAGTCGGTGAAGAGGGTTTTTATTTTGTTGAGGTTTTCGTTAGCTTCGTCAATTTCTTTGGCGACCAGATTGCCGTCTTTGACCTCGTATATCATGCCGGGCAGGAGTTGGCGGTCGTAAATGTAGGATTGATAATATTTTATTTTTGATTCCCAGACCTTGATGTCTTCTTTGGCGACGCCTTCCTGTGAAATTCTCGGGTAATCCTGGGGGATTATGTCTCTGATTGTGCCTTCAGGTCTGCCTCCGATGGCTAAGGGGTCGCCTGCGATAACCTTGGTAACTGTGACTTGTTGGTTGAGCAGGGGGTCGAATCTTTCGACAACTTCCATGCGTTCAAAACCTTCATGGCGAACCAACCGTTCGATTTTCGCCAGTTCACGCGGCGTCAGGTTGGTTAAGCAGTAGGGTTTGTGCCCCGTGTTGTCGTACCAAAAATAAAGTTGCTCAGACTCAGGCTCATACAGCTTGATAACCGCCTTCTTTAGGCGTCCATCATAGCTGGCGGAGACGAAGTAGGATGCTGGAAGATTCATGGGTGCAACAGGCGGGAAGCTGCGGGTTTTCTTTTCTTTCTTGACTGCGGGAACGCGGGGAGCTTCAGGCGGGGCTGCGGCTTGCGCTTTAGCCTCTTGTTTAGGGAGAGGTTTAGCTTGTTCACTGATGCAATAATCTAAGAGTGTGCGCCCCATCCCATTTGACCTTACCCTCTATGGTGCAGTTGAGACTAAAAACCTTAGTGACTAAAAAACGGCGGATTGCAGCTTAAGCCGCAGCTGAAAAGCGGGGAAATTTGGTTTGCAGCTACGCAAGTTTCCATGCGCTTTTCAGGCTGGGCTCATGTTTTCTGTAGATGTGGCTGTCGACTGATTTTTTGTCTTCGAAGATTTTGCCGCATTCGGGACACATGTATTGACCCGCCCGCGTTTTCGGGGTGATTCGGCGTATTTGACTCATCAACTCAACTCTGGCTGATTACCAAAAGACGAAAGCGCCATAAACCGCTGTGTGCAAACTCCAAATTACACACGCAGAAACCCAGCCTTTTTCGAGCGTTCCCGCTCCATTTTTGTGTTGGTTTTTGGTCACAGATAGTACGACCCCCTCCCCTTGGTCGTGAGTCCATTTTTACCTTGGTTTTTTGATGTAACGATGGGGTACCCTCCCCTCTTTTGCGGGTTTTGCTTGGGGCTTGTTTTGTGTTGCTTTTTTGGTTTGGGGTTTGTTTCTTTGGGGGGCTTAGGTTGGGTGCGGTGGAAAAAACGGGGTTTTTGCTTAGAGTTTTGTAATATTACAAAAGTTCGGTAGAATCCCCTGAAGGCGTGAAGGAATTGTGTTAACATCGAAAAAATAAGGAGCTGAAGCAAAAGAGGCTTTTTTTAAGGCACAATTGACGCGTTTTTTTTCTAATTCTTATTAACTGCTGTTTTGTTCAATAGATTGGGATTTACATTTGTTGAAGGATGCTTGGACAGTCGCCATTGAAACACTTAGCTGGATGGAAATGCAGAAACTCAGCGAACACTTAGCCCTAACCAAAACCATAGACCAACTCGCAGTGAAAGACCCAAACGCCATACGCTACGCCTACGGCTTAGTCGTTGAAGTAACAAGACGCCGAAACCTCATAGACAAACTCATCAACACCGTCGTCGAACCCAAAAAAATCAGCGACTACAACCTCGGCACCCAATCGTTCCTTCGACTCTACGTTTACCAAACCCGCGTCGCCAAGAACTGGGGAAAAGTCAACCTTCAAGAAGCCCAGCAAATCGCCAGCATGGGAAGAGCCATCCTCGGCTGGGAAACCCTACGCGAAGTCGAACAATACCTTGGCTTTCTGCTAACACGTCAACTGGAACCCATCTTGGAAGCCGCAGACGACGAGGAACGAACCAGCCTTGACACTTTCCACCCCGTTTGGTTTGTCCGATACTGCTTCAACCTTATGGGACACAGCGAAGCCATAGCTTTTCTGGAAGGCAGCATGAATCCGCCGCCCACTTACCTGCGAGTCAACACCTTAGCTGGAACCGAAGAGGCAATCGTGCAGAAACTGGATGTGGAAGGCGTCAAACTGGAAAAAGCGTCGCCGCTAAAATTCACTTATAAATTGTGCGAGACCAAGCAGCCGCTAAACAGTCTGCCCAGCTACAAAGAAGGATTATTCTACGTTCAAGACAAAGCAAGTTGCTTCGCCACCGAAGTCGCCGACCCCAAAGAAGACAGCGTCGTCTTCGACGTTTGCGCAGCTCCCGGCGCCAAAACAACCTACCTAGCCCAGCAAATGGGAAACAAAGGCGCAATCTACTCAGTGGATTTCTCGGCACGCAGAATGCAGACATGGAAGGTAGAAACTGACCGCATGGGAACCAAAAACGCAGAGCCAATCATCGCCAGCGCATGCATCAGCTCTGCCGTTTTCAGGCGAAGCAAACCTCATTGTCCTCGACCCGCCATGCACGGGCACAGGCATCTTCGCCAAGCAGCCCAGCGCGAAGTGGCGCATAACACAGAAATCAATCAGCAAAATGGCGGACATCCAATGGAGCATGATTAACAACTGCGCAGAAAAAGTGGCGGCGGGCGGCGTCATGATTTACTCAACCTGCAGCATAACCGTTGAAGAAAACGAAATAATCATCGAGCGGTTCCTCAAAGACCACCCAGAATTCAGCTTGGCAGAAATCAAGCCTGAACTGGGGCTGCCAGGGCTGCAGGGACTTAAGCCAGTGCCAACGACTTTACCCGACATTCACCAATGCAACGGATTCTTCATAGCAAAACTCAAAAGACAATAATGCAGTTATAAGGTTGATCCAAAATCGCCCAGGGTTCTTTGCGGTGTTTCTTTGGCGAATAGGGGGTAGGTTATTTTTGTTCCTTCCACCTGCGCCAACTCTGTTAGTTGCATGGTTGATTGTGCTGGTTGCGCTTATGATGTGCTGCACTTTTACGTGGCGTACGACAAGGGCGTCACTGATGAGGCTTCGGTGGCACCGCCAAGGCAAGGCTTCAGCGCACATCAGCGCGAGGCAGTTTTCGCGGGCGAGGGCGACGATTTTTAGGAGGTTGTCGGTGAATTCTTTGGTTTGCATGTAGTCGGCGTAGCCTCGGAACCCGAGGTTTTTCCATGCGAGGTTGATGCTGTCGTGTTTGGGGTGGCGTAAGCCGCCGATTTCGGGCATGTGGATGTAGCGTATGCCTTCTGGGTTTGAGGCTGGCGGGCAGGGTTTCCTTGTTGAATTGGGGGTTGTGTCGGCTGCGGGGAACCGTCCGCACATCCACCAGCGAGTCTGACGCCGTAGGTTTTGAGCAAACCGATGAATTCCTCCAGAGTCCGGGTTGAATGCCCAATCGTGAAGACAGTTAATTCCGAAGAGTTAACCAAGCAAGCTACCCACCAGAACTATGTTAAGTCAAAATATAAGAATGCCATCTGAGATTAGGCAGAGGCGTTTGGTTTAGGCGTTTTTTCTTGTTTTTTCCAGTTGGCAAAGCATTTCAAATATTACTTTTGCGGCTGCAATCGCCGAGATTCCCTGGTCGTAAATGGGGACAATTTCGACTACGTCGAAGCCGAGGACTCGTTTGTCGCATAGGCTGCAGGCGAGGTCGATTAGCTGAGTTGTGCTGATGCCTTCAGGCTCGGGATTCTGCACGGCAGGCGCATAGGCGGGGTCAAGAACGTCCATATCCACCGTCAAATACAGGTTCTCATAGGGCAAAAGCTTCTCCTTAAGCTGCTCGCCAATCAGCAAGCGAGCCTTGCTTTAGGATTTCTTGGGAAGTGAAAAAGTCGACGCCTGCCTTCTTCGCGTAAGCCAACTCTTCTTTGCATGCCGCGCGGGTGCCGACCTCAACGATTTTCGCTGGCTTAACTTCCTCACAAATCAGCTGCATAAAAGTTGTATGTGAAAGGTTTGAGCCTAAGTATTCGCACCGCAAATCCAAGTGGGCATCGAAACTTACAATCGCCGTTTTCCCCGCTCTGTCGGCTAAGCCTTTCGCGGCGCCAAGTGTAACCGTGTGTTCTCCGCCTAACGCTACAGGAACCTTGCCAGCCGCCAGAATCTCGTCAACCACAAGGCGGGTCATGTCAACGGTTTTCGTCGCCTCCATCGACGCCGCCAAGTCGCCCGCGTCATGCAACGCCAAATCCTCAACGTCAACGTCGCTGCGGAAACTGTGCCCTTCAATGTTGAGGGACGCCTGTCTGATGGCGGCTGGGGCGAACCTTGCGCCGTTGCGGTAGCTGCTGGTTGCGTCGAAGGGCACGCCGAAAACGACGTATTTTGCCTCATCGAAGGGTTTTTGGACGCCGCTGAAAACGTTGGTTTGAGACGCGAATAATTCGAGGTAACTCATGAAAGCTCAATCCTCTTCTGATTGTATCTGCGTCAAGACGGGTTCTAAGCTTTTTCGCTTTCGGGTCCGTGGGTGTTCTTTTGGGAGAACATTTTGTTCCTTGGGGAGAGTAATAAGACGCCGCCCAAACTATCAGGCAGTGATTGACATGAAAAGACCCGTCTACGCCTTCGTGTTACTAGCTGTTTTGTGCTTGGCGCTTTTTCCACTTGGGCATTCCATCCAAACCCAGCCTAACACAAGCGTCATCAGCATAAACGCCGACGGAACCTTTCAGCCAGCAGATGCGCCCCTGACCCGCAGCGGCGACGTGTACACTTTTACAGGCAACTTTTCAGGAGGCATCCTGGTCCACACAAGCAACATAGTCATAGACGGCGCGGGTTACGCTTTAAACGGGGACGGAACCCTGAGAAGCGCAGGTATTGACCTCTCAAACAACGTGACAAGCATCCCGGGACCAGACAACATCTGGAACGTCACCATCAAGAACTTGGCAATAGTAAACTTCGACTTCAGCATAAACACTAGCGGAGGAGGCAACGACACAATCTTCAACGACTACATCGCAAACACCATGAAGGGCTTGCAAGGCGGGGTTTTCTTCTGGGCATGCGGAGGAAACAACGTCTCAAGCTGCACCGTCTGCGGAGACCCAGCAGTCTACATGCATTTCTGCAGCAGCGGCAACACGATAACACACAACAACCTGAGGGGCGGCATCAGCCTGGAGATAGGCGGCGGCGAAACAGTCGACGGTAACTACTTCGCCGACTATACAGCCAGATACCCCCATGCATCGCAGATAGGCTCAACAGGAATATGGGATACGCCCTACAGCTATAACTCCAGCTATGAGAGTTTAATCCAAGATTTCCACCCGCTCGTGAACCCCTTGGTTTTCAGCATCTTCCCAAGCGGAATGCCGGCTCCTGTAGAGACCAAAGCGCCTGCAACACCGCCTTCCCAAACACCATCGAACTCGAACTTCGGATTTGACCTCTTCGTAGTTTTGCCCATAGTTGTTGCCGCTGGACTGGGATGTTTCTTCGTCGTTAGGCGGAGAGGCTATTTGCACAGGGGAAAAGCCTGTTAGCTCCTTGTTCTTTGCGGCAAAAACTTATTAGTTATAGGTTTAATGATAAGGTAAAGGCGAGCAAAAAGTGACTTTAGCTTTAGCATCTACTCTGAAAAACTTTAACCGCATCGAAATCATATCGTTAGCCTTCTACGCCCTGAGCGGACTTATCCTCCTGATTTCTCTGCCGTTCGCAGGCTACGCACCCCAGCTTGGGCTACTTGGAATCCTAAGCCTAATCGTCGGGTTACGGCGTCTTCACAAAACGCGGTTGGGCTCCATGGCTAATATTCATCCTGTTCGTAGCTGCTTCAACCTTCACGCTCTACACGCTGGTTGTGGCAGGATTCAGCAACGCACTGGTCGCCTTAGCCTTGCTTGTGTACTTAGTGTTGAGTTGGGTCTTCGCAATCTATCTGCTGCTAATCAGAAGAAAACCCTAAACCACAATTTTTGATTCGCCGTTTTCGTGGCTTTAGCCGCAAAGGCTAATTTTTGCTTGAATTTTCTGTTTTCAAGCAGATTTGAGGCGCATGCCTTTGGATATACCAATTTTGGATATATTACATGTCAAGAACAAGCGATTTATTAAGAAAACAGACATTCAGATGCGGGTAGAGAACACGGAACAAAAAATTAATTGGTTAGACTTGGATGATTACCAAAAAGCCAACGTGCTGGAGCAAGCACGGGCTTATCTGCATCAGCAAATAGAAGAAGCAAAAGTTTCTGAGAACGTGAAAGCCGTTCTCGACAAACACGGTCTCATCTAAAAAAGAGAAGTTTTTGGTTAAGCTTTGCCGGGCACGCTGCGGAACAGAAAAACCAGCACCTCTTGGTCTGCATCTACAAACTGCTCGTTTTCAGGAATCTCCACGAACCCGTCAGCCTTCGCCAACGTGGTGATTGCTCCTGAAGCGCCTGACTCAACTGGTTCAGCAATTAAACGGAGTTTTTCATCAAACATCAAACGAACCATCACGAACGTTCGTCTGCCTTTGGCGCTGAACATGCGTTGACCAGCAAAGACCCTGAGCGTTTTCATGGCGCCGACGGGTCTGCCTGCTAACTGCTGAATCAAGGGTCTAGCCAACAAATAGAAAATCAGCAAAGCAGAGGTGGGGTTGCCTGGCAGGGAAAAAACAGGTTTGTCCCCGACGAACCCGACTGTGGTTGGTTTGCCTGGTTTAACTGCGATGCCGTAGACCACGATGCCTGGTTTGCCCAGCGAATCTACGATTTGGGGGGTGTAATCGCGTGGACCCACTGAGACGCCGCCTGACGTTATAACCATGTCTGCTGATGCCAGCGCTGCATGCATCGCCTTTGACAACGCTTCTTTATCGTCGGGTACCACGCCGAAGTAAACTGGTTTGCCGCCGCTCTCCGTCACCGCGGTGCTGATGCTGTAAGCGTTGATGTCGTAGATTTTTCCCAGAGGCAAAGGCTTGCCGGGCTCAGCTATTTCGCCGCCTGTTGACAAAACGGCAATCATGGGAATTCTTGAAACCTTGACTTTTGTTAAGCCCAACGCGGCTAAAACGCCGATTTCTGATGAGCCTAAAAGCTGCCCTTTTTTGAGTGCGACCTCGCCCAGTTTGATGTCTGAGCCGCGTTTCATAACGTTCTCGTTGGGGGCAACGGGGGTGAAAACTCGAAGGTCGGTGTCTTCTCGTTCAGTGTCTTCAACCATGACTACTGCGTCGGCGCCTTCGGGAATAGGTGCGCCAGTGACGATTTCAACCGCTTCGCCCTTGCCGACCTTGACCTGCGGTTGCTCGCCGATGTTTACTACGCCGGTGACTTTGAGGTTGGCAGGTTGGTTTTCGTCTGCTCCAAAAGTGTCTTCGGCTTTAACTGCGTATCCATCCATGGTGGAGCGGCTAAAAGACGGAATATCCAGCGTTGAAACCACGTCTTCGGCTAGTACCCGGTTGTAGGATTCCAGCAGCACCGTTTCTTCGTCGCCTAAAGCAGCAGGCTTAAAGTGGGATGCGATGGCTCTTTGGGCTTCCTCAAACGTCATAAGCTTCCTAAACACTATGCAGCCTCCACGGTGCCGAACATGTGCACAACTACCGTTTCTCCTTCGCTTACGCCTTCACGGTTCTCATCAACCACAAGAAACCCGTTGCTCTGCGTCATCGTCGAAATTGAACCCGAACCCTTCGCGCTGACAGGTTCAGCAGAAAATTCGCCATCCTTCAAGGTTACGCGTACTCGAACGTAGGTTTTTCTTCCCAACGCGCTCGCAACACGCCTCGCCAAAACCGCTTTGAGCATGGGTCTAGGCTCCGTTTGCGTCATGCCTAAAAGCTTGCAAACCATCGGTCGCCCAAACACCTCAAACCCAACAATTGCCGCAACAGGATTGCCAGACAAAATCAAGACGGGTTTACCTTCCAGCATAGCAAGAGCAGTGGGCATTGCAGGTCTCAAAGAGACACCGTGAACAACCACCCCGGGTTTTCCCAGCTTGTTAACTGCGTCAGGCACCAAATCTAAGCCGCCTACACTTGTGCCGCCCGTCGTGACAACCGCATCATGGGTTTTGAGCGCCAAACGGATTTTCTCGGCGATTTCATCCACATCGTCTTTTGCAATGCCAAAATCAGTTGTTTCAGCGCCGAGTTCCCTGCACACGCCTGAAATCATTACTTTATTGGAATCAAAAATCAAGCTGCCGCTCAGCTTCCCACCCGCCTCTGCAAGCTCGTTGCCCGTTGCGACCACACCAATTTTCGGTTTCGCAGCAACTTTCAGCTGGCTGAAACCTAACGCGGCGGCTAACCCGAGGTGGTACGGATTTAAACGGGCACCCGCCTTGGCGATGAGGGTTCCTTTTTTGAGGTCTTCTCCGACTTTGGCAACGTTTTCGCCTGGGACAAGTCGGCTCCAAACCTCGAGTTCGGCTTTCTTTTTCTCGGTGTTTTCAAGCATGACGACGGCGTCGGCGCCTTTGGGAATTGGGTTTCCAGTCCAAATCTGCTTGGCTTGCTTGGCGCCTACCTCTTGGCTGTCGATGAGCTGGAAAACGGCGGGTTTCGACTGTGAGGCGCCTACGGAATCCGTTGACTTCAACGCGTACCCGTCCATGGCTGACTTGTCAAACCGCGGCAAGCTTTCCTCTGCAACAAAGTCCTCTGCTAAAACGCGCCCTAACGCATCCTGCAAAGACACCGCTTCAGCATGAGGCTTGCCAATCTGCAATGTTTCAAGCCATGTTTGCAGGGCTTTATCTGTTAACGTTAATTTTTGGAAACCCTTTAAGCTTGACCACAATAATCACGCGTATCCACACTAGGGAACTTTACGTAAAAAACATATCGAAACAAAAAACGCCAATCAAGGGCTGATTAGGTTGGTTCTTGTTTTTTCGGTTGCGCCGCTTCCGCCATTTTCTTCAGAAACGCCTTGATGTTTTCCTGTTGACCGTAAACTACGAGGCGCCCGTCTTTTTGCTGGTTCACTGAAAGGCTGTTTTCTTTGGCGAAAACTGTGAGTTTTTCTGCAGGCAGGTTCGGCATGGGCTCGACTCTTATCCATTTTTGGTCTCTGGGAACACCCGTTATCAGGGTGGTTTCGGCTTCGCTTTTTATTTCGCAGGTTGGCAGGCTGGCTTCGTCTAGGCGTTTGAGCCAATCATCAACTTCTTGCGGGGTCAGGATGGTTTGCGCTCCGTTGATGAGCTCGGATTCGACGGTTCCAAGAATTTCTTCCAGCTTCAAAGCGGCGTCACCTTGGCTCTCGCCTGCCTCAGCGATTTTAATCATCAATTTTGCGCTTCTTAAGTCGTTGATGACATTTGGAGGAGTTTCGAAGCCTTTTTTGTGAAGCGCCAACATCAGGTCTTCAAGCACTTTCCACTTCGCAATGTAACCCATAATGTCCTCGCACAATCATCTATGCTGAATATGTGCTTTAAAACCTTGCTTTGGCTTCTTTGGAAAGGAATAAATCCTTAGTTTTTTGATATGTCTTGTAGAGGCGTCGGTTTTTGTCGGAAGATAAGAAATCTCAGATTAAAGAGGCAATAAGGCAGCTGCATGATGGAGTGCCGCCTGAGCAGGTAAAAGAAAGGTTCCGAGCGGTTTTTGAAGGAACGGACTCCTTGGAAATCGCCAGAATCGAGGAGGAGCTTGTCAAAGAAGGCTTGAAACGGGAGGATATGCGCAGGCTATGCGACGTTCACATGGCGATTTTCCGCGATCAAATTGAGAGGCAAAACATCAACCTCAAGCCCAGCCAGCCAATCCGCATCCTTATGGAAGAGCACAAGATTATGACGAAGATGTCTGAAGACCTCGTTGTGCTGGCTAACAAAATTCTAAGAGTCACCGACGTAAGCTACGTGGGCGAGGATATTCATCAGGTTGAACATTTAGCCAGCGACTTCGCTGACTCAGAAAAGCATTATCAGAAGGGAAGAAAACGTTCTGTTTCCCATGCTTGAAAAACACGGTATTGTTGAGCCGTCAGCCGTGATGTGGATAGAGCATGATGAGATAAGGCTGCAGAAAAAGAAACTTCAAACCCTGATAGCAGAATTTCGACAAAGCCAACTTGAGCAGCCTTCAAAAGTGAGCTGTGGGAGGTCGCGAAAACGTTGGGAAACATGTTGCCGAGCCATTTCGCCAAGGAAAACAGCATTCTCTTTCCCGCGGCTCTAAGCGTTATGACACCGCAGGAATGGGTTGAAATAAGAAAGGAATTCGACGCCATCGGCTACTGCTGCTTCACTCCGCCTGAGCAAGTGCTTGCGTCTCCAAGAGCAGATTCAGCACGCGGAGGTGCCAGCGCCGACGGGAATTATGCAGTTCGAAAACGGCAATTTAACCAAGGAACAGCTTGAGCCTTGCTGAATACAATGCCAATCGAAGTTACATTTATCGACGAAAACAACACCGTGCGTTACTTTAACAAACCCGAAAAAATCATTTTCGTACGCTCCAAAGCCGTCATAGGCAGAAAAGTGCAGAATTGCCACCCAGCCAAAAGCCTCGACACCGTAAACGCCATAGTGGAGTCTTTTAGGTCGGGGAAGAAAAACGTGGCTGAATTCTGGATTAACATGGCGGCGCGTATGGTGCATATCAGGTTTTTTGCTGTCCGAGACCCGCAGGGAAAGTACCTTGGCACAATGGAAGTCGGTGCAGGACGTGACGGATATCCAGAAGCTTGTTGGCGAAAAACGGCTTTTGGATTGGCATCAGTAAAACCGTGAGGCATGGCGAGACATGAAGCTTCAAGTTGTCAAGTCGGAAGGCTTAGCCCACAACAGCTACTTCCTGTCGGACGAAGGCGAAGCCGTTGTGGTTGATCCGAGGCGCGACTGCGAAGCCTACGTTGAACTTGCCAAAAAAGAATGCGCCACTATTCGATACATTCTTGAAACGCACCGCAACGAAGACTACGTGGTAGGCTCGCTTGAACTCCAAAACATGACAGAAGCGGAGATTGGGCACAGCAACGCCTTAAGCTTCAAGTATGGAGAACACAACCTCGCCGACGGCGACACCCTAAACGTAGGCAACGCCAAAATAAAAGTGCTCCAGACGCCGGGGCACACAAACGAATCGGTTTGCTACCTTGCCTACCCGCTTGGGGGCAATGAGGCAGCCATGGTTTTTTGCGGCGACACCCTTTTCGCTGGCTCCGTCGGAAGAACCGACCTCCAAGGCAAACCCGCGCAGCCGACTCAAGCGGAAAAACTCTTCGTCAGTCTCCATGAAAAGGTGTTGCCGCTCGGCGATGGCGTCGTCGTTTACTCTGCGCATGGGGCGGGAAGTGTCTGCGGACACGGCATCATCGGACAGGAACCAACCACCATCGGGTACGAGAAGAAAACCAACCCGTACTTGCGCCTAAGCAAGGAAGAGTTCGTGGAGAAAGCCGCCTTGGAAGAGTTGGTTGTGCCAAGGTATTTCCACAGCATGGAAGAGACCAACCAGAACGGGGCGCCCCTGGCTGAGCGGGCTGTCGGATCCTAAGCCTTTTTCGCTTCGGGAGTTTGAGGAGGAGATGCAGGAGAGCCTTGTGATGGTTATGGACACGCGGATGCCTAATGCCTATGCGGGCTGGCATGTTCCCAATTCGCTTAGTATGTGGCTTGGCGGAGTCAGCGTTTACCCAGGCTGGCTTTTGGACACTAAACAGTACCTCATCTTCGTCCACGAGCGACCAGAAGACATGGCTGTTGCGGCTTCGAGGCTGCGACGGCTCGGCTTTGACAATTTGTGCGGCTACCTCCGCGGCGGCATAAGCAAGTGGCAGGAAGCAGGAAAACCACTTCGCATCGTTGCCACGATGTCGGCGCTTGAACTCAAAGGAAAACTTGACAGGGGCGAAGTGGCTCTTTTGGATGTTCGTGAACCCAACGAATGGAAAGAAGACGGCGCCGTAGAAGGCGCAACGCGGATTTTCTTCGCGGACCTGCCCGAAAAAACGGGTTCGCTGCCAACAGACAAGCCAATCGCCGTCACATGCTCCGTGGGCCAACGCTCAAGCATAGCCGTCAGCATACTGGAGCGGGCAGGCTTCCGAAACGTCAGCAACGTGCTCGGCGGCATGACGGCATGGACAAACCTTGGCTACCCGACGAAGAAAACTTAAGCCCCAAAATGTTAGCCTACTCGTCTTTTTCTTTAACCATTGCCTTTGCCATTCTGCTAAGTTTGTCTTTAGGCTCCAGCAGTTCCTGAACGAGGTTGAATAGTCGGTTGTAGATGTGGCAGTTTTTGGAGTGGAAAATCAGTTTGCCCGTTTTTAAAGAAAGATTTCCTCGTTCGTTGATTTCTGCGACGAATGCTTCATTGAACAGTTGGATTCCAGCGATGTTTGCAGGCAACCCGCCGTAGGCGTCCCAGCTTCGGAAGTAACAGGTCAGATGCATTTTGCCATCGAGGATTTCCGTGTCGATTAGGCTTAGGCAGGGGGGTTCGTGGCGTTCGGTTGTGCCTGGACGGAAAAGCCTGATGTCTTCGGGCAACCTCACAACCATTGTTATTTGCCTGTCTCTTTGCTCTTTGGCGTAGCGGTTGATGGCTTCTTCAACTTGGTCAACTGGCTCCCGAAGCCTGCTGCCATACGTGTAGGTTTCATCTTCTTTTCCTTCGCCGCACCACAAATACCTCAACGCATACCACTGCACATACTTCATATCGCATGGAGCCTTGTCGCTGACCAGCGGACGATTCTCGGGAGTCGTGATTTCCAGCGTTAAATTTAGTTTCTTCGTGAGGGTTTCCTCTGAGCCGTAGCCCACTTGGAAATCGTCGCCTTCAGTCCATATGCTATTTAAAGCTTTGAACCAAGCGTCAGGGCAATCGAACGCTGAAATCTTAACGTGCTTCATGTGCAAGCCTCCGAGATACGGAGTAATGTCTTAGCCATTTTGAATATAAGTTTACAGTTTAAGAAAAGAAAAAAGATCGAAAGGCTGTTGGAAAAATTGTCTTTCAAAAATTAAAAAAAGTAAAAGTTGGGGGCTTTTAGTAGGGCATTCCGCCCATACCGCCCATTCCACCCATGCCGCCCATTCCGCCTGGAGGCATCGGAGGCATTTTTCCGCCGCCTTTGATGCTGATTAGGTCGTCGATTTTCAGGATCATGTTCGTGGCTTCGGTGGCTGATTTTATGACTTGCTGCTTTACGCGTAGTGGCTCGATGACGAGTAGGGTTAGCATGTTTTTGATTTTGCCTGTGGAGACTTCGATGCCGAAGTATTTGCTGTCTGGCTTCTCATGCTGCGCCCGCAATGCAACCATGATGTCTATGGGGTCTAACCCTGCGTTCTCCGCCAACGTAAGCGGAATTGCTTCAACCGCGTCTGCGTAGGCTTCAACCGCAAGCTGTTCCCGCCCGCCGACCTTCACTGCGTATGCGCGCAAGCCTTTGGCGAGTTCTGCTTCGGGTGCGCCGCCGCCTGCAACGATTTTTCCGTCTTCAATCGCGTTGCGGACAACACATAAGCCGTCGTGTAGTGAACGTTCTGCTTCGTCGATAACGTGGCTGGATGCGCCGCGGATAACGATGGTTACTGCCTTGGGGTTTTTGGCTTCTCGGACATAGATGAGTTTGTCGTCGCCGATTTTTACTTCTTCAACCCGTTTAGCTTTGCCAAGTGTATCAGCACCCAAATCTTTCACGTTTGCAACAATCGTGGCGCCTGTGGCTTTTGATAGTTTCTCAACGTCGCTGCTGCTTACGCTTTTAACTGCTAAGACTCCAGCTTTGCCGAGGAAATGCAGCGCCATGTCGTCTATGCCTTTTTCGCAGAAAACAACGTTTGCGCCAGATTTCGTGACTGAAGTTACCATTTCTTTGAGCATGCGTTCTTCTTCGTCGAGGAAAGCCTGCATTTGGTTGGGGCTTTCGATGTTGATTTTGGCGTCGAACTCTGTTTTTTCAATCTCCATCTTTGTGTCGAGTAGGGCGATTTTGGCGTTGTCGATTACTTTGGGCATCTGTGAGCTTGCGACTTCTTTGTCGAGGACGATTCCTTTGACGAGTTCTGTTTCGTCTAGGCTTTTGCCGTGTTTTTTGACGACTTTTATGAGGTCGATGTCGGCTTTGTATTTGCCTTCGACTTTTTCAGAAACCTGCTTGACCGATTCAACGATGATTTTTGCGAAGTGATCTTCAGCAACGTTGATGCCTTTGCTGGCTAAAGACGTGATTGCAATATCCCTAAGAGTCTTGTCATCTTCAATCGAGATTGGGATGGCTATTGAATCCAGAATTTCCTGAGCTTTCTCACTTGCCTTCTTGTAGCCTTCAATTATAACGGTTGGATGCACGTTTTTGTCAAGCAAACCTTCAGCTTTTGAAAGCAGCTCTCCAGCCAAAATCACCGCGGTTGTTGTTCCGTCGCCTACTTCGTTGTCTTGGGCTTTGGCAACTTCAACCAGCATTTTTGCTGCCGGATGCTGAATGTCAAGCTCCTTCATGATTGTTGCGCCGTCATTAGTTATCGCGACGTCGCCTATGCTGTTAACAAGCATCTTATCCATGCCGCAGGGACCAAGCGTGCTTTTCACTGCTTCAGCCACTATTTTTGCAGCCATGATGTTGTTTTTCTGTGCTTCGCGGCCTGTTGTTCTGCCGGTTCCTTCTTTAAGGACTAGAATTGGAACTGTTCCACCTTGAGACATAATTTTCACCAAGTTTTATTGTTTTAATATAAACGGAATTCAACAATCAGATATTTAAATATAAATTTTTCTAAACAAACAATCCACAACCACCTGTTTAATGGCTGTTTTCGGGTCAGCGTGTCTCCGTCAAGCTGCGTCGGCTAATTTTGGGAAACGTTTGGAGCGTTGGCTTTGGCTGCTTAGCTTTCGGTCTCGCCTTTTTCTTTTCGTGTTTTGTTAGTTGTAGCGGCAGCGATGCGTTCGGCATCTTCTTCGGATGCGCCCCGCTTCAGCTCCGACTCCTTGATATGTTCGTATTGTCTTTTTCTCTTGTCGTTTTCCACGCCTCTTGGAGGCAAAAAATCACCACCTTAAAATCGCTCAAAACTCAGAACGGAAAAAAAGAGT
Source organism: Candidatus Bathyarchaeota archaeon (assembly GCA_963823775.1). GTDB lineage: Archaea > Thermoproteota > Bathyarchaeia > Bathyarchaeales > Bathycorpusculaceae > Bathycorpusculum. The sequence continues at coordinate 137,652 of CAWGMZ010000020.1, forward strand.
TGATTATCGAGCTATCTCTCGGCAGGATTCTGAACATCGTCTGCACACGTTGGCGCATTCCTTCATGAAGTCGTCGTCAAACCTGTCGCAGGCGTCGGCGCATTCATCGCAGATGTCCGCGGTTATGCCGCATGTCTGGGGGTAGTAGGTTGAATTTCTAAGTATGAAATCTGCGTTTATGCTGCATATTTTTGCGCAGTCCATCAGCAGGTTTAGGTGTTCAAGTTTAGCGTGTTCTCCGCCCATCGCGAGGCATTTCGTTAAGGTTTCGCTGCAGGTTTTGTTGCAGTCTATGCAGTCGTCGAGGCATTCGTGGACTTCGTTGTTTTCTTCTGAGGCTTGAAGTCTCTCCAGTTCCTCCATGGACCCTGACAGTTTGCCTGCCATCGGCGATTGAGCTTTATTTGAAGGTTGCATGTTTTCTTCCTCGTCAGTTTCGTCTTCAAGCGCTTCTCCAGTGTAACCTTCCTCGTCTACACTTACGCGTATCCACCGAGCCAGATCCGCCTGAGAAGTCAAACCTTCTTTACTTGAGTCATCGCCTTGACCATAAGGCCTAGGCACTTCTTCACCTCCCAATCAATCACCTAATTTTCTTTTTTCCCGTCGACAAAAACGGATTCAACAGCCACGCTGCTGATTTTAGCTCCTTAACTCCGCACGTGACAGCCCTTTAAATGGAATAAGAATTCAATAGCAGTCTTTTGACGTGTTCACAACATCATAGTTTTGGATTGGCTTGATTTAAGAATATGTGACTGTAATTCTACTCCAACACAAACTTACAAAAGAACAAAAAAAGATAAGCCTAAAAAAAGCGGCTGGAAAAATGCTGCTTTATTTTTTGGGAAGCAACTCGTTGAGTTCGTAGCTTGCGGCACACAGTACGCTGTCTGCGCCGCCGTAGTAGACGATGACTTGGTCATCTAAGCTGCACGTTTCCGCAGCTGAACACGACGTTGGGGACATCGCCCACGCATTCGTATCGTTCGCAAGGCGTCAATATGGGTTTTTCTGAGCGGTAAAGCACGTTTTCGGGGTTGCTTTTGTCAAGCAGTGCGGCGCCAAGCGAGTAATTCTTTGCTTTGTCCACGCCGTGGTAAATGAATAGGTAGCCTTCGTTGAGTTCGATAGGTGTGCCTGCAGCACCGATTTTCTGGTCGTCCCACATTTTGTCGCGTGGCTCCATTATCGACTTGAATCCCCACCATTTCTTAAGGTCTTCAGAGTAAGCTACGCAGATGCTTGGTTCAATGCGGTGGAACATCACGTATTTTCCGTCTACTTTGCCTGGAAGAATCACGGCGTCTTTGTTACGTACCCCTGGAAACGGCAGAATCCGTTCTTTCCAGTTCCATTGCCGATTAAGGAAATCTTTCGCTTTTATCGAGGTAAGCGAAATCTGGTAGACAGCTGGGTAATCGTGGTTTCGGTAAGCGGTGTAAGCCATGAAGTATTCGTCGCCGATTACGGTGAGCCTTGGGTCTTCGCAGCCGCTGCTTTCCGCGTGGATGGCTGGGTTGAAAATTGGTGTGTCAAATCTTTCTTTGATGGTGAATCCGTCGGCGGATGTGGCGTAGCCAAGCCTTGAGATGTTGTCGGTTCCCATCGCACGGTAAACGATGTGGACTAAACCGTCGCCGTAGACTGCGGCAGCATTGAAAACTGATTGAGCCTCCCAATAATTCTCTTTAATTGGCTCCAATATGGGATTACGTTCGAAACGTTTCAAGAATCCCCCTCTCCCTCTGAACCAGATACTTGGCAAGGTAACATATAAACTTCATGGGAAAGTATGTTGAAAGTCGCTTTTGTGACTGTAGCGAGGCAATCACATGGGCTTAAAATCCGCCAAACATCAATATATAGACGTGATTTGTTGTTGGCAAACTATCTTCTTAGACACCTCCACACTAGCCAGTGTTAAAGAGGTTGCCTACGTAAGCACTTTTCCGCCAAGAAAATGCGGAATTGCAACCTTCACAAACGACTTGATTAATCACATTAGCCAACTGAACAAGCTAAAAGACCAAAAAGTCATATCAATCGATGGACGCCGACTCTTCAAACCCGTACATGACGGCGTGCAACATAAAATTGGCCGCGACTTCATCGAAGATTACCTGGTTATGGCTGAATTCCTAAACCAATCCTCAGTCGACGTGGTTAATGTCCAACACGAATTCGGCATTTTCGGCGGCGAATTCGGCGAACACATCGTTGCCTTCATGAACAAATTAAAAAAACCCATCGCGACAACCCTTCACACCGTTCTTCCCAACTTTGAGCCAAAAGCAAAAGAGGTTTTCGACAAAATCGTTGACCTAAGCTCGGCATTAATTGTGCTCAACAAAACCACTGGCGAGCTGGTTAAAAGTTATGGGGTTAGCCCGCAGAAAATAAAGTTGATTCCTCACGGGTGCCCCGATGTTGCGCTTGTTCCAAGTTCAAAAGCAAAGCCAAGCCTTGGTTTGCAAGACAGGGTTGTGATGTCGTCTTTTGGTCTTCTAAGTAGAGGCAAAGGAATCGAATACGCCATTGACGCGCTCCCCGCCATAATCAAGAAGGAACCCAGAATAGTGTACTATGTTTTAGGCGTCACGCATCCCGAAGTGAAAAAAACCGATGGAGAAGCGTACCGCAACATGCTTTTGCAGAAAGCCAAAAACCTCGGGTTAAACGGTCACGTAAAGTTTTTGAACAGGTTCCTCTCTAAGCCTGAGTTGATAAATTATTTGCAGGCAACAGACGTGTACATAACGCCGTATCTTTCTCCGAACCAGGTTAGCAGCGGCACCCTGTCTTACGCGTTGGGGGCAGGCAAAGCTGTGGTGTCCACGCCTTATCTGCATGCTAAAGAGGCTTTGGGCGAGGGGCGAGGCGTGTTTTGCCGTTTCCACGATTCAGACTCCATCGCCGAAAAAGTAACGGAAATAATCGGGGACCCGACGCTTCGAAAGTCCCTGGAGAGTAAGGCTTACCTTTACAGCAGAAAATTCACTTGGCCTTCAGTTGCAAAAAAGTATTTGGCTCTTTTTGACGAGCTAACCCGGCAGTCTGAGGAGGAGTGGCCATTCAGCTTCCACCTGTAAAAATAAACTTCCTCAGGAACATGACGGATGACACAGGTCTTTTTCAGCACGCTAGGTTTTGTGTTCCACTGCGCAAAGAAGGCTACACAACCGACGACAACGCCCGCGCCTTAATCGTCTGCGCAAGGTATCAAGGCTTAAAAAAAGACGCCCGAATCGAAGCTTTAGCTAACGTTTACTTGGCTTTCCTGAGCCACATGCAGAAAACCGAAGGAAACTTTCACAATTTCTTAAGCTATGAACGGACCTTTCTGGATGTCGACGGCTCCGAGGACTCGGTGGGACGTGCACTTTGGAGCTTGGGGTGCGCAGTCAACTCGACTTTCCCAAATCAGACCAAAATGGCTTGCAAAGAAATTTTCGACAAGGCTTTGCCGTGGGTTTGGAAATCCAAAATGCCCAGATTCATCGCCTCAACCATTCTGGGGCTCACGCAGTACTATCAAGCTATCCCTCAGGACCAGATTGCAGAAGGCGTGGAAAAGTTGGCAAACAGCCTTGTGCGGATGTATCAAGGTGAAGCTGGAAACGATTGGCAGTGGTTTGAGGGCTGCCTCACCTATGACAACGCCAGGTTGCCTCAAGCCCTTTTCGAAGCGTACATGCTTTCAGGCGAACAAAAACACCTGGACATAGCTGAGGAATCTCTTGGTTTTCTGGTTAAAACCCAAATGTTAGACGGCGTTTTTGTGCCTATCGGCAACGATGGATGGTTCAGACGGGGCGAAAAACGGGCGTTGTATGACCAGCAGCCTTTGGAGGCGGCGGCAATGGTTGAAGCCGCAGTTGACGCCTTTTACGCGACAAACAACAAGGATTACCTGCAGCTTGCTAACTCCGCGTTTGAGTGGTTTCTGGGAAGGAACAGCCTCAAAGCGTCGATGTACTGCTTTGAAACAGGCGGATGCTTCGACGGCTTATCTCCAAATGGAGTGAACCTGAACCAAGGGGCGGAGTCAGGTGTCTCGTATCTTTTGGCTCGTTTGAAGCTTGAGCGGTTAAGGCGGGAGGGGTTTAGAACAAAAACTTAAAGAAGCGAGCCGCGCTGGTTGCTTTGGTCGAAGTTTCTTGTTTTGGGGATGAAATTATGTGTGAACCCATGCTTAGAGTCCGAGACATCATGTGCAAGAAAGTGGTTACTGCAAAAGAGGACACATCCATTTTAGATGCGTGCAGGCTTCTCAGCGAGAGGCATGTGGGGTCGCTGGTCATAGTTGACGATGAACAAAGATGCATAGGCATTTTCACTGAACGCGATGCAATCCGCATAATTGCCCAGAAATTTCCTGTAGATCAGCCTATGGGAAAAGTGATGAGTAGACACGTGGTCACTGTGGCGATTGAAGCCTCCTTCCATGAAGCTAAACGGTTAATGCTTTCCCACAACGTACGGCATCTGCCTGTAACAGATGAAAGCGGTAAAGTGATTGGGCTTTTTTCGCTTCGGGCTTTCCTTGACGAAATCCACGGAATCCAAACGCCGATACCGAGTTCAACTTAGGAACTCTTTATGGAACGCTTTTCAGACAACCCCATTTTGGCTCCGATTGAAAGCCATCCTTGGGAATCAAGAGAAGTGTTTAATCCAGCGGCTATTTACCTCGACGGCAAAGTTCACCTTCTCTATAGGGCAATTGGCAACGACGGCACCTCAAGACTGGGCTACGCTGCATCACTCGACGGCTACTCCATAAAGGAGAGGTCACCTAACCCGGTTTTTGCGCCTGCAACTGAAAGCGAAAAAGACGGATGCGAAGACCCCAGATTAACCGAAGTGGATAACCAGCTTATAATGACTTACACCGCTCTTAGGGAATACAGTCACCAGCAAGTTTACCAGATTGCAATGACAACAATCGCCAAAGAAGATTTCGTGAAGCAACGATGGAACTGGGGACCACGCAAGCTGCCGTTTCCAGGCATCCGAAACAAGGACGGAGTGATTTTTCCCCAGAAAGTCAAGGGAAGATACGTGATGCTTCACCGTATTGAACCCGACATCTGCGTTGCTTACTCTGATGATTTACAGCATTGGTGCGACATCGCCTGTGTGATGGGTCCTCAGGTTGAAGGCTGGGACAACTGGAAAATCGGCGTCGGAGGGACACCGATAAAAATCAACGAAGGCTGGGTCGTCATCTATCATGGGGTCAGCGTGGACCGCGTCTACTCGCTCGGCATCGCCCTGTTGGACAAGGATCATCCAGAGCAGGTGCTTTACCGTTCGAAAGAGCACATTTTGGGTCCAAAAGAAGATTACGAACGCTTCGGAAAAGTGCCAAACGTAGTTTTCAGCAACGGCAACCTCATCATCGACGACCGCCTCTTCATCTACTACGGAGCCGCTGACAGCGTTACCTGCGTCGCAACAATGCACATGAATGATCTTTTGTCGTTGATTCACAGGTGAAGTCAGTTTGCCTTGATGATGTGGTACCCTGACGCTTTGCGAAGCCTATTCATGACGGCTAATCCGAGCCCTTCAGAAGAAACACCCTCGGCAATTATAACGCCGACATTTTGGGCATCGACCTCTCGAAGCAGACGGAAAAGGCTCTGGGCAACAAGCGCCAAGTCTGAGCGGCTTCCCAACGATTTAACCACGTCAGCCTTGTAGCTGGCTTGGGTTTCGTCCGTGGCTAAAACGCCGACTTTTACGCCTTTTTGCCTGTAAAATTCCGTTAGCTCCCTAACCTTAGCCGCGACCGCTGGAACGTTTCCTTCCACAAGGATCACTTCCGCTTTAGGCGCGTAATGCTTATGCCTCATTCCCGGGGAACGGGTCTTCTCCAGCGGCAACTCAGCCTCAGCCAACACGAAGGGATGAAGCTTCATGTCGCCCAAAACCTGCTTTAAAGCTTCAAAAGGTGTGCCGCCTGGGCGAAGAACCATAGGAGGATCAACACTTAAGTCAACAACGGTGGATTCTACCCCGATGCTTGTGGCTCCGCCATCCAAAATAACGTCGATGCGCCCGTTCAAATCCTCAAAAACATGCTGCGCCGTCGTCGGGCTGGGTTTCCCCGCAAGGTTCGCGCTGGGGGCAGCGATTGGGCAGCCGCTTTGCCTAATCAAAGCTAAAGCCACCTTGTGCTTGGGCATTCGAATCGCGACCGTGTCTAAACCGGCAACCGTCACGGAGGGCACAAGGTTTGACCGCTTAAAAACCAGCGTCAACGGACCGGCCAAAACCGCTCCATCAGCAACTCAGCCTTCTTTGGACACCTCTTCAACCAAACGGTAAACTTCACTTTGGTCGGCAACATGCACTATCGGCGGGTTATCCAAAGGACGTTTTTTAGCTTCAAAAAGAGCCAAAACAGCGTCAGCGTTAAGCGCGTCTGCGCCTAAACCGTAAACCGTCTCGGTTGGAAAAGCCACCAACCCGCCTTTGCGGATGAACTGCGCAGCAACATCTATTTTGGAAGCATCGGGATTTTCAGAGTCAACTTTGAGCAGTAGGGTTTCTTTCATTTGGGTTGCCTTTTTAGTTTGAGCACTACTGACGTTTCAACCTGCCGCTCCGAAATCCTCCAATACCGCCTAAGCAGCCTGTTCTTCTCCGCCTCAGACACAAGCTGGAACCCGTTTTTCTCATAAAATTTCACTGCCCAGTCTGCAGCTTCCCATGTCCCAACATAAACCTCACCCGTCACGGCTAAACCCAGCAAATGCTCCAGCAGTTTTTTTCCGAGCCCCCGCCGCTGGTGATCTGGCAACACGTAGGCATGCCTGATTAAAGTGACATCTTGCACAGGTTGGATTCCCATAACTGCCGCCAAAACGCCATTTTCTTTGATGCCGTAAAATTGCACGCCGCTTTGGATTTCTTCTTCGAGCTCTTCCAGCGGCATGTAGGGTTCTTTCCACATGTCGCTTGGGATTTTCCCTTTGTAGGCAACTGCGGCGCTATTGACCACATTTAAAATCGCTGGAACATCGGCGGTTGTTAATCGGCTAATCATCGGGTTTCCCTGTTCACTGAAGGCTTCACATTGAGCATTTTCTTAGGCTGGGGTCGGTTCTTTTTGGCTGTCGCTTTTAATGAGTTTTTCAATAAGCTTGTTGAAGAATCCCTGCGCCTCAGCCTCACCTACTTTTTCCAAGTAAACGGAGACAAGCGCGATTTTTCCCTTTTTAGAAGCAACGTACTCAGCGAACATCCGTGCGGTAATAACGTTTTTGTCGCCTAGAAGCACCGAAGACGTCACGGCGCCAACGCCTTCTTTGGGTTTAGGAACCGCAATCGCCAACGTTCCAAGCTTATCTTCTCTTTCGCTCAGCATAACCATGCATGAATTCTTTGATTCAACATAAACTGCTAGGAAACGAGTATCTTGCTGTTGGATTTCTTCCTTTGTAACTTTGGCGCGCTCCAAACTCTTTTCGCTTCCTTTTCATTGTTGGTAAATGACTAGACTCCTTAAAAAACTTCTCAAACGGCTTCGCAGCGTTTCTTGGAAAAACAAAACTGGTCTCAGCTGCTTTTCCGAGCTAAGATGGGGTTTTACAGTAAGACATTAAGGATGCAACAGGTTATCAGTCACCTGCAGGTTTAGCCATGAGCAGCTTTAAGCGGGTCAGAAAATATTTGATTCCTGCGTTGCTCATCGTGATACTTGCTGTTTCAGTGGGAGCCTACACATCTTACACGATTGGAAACCAACCTAAGGCTAATGCCAATGGGGTTTACGTCGGGGTAGCTTTTGGCGGAAACACCACGCAGGAAGCCAAAGTCCTCATCGACAAAGTAAAAGGCTACACGAACCTCTTCATTTTAGACTCGGGAAGAAACGCCTTAACCCAAAACGAAACAGCGGTAAATGAAATCTGCAGTTACGCAGTCGCCAACGGCTTAAGCGTCATCATAAACGTCGGCATCCAGCAGCACATGGACGCCAGCCGCTACTGGTTCTGGAATAACTCGTTAAGCGTCACCGAGCAATGGAAAGCTCAGTGGGGCAGCAAATTCTTGGGTATGTACTACAATGATGAGCCAGGCGGAATACAACTGGACGGCAATTGGTCGGCTTATTTTCAGCTTTTCCAGCAGTATTATTTTGAACACCAACTTTACAAGATTAGCCAGCACTGATCCGAATTTTGTACAGTCAACCAAGGATCTTGACCAAATTCTATCTAAAGATGCTTGGTTACATGGAACAACGGGACGAACCCTTCAAACTATGATTTGGAAGCCAACTTTTTCATCCAAGACATCCTTAAAGGAGACAGCGGACTTAACACTTTGAAAACCGCCGGACGTCAAAACCTTCACTTCCGACTATGCCCTGTACTGGTACGATTACTTAGGCGGATACAACATTATGTTCGCCGAACTGGGTTGGAACTGCAGCGTAGCTGAGCAAATCGCCCTTGTGAAGGGAGCCGCAAGAATGCAGGATAAAGAGTGGGGTGCAATGATCACTTGGAAGTACAATGATGAACCCTACTATTTGGACAGCGGACCACAAATCTACAATCAAATGCTAACCTCCTATGAAGCAGGGGCAAAATACATCGCTGTCTTCAATTACCCCTACGACAACGGAAGCCTCTACGGCGCATTAACAAACGACCAATTAATCGCCATGAAAAGCTTCTGGAACGACATCCACAACAAAGAGTTTCCTGATTTAAGCCGCCCAGACGCCGTGTTGGTTTTGCCTCAGAACTACGGGTGGGGCATGCGTAACCCGAACGACACCATTTGGGGTTTCTGGTTCACAGACGGCAAAACCCTGCAGATAGCTCAAGCCACAAGCGATTTGCTGTCACAGTACAGGGTAAGCTTAGACATCGTTTATGCTGACCCGCAGTATCCAGTCTCCAACGTGGGTTACCAGCATGTTTACTATTGGAATCAAACAGGGATTTAGCCCGCTTTTGGAACGCCCGCGCCCCTTGGAAATACTTAATTAATAGCTCATCTTATTGCTGGGTACGGAAGGATAAAATTTGAGTGATGAACTTTCAAGATTACCGCCTAACGTTCAAGAAAGGCTTCTTAGACTGCAGCAGCTCCAGCAAACGCTCCAGACGATTCTGCAGCAGAAACAGCAGGTTGAAATGGAAAAATCAGAAGTCGAACAGACAATAGCTGAACTTGCAGAAAACAGCTGACACCGCAGTCATTTACAAGGCAGTCGGTTCACTGCTGGTTAAAGCTGAAAAACCCAAAGTCACTGAGGAACTTGTCGAACGCAAAGAACTTCTTGAGACAAGAAGCACCGTTCTGGCAAGGCAAGAAGAACGAATGCGCAGCCAAATAAAAGAGTCACAGACAAAACTCCAAGAAGACCTCAGCCCAGTTAACCAGCCGCCTACTTCTTAGGTGAATGCCCGTTGGATGAGCTGGGGATACCAGAGCTATCCACCAAGCAAATAGAAACTTTATGCGCGGCGGCGGAGAAACCAGCCAGAAAATGGTTCTCTCCAAAGTCTCTTCTAGAATGGTTGACAAACTGGACATCAGCGTGGAAGCTGAAGGGTCAAAGCCCCTTAAAGTCGCTGTAGAAGTAGACCTTCTGCTGACGCCTGAAGCCAAAGACGTAGATGCAGAGGCTGCTGGTTAAGGAAGCAACAAAGGCGGCGCACAAAGCCGTTGAAAACTATTTGAGAAAGCTAAAATGAACGAATTTCCAAAATTTTCTGCAAATACTCAAGGAAAGCAACGCGTCTTTTGTTCTTTTGCTGTGTCACCGCAGCGCCGACGCCGACGCCATCTGTTCAGCCTACGCCTTGCAAGGTTTGCTGAAGCGGTTTATGCCTGACGTCGTGTTTGAAGTCGGGTGCCCCCAAGGCGTCAACAAGCCCTCCAAAGTGCTTCTGGAACACATGCCAATAACAGTCAACTTGAAGCCGAACATTGAATCGGCGGACGTGATTGTTTTTCTGGATTTAAACACGATTGACCAGCTTGACGAAGTGGCTGAAACCATACGAAGGTCACCAGCCCCAAAAATCATCGTTGACCACCATTACCCAAGCCCTCAAACCACCGAAATCTGCAAACTCTGCATCGTAGACCAGAAGGCCGCCGCCAACTGCGAAATAGTCTACAATCTGTACAGGCAGGCAAAAGTCAAACCAAACTTCAACGAGGCAAAGGCATTATTTGTAGGCATAGCTTTTGACACCAGGCATTTCGCGTTGGCAAGCGCGGCAACCTTGCAATCGTGGCTAAAGCTTGTAACAGTTGGCATAGATGTTCAGGCGACTCTGCGGAGTTTGCCTTGCCAATTGACACTTCGGAGCGCTTGGCAAAATTGAAGGCGTGCAAAAGAGCCAAAATCGTCGGATAAACAACTGGATAATCGCGCGTCTCGCATGTCAGCGCCTATCAAGCCTCAGCAGCAAAATCGCTGGTTGATTTAGGCGCACATGCGTCGGCCGTTGCAGGGCTCAAAAACGGAAAAATCGAGATAAGCCTACGCTGCACCCGCCAGTTCACCGAGGAAACAGGCGTAAACTTGGGAAAGGACATTGCGGCGCCCTTGGCGAATTTCTGGGCGGAGTCGGCGGAGGACACGCGATGGCGGCAGGAGTCAGCGGCACAGGCGAAATAGAACCACACTAAAACAGTGCCTTACGCTTTTCAGGCAGGCTCTGAAGAATTCTCGTCAATCAACGTAGATTTCTTTGATTGGCAAATCTTTTAAGACAAAAAACCCAATAGCATATGGGTCCTTGTTTGCCAAGCGATGAGGTTGCGGGCTACGCGCTTTTTGTGTTGGCAGATGCGGTAATGTACGTTTCTCTAAGTTGGTTTTTAGCGAAATCCTTTAAGCTTCACCGTTTCAAAGTCGCCGGCTTTCTCATTTCAATAGTACCTTCATCTACTCGCTAACTTTGGCAGGCAGCGCACTCAACGTTCTTTGGATGCTAATCTTCACCCCATTCTACGGCTCAGTCGTCATGATTTTAGTCTACCCGCTGCAGGTACTGTTGTTTTATGCGGGGGGATTTGCAGACCCGACAGGCAGTCGTTGAGCCCACCGGGGTAGGCGGCGAGACTCGGGCACCGACGAGGGGGCGACCGCGTTGCGGTAGTCCACCATCACGACGACCACGCCGCGCGCGGCGATCATCCGGCCCCACGCGCGGTAGTTGCCCAGGTAGCACGAGAGATACGCCATGCCCCCGCCGTGGATGTAGTAGACGCCGGCCAGGACGTCCTGGCCGTCGGGACGGATCACCTGGAGGCGGATGACGTTGCCGTCGGGCGACGACACGACCTCGCGCGTCGTGATGCTCAGGCCGGCCGACGGCGCCACGACCTCTGAGTCCAGGCCGTCCATGAAGGCGGATTCGGCGGCCAGGCGGGCGCGGCCCTCGGGCGAGGCCGCCTCGGCGAGCAGCGCCGCACGGTCGGCGACATCGCCGACGCCGACCTCGGGCAGGTCGCGAAGGAACTCGCGCACGCGAGGGTCCAGGTGGGTGTTCGAATCGAGGTCGAAGGGCACGGCGCCTCACTGGCTAAGAACTCGTCGTCACGGTACTACCGCGTCCGGC
>CAWGMZ010000021.1:0-29765 GCA_963823775.1 Candidatus Bathyarchaeota archaeon
ACTGCGACAAAATCACCCCCGGCATGCTCATGGCGGCGGCGAGGCTCAACGTTCCCGCAATCGCGGTTACGGGTGGACCCATGGAGTCAGGCGTGCTGGAAGGGCAGAAAGTGGGCGTCAACAACGTTTTCGAAGCCGTCGGCAAACTTTTTGCTGGCAAAATGACCCCTGCAGAGTCGGCGGCGCTGGAAAACGTCGCGTGCCCCGGCTGCGGCAGCTGCAACGGCATGTTCACCGCCAACACGATGGCATGCATGACCGAAGCTCTGGGGATGTCTCTGCCTTACTGCGCAACTGCCCTGGCAAATGGCGCCTTCAAACAGAGAATCGCCAAAGAGTCAGGCGTCAAAATCATGGAGCTAATCAAACGAAACATCGTGCCTTCCCAAGTCATGACTCAGAAAGCCTTCGACAACGCCGCCGCAGTCGACATGGCACTGGGCGGCTCAACCAACACCGTGTTGCACCTCTCAGCCATCGCCAACGAGGCAGGCGCCAAACTTGACCTATCCACCTACGACGCAATCGGACGCAAAGTGCCGCATCTCTGCAGCATGGTTCCCAGCGGAGTCTACGACATGGCGGATTTGGGCAACGCAGGGGTTACCCGCACTCATGACTGAACTTAAACCCTACATGAACTTTGACGCCTTAACCGTGACGGGCGAAACCGTCGGCGAAAACGTTTCAGGCGCAAAAGTGATTAACCCAGAAGTCATCCGCCCGATAAGCAACCCGGTCCACAAAGAAGGCGGCATAGCCATCTTGCGCGGCAACCTGGCTCCCCAAGGCTCAGTTGTGAAGATGGCGGCGGTTTCAGCCAAGATGATGAAGCATCAGGGTCCCGCAAAAGTTTACGATTCTGAACACGAAGCGGAAGCAGCGATGAAACGCCACAAGATTGTTGCGGGCGACGTCGTTGTCATCCGATATGAAGGGCCGCGGGGTGGACCTGGAATGCAGAAATGCTCATACCCACCGCAACAATTGCGGGCATGGGGCTTAGCGAAAGCGTAGCCCTCATAACCGACGGCAGATTCTCTGGTGCCACCCGTGGACCATGCATCGGACACGTCGCGCCTGAAGCCTTCGAAGGCGGACCAATCGCAGCCCTCAGAAACGGCGACACCATAACCATCGACATCCCCAACCGCGTCCTGCGGGTCGAGCTTCAACAAAGACTCAAAGACCGCTTAGCTGAGTGGAAACCGCGGAAACCCAAAATCTCCAAAGGCTACCTCAGCCGCTACACGCCTGCCCCTTCCATAAAGAAAAAACTGGGGCGGAGCGTCTAAAGATGAGGCTCACACAAATCCCCGTCCCCATCCCATAGCCATAGCGGCCGAAGCCGATTCGGAGTTGACGCCGCGTTTCAGTACAGCGGTTCCTCATAGATTCTCCATAGCGTCCTAAAACCGGAGCTTCCACTCGCGCTTGCAGGCTCGGTGACTCATAAAGACATCACCTCCGCCACCACAATCCCCAACACGGCGGCGACTAATACTGCCACGACGGCTTCGGTCACTATCACTCATTTCACCTCAACACATAACACCTCCACGTACAGTAACGCCTGGGCTCGGTAACAAAGCTCAAACACCCCAAGAAAAGACACCGCCTCAGGCTTTTCATGCAAGGGGGCTTCCTGCGAAAATTTTTTCTCATCAAAATGGGCTGGCTCATGAGGTGGGCTCACTATGGCAAGACTCAAATCTGAAAATCCTTAGATTCCCGAAAGCCTTAGTTTTTCGTAACCTTCCTTCGAGTGGGGCATGGGCTTTCTTTTGGGCTGTACTGGCATGGTTGAATTATAAGAATGGATAAAAATACCGATTTAAGGGCAAAACCGATTCAAGGCAAGAAAACCGTGAAGACAAGGCGCACCCTAAAAAGCAGGCCCCTCCCGAAAATCAAGACGATTCCACTCAGCGAATAGGGCAGCGATTCCGTCAAAGAACAGTTTCGGTGACATTAGGAAGAGGGGAGGGAGATTCCGACGAAGGGCAGGGATCCGCCGACAAAAACACCGACGAAGACTAAGAACGCGACCAAGAAAGAGGGGCCGCCAAAGACATAATCATACAACCGACGAACGATCAATGAATCGCACGGAACAGTAAGGCCGCCCTAACCCCCGTCCACCAGCGCCATCTCTAATCCCCCCCCAACGGCTTCATCCCCTATATCTCGAAAATCAGCAAAGCAAACAAAGAAGCGGGCCCGCCAAAAAAAACATAAAGTGAGCCACGACCAGACCGCCGTGAAGCACCCGCCAAACAAAACTCTACCAAGCTCTACTCGGCAAAAAATAAAAAAAAATTCGTATTAATCTATTGTTCCGGCAAAGGACGCCTCGGTTTTTTGTTTCAGCTCTTCTTCCCTTTTTCCGATAAATTCTTTTTCTCGCCAAAATCCCTGCCAACCGCCTTGCATGCGTTCTCTAAAACTCCAAGCTTGCGCCTGTACAACTCTATGGATGGCAAAAACCCGAAATCCAACCTGTCCGCAAACGGCGCCGTCGCCTTCGCAGCAACAAGTCGCCGCTGCCTCCCACGGTTATGGGCGGGTGTGGCTTTTGCAGGGGTTTAGGCAGGCAAACTGCGTCTTTGAGGCTGAAATGTTTGCCCGCAAAGTTCGCCCGCTCTTGGGTCCACAGCCGCTTAATGACTTCCAAAATTCCGCCAAACCCTCAATCCTTGCCGCTGGCTTTGGGAAATCGAATCCGTAAGCCTCGTGCTCAGCTTCCCCAATTCCCGCCCCCATCCCAAACTCCAGCCTGCCGCCTAAAACCACGTCAAGCGTCGCCGCCGTCTTCGCCAGCAACGCTGGGTTGCGATGCGCCGCGCAGGACACCATGGTTCCCAACCGAATTCTGCTGGTCAAAGCTGACAGCGTGGAAAGAGTTGTCCACGACTCCAAGAATCGGCCAGTCACCGTACATCAAATGGTCATCAAGCCAAACCGAATCAAAACCCAGCCGCTCGCATTCCAAAACGGCGGTCTCAATGAGGCTGAAGGTTTCCCTTTGGTTTTTCGGGAACGCGTAGAATGGAAGAAACACACCAAATTTGAGTTTGCCCAAACCAACACATCAGCCTGTTAACCATAATTTAAGCGTTATTGGGCGGGTAAGTAATTAGCCTTTGTTATGCGCTTATTTTTGGTGGTGGACGCACGTGTCGTCTGCCAAGTTTTACCCGCAGGGCTATGCGGTAGAGTTTTCGCGAGACTTCACCAACGGCTCCAGGGTAGGCGCAGAAGAATAGATGAGGGGGATTTGCTCGTACTCTGCTATGCGTATGGCTTCGGCGTCAGGCGGGGTTTTATGGAAAACCACGAGGCGCGGCTTGAGGCTGCTGACCCGCACAATCATCATGGGTAGGGAGCCGTCTTCAACATTTGTGAAAATCAA
The DNA here is from genome assembly GCA_963823775.1 of Candidatus Bathyarchaeota archaeon. Lineage (GTDB taxonomy): Archaea > Thermoproteota > Bathyarchaeia > Bathyarchaeales > Bathycorpusculaceae > Bathycorpusculum. The sequence continues at coordinate 3,413 of CAWGMZ010000021.1, forward strand.
TGCCCGATCGGTGGTTGAACCGAAAAGCTGCGAATACTCCATGCCGGAGTATGCTTCCACGGCTTTTCGGCTGTCGACAACCGTGTATCCGTTGACTTCTTTGACGTATTTTTCTTTGCATGCGACGATTTCGCCGCCGATGGCTTTGCATAAGTATTCAACCCGCACGGGGATTGGGAATTCTCGCAGGTCGACAACCGCCATGCTGGGTGAGCTGGTGAGTTTGGCGAATTCCCGTATGAAGCGGCTGCCTTTCTGCTCGTCGATGTGCAGGAGCGAGAGGACGAACCGGCGGATGAATTTGGCGCCTGGGCTTTTGCGTCTGCCACTTTCATAGTCGCTTATGACTCCTGAAGAGGACAGCCCCATGGTTTCCGAAAGCGTAATTTGAGAAACAGCGAAAAGCTCCCGCCACTTCCGCATCGTAGCGCCTGGCTTGCCTGAAAGAATGATTTCTCCAGCAATCCTTCTACCCAAAACTTCTCTGAGACTAGGCGACACCGACACTGAAACGCTCTCCAGCTTGTACCATTCCCTTGAAGCTTCGCTTATAAAGCTTTAACGTTTTTTCCAAACACCCAAAACTTCTCGCTAACCTAAAGTAGGAAGATTAGGCAAATTCCCGCTACAACTGCTATTGCTCCCAGCGCCGTTTTGGCTGTCATTTTTTCGCGTAGAAGCATGAAGCCGACGATTACGGCGAAAAGGGGGAGGTGGAAGAAATTACCGTTGCCCGTGTAAGTGACGTGTTTAGAAAGCTGTAGTTCATCAGCAGCCACCCGACGCCGTTCGCAACTACTCCGCCGACGCATAGAGCTATCACACTGCTTCGCTTCATCTTCATGAATCCGCGGTCTTTGTCAATGAAGGGCGCAAGCAGTAAAAAGAACAAGGCGACAGAAGCTATTCTTAAAGTTATGATTGCGTAGTTTGCGCCAAGAGTGGTTACGTTGGATACGGCGACGTTCATCATGCTGATGCTCACTGACCAGATAAGCGCCGTTACCAAACTTGCAGCGATGCCTACCAACGCCAATCTGCCTTTGACGGTTGTGTCTTCGCGGCTTTTTTCTCTGCTCAGCAGCCAGATCCCGAAGATGATTACAACGGCGCCGACAACTTCAACTATGGATATGGGTTGGCCCAGCAGAAAAGTCGCCCAAATCAGGCTGAACAGGGGATAAGTCGCCGCCAAAGGTACGGCACGCGACACACCCACGTATTTGAGCCCAATCATGTAGAGGGTGTCGTCGACGCCCAAACCGATTACGCCGCTGGCAACAACCAAAATCATGGTGTCGGTCGGCAACGCAGCTAAGGTTCCTGCTAAACCGAAAAGCAGCAAAACAGCAACAAGCACCCCCGCGTTTGTGGCGCAGCGCACGATGTTTGCGGAGATGGCTGTACTGCTCAGTAGGGCTTTTCGGTAGAGTATTGGCGCTATAGCCCAGCTTAGGGAGGCGCCTAAAGCAGCAAGTTCTCCAATCATTGAGGCACTTAACCGTGGGGCGCAACTATTGCGTTTTAGGTATTATGAAGTTTCGTCTTTTTTGGCGGTTTGGCTCATGAATCTGCGGTTTTTTGAGGTGGAAAGGGGCTTCATCTTTGTTTCGTTTTAGCGCTGGCTTGCGTGTTAAGACTGAATTGCATTTATTAGGAAGTTTAGCTTACTAATGGGTACTTCCATAATTAACTAAAAAAAGGAGTGATATTTAAAATGCAGGAAAAATCAAGTGACGTCGTTTTCGTTGGAAACAAACCACCCATGAGCTATGTGCTCGCTCTCATAACAGCATTCTCCAGCGGGCAAAAAGAAATAACCTTGAAAGCCAGAGGCCAAGCAATAACTACCGCCGTTGACGTAGCAGAAATTACAAGAAGCCGCTTCATCAAAGACATCCATGTCAGCAAAATCGCAATCGGAACAGCCGAAATGCCGCCAAGAGAAGGCGAAAACAGGTCCAGGATGGTTTCAACGATCGAAATCAGCATGGCAAAAGAATAAACCACGCAATCAACAACACAAAAATGGGAGTTTTTAGCTCTCACTCTTTTTTAATTAGAATTTTTGGTTTGGCTGTCTTTTAATTTTTTGTTGCGACTTTTGTTTTGGTGAAAGTTGCGACTTTCCGCCGTGGCTTTTTGTGTTTTGGGTTGCTTTTTTGTTTTAGGATTGGTTTCTGATTGAACAATGCGACTTTGCTATGGGCGCTTTGCGACTTTGCATGTTGACTCAACATAGACGGCACTGTCGCGCATGGGCGGGTTGAAGACGGCTTGTTTCGCCCTTGGGGTTTTCCACGTTGTTTGGCTTGGCTACGTTTTTTTGGGTTGCGTCTGCACGTTTATTTTTTTAGGTGGGCGGCGACTTTCTCGACGATTTCCATGAAAACTTTCGCTGCCGCCGACTCTTTATTCGCAACAATGAATGGTTGCCTTTGTCGGAGTCTACGCCGATTTTCGGGTCAATGGGGATGCTGCCGAGAAAGGGAACGCCTGCTTCCCGCGCCATTTTTTCTCCGCCGCCTGACTCGAAAATCTCGGTTTTTGTTCCGCAGTGAGGACAGATAAAGCCGCTCATGTTCTCGACAACGCCGATGATTGGCATTTTTAGGCGTTCGGCGAAGGTTATGGCTTTCTTAACCACGCTGCTTGACAGCCCAGTCGGCATCGTGACGATGACTACCCCGTCGATTTCAGGCAAAAGCTGCGCAATGCTAAGCGGCTCATCACCCGTCCCCGGCGGCAAATCAATAAACAAAAAATCAAGTTCACCCCAAACAATATCCACCAAAAACTGCCGAATCGCCCGCATCTTAAGCGGCCCACGCCAAATCGTCGGCGCCTCCTCAGCCAAAAAAAGTCAATCGACATAACCTTCATCCCAAGCGGACCCTCAACAGGAAAAGCCCCTGGAGGACCATACTTAACCCGCTGACCCTCCACCCCCAAAAGCTTCGGCACACTAGGCCCATGAATATCCGCGTCTAAAACCCCAACTTTAAAGCCCTTAGCTGCAAACGCCGTTGCAAGGTTGACGGTTACAGTGCTTTTTCCAACCCCGCCTTTACCGCTGATAACCGCGATTTTATGCTTAATTTTACCCATCCGCTCTCTCAATTTCTGCTGCTCATCGGTCTGCTGCTGCTTATACGCTTCAAGCTGAGCCATATTCCGTTCCAAAGCCATAAAAACACAAGTCCTGAATCTTGTTAAGGGTTGATTCCTAAGTAAACTAAAATAGTTTACGCTTGTCCCACGTTAGATAATACATTTTTCATCGAGTGTCACCGCTCAAGTCTATGAAGGCGTTCCCTCAAGAACTCTTCGATTGTAGCACTTTTGGTTTCTTTAAAAATAGGTACTGAAAAAAATAATGGATTGTTATTAAATAATATTTTCACTTTTTAGTAAAACTCTCTTCTATCATTTCAGACCTTTCTAATAGAGCCCAAAAAATGACATCCCTGCCAGATTCAATTACGCCGCTGTTCTTGACGGTCAGTCCATCTTGGTGTGTTTATTTAAAGCTTTATTCCAATCCCCAGTCTCGCAAGTAACATCATAAGTTCCGGATTTTCCTCTTTGCATTTCCTATAGAGAGGTTAAGTCGTAAGGTCTTAAGATTGTTTTATACTCCATTTTTTATCCCTATTCCTGTTTCTACGCTTTTCAGATTTAAGACTTATCATGAATGAATATCCAAGTTTCTGTTTCCAATGACCTTTAAAGTAGTGCTGCGATTAAGGCGATGCTACCTTTTTCAATTGCTAAAGTTGCAACTGTTCTTGAGACAAAGAGGGCTGATTTTTCAACTGTGAACCTTATAGGATGTTCTTCGCATGAACAATAGTCCGCTTTATTGTTGGTTATAGCCCCACACCATTTTTCTGTTCGATCCATTTTTGATTCACCTCCATCAACTAGGTTATTGTTAAAAGGGAAGTTGTATTTGGAATTTTTCCTTAAAAATTGTGGGTAAACTCCATCTGGTAATATGTTGAAAAACCTTAATTTGATTGGTTTCCAAAAGTAGCTGAACTAATTGTTTTAGTTTTGTCAATCTCAAGGAATTTGCATTTTATAATGCATGAGATTCATTAACTAAAAGATGTTTGGTCAAAACAAAGCTCTGATCTAATAGCTTAAATGTTCTTCGATTGTAAAAAGCGTAACTCAGCTAATTACAAGAACTTAAGGATAATATCCTCAATGCGTTTTTCCAGTTCATTAAAGATAATTTTCGATTCTTTGACCAACTCACTCTGTTTTTAGAAGCGCACGTTTGTATACCTCATTTTTTTCTTCAAGTTCTAAGCATAATTTCCAAAACTCATTGAATTTAGTTTCATCAATTACGGTAGGTGGCTGTCCAACTATAATTTTTGATATTTTGACATCAACTGAAAAGCCGACAATTTCACTATCAGGGTAGCTTTCCAATAATAGTTCTCGTGGGTTTTTACGTTCTCTCAGGCAAAAAACAGGGGTGTAATTTCCTTGTTCGAATCTTCCACTTAATTGTTTGCACTTCAGATTTATGTCAATTTCTTCAGTTATTAGATTAAAAGTCTTCTCGGATGCTTTTTGAACAAGGTCAGGAAAAACTTCTTGAATTAACCTGAGTACATCTCGGTCATATCCCTCTATTTTCTTTAAGAACTCATACTAGCTGCTCTCTAAATTTCTCTGGTCTAACTTGTAGCTGTCTGTGGTCTTTTTGAAATTCACTCCACCCAGCAAAATTAATTAAATCGAATTTCCCGTTTTCTAAAAGAGTTTTTATTCCTTTAATATTAGAATACAAAGTGGCGTAAACAGTCTCAGCGATTTTGACTGAGTATTCTCTTTTCCAAGCATTTCTCTGTGTTTTGGTTTGGACATAATACGAGATGCCAGCACCAACGACCGCTCCAACAACTGCTCCGATGATTCCAAACGATGGGGCAATCCATTCATTAGCTGACATTTTCAGTCTCACAATCTCTATATTATGTGGATTTAAATTTATCATTTATTGATGAATTATATTACCAAAATTAAGGTTTTTAGGCAAGGTTATCTTTATGCCGTCTTTGTGGTTGAAATCAAAAGTTATAGTGTTTACCATGTTGCAAAATTCTTCTACTCTGCGAACAACAGCCCTGTTCCAGTAATCAGGAAACAATTCATTAATATAATCTGGGTCTTGAACATAGTTTGACATAATATCAAAAATCAAGTTAGCGAATTTAGTTACTGGGGTCAAATTCGATTTTTTGTTATTTTTTAAATCCGAATAATTGAGCATTCCGCTTAACAATGATAAGATAATTGATATTTTCTTCTTGATTTCCAAGGAATTTTTTTGGTCATTGACAAGTTCAAGTATTTCTAAGGTTGCTCCACATATGCTCTCTTTATCCTTCCTGAGCAACAGCCGTTCAGTTTCAGTTATTTCCATGTTGAACTAATTTCTACCATTTACAGATTTAAGACTTGCCGTTATGAAAAATTGCCACCGCACATCGGACAATCTATCGGTGATTTCTTTTGCAAGTATATCAGCTCAACCCACATTTATAGCAAAAATAAATCTGGCATTTGGGACAGCGCTCCGAAAGCTCAGTATCCAAGGAAAAGTGTCCTCAGTCATATGGCTCAAGAACTATCACCTCTTAGCGCCATAAAACTATTCAATCGTAGTGTTCTAAAAATCGCCTTTATCGTGCTCAGTGGATAAGAATAAAATGGTTTACTGTGGCAACAGACTGTTAAGCGCGGGGTTGCGCCTGTGTTTGTGTGGCAAAGTTTTAAGTATTGTTTTGGGTAGAGGTGTGATGGGTTGTCTGTTTGGCTTGGCGTGATGCTTTAACTTTAGGTGTTGGTGAGGAGATAGTGGATTCTTGGGAGGGTATCCGCGAAGTGATTGGGGAAACCCCTGAAATCAACCTGAATCAAAAAAGAAACCAAAACAAGAAAGTCACCATCAAAGAGAAGAAGGAGGGGCTTCTTGTTTTGACTAATCGGAGGCTGCTTTTTTTGGAGTCAGTCGGGCTTGACGGCGGCAAAATTGGGGAGTCCGTGAAGGTTTCGCTTATCGATGTTTCGGATTTAGGGTTCGAGAAAGCCCCGATAAAGAAAAGTCGACGAAGTCGAGGGGTTTGAAACCTATTTTTTCCGACTAAAAAAAGTCGGCAAGAAAAAACAGTTCAGGGCATTCAAAAAACTCGTCGAAGAATTCTGCGCCAAAAGAAAAGAACAGTATGAAAGGGAAACCCGAAAAGTTGCTCGTCTAAAGGTTTCTTAGAGTTTGCGCTCAACCATGTACTCTACGATTAGACGGATGAAGGTTTTATCTTCGCTGTCGGGCGCTCCATCGTAAGCGACTGAGAACTGTTTTAGGGCTTCATCGGGCTAATTTGCGGGCTATGAGGCGGGCGTAGTCGAAGCTGTCGTATTTTTCCATGAGCAGGTAGACCCAGTGGACTGTTTCTGCGTCGCGTTTACTTCGGGAAATCGATAGGAACTCGGTGATTTTTGCTTTTTCCGTTGGGTCGCAGCTGTTTAGGAGGTGGATGAGCATGAGGGTTCGTTTGCCTTCCCAGATGTCGCCTCCGATTTCTTTGCCGTATTGATGGTAATCCGCGACGAGGTTTAGCAGGTCATCTTGGATTTGGAATGCGACGCCCATGAAGTAAGCGAATTGGTTGAAGCGGTCAAGGTTAAGTGAGCCGCCTGAGCCGATCAACGCGCCGATGCGGCAGGGGTGGATGCATGTGTACCAAGCGGTTTTTTTGAGGGTCATGCGGTAGTAGTCTTCATCTTTTAGGTCAACCACGTTGTCGCGCATCCAGCCTAACTCGATGGCTTGTCCCTCGGCGGTTTCCGTAACCATATGAAGTACTTCAGCTAAAACTTCGTAGGTGACTTGTCCACCCAAAATATCTTTGTTTTCAACCAGCGGGTACATGCCTAAAACGTTCATTGCATCAGCCAAGTTGATGGCTATGGGTACGCCCACAGTTGCATGCATCGTTGGGAGCCCCCGCCGATGGGAGCTGCCGTCTTCAATGTCATCGTGGATAAGAAACGCGTTATGCAAAAGCTCAAGTGAAGCAGCCGACCTAAGAGCGCTATATGTGCTGCCGCCGAAGGCTCGACAGGTAGCTATGCATAATGCGGGTCTGAGGCCTTTTCCGCCCCGTTTAGGGTAGTCTGGAACTAGGTCGTAGAGGTATTTTCTGGGTTCTTTTGAGCGGAAAAGAGGTTGCAGCGTTTGGGCAGTGAGTTCTTTGTAGAAGTTTAATTTGTCCTCTACAAGCTTGAATTTGTCAACTGCCAACGCGTTTTGGGAGATTTTGTTCACTCAACTGTGACTGCAATTTCACTTCGAAGTTGAGGCATATTTGATGCAATCACTAGACCAGAGTAGGTCCCTGGACTTATCTTTGGGGGAAGATCCACAAACAAAGTTATTTGTTCAGTCATCCGCGGCGCGATTTTCAGGGACTTTGGGGTAATCTCGATTTTGCTTGCAGGGAGTCTTTCGCCTGAATTGCTGATTAAGTCGGTGCAGTAGAGGGTAAATTCAGGTGTTGGAACGCCGAGCGTGTTTTCGAGAGAAATTTTGATTTGTGCTTTCTCGCCGGCTTTTGCGGTTTTTGCCGATGCCACTGTGGGATGCAGGTCGGCTGACACTTGCACAGGCTTCACTACTACGTTGCCTGCGGCGCCAGCTGCCATTTCTGGAACGTTCGGCATCGATTTCATGGTGGTGCCGACAACGTCGATGAATATGTCGATGACTTCATGAGCGTCTCTGCGGAACCTCTGTATTATTTCGTCTGGCGGCTCAGTTCGGAAACGTTCAACCTGTGGGAACTTGTTTTCGGTTTGATGAGCCATTTTTATGCCAGTTGACAGTTCAGCTTCAAGTATTGAAGCGGCTTGCTGGACAACTTTGGAGGTTGTGTCAGAGAAGCCTTTGTATGCGCCCAGAAAATCGCCGTAGGCTTTTTGAGCGGTAGCTGAAACTTTTTCCTGTGGTTTCTCTGTTTTTTGGTCGGCGGGTTGTTCTACTTTGTCGGTTGACACAATAATTCACCAGGTAAGTTAACGACCTCTATTCGCTGCGTTTTGTATTTAATTCTTTTGGTAACAGGCGATGGGTCGCTTGGTTGCACTGTTGTTGGCAAGCTAACAGGGCGTTAGGTTGCATTTTTCGCATTCAGTGTCGTCGCCTGGGCAGAGGGGATGTTTTCTGGTGGGAGGTATACGCGCTTGAATAACCACGTAGTATTTTCGTCGGCTGTAAAAAAAGAAAATGATGAAGGGCACTGGAATCAGCAGGAGCAGAATAATGTAGTTGTTATTTGTCTTTGTAACTGTTAATGTTTGTGTGTACGTTGCCGTGCCCACTGTGCTGGTAACTGTCAAGGAAACCCTGTACACTCCTGACGCAGCAAAGGCGTGGGTTGTGGTGACGTTGGTTTTCGCCGTTGCGCCATCCCCGAAGTTCCAGCCGTACCCAGTTATGACTCCTGAGCTGCTGCTTTTGGAAGCATCAAAATGGACAACGGTTTTAGCTTTTACGAGTGACGGGGTATAGTCAAAGAATGCTGTGGTTGTGCTGAAAAGCAAGATTATCGTGGTGTTTCCAGTCAACGTTACAGATTGGGACAGCTTGACCGAGTAGTTTGGTGCCGTAGCAAAAACCGAGTAGTTTCCCAATGGAATGTTGCTGAAGATTGCGTACCCGTCAGGTTCAGACAGCAGCCATCGGGTAACTGGACCGCTGATTGAGACGTTGGCGTTTGCGAGCGGCAAATGGTTTTCTTCTTGCAGAATTTCAAAGGAAAGAGTACATTTTCCAGCTGCAGGCCCCTGGGAGAAAGCCGTCGACGGCAGACCCACTGTAATTACGAGACAGAAAAGCAAAAGAAAAGTAATTTTAAGGTGTGGTTTCTTGAGCATTGATTGTTATTTGTTCGTTCTCGTCTTAAAGACTTTTTCTTAAATCAAAACGAGCCCGTTCTTCTACGGCTGTTTCATTTTGCCTGCTTCTTGTAAACCGCGAAGACCGCAAAAGACGCAAAACAGGCGAAAACGCCAGTTAGAATTCCCCCCAACGCTGAATTCGGGAGCGACTAAAACCGTTTGGTTAATTTGGATGCTTTGCACGTTTTGGTTAACAGACCCCGCATTGGGATTCATAGTCGGGTTGGGACTGGGCTTTATAATGGGATTGTATGACTGGTCAAGCAGAAAGCCCATCAGCAAGATGGTAGCTATCGCACAAAGTGCTATGACAAAAAGAAGAATCGAACCTCTACTTCTTTTGCCCGTTGACTGCATCGCCTGCTTGCCTTCTCCAACCCATAGTGTGCTAAAAGCGGTATATAACAGCTATTATGATTCCTTACATATCCAAAAAAACGTAAATCCGCGGCTGTTCACTCATTTAGGCTTATCAGCCTTCAACAAAGGCTGGACCTTGTCGCTTTCACCTAATCCCTGCAGCATCAGCAGAGGAATCTGCGCCACATACTCCGCCACCTGAGAGCCAGTCTCCAAACTCCATTGCAGAAAACCCAGCGGGTCCACAATGGAGCCGTCAACAATTTTGACTCCCGTAAGAGCTGTCTTCGCAGCGACCTCTGGCACTGTTAACGGGTCCTGTATTGCATCGCTAACTATCTTTATCCCAGAGGAAACTACTGCTTGCTCGGTAATGCCAGCCATGAATTTCGGGTCCAACGCGTAGTTCGTGGGTAACATGCCTGATAGAAGCAAGGCGGCTGTTGTGCAAAATTGGGGTCCGTTTTTGCCCGTGCAACAATCGTTTCGAGGGCGCTAAGCCAAATCGGGTTAAGGTTGCGGTTGCGCAGCAGTTGAATGAGTAGTGCAGAGACTTTGAAGCCTTCGCCCATCTCCATTTCCACGCGGGAAGAATAAGCCGCCAGGGTTTTAACGGAGTAATCATGGTTGGAGATAGCTGCTTTGGCTGTTTGAGCAGCCCATTTTCCGCTGAGCAAGGCGTACTGTATTCCCTCTCCGTTCAATGGGTTGACTAAGCCAGCCGCTTCGCCCACCAAAATCACTCTGTTTCCAACAATGGGCAAATTAGGGTTGTAGGTGTTTATTGGCCAAGTTTCCAACGCGCCTTTCTGAGTGGCGTTTTGAAGCCTTTGCTTTAACCCTTCATAGTTGCTGACCAACTCGGCTAAGAGCTCTTTTGGCCGTCGGCTTGCAGGTGTCGTCTCCAGCAGAACGCCTACTCCGACGTTGGCTTGATTGTTGCCTGTTGGAAAAACCCAGCAGTAACCAGGAAAACTATCGCTCAAAAAATGCAGATCCGCCCGATCCGCTGGACCCTCAACGTTTTCGAAGTACCCGCGCACGCCAACCAGCCTGTTCGCTTTCGGAGGAACATACCCACGCAAACCTTGAGCAATCAGCGAGTTGCTGCCGTCTGCCCCAATAAGCAGACCAGCACGAAAAACGCGGGTGCCCTCAGCCGTTTTGGCTGTAACTTTCACGTTATCGTTTTCAACGCTGAAACCCGTGACAAGAACGTTTTCCATTGTGTTGGCTCCCGCTTTTTTGGCGGCAGCGAAGATCAAGGCATCTAAGGTTTTCCGTGGAATGACCCTGCCTTTCTGGGGCATCGTTGATAACTGGGGCATTTGGGCGGAAACTAATTCTTCTCCGTCAAGGAAAACCGCGGCGGCATCTATGACATTGGCGTCTTTTACGTCGGCAAGTTCAGCTATGCCCAAGTCTTGGAGCTCTTTTATTGCGGCTGGACCTACAAAGTCTCCGCACACCTTTTCGCGGGGGAAGATTTGGCGGTCCAAAAGGATTACACGGTGCCCACCCTTGGCAAGATAATACGCTGCGGTGGCGCCTGCAGGTCCCGCTCCGACAACAATAACTTCAGCATCCCAATCTGCCGCGTTCATCCCAACATTCTTCCTCCCTACTGTTGCGTCTTCGTCTGGTCGTCTTGAGCTGTCCCAACGGTTTTTTCCGCGGCTTTTGCTGAGACCTCCAAAGCCTTCGTGGCGGCATTTAAGCTCCACAGAAACGCGTTAAACGGGTCTTGCACGGCGTACTGGACAATTCCTATGCCCGTCTGCGCAAGGCTGATGGCTGCTTGAGGCACCTTAGACGGCTCGTTCAGCGCGGCGGTGACCGTTTCGACACCTACCGAGAGCGCTGCTTCTTGAAGCGTCCCCAATAAGGCTTCGTTTGCTTCCTCTTGGTCGGGAAAAATCATGCCTGACAAAATACCGCTTGTTAATCTTGCATAGTGCGGGTCGATTTTGCTTTTCTCACCCATGAGTTCAATCCAACGTATCCATGCGTAGTTGAGGTTGCGGTTGCGCAGGAGCTTGAGCAAAAGCTCTGAGACTTTGAAGCCGTAGCCGAACTCGTCTTCCACACGTTTACCGTAGGTTGACAACGCTTCTTTTGAGTAGTTTCCCCGGTTGGCTATGGCTGTTTCCGCCGCCAATCGTCCGCTTTTAAGCCCGAACTGTACCCCTTCCCCATTGTAGGGGTTGATTAAGCCTGCTGCCTCACCAACAAGCAGCAATCTGTCTTCAAAAATCGGCATATGCGGGTCATGCAGATTAAGAGGCGAAACCTCAATTGTGCCTTTCAGTTTGGCATGTTCAAGGCGGCTGCGCATGCCTGCGTCGTTTTTGATGAGGTTTTCCAAAATGTCATTGGGGTTCCCTGCTGGCGGGTCGGCGCCAAGTACCAGACCCAATCCAACGTTGGCTTCATGTCTGCCCGATGGAAAAAGCCAACTGTAACCAGGAAAACACTCTGTGCCATAGAAAACGTTTGCTTCGTTAGGGTTCCCTGACACCTCTTCAAAGTATGCCCTTGCGACGATGGCGCTTTCATCCTGAGGCCAAACGGAGCCCCGGAGTTTCTGTGCAATAACCGAGTTGTTGCCGTCAGCCCCAATCAGAAGACTTCCCCGCAAGATTCGGCGGTCTTTGTTGCCGCTTGCCTCAACAGTGACCCCCTCTGCATCAACCGTGTAGTTAGTCACGCGCAAGCCTTCAATGAAGCGGGCGCCTGCTTTACACGCGGCTTCCAAAACCAAATTGTCCAGCAGACTCCTTTTAACTACGCGAGAAAAGCTCGGCAAATCTGCAACGGATGGAAAAGCTCCTGAAACCAGTTCTTTTCCGTTTGCGTAGATTGTTGCGTGATTAATCATGTTGCATCTTTTGAACGCGGGGAGGTCTGCAACCCCAATTTTTTGCAGTTCAGCTATGGAGCCGGGACTTACGAAGTCGCCGCATATTTTTTCTCTGGGAAACGGCTTCTCATCTAAAATAAGGACTGGGATGCCAGCGTGGGCAAGGTGATAGGCGGCGGAGGCGCCTGCTGGTCCTGCCCCAACAACGATGACGCAGCCCTCAGAGTTCGACGTGAAATTGTTTTCGTCTTCTTTCTTAACCAACAAACATCCCTGCCTAACGCTAACAAGCATTGGTCGCTTGATTGTATTAACATTTTCTAACAGGGTTGCCTCTTAAGTAAACTAAAATAGTTTACGCGTCCTTATTCAGGTTAAGGCTATGCTGTTTTCTTGGGTTGAAAAAGAATGGTTAAACTTGAAGACATAGAGCAAGCGCAAAAGAACATAGCGTCCTACGCCAAAGTGACGCCGCTGACCCAGTCAAAGTTCGCTGGCGAATTGGTCGGCGGAAACGTTTTTCTAAAGCTGGGAAAACCAGCAGGTGACCCATTCGTTTAAGGTCCGTGGAGTAATCAATAAGCTTCTGAGTTTGTCGGCTGAGGAAAAAGCCAAAGGGCGTAGTTACGGCTTCGGCGGGCAATCATGGTCAAGCCGTGGCGTTATGGCGCCCAAAAGCTTGGTTTTGAAGCAAAAATTGTTGTGCCAACTCGTACGCCGCAGGTTAAGGTCGATGGGATTCGGCAGTTCGGCGCGGAGCTTTTGCTGTTTGGCGCAACTTATGATGAGGCGGAGAAGAAAGCCAAGCAACTCGCAGCTAAGGAAGGGCGGCTCTACATTTCCCCGTACAATGACGAGCGGATTGTGGCTGGGCACGGAACCGTTGGGTTAGAAATCCTCAGCGAACTTCCCAGCGTCGACGTGGTGATTGTCCCTGTTGGGGGAGGCGGATTAATCGGAGGCATCGCCGTCGCCGTCAAAACCCAAAAGCCAACTGTCAGGGTCATCGGGGTTCAATCGGCGGCTTCGCCCGTAATGTATGAGTCTTTGAAGGCAGGCAAGATTGTTCCGCCCCACAGGCACGAACGCTACACCATCGCTGAAGGGCTCGTCGGCGCCGTCGAGAAGGGCTCAATCACGTTTAGCATAGCACAGCAATACGTTGACGAGGTTACGTTGGCAAGGGAAGAGTCGATTAGAAGAGCGGTTTACCTGCTTTGGAGGAACGAAAAACAGGTGGTGGAGGGCTCAGGCGCGGCAGGCGTCGCTTTTCTGCTGGAAAACAAAGATGCCTTCAAAGGACAAACCGTTGCCGTCGTGATAAGCGGGGGAAACATCGACAACTACCTACTCGAAGGCATCGTAGCAGCCGAAGAATAATTGCGTCAGCCCAGCTTGTAACCGATTTTCCGCACAAAGCTGCGCCGCTCAGCCACCTGGGCGTCGGTTTCTATGCCCCTGCTTTTTTGCCCATCAACGACGCCGATTATGCCGCGTCCTTGCTCGGTTTCGGCAATTAGGACTTCCAGCGGGTTAGCCGTGGCTGCAAAAACGGTGCAGACTTCAGGCACATTTTTGATTTTGTCAAGCACGTTGAGTGGGTACGCGTTTTTTATGTAGATTAGGAAGCTGTGTCCGCACCCGATTTCGAGGGCTTTATCCGCTGCCATTTTGCGTAGGTCCGCGTCGTTGCCTTCGTGTCTGACTAGGCAGGGACCTGAGCTTTCGCAGAAACCGAGTCCGAACTGGATGTTTGGCACCGAGTTGACGAGCGCTTCGTAGAGGTCTTCGGCGGTTTTTATGAAGTGAGCCTGACCCAAAATGACGTTACAGTCCTGTGGCGGCTCGATTTTGACGGTTTGTAAATCCAAACTTACATCTCCTCAGAGTGATTGTGTTCATCAAGGAAATTAAATTTTTTGAAAAGCCGAGCCATTCCTTGGTTGCTATGGGTTCGCTTGCAATTAGCACGATTCTTTTTCTGCGTCGTGAAGTGCTTTTTCGATGGTTTTTTTAAGCGGCGGAATATCTTTCGTGACAGCCTGCCAAAGGGTTTCTTTGTCTATTCCGAAATAAGCGTGAATTAACTTGTCTCTCATTCCAGCCATCTGTTTCCAAGGGAGGGCTTTGTATTTTTCTTTGATTGACTGCGGTATATTTTTGGATGCTTCTCCGATTATTTCGACGCTGCGTACAACGGCATTCAATGTTTTTCTGTCTTTGACAAATTGTGCGTAAGTCATTTTGTCAACAAAACTTTCAATGTCTTTTATTGCGTCCAAAATGTCCTGCAGATAATCTCGGTAGTCGCGAGTTTTCAAATGTTGATTACTTCCTCAAGAATACGCTTACCAATGTGAGGCTTGAGTGCCTTCTTGGAGACCAAATCAACCTTGACATCCAAAAGCCCAGTCAGGTAAGCCTCTAAATCCATAAATTCAAACAAGCCTACAGGCTCCTCAAACTCAACCAGCACATCTACGTCGCTTCCCTTTTTTTGTTCGCCGCGAACGTAAGACCCGAATACGCCGATGGTCTTCACTTTGAACTTTCTCTGTAATTCATCTTTATGTTGCAGGAGAATGCGTTTTATTTCTTGGACGTCTTGCACATATTAAACACCTTATACTTTTGATTTAAGCCTTTTGAAAGCCAAGTTTAGTTTTTTCGCAAATGATAAATTTTATATTTGCCGTTGGCTGCATAGATTCATCGCACAAAAGCTTGTTTTGTACGTTAAGTGTGTAGGAAGTGATAGTTTTGTCAGGGAAAGAAATGTTCAAGGCAAAATGTGCTGAATGCGGCGAAGAATGCGAGGTCCCATTTAAACCCGACCCAACCCGACCAGTTTACTGCCGAGAATGCTTTGCCAAGAAGCGTCCGCCAAGGCAAAGTCGAAGCTACTAAGCCAAAGCCAAAGGCGCAAGAATCCATTTTATTCAACGTTTTTTTTGTTTTGCTGTTTGTTTTGGTTGAGAGGTTTTTCTGCGGACAAAACCTAAATATCATTGATTGGTTAAGTCTTCGGGAAAGAGCAAGAACCTGATACAGTGCAAAAGTCGATGGCGCGGGGGCTGGTAGTTCAGTCTGGTATGAACGCTTGATTTGCATTCAAGAGGTCGGGGGTTCAATTCCCCCCCAGTCCACTTTGACTCCGCACAGAATTTAGGAGAAAAATTGGGTTTTAACCTACGTCAATTTTCCTCGTGTGGTTTCTAGTTTTACTTTTTTCCTCGCGGCCCTTTTTTGTGATAAAACAGCATTATTACCGAGGCTGCCATAAGGATGATTAAAGCAGTAGCGGTTGATGCGAACTCTGGAACGCTAGGCGAGGGTGTTGTAGAAACAGGAACTGTTGAAGTAGGCGTAGCGGTGGGCATAGGCGTCGGAGTCGATATCGCAGGAGAAGGCATTGATGTTGAACCTGACGGTTGCGTTGGCGCAGGCGTTGACGTAGGAGCTGGACTCACAGTAATTGAGACCGCATTGGACGTTGGAGACGTAACAGGCGTGGAAGCGCTATCAGTCACCCTACAGGTAACGGAATGCGAAGTCTCCGCAGCAGTATAAGAGTAGCTTGCACTGTTAGAGCCAACCGCAGAGCCATCCAGATACCACTGATAATTAATCGTGGCTGATCCGCCGCTGGACGTTGCGGTGAACGCTTGAACTTGACCGAAAGTCAAAGCAAGAGGACCCGCAGGAGAGATAGAAACTGTCGGCGAAGAATTCACTGTAACCGATGCAGCAGTGGATTGAGCCGAAGTCATGCTGGAATTGTCAGTTACCCCCGCAGTAATAGAGTAAGAACCCGTGGAAGCGGTAGCAAAAGTAAAGGTTGATGCAAACTGACCACTCTGCTGAGACCCACCCACATACCACTGGTAAGTCGTGTAATTTCCTGTTCCGCCACTAGGGGTGGCAATAAACACTTGAGACTGCCCAATATCCAAAGTTGTAGATGCAGGAGAGACAGAAACGGTTGGAGCGATATTCACCGTAACTGCCGCAGAGTTTGAAGTGACCGCTGCCGAAGCCGAATCAGTGACCTGGAGCTCAAAGTTCCAAATGCCCGTAGCCGTGGAACCTGTAGTGACAAAACTGAAACTCTTTGAATTCGTACCGACAGCAACATAGTTTCCGCCAGGAGCCTTCTCCAGCCACTGATAAACATACCCGCCACTGCCAGTCGAGACAGTTGTAGACGTTAAACTGCTAGTCTGACCCTGATCGACCGCAGTCCTGGAGGCAGAAGCAGTCGGAGCAACCAAAACAGAATACACCGAAACCGATGCAGCAGTGGATTGAGCCGAAGTCATGCTTGAACTGTCAGTTACCGTTGCAGTAATCGAATAAGCGCCCGCTGAACCGGGAGCAAAACTAAAGGTTGACGCAGTCTGACCACTCTGAGCAACACCGTTCACGTACCACTGGTAACCCGTGTAACTGCCTGAACCGCCGCTGGGCGTAGCAGTAAACAGTTGAGACTGACCAACATCCAAAGTAGCAGAACCAGGCGAGACAGAAACGACAAGCACGGAAATGAAAGAGACCGTATCATCGCCATAGTTGGCCACGTATATGCCGTTGTTAGATGACGCGAAAGCAACTCCCCAAGGTGCACTGCCAACTGCTGTCGGCGACCCCACAACTGTGTTGGTTAATGTGTTTATCACGGAAACCGTACCAGCGCCCTCGTTGGTCACGTATATGTCGCCGTTAGCTGACGCGAAAGCAAGTCCATAAGGCCAAGTGCCTACAGTTATTGGCGACCCTACAACCGTGTTAGTTGACGTACTTATCACGGAAACCGTATTAGAGCCCCCGTTAGCCACGTATATGTCGTTGTTAGATGGCGCAAATGCAACTCCGATAGGACCATTGCCGACTGTTATCGTGCCGACAACCGTGTTAGTTGACGTACTTATCACAGAAACCGTACCATCGACCGCGTTTGTCACGTAGATATCGTTGTTAGATGGTGCAAAAGCAGCTCCATAAGGGTAACTGCCGACTGCTATTGGAGATCCGACAACCGTGTTGGTTGAGGTGCTTATCACGGAAACTGTACCAACCCCATGATTGACCACGTATATGTCGCCGTTAGATGGCGCGAAAGCAACTCCAGCAGGGTTAATGCCGACAGTTATCGGCGACCCGACAATCGTGTTGGTTGACGGATTTATCACAGAAACCGTATTTGAGCCCCAGTTTGTCACGTATATCTCGTTGTTAGATGACGCAAAAGCAACTCCAAAAGGGAAACTGCCGACTGCTATCGTGCCAACAACCGTGTTGGTTGAGGTGCTTATAACGGAGACGTTAGCATCGCCCTCGTTGGCCACGTAAATGTCGTTGTTGGATGATGCAAAAGCAACTCCCATAGGCACACTGCCAACGGATATTGTTGGATATGCGGCGTGGGTGACTAGATTCAAATTCGTGGCAGAGAATAGAAGGATTCCTATCAGCGCAAACGAAAAAATCAGGAGTTTTTTACGTGTTATTTTTCTTTTTCCCATTTTCCATTCCTTCACAGCATTATTTTTACTGGCAAACTTGCGTGTGCACGTAAGAGCTTTAACGGGCATACCCGCCAATGCAGCCGTACAGACGTATCTATTGAAAAAAACATAGTGGAAAAGAATAAAGATAACAAGAAAGCCGCGAACAACCGTTTCCACTCAATAATTCCGTGACTAAACTGCATTCTTGACTTCGCCCTCAACAACCCTGTACCTTCTCAGGAACCCTCCTTTGAAACATTTTGCTTAAAAGCTTTTAGAAGAATTCTCTATTCATGCACCAATAAAGTGGTTTTTGGGGTCTAACGTAAAAACATCTACATGGTTTGTCCCATACCGCAAACTTGCTAATGCCAACGCATTCTGCCTCAATTATCGATTAGTGCAGATAGCTCTTAGAGAAAAGTAGTTTCTTTGAAATAAAAAAAGGGTTGGCGGGAGATTTTGCCACTTTACGCTTAAGAAGAAATAAAAGACTGACTTTCGATTTCTGAAGAACCTGATAACAGTGTTTTTTCAAAACAGAAAAAGCAGAATTCAGGTGATATCGCCATTTGCGCTTGGGTTCAAATCCCCCCAGTCCACCAAAAATTCTTTATACGCGATTAACTTTCTTTTCATAGGTGAAGCCAATTGGAAATGGAAGTTAAAGCAGTTGACAACCAAGGCAGAATAATATTGCCTAAAAATTGGCGTGACAGGTACCTAAAGGATAAAAAGGCGGTTGTCGCACAAAAAGGGGACATTATCGAAATCAGGCCTTTTGAAGATATTGATTTAACTAAATATTTTGATTCAGTCGAAGTGGATTTGAAGGCTGACCTATCTGATTGGCATAAGGTTCGCGAGGAACTACGGAGGAAATAGTTTTTGTCCATTGCCTTCATGGACACTAACGTGTTTGTCTATGCCCTCCTGAAGACGACAAGGAAACTTCAACCCCACGAAACCAAAACAAAAGAAGCGGCAAAGATCATTCTGGGCAGAATAAACGAGGGCGAAAAAGTGGCGTTTTCGGTTGTCCATTTCAGCGAGCTATGCAACATATTAGAGTACTATATGTCTTTTGAAGGCTCTCTTGAGCTTGAAAAAGGTTTGTTGCTTCGCAGAAACATCCAGATTTGCGACGTAACCCAAGAAGATTACCTGAGCGCTGTGGCGACAGCCGAACAGAATTCTGTTGGATTAAATGATGCTTTAGCATATGTAATGATGAAAAAAGCTGGAATAACGAAGATTTACACGTTTGATAAACACTTTGACTGCTTCTCAGACATAGAACGCCTTACCGAATAAGCGCATTTGCCTCTACCTGTTGGTATGAACGCTTGACTTGCATTCAAGAGGTCGGGGGTTCAAATCCCTCCAGTCCATTAAAAATGAGTTTGCCTCAACAGATGATCCACATTGTTTTTTCCGAGTTTTCTTAAGCTTGGATGTCGGATATTTAATGTGTGGAACTAAAAAAAGAAAAGGGGTTTTGTTTTTTGGTTTCTTTGTTTTATGGTCGTTTTCTGAGCGTTATCATTGCGAGCACTGCGATGCCTATGATTATGACGATGATGACTGCTATGATTCCGTATTCGACTGTTGCGGTGGAGGCTAAGCCTGTGAGTGGTGTCGCTGTAGGTGCTGTTGATACCGTGGGTGAATAGACGGCAAAGGATGTCGTGTCGGACGATGGATAGTAGCCGTTGTTGCCGGCGAAGTTTGCGTTGACTGTGTAGTTGCCAGTTATTTCTGGTACCCATGTGAGGGTATATACGCCTTCTTCGTTGGTTATTGCTGTGCCGATTGTTCGCGTGTTGTGGTTGGAGTCTGTGACGGTGATTGTTACTGGTACTCCTGTGAAGTTGGTTGGTTCTGGCTGCTGGTCGTAAACGCACTGCATCCATTGTGTCATGGTTGCGTCAGAGCTGCATGGTACACCGTTGGGGAAGTCAGATGCTTGCTCCGATTGCTGTGTTCCTGCTGAAACGTCTATGACTCTGCCGCTTATGACTGCTGGTTGCCCGTTGGTTAAGCCGCTATTTGGCGCTGTAACTGTAGTTTGGCTTGGTCCTCTGCCTATACTGGTGATTTCTGTGTTATAACCGTTGAAGAATACTAAGTTCCCAGCTGCGACTGCCCATTCATTGCCTTCGCCAGACCATTCGCTTGGGTAACCTGAAAGGCCCCACACTAGTTTTCCTGTAGTTGCGTTGATTGCCCATAACATCGCGCCGAAGTAAATTGGGTCTGTTACAGTGTGTTCATCAGTAGCTAAGTACACGACGCCGTTGCTGATGCTTTGTACTTGAATTGGATAAACGCCGTAAGGTCCGTTAAAGCCCGAGTTAGTGCTGTTACCTGATCCCATTGGACCGTTGCCCCAAGTGTATAATAGCTGTCCAGTCAAATCGTTCCAGCAGTAGAGTATTCCTCCGTAGGAGGAGCTGTAGAGATTTCCGTAGGCAAGCCAGCCTGCGCTGGGGGGAGATCCTGGAGTGCCATAGTAAGACAAAGCGTTTTCAGATGTTGTTGGACCCCATAGCTGTGCGCCGTTTGTTAGACTGTATCCTGCCCATTGCATTGTTTCTCCGTATTCTAAAACGAAGGTGCGTGTCTGCCAGTCGCATCCGTGGAATGAGATAGAAAGGTTTCCTGGGGGTGCGGTGTAACTTTTGCTCCACATTAGTGAGCCGATTGCGCCTTTAGTTGCGTTGAGGTTGATGGCGTACATTGTCCATGAATAAATTCCGTTGCCGAAACCGGATGCTTCGTAGCCTGATGGAAGCGTACTGTACAGAAGCTCCATATCTCCGTAGTCTACTGCGCCGACCGATAAAGCAGGAGTAGTAGGTACTGAGTTGCGCCATGCTACCGAATAGTTCCAGTCATAATCTGTTAGCGTATGGTATGGACCCAAAGATGCGCCTAGCGCGATGCCGATGTTTCCGTTTACAGTAAGTGGGGTTCCGTAAGGTATGATTGCGCTTGTTCCGTTGGGATAAGATACTGATTCGCCTGTGATTGGAATAGGAACTTGGACGACTAAGCCGTAGCCGGGTTGAATTGTGATTGATGGCGATAAGCTTCCGCTGCCAGTGTATGGATAGGTGTCGTATATCCAAAGTCTTGAGGAGTTCCATTCACCCAAATACCAGTTTGGATTACTGGATGTGCCTAAGTTACTCCAGACGTATTGTAGGTACTCGCCGCTTGGACCCCATTGCATGTTGCCTGAAGGAATACCGGTTACGTTGAAGAGTGAATCTCCAGTGAAACCGTCAAAAAATTCCCATTGGCTAACGGGGTATGTCACTTTTGCAACAATTATAGGCGGGAAAACTCCGTGTTGGTCAGGATCGTAAACGTCGTATGTGTATCCGAATGTTAATTGAGGGATGTTCTGTTTGCTCCAGAGTTGTTGTCCTGTTTTAAGGTTAACGCAGATGGTTGGTCCTGTAGCACTGCCGCCCATAATAGGCGAACCCGTGAATGATGCAACGACTGTATAGTATAGGTAACCGTCAATTATTATTGGGTCTAAGAATCTCGGTGCATATGATGAGCCTTCGAAGTAGCCGACGGAGTGGTCATTGGTGAACAGGTTTCCTCCGACTTCTCCGCCGAATTGCTCTGGCGTTGTCCACATTATGTGCGAGGTTAGAGGTCCGACACCGTCAGGTTGGTATGTATAGGTACTTGTATAGCCTGAGGGTCCTAGCGGTATCGAGTTGCCTCCTCCAAGCCAGTTTGACGAAACTTCAATCCAAGCGTAGTTTTGACCGTATATTGGATATGTCCAGTATTGGGTCGGTAACGGTGTTCCTTGTTCCACTGGAATTGGCGCCGATTGAACAGTGACGGTTGTTGATGTGGTGCTCGGCAGATAGGTATCGTTAACTAGGCTTGAAAGGGGGTTGCCGTTGCCGTTTGCTCCATAAACCTGTCCTGGGTAATGGAAGGTCAAAGTGTACGTGCCAGTTGTGGCAGGAGTAAAGGAGGCTGATTGATCTGAAGTTGAATCTGCGACTATTGGAAAGGTAGTTGTTGTGTTTTTGCCGTCAGGCCCAGTGATGGTAAACTGGTAGTCGAGGAATCTGTAGTTGTTTGAGAGCTCTGCGGTACTGTATTGACCGGCGGGAAATGCTCCGCCGTTTACGTTTGTGCCTCCCGATCCATAGACCATGTCAAGCCACATGTAAACGTGTGTTGTCTGACCTACACCTATTGGGTTAGGTGAAGCAAAAATGTAGGCATAAGTTGGAATGTTATATGGGGGGTTATGTGCGCTAACGTTTGGAATTTGCGTAAGCGAAACTGTCATTGAAACAATAAAGAATATCGCAATTGTTATAGCTACAATTTTCTTTTTTAGCGTTTTCATTTTTTTTCTTCCTTAATGTTTATTTGGCGTCAAGAAGAAGCAGAAAAGCGCTTCTTTCAGAAGCCGTGTCATCTTTTCTTCCTTTCAGTATATATGATTTGGGGAATTATGTCAAGGCGATTTCTACTAAGTAAGTGCCATTTTTCACGTAATAAAGGACAAAAAATGAAAACAGAGCCGATGACTTGTTCAAAAAGTGGCGTGCATCAGATTGATTCTAACAACCAAAGAGAAAAGGAAGCGCAGTGATAACTCACTTGCCCACAGGTTTCAACCCATCCACGTTCATTGCCAAGAAAACCTGTATCCGCAGTGACGGCAGAGGTGTTACTGAGTCTTTCCGGTGCCGTTTGCTTTACGTCTTCGCAGTTTCTCCAACTATCACACTCTAGACGGCCTAGCCTTTCCCAGTTCGGTGCCTCAGAATTTGTTCCTCACATCATCAACAGGACAATTAATCCCGTCTCCGACTAACGTGTTTTTCTTCACAGGCAACATGCCATAATGCAAGCTGTTAAATAAAAATAAATACGCATGTCGCATCAAAAAGAAGTAGAAAATGGGTTGAGAAAACATGTTTTGTTCTTCTGTGACTAATTTTTAGCTTGTTTCAATGAAAAAATGTTTCTTCAACTGGACTGGGGCATGTGTGTTTTGGATGGGTTTTCGGGGGTTTTGCGTGACAAGGTAAGTATTTTGGTTTTTGAAAGTCTCTAAGTGGGGCTGATTGTTCTTGTGTTGTAAGTGTCGATGTAGGATTGATGCTGCCGGTAGTATGGATAAGTCTCGTTTGATGGGTACGGAAAGCTCGTCATCGTCTGGAATGGAAGCGGATTAACGGTGAACGGCACATATGGCAAACCGTTGCCTTTGAACCAGCAGTTCGCCACGACAAAGTAGTCTCTCACCCAGCCGCTGGGGACGGGTGGAAGATTCGCTGAAAACTGTATTTGAACCGTGTCGCCTTGCCGCCCAATGACGAATTCGTCGTCGGCTGATTGTACAAGCGTGGTTACGTCGCCATACCGGGTGAAGGCTCCGCTGCTTGTCGAGTTAGGAACATACGCCTGCGAAAGAACCGCGGATGAAGGCGACAAAGAATAAACGTTCATGGGTTGCTGCAGTGAAGAGCTGACTCCAATGTAGTCGAACTGGAGCTCTTGATAATAGTTGATTCTCAACTCAAAGTCACCCGTCGGAAACAGCCCAGTCATGTTGACGACGAAGGTCTGGTCGGTGGTTGCTGGAATGGGAAACTCACGGTCCTGCGGAACATCCACCCAACTGCCGTTTAAGGCTTTAACCTGCATGTAGGGAGGCGGCGAAGGCATAACGCCGGGTTTACTCGCGTAGCTCATAAAGTTCTCTCCGCCCGCTGAGGTGCTTGGCGACTCGGTTTTAGCTGCAACCACAAGGTAAATGTCTTTTGAGCCTGACAGATTGCCCAGGTTAAGCGTCAAGTTATTCCACGACCATCTGTTGGCAGACGAAAAAACGCCGTCCAGCTTGGAAATCTCTGGAAGAACATTTGTCCCTGCCCATTCACCGCTGAAACGGGGGAAGCAGGTTGTTGCTTAAAGAGTAGATTGTTCCTGACCTGAGAGGCTGTAGACGAAGGTGCTTTTGGTCGAGTAATCTTCGGTTTCGGCGGGGAAATCCAGGGCTAACAGCTTAACTTGGTCGAGGTAGAAAATTTCGTTGGTGTCTTCAGCGATTTGTATGTTGTAGCAACCGTTTTGGGGTTGCTAACTGGGTTGACATCACCCACCCACCACCACCCAGGTCCGGCCCGCGCCTCCTGGCAGACCGGCTCAAAGCGCCGCATAATCTCCGCCGTCTGCGCCGCATGCATGGGAGCCGGAATCCACTTCCAGGTTGAAATCCGGCGCGGGGATGCCCAGTTCGTCAAAAAAAACCTGAGACATCCGCGTGTCATAATGCTGCCCGGTGTGGACGATGCGCAGTTCCATCGCGGCGGCGTCCGGCCCGCGCGCAGAGTTGTGCCGCTGAATATCGCGGACAGGCAGGGGCCAGCTGAACGAAGTTGGGCCGCGCTCCGGCCAACCAGCGTAGGTTTCGGAGGTTCTTCTGCACGGGGATTTCCCGGAGACGGCGGGGGGATCAACGGAATTCTGGAATGAGATCAATAGCAACATCCCCCGCCTCATTGGCTGGCAACCGGACTGGAAGGGTGAAAGAACAGCCGGGCATACCCATAGGCGATGGCTTCGCTCATCGCTTCCCGGACTCCCTCGCTGGAACGCCACCAGTGGGCGGGATCATCTACTTTAGGGTACTCCGTGGCAATAGTTCCAACTTCCACATCTCCTCCAAAAGCCTTCTCATAAAGCAACCACGACCGGCGCGCGTCGGGTTCCTGGGTGACGATATCAAAAGAACTCACCTTGAAATTGTGGGTCCTGGACCCACGCCTTGAGCGCGACGGCGGAATAATAAGTCCTGTCCCTGCGATCCACCGAGGAAGGCCACTACACAGGTCGCCGGGGATTCCCAGTTTAATCAGACGCCGCGCCGCCAATTCCGCGTAGGTGTCAGTGGGGGAGGTTCCCCATTCATCGCCAGCGGGGCCGCCGCTGGTGAGAAAACTCTCTGGTAATGACCGGCCTTGATCAAGTTGGCGGCCTGCCACACCGAAATATCTCCAGCGTTGTTGTCGCTGTTGGATGAGCTTACAAAGCGACTGCAATTCAGTTCCAATTCTATGTTCCTCGAGCACCTTTTCCCACGACGACGAAGATGAAAACGCTCAGACCGCGTCTGGTGGAAAGACAAGCACTTTTATGTTGCCCACCACTGGTAGCGCTACTGCTGTTGAAGCGGCTGATGAGGTGAGTTTTGTGTTATTCAACAATGTACAACTGTATGCTGACGAAACTTGCTCAGGCTCCTGCCAGCGAATTGAATCAGTGTTTCGAAAGTTGTATGAATGTGATAGAAAAAATTGCTGAAATCATTCCCGAGAAAGTTCTTGAAACATATGTAAGCGTTGTCACTGTTTTTATTCTCTCGACATAACACTCTCAACCTAGTACACAATTCTGGTGCATCATAAAGATGAATTTATGAAACTAACTTCCCAGCAAAGTAGGTCTTTTATCATGCGAAGGGTAATGCCAGTGACTCCTGCTTCTTGTAGGATGTTTCCATCCCAGTCGTCGGTGCTGAAGGAAGCATTGAAGTGGGCTAAAGATCTTCAAATGATTCTGAAAATCTTATAGAGCCTGGCTCCACTCTTCATTAATGACTTTCCTGGTATGATTGTTCCCGTTGCCAGCAGCACCTGACCAGCTTGGTTGTTGTTGCAGGAAAGTTTTCAGCCTGCATAGTTTTGCACCAGCAAGTTCTGCACCTTGTTCAATTCCTTCTAAGCACAAATTGTGAAGTAAATCCCTCGGTGAAACTCTACAATGCGGATCCAACTTTCGAAAACTGTAAGTGTTTTTTGCAATGTGTAAAAACAGGTAGCTCAGATGGTTTTGTTCAGGTTAGAATGTTGCTTTGGCGAACTGTATGCCTATTTTGGATTGGCTAGCAGTCTTGCATCAGTACAGCATTGCTCCCGCTTTGCCGTCCACTTCAACCGCAGATTCAACACAACAACTTGCAGAGCCCCAGCACCTCGTATGAACGACAAAAACAGCAACCGCAACCACCTCCGATATTCGTACTGCCGTCAGAAGCTGCTACCGTTAGCACAAGCATCATTGCTTCTCTGTTGGAGCATATCACTATTTTGCTGTTATCTTCCAAGACCAGGCATGTATTTATTTGTTCGTCGGTCCACGCGAGCATGACACAATGAGAAATTCTTCCTGTCAACAGGTACCAAGCCAGCTGAGCAACTCAGCCGCACAGCTGTTTCTTGGCCTCACTGAGCACTTGCGCGGAAACATCAGCGCACTCAGACTGTCACGAGTCGACTACTGGTTCCAAAACATTCATACAGTGCTTCAACTGGAAACAGGTAGCAACTCGATCCAGCAACAATCAGCAACTATGTCCTCGTCAGCGCAGGTAAGATTTTGTTCAGTGAAGAAACTCAACCAGACTGCTTCAGCTCATGATGTCGTGGGTCTCCTCGAACATTATTATTGCTCCTCCCAGTGCGCCTCCCGCTCAAGACGTGCGTAGTATTGTCATGATTCCAATTCGGATCAAGCTGCTGACATTTTGTTAATGAAGTATTGGACCACTCGTCATGTTGCGTACACGCAATTCGCGCAGCCACTGGTACTA
>CAWGMZ010000022.1:0-242289 GCA_963823775.1 Candidatus Bathyarchaeota archaeon
GGACTTGAACCCACGAAGGCCTTAGCCAGAGAATCTTAGTCCTCCTCCATATCTTCCTAATGTTAATCAATAATGTTTATAGTTGCCATTATACATTTTATTAACTGACCATTATGGCTGAGAAAACAGTTTCAATCCTTCGAGCAATAGGGAACCCGAACAAAGCAAAGATAATCGCGCACTTAGCAAAGCACAGGGGCGAAACTGCGGAAGGCATTGGAAAACATTTAGGTTACCCTCTGCCAACCGTTTACAAGTATCTGCGAGAGCTTGAAGCTGCAAGCGCTGTAGAGAGCGAAGCTAAAGGCAACACAAGAGTGTATTTTGCTGGTGATTTCAAGCTTGAAGTTTCACCACAGAAGTTAATGGAGGCTTTCGAGGAACAAACGATGATGGACCTCTACAAAGGCCGATTTGGGGCTGATGGGGTGGAGAAGTTTAACAAAGTTGCAGCTAAGGCGAAGGCGGGGAAGATGACTTTTAGGCAAGCCGCCGCCACACTGGGAATAACCTACTACGAGTTTGTCTCACTTCTAGACGAATCTGGCGCTCTTGATGCCTAGCTATCTTGTCGTAGACTCATCAATTCTCATATTCTATGATAGGAAAGGGAAATTAGAGGATTTCTTGCGACAAAAAAAGAAAGAAAACTTTTTGGTTATAATTCCAAAAGCGATAGCGCAGGAAGTCATTGATGACCCGAAAGAGTTTGCAGAAGAAATCAAAGAAACAGCTCCCGAAGCGGCAAACCGAATTCTTGATTCTGTGGAAAGGATCTGCGCTGCGGTTGAGCAAGGTCTTATCCAAGTTGAAGCAGTGGACTATAGAAAATACTCGAAAGTGATGGATAACGTTAGAAAACACTTGAGCAAGCTAGACGCGAAACCAGAATACGCCGTGAAAAAGGGCGACCCCGAACTCATAGCGCTCGTTATTCAACTCTATGATGAAGTTAGGGAAAAAGTCTTTGTTGCAACATTAGATAAAGGATTAGTAAAGGCACTTAAACCGTTCATCAACGAAGTTGAATATGAAGTCATAGAAAAATATGAACAATAAACCACCCTTTCCAGAAACGCGCTCTGCTGCTAATCAATCCCAGAAAAGCCGTTAATAATATGTCACTGTCGGTGTCGAGTGCCTCAATCCAGCTGCCCACATCCGACAATAACCTCAACATGTGGTCAACATACAAAGTCGCATTCCGCCCATCCCAAATGGGCAGCCCACAAACACATTCAAGCTCTAAACCAAAAAGCAGCCCAAAACTCAAAAGCCAACGCGGAAAGTCGCAACTTTCACCAAAACAAAAGTCTCAACTTAAAAAAACTAAAAGCCAGCCAACCAACAAAAATCCTTTCAGCGGGTACAGTCATGTTAAATATTTCATGCATACTCTGGTTTGTTTATGACATATAGATCTCAGGGTGGTTCATCGCGCAAGGATGCGACGCGGCAATCGTCAAAGTCAGCACGTGAAAAGAAGACGAAAGAGAAAAAGCAGCGTGCGGCAGGAAAATATGTAGAGGAACAAACTGAGGTTTCCGCCAAAGACATCGTTGAAAAAACGCTGGGCTGCTTAACTCGGCTGGGAAGCCAGATTTTTGCTCTCTCACCCTTCAGCCAATACTTTGACCCTTGGCTTGTGAATCTGCGGCAAATCACCTTCGAATTCGAATCGAACCCCGCAATAAAAGCCGACGAGCAGTTTGTCAAGGAACGCACCCAAGTTTTCCTCGACGTTGAAGCGGCGCTTGCCGAGAAAAGAATTCAGGAAGGAAGCCTCACCGGCGAAGCCAAAGAACTGGTCGACAACAATCATCTACTGGTGGAAACCGACAAAGAATACGCGGAGAAAACACGGCAGCTAAGCAACAAACGCAACGCCGACGTGCAACGTTTAAGCACAGAAATCCGCGGGATGGAAGATGATGTTGCAAGTCAGGAACAAATCAAATTCAGCTTCTACAAGTTCAACGCCAAAAAGAAGGCAGCGCAAAACCTTGCCCAAGATAGGCAGGCTCTGAAATCCAAGAAAGCAGAGTTGGAAGTGACGCTTTCAAGCTTCACCGCTGACCAAGAAAAACTGCATGACAACTACGAGAAAAAGAAACAGGAAATCACGGATAAAATCGAGAGCCTACATAAGACCCTTGAAAAACTCGAAACCGACACATCCGTTGAACCCAGACAAGCAGCATGCAACTCGTTGGCTTGCGCAGTGAACGCTCTTCTGCAAAGAACTCCGCCGATGACCGAACCGCAGTAAACGCCGTTGGGCGCGGAAGCTCTTGATTTCTTAGTTGGCTTTAAGCGGGTTTACGCTTGGCTGCTGGCTAAGTTGTTGTTGCCCCATCAGGGTCTTAAGAGTTTTAGCTTCTTCCCGCAGAGAAGCAACTTCAGTTTCCAACGCGGAAGCTTTGCATCAGCCATTTTTTTGAGTTCATCGATTTCCGAGAGAAGACTCTTTTTTTCAGCTTCCAAATTCTTGATTTTTTCAATTGTGTTTTGCAGGCTACTCATTCCTGTTACCCCTTAGCGGTTATACATTTAATTGATGTACACTTAAGACTTTTGCAAAACCCCACTTTCTGAATAAGCCGTCCACAAAAACTTTTTGCGCAAAAAAGGTGCCAAGCAGGTTAGGACTGGTTTTGCCGTGTCAGAAAGTGGCGTTGGGCGCTGAGAATGTAGTTTTTATATAGGCATTTGCAGATTAAACATACTGCTTAACGTTCATATTGTTGGATTGTGTCGGAATGAGGAAGACCATATTTAAGAAGCTGGAAGCTCAAGGGCTAATCGCCAACTATAACCGTTTGAGAAAGAATTTGCCTCCGAAGCTTCCTGACCGCGCCTTTATTTGGGATGAGACTTTTCGGGAAGGCATAAAGGCTCCGACAGTTTACTTGACTTATTCGGAGCAGGTTAGGCTTGCCAAGCTGATGGATGAGGCAGGTATCTCTTTAATCAACGTGGGGTTCCCCGCGTTATCCGAAGACGAGAAACGCAACGTTAAACGCATCGTGAACGAAAGTTTTGTCAACGTCAAACTTACAGCGTCTGCTGAACCGACTAAAAACAGCATTAACGCCTGTTTGGAATGCGGAATCAAAGAAATCACCATTGAAACACCCATCAACGGATTAAACCTGCAGCATAAACTTAAGCTAACTAAGGCGCAGGCTCTTGATCGGCTTGCTGAAGGCATCGATTATGCGAAGAAGCATGGGGCAACCGTGGACTTCGTGCTGGTTGACGGCACTCGCACTGTGCTTGAAGACATCTTGGATATTTTCGTGGTTGCAGCTAAGGCAGGAGCAAAAACATTGGGGTTAGCCGACAGCGTGGGATTCATCAGGCCTCTTTCAATGCGGTATCTGATGGCTCACGTACGCGACGGGCTTCCTGACTCGATACGCAGCAAAGTGCCCCTGTCAATTCACTGCCACAACGATTTCGGCTTAGCCACAGCTAACACCTTAGCCGCGATGGAAGAAGGCGTCGCCCTTCTACACACCTGCATCGCAGGCTTTGGTGAACGCGCCGGAATCGCACCGTTTGAAGAAGTAGTCACAGGGGCAGAACTGCTCTACAACATTGACACCGGCATTGACATGGGAAAGATTTTCCGTCTTGCCCAAGCGGCAGAAAAAGCCTTCGCGCTCCCAATCCAATTCCACAAACCCATAATCGGCGAAAACATCTTCACCCACGAGGTCGAGGAAGAAGTGGAGGAGATGATGGCTCAACCACTACTTTACGAGCCGTTTCCACCTGAAATCGTTGGCAGAGAAACAACCATTTTCATAGGCAGAAGCACAGGGCAAACGTTGATTCAGAAGCTTCTGGAGAAAGCTGGGGTGCGCGCGTCTCCCCGTCAAATGGATGAGCTTTTCCGACGCATCAAGGGTCCTCAGGAAAACTTGGATAAAGGCGAAGCCCAAATGACGTATTACCAAGTGAAGCGGCTCATGAAGGATCTGCTTAAAGGCTACACGATGGATGAGTTCTGGCGACTTGTTGAGCAAGTGACAAGGCAGAAACCGAAGCTTCCTAAAGACGAAAAGAAATCCACGCAGACCGCTGACCAACTAGTAAGCTAAGCCGCCGGTTAAAAGTCGGAAACGACTAAAACCTCCCCAAAAAATTTGTTTTTTGATGGCTCGCAGCCGACATTTCGTGTTTTTCAAGGGTTAACTCTAAATTGGCGGCTAACCAAAGGGCATAAAAAGTAAGCTTACGATAGAAGAGTGGTCTAATATGAGCCCTAAATGGCTATCAAGAACGTTCAGTCAACCTGTACCGCCAAACGCCCAGCTTCAGTTAACATCAGAGAAAAGCCAGTTTACGCTGGGAGACCACGTTAGGGGCGGAATCAAAATTGTTTCGCAGGAAGAATTCGACGTTAACCAGGCGCTTGTTTGTTTATCCTGCAACGAAAACGTGCGACGAAACAAGGTTTACACGAACCAATTCGGCGTACAGCAAAGTGACTACTGGGAAAACGCAGTCACCTACAGCACCACCTTCAAACTGTTTGAATTCGTACACATACCCCAAGGCTTCAGCGCCGACTACCAGTATGATTTGGAAATTTCACCCGCAGCAAGAGAAACACTCTACAGCATAGACCACTACGTCAAATGGCTGCTATCCGCGGTTCTCCAAGTAAAAGACCGCCCAAACCTCCTGACCCAAAACTATGAAATACAAGTCGAAAAACCAGCCGCCGACCAAACCGCACCCGTCATCACCAAAGAGGTGGAACGAGAAATAGTTTTAGTCCCCTGCAGCTATTGCGGTTCACTGATGCCTCAATCCGCAATCTTCTGCCCAAACTGCGGCGCTAGAAAAAAATCGTAAACTGCCGCACAATGGATTCCAGCTCTTTCTTTGTTGGCTTTCGCGGATAATTGTAGATGGGTCCGCCGGGTTTCTCATTGTAGAAAGGTCGGTTGCAGTCTCTGCAGCCTGAAGTCAGAAAAGGTTCACCCGATCGAACCGTCTCTTCCAAGGTTTTTTTGGTCAATCCAAAATCCAGAATCCTTCCATCATCATCAAAAACCATGCCCTCCGCCCTCGCCAACGCTTTAACAATCAAGAATCTGCCAAGCTGAACCCGCCTGTAAGATTCCAACGGCGGAGGAGAATTCTTTTCCAACGCGGTTCCCCGAACAGGCGTGAAGGCGAAAAGAGCAGGCAAAACACCCATGTCAACACACCTCTGAATAATCTGAACAGCATCCCGCTCGGTTTCTCCTAGCCCAACAATCACATGCGTGCTCACGTTGCCTTTCCCAAAAACCGCCAACGCCTCATCAAGCATACGGAACTGGCTGTCCCAATTGTAAGAGCCGCCTGTGCCTCCCCCCTTAACCCTGTAAAAAAGCGTTTCAGTTGCCGCATCCAAAGCAACTCCCAATCTGTCGACGCCCGCCTTCGAAAGAAGTTCAATGTTTGCCCTGTTAAGAGGCTGGCAGGAAACCGAAATGGGAACGGGCGCTTCCTTTTTTATTTCTTTAACGAGGGCTTCAAGATGCGCGAAAACATCTGGGTAGTTTAGGGCTTGGATGCACACCCGCTTGATTTTGCATTGCCTGAAACCGTCTCCGATTGCTGACAGGACGCTTTGGGTTGGAAAGGTTGGCCATGAAACTCTGGAAAGCATCTCTGCGCTGCTTTTGCTACCTCGGGCTTGGGGACAAAACCCGCAGTTAGCCGTGCATTTGCCCAGCTTATACGTCATAAGATAAGCCGTCGTCGGCTCAGCATCCAACTTACCCTCCAGCAACCCCAGAACGATGGCGGTGCCTACTGAGACGCGGATTGAACTGGGGTATAAGTCAAAGTTTTCCTGTTCCAACGAACCAAACGACCGTTCCAAAAAGAAGTAGCTGGCTGATTTATTGGTAATGGTTTTTTCCTTGGTTAATGCGTGGTGATGAATCGGAATTTACTTTCTTTTTGTTAAGCTGAAGGCGCGGCTTGCAAGCGACAGGAGGAAGAATCCGAGGAACGCGTATTCGACGAAGGCAAAGGTTGCCTGTGACGGAAGAACCAGCGTAAGCACGACGCCGATGTATAGTGCGCTGCCCGTGTACTTGCCGACGGGGTCGTAGAGTTTCTTGGCGAAGAGGCTTGAGACTAAGAATATGACAAACGCTGCAGTTATCAACAGCAGCAGCCAAACTGGGTAGAAACCTTCTAAGCTAAAGAAGCTGAATATTGCGATTACGAAGGCGAAGTCGGTTGCGGCATCGTAGTATGCGCCGAACCTTGAAGTCACTTTTAGTTTTCTCGCCAAGTAACCGTCGAAAAAGTCACTCAAAACGCATGCAGCGAACAGGACTAGGCACAAAGCAATATTTCCTGAGCTAAAGAGGTAAAAGAACAGGGGCAGAACTGCAATTCTGACTGAGCTGATGGCGAACGGGATAAGGATTAGTTTTTGCATTGGTGCAAGTCGATATTCACTCTTGGGTTTTAAGTTAAATGTCTGCCTATGGTGCCTGATGCATTTTCAGGCAAAACTTCAAGTCAACGCATAATCTGGAAAGCCATATCTGTTAAACGCTCAACGGGTTTACCCAAAACGCCGTAGCCGAGCCTCCCAAGGTGTTTTCGCCCATAATACTGCAGATGAGCCTTGCCAATGGCGAACTTGAGTTTACCCTCGCTGAAACCTGACGCGTAAAGCAGCTTGTGCCTAATCAAACGGTAGTTTTTCGGTTCTTCCCAATCCTCAATCGCGACGCCGTTATCCTTAACCCTGTCGTAGAGAGGCGTTCCAGGAATCGGGTAAGGCAACGTAAACGACAAGTAATCAAGCGGCAAAGCAGACGCGAAACGCACGGTGTCCAACACTGTTTTGTTGCTTTCGCCTGGGTACCCGACGATGAAGAAGGCGCCGACTTTGAGCCCAGCAGCTTTAGCGGCATACACCGCCCTTTTCGCCTGCTGAGTCGTGATGCGTTTGTTCATTAATCCTAAGACTGAGTCGTTGCCAGACTCTATCCCAAAAAACACGCGTAAGCACCCAGCCCGCTTCATGCCCTCCGCGACTTTGGTATCCATCGTGTCGACACGCGACAGGCATTCCCAGTTGGCGTCAACTCGGCGGCGCACCAACTCCTCACACACATTGAGCAAATGAGTGCGGTTCAACGTGAAGCAGTCGTCCGCAAACCAAACACGCGAATACCCCAGCGACTTAATCTGCTCCACCTCGCCCACAATGCTTTCTACGCCGCGGCTTCTCATGTCAACCCCGAAGATTGGGCGGCTGCAGAAGTCACAGGAAAATGGGCAACCCCGCGAGGTAATCATAGACGACGTAGAATACCCGAAATGGTTATGATAATAGCGTTTGTAAGCTTCGTTGTCGAATAGTTCACGGGAAGGAAACCCCAAGCCGTCCAAATCTTGGATGAAAGGTCTCGGCTCCGTATGCACAAGACGGTCGCCGTCCCTGAAGACAAGCCCTTTAACATTTGAAACACCTCTTCCAGACGCTACGCAGCTGGCAATTTCCACCATAGTTTCTTCGCCTTCACCTACCGCGACCACGTCAAAAGTGCCGAGGAAGCTTTCAGGCGACCACGAAGGCATCGGACCTCCAACCACAAACAACCCACAGTTCCCCACGCATTCGCTCTTAATCGCCGCCGCAAGCTCCAACGTCGTTTTCTTCATCGAGAACATCGAGTAGAAGCCAATAATCTGCGCTTTCGCCCGCTTAACTCTATCGACGGCTTCTTTGAACTGCATGAAAGTGCAGTCCACCAATTCAACTTCAAAACCGTGTTTTTTCAAGGCGGCTGCCAAGTAGCCTAAACCTAACGGCGGGAACCGAAAAATCGAATTATCATTCGACGGGTGAAAATACGGGTAAACCAACGCTACCTTAACAGTCATAGAATTTTTTGACCATCCGAATGTATACTCAAAAATAGAAGCCTCGAAAATCCCTATGAAAAATAGAGCATGCAACCCTTTAAAAACCTTCCATACCCGCCGCAGTCCCCAACAGTTTTCCGTTCAAATGCCCGTAGACTGCGTTGGCAAAACTTAATTATTACAACCTTCTAGGTCAACTGGGTTGTTCGATGGCTAAGCTCAGCGATTTAGGCTTCCAAAAAGCCGCAATCGCAGAAACTATAGTCTCCACTTACAATAGCGACGGCTCGCCCAACGCAGCCCCCATGGGCGCCACCCTAAAAAACCAGAAGCAGCTAACCATCGACCTATTCAATTCATCCGCTACCCTCGCCAACGTAAAATCAAGCAGATGCGCCGTCATAAACTTGACAGACAACATAGAAATTTACTACAGAACAGCCTTCAAAGAAGCAAACCCAGACGGCGTGCTTCCCGAGGAATGGTTCACGAAAGCCCAGGCGGTAAACGCGCCCAAACTGCGGCTTGGCGGAGGCGTCGGTTGAGGCTACCGTGTCGGATTTGGCGTCGGTTGGGGCTGAGAAAACGCGGGCGGTTTTCTCGGTGGAGTTGGTGAAGGCGGAAAAGGTTTATCCGCAGGTTTATTGCCGTGCGTTCGGTTTGGCGCTTGAAGCCATTGTCCATGCGACCCGTGTGAAAGCGTTGGTTAAGGACCAAAATGAATGGGCGCGTGTAGGTGAGTTGGTGGGGAAAATTCGGGATTGCGACGTTTTGGTCAGTCGGGTTGCGCCGAACTCAGCATATTCGGCGGTCATGGATGATTTGGTGAAGAGAGTTGAGGCGTGGAGTTCCAAAAATGAAAGTGCTCCTGATAACCAGCCAACTAGAAAGAGACGCGGTCATGGGATACGCCAAAGAAAGCGACGTGGAAACCGATGTGGTTGGCGTTGAACGTTGCCGTCGCCGCCTTCCTGACGCCTAAAACCATCATCGAACGCCCTAAAAAAAACCAGCCTCAAAAGCTACGACTTAATCCTTACTCCAGGCTTAATCTGCGGCGACACATCAGCCATCACAAAAGCCGTCGGCACCCCCACGTTTAAGGGTCCAAGGTACGCTGCCGACCTGCCGCTTGTGCTGGATGTGCTTGGGCAAGTTAAGCTTTCAACTGTTGAGCCAGCCTGCGACCTGCTCCGCGAGAAGCTGCAGGAAAGGGCGTTGCGGGAAATAGAGAAAACCGAGGCAAACCGCGCTGAACTTCTCAAGCAGCCTGGCAACATGTTGATTGGCGGTTTGGCTGTGGGAAAAGATTTTCCGATGCGTGTCCTCGCCGAAATCGTGGATGCCCCACACATGGATGAAGAAGCCATCGTTCGGCTGGCGAAACGGTACGTGAAGGCAGGCGCAGACTTTGTCGACGTAGGCATGGTTGCGGGCGAATCTCACCCTGTAGATGCCAAACGGATTGTGGCGCTTGTTAAACGGGCGGTGGATGTGCCTGTAAGTATTGATTCGCTTGAACCCGAGGAAATCCGGGAAGCCGTCCGCGGCGGCGCAGACTTGGTTTTAAGCGGCGACGCAGGCAACATCGAAGAGATTGCGCCCTTCACCTCAAAAGTCGCTGTCGTCGTGATTCCGACTAACCAGCGCGTAGGGTTTTTTCCCAAAAAAGCCGAGGAACGCGCAGTTTTTCTTGAGGAAACGATTGCGAATGCGAAACGGCTCGGCATATCAAAATGCGTCGGCGACCTTATCCTTGACCCAACCGACGTTTTGGAGTCGTTCACTGCTTTTCGCATGTTTGCCCAAAGAAACCCCGATGTGCCCCTGTTCGTCGGCGTGTCAAACGTGACTGAGCTGATGGATGCGGATTCAGTGGGCGTCAACGCTTTGCTGGCGCGGTTGTCTTCGGAGGTGGGGGCAAGCATCCTGTTGGCAACGGAGAAAAGCGACAAGGCGCAAGGCAGCGTAGGCGAAGAAGCCACAGCGGCTAAAATGATGTTTCTTGCGAAAAAACGCGGCTCTGTCCCCAAAGACCTCGGCGTAGACCTGCTTGTCTTCAAGGACAAAAGAAACCGTGAGGAACCCTACTGCAAGGCGCTGGAGCATGAGGCATCCGTGGTTTGCGCAGAAAAACCCTGCGCGGTTGAGCTGGATCCGTCGGGGTGTTTCAGAATTGTTCTTGACCGCCTCGGCGGAGACATCGTGGCGATGCATTTCCCAAGCCAAAAAACCGATAAACCTGACAGAGTCGTCAAGGGCAAAACTGCAGACGCCATCTACACGGAAATCGCGCGGTTGGGTTTGGCGCCTCAGCCTCTTCATCTGGCTTATTTGGGAAGTGAGTTGGCGAAGGCTGAAATCGCGCTGAGAACTGGAAAAGAGTACATTCAAGACAAGCCGATGTTCGCAAAGTAGGATGCGAAAACTCCCAGAAAGTTTATTTGCCGTCTCGACCCAGTTTTTGTTGCAAAAGAAGCTTTATCTTTTGAGTTGTGCAAACTAGTTTTAGGAAAGGTGACTTAAAATTTGGAAAGCAATCCGTTACGCGTAAGCCTCGCTGGCTTGGAGTTGCCGAACCCGACCATTCTTGCTTCCGGCGTGTTGGGTTTCTCAGCGGAATCCTTTAACCGCGTGGCAAAGGGCGGCGCAGGCGCAGTGGTTTCAAAATCCATCGGAGTGGAACCTCGATTTGGCTACCCGAACCCCACAGTGGTTCAAGCTGAATCTGGTTTGATAAACGCTATGGGCTTGCCTAACCCAGGCATCGACGAGTACAAAGGCGAAATAGAGTACGCAAAAACCATCCTTAAAATCCCGCTTATCATCAGTGTCTTCGGCTACACCGCGGAAGAATACGCCGCCGTGGCTGAGAAAGCTGTGAAGGCAGGCGCGGATGCCGTGGAACTCAATGTTTCATGTCCCCATGTCCAGTTCACAGGGTCCGAAATCGGTCAAAACCCAAAGGTTCTCTCGCAAGTGGTTGAGCAAGTGAAGGCGGCAGTAAGTAAACCCGTCATCGTGAAGCTTACGCCAAACGTCGCAGACATCGCTGTGTCGGCTAAGGCGGCGATTGAAGCAGGCGCAGACGCTCTAACGGCGGTGAACACTCTTAAGGCAATGGCGATTGATACGGAGACGACGCGTCCAGTTTTAAGCAACATCAAAGGCGGCTTGTCGGGTGCAGCCATCAAGCCCGTAGCGCTGCGATGCGTCTTCGATATCCGTGAAGAGTTGCCTGACGTGCCCATAATCGGTTGCGGAGGCATAAGCGGCTGGCGCGACGCCGTCGAATTCATGCTGGCTGGCGCTTCCGCCGTGCAAGTCGGCACCGCGTTGGCTTGGGAGGACATCTCTGTTTTCCAAGACATAACTAAAGGATTAGAAGTCTATCTTAGAAAGAAACATTTTGGGAGTGTGAAAGAAATTGTCAACCTCGCTCATCGCAGCTAATACAATCAGAACCTCAGAAATCGTGCGGGTTATAACGGAAAGCCCAACCGTAAAAACCTACACAATCTACGACAAATTATGCTCAAAGGCTAAGCCGGGGCAATTTTTGATGCTTTGGCTTCCAGGCATAGACGAAATCCCATTGAGCATAATGGATGTTGGAAAAGACTTAGTTTCCGTCTCGGTGAAGCAGGTCGGCGACGCAACCCGGCATCTCCATAGCATGGAGGCAGGCGCAACCGTCGGCGTTCGGGGACCCTTCGGGAACAGCTTCACTGAAAGCCGAGGCAGAGTCTTGCTGGTAGGCGGAGGCACAGGAACGGCGCCTTTGCTGTTTTTGGCAAAGCAGCTTGCCGCCAAAACCGAAAAGTTATCGTTCGTGGAAGGCGCAAAAACCAAAGACGAACTCCTCTTCATAAAAGAGCTCAAGGGCGTCTGCAACGAAAAAACCCTCACTACAACCACGGAAGACGGCACCTACGGCTTACAATGCATGGTAACTGAACCCTTAGCCAAACTGCTGGAACGCGAAAAATTCAACATGATCTACACCTGCGGACCCGAAGTCATGGTGAAAAAGATCTTCGAAATAACAGAACAACGCAAGCTGCCCTTGGAAGCGAGTTTGGAGCGGCTAATGCGGTGTGGCATAGGCTTGTGCGGAAGCTGCGTAATCGGCAAGTACCGCGTCTGCAGGGATGGTCCCGTGTTCACGGCGGCTCAGCTTCGGGAAGTCAAAGATGAGCTGGGGATTTCAAAGTTAGGCTTTGACGGCGCAAGAATACCCTTCTAAGGCGCTTGACTTGGCGTTGAATCAGCAGGAAATCGAGCAACTTGTAGCCAAAGCCGTCGCGCTCTACAACAGGCTGAGAAGCCCCGAGATTACGGTTAAATTGGTTTCAGCAACGCCTGTTGGCGTCACGGTTTCTTTTTCTGGAGGCTTCTGCTACGGTTGCGGCGTGCTGGATTATGTGGAGGGGTTCGCTCAGCAATTCAAAGCGTTAAGCGGCAAGTTTGAGTTGAAGGTTGGCAAAACAAGGCAGATAACCCCTAGGAACTTCGAAGCAGATTTTTCCGTCAGAAACAGATAGAAAAATGTCTTTACCACCGCTTCTTCAGGCAAGATGCCTACGTTACAAGCTGACGAATTATCCTGTCGAGCATCCGCCAAAATCTTTCTCTTCTCATTCTGATTATTTAATAAGAAAAAGTTTTTTTGTTTCCAAACCAAAATACACATAGGCAGAAACTGCACTTGGATTGTGCAATGGGAAGAAAGAAACTTGGCGGAGTTAGCAGCTAGCTGTGAATATTTCTCAACCGAGAAATTGTGCGAAATGCTTACTGAAAGTGAAAAAGCAAAAGCAAAAAGGCAGGTTAATTGCCAAAACAGCGAAAACATGACTTGCTGCTACGTTTGCCTATTTAGACGAGACTGCGACATAAAATGCAGCTATTTGGGCAGCATCGAAAATGAATCCCCAAAAATTGAGCCAGAAAAAGGCGAGGCTAAACCCACAGTTATCAATGACAAAAAAACCGAGATGGACCAAACCGAAAACGCCCCAGTTTCCTTCTGCTCAGAATGCAACGCCGAAATGTCCCACGCTAGAACCAAGTTTAGAATCAGTGGCTGGGAAAAGGGGTTACCTCTAAAACCTGCGGAGGGCGATTCGGGGAAACAGGGAGAGGAAATATTGCCGGTGATTGTTTATCTGTGTCCAAAATGTGGTAAAATGGAGTTTAGGGCAGACGGGAAATAGCTGCCGCGGTTTTTCTGGCGAATCTTTGATTGCTGGTCGAATTGGCTGCGATTTTTTGTTTTCTGGTGGTTTTTCGGCTTCATTTGGGGTGTTGCACGGTCAAATCTGCTTGT
The DNA here is from genome assembly GCA_963823775.1 of Candidatus Bathyarchaeota archaeon. Taxonomy (GTDB): domain Archaea; phylum Thermoproteota; class Bathyarchaeia; order Bathyarchaeales; family Bathycorpusculaceae; genus Bathycorpusculum. Next base: position 13,229 of record CAWGMZ010000022.1, read on the forward strand.
TTGATGGCATAGTCCTTTATAGTTGAAGCTTCTTCTCGTAGTTGGAATGCGGAATCGCATTATTCACTTTTCACACCTTTGGATGGGCAATAAGTGATTTAGTGACGATTCTGTGCAAATAAAAGAGGCAAAAATATGACAATAACTATTGAAGTCCCGAAAGTCCAAAATCACTTAGTTGAAGAGTGCCCTGAATGCACAAGCAAAAATCTTATCCACGATTACGACACAGGCGAAACCATATGCGGCGACTGTGGCCTAGTCGTATACGAGCAAATGATGGATAAAGGCCCCGAATGGCGTGCGTTTACCCAACAAGAAAAGACTTCGCGAAGCCGCGTGGGCATGCCGACATCGTATTCCATTCATGACAAAGGATTATCCACTGCAATCAGCCAAGTCGACAGAGACGCGTTCGGAAGGAAACTGCCGCTTTCAACTAGACTGCAGATGTGGCGTCTTAGGAAATGGCAAATACGAAGCCGTGTCCACTCGTCAGTCGATCGAAACCTTGCGCAAGCCATGTCTGAACTTGAACGTTTATCTGGAAAAGTATCCATTTCCCCGCCTATAAGAGAAAAAGCCTCAGTCGTTTACAGAAAAGCACTCGACAAAGGGCTAGTCCGAGGACGATCAATCAACTCTATGGTCGCTGCTTCGCTTTATGCTGCTTGCCGCAAAAGCGCCGCACCCAGAACCCTCAGCGAAATCTCCGAGGCAAGCCTCGTCGACAAAAAGGATGTTGCACGATGCTACAGACTTCTTCTGCAAGAACTCGATTTTCACATGCCAGTTGCCAGCGCACTAACATACGTCTCAAAAATAGCTGAGAAAAACAGAATTTCGGGCAAAACACAAGGCGCAGCCATAACGATTCTTGCGGAGGCACGGCGAAAAAGATTTGCGGCAGGAAAAGACCCTATGGGCTTGGCAGCAGCGGCGCTTTACATAGCTTGTCTTCAGCTGAATGAAAAGATAACGCAGAAAGAAATAGCGGAAGCGGCAGGCGTCACTGAAGTCACGGTTCGAAACAGATACAAGGCACTTAAACGACAACTCAATCTTGAATTTCCCGATCGAGCAAAATAGTTTGGTTGTCTTCTCAGAAGTCTTCTTTTGACTTTTCAGGGCTTCTTTGGACTTTTTTTTTCCACAACCCATAAAAAACTGCATTTACTTATGTGATAATTACTTGGAACGATGTGTGGATTCGTTTCTTTTTGGTAAGGAGACAATCAAATGAGCATGAAAGGAGAAACAGGAGAACAAGATCGGGGGAAACCTCAGCCTCGAAAGAAGAAAGATCGGGAAGATGCCCGCAAGAAGAAGAAACTTGACCGAGCTGAAAGACAAAAATCAAGACAGACCTAGACAGATTTATTCTTAGTAGTGACGTCAAATCAAGTGGGAGCAAGAAAGAACTCCGTGGTTTTCTAATCTTTCCAGCAGCAATCATTTCTTTTTATTTTGGTTTCTTGGAGTTCAACTTTTCCGTCTTTAACTATTATGGCGTTCACTTTGCCGAAAAACTCTGTGTAGCCAATCACTTTGATTTTGGTCATTTTACCTTCAACCAAACTTTAGTTCTTGCACTTTCAAATCGCTTTTTCTCTGGTTCTTCTATTCTGCGAATGCCAGATTTAAGAATTATCTTATTTTGATGCAAGTAACCGCTTTTCTTCTTTCAATATGCGCCGTGACAAGATGTTTTTTCTAATGTTGATGTAGCCTCACAGTCACATATCTTTATGGCTTATTTTGAGCTTCATTTACTTCTTGAAGGCGAAAATTAACTTGAAAAAGAAACTGTTTTCTTGGGCAAACGGGCTATTTTTGCGTTTTGCAGAGAAGTTGTTTTGGTACCTTGAGTGGGAATAAAACAATCCTCATTGCGCGAACTAGGAAATAAGCCAGCGGTGCCATTGTACCTGAAACCGCTAGCAAACGCTATGTAATCCTAAGTTGTTTCCAAAAGTCACTTTTCTGTATCATTTTGAAGATTTTTACACTTTTTCCAACCTTTTTACACTCTAACCTGAAACGGACCTTACCCTAAACCAGAAGCAACCCAAAACACAAACAATACCGAAGAGAAGAACCTATCCTTTTTGGAACCAGAAAACAAAGAAAAGAAAAAAAGCTGAATCGCTCACCCAAAGAAAGGATGCGGTTGGTTTACCCTTGGGGCAACCCAATTTTGCGTAGGTAGTCCCGTGCGTACTTGGGGTTGTATGCCAGCAGCTCTTTGCTTCTTAGTAGTCTACGGTCGAGGCGGTCCAGTGCAACTCGGAACGTGGGTTCGATGCCCCAGCCTTCGGATGCGCTGTAGAAGGTTCCTCGGACGGTTCTGAATTGGAGGCGGCAGTGGATCATGGGTGTCTCGCGCTGGGTTGTGTTGCCGTGGCTTTTCATGTATACGAAGAGTGTGCCTAGCTGGAAGGCTTCTTGGTATTTGCGTGTGAAGGAGTCGAATTCAGTCATCATGAAGGCTTGCTGCTCAGGCGTTATATCGACTTCTTTGACGCCGAACTGTATGGACAGTTTGCGTGCAGCGGTTTCAAGCTGGCTGATGGGTTCAAGAAAATCAAGCTTCGTCACCACACCGACCAAACGGTCCTTCGATGTTACCGCTAAACAAGAAACATTCTGGTCATGCATCTTTTTTTCTGCTTCACGAAGGCTCGTCTGCGGCTCAACTGTTACCACTGGGCTTCTCAGGATGCCTTTAGCTGGCACGCTCAGCGTTTCAATCTTTTCTCCAACGATGTCCCCGGTTGTCTGGCGTCTCTGCGGCCAATAGATACTCTCCAAAATGTCTTCAATGCCGATCATGCCAACAAGTTTTCCATTATCCATGATGGGAACATGTGAAACACCGAACTCACGCATTAAGCTCAAAACTGCTCCGACTGAACGGTTTGCTTCAAGAGTGTGCGGTGCTCGGGTCATGATGGCTTCGATTTTGGTTGCTCCCCAATCCTGCGTGGCTGCGGAGTGGATTATGTTTTCGTCGGTGATGAAGCCTAAAAGCTTGTTTTTGTCAAGAACCGGAAGCTGCCTTAAGCCGCTTTCAATCATCAACTTTGCTGTTTTGCTTACTGAAAAGTCAAGGTTCACAGGCGGCGCAGTCTTCATCAACGTTTTAACTTTGGTGGCGTTGAGGTCAAGTCTTGACCTTAAAACCGCTCGGCGTGTTATCATGCCCTCGTATTTTCCTTTGTCGTTTAAAACGGCTAAGACGGGAAGCATCCCTTTTTCGAAGGCTTCTAAGCATCGGGAAAGCGTATCGTTTTCCTGTACGCTTCGATATTCTTTGGAATAAACATCTTCTGCAGAAATTGAACTTGCCATAATAATCCCTTCTGAAATAATTGTAAAAGAGGCATTTAAATGTTGCAAGGCGGCTAAGTGTGCAAGTAAGCAATCAATAAAACTTATTAGAATCTGGTCGCCATAGTTATTAATTGATTTTGCAGGAGAACTTTTCCTCGGCGTATCCCTTCAGGTTTTGTAGCTACCGAGTAAAATTCTTCTATTACAAACATGGTTTGTTCTATAGCAAATAATAACATAAACAGCCATAAAATGACATAAGATACAGAAAACCGACATTAATTTTAGATAAGAATAGAACAATTCTTCCTGTCCATTTATAAGCGTTCATCTGTATTTAGGTATTTGAGGAATTAAGTCCTCACTCTAGTTTTGCAGATCAAAAAAATGCAAACTATTTTTCTTATCCACTTCTACCATGGAGGGATTCTTTAGCAATGAGCATGAACCAAAAAGAATTCGTTGAAGAACTAAAAATCGAGTGGAAACGGCTCTGGTCAGAGCGGATAGATGACAGAGTGAGGGCCGAAGGCGTAGCAGTCAATGACTACAACGAGCTTTTCGTCGACAAAGGCACAGTAATCCATGCAACACGGGACTTCAAAGCATTAAACTTCAAAGATATCCTCGAAGAACACAAAGTCATGAACGCTGAAAGGTACATTCCACCTGACCCACACGTCGGCGGATGGACAAAATTCGTGAAAACCAACATCACCAACCAAAAAACGCAGAGAAAACACTCGAAACAGCTTGATCCCGAGGAAAGGAAAGAAAAACAGCAGTTGAAGAAGAGTGGCCGAGGATGGCTGCACGTCTAAGATTCTAAAAAATTTAAATCGATTTTAGGGGAAACTCCGCTTGGGCAATTATAGAGATAGACTTGATATAATAGCTGACATTTTGAATGTTGCAAGCCAAGACGCTAAGAAAACCCGGATAATGTACCAGGCTAACTTAAGCTACAAGGTCTTGCAACGCTATTTGAGCGAAATTGTTGAGGCGTCACTGGTCACGTTCGAAGGCAGTGACCAACGATACAAACTAACCGTAAAGGGACACGAGTATTTGGACGCATACAAAGAATACGCTCGATGCAGCAAAAGCATGGAAAAACACCTTAACGATTTTTCCACAAAAAGAAAAGTTCTGGAAAACTTGTGCCCCATCAAGGAATTCCTATCCTTCTCGGCGACACGAGAAACGATAGATATCTAGTTTTGGCTGGGTTTTGTCTGATTAAACGCTTGAAGGTTTGTGTTGCTGCCGTGGTCATTTTTTTCATGGCAGTTTCACTGTTTGCTTCACCAGTTTTCGCTCAAAATAGCGCTGAAGCGGCGATTACCTCAGCGCAGAACAACTTGAAAACCTGTTATGAAGCTGTTGAAAAGGCGCAGGCTGCCGGAGCAAACGTAGACCCACTTGCAGCTGCTCTTAACGCCGCGGCAGATTCACTGTCCAAAGCTCAGCTGGCGTACGCAAGTAACGATTACAGCTCAGCCATAACTTATGCAACCCAAAGCCAAACCGCTCTCAACGGCGTGGCTTCTCAAGCTTCAACTCTTCAAGCAAGCGCCGCCAACACAAATACTCAAAATATCTTGATTACCGCTTTATCGATAGCAGCTTCCATTTGCATCTTGAGTGTCGGCGTAGTTGCTTGGTCAATCTTAAACAAGAGAGGCAGGAAAAGCTGAATGCCGATTCAACAATACAAAACAACTATTCTTGTTGTCACAATTGTCTTAGCGTTATTTGCCGCTTCGCCTGCCATTCAACGACTTGTTGTCGCTCCCCAAACAGCCGGTCTAACTGAATTGTCGATTTTGGGTTCCTACCAAAACGCCACCTACCCATTCAACGTCACCTCAGGACAAAACTGCCCACTTTACCTGAAAATTAACAACCATTTAGGATCATACGCCTATTACCAGATTGAGATAAAATTCAGAAATGAAACACAATCTGCACCTAACAGCTTCACACAAACCCCCAGCGCCCTTCCGTCTTTAGGCAATCTTTCAGTTTGCGTCGCCAACAACCAAACGATCGAGTTGCCAATCACCGTCTCCTTCTATTACACACCTGACCTGAACGTCATCGGTCAAGTTGACATGCAAAACATTGCCGTCAACGGCTTCTCACTGAACCTTAATCCAACAACGATTGCATGGGACCCTCAAAAGGCGGGTTATTACGGAAACTTGGTTTTTGAATTATGGCTTTTCAACAACACAGCCAATGCATTCCAATACAACCAACGTTACGTCAGCCTTTGGTTAAACATGACAACTTAACCCGTGTAAAGCAACTGTTTAGGCATTATTGCTGAGAGTTAAAAAAAGAGCCGGGGTGGCTGAGTAAACAAGCAACGGCTTGCATAGCGGTTTACGCCGGTGAAAATCCGACCCCCGGCTCCAACAGCAATAATCTGCTTCTTGCGTTGGCAACTAGCGATTTTAAAGCAATTTGTTTCGTGTTGAAAAATTTTTGGTCACGGCTTCAAAACTTTTGGTGAATTTACGATGAAGGTTAATGAATTAAGCTTTGAGAAATTCTTGAATAGTAAAGCTGAGTGGGACGAAGCTCTTCAAAGGAGCGGCGACAACAACATCTTTCTTACTTGGGAGTGGCTATCAACCTGGTGGAAGCATTTTGGCAACGAAAGAATATTCCGGTTGATTACCGTTCACGACAGCGAAAAGCTGATTGCCGCAGCGCCATTGATGAGTTCTAAGTATAAACTGGCAGGATTAAAACTGACAAAAATGGAGCTCATAGGAACTCCCGCAGCCGACTATCAAACTTTCTTACTGACGGAGAAGAAAGCAGAGTGCGCAAGTTTAATTTTAGATTACGCAAGCGGAAAAGGCTCACGCTGGGACTGCATAGAATTTGAAGATGTTCCAGAAGACTCTGAGACCCTAAAGACTTTAAACGCTTGTTCACCGCAAAAACTCAAATTTGAAGAAAGAAACATGAATATTTGTCCATACATCACTCTTCCAACTCGATTCGAAGATTACCTGCAGGGGCTGGGCTCCAATTTTAGAAGAAACCTGCGTCGATGGGAAAAGAAAACAAAAAGTGATTTCAAACTCGAATTCTACGTTCACAATGATTTGAATACTCTGGATAAAGCCATGAGAAAATTCTTCTTTTTGCACCAAATAAAATGGCAATCAGAAAATAGCGCAGGCGTTTTTGCTAATCCAAAGTATCGCGAATTTCATTTGAGCGTTTCCAGAAAATTCGCTGAAAAAGGCTGGTTAAACCTTGGTTTTCTCACGTTAAATGATGAGGCTGTCTCAGCGATTTATGCATTCAAATATCAGAACAAGATGTTTAATTATCTTACAGGGTTTGACCCAAAATACTCTGAGTATCGCGTTGGGCACCTTCTTTTCTTGTACTCGATTAAGGATTCAATTGAAAATGGGTTGAGGGAATTCGACTTCATGAGAGGCGATGAAAGCTACAAACAGCAGTGGAATACGCTGATTAGAAATAACCTGGAGGTGCGTGCGGTAAAAAGAAGATTGGTTCCAATAGTTTACGATTTTATCACGAAAAAAGAAGTGTTAACTCCTCTGGTAAATTCACTCGGGAAGCGTCTTTCAGTTGCAAAAATTCATTAAGTGAATAAACCCGACATTTTATAGTTTGAATGCCGCCCGGATGGTAAGCTGCTAATTTCGAAAGGTGCAAAATTTGAGCAAGAAAAAAAAGAGTTTTGGTCAAAAAGTTTTGCAGTCACTGCGGTTGGAAAAACCGGCGATAGCAATTTTAAACAAAATTACCGCGCGGTACGAATACCCTTACCTTAAAGGTGTCGAATCCAGAGGCGAAACTGTTTATAAAATAATGAAGTCGCATCTTAAATCGGGCGATAATTTTTTAGACATAATGTGTGGGTACTCTCCGTTGGCTGGGCCGTTGCTCAAGTCAGGGTACCAAATAACAGGCTTTGATGATAATCGCACCGCCGTAAAGGACCTGACCAGACTTTATCCAGGCGGCAAATGGGTTCGCGCTTCTTACGCGAGTTTCAAACAATCTGACGCTCATTCCCCGTTTTCAGTGTTTCTTCTTCTCGGCGCTTTCGAGTTGTGTTCTCAGTCTTCCTTCACATCCTCAATCGCTGCACTCTTGAACGTTAACCAGCCTCGGTTGTTCTTACTGGAGACAAACAAAAGCATCGAAAAGGCGCCCACAATCGAACACCCATTTGTGGAAGAGTCCGCGGTTACGCGTTCAGCGCATCTTCAGGGCTACAATTCTATGATGAAGTTACTGATAGATCGAGGTTACAAAGTAGTCGACGTCGGTCAATATGATGCCCAGCTTAAAGAAGAATGGGCCACGATTAGAATATACGCAATACTCGAAATAAAATAAACCCGAAGAAAAGTTAACCTTAGCGAAATAATTCTCATGAATTATTCGCAAATGGATCCCGGGAAGAGTCAACGTCTTGTTTAACCGAAAATAGGCGGGATCAACTTCTGACGAGCAATGGCGTTTTGATTGCGGACGGATACGTCCCGACCAGCCTCCCAATCATTAGGTCCATGGCGAAAAAAGGCATAAACACAACTGTCCTCACGAGTTCTAACGTGTATGTCTCCCAGTTTTCTAAATATCGCCAAAAACAGTTTTTAGTCCCATCCACCAGCCTTGAAAATGAATACGAAAAAGCTGTGGAAAAAATTGTTAGAAAAGTAAAGTTTGACATGCTTTTTCCGCTTTCTGAATGGTCTTTGATGCCGATTTCTAAAAACAGAGGCAAAATTGCTCCATATGTTAAGCTTCCGTTAGCCAGTCACGAATCAATTTTAGCCTGCTTTGATAAGCGTTCGACTCTTAAGTTGGCTGAAGAAAATGATGTGCCTATTCCTCTTACGCGTCAAGTGAAAGATTCGTCGGAACTGAAACTCGTCGCTGAGGAAATGTCGTATCCCTGTGTTGTTAAGCCACGTTGGTCGATGGTTTGGAAAAAAGACCGCGCTTTTGACAGACGCGGCGGATTCGTTAATTCTCCTTCTGAGCTTGTCGCAACTTACAATAGCATTCATCAGTATTTTCCGTATCCGCTAATTCAAGAATATGTTCCGGGCGTAAACTACTCGGTCGCCGCAGTGTACAATCGAGGAAAGCCAAGAGCTTTTTGCTGCATAAGGGTTCAGAGGGCGTGGCCTCGCAGTGGAGGCAACAGTTGCTACCGTGAAAGTGCCCCTCTTGATTCCCGCATGAAGAAGTACGCTGAAAAACTGCTTGAAGCTTTAAATTGGCATGGAATCGCCGAAGTCGAATTCAAGCTTGACCCCCGCGACAACACACCTAAGTTAATGGAGATAAACCCGCGGTTCTGGGGTTCACTTTGCGTTGCCATGAAAGCTGGCGTCGATTTTCCGCGGCTTCTATATGAAATAACTATGGACGGAGACTCAAAAGCAACATTCAACTATAAAGTCGGAGTCAAAGGAAGATACTTGGAGCAAGAAATCCTTTACTTGGCGAGCCTAATCAAAAATGCCCCAGTAGACAACACCGTTAAGCGTCGCAATTTGAAGTTGCTTGCGGATTGGCTTAAGTTTTATGAGCCTGGTTTATTTTACGACTTTTTTGAATTGAAAGATCCTTTGCCTTTTTTCTTCAGCATCGCTTTATCTCCCATAAGCCTAATCAGGTTCTTTAAAGATAGAAGCTGCGCATGGAGTCCTCCTCGGGTAAGTTTTTAACCTTTATTTTTTACAGGTACGCAAAGTTAAGAATTTGACCTGTTATCATTAATTAAGTCTGGGAAAAGTTAATTTATCCCTGAAATCTTTGATGTAGGTAGAAAGTTTTTTTTGGCAATTCAAGGTTTTAGGGTTCGATTTTTTTGAATGCAAATAATTTAAGTTTAAAGCGGTTAATTCAGACTTTACAAGTTGTCATCAAGCCGATTTCGCAATCAAGCTTGTTCCAGGCAAAGCCGTTTGTCATGCTCAAAAGCTTAGTGTTTCAGGTTCCCCACGTAGTTTATATGCGGTTAGATGGCTTGGAGAATTTACAGGAATCTCCCGCCCTCAAAGATTACAGCATCCGAACTTACCGCAAAGGCGACGAAGACGATTGGAACCAGCTTGTCAAACGGTCCTTTTCACGTCTGTTCCCCGGTAACATATCTGAAATTTGCGAAAGCAAAAATTTTGACCCAAACGGCTTCTTCTTTCTGACATATCACAACCAGACCGTCGGCACCGTCTACGCCAAAACAGTGCAATATGGGAACTCGAAATCCGGCTGGATCGTAGCGTTATGCGTTGCACCTGAACACCAAGGCAAAAGGCTTGGCCGCTCGCTTCTTTTGCAAGCTCTAAATTATTTCAAGAATTGTGGTTTGCAATCGGTTTTTCTGGATGTAGACGAGTTCAATGCGCCTGCAATTAAGACTTATTTGTCTGCAGGATTCAAGCTTCTCAACGCATAGGATTCTGCCGAGCTTTATGCAGTTTTTTCTGCTTCGCAACGGTTGATGGTGACAAAGTTAGTTTAATCATGGATCTTTGAGTAAACAGCAACAAAATTTTTTGAGGTTATGTTTTTGAAACAGATCAATTTAGGAGTTATAGGCCTCGGCAATGAAGGCAAAATCATGTTGCAGAACTGCTTAATGCTAAAAGAAGCTAAAGTTGTGGCTGCCGCAGACTTATCTTCGAAGGCAAGAAACGCAGCGAAAGATATGGGCGTCAAGGACGTGTATGAGAAATACGAGGATCTTCTTAAAGACCCAAAGATCGACGGCGTCGTTATTAGCTTGCCTAATTTTCTTCATGAAGAAGCCGCTGTGAAATGTGCAGAGTATGGGAAACATATTCTTTTGGAGAAACCACTTGCGCGAACCGTCGGGGAAGGCGAGAGAATTCTTTCTGCAGCCAAGAAAGCCTCCGTTAAGTTAATGATTGGTTACGACATGCGTTTCGACCCGACCATCATCCGAATCCATGACCAGTTGGTAGATGGTTTTTTCGGTGATGTGCAAATTGCTGAGGCGACAAACATCAGCGGCGGGCCTTTTTCTCCAAGAGGCGACAGCGCTGGTCCTGTTCAGGTGCCTTCATGGTGGCTTGACAAGGGGCTTGTCGGCGGAGGCGCCCTTTTGGATTTGGGTTCGCATCTTGTCGACTTATTTATTTGGTACTTCGGTGAAGTTGCCTCTGCAAGCAGTTACCTGAAACACATCTTCCGAACAGACCTAGAAGACGCGGCAACCTGCATACTGCACTTCAAAAACGGCACCGTTGCAATCGCTAAAGCCGGCTGGTTTTCCAAAGGCTTCATAGAATCCGTTCAACTCTGCGGCACCGCCAAAAGTATCTCACTTCAACTTGCTCCCACAAGCGCCTCCCAAATAGTGTGGAGCGGTATCGCCAAGAAGTTTGGGCGAGGCAAAACCGACCCTAGACTCGCAGAGATACAGCATTTCGTAACTTGCCTGCAAAGAGACGAGCAGCCGCAGCCTTCAGGGGAGGATGGGCTAAGCGGATTGAAGGCGATTTTTTCAGCCTACCAAAACGCTCAGATTGTCGAGTGAAAAATCAAAGAAGCATACAGGAGAAAAACATTTTGAGTCTTGTCAGTTTTGTTCGTGCAGAAAACTGCGAACCTGAACCGTTAAAGAACGCTATCAAGTCATCATTGGACCTGATTCGGTTTGATTTTGACAGAAAAGCCCGAAAAATCGTCATTAAACCCAACATGTGCTACTACTATCACCCTTCAACTGGAGAAGTAACTGACCCACGATTTGTCGGCGCCTTAATCGATGTTTTGAGGGAAAACCTTGACGTTTCGGAAATCGCTATCGTTGAATCCGACGCTTCCGCCATGAAATGTAAGAACGCTTTTGGCATGCTTGGATACGACAAGTTGGCTGCGGAAAAAAAAGTGGGGTTGATTAACTTGGCTGAGGAGAAATGCAGAATTGTGAGTCAGACCTTTGGCGGCCGCGAATTCAAGTTTCACATACCTGAATTGTTTAGTGAGGCTGATTTGGTTGTTAATGTTCCTAAGCCGAAGTACATGGAAGGCGTCAAAATCAGCTGTGCTCTAAAGAACTTTTATGGATGCAACGCTTACGCCAAGAAGTTCATTTACCACAAAGTAATCGATGACGCCATAGTTGCAATAAACCAAAACATAAAGACACATCTTGTAGTTCTCGACGGGTTAGCAGTTGTGGGAACATTCACGAAACGTTTGAATTTAGTGATGTCAAGTGAAGACCCCGTGGCGGCAGACAGCGCAGTTGCAACTATGCTGGGGATAGCACCGAACTCGATTGGTTCGATTGCTTTAGCTGCCAAAAAAGGACTGGGGACCTCGAGTTTTTCCGCCGTCGGCGAATTCGAGTATTTCAAGAATCAATTCCCAAGCAGAAAACTGAAAGATAATTTACGTGCGACAGCTGCAGGCATTTACCTGAAATTGTTCAACGAAAATTGATTTTGCAGCGTTTAGCTGGGGCATCACAATGAGGGTTACTGAAGTTCGTGACTTCGAAAGTATTCGAGACGTTTGGAACCAGATCCTTGCGGAAAACCGCTTCGGCGACAACGTTTTCTTAACCGTGGATTGGTTGTCTATTTGGTGGAAGCATTTCGGTGGGCAACGAAAGCTTGCTCTCTTAAAGCTTGAAGAAGACAACCAGACCATGGGGATTGCTCCGCTGATGTTGACCCGCTACAAGATGCCTGCTTTCGGCTCAATCCGCAAAATCGAGTTTCTGGGAACCCGACACTCCGACTACAACAACTTTATCGTTTCCCGAAACGAAAAAGAAAGCGTAAAATGCGTCACGGACTACCTTAACGAAATCGAAGATTGGGACTGGATTGAACTAAAAGAAATCCCTGAAAACATAGCCTATTCACAGTTATTCTCAGATCCTTCCCTAAAACTGGAATTCAAAGAAAGAGTCTGCAACCTATGCCCCTACGTCTTGTTGCCCAAAAAATATGAAAACCTGAAGAAAGGGTTCAGCCGAAATCTTCGACAAAACCTAAATCGATACAGCAGAAAAATTATGGACAGCCACAGCGTGGAGCTGAAGAAGTTTGATGATGCAGGTTTCTCAGTTAAAGAAGCTATGAATCTGTTCATTAAGCTGCATGAAATGAAGTGGAACTCAGAGGGCAAGCCTGGAGCCTTCGCGCAGGAAGAGTTCCGAAATTTTCATTTGGATGTAGCGGAGTCCTTTGCGAAGAACGGTTGGCTCGGGCTTTACTTTCTTATGGTTGACGGCGAACCTGCCGCGGCACAATACACGTTTGAGTACAACCGCAAAATGTACTATTATTTAGCGGGGTTTGACCCTAAGTACGCTGACTACTCCGTTGGGAACCTGCTGATTATGTTTCTTTTGAAACTATGCATCGAAAAAGGGTTCACCGAATACGACATGACACGGGGAGACGAACCCTACAAGATGCAGTGGACCGACAAATTTAGACGAAACCTCGAAGTCAGGCTTGTCCGCAAAAAATTAACCAGCGAACTCTACGATTGGGTAACCTGGGGACCAACAGTCGAGAACATTGCGACGAAACTGAGAATTTCCCTGAAGCGAAGCAGCTAAAACATTTTCGAATCAAGCCTGAAGACATACAGGGAAAACTCGCTTTTTGGTAACTTAACGAAAAGGACAGCCTTTTTTATGCATCAGAAAACAGCGATTTTTTTTGCTCCGCATCCCGACGACGAAACCCTGGGTTGCGGGGGAACCATTGCGAAAAGGAAAGCCGAAGGCTACAATGTTTTCGTTGTCATTTTGACTGACGGCAGGCACGCGTTTTCAAAGATCTTTAATGTGACAACGAACCCGACGCCGGAGGAAATAAAGCAGATTAGAAAAGAAGAAGTAACAGAAGCGGTTTCCACTCTGGGCGTACCAAAAAGCGACCTGTTTTTCTTTGACTTCGAGGACTACACTCTTTCAGAACACGAACCGGAAGTTGGGCAAGCAGTATCCGCCTTCTTGGAAAGTCATTTACCCGACGAAGTGTATTTCCCCATAAAACGCGACGGCCACCCCGACCACCAAGCCGCAAACAGAATAATCATGAGTAGCCTGCAGAAACACGGATTGGAAAACTGCGCCTTTCAATATTCTATAACTCACATGCTGTCTCGTGTTGGGCCTCGGTTCGAAAAAGTAATTGGTTTTCTGAGTAAACGAACAAGAGTGGTCGACGTTTCAGAGTACTTGGATATCAAGAAGCAAGCCGTTGAAAAATTCCGGAGCGAAACCCAGCTGTATTTAGCTTTTCAAAAAAGAGTTGTTGTGAGTACCAAGGGGCATCTTGAAAAGAAAGAGTTTTTCTACAAATAATTGGTGCCTAAGTTAATTTTGCTATTTTTTTTTGTTGGATTAGCCTGAAATTTTCTGATTGTTGATCTTGGCTGAAAAAGTTATAGAACATTATTCAAATGTTCGGTAGTTTTAGTCCTTACGACTTTAAATGCTTGTTTTCTCTGCTTAGTTCTTAACGCTTTTTTTAATTTTTGGAGGTCTATTCATGACCGAAATTAGACTACATGAACCAGTTGTTATTACATCAATCAACGAAGAAACTTTTTTTGAGTCATCCATTGACAAGGAGCATCGATCAAACGTCTCCGTAGTTATAGCAACGCTCAACGAAGAAGAAGGGATAGGGCCCACTATCGAAGAGTTGCAGAAACAACTTGATAACCCCTACCTAGTCATCGTTGACGGCAACAGCGTGGACAGAACCATTGAAATAGCTAAAAACATGGGCGCCGACGTTTTGCTTCAAGAAGGCAAAGGCAAAGGAGACGCAATGTTTCAAGGCTTTCAGAATCTAAGCTCAAAAGTACCATACATCGTTTTCACCGACGCAGATTACACTTACCCAGCTGAGTATGTGCCGAGAATGGTTGAGGTTTTAGAGCAAAACCCCGATGTCGGCATGGTTATCGGGAACAGATTCAAGGGCGAAAACAACAGCAAATCAGTGATGAACCCGTTCTATTTAGGCAACAAGATGCTAGCGTTTGCCCAACTGGTGCTAAACGGCGTTAAACTTGATGATCCCCTGTCTGGTTTGCGCATAGTTCGAAGCGAACTGCTTGACGGTTGGAAACCCAAAAGCAAAGGCTTCGACGTGGAAGCTGAAATGAACGCCGTCGTCGGGCGCAGCGGTTACCGAATCGTTGAAATCCCGATTGATTACCGAATTCGGCTAGGCGAGAAAAAGCTCAAGCTCAGACACGGTTTGGGAATAATGAAGAGAATTCTTTTTGAAAGCGTAAAATTCTAAACTGAAGGATCAGCTGTAACTGTCTCTTTTTTGGGTTTAGGAGTAAGATATAAAAAATTTTTAGGGTTGAAAAATTTTGGTGAAAATTGGAGTAATCGGTTTAGGTCACATGGGTCAACTTCACCTGCTCAACGCAATGCGTGTTGACGGCGTCGAAGTTGTCGCTGCAGCAGACAAAAGCGAAAAAAACCGCAGATTCGCAGAAAAACTACACATCAAAACCTACGACGACTACACAGAGTTAATTGACAACGAAGAATTGGATGCTGCGATTGTTTCGTTGCCGAATTTTTTAAAGAAAGAAAGCGTCTTTTACGCTGCCGACAAAGGCGTGAACATTTTTTTGGACAAGCCAATTTCACGCAGCTACGCTGAAGCTCAGGCGATAGTCAACAAGGTGCGGAAAGAAAACGTTCGGTTGATGGTTGGCGCCAATTACCGTTATTTCCCATGCGTCCAGAAACTCAAGAAAAAAATAGACAGCGGCGAAATCGGCGACACACTCATCGCAACTTCTGAATTGGTTCTAAACGGACCTATCTCGCATGCACTTGTGCCCGTTCCAATTCCCGATTGGTGGCTAAACAAAGATTTAGCTGGCGGCGGGGCGCTTTTGGATTTAGGTTACCATTTGATTGATCTTCTAAGTTGGTTGCTTGGTGATTTTGATGTTGCATATTCATCTCTTGACAACAAGCTGCATTTACCTGTTGAAGATGCTGGAACACTCGTGTTGAAATCAAAAAGCTGCAACGCAACAGCAATCGTAAACGTCGGCTGGTTTTCCAAAACGATTTTTCCCGCCTTCAATTTCAGAATCAACATGCATGGAACGGTTGGTTTTGACTCCACCGACAATTATCTTCCTTCTAATCAAATTGTCAACGCCGTCAAAGAAGGCGCGCTAAACCTGATGCGGAAAGCTGCCGGGAAAAAGCTGGATTACCTTTCATACACTTACTTCTATTCTTCCTTCTATACTGTCATGAATCTTTTCTTTGAGGCTTTGAAGAACGGTTCTGAATTTCCAATTTCGCTGGATGAAGAATTGAATGTTATGCGTATAATTGATTCCGCTTACAGATTGAACGATATGTCAGGGAAAGAGTTGGTTTTCCCGCAGTATGTCGACTCAAAATACCAGTTGAATGAGGCTAAGTAAACGTCGAAAGTCGCAATTACTTCCGTAAGTGATAGGCGTTTCCCTATCGCCGCAGTTGATGATGCGGTAGAGAAAGCCATAGATCACTTGAACTACGATTTCAAGGGAGCACGAAATATCGTTATCAAGCCAAACCTTTGCTATTACTGGAACGCCTCCACGGGAGAAACCACCGACGCAAGAGTCGTTGGCTCAGTTATCAGGTACGTTAGGGAAAGAGTCGGCGAAGGCGCCAAAATTACGGTGGCTGAAGCAGATGCCTCTGCGATGCGAACAAAGTACGCTTTCAAAATTTTGGGCTATGATGAGCTGTGCAGAAACAACGATGCTGAATTGCTTAACCTCAGCGAAGGCAACGTGGTGCAACGCACGGTTAAGGTCGATGGGTCCGAGTTGACGCTACTCTTTAATGAGGCGCTTGCTGAACGCTGACTTAGTTATTAATGTTCCAAAGTTGAAAACCCATAATTTCATCGGCGTAACCTGCGCGTTGAAAAACATTTTTGGAGCAATATCTAAACCCCGAAAATACGAGTACCACCGCAACATCGTAAACGTCATCGTCGCGTCAAACAAGATTGTAAAGTCAAACATTGTCTTGGTGGACGGGTTAGTCGCACGAGGTTCATGCCCCAAGAAAGCTCGGCGTCATAGTGGCAGGAGACAACGCCCTAACAAGCGATTACGTTGCAGCGCGGCTAATGAGCTTCAACCCTAAAAAAGTCCCCTACCTTAATCTGGCGGCAAAAGAGAAGCTTGGAGAAACAGCAAACATCGACGTCATTGAAGACGGCGTTAAAATGGCTGACATAAAAAAGAATTTTCCGCATTACAGCCATCGGCTGCACTCGATTTCTTGGGGACTACAGTTGAAATTGATAAACTTTTATGCCAAGACATCAGGGGACGTTCTTCCACCTTTTCTTGAGCAGTAACATCTTTTTTAGAGCTCTTTTTTTAACAGTTTTTGGAGAATTTTAATGGACTTTATTTTATTTGCTTGGTTTTTTGTAGCCTTATTTTTTCTGGGAGTTCCAGGCTCTTACTTTTTGTACATGAAGAAACGTTCAGCTGCCATTTGGAACTTAGACAAAAAAGCCGATTATGCCCCTACAACAGCCATTTTTGTGCCGGCTTATAACGAAGAGAAAACCATCCGTTTGAAACTGGAGAACTTGTCCAAGGTCACTTATCCACAGGACAAAATGGAAGTAATAATAGTCAACGATTCATCAAAAGACAACACGCTCAAAGAAGTAAACGACTACATTAAGAACAATCCCTCTCAAAAAATAAGCATATTTGACAGCAAAGAACACCTGGGAAAAACCGGGTGCCTCAACTGCGCCCTGAAAAACGTCAAAGCAGAAGTCGTAATAATTTCCGACGCCGACTGCTTTTGGCCTCACGACATTCTTCAGAAGGCTTTAGGATACTTATCTGACCCAGATGTCGGAGCAATAACCGCCCGTGAACTGCTGCTAAACCCTAAAGATACATGGGTTACTGTCGGCGAACAATTTTATGACGATACAGTGCAGACGATGAGAGTTGGCGAGTCAAAGCTTCATTCAACGCTTTTTTTCCAAGGCGGTTTTGCGGCGTTCAAACGAAGCATGCTTGAAGGATTCAACGATTCAACCGACGATTCAGGCACAGCGTTAGATGTCATTCAAAAAAATAAACGCGCCATCTTAATCCCCGAAATCGGCTTCTACACAACCAGCCCCACAATTTGGAGAAACAAAATCGCCGTAAAAATCAGACGCGCAAGTCAACTTCAACAACTTTGGGGCAGATGCCTAAACTTGCTCATCCACGGGAAACTGGCGATACCAAAACGCATCGCAATCCCAGAAATATTGCTGCACATTTTTAATCCGATGCTGCTGGTCGCATTATTCGTGCTATCTGGTTTCGCCGTGTTTCTTTATCCGCTTCCCATGTTAACGCTTGCGTTGATTATTGTTGCAGCCTTACTGTTTAGAAAGGTAAGGACAACGTTTCTGGAAGTTTTCCAAAGCAATTTCATCTTGCTTGCCGCCCTGACCTCGCATTTGACAAATCGAAAATTCAAGCTGTGGAAACCCATTCAGGAATCACGATTTGTGCTGAGCGAATCCATACTTAGAGAAAAAAAGCTAATTTAAAATTAACAGTTTTTGAGTGAGTATCTTGCAGTCACAGTCTATAACCGTAACCGTCGGGTTATGCGTAAAAAACGCGCAGCCCACGATAGCCAAAGCAGTGGATAGTTTGGTTAACCAGACGTTCCCGCCTGAAAATGTTGAGGTAATCGTCGTCGACGGCAACAGCCAAGATGCCACTCTTGAAATAATCAAAAAGGGTCTTGGACGTGTCGCTTTCAAGGTGAAGATTTTCAGTGAAAGCAGCGGGCTTGGAATTGCAAGACAAATCGTGGTCAACAAGGCAAGCGGAAAATACATTGTTTGGCTCGACGCCGACATGATTCTGCCCTGTGATTACTTGGAAAACCAAGTTCTCTTCATGGAAAAATCTCCCCAAGTCGGGATTGCTGGCGGAAAATACAACGTCAACACGGGATACGGCTTAGTTGCCGACTTAGAAAACATTGTTTACGCCGTTGATTCGGTTTTCGGGCAGAAAGCGGAAGCGTCAAAGTTTGGGTATTTGCCAGGTGCGGAAGGTGCAATTTACAGGGTTGACTCGGTTCGCCAAGTTGGCGGTTTTGATACCCAAATAAACGGTGCAGCCGAAGACACGGAGATGGCTTACCGGGTTAAGGCGCATGGATGGGATTTGGCTGTAACTGAAGAAATGTTCACGGAGTCCACAAGGGCATCATGGTTTTCTCTGTGGAACCAATATGTTTGGTATGGACGCGGAGGGCACTACATTTACCACAAGGACCCAAACATGCTTAGCCTTCTAAAAATGACGCCCATGGCAGGTTTCATCGCGGGAATTCTGCGTTCACCAGGCGCTTTTCTTCTCACACATAAAAAATCCTTCTTTTTGCTACCGATTCATTACACGTTCAAACGATTAGCATGGCTTTCGGGTTTCTGCAATGCCCACGTTAAAGGATACGGGCATCAAATTCGAAGTAACCTTTCCACGAGGATTCAGGCTTGACTACGTTTTTGATGCTGAAACGTTTCATAGGCATGTATGCTCCGATTGAAAGCCTTCGGGTAAAAATGTATCGAAGCGCTGGAATCAAAATTGGGCAACGTACGTTGTTTGGAAGCCATATTTTTCTCGACGTAATGTTTTCTAACATAACAATCGGCGACGACGTAATCCTCGCGGGCTACGACTACATCCTGTCTCACTCGAATGTTTTGAAAGGCTACAAAGCAGGCGAAGGCAGAATAAGACCAGTTGTCATCAAAAACAACGTTCGAGTATCCATCAATGTCACAATCCTTCCCGGCGTAACCATCGGCGAAAACTCCGTAATCGGGGCAGGCGCCGTGGTCACCAAGGACATTCCTCCAAACTGTCTAGCAGTCGGCGTCCCAGCAAAACCCGTAAAATTTTTCAAGTAACAACCCTTTCCCGAGCAATTTCGCAAAAAACTTTTACAGAAGGATAATCGATGAAGCCCCTTGTTACCGTTGGTATTTGCGTGCGCAACGGCGACGGCATGCTTCAAAACGCCGTGAAAAGCGTCATAAACCAAGATTATCCCGCTCAACGTTTGCAACTTATTTTTGTTGACGACGGCAGCCAAGACAGGACGCCCCAGATCATTGCCCATTACGTTTCCCAGTTCGGTCCCAAAGCTAAAGCCTTCAAAACCGCGGGGCAAGGGCTGGGCTATGCAAGAAACCTGATTGTGAACAACGCCGACGGCGAATACGTGCTTTTCGTGGATGCTGACGAGGTTTTGACGCGTGGCTACGTGACGGCGCAGGTCAATGTGATGGAGAGCAACCCTGATGTGGGTATAACCGCGGGAATTTTTAAAACGGTGCCTGGCAACTTAATCCTTAACCTTGAAGTCATCCCCCACATCGTTAACCAACGAAACTACCTCAACCCCAGAAGCTTTTTGTGGAAAACCGCCAAGCTCGTGGGAACAGGAGGCACAACTTTTCGGGCATCAGCTTTGCGGCAGGTAAATGGGTTTGACGAAAAAATCCGTGGTTCAAGCGAAGACACGGACTTGGTTTTAAGAATCAAGAATGCTGGCTGGCAAATAAAACCTAACTTGGCGGAACTCTACGAGCTGCATGGTGGGTTGTCGAGGCCTAAGGATTTGTGGAAGAAATATTTTTGGTATGGGTATGGGTGTCAGCGGACGGTGCGTACGACTGGGGAGGCGTTTTCGATTCCTCGTATGACTCCTGTGGCGGGGTTGGTTGCGGGAGCGTTGTATTCGCTTCAAGCTTACAGGTTTATGCATAAGAAAACTGTGTTTCTGCTGCCTCTCCATTTCGGGTTAAAACTGACCGCGTGGACCATGGGTTTCATGAAGGGTCAAATCCAAGATTCAACAACCCGACCCTGAAGCCACCGCCAAACGTTCAAACTTCCTTCTGGTATCCAGCAAACTTTTGTAATATTACAAAACCCAAGCAAAAACCATCCCAGCCCCAGCCCGCCCCAACCTAAACCAGCAAAAGAAACAAACCCCAAACCAAAAAAGCAACCCAAAACAAGCCCCAGCGCAAGACCAGCCGACGAAGGGAGGGTACCCATTTTTACATCAAAAATCCAAGGTAAAGATGGTTTCAGCGACCAAGGGAGGGGGTCTAATATTTACGACCAAAAACCAACACAAAAATCCAAATAGAAAAACGACTTGGAAAAAAGCAGCCTCCGCGCTACATAAACTGCATCTGCCAAGAAATACCTAATTTTTTGATCTAAAACTAAAAAAGGGAAAATGAGGTTTTTTTGTCTTAGCGGAAGGCGTTTCTTTTCGTTGTGGCGATGGTTACCCATCCGAACCAGTTCATTGTGGTTCTGTGGCGTTGGCTGCTTCTGTGGCTGATATGATGTCTGGCTCCGTTGCTTCGGTGATGGTCAGCTGAGTGATGCGTCGGCGTTGTTACCGTTAGAGTCGGCGGGTTTGGAAGTGGACTTGGAGTTGAAATTGGCAGAGTCTGTGTTTCTGGTGCAGTTGGCGGCGTTTGGATAGGCGCGAACGTAGCTGTAACCGTGTAGGAGTCTTGGATGTTGCTTAAAGTGTATGTTGCGACTGCGCCTACTGAAGTTCCGTTTACTGTAACGTCGGATATTTGGTAGCCTGTGTTTGCGGTGATTGCGAAAGTTTGGTTGTCGCCGTCGGTGACGCTGATGGTTCCGGTGGGGCTGATTGAGCCGCCTTCTCCTGCTGAGGCTGTGATTGAGCTTGATGATGGGACTATTGGGGCTGTTGGCTGCGCTGGTTCAACTGGGGGCGGGTTAGCTGCGAACGATGCTGCAATCGTGTATGAGTCTTGGGCAGCGTTGATCGTGTACGTTGCGACTGCGCCTACTGAGACCCCGTTAACTGAAACGTCAGAGATTTGATAGCCAGTATCCGCTGTAATCGTGTAAGTTTGGTTGTTGCCGTTATCGATGCTGATTGATCCGCTTGGACTAATTGAACCTCCGATACCTGCAGAAGCAACGATTGTGCTTGGAGCTGGAATTGGAGCAAGTGCCGGTGTAGGCGTGGCTGTTGGCATTGGAGTCGGAGTTGCCGTGGGCGTCGGTGCCGCAGTTGGCGTTGGAGTTAGCGCTGCAACGGTGGGCGCTGTATACGCGTTGATGAAGTCCTGTCCCATAGTATTTGCTGAATAGCCGCTTGTCAAGAGATCTTCGCCATCATAAGTTCCGCCTAAGCCGCTGCTGCTAAGCCAGTAGTATGCTCCTGCGCCGATACCGTCAGTGTTCTGAGCTTGAAGCACGTTGCCGAACCATGTGTAGTCGTTTTGTGCGTTGCTTGAGGACGAGAGACATGAGCCTTCCTCGTTGATTACAAGAGGCGCGTTAACTCCCATGCTTGCTTGCAGAAGCTGCAGACAATTCGCCAAAGACGTTGCGCCTTCGAACTGCGATGGGTCGTTCCAGTAAGACGCTAAGTTTGACGGAGCATAATAGTAGAAGTGAGTCGTGTACACCATGTTACTCGGTGACCCGCCTAGAGCCGTGTTAATCTGTGATGCCCAACTTAGGTTTTGTCCCCAGCCGTTTGGTTCCCATCCGGGTTGCCACTGCATCATGATTAAGTTCGTTGATCCTGCCGACCTAACTGCATTGTACATCGTTGTCAGATAAGACAGATAGCCTGACGGTATAGTGTTTCCGCCCGAGTTGTCACCTGGCTCGTTCCAAGCTTCAAAGATAACGTTCGGGTAAGCTTTGAGACCGTTAGCCATCGACGTCCAGAAACTTGTCCAGAACGCCTGTTCCGATAAGCCCGTGCTTGCCAGAAAACTATTCGCCGCCGTGTCCCAATCATTCATCAAAGGCAGACCCTGCGACCCCGCCATGTTGGATGACAGGTACGGGTCAGAACTGAAGGATCCTTGGTACGCGGTGAGCTGGTATGGTACTATGTCGATGTAGATTCCGTATTGTTCTGCTTCGCTGGCTAAGGTTGCAAGGTATGTTTGGACGTTTTCGCCGTTTGCGGTGCCGCTTTGACCGTTAAGATACCACCATTCTGGGTAAACGAATATTCGTATCATGTTAACGTGCCAGACCGATTGCATCTCTGCAAAAGTGTCTGTGACGGAAGTTGCTGAGGCTGATTGCCATTGGTCTGCCCAGCTGTCGCCGCCGCCAGATCCCCAGAAAATAAGGTCTGGACTCATCCCGGCCATGCCTACGCCGCGTAGATATACGACGTTGCCGTTTGAATCAATTATTTGATTTCCCGATGTCGTCACTGGAAGCATCGTGGTTGCTGCATGGACTCCGCTGAAGCTGAATGTTGACACCATGCATATGGCGAGGATTGCGCTGATGCATAGAACTGCAGGCTTTGCGAGTTTTTTGAGATTTAGGGTTTTTGCTATGTTCCCTACTGTGTTTGTTTTCATTTTTCTCTCTCTTCCTGAATCTCAGGTTTCTTTC
This sequence comes from Candidatus Bathyarchaeota archaeon, assembly GCA_963823775.1. GTDB lineage: Archaea > Thermoproteota > Bathyarchaeia > Bathyarchaeales > Bathycorpusculaceae > Bathycorpusculum. The sequence continues at coordinate 36,107 of CAWGMZ010000022.1, forward strand.
TATCGGCTGTATCGTTTTTAATAGTTTTTGAAAAGTCCATTCTTGTGCTTTGTCAAGTCCAGTTCACAAGCCAACTGACCTACCAATCCTCCACGACGGCAAGCCAAAAACCTGATTGATGACCACTAAGCAAATTAAACACAAAAATAGCGACGTTTGCTCCCTATTATCAAGAATAAAAGCCAATGGATGTTTTTACATGACAGATTGTTCAATTGCTATCCCAACCCTGAACCGTGCAGAAGTCATCGGGTCACTTCTATCGTCTATTCTGAAACAAACCGTGCTTCCAAAAAAGGTGATAATCGTAGATGACAGCAAAAACCAAGAGACTGCAATGCTGGTTAGTAAAATTGCAGGGGATTTTTCGAGAAAGAACATTGAAATCGAGTATGTCCGCGGCAAAGGAAAAGGCTTGGCTGAAGCCCGGAATATAGGGCTAGCACATTCAACATGCGAGATTCACGTCAGTTTGGACGACGACGTTGTTTTAGACGAAAACTACTTGAAGGAAATACTGGAGTTTCACGCTCGGCATCCTGATGCTTTGGGAGTAGGCGGATACATACGAAGCCCCTATTACTGCCCAGTCCTCGCACAAATGCGATCAACAGAACTTTCCTGTTTTACTTCTATGAAAAAGACAGGTGCCGTGTGTTGCCCACGGCGATTTCCTATCCGATACCCTTGACGCGGACAATCAATTCTCAGTGGCTTCCCGGAGCAAATTCATGTTTCAAAAGAGAAATATTGAATACGATCAGATGGGACGAAAACTTGAAGAAGTATTCCCTATGCGAGGACATGGACATCTCTTACCGCGTGCAAAAAAGCCGTCCCAACTCCCTATACTTGATTCCCCAGGCAAAGTTGATCCATAACGGTTCACAACTGGGAAGAATAACCCCTGAATACAGAGTTCAAATGGAAATATCTTACCACACCTACTTTTTCTTCAAAAACATAAAACAAACTCCTTGGAACATCATCAATTTCGTCTACGGCATCCTTTTCGGGCGCCTCATGATTAACCTCTTAGGTAGAAATGGCAAGTCCACCTTTTTCACAATCAAAGCACAACTAAACATGCTAAGACATCTAAAAGAGATAAAGGTGGGAAACTTCTCCTCTTTTGAATGCAGATGAATTAGCTAAATCAAAAGCCAACAATCCAATACAAAATCTGTAAGAATCATGTAGTTTTGGTGCCAGCCTATGGGTCTTAGTTTAAAGTATTTTTCGGGCAACTTTCTAGGAATTGTGGTTTTCCTACAAGTCATAATGTACATTTCGCTCTTCCTCAATTTACCCGCCGTCCGAGAAACCGTAGGCCTAATCTACCTGACCTTCATCCCGGGCATCATCTTCATAAAACTCTTGAAACTTGAACTAGGCACAATTGAATACATCCTGTACGCGGTCGGCTTCAGCGTAGCTTTCCTAATGCTTTCAGGATTAGCGATAAATGAATTCGGCTCAATCGTTGGATTCAGTTTCCCTCTTTCCACCCTGCCCCTGTCTTTATTCATAAACACCCTAATTCTTATCGGCGCGGCAGCAACCTATTTGCGGCAGAAAAAAGAAGAGCTCCCTTCGACTTCCCAAAATCAAGGCTTTTCGCCGTCGTTGCTGCTGTTAGCTATAATTCCGTTATTAAGCGTTTTTGGGACTTACCTTGTCAACATAACAGGCAACAACTCTTTCCTTTTGCTCATGATAGTTTCCATCGCTCTACTGTTCACCGCCGTCGCGTTTTATTCAAAATCCACAAGCGTTTACCCATTCGCCATTTGCATGATTGCTTTAGCTTTGCTTTTTCAGACATCTCTGATATCTAACTTTGTTCAGCCCGGCGGAAGCGACTCAGCAAACGAACTTCTTGTCGCCGGACAAACTCAGTTGCTTTCGCATTGGAACCCAGTGTTTTCACCCTCTGACTTGGTGTTCGGCAGATACAACGCAATGCTCAGCATCACAATCCTTCCAACAGTTTACTCAAACATGCTGGGTTTCTCGTTAACCTGGGTTTACAAAATAATTACTCCTCTGCTTTTCGCGTTAGTTCCCGTTGGTCTCTACGCGTTATGGCATCCCTACATCGGCAAGAAACTCTCTTTCTTCGCAGCTTTCCTATTCATTGCCGACATAACATTCTTCACGGAGCTGCCAGGGCTAAACCGCCAGATGATCGGCGAATTATTCTTTGTTCTGTTGCTGCTTCTTTTGGTAAACAAGAAAATCAAAGGTGCAGTCAAATTCGCCAGTTTCGCGGTTTTCAGCATCGCCCTAATCTTTTCCCATTACGCCTTGGCAGAAATCTTTCTCCTGCTTATTTTTGTTGCTTGGCTGGCTTCGATTTATCTGAAGCGTCCTAGTTTTACTTTGAAGTCAAACATGATTCTGTTTTTCTTTGTAGCGATGTTTGCTTGGTATATTTTCACTTCAGGCTCCGTCGTCTTCAACAGCTTCACTTCGTTCGCCACCACGGTTGCTTCTCAATTTGGCGGAATCTTTACTCCTTCTTCCAGAGGACAAGAAGTATTAGCGGGGTTAGGCTTGGCGCAGTCGCCCTCGATACTTAACACCGTCAGCAGAGGCTTCGCGTACCTAACTGAACTCTTCATTGTAGTCGGCGTCGCTGCTTTGATTTTGAAGAAGACTCATTTTCGCTTCGACCGAGAATACACTGTGTTTAGTTTGGTTGCTGTGGCTTTTTTGGTCGCTTTGGTAGTGGTTCCGGGGTTAGCTGACACTTTGAACATGACGCGGTTCTACCATATACTTCTAATATTTTTGGCGCCGTTCTGCATAGTGGGTATGTGGACGGGGATACAGCTCGTCTTTAAACGTGAGAAGAAACTGCTTTTTGCCTTGTTGATCGTGGTTGTTTTGGTTCCGTATTTTCTATTTCAGACCAATTTCGTTTATGAAGTATCTAAAAGTGAAAGCTGGTCTCTTCCATTGAGCGGATACCGAATGAGCCCACTGATGTTGTATGAGCACTTCGGGTACGTTAACAGTGACAGCATTTACTGTGCTCAATGGATATTCAACAACGTTCCCTACGAGAAAGGCATAACTATCGATATAGGACTTGTTTCGGCACTAACCGGTTATGGTCTTGTCTGGCCTGGTTACACGCGTGCTCTTTCCAACACGACCTACGTGGCACCGGGCGAATTCGTGGGTTTAAGCGCTCTTAGCGTCAACAATGAAAAACTGGCTTGGAACAATACGCTTGTACCCATTCTTAATCAAACCGACCTGATTTATTCAAACGGCGCAAACCAAGTTTACGAAGGCGTAGTTCCATGACAACTCGGATTCATGAAGCAAGTAAATTAGTTCCAAATGCGCCCTGAAAGAGGTCTGCAAAACAAATGTTAAGAATAGGACGGCAATAATCTAAATTAGGTGACTTGTTTGAAACAAATTCCTGCGGAAGTTCCTTTGGTCACGGTTGGAATCTGCACGTTAAACTCGCAGTCCACCATAGCTGACACTTTAAAATCTGTACTTAACTTGGTCTATCCTGCAAATAAGTTGCAAGTTGTGATAGTTGACGGGAAATCTAAAGATGATACTTTGAAAATCGCGAAAGAAATCTTGACTCAATCAAAAGTAAGATGGCAAATAGCGACGGATGGCGGACGCGGTTTGGGTTACGCGAGGCAGCTAATTGTTGAACTTTCTGAGGGAACCTACCTTACCTTTGTTGATTCTGATCAATCTCTGCATCCTGCATTTCTGCACAGCGCCATTGAACACTTGAAAACTTACTCCGAGGTGGCTGCAGTTCGTGGGATTCAAGGCTTAACGCTCAATCTGCCCTTATCTGGCGCATTGGAAAACTATGCAATGAGTATCAATGAGCATGCAACTCAACTTGAGATCGGCGTGATGACTTTTGCATTAGGTGGTAGCGTGCTCAAGAAGGACGCTATAGTAGATGCTGGAGGTTTTCGCGAGATGTTCCGATTTGCCTCTGAAGACACTGACTTAGCAGAAAGATTGAGTAGATTGGGATACAAGATACACAGTTTGCAGTCAGCTATTTTTTACCATAATTCGAGACATTCATGGAGAGCACTTTTCAGGCAATACAGAACGTGGGGGCGTTGTAGGACAACTTTCGAAAAAGCTTACAACAAGAAAAACCTCCGAATGCAAACGTTGATGTTGAATTTCTCTGATATTTCATTTGGCACGGTGATTGCATCAAGAGACATCGTTAAAGCCTACAAGGATACAAAGGATATACGGTGTGTTTTGTTGCCGCTTAACTTTCTATTTAAACGGTTTTCGTGGACAATCGGTTATCTTTTTTAACATTAATCTTCTGGTACTATTAAGGCGCGGCTAAATAATTTTGTTATGTAAACTTTCTGAGAGTTGATTTGATTGAAAATATTGATTCTTTCTCCGATATTTGGGATGCTGACTCTTTCTTCGAAAAAAACTGTGCTCTGGGAAAGACCTCAACAAATAGGATCAAGACTAGCCAGAAACGGTCACACTGTACTGTATGTTCAGGGTCCACTTTACTTAGATACTTTTTCATGGATCATCACCAGTGAAAATCTGTTTTTACGAAAAAAAATAAACAGCCGACTCAGCGCAGTTAACATGTTCCTTCCCCCTTTTCAAGGCAAACTAAAATTCATTAATTCCGGTCTTCAAGTTTCGACTCTAAAGCTGTACCTCAGTTTCCTCCGTTTTAAGCCAGATGTGGCAATTTTCTATGGTAATGGATATTCCTATCTTTTAAGCACTCTTAGAGCTATGGGAACCAAGATCCTGTACGATTGTGTTGATGAAGTCAGCGGTTTTTCCGATGTGGCTGATGTTGCCCGGGTATTACGTGAAGAAAGAGACTTGGCTACTAACTCCTCTACAGTTATCGTAACATCTCAGGCTCTACATCAGAAACTCTCAAAACTCAACTCAAATTGCTTTTACGTTCCAAATGGCGCAGAAGTCAATCACTTTCTTGAAGCTACAAAAGTTAATGAAAATGTCCCAGAGCTGGAACATCTACCGCATCCCATAATTGGTTATCACGGTGCGATTTCTGACTGGTTTGATGTGGAGTTGGTTTGCAGATTGGCAGAAGTGCATCCGGAGTACTCGGTTTTGCTCATTGGACCAGTTAACGTTGGATCAGAGAAATTCAAGAAACATCCCAATATTATCCTGCTCGGGGTCAAAAAATACGAGGTTCTTCCAAAATACTTAGCTTACATGGATGTATGCTTGATTCCATTCAAAATAAATAAACTTACACTTGCTGTAAACCCGATAAAGCTTTACGAATACTTGGCAGCAGGAAAACCCGTGGTTTCGACCGCGTTGCCAGAGGTATACAACAATACATCTGAATTCGTCTATGTTGGACGAAACGAAGAAGATTTCATCAGAAAGGTGGAAGAGGCGGTTGATGAGCCGAATAAGCCTGGTTATGAAGCCATGGTTGCCAGAAGAATTGGGTTTGCCGAAGAGAGCTCGTGGGATAAGCGGGTTGAAGCATACGAAAAACTGTTAAAGCAGACTTTACTTTCCAGCTGAATGGCACGCTTGTAGTGGTCAGCTCACAGCGAAAGCTTTGAACGCAGCAGAAGCAGAACCGCAGCAACATCGTCTTTTGACAGGTGCGGGTAATCTTTGAGGATATCTTGCGTAGTTAAGCCCTGAACGAGCATTTTCAATATTTGCTCCACTGTGATTTGTGTCCCCACTGTTGAGATATTACGAAAGCCGCGGGTTCAAATCCCGCCCGGTCCACCACTTCAACCAAGTTTTTCTGATTCTGTTTCTTCTAAAAAGAGTATGCTAATGCTGAATGGTTTTTTTCGCATTTTATCTGCTAACTCTTGTTCTTGGCGGACAAAAAGGGTGCCGCTAATTTATGAGCCAATGCTAAAATGAAGCAGTCGGGAAGCGAAATCGCTCTTTTGCATTTGATTTTGGCAGCTTCGTTGATTAATCGTGAGGTTTCTTAAATCGAAAAATATCCTGAAACAAGGAGTTTGTTCACTTTTTGCAGCTTTATGTTCAAACAATTAGCTTTTTTGCGTGTGCCGAGTGAAATGGCTAATTTGGAGTAAAGCATTTAACTGTCGTTTTGTGGAAGCATAAAGAAGAGACTTTGGACGGGTGTGACTTGAGGGATGGTTTAAGATGAGAAAAAGTTTAGCTGCAATTATAACCGTTATCATAATTGGTGTTTTGGTTGTTTCAGCTTTTGTCGCGATGGAAACCCAACACCAATCACCGGTGGCTGCCAAGAAGCCATTTTACGTGGGCGTTACCTTCTGCGGCGTCTCCATCACCGAGGCAGAGCAACTTATAGACAAAGTGAAGAGTTACACTAACCTGTTTGTTTTGGATTCAGCAACGTTTATGCTTGACGTCACCGGCACCCAAGAGATAGGCGACTATGCCGTCAACGCGGGGCTAAACGTTATACTATGCGAGATCAGGGGCGGGGACGGCACCGTTGTAGGCTCCATTTTGAACTTGGCTCAATCACGTTGGGGAAGCCACTTTCTAGGTTTATATTTTGATGACGAACCCGGCGGAAAGATGCTTGACACAACAACAAACCTCTATGTTAACAATGATACGATAGTAAAGCAGGGGAATGGTGGAGAGATAATGGTGTACCCCGCGAATGCTTCCAATGATTACCAATTCTATCCATCAGGAGAAATCCTCACGGGCTCAAGTTCTTCAGCGGAAAACACGACAGTTGATGGGGTAAGCAACGTCTTTGTCAGTTCAAGCACAAGCCTGATTTACTTTCCAAACGGCACAATCGAGAGCAATCCATCCAGCAGTTATACGTATAGCAATGGGACCTATGAAACAGTTCATCCGCAAGCACTGTACTATTTACCCAATGGCACCGTTCTAAACGAGGCAGGAGAAGCCGCAACCAATCAACCAGACGGAACACGTACGATCGAAAACCGTGAAGATGTGGGTATTTCTAACCAAAACTCTCAGCCGATTATGGAGTCAGAAGAAGTTACTATTAATCCGGGCAGCATTTCCCAGTTTGAATCTTACCACCAATTTTGGGATTCAACGCCGCTGCAAAATTCCACTGCAGTCGCAAACGTATTTCTCAACACAGAACATCATAACATAGGCACAATCGGCAATCAATCAGACGTTCCACTCTTCACCGCAGACTATGGCCTCGATTGGTTTGATTACAAAGGCGGTTACAATGTAGTACTCGGTGAATTAGGCTGGAACCAGCCCACTACCCAGAACATTGCACAGGTTAGGGGAGCCGCGGACATGCAGAACAAGAGCTGGGGCACAATGATTGATTGGCAGTACCTATCGCCACCAACCCTGATGAGCGGCAACCAAATGTACAATGCAATGAAGCAATCCTACGAATCTGGCGCTCAATACGTCGTTGTCTTCAACTACTCTCCTGACAACAACGCAGCGGGGCTTTTGCAGACACAGCAGTTGTCGGCAATTCAAAAGTTCTGGAAGAACGTGGCAGAGAACCCCAGAGAAACCAACAACGTCACAGCGGTGGACGCGTTTGTTTTGCCCACAGACTTCGGCGGTGGACTTCGTAACCAAAATGATAACATATGGGGTTTATGGCCGGGTAACAGTACTTCGCAGCAGGTTTGGAACAACCTACAGGCAGCCTTAGGCAAATACGGCTCAAAACTCGACATAACCTACGACGACCCAGCCTACCCAGTGGGAGACCGATACCAGCACGTTTACTCATGGAACCAAACCGCCTAATCTCTCCCCTTTTAGAGTTCCATCGAACAACTATTTTTGCTATTAATGACTCAATCATTGCTTAGACAATAATGTAGAAATATTGAGCACTCGACCCACTTCAGCCTACTTTTTCCAGCATGGATAGTTCCTAAGAAGTTAGGAAGTGACTACTCCCGCCTGAGCGGCGCGAGCGAGTCCTAGATTAGTTTGTAAAGTATCTTATGCTCTTGATTCAGCGTTAAAGTTTTCGTGCAATAAACGGCTCAAGTCTCTCCAGCCCCAAACCTTGGTATAAACTTGCGAAAATAGTCTGATTTTGCAAATTTTAGAAAAAGAACTTTGGTTTGAACCCAACACGGTTCAAATCCCGCCCGGTCCACTTTTACTTCGCTCGCTTATTGGAACCACTCCCTGATTCCGCCAGCTCCTACGCCGAAGGTCGCAACCTGCAAAAGTCCTTAAAGTCCCTTTATTTGGAAAAACCACAATCAAGCGAAACTGACCCTGCCGCCGAAGGAATCGGCCGCCCATAACCGACAATACCGCCAACATAGAGTCAACATACAAAGTCGCATCCCGCCCATCCCAAATGGGCACCGCAAGCCCCATCCAAGCCCCAACCCCAAAAAGCAACCCAAAACACAACCTGTCACCGCGAAAGTCTCAACTTTCACCAAAACAAAAGTCTCAACTTAAAAATTTATTCGGGCAGACAATTTTGTTTTTAACAAGCGACTGGGTTCAGCTTTGAATTTTGAGTGGAAGGTGCTTTTGATGGTGTTATTGTAAATGCACAACAACAAATATATTTAAGAAATGAACGCTGATAAAAACTAGTTGTAGCTGACCATGACGATAAAGTAATCTTTTTTCTACACATCGTCTCAATTAAGTTCGACTACGATAAAGGGAAGTTGATTTTATTGGAGAAAGGAGAAAGACGCAGTTTCCCATCCGAGCGAGTAATCATAGGCTCCCTTGAACGGAGAAGAAACGCTCACTTCGTAGTAACATTTGCAAATGAGCCCTCTGCTTTGCCGGGGGCTTCAACGTGAACATTGTTTTAGGCACTCTAAAATAAATCTTCGCAAAGGGGATCAAAAAACGAGTAAAAAGCAAACGAAGAAACGATTAGTAACTTGCCTAGTTATAGCTTTGCTTATGGCAAGTGCATTTGTTGTTTTTTTTAAGGTTCCTGACATTCTTCAAGCAGCTCATGCTCAGGGAACTACGCTCTCGTTTTATCCAATGTCTGGAGCTTCTAATCCGATTTCTGGTAATCCGACCGATCAACATGGCTTTGACGTTGTCCACACAACCAACATTGTGCAGTGCAATGTGAATATTGGTGGGACGACTTGGACTTACTTGGCGTATGACTCCAATGAAGAAGGTAATCTCATAAACCTGTACTATTCAAACAACATAACTGGAACTTGGACTGCTTACACAAGCAATCCGATTCTGAAGGGAACTGGCGCCTTTCGCACTCCTTCCGTCGTGTTCGTAAGCGGAGTTTTCTACATGTTCCTTAACAACATAAACAATAAGGACGTTGAATTATGGACAAGCACCAACGGAATAACATTCACGAACACAGGAACCGTTTTAACGACTACCTATGACGAGTGGACAAATCCATTCGTCTGGCTGAATCCTAACAACAACCTATGGTATTTGTTCTGGGTGCAAGGGCTTGATTCTAGCGGTTGGTGGGAAATTATGGCGAGAACCTCATCGACAATAATGGGCTTCAGCACCCGCAGCGACATAGTGGTAATGAATGTCACAACGCCATATAACACCGCTTTCCCAACAATAATGTATACTGGTGGAGAATATTGGCTTCTGACTGAAGCAGAAACTTCAGCGAATAGTGGCTTATGGCGCGTGAACGCGTGGTATTCAACAAATCCAACGTCAGGATATAGTTTGGCGAATAACAGTCCTATTTTAACGAATGACGAAGCTTGTCCACAAATTTTCGTTACCAGCAGTAACACATGCTATCTTTTCACGGATCAAAACCAGAACGAATGGTATCAAGAAATACGAACAGTAAGCATTCCGCCAGTGTATGTTGCTCCGACTGTTAGTGTGTCGCCTGCTTCTTGGGCTTTGGATGTTGGTCAATCTAAACTGTTTATCGCCACGGCTAGCGGTGGGTCGGGTTCTTACGCAGGTTATCAGTGGTATGTTGGTGGGGTTGCTCAGGGTGGTCAGACTGCTTCAACTTTTAGTTTTGCTTCTGGCTCTGTGGGTTCTTACTTGATTTCTGTGTCGGTTACTGATAGTTCAGGTACAACTTCGGCTCAATCTCCAGCTACGACTGTTTCTGTGAATTCCGCGTTGGTTGCTCCAACCGTGACCGCTACTCCGACAATTGTGAATCAAAGCCAAACTAGCAGTTTAACTTCTACTGTTGTCTCGACGGGTACTTCGCCATACTCTTATCAGTGGTTAGAAATGGCTCCGGGTGGTTCCTACGTTGATGTCGGTACGAATTCACCGAGTTTCAGTTTTTCCTCCACAACTTCTACGGCTACGGGTGTTTGGCGTTTTGAGCTTCAAGTGACGGACAGCACAGGTGCAGTGTTGATTTCTTCAGCTGCATCGGTTACGGTTAATCCCGCACCACCTGGATTAGCTGTTTATGTGTCGCCTGCTTCTTGGGCTTTGGATGTTGGTCAATCTAAACTGTTTATCGCCACGGCTAGCGGTGGGTCGGGTTCTTACGCAGGTTATCAGTGGTATGTTGGTGGGGTTGCTCAGGGTGGTCAGACTGCTTCAACTTTTAGTTTTGCTTCTGGCTCTGTGGGTTCTTACTTGATTTCTGTGTCGGTTACTGATAGTTCAGGTACAACTTCGGCTCAATCTCCAGCTACGACTGTTTCTGTGAATTCTGCGTTGGTTGCTCCAACCGTGGCTTCTGCGTCTGGCTCGGTGGATCCGGGTCAGACTACTCGTTTGACTTCCACTTCTGTGTCTACGGGTACTTCGCCTTACTTGTATCAGTGGCTTGAGAAGGCTCATGGCGGCAGTTCTTACTCGTCGATTAGTGGTGCGACTTCTTCCGGCTACTCTTTTGTTACTTCTGCTTCCACGTCTACTGGTGCTTGGAGTTTTGAACTTCAAGTAACTGATGGCGCCAGTACCCCGATTGTGGTTACCTCTACTGCGGTTTCCGTTACTGTGAATGTTGCTCCTTCTGTTAATGTCTCTCCTGGAACTGCTGCTTTGGATGTTGGTCAGTCTAAGACGTTTGTTGCTGCTGCTAGCGGTGGTTCGGGGTCCTACGCAGGTTATCAGTGGTATGTTGGTGGGTTTGCTCAATCTGGTGCGACTTCGTCAACGTTTAGTTTTGCTCCAGCTTCTGCAGGTTCTTACTCGATTACGGTGACGGTTACTGACAGCTTAGGTACAACTTCAGCTCAGTCTACCGCCACTTCGGTGACGGTTGCTCCTCCGCCGTCTGTAAGTATCACTCCTGCGGGTCCGCTTACAATGGATGCTGGTCAGTCTCAAATTTTCAACGCTACTCCAATTGACGGTTCAGGCATGATTAATTATCAGTGGTATTTGGGCGGTTCTGCTGTTTCCGACGCAACTGGTTCGACTTATTCTTTTAGTGGGTCGGTTGGTTCGTATTCGGTTACTTGTAAGGTGACTGATAGTGCTTCTAATCCTGTTGTTTCTTCGGCTTCCAATGCTGTTTCGGTAATGGTGAATTCTGCGTTGGTTGCTCCGGCTGTGTCTGCTTCGTTGGGCACGGTTGATATGGGTCAAACTTTAGTTTTAAGTTCAACTGCTGTTACGTCGGGCACGAGTCCTTATGTCTATCAGTGGCTTGAGAAGGCTCCCGGCGCCAGCACTTACTCGGCAATTGGCGGTGCGACTTCATCCAGCTACTCTTTTGTCACTTCTGCCTCCACCACTACAGGTAATTGGACTTTTGAACTCCAAGTTGCAGACAATACGAGCACCACAGTCGTGGTGACTTCTGCCGCGGCTTCTGTTCTAGTGAATAGTGCTCTAACCGTAAGTGTGTCTCCTTCTTCTTGGGTTATGGATGTTGGCCAGATTAAGATGTTTACTGCTACGGGCAGCGGTGGTTCAGGCGCTTTATCATATCAATGGTACGTAGATGGCACGGCAACTGGCTCAAACAGTGCCAGTTATTCCTATGCTGCTTCGGGGACTTCGCATTCAATCACCTGTAAGGTAACCGATAGTGCTCCTGTTCAAGTTACCTCCCCACCATCTAACACTGCGTCGGTTGTTGTGGATTCTGCGTTGGTTGCTCCCGCCGTGGTGGCTTCTCCTACGGTTGTGGATCAGGGTCAGGTTTGCAGTTTGGCTTCTGCGGTTGTGTCTTCGGGTACCTCGCCTTACTCTTATCAGTGGTTTGTTAAGGCTCCTGGTGCTGGTTCTTTCTCGTTGATTGGGGGGGCTTCTTCTGGTGATTATTCTTTTTCAACGAGTGCTTTGACGGTTGTGGGTTCTTGGAGTTTTGAGTTGCAGGTTACTGATGCTGCTTTGGCGGTTGTCACGTCGTCTGCTGTTTCTGTTGTGGTTGATGTTGCTCCGGCTGTTGGTGTGTCGCCTTCTTCGTGGGTGATGGATATTGGTCAATCTAAAGCGTTTAGTGCCGTTGGTAGTGGTGGTTCTGGGTCTTATGTGGGTTTTCAGTGGTTTGTGGGTGATGTTGTTCAGGTTGGTCAGGCTGGGTCGTCGTTTGTTTTTGTTCCTTCTTCTGCGGGTTCTTACTCGATTACTGTGTCGGTTACTGATAGTTTTGGTGTAACTTCGGCTCAATCTAAACCCGTAGTTGTCACGGTTTCGCCAACTACAACCCCAACGCCTTCGCCAACTCCAACGGTAACTCTAACTCCAATCCCCACATCAACACCAACGCCTACACCCGTCTTTTCTTCTCGGCCACCTGCAAATCCTACACTGACGCCGACGACGAAACCCACTTCAACGCCTACAACAACCCCCAATGTTGGTTCATTAACATCTGAAAAAACTAAAGCAAGCTTCGTTTTCAGCGCAATTGACTGGGGTATAGTGATTGCCGTTACTATCGTGGCGTTGATTCTCGCGAGCCTTGAATGGTTCAGGCACTGTCCGAAAGCCCAAGAGCCCCAAATTTAGTTTGACACTTTAAGCCCTTCATTACTGCACGATGTTGGAGAAAAATAGCGCAAAAATTTTTTGGTCTTAATAGCAGTTTAGTTTTTCATAATCCTTAAACATGTCAACATGTTAATTCTAAAATAGTTACCTGTATCAAAATTAGGACTGTAAAGGATTGTTTCAGTTGAAAACTGTACTCAAAAACGATAGTCCCTCGTTAAAATTTGCGGGGTTATTTTTAGCGGCAGGAATTATTCTGTTGGCGTACTCCCTGCTTTTCGATTTGCAGATTGCAGCCTTTATTGGGTTAGGTTTAACTTTTTGGGGTGCGATTTTTGCTTTTGCAAGAAATGGTAAGTATGTTGAAAGCAGCCTTCTGGATGGCACTGCAAAATCTGCTTATTCCACATTTGATCGGATGATTAAGGACTTGAAGTTTGAAGGCCAAGGCTACTATATTCCTCCTTACCCTCAAAGCGCCTTTCTTCCGCAATACCTCGAAAACCTCAGGGAGCCAGTTGTTTTCATTTCTGAGGCTTTCGATGGGAAGCCTTCAGCCGATGAGTTAGCTGAGGGGAAGTTTCTATCGAAGAAGTCGCGCGGCGTGTTTATTACTTGTCCAGGCTCTGAGCTTATGGCTCAGATGGAAAAGAAGGTTAACTTGGATTTTAGCAAGGTTGATATTCATGAGTTGATGGATTTTCTGCCTCGATGCTTAACGGAGACGTTTAACTTGGCTAAATCCGCTGAGGTGTCGTTGACGGAAAACGGGGTTAGTTTTGACGCGGCTGGGCTTTTGTTTGAGAGCCTGTATCGCGCTAATCCTCCTATGAGAAGCGTCGGCGTCTTGGGTTGCCCAGTTGTGAGCGCTGTTGCAAGCATACTTGCTAAAGCCTCGGGCAAAACCGTTGTCGTCAAGGAGCAGGTTTTCTCTCCTGTCAACGGCGGCGTCCACGTAGTGTTCAACTTTATTTAGGCGGCACACGGCATGTTTTTTCCTCTAAGCGTATCCGACATAAGCTTATGGCTCGCAGTTACCGCCGCGATACTGCTTGTCACCTCTGAGCTTCTGCATTCACAGCCAGATTTTGCCTCGCGCATACCCCTCGACAAAGACGTCTTGCGGATGGCGGCTTTAGGCTGCGGCGTAGGCTTCTTGGTCACCGTAGTCATGCGAATCCTAGGCTTTCCCTAAGCTTAGGCTGCTCTTGCGTTGTCGCGTATTTTGTGTTCGTCAGCATTTCTGCCACCTGTAGGGGTCGGCGGCTGGCGTTCACCTAAACTTGACTAAGCTTAATGGAGACAGCTGCGTTTTTTTGTTTGTGTGGTTGGTGGCAAAATTGGGTGTAGGGTGTCGGTTCTGACCCATTTTTGTGTTGGTTTTTGGTTGTAAATACTAGACCCCCTCCCTCGGTCGAGGTTTTTCGTTGCGGCTTGTTTTAGGTTGCTTTTTTGTTTTAGGCTTAGGTTCAGGTTTAGGTTAGGGTGCGAAAAGGCTAGAAAAGGTGTAAAAAGGTCTAAAACGATACCAAACGATACAGAAAGGTTTGCGAAAGAAATGTTTCGTTGGCTCAGTCAGCCTCCTGTCCTCCGCCTTTTGAATTTCCATAACTACCGCTGTTAAAATCGACGCATCTAACCTTGAAGAAACTAGTTTTTGTTTTTCTTTGCTCTTGTCGTGAATCTAATTGCCGCGATGGTTCCCGCCGCGATTGCCAAGCCCGCTGCCACGCCAACGATTATTTCTTGCGTGTCCGAATTGGCGGTGGCACCTGTTTTTGGTGTGCCGACGGCGATTGGGGTTCCCGTTAGGGCTGACGCGGGGATAGTGCAGGTTACGGTGTCTGGTGCCGCGAATTTGGTGGCTGCTGAAACCCAGGTGTTTGCGTTCCAGTATTCGATGACGCTGGCGCTGGTGAAGCTTGGGTTGGTGATGGTTATTGTCGCCTGAACATCTGCGTTTAGGCTTCCGCTGCCTGCCGTGACCTGAACGTCGTAGAACGTTGCTTTGCCGACTGAGATGGCGCCTGTTCCCTGCGGTTGGCTTGAGCCGAAATAAGCCGAGGTGACGTTTAGCTGCGTGTTATCTTGCAGCGATGAACCGCTGATTGTCGCGTAAACTCCCGTTCTCGCGGTCTGGTTTACGATGGCTGTGTTGTCGGTTACCGTTGCGGTTGAGGCGGCGCTGGAGCCTTGGATGGTTGAAGGAGTCGGCGTAGGGGTGGGTAAAGCTGTTGGTTTTGTAGATGCAGTTGCGGCGGCGGTCGGGGTTGGTGCAGCCGTTGGGGAAGGTGTCGGTGCAGGCGTGGTTACGGTTACTGGTGCGGCTGTGGAGTTGAAGGCTGCTCCGGTGTGGTCGGTAACTTGAAGTATGAAATTCCAGTTGCCTATGGTTGTGGAAGTTGAGGTTGCAAAGCTGTAGCTTGAGGCTGTTGCGCCGACAATAAGAATGTACGATGATGCGCCGGGTGTTTGGCTGAACCACTGGTAAAGGTACGGTGAAATGCCCGTTGTCATGGTTGAAGTCAAACTTAGGGTCTGACCCTGACCCACAATACCAGACGAAGGAGAAACTTGAGGCGTCGCCAAATCCGAAATCACCGAAACCGTGTTGTTGCCTCCATTGCCCACGAACACCTCGTGTTGACCAGAGTCATAAGCTAACCAATACGGTGCCGAACCAACAGTCAAGTTAGCTGCCAGCACGTTTGTGCCGTCAGAAAACACGCCCACCGTACCCAGCAGCCAATCGGTTACGAATATTTCGCCGGCACCTGAGTCATAAGCGACCCCGCTTGGATTCGGCGAAAAAGGCAGAGACGCCACCTCCAGATTTGTTGAATCCGAAATAACCAACACCGCGTTGTCTCCCGCATCCGCCACAAAAACTTCGCCTTTAGCAGCATCGTAAGCCATACCGTTTGGGCTTCCGCCCACAAAAACCGTCCCAACAATGGAGTTTGTGCTGTCTGATATTACTGAGATGGTTCCGTCGTTGCGATTTGCCACAAAGATTTCTCCCTTGCCCGAATCATAAGTGACAAACTCAGGTGCCGTACCCACAGGGATATTTGCCACGAATGGGCCCATCGTTCCGTTACTGCTGATCGAGTAGATCGAAACTGTTCCCGACCCATTTTGCGCCATTGTGGTTTCGACTAATTCGTCTTTTCCTGAATCGTAAGCTATACCTCCAGGCTCACGACTTACGGCAACCGTAGCCAAAACAGTGTTAGTGCTATCTGAAATAAACGTAACCATACCTGTTGGCGAGCCTGAGCTGACTATTAAGCTGATTAGGAATATCTCGCCTTTAGCAGGGTCATAAGCCATGGCTGTAGGTTGACCCGTCACATTCATGGTGGCAACAACAGCGTTAGTGGTGTCTGATATGACTGAAACGGTGTTAGCTCCATTAGATGAGGAGCTGCTTACGAATATCTCGCCTTTTCCCGAGTCATAGGCCATAACCATAGGAGCTCCCATTGGTGTACTTGTTGCCAGAGTTATCGTGGATGTCACTCCCAACGAATGGGTTGGGTTGGTGGTTGATAAGGCAAGAATCATTATGGACAGAATCAATGCGAGAAAAAATTTCTTATGATTTCTCATATCAAGCAGGTGAGCCCTATTATCTTATAAACTTTACATTATTTTGCGGTTGGTTCGTTTTTCGCGGAAAAAGTAGGTTCGTTTTTGTCCTTTCTACCTTGGAAACAGTATTTTATGCAAGCAATATTTATATCAAAAGCTCCGCAATCACCTTCAATCAACTGTTGGACGACTTGGCACCGTTTTCGGTGTTTGAACTCTTGGTGTTAAAAAGATGCCGTTTAAAACCGTAAAGAAAGATGCGGCAGATGCACTGACGATTGAGTGGGGTTTGCAAGTTAAGAATTACAAGTTAACCCTTGACAAGAAACGCTGTGTCTCGTGCCAAATATGCACTTTGGCCTGCCCGAAAGAGGCGATAACAACGCAGAAACAGCCTAAAGCTGTGGGCGAAAAGGCGAAGAAAGCCAAAGTTGACGTTGACTTATCCAAATGCAATTTCTGCGGAATCTGCGACGTCACATGCCCTTACGGCGCAATCAAAGTTACTTTGAACGGCAACCGTGACCTTTCCCTGCTGGAAAAAGAAAGTTACCCGCAGTTGGTCCGCGACATAAAAGTTGATACCAGCTCAATGCCCCAAAGAATGTGTCGAGTGCACGTCTGCCTGTCCTTTTGGGCTGATAACCGTGTCTAAGGTCGGTTTTGACGGTAAACCCGTCGGCGAAGTGGCGGCTTTGTCTGCGAGCGCCAAAGGCCGTGTTCAAATTAGCCTTGACATCCAGAAGGATTATTGCCCAACTTGCCGAGTATGCGAGTTCAAATGCGGTCCAGGCGCGATAAAAGTCAAAAAAGCATTCGACGGAGTAATTGCAATCACCAAAGAAAAATGTCCCGACGGCTGCACCGACTGCCTTGACGTTTGCCCAATCCCTGGCGCGTTGGCTCTGGGCGAAGACCAGAAAGTTCATGTTAACGATTCATTCTGCACCTACTGCGGCGCATGCAAAAACGTTTGCCCCGTTCCCGAAGCCCTGTCAGTTAAGCGCACGGCGGTTCACCACACAGCAATTCGCTCAGGCGCATGGAACAAGGCTTTAGAAAGAATAACTTCGCCAGCTGACGCCGCCAAAGAGTTCCGTGCAATTGCGGGACAGAGCAGACATCAAGCTGTCGCCAAAAGATTCCCGATTAGAGGGGAGACACAATCATGAGTTCATCACAAAATCCGAAAACGGCATGTCCCACATGCCCTAAACCTGAAGAGCTACGGGTCGGTGTTTTCGTCTGTGACTGCGGCTTAAACATCGCTGGCACCGTAGACGTTAAAGCAGTTGTCGAGTACGCAAAAACCATACCCGACGTGGTCTTCACTAAGGAGAACCGTTACACCTGCGCTGACCCAGGGCAGGAAGAAATCCGCAAAGCCATTCGGGAACAGAAACTGAACCGAGTCGTCATAGCCGCATGTTCACCCAGAATGCATGAACCCACCTTTAGACGCACCGTTGCGGAAGCAGGCTTAAACTCGTTCCTATATGAGATGGCAAACATCCGCGAGTTCGCTTCATGGTGCCACCAAAGTGACCCGAAGGGAGCGACTGAGCGGGCTAAAGATGCAGTTCGAATGGCAGTTGCAAAAGTACGTTTGATGCAGCCGCTTCAGACAATTGAGGTGCCCGTCACCAACAAGGCTCTTATTATCGGCGGCGGAATCGCAGGCATGAACGCTGCTTTGGACCTTGCGGAGATGGGTTTTAAAGTTTACATGCTTGAAAACACGCAGAGCATCGGCGGACACATGGCAGCCTTAGACAAAACGTTCCCGACGCTTGACTGCAGCATATGCATTGAAGGTCCAAAAATGGTGGATTGCGGACGGCACCCGAACATTACGATTTTCGCTAACTCGGAACTGGTTAAAGTCGACGGGTATATTGGCAACTTTAAGGTGAAAATCCGCAAGAACCCACGCTACGTCATATCCAGCAAATGCACGGGCTGCGGCGAATGCAAAGATGCTTGCCCAATTGAGTACCCTAACGAATGGGACATGAATTTGGGAACAAGAAAGGCAATTTCCGTGCCGTTCGACCAAACTGTGCCGTTGATTTACTCGATTAACAAGGATTACTGTATTGAATGCTTCAAGTGTCAGGAAGTCTGCGGCGACCGAAAAGCCATCGATTTCAACCAGCAACCAGAAGAAGTCGACTTCGACGTTGGCGCAATCGTTGTTTCCACAGGCTTTGACGTTTACTTACCCTATGACATGCCGCTGCTGGGCTACGGGAAATACCCCAACGTCATCACCAGCATGGAGTTTGAACGGCTAATCTTAGCTGCTGGTCCCACAGGCGGCAAAGTGCTTCGGCAATCTGACGGTCAAAAACCCCACAAAATCGTTTTCATCCAGTGCGTCGGCAGCCGGGACAAAAACAAGTACCCGTACTGTAGCAACTTCTGCTGTATGTACACTCTTAAGCATGTGGTGCAGCTTAAAGAGAAGTACAAAGAAGACATCGAAGTCTACGTTTTCTACATGGACATACGCAGCCCAGGCAAAGGCTACGAAGAATTCTACGACCGCGCACGGGAACGAGGCGTAAACTTCATCCGCGGACGCGTAAGCCGCATCGACGAAGACCCAGCAACCCACAACTTAACCGTGCACAGCGAAGACTCGCTGCTCGGTGTACCCATCGAAGTCGACGCCGATATGGTGGTGCTTGCAACAGCAGCCGTACCTAAGAAAGGTTCAGCGGACATCGCACGCATACTCAACCTGTCACGAGGCTCAGACGGCTTCTTCATGGAAGCGCACCCCAAACTCAAACCCATGGATGCTCCAACAGACGGAGTCTTCTATGCAGGTGCCTGCGTGGGCTTAAAAGACATCCCGTACAGCGTTTCACAAGGCAGCGGCGCAGCTTCACGTGTAGCAACAGTTATCAGCAAGCCAAAATGGAAAATTGAACCCATCATCTCAATGGTTGACCCCCTCAAATGCAAAAGCTGCGGACTGTGCGTTGACAAATGCCCGTACGGTGCAATCAGGCTGGAGAAGCCTAAGCCAGCCGAAATAATCACCGCAAGCTGCCACGGATGCGGAACATGCGTCGCCGAATGCCCGCAACACGCGATTACCCAGATGCATTTCACCGACGCTCAAATCATGGCTCAAATCCGCGCCGCACTCGAAGACAAACCTGAAGAAAAAATCCTTGCTATCCTTTGCAACTGGTGCAGCTACGCTGGAGCAGACCTTGCGGGAATCAGCCGCTTCGACTACCCGTCAAGCGTTAGGGCTATCCGTGTCATGTGCAGCGGCAGGGTTGCGCGGGAATTCATTTTGGAGGCGCTGCGGCTTGGTGCGGGTATGGTTCTGATTGGTGCGTGCCACTTGCCTTACGATTGCCACTACATCAACGGGAACTTTAAGATGAAAGCGCGAACAGACGCCCTCAAAGGCATGCTAACAAAGCTCGGCATGAGTCCTGAACGGTTCCGTGTCGAATATGTTTCAGCCGCAGAAGGCATTCGTTACGCTGAAGTCATCAAAGAAATCGATGAACAACGCAAGACGCTCGGGCTGGCAAAGATTCAGGCGGAAAACGCCAAGCTAAAGCCAATCCTTGAAAACATGCTGAAAAGAAAGTAAGCAGTTTTTCCTTTTTATTTGCTTGCTTTTTTGAACCAGGCTAACCCGATTACGATGACGGCTGCGGCTGCCAAAACGGCGATGGGGTTGATGCTCTGCAGAACTGCGTAGCTTTCTGTGAGAAGCGCGGTTAAGGTTACGAATGTTACAACGATTATGGTGCTTACTGCGATTGTTTTGTGGCTCATGTCTCGTCCCCTGCTTGCGTGTGTCTTACATGTGGTTTTTTGATTTAATGCTACGTATTAGAACAGGGTGTTCAAGTTGTAGGACAGGGTTTGCCCACAGAATTTTTGGTCAAGAAAAATTTGTTTATTTTTTTGTTTAAAAGAAAGGAGCTTAATCCTCTTCTTCTCCTGTTATTCTTTCTTTGACTTTCAGGGTGTTCTCTGCGCCGCCGATTACTCGGAACCGCTCTGTGAGTTCGTGTTTATGCAGGAATTTTTTGACTGTGACTCGAATGTATTTTTTGCTGAGTGCTTCGCCTTGACCCTTAATCGTAACCATTTCAGAAGCCAACGTTACTTCTCCGCCTGTTTTGTCCTTGAGGAAATCTGACAGCTTCGGAATCAAATCTTTTTCGTCGCCTTTCAGTTCGGACGCGTCAACCTTCATTTCAACAGTTTTCGCTTCAACCATTTCAATTCACCTCGATTACATGCGCCTAAAGCATAGCTTAACCATGCACTTCACGGATGCTTCACAGATAAGTTTTCCGCTCACCCCCTTTTCTTTTGCATGTAATCTGAGTTTAAAGGGGTTTTCTTGAGCTTTTTTTTGAAAAATAAATAAGTTGAGACTTTTGTTTTGGGGAAAGTTGAGACTTTCGCGGGTGGCAAGTTGCGTTTTGGGTTGTTTTTTTGGTTTAGGGCATGAATTTTGTTGAGGGCTGCCCATTTGGGATGGGCGGGTTGCGACTTTGTATGTTGACTCAACATAGGCGGCTTTGTCGCTTATTGCCGGATATGGGCGGATTTTGCGGGTTTTTCGCACCAAAGAATCAAGTTTGAACAAACACCTGGAAAAAGAATTCGGGGTGTGCATTGCGGAGAAACGGGGATGGCACTGGCATTGACTATCTTGGCCGTGGAAACATGGAGAGACTGAAATGAGCGGGATAGCATTTAGTTCAAACATAAGCGTTGACGGTTTCTTCGTAAAGGGACGGTTACTATTGAATTTTGTTTTCCGCCATACCTTGGTTTGCATCTTCATCCTTTACCCCAGCTTTTTTTCTAACCCAATCGTTGAACTTACCATACAACCCGCCAAAAAGAACCTCCAACACAACCGATGAGCCAAGACCAACCAAAGCTGCCTCAATCGACTTAGAAGTGTACAGGAATACCGGCGTGTAAACGATTACCCAAAAGACCGCCATGCTGACAGCATCAACTGCGAATTTTCTGTTGACAAAATATTTGATGTATTTGTTGTTCACTCTCAACCATCTCCGGGCGCAATTTGCTAAACGCGCCTCAAATAAAATGTTTGTGGATACATCTGTCTTATGCCAACAGAGCAATCAGGTTACATTTGTAAAGCAAACCAAAGAATTCTCACAGGATTTTGCTTCTTTTGGCATTTAGGCACCTCGCGAATAACCAGCTAGAAACAAAATAGTGCCAAAAGCTGCCAACTATCTTAGCCAACTTGGCGCGAAATATTTGACAGTACTTAAAATTTCAAAAGCGGAATTTGCATTTGAATCTTGGAGAGAAAGTAGAACAGATAGAGATGAAACCGCAAGACACCCATAAGATTAATCAAAATAATAAATTGATTCGTTTTGGCTCTATTTTAGATATTCATATATACTCTCAAAGTCCAGTAGAAACAACCGAAATTCTATTGAGGACGTTCAAATGGTCACTCAAAGGAAACGAAATCTGGTGGTCTTAACAGTTATCATCTTAGTTGTCGCCATTGTTTTGAGCTCATTTGTTTACCTCAATTTTCAAAAGCCTAACAATGGAAATGTTGAATCAGTTTCTATTGGTTTGGAGCCCAACCAAGTTAGTTCTCTAGTGTATGTAGCTCAAAATCAAGGATACTTTTCGAAAAACGGATTGAATGTAGCGTTAAACAATTATTCTTCAGGTGCAGCAGCCTTAACCGGCATGCAGAATGGTGAAGTAAACATTGCTATGACTGGCGAGTTTGTCTTTGCAAGAAATATCCTATCGAACTATAGCATCGAAACTATTGGAACCGTAAGCCGTTACACCATATCTTACGTAATCGCGAACAAAGAGAACGGCATAAGCAACATTTCTGACCTCGTTGGCAAAAAAATCGGGATGACCTTCCAAACAAGTTCACAATTCAATATTGGACAGTTTTCTCGAATTAAACGGGATAACTCTTAGTCAAGTTAGCCTTGTAAATATTCCACCTGACCAGCTAGCAAATGCTCTGGTTAATAAGACAGTTGATGCAGTCGTTGCTTGGCAACCATACGTATATGCAATACAAAATCAGTTGGGAAATAGCCTTGTCATGTGGGATGCACAGAGTGGACAGCAGTCGTTCGAATGTATCGTAAGCACATCCAATTGGGTATCTAACCATCCTCAAGCAGCTAAAAAATTGTTGACGGCGCTAGTTCAAGCAGAAGACTATTTAATAGATCATCCGTCAGAAGGAAAAACAATTCTCCAAAACAGCCTAAATTTGACCGCTCAGTATGTTGAAAATACATGGTCTAATTACAACTTTGCAGTTTCATTGGACCAATCATTGCTTTTGACCATGCAGGACGAAGCCAGATGGTTAATAAGCAATAACCAAACCAACGCAACGGCAATTCCCAATTTCCTTAATTACGTGTACTTAGACGGTTTAGAGTCAGTCAAGCCTGACTCAATAACCATCATCAAGTAGGAAACAGCATGAGAATCAGCACACAGTATAAAGTAACCTTGATAATCTTTACCCTAGTCTTGACTATTATTGGGGCATCGGTAGCAGTTACATCTGAGCAAGTTAGTGCCACCAGGACTCAGGAAAGCCTAGCTAATGGAGTTGTGCAAGGAGCAAGCGACCTATCCTACTTATCAAATGATTATGTCATCTACCATGGAACCCAACAGCTAACCCAATGGCAAACAAGATACAACTCGTTTTCAGTTGATGTTAGCCAGCTAAAGCCTGATACCTCTGATCAGCAAGCACTTGTCAATGATATTATTGCCAACCAGCAACGCATGAAAACCGTTTTTGAAAGTATTGTAGAATCTCAAAGTCAAAATGCAACGGTATCAGGACTTGAAACCTCATGGAGTCGCATTACAATTCAATCTCAAACATTGATTTCGGACGGCATTAGCTTGGCACAAAGTCTAAGAAACCAAGTTGACAGCCTAAACACACTAAATAATGTCTTAATTGGCGCTGTTATTCTTACTTTTGCAGTCTTTGTCATTGTTATTTCTTATCAGACTTTTAGGCGAACGCTAAAGTCGCTATCTCGGTTGGAAGCAGGAACATCCGCCATTGGTTCAGGCAATCTTGACTTCAAAGTAGCAGAAGACAAGGATGATGAAATAGGGCATTTAGCAAAAGTCTTCAATCAGATGACTGCTAACTTGAAAACTGTAACTGCCTCCAAAACTGACTTGGAACAGGCTCAAGCTTCTCTGCGGGAAAGTGAGCAGCGCTGGTCAACTACTTTGGCAAGCATCGGCGACGCCGTCATAGCCACTGATACATCGGGCAAAATCACTTTCATGAATGGCGAAGCTGAAGAGCTAACGGGTTGGACAGCCGAGTGAGGTTTATCAGAAGCCAGTAAAGACAGCATTCAATATCGTTAACGAGCAAACTCGATTGGAGGTTGAAAGCCCAATAGAAAGAGTTCTCAAAGAAGGCATGGTTGTTGGTTTAGCAAATCACACTGTCTTGATTCGAAAAGACGGGTCAGAAGTTCCCATTGATGACAGCGGAGCACCCATAAAAGATAAAGAAGGCAAAACTACAGGCGTCGTTCTTGTGTTCCGCGACATCACTGAACGCAAGAAAGCAGAAGAGCAAATTACACGATTAGCCTCATTTCCAACACTTAATCCTAACCCCATCATTGAAATGGATTTAGACGGCAAAATCCAATACATTAATCCTGCAGCAAAAACCATGTTTGCCGACCTCGAAACCTTGAGTTTAAATCATCCTTTCCTTGCTAACTGGAAAAGTGCGACTAAAGCTCTCGATGAGAAAACCACAAACACCTTTGCTTGTGAAGTAAAAATTGGCGACGACTGGTACTTGCAGATTTACAGCCACGTACCAAACGGTCAGCGCATACGCGTCTACGCCCTAAACATCACTGAGCGCAAGAAATCTGAGGAAGCTGTTGCAAGGCAGGCTGAGCTTATTGACCTTAGCCCCGATGCTATTATTGTTAGAACGCTTGATGGCACAATCTCTTTTTGGAGTAAGGGCGCGGAGAAGCTGTATGGTTGGACAAAGGAAGAAGCCGTCGGACAGGTTACGCACACGCTGTTAAAGACGCAGTTTCCTCAGTCACTTGACGAAATTGTAAAGGCAGTCACGCTTAACGGTAAATGGTCTGGTGAGCTTGTGCATATCTGCAAAAATGGTGACAAAGTGTTTGTGCAAAGCTATTGGTTGGGTAAATTTGGGTCAGACGGCAAAATTGTTGAGATGCTGGAGTCTAACGTGGATATTACCCAGCGCGTAGAGCTGCAATCTAAACTTGAGGAGTCTGCTGTTCGGGTTGAAGAATACGCAAACCAAATGGAGGAGCTTGCCGAAAAGCGGGCTGCGCAACTTAAGGATGCTGAGCGTTTAGCCGCTATTGGCGCTACCGCGGGGATGGTTGGGCATGACATCCGCAATCCGCTGCAAGCGATAACCAGCGACGTTTTCTTGGCTAAATCAGAAATAATTAGTTTTCCCGATGGCGAAGGGAAGCAGAACGCTTTGGAAAGCATGGATGAAATTGAGAAAAACATTGATTACATCAATAAGATTGTGCAGGACCTTCAAGATTACGCTAGACCCCTTAACCCAAAGATGGAAGAAAGCGACCTCAAAGTAATTGCTGAGAGCTTGATTGCAAAGAGCAATTTGCCGAAGAATATTGCGGTGAAGGTTAAAGTGGCGGATGATGCCCGAAGAATTGATGCTGATTCTTATTACTTGAACCGGATTTTGTACAATTTGGTTACTAACGCCGTTCAAGCTATGCCGCAGGGGGGGAAATTGACGATAGCGGCGCATAAGGAAGCTGAAGACACGGTCTTATCTGTCGTCGACTCCGGTGTTGGCATTTCACAAAATGTACGGGATAAGATGTTTACACTTATGTTCACGACGAAATCTAAGGGTCAAGGGTTTGGTTTGCCAGTGGTTAAACGCATGGCTGAGGCATTGGGTGGGTCAGTTACTTTTGAAAGCGAAGAAGGCAAGGGTACAACTTTCACAGTGCGTTTGCCCCCCTCAACAAAGAAATAAACGGTAAATTGGTCTACAAGTAACACAGAATTTTTTGAGAAAGATGCCGTATCTTCAGCGCTGAATTTGGCATAGGACTGCATGAGCGGCTATTCCGAGTTCGTTCTTTCCATCTAAAAGTTACGGTGAGCGGCACGAGCTCTTTCCTGATGGAAACGCGGGTTTCATTCGGGCTTCAGAGGGCGGGTAGCATACGCAACGAACACCGCAAGCCTGTCTAAGGGGTAAAACAGCAGCATTGAGGGAACGCGGGTTTTCCTTGCGATGTCCAAGGCGCGGATGGGGCTGTGGAGGAAGATTTTGAAGCAGCCGACTTTTTCCGCGCGGGTGTAGCTGGGCAGCGAGAGCATGTGTATGCGCATGTCGTGTTCGGCGGTTTCCCGTAGGTTGCCGCGTGTGATGTGGTCGCTGATAACGTCGTCCAATACGCACCAGTGGTACCCATCCTTTGCCATCCTTGCGGGGCTGTGGGTTTCATCGAACCCGAATTTCCGCACCACCGTCGTCCGACAAAGGTTGTTGTCGACGCTGCGTTTGTCAGGTCGGCGCCCATACTCGTAAGCGTCCAGCATGCGCAAACGAGGCTCGGTGGAGAGCCTGATGCCTTGCACGACGCCGACATGGGGGTCACGGATGGTTTCGGAGGCTCGTCGCCACCAGCCGCGGCTCAAAAGGACATCATGCTCAAAACACGCAAATATGGGCGTTGAGACGAGGCTCAAGGCGTTCTGCTTGTTAGCCTGCAACCCCCTGCCCCTGTTGACGTGGACTTCCCAGCCCAGTTCCCGTGCGATTTTGGCGGTTTGGTCCGTGCTGTGGTCGTCGCTGACGATTTTTTTGTTGACGGCTTCCGCAGGTATGACTTCGTTGATCCGAGCAAGCACGGTTGGCAGAAGCTTGGCGCTGTTGTAAGTCCACATTATCAAGTCGATTTTGCCTTTTTCCGCCATCTGCCTTCTCTCCGCTCGTCTGAGTTATCGTTTTGTCAGTTCGCCCGTCGAGTCAATATCACCGCTTATGCTCAGTGACTCTAGTGCTCATCATCCGAAAGGTGGATGCGCAACAGACCTTAAGGCTTTTACGCTGGAAACCAGCAGTAAGAGTCGCTTTTTTTGGATACTTCATTTGGGAACTTTCGATTATAGCCAACTCGAAACGTGTGGCGGGCTGAAAAAGCATATATGACTTAGTCGCCAATCTTGAGTCGGTACGGTGAATATAGACGGCTTCGTCTGACGATCAAGATAACGGCGGGATGGTTGTTACTCCGTGGGAAGTAAAAGGCAAAGTAGACTACGCACGCCTCATACGCGAGTTCGGCACCCAACCCATCACGCCTGAACTGCTCAAAAGAGTGGAAACCCACACGGGCAAGTTGCATCTGCAGCTTGAAAGACAGATTTTCTTCAGCCACCGCGACCTCGACACTGTGCTTGACCTCTACGACAAAGGCATAAAATTCGTCCTCTACACTGGCAGAGGACCCTCTGGACCCGTACACATCGGGCACCTTGTCCCATGGATATTTACCCTTCACATACAACAAAAATTCAAAACCCGCCTCTACTTCCAAATGACCGACGACGAAAAATATTTAGTCGGCGACGACAGAAACCTCAAGGAAACAGCAAAGTGGTCTTATGAAAACGCTCTCGACCTTATTGCCCTCGGATTCAAACCCGAAGACACATTCATCATTTATGACACCGAAGACATAGACCTGCTCTATGACATAACGCTTGAAGTCGCCAAACACATCACCTACAGCACCGCACGCAGCAGCTTCGGCTTCCAAGACAGCACCAACATAGGCTGGGTTTTCTGGCCCGCAATCCAAGCAGCTCCATGCTTCATCCACAAAAAACTCACAGGCGAAAACGTCCCCGCCCTCATCCCCGCAGCCATCGACCAAGACCCCTACTGGCGAGTAACCCGAGACATAGCACAGAAACTCGGCTACTGCAAACCCGCACAAATCCACTGCCGCTTCCTACCTGGGCTCGGACAAGGCGGAAAAATGAGCGCGTCGATGCCTGAAACCAGCATATTCACCATGGATCCGCCTGAAGTTGTCAAGAAAAAAATCTGGAACGCTTTCACAGGCGGCAAAGGCACTGCAGCTGAGCAGAGAAAAGACGGCGCTGACCCCGCGGTGTGCAGCATCTTCCAATACTACTTTTACCTCTTCGAAGAAGACAGCGGCAAACTGGCGGAGAGGGAACGCAGATGCAGAGGCGGCGAAATGCTCTGCGGCGAATGCAAAAAAGACATCGCGGAAAAACTCAACCTGTTCCTTGAGGCGCACCGAGAAAAACGGGAAAAAGCCAAAGACGTCATCGAACAATACCACATAAAACGGTGAGTTAGCCCTGGTTTTGTTCAGTCAATTTGTCTAACGCTTTTTTGAATTGGGGTTTTAGGCTTATTAGTGTTTGAGCTGTTTTCCAAATGGCTGCAGTGTTTACGATGAAATATTCGTGGGTTAAGTCGGTTCGCATCTCAGATAAGTCTGTGTAGGGTATGTGTAGATGATAGAACAATTCTTTGACGAATCGGTGTTTAGCTAATACCCGTACGGCTTCCCCAATTTTCAGTTCATTAGCGTCCACGGCATCAATGGTTCGGTTATCTTTTACAAAATTATCGTAGGACATTGCTTTGATGTAACTTTCGATTTTGTCGATGAATTCAAGAATTTCAGAAAGGTAAAGCTTAGGGCTACGTTCTACGTGGTTTCTTTTCACACGGATACAGCTTCCTCTAACACTTCTTCTTTGATGTACTTGTTAAGGAACTCTTTAGAAATAACATCAACTTTCATGTGAAGCTTACGCCTAAGATATCTCCGTAACCGAGCAATCAAAAGAAAATCAACCATCTCAGAGTAAGTCACAAGAATATCCAAATCACTTTTTTCATCCTGTTCGCCCCGCGCATAAGAACCAAAAATATCAACCGTCTCCACCTTGAATTTTTTCTTCAGCGTGGGTTTTAATGTTTGAAGCTGCTGTTTTACATCGTCAAGTGACTTCTGCGTAATACTCTGAAGCTCCATTTACTAACTTTAATACTTCTTTTATGGTTTGGACTCTTTAACTTTATGCAGGAAGCACTCAAGAAAAAGCCAAAGACCGGATCGAACGATGCCGCATAAAACGGTAACGCTATTTTTTATTGGTCGATATCCCATGCAGCATCAAATTGATCGAATGCCGCAGGTATTCGTCTTTTTTTATGCCCTTTTGTGTGGCAAGATTTTGGTACACTGGTGTCAAGTTGATGGTGGCTTCTGCAGTGATAACTAAGAACATTGCTGTTTGCAGGGGGTCTATGTCTTCTCTTATTGTTCTATCTTCAATCCCTAGCCTGATGGCGTCAACCAGAAAAGTGAGAAGCTCCAACGCCATAATCCCGAACTCGTGAGCTCCTTCAATCTTATGCCTCAGGAACATGCTTACGAACCTCTGCTCCCGTGCGACAACGAGAAGTCTATAGTAATCTGGGTAGTTGCTGACGTAGTCGAAGCATAAGCCGTCAATGTAGCATAAGGTTTTGTCCATTCCCGTGTTTTCTTTTTCAACTCTCGCCTTAAGAGTATCACGCAGAATCACCATGCCCCGAATCACCACAGCATAATACAGCGATTCCTTGTTTTTGAAGTACCGATAAAGCGCAGGCTTTGAAAGCTCCAAATCCCCCGCGATGTCGTCCATCGAAACCCCATCGAAGCCGCATTCAAAAAACCGTCTTTGAGCTGCGTCAACGATGTCGTTGCGACGCTTCAGTTTCTCCCTTTCTCTGCGGGTTAATGCAGGCTTCTGCTGGTTTGGTTCCATAGACCTCACAAACATACGCTTTTGATTTGCGTTGGCTAAACCGCCGCTGGAGCTTGTTTGCTCATCATCTCTACGAACTGCTTGATACGTTGATTGTGCCGTTGAACATACTCAGCCAAAGGTATTAGTTCTCGGCTGACGACGCGTAGTGTCTTTTCGTCTATTTTGCCTTCTTCAACAAGCTGACTGTCCTGCTTGCTGGGCAGCTTCCAAGATATCATGCACTGGGGCACCCGCCTTTAGCATCATGGCGAGGGTTGGGCCGTGAGGTCGAAGCAAAGCGCCTGCAAATTCAAGGTCAGTGTTCTCACAAATCGCCTTCATGTGTGCAACTAAGGGTGCAAAGTTTTCTATTTCCCAGAAGCCGCAGTTTGATACTAGCGCCACTTTGGCTTTCTTGGTTTCTTTGCTTATTGGGTGGCGTACTCGTCCATCTCGCAGCTCCAGAAACGGGGTTCCGCTGGGTAGCCAGAGCCTCTCGATTAGGGTTTTCATCGTGGAGGTCATGCCGTCGAAATATAGAGGGGTGGCAAAAACGATTATGTCTGCTTCTTTTAGTTTGGGGTACATTGTTTGCATGTCGTCTTGTATGATGCATTTGCCGTGTGTTTTCATGATGCATGCGTAGTCGGCTTGGCAGTGGTTGATTTTCATTTTGGCTGTGTAGATGGTTTCTACTTGTGCGCCTGCTTTTTTCATGCCTTCGAGGAAGGGATTTAGGATTAAGGCTGTGTTGCCGTTTCCCATGTTTGGGCTGCTGTTGAATGCTAATACGTTCATTTTTGTTTTCACCTTTTTTGCTGCTCAAAGTAATTATGTTACTATGAGTAACTAAGTTACTGTTAGTAACAAATCACCTAATAAAGTTTTTCCTAGCCAGTTGGACAAAAAAAAAAACAAAATAAGCAATAGAACAATATCGTAAAAAGCCGAAATGAAAATTTGGAAGGATAACGACGCACCTTTGCGCTATGTTTTTTGGCTGGGTGACCTATCGGCGGGTTGCCATTAAGGATATACATGGTGGAGACATGTACTGGGGAAGAGAGGGGAACAGTATGAGTAATCGTGAAAGTAAAGATAAGAACTACCGTATCGACATCGGAGCATACGGAGCAATAAGTGTTGAAGCGCCAACCAAAGAAGATTGTCTGGAACTATTCAAAGAAGTAACCAGCATCAAACGCGCCTCAAAACTTGACGAAGCCATAAGGTAAATCAATCAAAATCATGTGGCAAAGAAAAATTTAGCCCATAATTATTCTGTCTTTCTTTGGCGGGGTACAATTTTTTTCTGGATAGTGAAGTAGCATAGGCTACTGTACCCAAAATAAACTGCGTAGACGTGCAACGCAGCAATTTTGGTAATCTTCCCACTTCTTTTTGCGATGGCTTCTATGGGTAGCGCCTGTAGTAGGTTGTCGAACGTCTTCTTGTCAGTGCCCCGCCGATAAGACCCGCAACAGTTGAGATGACTGCTCCTAAAGTTGCGAGAAAGCCGCCTATAACTCCTATAGCTGTCCCCACCAAGCCGCCGAAAGAACCATGTATGATGAGGCTGAAAAACCCGCCCAGTAGTGCAGCGCCGATGAGGGCAAGCACAACAATCACCGCTGCACCAAGCAAACCCGCCAAGAAGCCCGCGATTGCGCCGCGGATGATTCCTCCCGACACGGTTCCAGCCGCAAAACCGCCGATGAACATGCCAATTAAGACGCCGATAAAAGGCAAAATCACTCCAAGAGGTATCCCAATCACCAAAGACAAAACAAAGCCTGCCAAAGCGCCAAGCAGGACCTGACCGACACCGCCCATCATTTCACCTTTGGCTTGCTGAAGATAAAACGGTAAGATAAAACTTTCGAAAAACGAAACGGTACCCGAGTTTTATATGAATTATTGTAAACCAATAAAATCGAGTAAAGTTTGCAAAACTTTAGGCTGCCTTGGTTAATCCCATGAATTATTGGTTAGCCCCTAATGGATTTATGACCCTAATGAAGCTGTAATGTTTGAAGTCGGCAACGTTCTCGCTGTAGATAACATCTACATTGTTCTCCTTTGCAGTAACAGCCATCACACAATCAAAAATTCTGCCTTTAGTCAAATTCAGCTCCTTTACCAATCTCAAAACTTCATTAGGCGCGACCAATGAAGGCGATAGTTTCTCGATATAGCGGCAATCCCAAAGATCCACACATAACTCTATAGCTTCTTCCAGTTCCATTGGGCATTCTATTCGTTTGGGATTAGTAATGACAGCAAAAAACTCGTAAATAACTTGGGCAGACAAGCATGCATCTATGTTGCCGTTTAAGGCTTGTTTTACAATTCTACTGGCTTGTTTTTGATTGGGGGGACGACTTGTTATAAGCGTGGACAAGAATATTCGTATCAAGTAATATCTTCATAAATTTCTTCCCTTGATAGATGCCCCTTTACTTTCCCAAGGGCAGGTGGATTATCCAACATTTCAAGGGCTTTCTTGCTAGTTCTGCATCCGCGTGCAATGCTTATCTTTGCGACGCCTTTTTCTACTACCTCGATTTGAATTTTGTCACCGTCAACTAACCCTAACTTTTCTCTAACCTCGCGTGGGACATACACTTTGTCTTTATAGTAAGTTGTCTCAGTCAAATGAACCACTAATTACCCAATGATTTGGGTAAAATATAAGCCTTCCCGCAGAAATCCCAAAAGAAAAAACGCAAGGAAAATAAGCCAACAACGACACCCTATTCAAGGTGATTTATATGTCTGCAAAAACTCAAGTAAACATAGCTTCAGCCTACAGGCTACTCCATCCAATGCATACGGTTCTGGTTTCATGCGTCGGCAAAGCCGGGAAACCCAACATCACAACCATTGCATGGGCGATGCCAACCTCCGTTAACCCGCCGCTTGTAGCCATCAGCCTCGCACCCACACGCCACTCACACGGGTTGATTGCGGAGTCAGGCGACTTTGTCCTAAACATTCCAACATTGGAGATACTTCAAGCAGTCTACGCCTGCGGCTCCCTCACAGGAAGAAGCTTTGACAAATTCAAAAAAACAAACCTCACACCGATGCCCGCCAAAAAAGTGAAATCTCCAGCCATCCGCGAATGCGTCGGACACCTTGAATGCACCGTAGAAGACAAATTCACAACGGGCGACCACACGGTTTTCATCGGCAAAATAGTGGAAGCATACGCTGACATGGGTGTCTTCGCCGAAGGCTATGACCTCAAAAAAGCCCGCATGCTCTACCATCTGGGCGGCAACAACTTCGCGCTGCTTGACCCCAAAATCTACAAGCCTTAAAACGAGCGGTTACGCATTTAAGCATCCGCTGCGTTATCCCAGCACAGCGAAAAAGTGAGCGGCAATGGCATACGACCGGGAAGAACTGGAAAAGTTCCGTCAATCGGGACGAATTCTGCGTGAAACGCGAGAGGAAATGCGAAGCCAAGTCAAAGAAGGCATGTTGATTATTGATGTTTGCGAAAAAGTCGAGGGCACAATCCGAGCTAAAGGCGGTAAACCTGCTTTTCCCTGCAATGTAAGCGTAAACGAAGTTGCCGCGCATTACACCGCGCCGCCCGGCGACACGTCGCGAATAGCTGAAGGCTCCACCGTCAAAGTTGACCTAGGAGTGCACGTCGACGGCTACGTCACCGACACCGCGTTCACGGTAGCGTTTAACCCTGAAGGCAGGGCAATGACTAACACGGCGGAACAAGCCCTCAAAGTAGCCGTGGAAAACGTCCATGGCGAAATGTCACTCAATAAAATCGGCAGCTTAATTGAGGGCACGATTAGAAACCGCGGATACAAACCCATTTCGAACCTCACGGGGCATTCAGTGGGAAGATACCTGATTCACGCTGGTCTGTCAATTCCCAACGTGGCTGAATTGATGTCGCTTTCTAAAGTCAGGACAGGAGAAGTCTACGCCATCGAACCCTTCGTAACGCTGCCCGATGCCGTCGGCCGCGTCGATGACAGCCCCCAATCAACCATTTACCGCTTGCTCAAAGCAAAATCCGTTAATTCGGAATCCGCCAAAAAAATGCTCAAACACATCGAGGCAAATTTCAGGACTTTGCCGTTCGCCGAACGCTGGTTAATCGGCGTCGTTCCAAAAGAGCAGCATGCCGCCGCGTTTAGGGAATTGCTTTCTTCTAAGGCAATCATGAGTTACCCCGTTTTTGTCGAGGCAAGCGGGAAACCTGTTGCCCAAGCCGAACACACAATGCTTATGACCTCAACGGGCTGTGAAGTTTTAACTTAGAAGGGTAAAGATGGCGGCGGCTGGGTCAATTCTTTACGAACCCAAAGACCTTGAGGATTTAGCTGGATTTCTGAAGACTAACAAAGAGAAATACCGTGAAATCTGGGTGGTTCTAACAAAGAAAGCCTATGCAGACCCTCAGCCCGTTTCTTTCAACGAAGCGGTCGGGGAAGCGATTTCTCTGGGGCTTGTTGATAGTCGAACAAAAAGTTTAGATGGTAAAAAATACGCGGTTCGTTTTACAAAAAGAAAAAGCAAAAAAGCTTAGAGATTAGACGGCGTATTTCTTTTCTTTGTCTTTGACTTCTTTGTAGATTGCGGTTATCATTTGTTTGCCTGAGCATTTTTGGCATGGTGTGTCTGAGTTCTTTGTAGACGAAGTCTCCGCGTTGGAATTCCCTTATTGATTTGGCGTCGCATCCTGTGCTGCTGCATCCGATGGTTGTCATTACTTTGGGTGTGTCTATTTTCATTTCTGCAACTTGCTTTCTTGATTGGAACAGCGTGAAAGAAGACATTGAAAGCGCGATTACTCCGATGACGGCAAGCACTCCTGCGGCTGCGTAGTCGCCTGATTGCGTTGGGCCAGTGGCGGTTGTTCCAGTGTAGTATAGGCTGGCTGCCAGTACGAGTGCTACTGCGGCGAGCGCGATTACGACTACGACTATCATGGTTATGTAGTTTGAGATTTTTTTGGTTGATGCTGATGTTTGGTCATTTTTCGCCATTGTTTTCTCCTCCTTACTGTCCTACTCCGATGGAGTTGCCGACACCGACGATTATGATTTTGTCGCCTTCCTTGGTTCTCTCCAGCACTACGCTTCGTATTCTCTCAATGGCTTTGTCTACTGCGTCGTTGATTTCTTTGCGCATCGGTGAAACTGCGTCGCCTATGTCTTCCTTGATTATTATGGCGTAGTTGGGTATCTTGTATTTTGTAAGTTTCTCTTCAATCTTGTATTGGTCAACGCCTGGTCCGCCGATTGCTGCGCCGATTCCCTCTGCAACTTCGCCGACGTCTTCGCCCTCCAGCTTCAAGCCTGCATCAATCATTATTAGCGTCGCGATTTTTCCTTCGTTTTCTTCGATGGCTGCTTCAACTGCGTCGCCTGGCTTGCCAACGTTGCCGCCTGGGCCTGTCGCCTTAATGATTATGGCTGTGCGTCCTGCGAACGGAACGGTTGCCATTACGCAGTCTTTGGGCAGTGGGCGTGTTTCGTAGCCGTGCATGAGTTTAGCTGCTATTAGTGGGCCCGCGCCGTCTCCGATTGGTTGTCCGTACGCGAAGGCTTTGAGTGCGCTTGCGTATGCTTCGGCTTCTTTCATTACCATGGGAAGTATCATTTGTAGCTGCATTATGACGTAGAGGCTTAGGGTTTTTTTGCCTTGGATGTAGTAGTGTCGCACTACCTTGTAGATGAAGTTAAGTGCCATCGCGGCTTCCAGTGTGTTTTCTAAATTGTTTACTTGGACTTCGTCGCTGGCTGGCGCCATGAGTTTAACTTCATCTTTCATCCGTTCGTCGCGGACGTCAAGGATATGGTCAAGTTTGTAAACAATTCCGGATGGATCCATGCCTTGGGGTCCAATCGTGAAGTACTCTAGGAAGCGGTCGACACGTGCGGATGGGTCAGCCGTTGGTTTGCCGATTTCTTTGATGGCTTCGATTGTGACTTTTCGGCCTTCCTCTTTGATGTACTTTAGTTTATGAAGCGAGTTCTCTACCTCGCGAATCATAACGTACATCTGGATTCTTTGACCGTAGAAAATCAAAACGATGAAGAACACATAGGAAAGAAGACTCAGATATGTGAGCCATGTGTTTGAGCTGCCGCCCAATTGACTTGCATGTACTGGCAGAGCAACCGCCAATACCCGTGTGAATGCATTAGCTATTGGAATAAGACTCAATTACTACACCACTTCTCAAAAACAATTAAACCTCAGTTATAAAGCTATGCCAAATCTACCCACATAATTTTAGGAAGAAAAGTGGTTGCCAGCTTTCCCAGGTTCACGTGGCCGAAGACCACACTACAGCTGGAAACGGAACACGGTTTAACTTCTGAGTTCGGAATGGGATCAGGTGGAACCCGTGCCCTTTGACCGGCAAACCAAGCATTACACCCGCAACTTTCCTTCATATACCTTTCGCTTCTAACTCCAAAAAAACCGATGAAACAGGGTTTTTCTCCATGAATCCCCTCTTGTGCTCAGCCGCTGCTGGGAGCAAATTCTTAAAGCAACTTGCCGCCATTAAGGATGCTGAGGAAAAAAGTTGGCTCCCAGAAACGCAAAAAACCAAAGGTTAGGCGCCGCCGCAGGAATTGCAGCACCCATACTTGCCTTCACCTGCATACTGTTAGCCATCGCGTCTTACCCCTCCTTCAGCTGGACAAACAACGCCCTAAGCGACCTAGGCGTAGGAAAAGGCGTTACTGGGCCGCTTTTCAACTTCGGGCTTTGCGCAAGCGGATTTTTGGGTTTGGTCTTCGCGTTGCTTGGCTTGCTTAGTTATCTCGGGAAAAATGTTGTCGGAAAAGTCGGCGCCCTCTCATTTGCTGCAGCCACGGTGGCGCTCATAGGCATCGGCATCTTTAACGAAAGTTTCTCTGGAACCCACTACGCCCTCTCGGTGGCGTTCTTTGTGTTGGCGCCGATTTCGCTTTTCATTATTGCGGTGGCGTTCGCCCTCGAGAAAAAGCCTTGGATGCTGGTTTTTACGGTTTCAATCGGCGTCATAGCGGCTCTGCCATGGATACTGCTCTTCGCCATCAACTACGTTCCCGGCGTAGCCATCCCAGAAACCGTCTCTGCACTCGCCGTTTCAGCGTGGACCATCACGGTTAGCTACCGAATGATTAAACAAGCCGAACAGTGATTACTTGCTGTTTTTGCAGGCTGCGTCCCAGTACATTTGTGCGCAGCAAAGTGAAGAAAACGAAGTTTTCCAGCCTCGGCTTTGAGCGTACTCAACGGCTTCTTCGCTTGGGAAAGCCACTGCGTCTACTCCAGCTTTCAACGCTAAAACGTCGGTTTCCGCCTGCGCCTTGCCTTTGGGTCGCATGCAGCCCAGAATTAGCGGCGTGTTCGGAAACATTAAGCGGGCTGAAGCGGCGACTTTGGCTATGTCCTCGGCTTGAGGCGACGCAGTTTTCTCCATAGCTGTGCCCCGTATAGGCATAAACGCAATTATCACCACGGCAGAAGGCTCCACGCCTCTAATCATTTTGAGTGCCTCTAGTTCCCCGTCGAGTTTGCCTTCGTTTAAGCCGACGATGACGTGAGGCATGAAATTTAGCCCCGCCTTCGCCAGAGCCGCCAGCGAGTCAGCGTAATCCTTCGGAGTCACGTTTAGGTTGAGGGCTTTCTTTATGGTTTGGGCGGAGCCGACAACATCAATTAACGCGGCGTCGACCCCTGCTTTTTTGAGCGCCACAGCCGTTTCAAGATTTATAATTCCTGTGTGAACAAAAACCGTCAAGCCAAGCTCACGCTTAACCTTCCCAAGAGCCTCAACGAAGCCGTCAAGAGGCACCGAGCCGTCGGGCAAACATCCGCCGCTCACAAGACAACCCACCGCCCCACTCCGCTTAAGCTTCAAACATAAGTCGTAGAGTTCCTGGGGTGAAACCGCGGGATGCATGGTTTGTAGGACTTTGCCGCCGCAGTGTTTACAGTTCAGTGAGCAGGCTGTCCCCGTTATGGAAATTGTGGGGAAACTGCTTGGCGAAGAGCGGTAATGCTTTGTTTTGTAGTAGGTGAAGCTTGGGGCGTAGAAACGGATTTCTTGGGTTTTCGGGGTGAAAAAACCCGATTCCAGCATGGTTAGCAATTCGGTTTTGCTTAGTTTCCACACTGCTTCGGGCGTTGGCTGAGGCATACTTTTCAGTCTAAGAACCTTCAGGCTCGCTTAAGAGCGTACCGCCAAGATTTGCCGCTAGAGAATATGCCATCGTTTAACGACTTTCACTATCACGAAGATGACAAAGGCAACAATTATGAACGTTATCAGATAGCTCAGAAAGTCGCCTACAGCAAAACTCTGTTTTCCAATCGAAGCGCTCAAAGTGGACAGATTCGATAGCCCCGGAACTACAAGACCGATTGCAGGCAAAAGCAAGTCGCTTACAAGAGCCTTCACCAAATTTCCAAGATACAAGCCGATAATGAACGCAACGGCAATCCCCATCACCTGGTATTTCGAGAGGAAATCCAAAAATTCCTTCCATAAACCTTTCGGCGGCGTCGGCGGCGGACCCTTTTCAACTGCTTCGCGTATTTTCTTCAATTCTGCTAAAATTTCATCGTCATTTGTCAAACCCAAAATCTCCTTAGTGAAATTAGGGCTTGACTTTTCATTTTAAGTTTTCGGTAGCTCGCCAACCCCAAATTTGAGCGCTATGACGACTGCCCATTCACCGCAACTTAAATATAAGCGCCGAAGGTTCAGGAATCTTGGATGTTTTTTGAGTGTTTTTCAGGTTAAATTATGAATCGAAATGACCTTGCTAAATTATTTGTAGCTTCATTCAAAGGCTGGTTGCAAGATAACGCGCCTATACGTGCGGCTGCGTTAACCTTCTTCATCATTTTGCCGTTGCCGTCTCTGCTGTTGATTGCGGTAACTATTCTGGCATATTTTAACGGTCAAACCCAAGCAATCCAACAGTTAATCCAGCAGATAAGCTCCCTTGCTGGACCCGTAGTGGCTGAACTGTTCAAGGAGCTGCTGGCAAGCGCAATGTCGCCGTTCACTTCGGTTTGGGCGGCAATCACGTTGGTAGGCTTCTCTTTAGCGGGGGCAATCGGCGCCTTCGCAATTCTGCGTGACACAATGAACGCTATCTGGGACGTTCAATTACCTAAAACCAAAAAACTATCCGTGCGAATCAGGGAAACAACTGGTCCTTTTCTGCTGATTTCTTCGCTTGGAATAATCGTCATTGCTGGGACCGTAATATCGGAGGCTTTGTTTGACGTAATAAAATTGTATTCCATAAACGAAACCTTGACGCTGATTTTGCTCACGTTA
Source organism: Candidatus Bathyarchaeota archaeon (assembly GCA_963823775.1). Lineage (GTDB taxonomy): Archaea > Thermoproteota > Bathyarchaeia > Bathyarchaeales > Bathycorpusculaceae > Bathycorpusculum. The sequence goes on from CAWGMZ010000022.1 coordinate 74,841, forward strand.
TTACAGATTTTGTTGGCGTTTGGTTTATCCACACTGCTTTTCGCGATAATTTACAAGGTTCTTCCAGACAGAAAAATCCACTGGGGAGACGTGGCTTTGCCTGCGGTGCTGGCGGGCGTTGCCTTCACCGTCGTCAATTACGTTCTAGGCTGGTACATCCAAACTTTCAAGGTTACAACAATCGCGGGCGCCGCCGGGTCGCTCATGATAATTCTTCTCTGGATCTACATACTTAACCAGATTGGGCTTTTCGGTGCCGAAATCTCCAAGGTCTACGCCACAACCGTTGGACCGCACCCACAAATCCACTTGACCGCGGAGGCGGAGCGAATCCTCAAACCCTTCGAGAGAGTCGGCGAAGAAATCGAGCAGGCGGCGAAGGGTCCGATTGAAGGAGGCGCAGAGGCAAAGGCGCAAACTGCCGCCGTGGAGGGACCTATTAATCAGCCATCTATTGCGCAATCTGAAGAAGAAGCGTCTCCGAGTGGTCCCGAAGACGAGGGCGGCAGCGTTGAGGTAAACGTGGTAATCAAGACGGGCCGCAAAAAAAGAAAAAACGAGCAGCAAAGCTAACCCCTGAATTTGGGCAAATTGACGAAGGTAGTGTTTTTGGCAAGTTGGGTTTCGGCATAGCGTTGGGCGATTTGCTTTTGTGATTGCCCTTTTACAACCACATAGAAATATACATGCTCAAGAGGAGAAACTGAAGGGCTCCAACCCCTTTTTTGGGCAACTCCATGAACCGAAATGACATTTTGGACCTGTTTGGTACTTCTCTTAGAGATTGGCAAGCAGACAGCATACCCGTACGCGCCGCAGCATTAACTTTCTTCATAATCTTGCCCCTGCCCTCGTTGCTGTTGATTGCAGTCTCGATTTTCTCGCTGTTCTACGGCCAAACCCGGGGGTTTCAACTGCTAATCCAGCAAATAAGTGCGGTGGCTGGACCCGCGATTGCAGACTTGTTCAGGACTCTGCTTCAAAGTGCGTTGTCGCCGTTTTCGTCGCTGTGGACTTCAATTACGGTTGTGGCGTTTTCCGTCGGAGGCGCAATCGGGGCGTTTGCGGTTTTGCGGGAAACGATGGATACTATTTGGAGTTACAAGCCGCTGAGGAGCAGAAGATTAGTCGGTAGAGTCAGACGCTGGATTGGCCCCTTTGTTTTGGTTTCTTTTCTTGGCTTAATCGTGGTGGCTTCAACGGCGATAGCTGCTCTTTTGTTTGAAGGCATCCAGACGCTGCCGATAAATCTGGTGCTTACCCACATTTCCCTCGTCATAGCTCAAATCGTTGTTTCATTCGTTTTGTCAACGTTGCTTTTCGCCATCATCTACAAGATGATTCCTGAGGCGAGAGTACATTGGAGAGACGTTATTTTGGCTGCGTTGGTCGCTGGGGCAGCATTCACCGTGACTAACTCCATCATCGGAACCTACATCGCAACCTTCACCGTCACAACAGTCATCGGCTCCGCAGGCTCACTGTTCATCATACTGCTCTGGATCTACATCCTCAACCAAATCGCCCTGTTCGGAGCGGAAGTCTCAAAAGTTTACGCGCAAACCTTCGGAACCCACGCAAGAAAACCCCTTGTCCTGCAAATGATGCCGATGGAACAGCCGATTACCCAACGAGTAAACCAGCATGAAAAATAAGGCTTAAGAAAAGATGCTCACCCGCTTTTTTGGACAAATTTTGGTTGGTGGGCCTAGCCGGATTTGAACCGGCGACCTTTCGATTATCAGTCGAACGCTCCAGCCAAACTGAGCTATAGGCCCGCGTTTGCGGTGAAACAAGTTTAATATTATGTTGCTTTATAAGAATTGCCGTAAAGGCTTTGATGCAACACCATTATTTGCGGTATCTAGCAAGATAGGGCTCACGCATAGCATTCTATTTGTTGCCGATACTGGCGCAACTAGGCGACCGCACCAACCAACCCATTTTCAACTTTAAAAAATAAGAGAATAACTTTTTTAAAATTGAAGTAGCTTTACCCGAATTTTGCGAGCACTTCCCGTCCTAAATCGGTTATTTCGACGGCGTAGAAATCGTAGGGCCCCATTCTTTTTGGAGTATCAAGTATGTCGATGAGCTTGGATTTTGACAGGTGCCTAACAGCGTCGTTTAGGCCTTCAGGCATCAAACCTGTCTTTCTATGTACGAGGTCCACTTTCACCAACAAACCTGCCTCAAATTGAGATAGGGCGACAAGAACCTGTTTGGATGACTGGTCAAGTATGTCGAAATCGTCTTGTTCAAAATCTTCAACCACACAAAACACCTACCCCAAACTATAGCAGTCTTTACATAAAAACCATTTGAAAATTCAATCGGTCGAGCAGGAAAGAATCTAGTTTAATATTGCTGAGAAGTGCCGTCACCAAAAGTAATAGTTAAGTTAAATGAGTTTTTTGTGCTATTGGCCGCTTGAATGTCATGTATTCTTTGTTCTATAGTCGGATGGGTTTGAGGCATCAATTTAAAAATCAAACTTGTTTTTTGTGGACGAAGCCTCGCCAGGGCAGATATCATGGCTGCTCCATTAACGAATTCGGCGGCGCTAAGGTCAGATTCAGTTTCTTGTTTTCTAAACCATTTAGCGTTAACATAATACGAAGCAAACAAAAAGACAAAGAAAGACAGAACCACCGCCGTTGCAATGAATAGAAATGAGGCAGATTTAATAAAAAACAGGTAACCTATCACGACAGCAAGCACTGTAGCGGGAAGAACCGTTCGAGGTAACCTCTTTGCAATATGCCTTTTTGCTATGTGATTAAATTCGTGGGCGCCAACTGCAAGAACTTCATCAGACGAAAGTGTTTGGTAATAATTTGAGTTAAAGACAAGCGCGTCAGAGTAGGCTAAGCAAGGAATGGGAAGAATACTTGATTTGTAATAGCGGTGGAACTTGTCTTTTTTGAGAATTGAAGTTGCCTTCATACTCTCTGCTAGTATGTCGAGTGCTTGCATTTCAAATGGTTGTGCCCTAAGCAGCCGCACCATAATTGAGCTTATTAATCCCATTTTCCATCATCCAAACGATTGATAGTTACCAAATAGGGGCTTGTCTTTTAAGCGCGTGTGTGTTGCAAAAAGCAGCGAATTCGAGGAAATGAAGGCGACGGAGTCTCATGGTACCGCAAGCCTAAGATGGAACAAAGAGATGCAAAGCCTAAATAAAACAGTAGCATCACCTTAAACACCGTGTGCTAGAGTTTTTTGGTGGAAAAGGGCTCGTAGCCTAGCACGGATTAAGGTGTCGGCCTTCGGAGCCGGAGATCGTGGGTTCAAATCCCACCGGGCCCGCCACGCTTTCCTTTTTAGGTTCGAGTTTGGTGTATTTACTTTATCATTGATTTCGGTTAAACCATTTTTTTCTTGACTGTGGAGCAAGCGATTTTGTGGTTGCTTGAGTGAGACAACAAGCGCTAATATCCTTGATTCCTCGCTTAAATTACAGAGAAATGCACGGTTTTTTGGGGTTCGCTATGACCATAGCCGATTCTACAGACAATGATAAAGAAGTTTTGAGGGATAGCGTTGTCAAATTTCAAGATGTCGGCTGCAGAATTTCAGGCAAAGACATCCTCAGAAAAATCACCTTAAACGTTAGGCGCGGGGAAATTATTGGCCTGCTTGGGAAAAACGGCGCTGGAAAAACCACCCTTCTCTCATTGATCTCGGGGTTGCGGAGCCACTCCTCAGGAGAAATCTCTGTTCTAGGCGAAAAGATGCCTTCTCATGCGCCTGGTTTTCGTATGAAAATGGGTTTTGTTCTCCAGGATAACGCGCTTTATGAAGAATTGACCCTTTTTGAGAACCTCAGGTTCTCCGCTAGCCTATATAACGTGCAGGATTCGCGGCGGAGAATTCTTGAAGTCCTCGAGATTCTTGGACTCGCAGACAGACGCGACCAAGTCGTAAGCACTCTTTCGGGCGGACTTAAAAGACGCACCGCGATTGCACGGGCTTTCCTTCATGACCCTGAGCTGTTCATTATTGATGAGCCTACGCTTGGCGTAGACGCAGATGCACGTCATGCCGTTTGGGCTTACCTTCGGCTGCTTAGATCAAGAAGGCGAACGGTTATTGTTGCAACCAACTATCTTGACGAAGCCTTGGCTTTATGCGACCGCGTCGCAGTTTTGGGCGAGGGCACTCTTTTGGCGGTTGAGGCGCCTCGCGAACTGGTAAGACGAACAGGCAGTTGCATAGACGTGGAATGCGACGAACAAACTGCTCAGAGAATCGCTTTGGGCGTTCGAAACTTAGAGCAGGTTATTCGCGCTGACTTGAGTTTAAGCGGCATTTCATTGTTTTTGGCGAAGGGGGCGAGCCCTGATGAAGTTTCACGTGAATTTACAAAGTACGGCGGCATCGAGGGATTCTGTTTTCGCGCGCCCGATCTTTCAGAAGTATTCAAATCTCTCGGAAGATGCCCATGAACCACAAACTGCGGGCATTCACGGGTGGAGTAGCCGCCGAGTTGACCAGGCTGAGAAGGTCCCGCCTGCTTATTGCTCTCGTTCTAATCCAATCAGTCACGTTTCTCGTTTTGGTAACGCTTTTCGGGATGACAGGCGCCTTCGCCCCGACAGCAGTGGTAAATTACGACAACGGACCCCTGTCACAAGTGTTCATCAACAGCCTTGAAAACGATTATCACTCATTCGCATTAACATTCATGAACAATGAGACCGCGGCAAGGGAAATGGTTTCGAAGGGCGAACTCGTGGCTATGATTGTTATTCCACAAGGATTCTCTGCGGCTATCAGCGACGGAAAAACTGCGCCCGTTACCGTTTTCATCGACAACATTAACAGCGATTTAACCGCGGATATTCAGCGGGCAGTTCCCTCGGCAATTAGAAGTTTCGGCGATGAAATCCACTGTGAAGGAGTCAACGTCAGCGTGGCTGAAACTGACTCCTACGCTCATGACACAAGCTTCATCAACTACATGATTGCAAGCGCCTTGGTCTTGGATGCACTCATAATCTCGGGTACATTAAGCGCTTTCTCGGTTGCGGATGAGTTTGAGTCGAAGACGGCTAGGCTCCTTGCGATTTCTCCTGTTCCCCCAATCATTCCACTTGTGGGCCGCGTCGTGGCAACTGCTCTGGTTTCAGCGGGGGCAGTGGCGGTCACCGTCCTCGTGGCTTTTGTGGGTTATGGCATTTGGCCCGTCCAACCTCTCGAAATGATTGTGACCCTCGCGCTTTGCATCGCCATCTTCAGCTGCATCGGCGCCGCGCTTGGAGCAATCATGAAAAAGACGCTTCCCGTAGCCCTATTCGTTTTAGGGATCGCGCTTCCGCTTTTCCTTTTCAGCGGTTCATATGAGCCGCAGCGGTTCGACGGGAACCTCATTTGGGCAGCAGCTCACTTTTCGCCAGAATACTATGCAGTTGGATTGATGCAGCACGCCGTTTTCGATTTAACGGTCACTCCTGAGCCGCTTAGCTTGCTTGGCGCTGCATTGGTTGGGTGGGGGATTGGCGCGTTGGCTTTAGCTTGGTTTTTCTCAAAGAGGGGATTTTCATGAAGAAAGGTTCGCCGTTTACGATTGCGTTGCATGACCTTAAAAGGTGGAGGAAAATGCCTCTCACCGCACTCTGCGCGCTTATTCCGCCGATTGCCATGACGCTGGTTTTTGTCACGTTGAGTATGTCAGTTACCCAGCAGCCTGTTGCCCTAGTTGTGGAAGGGAACGGCACGGCGTCTATGCATATGGCTCAAATTATCAGTGCAGATACAGAGGCGTATGAGCTTACAGTAACGAATGCGACGACTGCTAATAGGATGCTTGAGAATCAGCAGGTTGCCGCTGTCATAACCATCCCGTCTGCCTTCGATCAGGAGGTGGCCAACGGAACTGGGAAGGTTCTGCTCAAGATTAACAACGTGGACTTTGATTTTTCTGATGACATACGGAGAAGCGTTGACCGATCGGTTGTGGAGTTTGATGCCCCGAGCCTTGTGTCAGATGAATCGTCAAATACGTCCCTACCCAACGCTTATCAGGTATCATTAAATGCCCAGTACATCAGGCAGACTGACGTTGACTGGGAACAGTACCAACTGGTTCCCACTTTCGTGCTTTTGGTTCTTAATGTGGGTCTAGTCGGAACCGCCTGTCTTTGCGCGTTGGACAGGGAAAACAAGACTGCTCACATGCTGGCTCTGTCGCCGCAACGTTCTTGGACGTTGGTTTCGGGTCGTATTTTAGGAGGAGTTTTGGCGTGTTTTGCAATTGTTCTTCCTGCTGTATTGCTCGCGGTCCTGATTGGTTTCATAAGCCTGCCTATCACCCAGTTGCCTGCCTTGTTCGGGATATTTTTGGGAACAGCGTTGTGTGCGGCGGGCATCGGCGCGATTCTCGGGACCTTGATAAGAGGCACAAGATACATAGCGTTTCTTTCCACAATAACCGCAATTTACCTGTTCCTGTTAGGCGGAGGCTTCACAACAATCGAGTTGGTTCCACATTGGCTGCAGAGTGTAAGCGCGTTTATTCCGACCCGATATTCCATCGACGCTTTGAGGCAAGCCCTGTTTTACCCCAACCCGACTGGGCTTCCCTTTTCGCTGTTGGTTCTTGCGCTTTTTTCCGTTGCCTTCGTTGTTGTCGGCGCATTTCTTATGAGGCGCTCTTGGACTGCGTAATAATGGGTAATTTCAGGCGTTAAAGTCTACGCAAGTTTTTTGCGGTAGATAAATGGTTCGAAGGGGAAGATGGCATAGAATTTGCCGTATAACTTGATGTGAAGGGTGTGTGTTCAAATCCCAGCGGGCTCGCCATCAAACCCGCTTCCATAGGTGTGGGTCACTTTGAGGCATGGGCCTCAAAAAGCTTCAAAACTAACACTTCGCTTACGAGTGAATCTCTTTGATCCATAATAAGAGTTCATCGGAAAGGTCTTCTTTCTGTATAACTGCCTCGATCAACGAGAACTCTTTGTCTTTTTTGGCTTCTTCAAGTGACCTGTAGAGCTTTTCACAATTATCGCAGTAGTAACCTTTGCCGCCCCACAGCTCAGCCATTTTTGCGTACTGCCAATTTACAAGCTCGTTGAAGTTGGCTGTTGGATAGAAAAGCTGCTGCATTCCCCACCGTCCGTTGTTAAAAACTATGAATATGGGGTTTATGCCGAAACGGGGGCAATGGCATATCTCTTGTCCAGTCATCTGAAAACCGCCATCCCCCACAAGAACTAACGGTCGTTTTCCAGTAGTAACCGCATACCCGACAGCCGCAGGGACTCCAAACCCCATGGAGGCATAAAATGGCGTTGCCATGACGGAGGGCGCCTCAATCTTTGTTGTCACAAAAAGGCAATCTCCAGTGTCTGATATGATTGGCATTTCTCCGAATTCGCCAAAGAACCAGTTGACTGCATCGATTATTTCCTTGACGGTGACGAAGTTTTCATTGTACTTGCATGCCCTGTTAAGGGTAAGCTGGGATTTTGGAGGAAACGCCAGACTCTTTTTTTCAACGTTCCTTTTCAGAAGCTCTTCAACCAAAAGCCTCAATGGCACATCATTAAATGTATGGTGCCCAATCAAGACCTCCCGTGAATAACCAAGAATCATATTTTCTTTCTTTTGCATCCTCAGTTTCATTCCTAGATTCATGTCAGCAAGAAGCGTACCCAACATGAAGAGACAGTCCGACTGTTCAACTAACGTTCTTGCCGCCGGGTTGCCCGCTGAACCCAGGTAGGTGCCGAAGTAATTCGTTTCGTCTCTGGGGATGGTGTCGCGACCCAGAAAATCGGAGACTATAGGTATATCAAACCTCTTCGCAAGGGTCAAAGCATGCTCGCTAAGGTTGAAGCGGTCAACTTCAACTCCAACAACCAAAAGAGGCATCTTTGCCGCGGCGATCCTACGCAAAATTTCATCAGCTGCTTCCTTAACCGCGCTTTCATCAGCCAAAAAAGCTTCTTCTTTCTCGTCAGAGACCGATATTTCCTTGTCGACTATGTCTCTGGGAATTTCTATGTAGACGGGAAGCATGTACTCTTGGCAAGCCTTGATAGCTAATTGTATTTTTGAATAAGCAGTTTCTGGGTTATCTAAAACCACGGCTTCTACGGTTACTTCCCTGTAGATTTTGAGTTGAGTATCAAAGTCCTTCACCATATGATGAAGAAAAGCATCCTTCACCCTTTCTCCCTCGCCTGGACCGCCCGAGATAACAATCAGAGGAGTCTTCTCAGCGTATGCGCAAGCGACCGCGTTTAACATGTTAAGTCCGCCAGCCCCGTAGGTAATGCATGCTACCGCAGGCTTACGAGTAGCTCTTGCTGAGCCAACGGCTGCAAACCCAACTCCTGGTTCATGAGAAAAAGTGTATAGTTTCAAATCGGGATCATCTTCTATGACTTTGAAGAATCTTATCACCATGTCACCGGGAATGCCGAAGACAGATTTCGCGCCTGCGTTTTTTATTGCTTGAATCAGAAATTTGCCAACCGTGAAATTGCTTGACATTATTTTTAGGTCACCAAACACATCATATCTTGAAAACTGCTAGATTCGAAGAAAGTTTATCCAGCAAAAACTCAACTAAGATTAACTGTTCGAAACCTATAACATTTTCTTTTTCAAAAGAAGTCTGCCCGGGCTTGCAGGTGCTATTGCCAATTCAATTTAGAAGCATCCAGTAGACTGGAAGAGTGGCGGGTAAGAAAACCGCACAAACTGGGCGAGGGAACGCTGTTTTTGTGTCTATTTGGCTCATCTAGATGTTCCTATTTGGATCATATAGAAAACCGTAGGGGGTCTAGGGTACGAAAAAAGAAAATTAGAGATATGAATTTTTCAAGTCGCCGCCGTTTCCCTTCGTCCGCGGTTTGCTCGACGCCTCAATTCAACTACCGCCACGACTACCAGAATTATTGCCGCCGCCAAAACAGCCGCAATGATCAATGGCTCCGAGGCTGGCGTTGCCGTTGACGTTTGCCCTGCGTAGGTGGCTTCTGGAGTTGGCGTCACAGATGCTGGTAATATGGGGCTCAAGCCCGCTGAGGGCAGGTGGTTTGAAATCAGGTTCTGCGACAAAGCCGAAGCTGTATCGGCGGAGATGGGGTTGATGAGTGGGAAGTTGTCGGTGTTGTTGGGGGCAATCGCGTAGTGCTTGCTCCATGTGCCTGAAGAATCATTTTGCTGGGCGCTCGGGTAGGTTTGTTGATAGTTGCTCCAGAAGTTGCCTGCTTGGCCGTTATCCCATGCGTTTGTGGTGTTGATCTGTAGACCCTCATCGGAGGCGTCGCTTCCTCCATAAGTAAATTGGCTAACCGAAGTGTCTACGAAATTATTCATGTAAAACTGGTTGCTCCAAACGCTGTTTCCGAGAATTGACACATTTGATTCAGTCATGTTGTTGCCTGCAACGATGGTGTTGGTTGTCCAGTGAAGCACTATGCATTCCAAGTTATCATGCAGCGTGTTGCCACAGATTAAATCGTTGCTGCTTGAGTTCATGTAAATGCCGGCGAAGTTGCCGCCAGTCCAATATCCTCCTTCACGCAACTCATCGAAGCTGGCGTAGATTTTGGTGCTTACATCATTGTTGAATATGACGTTGCCGTTTGAGTTTTCAAGTGCATAAGCGTCATCATCATTTACTCCGCCGTATGTCTTATTCCATTGCAAGGCTCCAACAGAACTGATTTTTACAAAGCAGAAATCGGTGCCTTTGCGTTTTGAGTAACTGGAAGAAGGGTTGCTGGTCCGTTGGCGGTGGGGAAATCGTGTGCTGAAATTCCTCTTGAACCCGCCAGCGCGACGCCGCCGTCGTCGGTTGGGATGATTGAACGAAACGTGTTGCCGTAACCGGGGAGGTCGGATGCTTTGCTCCACAGAAGCTTTCGTTGCTGTCGGCTTTAAAAACCGTTATAGCAGAGGTGTAGACGGGCCCCTTTCGGGGGAGGGAACATCAGCTTCCAAATGGTTTACCGGATGCGTAGCCGCCGTCACTTGTTTGGGTCAATAAGGCAAAGCCGGTTCCGTCCTGCTTGTGAAAGTTTGGTTCCATTGGCTTTGCCCGCCGAATTCAGTTTACAAATTTCCAAATCGCCTTCAAGAGTTAAGGAAAAAAAAGAAAAAAGGGTTGAACAGAACAAATTGCTTAAAATTATGTTACTGTTTGGTTGGTTTATAGCCCGTCTACTAGGTGGGCTGTTCCGTCTGGGCAGTAAACGCAATTGCCTTTTTCTACGATGCAAAAGCGCCTAATGCATGCTTTCATTTGCGAGCATCCGTCGCAGTCTCTTGACAACAATTTCTTTTCCTCCTGTTATTATTATGATTTTTTGGTTTTAGACAAGCTCTTGCGCATGTTACGCATGGGTTCTTTGTCTCTGATAGAGCTAAGCAGAAGTGCAAAAGCGTCTTTTAAACTTTGTTGTCACATCTAAAGCAAGCTTTTAAACGGTAAATTTTCGCAATCAAAACGGAAATCTGACTTTTTTGTCTGATGCAAAAATGTCGGTTGCGGCTTTTGCGGGGGTTTTTTGTGTTTAAGTGTTGTACTGGACATAAATTGTTTTAGTGATTCATAAGGTTTAATATGTGTTGTATGGTGAAGACAGCAGTCAAATGGCAGTGAAAAAATGAGCAACGAAAAAAAATCAAAAAAACTCCTAATCACCGCAACAACAATGACCGTAGTAGCCTTAGCCCTCATTGTATCGGTCTATGCAGTTGCAATTCTTGGAACATTCCAGGGCGGCACAGTTAGCGTAGGCGGCGTCTCAGCAGGCACAATCAGCTACAGTACCGACAACGCTGCGGGTGGAACATGGACTGCAACCCTTCAAGTAAGCAGCGCCACTGACCCATGGTACGCGAAAATCGCGGTCAGCGGCTACACAGGACCCGTAACGGTAACATGGCAGCTTCAAGTTCAAACGGCGCCTTCAACTTGGACAAACGTGAACGGCGCAACCCTAACAACAACCACCTCCTTGACCGGGGCACCGCAAGCGATCTATGCCTCAGCCGACGGCTCAATAGGGGCAAATCAGAATTGGGGAAGCGACTGCTCAACCAACGGAACCTACATCATCACCGTGACCGTTGACTCAGCATAAATACAGATGCTGGCTCAACAAATTTTTTTAACCCACCCACCAAATAACTGTAGGGAAAAACTTGGTTCCACTCCAAACCGAAATCTACACCGCAACAACCATAGCATTAATCGCCGCAATCCTAGCCATCTACGTTTCAGTCCTCAAAAAGAACGGTTGGATAGGCAAAGCCCCCATCTCTAATCAACCAAGCTCCAAACTCCAAAAAATGTTCGAAACGCAGGAAAACTCAGCAAAAAACCAAACGGCGGCATCCATTGAAACCGACGTTTCCGCAGGCGATGAAGACGCAAAAGATGTTGAAGAAAAGGCGGATGCGCAGGATACGGAAAAGAGGTTGCTGGTGAGGCAGAAATTGGTTGAGGCGCAGAGGCTGGTTGAAGCGCAAAAATCCGTCAAGGCAAAGGATGAGCGTCCCCGCTGCATTCATTATTTCGGTTACCTCAACGCTCTTCCAAGAGGAACCGAGGTTCCCGGCGAATGTCTGCTGTGCGCGAAGCTGGTAGAATGCTACAAAGAAAAGAAAATCAGGCTCTAAAACTCCAAAACCCGAACCTGCATTTTGGTTTAGTCCCGAATATCGAAAATCTCCATCGCCCTTCTTGAGCCGTTTGTGTTTGCTCGTAGGGGCACCCGATAGGTAGGCAAAGCATATACAGAAAGACGATACACTTTGCATCTACAACCTTCAAATAGAAGCGAAATTCATGCCAAAAATCGACAAAAGCTTCAGATTCAACCCACAAACCTACGCTGGCTTCAAAGAATTAGCTGCAAAAAACGGCTACACCACAACAGGCGCTCTGGAAAAATTCATGGCAGACGCCGTTGAGTTCGGGCTCGTTTTCCCATCGGCAAAAAATGAGGCTACCCAATCCGAGGCGCGTGTAATGCTGGCATGGCTCAAAGAAGGAAAATACTGGGTAAACCTAGGCGGCAAAGAAGAAACCAGCACAAGAGGACGCCTACTGCAACTTCTGCCCGAGGTTGAAGACGCCGAGCTGAGAAAAGACATAGAAGAAACGCTAAAAGCGAAGCCGTAAGAGCCGAAGGAAACTTCATCTTCGCCCAAGACAAACCCGACAACCCATTCACAAAAATACTCGCAAAAATGGCCAGAAAAATCGAAAGCGGCGAATCCGACTAAAGCCATTCTTCTCCCCTTTGTTAAATCTAACCGTCAATCACAACCCGTATGCTCAGGATTCAGGAATCGGTATATAGATTCTAAACCCTAAGAAATAACGCGAGACATCACCACTTTTGGAGCATGTTTAATATCAATGCTCTCGGACTGGAAAAACAAAGCCGATCCGCAGCATCCCAACTAACTGCTCAGTGGTTACCAGAGCAAACAGCAATCGTCTGGAGCTAAGATTTCTCGGGGAAGAACTAAATAGAACTTGAATAATAATAGGTCTACCGCTAACTTGGGTGACGATGCCTATGAAAACAGCCGACAAGATTGCTTTGGGTGTGTTAATTATTGCAGCCATCAGTCTCATAACTGGCGGAATTGTTTGGGCTTGGTCACAAAGACCGATTGTTGATTATCAAATGACAGGTAATCAAGGAGTTAGTTTACCAACTTCTTGGGCTTTCGGTTTTAGCGATTCTTTTCCTATGCAAGTATCTCTTGCATTTGATAACAGAGGGAGCATTGACGCTTACCTGTATCTTATCGTTTCTGTCACAAATGCCAAAATTAGCTTAAGCTCGGGTTCACCCTACAATGACACTTATGCTTCTATCTATGTTATTGCTCAAGCTCATACTGGATGGGATTATCAAACGGTTAACATCACACCTGTGGGAAATCCACGAAGTTTCACAGTCACTTATACCATTCAAACAGTCCAAGGTAGCATATTTTCAATCGACGGATTCATCACTCATATAGCATACGATATAGTTCATTATGGTTATACGACGGTTACTTACACTAATGCGCCTAGTGGAAGCTATACCTATCAATTAGTTAACCACTAGTCTACCCTGTCGATGGATGAATTTTGACCAATTAGAGAAATACGTTATCTAATTTTGGGTCGACTAGAGAACTCAAGAGAACGAAGATCAGCATCTACAACCGTTTTACCTAGATGGATTTCAAGAAGCAACTGAATAAGTGCAGCTCTAGAGGACCGTTCGAATAAGGCATTTGCCAAGGGTGATAAGTATTTGCATTGTCGTTCATGAATCTGGAATTGACGCGCGTCGTCATTGAGCCTTTCTACGGGCGGTTGAAGGTTGACATTGAAGGACGACAAAGTGTGAGTCACCCCATCATTTACCAATTGGATAACGGCAGCCTCCTCCTCACAACGTCATTTCATATTTCAGGTATGCTAGCAGCATTTGTTCATTTTTTCTTTTGAATTGTAAAGCCGCTGTTGATAAACGCCGAGAGTTTGCTTCAACATCGATCCTTTCTCCATAAGCCATTTCCCGCTCTCGTTGTTCAAACTCCAGTCATCTAGTACTTTGTTGAAAGCATAAATCATAGCAAGCAATGAATGAGAATATTCATAGAAGTCTTCGTTTTCTTCGAGATAGTGTTCTGCTAATAACAAATCGATAGCAGAAGTTCCCATGTGGGTGACTATGACATGCCAATTTATTTGCAATTTTGAACGTAATCTACCTTTGTTCTTTAAGGCAGCTTCAAGAGAAGCATTCAATATTGTGCTGTTTAGTTTGCTTTCGATGATTAAGCCTTCAATTCTTTGAAGTGTCTCATAATGGTGCACCACGGAGTATATTGATCCTCTTCCTGTGATCGTTTCCAAGACGAAACTATCTGGCAAATTTGGGTTCAGGAGACAATTGTTAATTGCTTCCTTTAATGTTGAGCTGAAATTGGCCCTTTCTGAGAGATTGGTCGGATAGAAGAGTACACCTTTAGTGTTAATATCAAATGGTATCTTTGTATTCTCTTCCGCTATTGTTATCGTTCCATGCCTGAAACTCAGCCTGACTCCAAGTTCCCAGTATACATTTGGATTTGAATCTGTAAGGTCAGCAAGAACTATATCGCTGAAAACAAGGTCGTTGACTATTTGCCTTTGAATATCTTGCCGCAATGCCTCTGAACGCGAAGCCACTATGTCACCACATGAGTTGATCAACGGTTTCAAGAAACCGTTAAAGTGATCACCCCAGTATTTTGACGTATGTTTAACAGAGGTTCCAGAGAAAGGCATTATCACGAAGCATTTTTTTCCGCTTGATTCCATCTCAATCGCTCCTGCGCCTCAGGCTCATGACAAATCTTATAAGCACTTCAAGTTAAAGAATGATTTTGGTCGGTGAGGCAAAATGGCTTTGAGTAATTACAAGCTAAGCGTAAAAGTTCAGGCGCCAGAAAACACTACAGTTGGAGTGAATGCCTAGTTTTTTCTACAAGGTAAAAAATATTGGTGCAAACGCATTTACGGGAACAATCCAAATTATGCTATCATGGAGCCAATTGAACCAAAACGTCTACCAGCCATTAAATATTCAAAATCTGGCCCCTAATGCAGAAGTTAAAATACCTTATAGTCAAGCGCCACTTACGCCTGGCTATACCTGGTTTACGGTTGTTGGTGCCGTTGCGACTCCGTCAGGAACTGTTGAGGTTTATAACGAATCTGGCATCACGCAACTATTTCCGTTTGTCCAAATCGGAAACCAACAGTTAGTTCAACCGCTGTATGCAATGCCAGCCAGAAGCCGTGAGGAAAGAGAGCTAAGAAGGGCACTTTTGGTAGCCGTTGCGTCACTAGTGGTAATTGCCGTCTTTCAAGTAGTTAATTGGGTAATTGCATATACATAGCCACATTTGGCTTTTCATTCTGACTGAAACAATTGGCAGATAGTCACATCTTTAATAGGTCAAGATTCGAGCTAACTTAATCTCATTGACTACCGTAGAAGCATGGCACCGCAGTTAGGTGGAGCAACCCTTTCCACTGCTCGGCAAGCCAACGCCAAACCCATCAACTGATTGTCATGCCTTCCCTGCCGGTGCCAGAATTTGAGGTGGATGCGTTCTTGGGCGGTTTTGGGTTGCTGGTTTTTGTATTGTTGTCGTTGATTTGGGTGATTAGGGTTTTGTCGTTGCCTGTTAAGGAAACCTTAAAATTTCGTTGATGTCGATTAAATCATTTGATTTATAAATCATTCCATTTAATTCTTAACGCTAGGCGGTTCGTGCCGCAACTGTTTAAGTGAACGAGAACACCCAAAAAGAAGTGGGTGCAAAAGCCACTATGGTTTTTATTTTTCGTGTGGGAAATTGGGCTTTAGGCTTCTTCTTCGGCTTGGTCGTCTTGTGGTTCTTGGTTTTCTTCTTGTTCTGCCTGTTCTTTCGGCTGGGCGGTTTCTGTTTTTTGGGTTTCGCTGGTTAGCAGCATGTTGATTAGAGCTTTTTGGTCTACTTCTGCCCGTGTTCGCCAGTCAAGGTACAGTTGCCCATTGTCGTCTTGTCCCAGGTAGCCGCTGCGTATGTAGCGG
This sequence comes from Candidatus Bathyarchaeota archaeon, assembly GCA_963823775.1. GTDB lineage: Archaea > Thermoproteota > Bathyarchaeia > Bathyarchaeales > Bathycorpusculaceae > Bathycorpusculum. The sequence goes on from CAWGMZ010000022.1 coordinate 90,446, forward strand.
TCAAGGTTTAAACCGATTTTCCAGTTCGGCATTTTCTCCGCAAGCAGTTTTTCAACGTCTTTCCGCGCCGCCTGCCCCTTCTTGCTGATTATAAACGAAATCGTGATGGCTAACCCTGCCAAATCGTCGATGCGCCAGCCAATCAGCTTGTCTTTGGTCGCCAAATCGCCGCGCAACGCCACGTAAAACCTTGCCTTGTCAAGCTCCTCCAGAGTTGGTTTCTCCGGGGTTTTTTCTTCTTCGAAAACGGTTTTAACCTGCAGGTCCAGCGGTTTGAGGTAGTCGTCAAGCAAATCGAGCACTTTGGGGTAGTCTGAGCCCAACGCCTTGTGCAACTCTGCGCCTCGGACGCCTGGTTTCTGATGCCGTTTATAGAAGAGCATCTGTGTTGCTTTCTTGATTTTGCCGCCGTAAACGCCTCTTTTACTCATTAGTTTGCCTCCTTCCATTTCTGCCAGTCTTCAATTGAAACCGCGATGGCTACAGACGCTGACTGCTGCGTTGGGGGCTCGTTTCTGGCTTCTTGGTACGGGATTATGAAGACGAGTTCTTCGAGTCGGTCGATTTCCAGTGTTGCGAAGCCGTAGGTGATTAAGAAGCTGGTTAAGAATGCTTTTTGGACGGTTTGTTCGTAGGTTTCTGCGCCGATGAAGTCCCAGTAGTTGACTTTGCCGTCTTTGCCTTTGGCGGCGACGCAGTCCTTTAGCTCCTGCCAAAGCGTGCTGAGTTCAACGCTGAATTCTTTGTCGCTGAGGATACGCGCCTTAATCAGTTCGTCTCGGCTTGTGTAGGCGTTTGAGACTTCGGCGGCTTCAAAGTTTTTCCATCTTTCGCTTATAGGCGCCAACGCTTCCCAGTACAGAATCCCCTGCGCCAGCGTGTTTAGGCTGATTGACTCGAACTCTAACACTGGGTTCCAAGCGTGAAGGAAGACGTCGACCATTTCCTGCTTGCCTATCTGCAGGATTTTTTCTTCCATCAAAAACGGGTCGGTGTAGAGTGCGGTTGAGCGTTGTTTGACCCATTCGCTTTGGATTTTGATGACTGTGGCTAAGTGATGTAGGGTTTCAGCGTCAAGCCGAAGTTCCTCTGGGTTTTGCCAATGTGGAAAATACTGTTTGACGACGGCTATGATTTCGTCGATGTTGAGTGTGAAGGGTTCGGTTTGGCGGGTTTCGATGGCGACGCACATTTCGATGATGCGTTCAAGCCGTTCTTTGCCCAGCGCTTTGGTGGCTTCTTTGGCTTTCTGCATTATGCCGCTACCTCACGGATGACGGATTTTCCCTCCATGTTCTGCACGGTGATTACGTTGCTGTCTTGCTGGGCGAAGGTGATTTGGCTGGGTGTGATGACGACGTATTGTGCGTTTGCGTCTTTGATGACGGCTAAGAGGATTTTGGCGATCATTTCACGGTTTTTGGGGTCCATGTGGATGTCGTATTCGTCGACTGCGCGGAAAGGCGAACGTACATGCTGCTGCAACGCCAAAAGAAAACTCATAGTTGCCGTGGTCCGCTCCCCGCCGCTCTGCGTGTAGGCGTCAAGCGCCACGGGTTTGCTGCCTTTGAACCCCACCATGATTTCCAACCCCGCGGTCTCGATGTCTTGACCGTTCGAAAGTTGCACGGCGCCTGAAGCCAAAGTTTGAGTCATGATTCGCTGGTACTCCACGTTTACCCTGTCAAGGAGGCTTTCCATGACGGTTCGCCATGACTGCATTCGGGTTTTGACTTCTTCAAGGGTTTTCTCGCGGTTCTCCGCTACAAGCTGCACTTTTTCTTTAAGTTCCAAGTAAAGTTTTGAGTATGATTCGTATTGGCGTTCTATGTCTTCTGAAACGTCAGCGAGCGCCGCTAGGTGTCCGTCGGTTAAGCGGATTTCGTCTTGGATGTCGCTGGCGCTTTTCGCTGCGGCTATCCGTTCGCCTGACTCCTGCGCCTTCTGGATTGTTGAATCCAAGCTTTCCTGGGCTTCTTTAAGCGATTTTTCCAGTTCCTTAAGGTTCACGATGGCGTTTGCCCGCTTGAACTCAAGCAGAGCCAACTTCACCCGTTGCTCAAGCATTTCATCCGACGCTTTCCCAGCTGACTCCTCCAAATAAGCCATCTCCGCCTGATTCTGCTTAACCCGCTCAGTCGCGCTTGACAGTTCCAACTCGGAGTTTTTGAGCATTTCTTTGAGGTTTTCGTTTCTTAGCAGTTTGAGCTGGGTTTTGTTGGCTTGGATGGCTTGCTGCAAGCGTTTGGGTTTCTTCAAGCAGCTGGCTAATCAGCGACTGCATGGATTGGTTCTGGGCGATGTCGTGTTCAAGGCTCAGTCGCTCCTCGAAAATGGCTTTTATGTTCCCCTTCACGGTTGCAGTTTGATTCTGCTGCGAACTAAGCTGGTTTAGTATGTCCTGTTTTTCTGTTTCTATTTTGGTGATGGCGTCTTGGTTTTTGGTGAGGTTCGCTTTGAGGTTTCTGGCTGCGGCTTCCCGTTTTTCAACTTCAGCCCACGTCAGTACCCGCTCCAAAAACCGCTTCTTTATCTGAAGCTGCTTCTTTTCCTGGTATTTGTCGTATTGTTCTCGCCAGTAAGTGAGCGTTTGTTGTGCTTGCTCGAGCAGTTTTGTTACGGATTCTTCTTGGGTTAGGATTCTTGTGAGTTTGGTTTTTGCCTGCACGACGTTTTCTCGGAAGGGTTCCAGCCCGACTGCTGCTTCCACCATGCGTAGTTTTTCGATGTTGCTAAGAACGGTGAATTGCTCAACCATGTTCTGATGCATGATGATTAGCATGTTGTCGGGGTCAACGCCGAATTTGCCGAGTAACCGTTCAACGTCCTGTTTGCCTGCCGCGCGGTTTTCAAGTTCAAACCAGTATTTGCCGTCTCGCCGCATGACGCGGGTCAAGAAACAGCTGGTCTTTGGGGTATTTCTGCACTGGGCGTTTGTTGCCTTGTTTGCTGTTGTCTAAAATAAGGGTGACTCGGGCTTGGTCTTTTCCCCACCTGATTAAATCGCTTAGTTTGCGTGAGCGTTCAGTGTAGGTTTGACCTAGACCCACGGATATGGCGAGCAGCAGCGAGGATTTTCCTGCGCCGTTGGGTCCGCCGATTACGTTTACGCCTTTTTTGAGGGGTACCCGTGCGTATTCGTAACTCATGAAATTTTCAAGTATAACTTCTTGGATTAACATTAACTACTCGATGCCTCTAAATTGAGCGTTCGTAACTATTGAAAACCGTGTTATTAAAACAATTTTGCTTAAAATGGGCTTTATCTCCGCTACATCTTGGCTTTTTCTTTTTCTATTGCTAATTACCCTTGTTTGACCGACACACTCTATTCACTTGGGTGGCGACGAGCCAAATGGCGCTCATCTTTTAGTGATATTTCAGTAATTCAGATGCTTCTTACTTGAGCTGTCCATTTCTAAAGGATGTTCAAGTTATGGAGTCAACAATAAAGTAGGCTGTTGAACCTACTCCGTTTTTGCTGTCTGTCAGCAACCTTTATTCTCAACGCACAAACTTTTCGGTCCAACATGGGGGTTTGCTGGGGCTCTGGCGGATTTAGATTCTTCTTTTAAGGAGAAAAAAGAACGGAAAACCTTAATCACACTGCTTTCGCCATTTCGTGATTTAACCAGAGCCCTCTCAGCCCTTCCAGCTTCCTCATTTCTTTTTTTTACTTTGCATTTTTGTGGGACTAAAAAAAGGTAAAAAAGGAGTTTTGGCTCCTCTTGTTTTATGGGTGTTTCTTGGTGACGAGCAATGCGATTACTGCGCCGATGATGACGATGACGATGGCGAGGGCTACGATTCCGTACTCAAGGGTTGTGTTGGATGCAAAATTGCCTATCGGTGACGCTGTGGGTGTTGCCGTTGGCTGAACCGTCATTACGTTAAAGCTCGTTTCGGCAGATGATGGCCAGTATCCGTTGGTGCCTGCGAAGTTGGCGTAGACTGTGTAGTTGCCTGGGACGTCTGGAGCCCATGTTAGGGTGTAGAATCCGCTTTGGTCTGTGGTTGTGGTGCCTATGGGTCTGTAGTTGTGGTTTGAGTCTAGGACGTATAGGTTGACTGGTACGCCGGTGAAGTTGGTTGGCATTGGTTGCTGCTGGTAGACGTAGCTCATCCATTGACTCATGCTTGCGTCGGATGCGCATGGTACGCCATATGGAAAGTCTGCTGCTTGCTCAGTTTGTTTGGTGCCTGCTGAAATGTCCATCACTGTTCCCGAGATGACCACTGTTTGCCCGAATGACAATCCGGTATGCGTCGCGGAGACTGTGGTTGCGCTTGGTCCTTGGCCGACACTGTAGATTTGGTTGTCGTAGCCGTTGAGAGTTACCGAATACCCGTCTGCAATAGCTCCTATCATTGGAGGACCTGATTCAGAGGTGACATCGCTTAAAGTCCAGATTTCTTTGCCTGTTGTTGCGTTGATGGCACGTTGCAGTGCACCCTTGTAGATTGGGCTTGAAACCGTGTGTTCGGTGGTTGTTGTGTATATTACTCCGTTGCCGACTGCGAAAATTGAAGTTGGATAGTTTCCTGGTCTTTCAAAGCCGCTGTTTGTGCTGTTTCCCGATCCGCCGTTTCCATAGGTCCACAGTAGATTTCCTGTTGCTTGACTGTAGCAGGACATTATTCCTCCGAAGCCGCAATAGTAGATGTTTCCGTATGCTTCTACTGTTCCTGCTTCGTTGCCGCCGCTGTTGTATCCGCTGTTGTAGTACATTAGTTGCTGTTGACTTTGGTCGCCGGTTGGGCCCCAAAGTTGCTTGCCCGTTGACATGCTGAAGCCGACGAACTGCATTGTTTCCTTGTAGAATTGGACGAAGTAGCCGTAGGTTGTGGTAGAGCTTGATGGTCCACTGTAACTGACTGTTATGTTGCCTGCGGGTGCAGTTAGTGTGTTGCTCCAAAGCTTTTCGCCGATTGGACCTACAGTTGCGTTCAGGTTTATGCCATAGTATGTGTAGGGTGTCCATGAGGTAGCTGACGGCGTAGTTCCGCTAACGAGAATAGCCATGTTCCCGCTCCAAGCTGCGACAATTGTAGGTACTGGAGTGACGCTGTTTAGCCATGTTAGTGAGTAGTTCCAGTCGTAGCTGTAGAGTGAGCTTGTTTTGTTGACGACGTTTCCGTAGACCACGTAGTTGTAAGTTGCAGGTGCATTGGGGTTGGTTCCAGCGACTGCTCCTAAAACTGGCTCTGTTACGGTTGCGTACTGTGATTGAGCTGTTGTTAAAGCTGCGCCGCTAGTGGTTGAGTCGTTGTAAATTGTCGGGGAGTTGTCAACTGCGCCGGTCCATGGGTTATATGTGAAGTCCCAAATTTTAGTCGAGTTCCATTCGGTGAGGTAAAGGTTAGGGCTGCTTGATGTGCCAAGGTTCGTAACGCTAAGCTTCAGTTGCTCTCCTGATGGACCTTGCATTGCTGTGCCTGATGGAACGCCGGTTACGTTGAAAAGCGGGTCGCCAGTATATGCGTCAAAGGCTCGTGCGAAGCCACTTGTGAACAGTACCGGTGGGAAACCTCCGTGCTGGTTAGGATCGTACAGTCGATACACGTATGCGAAAGATAACGCTGGGATTTGCGTGGTGGTCCAAATGATTTGGCCTGTGCGTAGGTCTTGGCAGACTGTTGCTCCGCTTGAGTACCCTGTGAATGTTACAGGCTCTTGGTAGTACAGGTATCCGTCGACTATGATGGGGTTCTCGAATCTGGTGTTATATGCTGAACCTTCGAAATATGTGGTGCCTGGATCACTAAGTGTTTCTCCTCCGACGAGACCGCCGAAGTCAAGGGGATAGGTCCACATGACGTGGCTTGTTACCGGTCCTACTGCGTTTCCCGGTACAAAGGTGCATCCTGAGGCGCCTGTTCCGTAGCCTGCTGAACCCGAGCCCAACCAGTTTGACGAAATGGTGTACCAGTTAGTGTTTTCTCCGTATATTGGGCGTGTCCAGTAAGTTGTTGGAAGCGGCGTTTGGGGGTAACCTCCAACCGCGGTTTGTTGCACGGTGAATGTGCATTTTGCCGAGCTTGCTGCGTAGGTGTCGTTGATGTATGCCGACGTTGCAAGGTCGTCGCTGGTGGTGATTGGTTGGCCTGGGAAGCTGAAGTAGACTGTGTATGTGCCTGCTACTGTAGGCGTGAAGGCATATGGCTGGTTACTTGTTGGGTCCCAAACTATTGCAAAAATTTGTGATGCCACTATACTTCCGTCGGGTCCTGTTATTGTCATGTTAAAGTTGTGGAATCTGTAGTTGTTGTAGAGGTTTGTGTTGTCAAATGTATTGGATAGCCACATGTATACTGTTGCTGTTTGGCCGACTCCGATTGGATTAGGCACTACTTGAACATAGGCGAACGTTGGAACGTTCCAAGATGGCGTGTGTGCGTTTGCTGTTGGTATCAGAAATGTTGAAGCTGCTATCGAAAAGATCAATATTGCTGCTATCAAAGTAGCAACAAATTTACTTTTATTATTCATCATTTTGTTTTTTTTCCTTTGTTTTTATATGCGCCTTAGCGCTGGACAGCAACGTCTGACCAAGCCTCTAATAAGACTCGCTCACTTATCGTGAGTAAATAAAATTCGAAGTTTTCTTTTGTGATTGGTGCAAACAATTTAATTTAGGGTTATTTTGAAAAAACAAATAAAGAAAGAATGCATTAAATCAACGGTATGTTTGCCACCAGCATGTATGCTACAGACCGAATGATAGTAGAGATTGTTACGACGATTCTTTGCCTTATTCTTGTCAGGTTTATGATAAAGCCTTATAAGCTTACTAGAGAAGGAACTTTTCTGGGGTTACCCCTCGGATTTGCTTTTCTGGGAGTATCGTACGGTCTGGCTGCAATATCTTATTCCCCGCTGGGTTTTCCTCGAGAATTAATATGGCTTCCGCCTCTAACAAGAACATTCGCTTTCGTATTTCTCACCACCACTTACCTGTTTTCAAGTAGGAAATTTAGAAATCGCCAGTTGCTCGGAGAGCTAACTATCAGTCTTTTGGTAATTGCTCTCGCTATTTTGCTTCTAATCGCATTTGTTGCTCCAGAATTTGCCTTCGATGGGTACTCCAACGCCAACGTATACTTAAGATTCGTTAACTTAGCCTGCCTCTCCTACATTGCCATAGTTACTCTTCGAAGTCACATAAGGAACCCCGACCCAACTACGATTTGGATTCCTTTCGGCTTCATTTTTCTTGCAATCAGCCAGTATTCATTGCTGTTTTGGTATCTTGACACAAGTTTTTCGGCATTTATAGGGTCCTTAGTAACTCGCTATGTAGGTTTAGCAATCTTTCTTTTTGTCTCCTACCGAACTTTTTACGGCTCAAATGAACAAAAGGGGGTCAAATGAAGAAAATTCCTCGCAGGGACAAACTAAAGATTTACGGGGACCTTTTGTCTGTCCTAAGAAGGGAAGGCAATGAGCCGGGAAGGGTTGTTTTAACACGTGTTCAGGTACAAATCAACGTGCCTTTTGACCGACTTAAAAATTACATAATTGAACTTAGAGAACTTGGCTTGATTGAAGATGAGGTATCTCTTAAACTTACTGAAAAAGGCAAACAGTACCTTGTGGAATATGAAAGAATTCTTGAATTCATAAAACGCATGGGTTTAACTTACTGATGCCCGAAAAGAGGCTAAAGTGGAAATGTCATCGGCAACCCATCTTTCGTTTTTCTTTGATTTTGCCTATTAGGTCATTTTCTTCTTGACCTTCGCCTTCTAACTGACCAAATAATTTATCCGTGTGCTTTTGTTGTTGCTGACCGTGTTTTAGCCGATTATTCACCATTATTTTCAATAGGCTTTTAAGGTTTTAACCCTGTACATTAACGCGGGTGTCTAAATGGCAAGCTCTGAGGACGAAATCTACTCAATCATGTTCTCGTCTCTTAAGCATCCAGTGCGGCGAAAAATCATCCGTATGCTCTCCATCAAACCGATGACTTTTATGGATTTAGCCCAGCAGCTTGACATCTCCACCTCCAACTTGACTTATCACCTTGAAAGCCTCGGCGACCTCGTCAACAAGATGGATAGTGGACAGTACAAGTTGTCGACTTTCGGGTTGGCGACTGTAAGCGCCATGAAGGGCGTTGAGGAAGCTCCAGAAGTTGAGCCCAAACGCAGGCTTCAGTTGTCCTTTAAATGGCGAGCCGTCTTCGGGGTGCTGCTTGTTGCCGTTTTGGTTTTAGCTAGCTTTTCCGCTCTCCAATACACTTCTATGAAGGGGATGTCCAGCAAGCAAAATGATTTAGCTACAGAAAACCAGCAGTTGCTGTCTTGGGGAATAGGCACCAATAAAGTGGCTAATTTTCTGCAGAACGTCACTCAAATCGACACCGACAAATACACGGTTTCTCTGCTTGGAAACACGCTTCAGTACAACACGGAGTTTAACGTTGCTGAAGAGTTGCTTACGTATTCTTTAACGAATGGTCCGTACACTTTCAACGTGGAGATGCGTTTCAGGGATAACCATTTCAGCCGATATCAACTTGAAATGGGCGAAAGCTCACCTGTTTTCACGTCGTCTCAGCCTGACGATGTACTGCAAGCCGCTAAGGGCACGCTTGAACGGTACCAAGCCTTCTCAGGCGACGCCTACCTTGCTCAGATGCGTTCGCTCATTAACGCGGTGAACACGACTGGACCCACAACGGTTACGCAGGGCAACATGACGCTTCAAATTACTGTTTCGGGCGGCAACACCGAGTTCATGTGGATGTACAATCAGGGCGGCATTGACTACCAAACTAAAGGCGTAATGATGACTTTCCAAAACAACATTCTCATAACCATGACCGATGGCTACTTCATGTTCAACGTCGGAAGCACAAAACTCACCGTTTCACAGGAACAAGCCATCACCATGGCTAAAAACTACGTTTCAACCCTAACATGGAACTTCAACGGCACCAAATACACCGGCTTCCCCGTGCTTGACAACCCCGTTTCAGTGCAGATGGTGCCGCATCCCAGAGGCAACTCAGTAAATCTGGTTCCGTACTGGTACATCATACTGGGGCTCGACAGAGTTTACCCAGGCGCCGTAAACGAAGTTACCGTCGGCATCTTCGCAGACAACGGACAAATCGACGGAGTCCAAATGCTAAGCGTCTAGACTTTGGGCTGAAAGGTTTTCGAAATTCTGCTTTTTCTTAAAGCCGCAGAAAACCGCTTTCTTTTTGCGATTAATAGAATATGGATTCTGGGTTAGTAAGACATAATTTGTTTGGGGCAGGATAGTTCTTGATTCGAGTTGGCGATGCAAATGGAAAGAAAACTTTGGTCCGCCTCTGAGCCTTTGATTGAAACTTCTGCGCTTACTAAACAGTTCGGGTCTTTTCGGGCGTTGAGCGAAGTTAATTTGCGGGTTATGCCAGGCGAAGTCTACGGTTTGCTTGGTCCAAACGGCGCAGGCAAAACAACAACCATCAAAACCATCCTTGGCTTGCTGGAGCCAACTTCAGGCTGGATAAAAGTCGTCGGCTTAGACCCCGCCAAAAAACCGATTGAAGTTAAATCAAAAATCGGGTACGTCGCCGAAAACCCCATAGTTTACGATTCTCTTTCGCCGCGGGATTTTCTGGAGTTTGTGGCATCCATCAGAAAAACCCCAAGAGCCTCCACCAACGACTTGGTTGCTCAGCTGGCATCTGCTTTTGACATGGCGCCCTACTTTGACTCGCCCATAGCTACCCTCTCGCTTGGGATGAAGCAGAAAGTCGCCCTAATCGCCTCGCTTATTCATCAGCCGCCCGTTCTGCTGCTGGATGAACCCCTCAACGGCTTGGACGCGAAGAGCAGCCGAATAGTTAAGGAGCTGGTTGGGTTTCATGCGCAGAAAGGCGGAGCCGTCCTGTTTTCAACGCATATCATGGAGGTGGCTCAGCAGGTGTGCACGAGAATCGGCATAATCTACCAGGGCAAAGTCATAGCTGAAGGAACCTTGGATGAGCTTCGAGCCAAAACCGAAGGCAGCGGCGGCACGCTCGAGGAGGTCTTTTTGAAGTTGACCCATGAAGAAGACGAGGTTGCCGACACTATGCGGATGCTTAGGGAGGCATTCTTCCACAGTGAAGCTAAGTGAAGCCTGGCGTCTTAGCCAAACGTGTTACCGCGAGATGGTTTATCGTTCGCTTGCTGAGGAGCGGGGACGCATGTGGTGGGGCGCTTTTGGACGCAGCCGCCAAGGCAAAGAAACACAGGACGACTTGGAACTGACCCAGAGGGCGCTGCGAATCGCCAAATTCGACAAAGGCGTCGTCGCTTTCTTCAACGTCGTCGTTTCGCTGGCTCCCTTCGTCTCGTTGCTTCTGGGAAGCCAAGGGTTCGGGTTAACCAGCGCGGTTTCGCTTAGTTTAGCGGTTACTTTCGGGTTCACGGCGCTCTACGCCATTCAGACTCTTTCATCTTTCATGAGCCCCGAATCTTCAGCCTTAATGTCCACTATGCCGCTGAACCAGGCTGATTTCTCGTTAGTTACCTTGTTTTCTTTCATTCGATCCTTCGATTACATGGTGATAGGCTCAATCCTTAGCCAAGTCATCTTGGTCGCTTACCTGACGGCTTCCCCAATCGCAACATTAATCATGCTTGCAGCCTCCGTCATGAACGCGCTCTTCGCCGTTGCCGTCGCATTGTGGTTTTCACGAATATTCCAGCGAAACATGCTTCGGGGCGGACGCTCAAAAGCTGGCACCGTTCTGCGTTTGTTTTTCATTTTGATGTGGGGTTTGCTGCTTGTCGCCGTCGGCTTCCTATTCAGCATCCCATGGTACATTGTGCCTAACCTGCAGAGCACACTGCTTGGCGCGGGGCACGTTTGGAATTCGCTGCTGGGGCTTTTGTATCCCTTCTCATCAGGCATCGTCATCACGGCTTCAGTTTCCGCCGTCACTTTTACGGCTCTGCTGGTTTCATCCGTCGCCATGGTAGGTTACGGTTTGCTTGCGGTTTTCGCGGGCAAATGGAGTTTAGTAACCGTGAGGCATGTGTCTTCGGGTTCTGGCGTCAATATCGCTCGGGTTACCGCTCGGGATTTTTCAGTTAAACCCCGTGGACCGCTGCTGGGCTACGTTTTCAAAGACCTCAAAGTGGCTTCCAGAAACCCAGCTACCGCCTTCTTCTTCGCCCTCCCCGTCCTCGAAACCGTCATCATAACTCTGCTGGACTCAGGCGTCGGCGTCCTCCGAACCGCTCTGGTGCTTACGGGCACGTCTCTGGGTGCAGTTTTCGCCCTTTTCCTGCCTCTAGCCCTACTCAGCGCCGAAGGAAAAGCCTTAGAGTACACGAAAACTTTGCCGATAAGCTCCCGCAGAATCGTGATTCCCAAAGCGCTGGTTTCCACGGCAACCTACCTTCCCGTTCCAGTGGCTCTAGCCGTTTTGTCGTTGTTTGAACCTTTAACTTCACCCCTAGCCATTCTCATTCCCTTCCTGACCGTGCTGCCAGTGGCTGCGGCAAGCATATTCGAAATCAAACTTTTCCTGCGAACAGCCTCCAAAGGCAAAATAGCCTCGGTGCTGAACGATTTCGAAAAGTTAACCGTCGGAGTAGCCGTCATATTGGCTCCCGAAGTCGCGTATGCAGCTGGGTTTCTTGCAACGTTTAACCATGTCTTTGCGCTTTTGGCTATGGCTGCGGTTGCGTTTTTGGAGTTTGGGGTGGCTCTTTGGGTAATCAGACGCTCCGAACGATAGGAGCCGAACGTCCCCGCAAAAAGAGGGCGGAACAATTTTCAGATGCAAGTTAATGCTTGTTTTCTGTTTGTTACCTGAATGTGCCCTATGTTGTGTTTGCATAGAATTGGGGGTTAATTATGAAAAACTTTTTAATAACATCTTGAATGCTAGAACATCAATTAGCAATGGAGAATCAGGAACATGCCTTATCAACGTAAATTAACAACAGTAACTTCACGACTCAAAAAGACACCCGCTGGGTCTAGGAGCTGGCTGTAAATGGAGCAGCCTTCGCAGCAGCCTGAAAATTCTCAGCCTGAACCCGCACAAGAAACCCAGCAGCCGCAACCTGAGCAGCAACCCCCGCAACCCGAACCTTCACCGCCAACGCAACAGCCAGAATCTTCGCCGCCTACTGAGCAACCTGAACAGCCCCAGGCACCTCCGCAACCTCAGCCCTCGGCACAGCCCGAACCGACGCAGCAACCGCAAACCCCACAGTTTTATCCCCAGCCTGAGCAGCCGAAACCGTCCAGAAGAGCCCGAAGAAATCGGCTTTTTGCAGCCGCGGTTGTCGCGATAATTGCTTGCAGCTTATTCGCAGGCGTCGTCGGCTACTATGTTGGAAACATGCACACTTCAAGCGACCAATCCGACCTTCAGAGGCAGATTACTAATTTGCAGAATCAGATTGCAAGCATGTCCTCTAACCAGAGCGGCGCCGCTGAAGCTATCCCAGAAAACGGCTCCCTCTCTGCACTCTACAACGAGGTTAAAGATTCGGTGGTGGTCATCACGGATACGCAGTCAGGCAGCCAGGTTGAAGGTTCAGGTTTCATCGATGACCTCAACGGACGCATGGTTGTCGTCACAAACAACCACGTTATCGCTTCAGGAACGGGCGTTAGCGTGACTTTTTCGAATGGAGATGGCTACGCAGCGACGGTTTTGGGCGCGGACCCATACGCCGACTTGGCAGTGCTCTCCGTAACTGGCGCCCCCGCAAGCGAGTACCAGCCGCTTCAAATCGTAAGCTCCACAACCCTCAGCGTAGGAGACTTTGTGGCAGCCGTCGGCAGCCCATTCGGCTTAGCAGGCTCAATGACAACCGGAATCGTAAGCGCCATGGGCAGAACCATAACGGAAACAAGCTCAGGCAACTACCCCATAGCAGACATAATCCAGTTCAGCGCCCCCATTAACCCAGGTAACTCAGGTGGACCCTTGCTGAACGCCGCAGGACAAGTAGTCGGCATCAACACGGCAGGAATCGAAAACTCCGACAACGGCGGCACCGCACAAGGCTTAGGCTTCGCAATTTCCTCAGCCACAATACTGCGGGAAGTCAATTCGCTGGCAAGCTCCGGAACCTACTCGTCCTATCCATACATGGGCGTGAGCGTTGCGGACAACAGCTACGACATCGCCTCACAGGAAGGATACAAAGTTACCTACGGCTTGCTTGTTGAGCAGGTTGTAAGCGGAGGACCAGCCGACAAAGCAGGACTCAAAGCAGGCTCAACCCAAGTCACCATCGACGGAACACAGCTAGCAGTCGGAGGAGACATAATCACAGCCATAAACGGAGCACGCATCGTAAACCAAGACGACCTCTCAACGTACCTCGCCGAACACACATCGCCTGGACAAACCATAACCGTAACCGTCCTGCGAAACGGTCAAACACAAGATATCTCGCTTACACTGGGAACCCGTCCAGCTCCAAGCTAACCTCGTCGCCAACAAGAAAAAACGTTGCTTTCGCCATTTTTTCTTTTTCAAGATAAATGGCAGCTATTTTCTCTAATTCAATTTCCTATTTGGTGAAAAATGTTTTTGCTTTATTTAATTCCGATATTTTTCACAAGGTTTTTGAGTGTCGCAGATTTATCGTACAATGCGGAAGAGGCAACTTCAATCTAAAAACTGCTGATTCTGCTCAGTTTAAGGCTAATTTTCGCGAAGTTTCTTCTTCCACAAAAAACAAAATGAAATGAGGAAAAGAAATAATGCAAAAAATAAATAGTAAATCTGTGGCTTTTATTTTCGCGGTATTTCTTTCGTTTTCGATGGCAGCTTCAGTGATATTGGTACCAACAGCTAACGCGCATACTCCGTCATGGCAGATTCCGACTTATGCCTACATTTGGGCTGCACCTAACCCTATAGGTGTAGGTCAGACAGCGCACGTTTACATGTGGCTTGACAGCGTTTTTGGTTCAGCGGGCACTGCAACGGTTGGGACAAGCGAAGCATTGCTTTCAAACAACTACCGATTCCACAACTACAACCTAATCATTACCGCACCTGACGGCGCAAATACAACCCAGAACTTCCCAATCATCTCAGACTCAACATCATCACAAGCCTACTCCTTCACCCCATCCGCAGCTGGCACATACACCTTAACCTTTAATTTTCCAGGCCAAGCCTACGCAGCATTCCCCGGGCAATATAATCCGACTTCAAACCTGGTCAACGATACCTACACCTCAAGCAGCTCATCAACCACGCTTACAGTTCAGTCAGCACCAATTCCCGTAACCTCAGGCGCTCCGTTGCCGACAGCTTACTGGCAAGAGCCAATTTACGGTTCAAACTACAACTGGTTCACGGTTTCGTCGAACTGGCTGGGTTTTGGAGCATCAATATTCTCAGCTACTATACCGCCCCCATCAGGCTACACTAGCACTGGCTTGTACCACGGTGACGCCATAGGACCTTTAACTTCCCATATTATGTGGACAACGCCGACTCAAATCGGCGGAGAAGTTGGAGGAAACCTGTATCCAAATGACCACTCAGTCGGCTACTTCGAAGGCTCATCATACGCACCGCGATTCCAAAACCCGATAATAATCGACGGATACCTCTACTACACTCAAGTCGCATCATTCACGGGTTCAAACCTTCTTGGAGGAAGCGCAACCGGACCAACCATCTGCGTAAATCTCCGTACAGGACAGCAACTCTGGAGCAACAAAAACATACCGCAATTAACATTCGGATACATCTACGACGTTTACGACCCTGACCAACACGGAGTCTACCCACCAATCCTAGTCGCTGAGACAGGAGGCCTAAACTTTGCAGCGTTCCAGCTTTCTACACCTACCACCTGGCAATTCTACGACGGATTCACAGGAGAATCACTATTCAACGTAACCAATGTCCCTTCAGGCGCAGGCGCATGGGGCAACGGCGGCGAATACCTGCAGTACATCTTCAACAACGTAGGAGGACCAACCTCTCCAAACTGGTATTTGGGTGAATGGAACTCTTCTCGGCTTTGGCTATACGACGTTAACCCATTCAGTGGCAGCGGAAGCGTGTCGCCGTCAATCATGATTCAACCAGGCAATGCTTTTCTCATCAGCGATATAGGCAGCCAGATTCCTATTCCAATCACGGGCGAAACAGGAATATACCCCAACGGCACAGCCTTCCACATTCCTTACGGTTCCGCACTTAACGTCGCGGGAGACGTCGGCATCGCTGAAGGACACGCCATATCTAAATTTAATTCGCCAACGACCTACGACTGGAACATGTCATTACCATGGCTCAACTCGGTTCCCCAAACCTTTCCGTCTAATCCCTTGACAGTTGGTGCTGTAGACTTCGGCGACATGATGATTTGCTACACCCCGCTCCCAGTTGGTTTCGCAGCAGACGGCACAGGTGTACCGCAAGGTCCATGGACAATGTATGCAGTAAACCTCAACGCATCCAGAGGCGCAGTCGGTTCACTACTCTGGAGCAAATCGTATACTCCGCCAACGGGAAACCTAACTATCTCATTTAGCGGCGCTGACTGGCAGACCCGAACGTTCGTTCTGAACTATGAAGAAACGATGCAGTGGGTAGGATACAGCCTAACAAACGGCGCACAAACATGGGGTCCAACTCCGTCTCAAGCAGCCTTCGACTACTACGGCACACCAGGGTCTCCCCCACTTCAAGCCTTCCTAGCTTACGGCACCCTCTACAGCTGTTCATACAGCGGAATATGCTACGCCTACAACGACCAAACAGGAAAAATCGTGTTCACCTGGGGCAACGGCGGACCATCTCAACCAAACAACAGCACATACGCAGGCTTTAACGGTCCTTACGGCGTTTATCCCTCCCAAATACAAAACATCGCCAACGGCGTCGTCTATTTAGCCACCGACGAACACACGGTTACGAACCCAATTTATGTGGGTGCAACTTTAGCCGCAATAAACGCTACCACGGGACAGCAGATATGGAGACTTTCAGGTTACCCAAGCGAGTGGGCTGCGACTGGCACCGCATTTGCTGTTGCAGATGGCTACTTGACGTTCTTTAACGGGTACGACGGCCAAATTTACGGTGTAGGCAAAGGACCCAGCGCAACAACCATTCAGGCGCCGCTGACCTCGACTACGGCTGGAACAAAAGTGGCTATAGAAGGCACAGTAGTTGACACTTCAACAGGCACACAGCAAACAGCGCCGAAAGCAAACTTTCCAAGTGGAGTTCCATGCGCATCTGAAGCCAGCATGACAGATTGGATGGGTTACGTGTATCAGCAGCAGGCATTACCAGCCAACTTCACGGGAGTAACCGTAACGTTGACTGCTATTGACCCCAACAACAACGCCATCCCCATCGGCACAGCGACAACCAACATAAACGGCTTATACAGCTTCATATGGACGCCGCCAGATGTTCCAGGCGCATACACCATCACCGCAACCTTCGCAGGATCAAACAGCTACTTCCCATCAAACGCGCAGACAGTCATGATTGTAGGTTCTCCTGCACCGACAGCAGCGCCGACAGCAACACCAGCCAGCGGATTAGCCACGCAAAGCACAGTCGAATACATCGGAGTAGCAATCATAATAGTGATAATCATCGGAATCGCTGTTTTAGCAATTCTGATGATGCGAAAAAGACCCTAAGGAAAAGAAGCCAACAAACTTCATTTCCCCCTTTTTATTTTTTTTAAACTAAATTTCGATGGCTCCCGCAACGGCAAACACCCTTGGTTCGATTAGTGCTTCAAATTATGCAGTTTCAGTCGGAGAGAACTCTGAAGCCTGCTCTTTCGGCGGCGAATTCTTCAGGTTCGGTTTAAGCTACGACTTCTTGGTTGCCTACAACTATCTCGTAGTCTTCTTGGAGCGGTCTAGCTTTTGGCTGGGTGAAAATTGAAAGACGGCTCTCAAACGCGGTTACCAAATCATCCAGCAGGATGTACCGCATGTCTACGGGTAAGGCTTTGATTTCGTCGCTGAATACTTTAGCCATCTTGTTTCGGAGGGCTTTTCGATTTTTGGTGTTTTCTTGTTCCAACATTCTGCTTCAACCTTTTCAGTTACGAGCAATTGTAGTTTCCCCTAAAAGACACTTATGAATTCAAAAACCATATTAGCAATCCCCAATTTCGCTCGACGCCAACTGCCAGCATTAAACGGCTAAAACCGCCACATAACAATTCAGCTCTTCGCTATCCACGAAAAAAGATAGCCTAAGCGGAGAGCCATCCAACATATCTAAGAACGTGTTCAGCGGAAAAGCCTTCTTCAACCCCGTCACGACAACGCAGCCCTCTGGCTTGGCGACCCGTTTGAGCTCCTCCAAAGTCACCCGCGGCCTTAGGCATGTTCTGAAGCACCGTAAAAGCGAAAACCGCCTCAAAGAAGCCCTCTGCAAACGGCAAATGGTCCGCGTCAGCCTGCACAACAAAAACATGAGGCGACTTCTTGGCTTGCGCCTGGGCTTTTTGGAGCAGTTTGCGTGAAAGGTCAATTCCCACAACCATTTCGGCAGCGGAGGCATAGCCAAAAAACAAGCCTGTGCCGCATCCCACATCCAAAACCCGTTTGCCAGCCAAACCGACGTTTTCCAGCGCTGCCCCGTATTTTGCCTGCTGCTCCGCCGCGTAACGTTCCTCATACATATCCGCAGTCAAATCGTACCGCTGCATCACCATGCGCTTATCTTTCCAGCCTGCCACCTGCGTTTCCTTCAAGAAATCTTATGTACCCAAGCACTGTCTAAAATAGTTGGCTGAAAACACTTGGCGCAACAAAACAAACTCTCTGTCCTCTCGCAGCCTACGCTGGCGGAAGCGGCGAAACTGATTGAGAGAGCCTTCTCGCAGCGAAGAACGCTCATCGTGGCGGGGAAGTGCAGTGTGCATTACGTTGGCAGGGCAAGCTCAACGCTTGAGTTGGGCGAACGCATGTTAATCATCAAGTCGGATGGGTCGCTTCTTGTCCATCGCCCAGTCGGCTACGAACCCGTCAACTGGCAGCCTGCGGGAAGCATCTTTCATGTGCAAGTCAAAGACGACGGCAACTTGGAAATTCACGCGGTCAGGCAGAAGCCGAGGGAAAACGTCAAAATCACTTTCACCGACGTGTTGATGGTTTCGGCTTTGAGCCTTGACGATTCAGGCGAGTTTCTGCTTTTCGCCTCCGAAGACGACATGCACCGAGCAATCATCCTGAAGCCCGAATTGTTCGAGGAGGGGTTTAAGCCGATTAGCTGGGAGAAAAAAGTTGAGCCTGGCTTTGTGGACATTTACGGCGAAGACAAAAACGGCAAACTCGTCATTGTTGAGGTGAAACGCAAAACCGCGTCGAAAGAGGCGGCGCTTCAGCTGGCAAAATACATTGAACCCATCAAAGCCAAAGTAAACCGTGAAGTCCGCGCCGTGCTGGTTGCCCCAAGCCTCGGGAAAGATGTTCAGCGGCTGCTGTCCACGCTTGGCTTAGAGTACAAGGCGCTTGACCCCAAAGTCTGCGCGGAAGTTTTGAGGCGGACCGAAAACTCGAAGCTCGAAACATTTTTTTGACCGCCAAAAGCTTGTCTTCGATGCCTAAGCAGGCAAACGTAGGCTCGGGTGAACGAAAAAAGCCTTAAGGCTAAGCAGATACATACATCTCGGGGGTTCATTGGATTTCAATTGGGCAATGTCCAACAGGGCATGGGAAAAGGGGGCTGAAGCCGCAAAGCATTCATTTCTACAGCCATAGTGCAGCAAAGAATCCGGCGCAAACCGGTCAAACTTCAGGATTTCACCTAAACAGAACTCCGGTCAACCTTCAAATCGCTCTGATTGGGAAATAGACGAATGGTGCCAACAACTTTTATTGAGCCGATTTTGGTCGGGAGAGAAAAAGAACTTGATTTTCTGCAGCGGCATTTAGATAAAGCCTGCCAAGGAAGCGGCTCAGTGGTTTTCATCTCTGGCGAGGCTGGCGCTGGAAAAACCAGGTTGGTGAACGAATTTTTAAGTAGCCTAAAACAGAGGGAATTGACCGTTCTAAGCGGCTTCTGCCTCAGCAACGTTACCGACCCGTATTTCCCATTCATTGGAGCTTTCAGAGAATACAACAAATCTAAAAAACCCAGTCGGGTCCAAAGCTTTGAGCCCTCTCAGCTTGAAAAATTGCTTATGAGTGGACCATTGCAAATTGAAGAAATTGCTTGGTCGCTGGCAGGCTATTTGGATCAGGGGGTTTCTGGGGGACTCGGCGGATTGGATCCCCAAGTCTGGAAAGACATCACTTACTCCACAGTCGCTAAGGGGCTGCGTTCTATTTCAGAAACAGGGGTCATGGTTATTTTTTTGGAAGATTTACAGTGGGCAGACTCCGCGTCTTTGTCGCTTCTTCATTATATTGCGGGTTTAGCGTCTTCACAGCGGATTCTGATATTAGCGACTTTCCGGAATGATGAATTAACCGCTGACGCCGAAGGGCACCCTCATTTCCTTGTTGATATTCTTCGAGCCCTTGAAAGGGATGGTCTCTCCGAGGAGATTCACCTTAAAGGATTAAGCGCTAGTGAGATTTCGGAGATAGCAGAAATCATTGTTGGGCGAAATGTCGATTTACAGCTGGTGGAGAAAATTGCGGATAAGAGTCAGGGCAACCCGCTTTTTGTTGTGGAATCCTTCAGGATGTTGCTGTACTCTGGGGACTTCTATCAAAAGAAAGGGCAATGGTGCCTCTCCGTGGACACTTTGGGCGTCCCCAAAAAAGTCAGAGAAATATTTCTGAGACGACTGAACGCACTTAACCGAGCTCAAAGAAAAACCCTTGACGTCGCTTCAGTCATCGGTGAAAAGTTTGAGACAGATCTTCTCTCAACTGCTTTGAGAGTAAGCCGCATTGACCTTCTTGAAACGCTGCAGGTAATTGCTCAATCTACAGCTTTGGTTTGCAGTGAAGAAAATCTCTTCCGATTACGTCCATGAAAGCTATAGAGAAGTAATCTACGACGAGGTTCCAAAGCCTATCAAAAAAGAGTACCACGCTCAGATAGCTGAAATAATAGAGCACGACCTAAAAAGTGGAAGGCAATCTCTCGGCGACTTAGCTTTTCACTACCGCGAGGCAGGGAACGCGGGTAAAGGCCTGACATATGCTTTGGCGGCTGGTCAGGACGCAGTGGCTAAGTTCAGTAATGCAGAAGCCATCAAACACTTTAACTACGCTTTGCAGGCGGTTGGCGAAGAACCAAAGCTCTCAGATCAACGATTGATTGCTCTAGAGGGGTTAGGGACGCTCTTAACGGCAGTAGCAGGTTCAATGAAGCAGTTAAAACCTATATGAGGCTCAGCGAAGTCGCTGTAGGCGCAGTGAAGCTGACCGCGCTTCGGAAAGCTCTGGTGGCCTTCCGATATCTGACGCCTTCACCGCTTCTTGAAGAAATCCTAACGCAAGCCCGGGAATGTACATGCGTTGACAGACTTGAATATGCGAGGATTCTTCGGATTCGCGCTCAAATTTCACTTGCTAGAAAATATGCGTCGCAGATTGCCCTGCAGGAGGCAATGGAGGCTTTGCCCATTTTTGAGGAAGAATATTCGCTCTCCGACCTTGCGTATTTGCTTCTTACCATCGGCGCCACCTATGGGTCGCTGGGGCAAAACAAGAAAGCAATCGCAGCCATTTTGCGGTCCACGAAACTTTTTCGTGATTTGCATGATAACCGCGGGTTGGCTGAAGCCTGTGTCGTTGCTGGAGTGAATTGTTTTGCAGGTCTTGGACCAGAAATGCTTGCAATGTTTAGGGATGCCGTGGAGGCTGGGGAAACAGTTGCGGATATCAACTTGATGGCGTTTGCTTACTCCCACTGTGGATTAATCCTCGAATACATGGGGCGTCTTTCGGAAGCGGTGCCTTGTAGTCTTGAAGGGCTCTCGCTTGCCGAAAAAACGGATTCACCTCTCAACAAGGGTATAGTTTACGGCGCTCTCGTTAGGCAGTACACGTTTGGCGAAAACGCGAAGTTAGCCGACGAATACTTTAGCAAAATGGCTGGGCTGCCGCAGGGAGTTCTGCGGAATCCTTTGGTCGAAGCGTTTTCTAAAGCAGTTTATTTGGCTGGAAAAGGCATGCATGAAGAGGCTGCTCAATGCTTCCAACTGTGCTTAAAGCTTAAAGTCAACTCTGGGTATCGGGCATGGGTAATGCAGAACATGGCTTGGGCTCTTCGTAAGAGGGGAAGAAACTACGAAGCAAAAAAATACAAAGAGAAAAGCGAAAGAATCATCAAAAAAATCGAAGAAACTGTTGCACACGTTGACGTGCAAGCAAGCCTTATTGCCCCTGCCCACGTTCAGGTAAACCAGAAATTCGATGTAAGATGCGACTTAACTAATGTTTCAAAGAAACAAGGCACCCTGAACAAGGTTGAGTCTCTGCTTCCGTCTCCATTCAAAATCGTGAACGGAGATAGCGCCGCCGCTATTCAGGGAAAGAAAATCGGAGCATTCAAAGTTGAATCAATTAGTCTCACAGTAACCGTTGCTAAGCCGGGAACTTACCCACTTAGACCCAAAATTGTCTACGCTGACGACTACGGAAAAATCAAAATATGCAAACCCAAAGCCGTAAGCATCACGGTTATGGAACCCGCGGCGGCAAGCAGGGAACAAGCAAGAGTTTACCCTCTGGAGAGTTTGGGCTTTAAGAGTAAAGACGCGAAAGAAGCCTTCGGTTTTTTAATCAACGCTTTTGAAGATGATTATTTGCTGAGGAAGCTGCCTCTGGACCGTTCAGGATGGAGAACCCTTGTGCAGATTGCCAAGGCGGGTCTCATTTCTCAATACAGCCTTTATGGTTCGCCGAACCGTCGAGGTCCAGCTTTGCTGGAGTTGGAGCACCTTGGCTTGGTTATAAGACGATATTTTCCAGGTGAAAGGGGGCGCGGTGGCAAAATCCTTAAGTTGAGAGTGGCTTACGAGAAGGACATTGTTCGGCGGCACATAAACTTGAACGGGTAGACTCCGAGTTGACGTTCTAGCCAGGCGGAGGCTTGTTTGTTGGGCGTCATAAAAATCGCTATATAATTTTATGACACAACGTTTGCTCGGGAATTGAGACAGAGGGGAGAAAAAATGAAAAAATCAATCATATCTATAATGGTAATTGTAATTCTGACATTTTCGATGTTTTTCGGAACACTAAATAATGTAGCTCGAGGGGACACCTACAACTTCGCTACTTCCTGGGGCGGTACAGGCTCCGGCAACGGGCAACTGCAGGCGCCTTACGGAGTCGCTGTCAACCTCCTCACTGGAAATGTCTACGTCTCCGATCAACTCAACTACCGAATTGAAGAATTCGGTGCCAGCGGCAACTACATAACTTCGTTCGGCAGCTCAAGGAACCGGCGCGGGAAATCTCGAGGCTCCATGGGGACTGGCTGTCAGCCCAGTTTCGGGAAACGTCTATGTTGTAGATGAAGGCAATGACCGCATTGCAGAATTCACTAGCACCGGCACCTTTGTAAAGAATTTTGATGGATCTGCTTTCGGCGGATTCAGCGCTCCAAGATATGATGCAATCGACAGTTCAGGAAACGTTTGGGTGTCAGATACAAACAATTATCGCATTCGGGAATTCACCAGTGACGGCACATATGTAGCCACATAGGGCAGTTTGGTGCCGGAGCCGGACAAAATCAGGATATTTGGGGCTTGGCTTTCAGCCCTACTTCGGGAAACCTTTACGCTGCAGACCCAGCCAATTACCGCATTGATGTGTACAGCGGCAGCGGCGTCTCCATAACCTCTTTCGGCACTCAGGGTACAGGACCCGGACAACTCAAAGACCCCATCGCTATTGCGGTAGGCAGCTCAGGGAACGTTTACGTGGCAGATAACGTCAATTATCGCGTCGAAGAGTACACCGCCGCCGGGACTTACCTAACCCAAATTGGCAACGGGCACGGTTCGTCCGGTAACGGATACTTCAGCAAGCTTGAAGGTATCGCTGTTGACAGTTCACTGAACGTCTATGTCTCTGATGAAGGCAGCAACATCATCCAAGTGTTTTCAACTGAATGGTCGACGTTCCAACATGACAATGGCCATTCAGGTTACACAGCCACCCAAGGACCAATAACACAGCCTACCCTGCTATGGCACGGCGATTTGGACTCCTACGTCATAGATTCTTCGCCCTCCGTAGCAGACGGATTAGCGTTCATAGGAGGCTACTCCGGTCACTTCTATGCTTTCAACGCCTCGACAGGAGTACCGAAATGGCAGTTTAACGAAGGCAGCAGTAAAAACTGCATGTCCACACCCGCCGAAGCTTATGGCATGATGTACATAGGCTCAGGAAATGGGACCTTCTACGCATTCAACGAACAGACCGGCGCCGTGGTTTGGACTTTCACTCCGGGGTTATACGACTGGTTCCCCTCGTCACCTACCGTTGACGGAGGCGTTGTCTACACGATAGATGGCAACGGTAAAGTTTTCGCTTTAGACGCGATAACAGGCAGTTCCATATGGAATCAGACCATCGGCGGAGAGTCAATGAGTGCGCCCGCCATCGCCAATGGTGTCATCTATATAACGGGCTATTTTGGCAACGACGGGATCACGCCGAACGTTTTCGCGTTGAAGGAGTCGACTGGCGAGGTGCTTTGGAGCTTTGCTGCGCCTGCCTATATTGAGGGTTCTGCCACTGTGAGTAACGGCATAGTCTACTTTGGCGACTGTTGGAATAATACGCTTTTTGCCCTTGACGCCAGCTCAGGAAATCAACTATGGAATTACTCAGCAACAGGATCCATATACCACACCCCAGCCATTGCCGGCGGAATAGTATACTTTACCGCAGACGGTCTCTATGCCCTGGACGCTGCTACAGGCGCTCAGTTATGGACCTACAAGCCAGCCGGCGTCAATGCGGCAACGTCTCCAATCATAGCGGGAAACGTGATCTATGCAGGATTTAACGGCCCTACAAATCCACCAGTTTACGCCATTAACGTGACCACACATACGCCGCTCTACCATCAAAACATGAACTACCAAATTTACTCGACCCCTGCCATCGCAAACGGCATACTCTATGAAGTAAGCGGCTACCAGTTGCTCGCCTATGCTTCGCCTCATCCGACAGTCACAGTTTCGCCGACATCTCTAAGCATGGATCTCAGTCAATCAAACGACTTCACCGCATCCGCCTCAGGCGGCTCAGGCTCCTACACTAACTATCAATGGTATGTTGATGAGACTTCAGTTCAAAACGGGGCATCGGCGACATTCAGTTACTCGCCAAGCTCGACTGGTACGCATTCAATTTCGGTCGTTGTAACGGACAGCTCAAGTGCAATTTCCGGGGAATCTTCGCCCGCATCGGTAACCGTCGCCGCCGATTTAGGCGTCAGCATTTCACCGATAATATCGGGAATACAAACAGGCTACTCTCAACTCTTCACAGCTACACCAACTGGGGGTACGGGCTCAATAACTTACCAATGGTACATAAACGACGCCATAAAACAGACTTCCAGCAGCCCAACATACAATTTCAACCCCCAGTCCGTCGGCTCCTATGCAGTATATTGCAAGGCTACCGACAGCGCCTCCGCACAGGAATCAGCCTACTCAAACGAGGAACACATTGACGCATCCTCAGCCCCAATCGTCGCTATATCGCCCACTACTTGTAAGTTGGATCTGGGGCAGTCCCAGCTGTTCACTGCTACCCCATCTGGCGGTTCAGGCACCTACACGGGGTACCAGTGGTACGTTGACGGCGTAGCCCAAAGCGGCCAAACAGCTTCAACCTTCACCTATACTGCAACAACCATAGGAACTCCCTCGGTAACCGCAACAGTAACAGACGACACATCAACAACGTCTGCTCCCTCACCTGCAACCACCGTGTACAGCGTCTCCGCTTTGAGCACCACCTTAACCGTGAGTTCCACATCGGGCACAATCGACCAAGGCCAACCAACCACACTGTCCATTTCAGGTCTAACAGGCGGAACCTCCCCGTACACCTATCAGTGGCTCCAAAAGGCTCCGGGCGCTTCAACGTTTGTTCCACTCAGCGGCACTTCATCCACATACACATTCACACCCACAACCTCAACCGCAGCAGGCAGCTACACCTTCGAAGTCCAAGTAACCGACAGCGCCTCAACCCCCGTCACGGTGCAATCAAGCACCCAATCAGTCACCGTAAACCCAGTTCTCAACACAGCCCTCGCACTGACACCGACTAAAGGCACCGTTGACCAAGGACAAGCTTCCACATTGTCCATTTCAGGAACCTTAGGCGGAACCTCCCCATACACCTACCAATGGCTCATGCAGTCACCCGGCGGCACATACTCATCAATCAGCGGCGCCACATCGAGCAGCTACCAATTTACAACAACAGCAGCCACAACAACAGGAAACTACAACTTTAAACTTCAAGTAACCGACAGCGCCACAAACCCAGTCCAAATCACATCGTCCCCGTTAACAGTCGTTGTAAATGCAACTCTTACCTCGCCAACCGTAACTCCCTCTCAAAGCTCTGTTGCGCAGGGACAATCATCGAGTCTAAGTGGCTCAACCGTCACAACAGGCACCCAACCATACACCTACCAGTGGTTCAGCGAGGCACCAGGCGCCACATCATACTCGCTCCTATCCGGCGCAACCACATCAAGCTACAGCTTCACAACTTCAAGCCAAACAGCGACGGGAAACTGGAACTTCATACTTCAAACCACAGACAACACAGGAGCAGCCACTAACTCAACAGCCATGACCGTAGCGGTAACAGCCGCAACTTCATCCACGGCAACTCCGACCCCTGTCCCAGCCACACCGACCCCAACACCCATTCACACAACCGCACCCACATCCGCGCCAACCCCCACAGCAAAACCGACATCCACTCCAACCGCCACCCCATCCCCAACACCAACACCCCTTTCCAACTCAGGTCAAAACACAGCGTTCAACATAGATCCAAACTTATTGCTCGTCACGTTGGTCGCAGTCATCGGCATTGCATTCATGATAGCCTTTACCATGGTTCTGGTTAGGAAAAGCGAGAAGGACGACAAAAAAGAAACCGTCTAATCGCCAAACCTGAAAAACCACGAGCACAAGCACCCTTGAACAATTCAAGGGCTCTTCAATTTTTTTAGAAAAACTTTTTTGCCTGCATCTATCAGTTTTGGGAACCCTTTCACTTTCAGTTTACCCTCTACTGCTCTGCGGTGTCGTTTGGGTTGATGGTTTAAATGTTATGTCAACTTTTTTGGTGCCCTTCAACATGGGAGAAGAAAAAGCATGAACAAAAATAAACAGCATCAACGGAGGCTGCCTGATGGGTAAAACCGTGGAGTCCTACCGCATGGCGATTGAGGATGAAATCCGCCGCTGGAACGGCTTTGCCAAAGCTCTGCGAATCGAGGACAAAGCAGCCTTTGACGCACTTATGGATGCTTGCCGAAACTACGCTTCCGCTGGAAGCAACGCAACCCAGCCTATCCTGTTTGAGCCGATGGTTTTGTCGATTTTGGTGTCGCAGCAGAGGCAGATTTCGCGTTTAGAGAAGGCTTTAGATGCAGTTGGCGGAGTCAAGGGTAATTAGGGGTTGGCTGCTTGATGTTTACCCCAGCGACTTCGGCAAAGTTGCTGTGTGGGTAATATCTGAGAGGGGCGAACGCGTCAGGTTAACCGACAAGTTTCAGCCATGCATCTATGTTTCAGGCAGACAAGACGAGCTTGGAACCCTAATCAGCCGACTATACAGCAACGAGGGCATCGCTTCGGTGCGGTTCGTGCAGAAATACGTTCAAGCCACAGACGCCGAGAAATCGCCTGTGCTCGAAGTTACCGTTAAAGATTGCCGCTCGATTCGCGCCTTAACGCTTGAAATCCTGCGGATGGGCGACTATTTGCGTTATGAGCTTCACAACTGCGACATCCAAGATGACCGCTCGTACCTTTTCAGCCGTGGCTTGTTTCCCCTTGCCTACTTAGAAGTCAAATACTGCAAATCAGGCTTAGACTACAAGCTTTTAGATTCAGTGGAAAGCATAGACTACACGGTTCCGCAGATGCGGGTGCTAAGGCTCGAGGTGGATGTTGCCAAAAGCGGCATAGTCGCAGGTTTCCAAGATGAAATCCGCAGCATCACCCTAAAACAGGACGACCAAGACGACATCATGATTGATTACGGCGACGAAGCAACCAAACTGCTGCAGCTTGTCTACGCAGTAAAAAAGTTGGACCCCGACATAATTTTAACCCAGTCAGGCGACTCATACCTTTTCCCCTACCTCATTCACCGAGCAACGGAAAACGGCGTCGTAGACCAGTTCATTTTAAGCAGGGACAACAAGCCGTTTAGCAGGAAAACTGGGGCGGGGCAGACTTTTTTTTCGTATGGGCACACGTTTTATCGGGCAAGCACCATTCGGCTCTACGGCAGAATCCACGTTGACGAACACAACACCTTCATCATCGGCGAGTCAGGTTTAGACGGCTTCATCGAAATAGCGCGGACCTGCCGAGTTCCCCTGCATACGGCGGCGCGTTTCTCAATAGGCTCCAGCATGTCTTCTATCCAGTACTATCAAGCAATGCAAGACGACATTTTGCTGCCGAGAAACAAGAAAAACACGGAGGCCTTCAAATCAGCCCTTGACCTGCTTGTCGGCGACCGCGGAGGACTCGTTTTTGAGCCGCGTCTGGGGCTGCATGACTCCATCGGGGAACTAGATTTCTCCTCTATGTACCCGAGTCTTATGGCGAAATACAATATTTCAGCGGAAACGGTGCTTTGCAAATGCTGCCCCGACTCCCCGATTAGGATTCCCGACTTGAACTATCACATCTGCACAAAACGCGTCGGCATGGTTCCGAAAACAGTCAAGCTGGCATTAACCAAACGGCTCAGCTATAAACGGTTACGGGACGAAACAGCTGACAAGACTCTTAAGCAGGTGTATGACAAGCGGCAGACGGCGTTGAAGTGGATACTGGTCACGTGCTTCGGCTACTTGGGTTTTAGCAACTCAAAATTCGGGTCAGTTGATGGGCACATCGGCGTCTGTGCCTATGCCCGAGAAGCCTTTCTTAAGGCAACGCACCTCGCCGAAGACGAAGGCTTCGAGGTTATCCACGGCATCGTGGATTCAATCTGGATAAAAAAGAAAAACGCAACCATGGACGAGTACCGTCACCTCTGCAAGGTTATTACTGACGAGATTGGGGTTCCCATAAATTTTGAGGGACGCTACAAATGGATTGTTTTTTTGCCTTCCACCATGCATCCCCGCGTCAGCGTCTTAAACCGCTACTACGGCGCCATGGACAACGGCAAAATCAAGGTCCGAGGCTTAGAGGTGCGTCGAAGAGATACGCCGCGGTTCATCTACAACCTGCAGATGGAAATGATTAACGTGTTGGCTTCCGCTAACAATTCAGTAGAGTTTACCCAGAAAATCCCAGACGCACTGCGGGTGGTTAAGGCTTATCGGCAAAAACTTGTCGGCGGCGAAGTTCCCGTTTGGGACCTAATCGTAACTAAGCATCTGTCAAAAGACCCTAAAACTTACAGGCAGCATGTGAGCCAAGTGATTGTGGCGGAGCAGCTGGTTAAGAGCGGCGTGGAAGTTAATGCGGGCACAAACTTGGCTTTTGTTTTTACAGATTCAGAAAACAAACATCACCATAGACGAGTAGTGGCGGAGCAACTCATCGACAGAGGCGTGCATGCCGACACAAAAAAATATCTGCTCCTGCTCTACGCCTCAGCCGCCAACCTGCTAAGCTTTAAGGGTTACACGGCGAAAACAATCCGCGACGCCGTCAACGGCGAATCCACCAGCACCCTGGCAAAATATCTGGATGCATAACGTTTTTTCTTATGCGTGCCTTAGGGCAGAAGCGGCTTGGATTTAGGCTGGCTCATCGTTCGCTTCAACGCCAAAGGAACCATCAAACATACCGTGCCAACAACCGTCAATAACCCGAACCGTATCCCCGTGGTCAGGGCGGCGGTTTCAACGAACACCTGGAAGTTTTGGGCTCCAGCTACAAGGTTCATAGCGCCCATGGCAACCGTCACCATTGAGAGGGGCACGGCAGCGTAAAGGGCGATTTTTTCCTTGAACCTGAAAAGCAAAACATACGAGAAAACCAATGCGGGACCGTAATAGGCGAATCCGCCTAAAATTCCAAGAGGCCAACCCAGAGGGTTCAGTTCGTACGCTAAACCCGTCACGTTGATGGCGTAAAACGTCGTTATAATGTCGAAACACCAGAATGCTAAAGCGGCTCCCTGAACGGAGAACATCATTTCCCGCCATTTGTTGGCGCTTTCAAAATGGGCTTCAGATTTCTTTTTTCTCAGACCAAAAAGCAGCAGAGTCGAAACTGGAATGGCTAAAATCATCAGGTAAAGCGTTGCTAGCCCTGCGTCGCCGCTTCTAAACAGTGACGCTATATTGAAGCTCCAAACTATCCCTGTCGCTACTAGAAAACCTTCTCCTAAACCTTTCAATGACCCCATCAAAGGGCCCTCCCTACTAGAACATGCAAATGGTTACCTACATAACCTTTATTCCCAAAAAACAAACCCGCCCAACCTGTCCAACAACAAGACAATTACGAAGAAACCCAAGATGCCAGCTGTTTTAGCCGCGGGAAAAGGATGGGTAGCAATCTGGCTGCTGACTTCGTGGCGCGGCGGCTATGGGCGACGGCTTGGCGGCATGAGGAGGCGAACGCAACTTCTTTAACAAGCTAACGACATAATTCTTTTCGAGGAACCAGGTTATGTCGATACAGAAAACTCCTGAAGAAAACGCCATCCTCTTCGTTTGGTTCAACCAGTACGCTGGAGTACTTCTGAAAACCCCAACTAAAACCCTCGCCATCGACCCAGTGGAAATCAAATCCAAAAGCCTCCAAAACGTCGACGCCATCCTCATAACGCATGAACACTACGACCATCTTGACCCCCGCTTAGTTGCGGAAATCCAGAAAGAAACCGACTGCACCATCATCGCTGACTCAGCCTCCACCCGAAAACTCCAGTATGTGGTGCCTATGGGTAAACTGCAGGAAGCCAAGCCAGGCGTAGAAATCAAAATCGGCGAAGTCACGGTTAAAGCAGAGAAATGCCACCACAACGCCAAGGCGCCCGTAACTTACATAGTGACCAGTGAAGACGGCGTAAAAATTTACCACACCGCAGACAGCTTGCCTTTTCCAGAGATGGCTCTTCTGGGTCAAAAAGAAAAATTCGACGTGGCTTTCTGCACGGTCGGCATAGCTCCCGGCTCGACGCCGCAGACAGGCTTTGAAATTGCACGGTTGATTAAGCCTCAAATCGCCGTACCCTACCACACAGAGTCAGTTGCAAGCCAACATGAATTTGCCGAGCTCATAAAAGCGGAGATGCCGAGGACAACATGCTTGGTTCCTGAACAAAACAAGATTTATCAAGTGTCAAAAAGGAAGTGAAAAAATGAAAGTTGAACAGTCGATTCAGGTAAAGAAAGAAAAAATCGCAAACATACTTTCCAAACTCGACGCAGTAAAATTTGGGGTGTTCAAGCTTTCAAGCGGAAAAGCAAGCCCATACTACGTGGACCTACGCGTTATCCCCAGTTTCCCCGATGCCTACCGAGAAATCTGCGACTTCTACGCCCAATACATCCAAAGCCAAGTAGGCTGCAAAAGCTTCGATCGAATCGCGGGGGTACCATTGACCGGCATCATTTTCGCGTCTCAAGTCGCTTATAACCTTGAAAAACCGTTCATCTACGTTCGCAAGGGGATTCGGCTTCGCGGCAGAGAGCGGCGGGTTGAAGGCATCTTGGTTTCAGGAGACAAAGTGCTTCTAATCGACGACTTAGTTACCACGGGGTTAACTCTGAAGAAAGCCGCGCAAACCGTTAGAGCCGAAGGCGGCGTAGTGACAGATGCCATAGTGTTTCTTGACCGCGAAGAAGGCGCAGCAGCGCAGCTTGAAAAAAGCGGAATCAAACTTCACTCCATGCTTAAAATCAGCGAAATCGCAAACGTGCTCTACGACACTGGCTTGATAGATAAAGAAAGCCTAAAAACAATCCTCAAACAAGTAAAGAAAAAATAGTTGTGTCTAATCGTAGAATATGAGGTTGGTTTCTTCAAGTAGCGTATGCAATTTTTCCACCGCTACGTAGACGTCTGGTTCCTGTTTGGCTCCTGTGCAGACAAGTTTTCCGCTTGCAAAAAGCAAAATCACGACTTTAGGCTCCTGCATGCGGTAGATTAATCCTGGAAACTGCTCGGGCTCGTACATGGCGTGACCCAAAGTGTAAGCTGCCTTTTCCAAATCAATCATGCCGCCTAAACTGCCCGACGCCACGATGTTCTGTATTTTAAGTTCGGGTTTGCTGATGATTATGATGCCGCCTTTCTTGAGTTCCTTAATCACTTTCATGACGGCTCGGCGGGCTTCTTTCTCCGATTTGGCGCCTGTGCAAACCATTTTTCCTGAACTGAAAATCAAGGTGGCTGTTTTGGGGCGTTTTAGGCGGAAAACTAACCCTGGAAACTGTTCGGGGCGGTACTCGACGCCTGGGTAACCTTTGACGACAGCGTTCAAATCGACTTTCTGGTTAAGAGTTGCAGAAGCGACAACGTTTTCAACGCTTATTGTAGCTTTAACTTTCGGCACCAAGTCTCCTCCCTTTCATTAACCGCCCTTAAATATCATAATTATCAAAAACTTACTTTATAAAGACATCTATATCCACCGCTAAGTCTTGTTCTGTTCTTCAGGTCTTTTCTTCCGCCACCCACACAAAACAAACTCAGCACAAGCAACGAAATGGTTTTGCCTCAGCAAAGTTTCGCGTCAATGCAGTTTCTGAGGTTTAGCGTTTTTTTTCAAAAAAGAAAAAAGATAAAGATACGGGAAATGCAACTGTTTTAGGTTGCAAATTTAGATTTTCTGTTTGCTTAAAACTTCGCGGAAGACGTTACCGCATTTCGGGCATTCGTAAAGTCCGATTTCGAGTTGCATGCGTTTTCCAGCTTTGTCTGGGCGCCCTGCCATTTTCCAAGTCTTTTTTGGTTTTGAAACTTCGGTTGAACATTTTGGACATTTTGCCATTCTTTTTTCCTCCGTATTTACCGCTTCCATGCTTTATCATTATAGAATAAAAAACTTTCCATAGTTTTCGAATGGATAATACGTGTTTGAATGTCATGCTTAAACATATTTTTGTCTAAGCCCTCGCTACATGCTGCGCCAAACCCATCCGCCTAGCTCCTCGAAAAAAAGTAAACCACCGCACCCGACCTCACGGCTCTTTATGTGGCGGCGAACTGGCGCAGCTCCTCAATTTTATGAATCTCAATCGAGTTGCTCGCATGCTTCAGATTTGTCCTCACGCCAGAAGTAAACAGCACAGTTTCTTTTTCATTCACCAAACCCATCGCACAAAGCTGATTCGCAACATGCGTAACCCTATCCTTCTCCTCCAAATAATTAATCAGAACAGGTTCAACGCCGAAAATCAGCTCCAGCTGCCTCTTAGCCTTCAAGTGGGGCGTAACCGCAATCACAGGCTGGCTTATTTTGAAGCGGGCAATCATCCGCGCCGTGTACCCCGACCGGGTTAGGGTTACGACTTTTTGAACGGGCATGCTTTGGCATATGCTCTCGATTGCCTTGCTAACCGTGTCGGATATGTTGATGAAGCCGGTGGATTCCACGTTGCTTTTCGCGACTTTCTCAGTTTCGTTAGCTATCCGAGTCATCATCTTAACCGCTTCCACAGGGTACGCTCCTACCGCGGTTTCTCCGGAAAGCATAACGGCGTCGGAGCCATCCAAGATTGCGTTGGCGACGTCGCTTACCTCGGCTCTGGTCGGGGTAGGTTGATGAATCATCGATTCAAGCATCTCCGTCGCCGTAACAACAACTTTGCCTTTTTGGTTACAGAGTTTAATAAGCGATTTCTGGACAAGCGGCACCTTCTCAGGCTCAATTTCAATCCCCAAGTCGCCTCTGGCAACCATTATCCCGCTGGCAGCATCCAAAATCTGCTCCATGTTTTGGACGCCTTCCGAATTTTCGATTTTGGCTATCACTCCGCCTTCAAAGCGGTGTGCGTGAAGCAGGTTTTCGATGTCTTTGGCGTTTCTTGTGAATGAAAGCGCAACGTATTCGACGTCAAGTTTCTTGCAGAGCTGTAGGATTTCAAGGTCCCATGCGCAAAGCGTCGGAACAGAAAGGCACTTGTTCGGAATGTTTACGCCTTTCCCATCCTCCACGGTGCCGCCTGAAGCGAACTTCAAGCAGAGTTTGCGGTTTGTTTTTTCGGCGACGTGCGCTCGGATTTTGCCGTTATCAATTAAGACTAAGTCGCCCACCGCAATTTCGTCGTATAGGTCGTGGTTGAAGCAGACTTCTCCTCCGTTTGAGCCGACTTCCAAGACGTCTCCTCTCTGCAGGGTTTTCGGCTGGGCTGCCTTGATTCTGATTTCGGGTCCCTTAATATCGACCATTACGGGTAGGTCAGTTGCTTCGCGAACCGTCTCAATCGTGGATTGGTACTGGTCAAGGTTTCCGTAAGCTGTGTTTATTCTTACGCAGTTCATGCCTGCATGAAACATTTTTTCGATAACATGCTTAGGAAAACTTGCTGGGCCAACCGTGCAGACTATCTTGGTTTTCTTCACCGAACGCCACCTTTGCTTACTTAAAGTTGCAGGCGTTCTAAGTTAAAGTTGACGGTGAACTCAGCGGCGGCTTCTTCGGTTGCCCCAAAAACGATTTGTTTAGGCTTGAATCTAGGTAGGCTTTAATAGCTTACCCGACGCCATAGAAAACAGGGTGGCCAAGATTAAATGTCAAAGAACCCCGTAAGAGTAGAAATGCCCGATTTAGATGAAGAAAAAGAGAGTCTCGCCAATTTTCTTCAAAAACACAACAAATTATCCTCAACCATAATATCCGATGGATTAACCCTCAAAGGCGAAGATGTTTCCACCTTTGAGTTGCAGAGGATAGTAACCAAATTCATCAACAGCAAAAGACTAAACCTCACCCATTGGACCGCCGTCGAAGGCAACGCAGTCAAAATCAAAAGATTCAACCACAAAAAAGACGAAAAGAAAAACAAGCATCCCCAAACGGCGTCAACAATCAGGCACGGCTGGTAAAAAAGAAAAGCCGACGCGACCTGCTGGTTTTTCTTCTTGGAAAAACTTGGTTACGCTAGGGAGCTTTCCTTTCCCTATGAATCAACACTGCGCAAATTAAGATAGCAACGAAGAAGCACGACTAAGGTTAACTCTAAAGTTGAAAGAATCGCCGAGCGGCAAAAGAGGAACGTTGAGGAGGAAACGCTTTTTGACGGGTTATTGTTGGGGTGTGAGTTCTTTGGCTGTGGCGTACAGTATGGGAGCGACGTATGTTACTTGCTGGGGCATTGTGCTGTAGCCTATGTATGGGTTGCCGCTGATCTGTCTAATGCTAAGCTACCCTCTTGATTCCCAAAGATAGTGTTGGTTGAATCTACAGTTTGGATGCTCCAAGCGGAGCCGTTCCCTGTTGCATATTTTATGCCGCCGTTAAAGTAGCTTATGTGGGGATTATCGTTTGAGTCCAAAACAAGGGAGCCGCAGCCATAATTTCCCATGTTGGCGTCTACGGTTGATGTCCTCCAAGCTGTTCCGTTCCAGCTTGCATACATTAAATGTACGTAGGCAAAGGAAGTAACGTTGGCGAATGCAGGGTTGTTTATAGGAACATAAGTGAAGTGCGAATACCCTTCGGAGTCTAAAACTAAATTTCCAACCAGATAGCTCTCTGAATCCACCGTTTGAATGTTCCAATTTGACCCCGACGAAGACAAACAGCGTAATCGATGTCTGTGCCTGACTTGTAGATTATGTGTGGGTCACCGTTTTTGTCGAGTTCCAAGGACTGCGAGTAACTTGAGAAATCTTTCGTGTGAATCCACGGTTTGGATGTTCCATTTCAAGTTTGTCCAACTGGCATACATCAGTTTTCCGTCTCTGGCTCCAGCATAGGCGATATGGGGATTTCCCGTCGAATCCACGGCAAGCGAGGCTCCACTGCCTGCGGGGTCTATGGTTCGGAAGCTCCAGTCGGTTCCATTCCAGCTAGCAGACATTAAACCGTTGTCGCCACCATAGACAATGAGCGGATAGTTGTTGGAGTCCAGAACGAAGCTGTCGGGGGGAACCTTGGGTGATGTTTTGTATGTTCAAGCGTGAGCCCGTCCAGCTTGCGTACATCAAATTATCGGGGTTTTGGGTGGTGCCATAACTGTCGATGTAACAGATGTGCGGGTTGTTTTTGGAGTCCAGAGCCATGAATGCAACTCCATCCGCGCCTTTTTTGGTCCACCGTCTTTATGTTCCAAGGAGAGGCTACATTAACCGAGGGAACAATGGGCAGAGACGGATGAGACATTACGCCTGAGGAAAACACAAAAAACGAAACCGACAAAACAAGAGTCACAGTTAACACGGCAGCGATAGGCACAGAGTAACGCTTTAACTTTGAAGGCAGATGAATCTGGCGGCTGAGGACACCAACCTCTAAAATCTCTAAATCTTTTACGTAGACCCATCCTACTCACTCCAGTTGTAATTTGTTTTTGATTCAATTGTTTGCTTGTTTAGGCGCTGTCTATAAAGCAACAGCAATGTAACGGGGACAGCTGTGGCTACAGCAATGGCAATGACGACGACCAGCAATATGGTTGAAAACGGCGTCGGCGCAACAACTGAAATGTTGGCTTGCTGCATGAGCGGATGGTGATCGACGTTATTTTCATCAATCACGTATGTTCCTTGGCCTTTGATAGTCGCTCCAGTAATTGCCTTGTGTACCATTGTCCCAAAAGTTGCTTACTCCAGATTCCTGCTAGAGATTCACTTGGCCCAAACTGTTGTTTTCAAAATTGTTACAGTACATCGTATTGTTTGAAGAGCTAAACCACACATTCATGCCATAACCGTTGTTGGTTAGTTCGTTTTCATATACCTGATTGTTGTCTGTTTTAGAGTAGAGTATTATGCCTGTTCCAGAATCAGGAAAGTCTCCGTGAGAGATGGCTTCGATTGTCCCAAAGACGTTGTTTCCAAATACTTGGTTAGCATCAGAACCAAAGAGACCGATGCCCGTGCAGCTTTGGGTAACGCTGTTTCCAGAAACAACACTGCCATTTGTTTCCCCGAGAGAAATGCCTATCCAACTGCCTACCACGTTGTTGCCTGAAACTGTGTTGTTGAAGGAATTGCTTAGGTCTATGCCGTTGTTTTGGCAAGCGTCAAGGTTAGCATGCGAGATGATGTTATTGCTGGATATGATGTTGTTTGACGAGTTAAAAACATCAATGCCGTTTTCATATGTGTATGTTCTTATTTTGTTTTGGATTAGTTGTGAGTTGGAGCTGTTTTCAAGGTCAATACCTATCACAAAGTCAGTTATTAGAAAATTTTCTACTGTAACATTGTTTCCATTTGAAACAACGATGCCCATGCCCCCTGTAAGCGTGTCATTTAGGGAACGTTGAGTCCCAGTGCCTTGAAGCGTACAGCCAGCGCCGTCAACAATGACGTTAGCCTTCTGAACCTCAATTGCAGTTCTTCCGTTGTCACTAGCCAAGTTGTCTGTAAGTGTATAGACATTTCCCACTTGCCGTATAGGCGCTGTTTTGGGGTCTATGCTTCCATCGGGTTTGATGTAAATGGTGCTGGAAGAACTAACGAAACTGGCGTTTGAAGATTGAACATCAGCGCTAATAGGTACAATTGGTACCTGCACTGCAGGTTGATTAAACAAGGATGCCGCGGAAAACACTGAAAACGTAGCGACGAACAGCGAAACCACAAGCACAGCACCGATTGACGCAGAATGATGTTTAAGTTTTGAAGTAACAGGATCAGACGGTTGTGGACACCAATTTCTAAAGTTCTTGGATCTCTTCCTTAACTGCATGCATATTCACCTTTTGTTTTTTAAACTATATTTTCGCTGCCTTGGCGGGCGCTTGCTTACTTTCAACTGCGGCAGCTTTAGTTTTTTGTTGCCGATAAGTCATGAAGGCTAGGACCGCTAAGAGTGCAATGATAACTCCGATTACTGCGTAAATCAGCACCATAAAAAGCGCAGGGGTCGCAACTTGGGCTGAGAAGTCGTGGTGGTTACCGTCACTTCAGAGAGCGGGACCTTGGCAGAAAGTGGGTAGTTATCAACGATGCCGGAGTTTGCGTCTACCCCGTAAGGTTGATTCCATACGCCCGAGCT
This sequence comes from Candidatus Bathyarchaeota archaeon, assembly GCA_963823775.1. Classification (GTDB taxonomy): domain Archaea; phylum Thermoproteota; class Bathyarchaeia; order Bathyarchaeales; family Bathycorpusculaceae; genus Bathycorpusculum. Next base: position 127,749 of record CAWGMZ010000022.1, read on the forward strand.
GTCTGGTGTTGCATTGGGGTATTTTGTTTGGTAGTCTGCCCAGTAGTTGCCGACGCCATGGTAATCCCAGTTCGGCAATGCGGAAGTGTTGGTTTCGTAGAGGGCATCGTAGGCTGTGACAACTGGGGTTGTGTTGTTTGAAAAGTTGTTGTCGTAGACGACAAAGCCGCCGTAGTCAGTTGAGATTGCTGTGGGGTTGTCTGATATGTCGTTTCGGTAAATTGTGTTTCCGCTGCTCGAAGTGATGTAGAAGCCTTCTGTGTTGCCGACTATTTGGTTGTTTGAAACGGTGTTGTCGTTTCCTTGGATGCGAACAGCCCACTGGTTATTCGCCAAATAATTGTTTATCACCGAGTAATCGTCAGCGTAGATTGCGATGCCCCTGCCGTTGCCCGTTATGTTGCAGTTGCTGACTGCGTTGCCCAAGTAGACGCCGAGGACTCCGACAGCCCAGTTGGAAATGCTAAAGCCCGTAACTGATACGCCAGTGCACGTCAAGTTTAGGGCTACCCCGCTGCCGACGCCTTCTGAAGCGTAGCCTGACCCAAGAACATCCACGTTGTTTCTTAACACCGTTATGGGGCTGTTGTATAGGTTTGAGGTTAACATGTAGATGTCATCGGTTCGTTGGATGGGGGCGTTTGTCGGCTGAATGCTTCCATCTGCCTCAATGGTGATTGGTCCCGCCGACGTTAACGTGGGGAGGTTTATCGCTGGAGCAGGCGGCAACAGGTGCTGAGGCGTAAGGTTTAAGGAAAAAACGGAAAACGAAGCAGCTAACACGATTGATGCCACAAGCGCCACAGCGATTGGGATTGAGTAGCGTTTGAGTTTTGTTGGGGAACGGTCAGGGGGTTGTGGACACCAACTCAACAACTCTTTTAGGCGTTTGAGTAAACCCATAGTTATTCACCTGTTATTTTTGAGATTAAGGCTTCTGCTAATTGTGAGGGCAAAATCTTGCTTGTGTCATCCAAGAATTAGGAAGTTGCGGTCTTTAGCTTCTGCGAGCAGGGCGTCTCGGCAGGTTTGGAGTTGGCTGCATTTTTGGCAGTCGCCTTCGTGTTTGTACCAGACTTGGACGCCGTTTTTGGCGCTGAAGGTGATGAATGCTGCTGTTTTGAAGTGGCTGCTGTAGCCGAGAAGGTAGCCTTTGTCAGGGTCGATTTTTTGGGTTTCGATTTTGTTGATTTTGGCGGTTTCCGCGAGGGCTTTGCCGATTTTGAGGTTGGCGGTGTCGAGTGCTTTGTGGATTGTTTGCCGGGTGACGCCGAGTTTTTTGGCGATGTGTGCTTCTTGGGTGCCTCTACTTTTGAGGTCCCATATCGTTTTTTGTTTGGGGGTTAGGTAGGCGAGGCTGAGGGTCATTTTGTTTTGCTCCTGAGGTAAGCACTATGTGGCTTACATAGTAAGCGCACGCTGATTAAGCATTTAAGCCTTACCCTAAAAGGTTCTGTAAAGTTGTCGGTAAAATTTTCTCCATGTAAAATTTCGGTTGATGATGAATACTGTTTAGTTAAGTTACCAATGAAGAAAAATCTGAATCTTTTAAGCGACTAAAAAGTAAATAGAGAGAACATGAAAATTACAATTGAGAATCGCGAAAAAATGGGTATTCCCAAAAGAATGGTTGGAAGCTCTAAAAGCCGAATTTCATCGGCAATTACCCAGCAAGAAAATATGGCTAATTATTGAAGACCAACCCCAAAAGATTTTACAATTAGGATTGATAGCGATAGTGGCAAGGTCTTAGTTCATGTAAGCACATGTTTTGATGTAAGAAATGACATAATCGCTATTTTTAAAAAAGGATACTTAAACGCAGTTGTTGAGCATGAAATCAAGCACATACAGCCAAATATGACAGATTGCATCAATGAAATTATCCCTCCACAAATAATTATCTTCTATACAGAAAGCAACGATTTCTGCAAAGAATTAGATGACCTTTTGAATATGAAATTTCAAGATTTTTTAACAGATGTTTATGCAAATTCTGGTATGAGTATTGAAGGATTGAAGAAATATCTAAGAGTTTGAAACAAATAAGGTATGCTTAACATGGAATAGTCTCAGATAAAGGGGAATTGTTATATACTGTTCGCTATTCACAAGTTATGTTGTAGCTTGTTATACTGCAATAGGCGAACATCCATCTAACGAATTGAACGCTATAAACGGATACCTTCAAGATGATAATCAGAACACAATCATATTCAAGCAAATGATTGAAGTATATCTGGAGATGTGGAAAGCCGTCAAGTCAGGAAAAATAGATATTGATTTGAAGGAGAAAACCATTGTATTGCAAGAACTAATCAAGCGTCAACCGAGACCTCTCCTTTAGAATGAGGCTATTTCACTTTTATCTTGTTTTTCAGACGCTTTTCGTATCTTCTTCCGTTATAAGACCCTGTCCTTTTCCAATTAACAGGTCAACTAGGGCAGAGAGCATGACAAATAAGAGGTCTATTTGTCAAGGCTTCAGGTATAATTTGCCTGTATTATAATTCCTTATTCCCAATTCGGAAAAGAACGCAGAACATCCATCCCTAAGAGGTTTAAGCTTGCCTTAATCCTCTTTTCGCCCCTTTGGATTAGGCATTACCAGAGAGCACGATGAAGACTAAAAGTCTCCCTGTTTTCTGTTTATTCCCATCATTAACGTTAAACTTGAGTTCTGGGAAATCAAGAAGTTCTTGGGTAGATTTTTCCGCCGCCTGCGATTATAAAACGGTTTGGCAGCTACAGGCAACTCATCTACATTAATGCCAATCAATTTAGCAAAGAATAATGAGAGTGTTGTTGTGGTGGGCTCCAGAATCGACAATAAATGGTATTTCTTTCAATTCTTTTACTTTTTCAGGATGGCTTATTGAACCTAAAATAATCGCGTTGGTTATAAATTCCTTTGTTAATTCATCTTGGTCATTTATTATGTCTGCAATTAAACATAGTTGCCCCTTAGAGAAGGTAGCAAGCAGACTGTTGACTGATGAAGTCAATGGCAAACATGTTGGGCTTCTCGCCTGATGCCACGATAGCCTTACTAGACGATTTATGTCTCTCAACAAACATAATTTTTTGGTCTTTAACGGCTACAAACCTGTTGAGAGTTTTGGGGTTTTGCGAAAGTATCTTTTTCTGCTCAAGTAGCCACTTATAGTCTGCCTGTAGTCGCTCTCTTCGATTAAAAAGTGCACTGGGCTGGTGGTTATTCTCGGTCTTGCCACTAATACAGACATTTGTTTACCCTTTGGCTGTGTTGGTTCCTCATTTTCAGGGCCACCTCATATTAAAGCTTATGGTAAGTTCAAACTACCAAATGCTTTACAAGTAATTCTCACTTATGAAATTCAACTCAATATTTAAGGGTCACTGGCAAAAACTAAATAATCTATGTGGTTGTATAGGCACAGTCACAGATTGGAACTGGCGTTTTCTATCAGGGTTATCCACTTGTTTTTCCCTTCTATAGTGATGCCGCATGCTTCTGCTGGAGTCTTATCTTTTAATGCTTCATGAGGTCGGATGTAGTTGTGGTAGATTTGGTAGCCTTTTAGAACGGTTGTGTCGTCAATTTTTAAGTCTCTCATTGTCTTTTTCTCTGTCTCTGACTTCGCCGTTCATGCGTTCCATCTTGTTATTGTTATGGTCGCTTCTCATCGTAATGTGTCGAACATTACAGAACCCCCCAAAACACCCACAAACACAAAAACAAAAAAGAAACCAGCCACCAAACCCGCCCTGCCGCAAGAAGAGTTCCTCCAGAAACAGGCATCAACGGGTTTCTGCAGCCTTTGAACATTTCAGTTTTGTAATATTACAAAACTTCACTCCAAAAACCACTTTTCCCTAGCTCACCCAGCCCGAACCAACAAAAAGAATCCAAGCCCAAACCAAAAAAGCAACCCAAAACAAGCCCCAAGCAGAACCAGCCGACGTGGGGAGGGTACCCCATTTTTACCTCCAAAAGTCAAGGTAAAGATGGGTTGGAGACGGGGGGAGGGGGTCTAGTATTTGTGACAAAAAACCAACACAAATATGGGTTCAAAAAAGCGGTCATTTCAGGGGCGAAGCAGTCGGGGCTACAATGTTTTTTAAATACTTGGCTCTTAGCTTATTCTTACCAGTTCGGGGTTCACAGTTATTGCAGACAGCTTCTGAAAACGCTTTTGACATGCTTGTTAAGCCGGTTCGAAGGCTCGTTGAGCAGAGAGGATTCCTCAAACCAACTGAGCCCCAAGAAAAAACGATTCCGAAAATTCTTGAAGGCAAAAACGTCCTGCTGATTTCGCCCACAGCCACAGGCAAAACGGAAGCTGCTTTTTTGCCCGTGCTAAGCAGTCTTTTGCGGGAACCTAAAACTCCCGGCATAAAAGTCCTCTATATCACGCCGCTTAGGTCTTTGAACAGGGACATTTTGGATAGGCTTCAGTGGTGGTGCAACAGCTTAGACATTAAGTTGGCGGTTCGGCATGGGGACACCGAAACCAAAGAACGCATGCGTCAGTCCCGCAGCCCACCCGACATCCTAATAACGACGCCTGAAACCCTGCAAGCCATCCTTTCAGGCTGGGTTCTGCGTCAGCACCTTCAGAGTCTGCGGTGGGTAATCATCGACGAAGTCCACGAGTTAGCCGACAGCAAACGAGGAAGCCAACTCTCACTGGCGCTGGAGCGGGTAAGAAGCTTAGTGGGCAAAGATTTTCAGATGATCGGGTTATCCGCCACCATCGGCAGCCCCGAAGTCGTCGCCCAGTTCCTCGTAGGCACCAAACGTCCCGTGGAAATCATCCGTGTACCCGTCGCCAAAATGGTAAAGCTCGAAGTGATTTACCCCAAGCCAACCGAAGAGGACGTGCGGTTCGCCAACAAAATTTATACGCATCCCGAAGTAGCCGCCAGACTACGCATCATCCGCGACTACATGAACAAACGCAAATCCGTGCTCCTCTTCACCAACACCCGTTCAGTCGCGGAGGTTTTGGCTTCCCGCTTCAAAGTTTGGGACATCGATTTCCCAATCTCAATCCACCACGGATCTTTAGCTAAGCTTTCAAGGATATCCGCTGAACAGGGTTTGAAGAGGGGTGAGCTGAAAGGTTTAATCTCCACCAGTAGCCTCGAACTCGGCATCGACGTTGGACGCATCGACCTTGTCATCCAATACATGAGTCCACGGCAAGTAACCCGGCTGATCCAGCGGGTCGGTCGCGCAGGACACACCTACGGCAAGTTGCGGAGGGCTTAATCATAGGCATGGATTCCGACGACACCCTTGAAGCGTTAGTTATTGCCCGCAGAGCCCTCGTCGAATCGCTAGAGCCAGTTCAAATGCCCGACAAACCCTACGACGTTTTAGTGCACCAGATAGCTGGGTTAATGCTTAAAACCCGACGGCTGGAATTTGCTGAGGTTTTAGAGCTGGCAAAAAACGCTGCGCCCTTCCAAAACCTAACCATCGAAGACGTCAGCAAAGCTTTCAAGTACATGCATGAGCGTTTTCCGCGTTTGGCTTGGGTGAGTTTTGAAGATCAAGTTGCGCTTAAGCCTCAGCGGTCCAAGGCTTTGTTTGAGTATTATTTTGATAATTTGTCGATGATTCCTGTTGAGAAGCAGTTTTTGGTCATTGACGAATCAACTGACACTTCAATCGGCGTGCTGGACGAAGCGTTCATGGCGGAGTTTGGCAAGCCTGGAACAAAATTCATCATACGGGGAAGCCCATGGCAAATAATGCATGCGACAGAAGACAAAGTGTACGTGCGACCCGTTGACGACCCCTCAGGCTCCATTCCCAGCTGGATAGGCGAAGAAATCCCTGTTCCATACGAGGTAGCGCAGGAGCTTGCGGAGATCCGCGGATTCCTCGAAGAAAAAATGCATGCAGGCGTCTCGGTTGAAGAGGTCAGCGCTTTGCTCTCAGAACGTTACCCCGCCACTCAAGAGACAATTCTGCGGGCGCTGGAGGAGACAGCGGAGCAGGTGCACGCTGGCTTGGCTGTTCCCACGCCGAAGCGTATCGTGGTGGAGGACTGGAGCGAATTTGTCATTATTCACTCTAACTTTGGCTCCCTGATTAACCGTGCGTTGGCTCAGTTTCTGGGCGAGGTGCTCTCGGATAAGCTTGGACGCGGCATCGTTGTTCAACATGACCCATACCGCATCTTTGTCCAAACCATGGGCAGCATGAGCGCGGATCGAATAGTTGAAATCTTCGCCGAACTCAAAGGCATGAGCGACCCAGTCGTTAAAGCCACCCTTACACGGTCAACGGTGAAGACGGGTTTGTTTAAGCGTCGGGTAATTCAGGTGGCAAGGCGTTTTGGCGCGCTCAAGAAGTGGGCTGACTTTAGCAACGTAAGCATCCAGAAGTTGATTTCAAGTTTTGAAGGCACGCCGATTTACGAGGAAGGCCTCAAAGAAGTTTTCAGCAAAGACCTTGACGCAGACGGCTTAGTGTATGTGCTTAATCGGATTCGAAGCGGCGACGTAGGCTTCCAAGTTGTAGAGACAGGCGGAAACGCAACTCCCGTCGCAAGAGTCGGAATCGAACGTGTCAGCATGAAAACCGACCTTATCCCGCCTGAAAAAATGCGTGCCGTCCTAATCGCCGCAGCCAAAGCCCGCCTCCTAAACGAAACAGGCAACTTCATCTGCACAAGCTGCTGGGACTACATGGAAACAATGCGCATAAAAGACCTGCCTGACAAGCCAAAGTGCCCACGATGCGGCTCCTACGCGTTGGGGCTGCTCAAAGTTGACGAGGAAAAAGCAATGCCGCTCATTGAGAAGCGGACCCACTTAGCTAAAGAAGAGGAAAAACTGCAACTTCACGCCAAACAAACCGCGGCACTGATTGAAAAATACGGCAAGGCGGCGGCTGTTGCTTTAAGTGCGAGGCGAGTTTACATGACCGACATAACCGATGTACTGTCAAAGGAGCCTTCGATTTCAGACAAATTTTATGAGCTTGTGATGGAAGCCGAACGCAAGTCGTTGAGCAAACGATTTTGAAAAGGCGTCTTTTTTTCCGTGGCGCTTTGCCTATTTGAGGGCTTTTTGGAATGAAGCGGCAGAGGGATAGCTTGGTTTGAATCATTCAAAAAATTGCATCTATACTTGTGAAAGGGGTTAGATTGGGGGGCTAAACCTTTCAATTCTGTCAACCGCACCTGTTCTACGTCGAAACCGTTTTATAACATTAACTTTTTAAGCGTAGAGCCGTTTAATTTTGTTTATCTGCTTACTATACCCGTAGGAGAAAAAGACACGTGGAAATAAGCCGTAAGAATTTGCGCAACGAAGTTTTGGAACGCATCAAATACGTGAAAACCTGTGTCATGGCAAGAGAACTTTGCCTGCTTGTCCGCACCAACAGAGCTGTTTTAGAACCGCAAGATGTACGCGAAGTCTGCCACTACATTTCAACGCTTTGCAAAGAAGAAGGCTGCAGCGAACCAAGCGAACTATGCCTCAAAGCAGCCAAAGCCGTCGAATCATCAGACGAAGAAAAATACCTTGAATTGTGCGCTCAAAGCTGCGTAAAATGCGGCGAAGCGAGAAGACCCCTCCCGAAAAAGGACGGTTACGTGGCATAGAAGCAACTTGTAAAACTGGTGAAAATGTATGTTCATAGCACCTTTTGTTCCAAGCCCAAACACCGTTGTAGAATACATGCTTAAGCTATCTGGTTTGAGGGCTGGCGAAGTAATCTTTGACTTGGGTTCTGGAGACGGCAGAACCGTAATTATGGCTGCAAAAACCTTCGGCGCACGCGGCGTCGGCGTCGAACTACGCGAGGATTTAGCCAAGAAAGCCATGGGAACAATCCATGAGAACGGATTAGACGACAGGGTAACCATCGTGAACAGCGACATGTTCAACGTTAACCTCACCGAAGCCGACGTAGTCTACCTGTACCTAACCACGAGCGCAAACGAGAAAATCAGGCCAAAACTTGACAGCGACCTCAAACAGGGCGCACGCGTCGTTTCACATGACTACGAAATCATCGGTTGGCACCCTGAGAAAGTTGAGAACTTCTGCGAAAACCCACAGCTCGGCTACCCTTCACACACAATCTACCTTTACCGAAAACCCTAATTTTTTAGGAAAATACTTCTTTTTCATTGGAAAAACATTTTTAGCCTCGCCTCCGCTTGACCCTGCGAGAGATCCCTACAGATGCAGTTTGTTCCATGGCAAAACATAGCTGATTGGCGTTGCAAAGCATGCGGCTACTGCTGCAAACTCTACAGCGTAGTCTTAAGTTTCCCCGAGTGGCTAAGGCTCACGCAAACCTTCGGCTCCCAAACAACCATTGCGGGGTTGGATCGCTTCTACATTAAACGGGTAGACGACGGTTCATGCGCTTTTTTATGCAACCACGCAAACAACTACTATTGCGGACTGCAAAGCATGAAGCCTGAAGCATGCAAAATCTGGCCTTTCAAAGTGGCTACCGAACCAAAGTACGGCGAAGAAAAACAAGCAGCCTACGATTACCGCGGACGTCGATTCTACGTTTACGGCGACACGATGTGCAGCGGCTTACGCCTCGGCACGCCGACATGGGACTTCCAGCATGTAACTGTCAAGGAATTTGCGGAATTAGCTCTCGGCGTCACGGACGTTCAATGCAAAACCACACGCACATCCGATTTTGACGTGAGCCAGCAGTGGGGAAGACGACTTTTCCCATAAAATTCCGTTCGCACAACAAAGTCCCGCGCCATGAAAATTCAGTTTGATTTTTGCGCAAACTTCTTGCAGAAATAGATTGTTGCTCGGAAAACTATTTTGGGGTCGCTTTCTAGCCGACTGCGTAGATTAAGTTTTTAAGCAGTTCTAACTCTTAACAGCCATTATCCTGTTGATACCGAGGTAAATGTCATGTCTAATGCTAAGGTTGGAGTTTCAATGCTTTTCTGCCTGGGCGACCCTTTCAGTCGGGTGGTTAAACGTTTAGGCAACATGCAGACACGCTACATCGAAATCGTAGATGACGGCGTCCAAGAACTAAGCAAAAAAAGAGTCGACGCCCTCAAAGAAGCCGCAAAAAGCTACAGCTTAGAGTACACCCTGCACGCTCCCTTCGCAGACATCAACATCGCCTCCCCATCAAAAAGCATCCTAACAGCTTCATTGACAAGGCTCAAACAGTCAATGGCTTATGCGAACGAGTTGGACGCGAAAGTCTGGGTTTTTCATCCTGGAGCCAAAACAGGCATCAGCCAATTTTACCCCGGCGCAGAGTGGAAACAAAACGTGGAAAGCATCCAAGAACTCTACAAGGCAGCCGAAGAATATGGCTTGAATATTGCGCTGGAGAATTTGCCGGGGAAATACTGGTTTTTGATGCATAAACCTGAGGAATTCGCGCGTTTTTACCGTGAAACCAACTTGCCCCTCGGCATTGTTTTGGACCTTGGGCATGCGTATCTTGAAGCTCAGATAGAGCCCTTCTTCAATTTGTTAGCTGACAAAATCGTCCACATCCACGCAAGCGACAACGACGGCTCAGACGACCAGCACCTCGGCATCGGCAAAGGCAAAATCGACTACGAATGGTTCAAAGAAACCATGAACAAAACGGGCTATGACAAAACAGTAATAATTGAATCCGTAACGGATGTTCCTGAAAGCGTCAAAAAACTAAAACAGCTTTTGGCTTAGCTCGATTTGAGCGGCATTTCAATTGTCATGAAATCCTCAGCTACCACGGTGTTGGCAAAGACTTTTTTGGCTTGCTCAAGCAGCAACGTGGCGTCGGGGTATCTTGCGCTGATATGGATCAAAACCAGCTGCTTAGCCTCCGCAGCCTTGGCATCTGCCGCAGCTTGGCTAGGCGTTGAATGCCCATCTAAAGCGGCTTTCTCAACCAACGCATCGTCAAAAGTGCTTTCATGAATCACCAAGTCAGCGTCTGCCGCAAACTTGGCAAAGCCCTCAAAAGGTCTTGTGTCGCCTGTGTAAACGATTTTCCTTCCCGCCCGAAGAGGACCCATCACCTCGTTTGGCTTAACCACGTTGCCGTCAGGCAACGTTACTTCCTGTCCGCTCTGAAGCTTAGACCACAGCTCACCCACTGGAATTCCGAGTGCCTTCGCTTTTTTTGGGTAGAATTTTCCTGCTCTCGGCTTCTCAACAAGCGCGTAGGCAAAGCTTTGGATGGCATGGTTAGATTTTGCAGCTACTAAGGTGTATTCTTCTTCATCCAGAAGAATGCCTTCAGATAGGATTTCGTTGATTTCCACAGGGAAACTTAAGCCGAAATTAAGTGTTTCTTTGGTGCAGACCAAAAAATCCTTGATTCCCGGCGGACCAAAAATTTGGACGGGTTCTTTGCGATCCATCAGAGCCATCGTCTGCAAAACCCCTGGTAATCCGAGGACGTGGTCTCCGTGAAGGTGGGTGAGGAAGACTTTTAGTTTCTTGTGGAAGCTTACTTTTGCCTGCATCATTTGTCTCTGGGTGTTTTCGCCACAGTCAAACATCCACATTTGCCGTGGACAATCCACCACGACGGAGGGTAGGCTCCGCTTGAGGGTTGGTACGCTGCCGCTTGTTCCTAGGAAAACCACGCGCATACTCATTTGTTTTGCACCTTCTCGAACACTGCAATTTCTCTCGTTAGTGTTCTGTGTACGTAGGCGAAGTGGGATTCCACATGCTTGTACCCCAACGAAACGCCTACTGCTTTGATGCTTAATGTTTTGGGAGCCGCTATACAAATCCGTTGCCCCCCATCAAGCAGGTCATAAGAAGCAGCCAAAACCTCCTGCACCAGCTGCTTGGTCGTTGATTTCAAAGTGCTCGAGGAGCGGCCATACGGCGGGTCTGTAATTATGCAATCAACTTTGAAAAGGGGCAAATGGCGTGCGTCACCCCAAATTAAGCCTTCAGCTGAGATATTGAAGTAACGCAGGTTTCTTCTGCAACCCAAAACCATTCTTCGCTGCGCATCCACACCGACTGCTCTGCAGCCGATGTAAGTGGCTTCGATAAGGGAGGTTCCTGTGCCGCAGAATGGGTCGAGAAGCAAATCGTTGGCTTTTCCATGTGCCAAATTCACCATGCAACGGGCAAGTTTAGACGGCATCGCGGATGGGTGGAAGAAGGGTTTTTTGCGTGGTCTGCGTTCGCTGAATGTTTTGGATTGGATTTCGGTGAGTTTTAGTCCGAAGACCACTTTTTCGCCTGTGACTATGCCGATGAAGGTTTTGTCTGGGCACTTCAAATTGACTTTGGCTTGCGGCGCCTGCTCAAGAATTACTTTGCCAAGTTTGCTCTCAAGACGCATCGTGTTGATGTCTTCGTCTGCGTAGTTTTTTATACGGTTGATCCGCACTGAAAAGCTTTCCCCAGGTTTGAGGACGGCTTCAAAATCGGCTTTTCCTGCGGCTTCGGCAGCAGCGTCTTCTGTGGCGTTCGAGACAAAAAGCTCCAAGGCGCAAAGCCTCGTAAAAGCCGCCCGCACCTGCACTGACTTTACACAGCCAACTTCGGCTTCTAAGAGTAGGATCTGATCCAAAACCTGCGGGTTCGTGTAGCCGTAGCCTTCAGCCTCCAAAATCGCCTTGACTTCCGCCGCTGGCAGAGACTCGCTTTCGCCTGATAAAAGAAAAAAAAGTCTTGCCACTATATATGCGCCTTAAGTTCCTGACTTAGAAGCGGCGCCAGCGAAACCTTGCTAACAGCTCCGGGTACACTGTCGGTTCCCACGATTTCCTCTACGCCCGCGTCAAGGATGCGTTTTTCTGCGTCGCCTATGAGCAAGCCGTGTACGCAAGCGCAGAAAACGTGTTTGGCGCCTTGTTCATGAAGGATTTTTGCAGCGCCCACGATGGTGCCGCCTGTGCTAATGATGTCGTCGAATATTATCACCGTTTTATCCCTGACGTTTAAGCCCTGAGCCGTCTGCACCGTTTGTCCAGTGTAACGGTCACGCTGCTTATCCAGATGCCCCGCGTCGCCGCCTAAAACCTTCTGAGCCTGCTCCGCAATGTACATCGCCCCTTTGTCGGGAGATAGAGCAAATGCACCTCTGTGTCCTTTCTGCACAAAATAATCTGCCAGAAGCGGAATGGCGCTCAAAGTTTTAGCTGGAAACGGAAACTTCGCCAACGCAGGTTCTGAATGAATGTTAACTGTGATTAATTCGTCGATTCCTGAGGCTTTGAGCATTCGCGCGATGGTTTCAACGCTGATGCCTTCACCAGACAGAAACATTTTGTCCTGACGCGCATACGCCAAATACGGAACGACCGCAATGACTTTTTGGGCGCCGCCGCGTTTTGCCGCGTCAGCCATGAATCCCAGCTGGAAAAGCTTGGCATCCTGCATGGGCGGGCAGGTGGTTTGCACGATTGCGACGTTTTCGCCCTGTGCGTTGCCCTCCAAGCGGACGTAGGATTCGCCGTCTGGAAAAATCTTGGACGCGACTGAGACGCATCCGAAACCTGTTTGGGCTGAAACCTCTTCTGCGAGCGCTTTTGATGCTGGACCACAAATAACCTTCATGCTTTTTTCCTCTTGACTTTTAAAATGCAAGTTCAGGTTTTAAGCCTTTATCTAATACTTCCGAGAGCTATTCATCCATCAATCTCACAAACCAAGCCAAAATGGCATAACAGTTTTAAGCTAACTCCAATTTTCATTGGAAGCGGGTAAATTGTTATGTCCGTTTGGCGTCTGCTTTCCTTTCAAACTAGTAATGCAGTGATGAACATGGCGATTGACGAGGCAATTCTGACAGCGAGGATTGCTGACAAAGTGCCGAACACCTTGCGGTTTTATCGTTGGCAGCCCTCAGCCGTCAGCGTTGGAAAGAACCAGAACCCCGAAGCCGAAGTCTACCTCGATGCCTGCAAACGGCTGGGCGTAGATGTTGTTAGGCGCATGAGCGGCGGCGGCACCGTCTACCACGACTATGAGGGCGAAGTCACCTACAGCCTGATAGCCAAAACCGCGGATTTAGGCACAGCCGACATCACCTCCGTCTACGCCAAAATCTACGAAGCCATCCAGGCAGCGTTGGCGCTTTTAGGCATTACAGCCGACTTCAGCAGCGGCGACGCAAAAAACTGCCCAAACATGACGGTTGGAGGCAAGAAAATCTCGGGCAGCAGCCAAGCCATTACCCGCGGCGTGGTACTCCAGCACGGTACAGTACTGAGAAGTGTCGATCTGCCAAAAATGTTCACTCTCCTAAAACTCAAAAACGCAAGCTGCAGCCAAGCGGCAGACATTGCCAAACGCAAAATCACCAGCGTAGAAAACGAGTTAGGCTGCGCTGTTACCCCTGAAGCGGTGGCTGATGCGTTGACCGTAGGTTTTGGGTCGGTTTTAAAGGTTCAGTTTGAACTGGGCAGGTTGACGGATTATGAAGCAGCGCTCACAACTAGACTGTGCAAAGGAAATTATGCGACTCCAGAGTGGATTCTCAAAGGCAATAGTCCATGAGTCTTGTTAATCCCGATCTTTAGGATCAAAATAGTGTTCCTTTCAGGTAGGTTCCAGCCGCGGCTTCAACTTTTACTTTGACTGTTTTGCCAAGCAAATTCTCCGTGCTCTTTACGGCGACTGGTTTGTAGGCAAAGTTGCGTCCCACCCATGACCCTTCAACCTTGCCCTTTTCATCTACGAGCACTTCTCCAACCCAGCCGACCCAACGCTTATTCTGCTCCAAAGAAACCCGCCTAGCCAACTGCGCCGCCGCAGCGCTTCTGCGCTTAATCTCTTCTTTTCCAACCAGCCCATCTTGGATCTGGAATGCCGCGGTTTTTGGTCTGGCGAAAAACTTGGAAACATTAGTCACATCAGGCTTAACTTCTTCCAAAAGGCTGAGGGTGTTCTCAAAAGCCTCCTCTGTTTCCCCCGGGAACCCCACAATGACGTCCGTGGCAAGGGTTAATTCGGGAAAACGTGCTCTAAACGTGTTGACAATCGCCTTGAATTCTGCTGCCGTGTAGAACCTGCGCATTCGCTTCAATGTGTCGTCGTCGCCGCTTTGCACTGGCAAATGCAGAAACTTGAAGACTTTGTCGCTTTTGAAAACGTCAATTAGCTGAGGCTGCATGTCGGTTACCATGTTCGGAGTCATCATGCCGACCCGCACCCGAAAATCACCCGCCAACCCGTCCACAGCCTCAAGCAGCTCCGCAAGGTTGCTTTGCAAATCTCTCCCGTAACACGCGGTATCTTGCGAGGTGACCCAAAACTCTTTGGCGCCTTCTGCAAGGTCGCTTCTTACGCGTTCAACAACGTCTTTGACGTTGTAGCTTCGCAGATGCCCTCTTGCATGGACAACGCAGCAGTAACTGCAGGAGCCCAGGCACCCATAATTTATAGGAACCACGCTTACAACGGGGTTAGACCTGATTTTGGGAAGATCCAATTTAGGCACCCCGTTCAAATTGCCTAAATCAATAACTCTTTCCCCTGCGGCAACCCTGGAAACAACATCCACAATTCCTTCCCCGACAGAGGGACCCACTGCGCCGTCGAAGTGTACCTCCCTAAGCAGCCTCCCAAAACTAATCATGGGTAGGCAGCCTGCGACGATGAGTTTTTTGTTTTTGGGCGCTTGTTTCATGGCGTTTATGATGCGGTTTTCTGTTGGTCCTTTCACGGCACATGTGTTGTAGATTAACACGTTTGCTTCGGCTTCTGACTTGGTGAGTTGGTAGCCAGCTTGTGATAAGCAGCCTGCCATGACTTCGCCGTCGGCTGTATTTGCTGAGCAGCCGAAGTTTTTAAGGAAAACCCGCAATAACCATGTACACCAGCATGTTAGATATTTCAGCAAGGGATAAAAACTTAAAGGTTTCTGAGTGGAAATTGACAGAAAGCTGCAACAACGCCTGTTCGACGCTTATATGCTGTGGCATCAACATGTTATAGGCATATTTCAGGCATATTATATACGTGTATAGGTTGCGACCCACCCTCTGTTGTTTAATCACAAATTGGGAGAGATAAACTAATGAAACTAATTACTCTGTATCTGCCTGAAACCTATATAAAAGCTTTGGACCAGCTGGTTGACGAGCGGTTCTACCCAAACCGCGCCGAAGCCATAAGGGTCGCAATTCGAGACCTAATCAGCGCTGAAGTTTGGAGGCGAAAGGGCGTTGACTAAACACCCCCTGCACGACGAAGCCCTCAAGAACCCGCTGAACCTTGAAGACATGAAAGTTGAGGTTGTCCCAAAAATGATCGACAACTCCATGGTCATAAGCGGTCCACACATGAGCCCTAAACACAAAAACAAAATGAAGGTTGGGCTGGCTAAGTCGAAGATGGCTCCGAAAAGAACCAGCAGGCTGGACAAAGCTACAGAGTACCTCTATGATTTGGAAGGAGCGCACGAAGCCGAAAAACCGCTCAACATCGACTTGGGTCTCTACCAAATGGAAGATTACTAACTCTTCCCTCTCCACTTTTGTTTTGAAGTTTAGATTGTTTTTTCAGGAAAAGCTATTATTCACCAAAAAATGTTTTATCACACATGAGCGCCATCCTTGCCCAACTAAGAAAAGACTTGGCAGCCAACGCCGACCCGCAGACGCAGAAAACCTTCCAACGCTTCTTCAAAGAAGAAGTAAAATATTACGGGGTCAAAACCCCCACAGTCGGCAAAATAGCCATGAATTACTGGAAACAAGTAAAAACCCTCGACAAACGAACCATTTTTGACCTGTGCGAAGAGCTTTACCGTTCTGATTACACGGAAGAAGCATTCGTGGTTTCCAATTGGCTGCCCAACTATTTGGATTATCTTGAACCAGGTGACTTGGCAACTTTCAAAACGTGGATTGAATGCTACATCAACAATTGGGCTAAATGCGACGGCTTCTGCAACCACACCATCGGCGACCTACTCCAGAAGTACCCCCAGATTATTGGCGAAGTGAAATCTTGGGCTAAGAGTAAAAACCGTTGGCTCAAACGCGCTTCGGCTGTTTCACTCATCGTTCCAGCAAAAAGAGGCGATTTTCTGCAGGACGCCTTCGAAATATGCGATGTTCTGTTAACGGACGGGGACGAGATGGTGCAGAAGGGTTACGGGTGGCTTCTCAAAGAGGAAAGCCGAAAGCACCAAACGGAAGTCTTCAGCTATGTGGCTAAGAATAAAGCTGTTATGCCGCGGACCGCTTTACGGTATGCCATTGAGCTTATGCCTAAAGAACTCAAGGCAAAAGCGATGAAAAAAACTGGCAAGAAATGAGGGGCTTTCGACGGAAAACTCGATATCGACTGAGAAACTGAACAAGAAATATGGAACTTTGGAAGCCGTCAAAGACCTGTATTTGCATGTGGAGCCTAAGGAGATTTTCGGTTTTTTGGGACCCAACGGAGCAGGGAAAACCACAACCATCCGTGTCCTCACAACTTTGACCCGTCTCACTTCTGGTTCTGCTTGTGTTGGCGGCTTTGATGTCGCGAATGAGCCTGATAAGGTGAAGCGTCTTATCGGCGTTGTGCAACAGCATTTAACGTTGGACCGCGATTTGACGGTGCGGGAAAATATGGAGTTTCATGGACGGCTTCATCGGCTTGGCTCCGCGGAGCGGAAGCAGCGGATATCCGAGTTGCTTGACTACGTCGAACTCCGCGAATACGCTGACAAAATGGTTGACACGCTCTCTGGCGGTATGAAGAAGCGGGCAGCCATTGTGTGCAGCCTTTTGCATGAACCTAAAGTGCTGTTCCTTGATGAACCGACGGAGGGGTTGGATGCTCAGGCTCGGCGCCGCCTGTGGGACTTAGTGCGGCGGCTCAACGTGGAGGGCGCAACGATTTTTTTGACTACCCACTACATCGAGGAAGCTGAAGCACTATGCGGGCGCGTCGGCATCATGCATAACGGCAAATTAATTGCCCTAGGCACGCCGCATGAACTGCGCAGGAAACTGGGACCCGTCGCCGTCGAGCTAATGGTTGACAATAAGCAGACGCGTTACCAGTTTTTCAATGACCACTCTGAAGCGGCAAGATACGTTGAGAAGCAGCCAGCCAACGTCAGAACCGTTATCCGCGACTCAAATCTGGAGGATGTTTTCGTCGAGCAAACTGGCGAGAAGGTTGACGATACAGATGTTTGAGCCGCTCAAAGATATTTACTCGATTCTCTGGGTTGACCTGCGGAACCTGAGCCATCACTGGCGGTCAACAGTGGCTACAAGCCTCATCCAACCCGTCCTCTACCTGCTGGCTTTTGGCTACGGATTAGGCAGAGGCGTCACCGTCGACAACGTCAACTACCTTGCATTTGTCATACCGGGCATCGTGTCGCTAACGGCTTTTTCATCAAGCTTCAACGGCGCAGGTTCAAAACTTCAAATCGACCGCCTCTTTTACCGAAGCTTCGACGAATTCTTGATTTCGCCGATCAACTTGTACTCTATCGTCGTGGGCAAAGCGCTTATCGGCATTGTTCGAGGCTTAATCAGCTCTGTGGCTATACTTATCTTGGGGCTTGTTCTTTCTCCGACTTTAGTGGTCAACCCAGTTTTTGTTTTTACGCTGCTTTTGTCTTGCTTCGTTTTCTCCCTCTTCGGCGTGATGGTTGCATCAATGTTTAACAACCATGTACACATGAGCACATTCAACAACTTGGTGAATCTGCCGATGACTTTTCTTTGCGGCACCTTCTTTTCCCTGACACAGGTTCCTCAAGCCGTCAAAATCGCGCTTTACTTTCTGCCGCTTACCCATTCAAGCCAGTGCCTGCGTGCAGCAGCTTTGAACCAGGCGTTTCCATGGTTTTCGCTTGCGGCTCTGTTCGGTTTCGGCGTCGCATTCTTCTTCGGTTCCTATGCAGTGCTAAAGAAGGCAAACGCATGACGATGACGCTAAGGAGGCTTTGAATTGAGCCATCAAGTCGTTGTTTTCCCCGATGGTCGCCGACTTGGCTACTGCGTTGTGGGCGAAGGCAAACCAGTTGTTTACTTCCACGGAACCGCCAGCAGCCGCTTAGAAGCTCTGCTTTTAAGAGAACTCGCATCCACGGCTGAGCTGCAAATAATCGGCATCGACAGACCAGGCTACGGCTTATCAACCTTTAGCCAAAGAAAAAATCTTCAAGACTTCAATCCAGATATCAACTCATTAACTGAACATTTAGGCATCGAGCGGTTTGGGGTTTTGGGCTGGTCTGGCGGAGGAGTTTTTGCCCTTGCCTACTTAGCCTGCCATCCCGACCGCGTAACCCGAGCTGTAATTGCGGGCGCGCCAGCATTGCCGTTCGATGTTTCCACCGCACACAACATGCCTTTGGCACGTTACGTAATGAAAATACCTTTTCTCGGACTTTTCGCCATGAAAAGAATGAGCGGTCAAGTACTCAAAGCCAACGGCGACATCCCCGCCTTCTTGAAGTCAAGACAGGGCAGACGAATGCTTCATGCCTGCTCCAAAAGTGACTTAAAGTTTTTTTCTGACTCCTCGTGGATAACGTTGATGTATCAGTCGATGGCTGAAGCGTTCCGTCAAGGCGACGGTGCCAAAGCGGTGCTTATGGAGCATCAGGCTTTCTTGAAGCCTTGGCCTGTTACGTTTTCAAAGATTCCCGCGGGCAAATTGGTTATTTGGCATGGTTCTGAAGACTTGACTTGCCGAGTCGCCAATGCAGGTTTGATTGCGAAAAGTGTTTTGGGGTCGCAGCTGGAGATTTTTGACGGGGCAGGTCACTGCGTCATGTTTCGAAAACTTTGGGAAGCTGGGTAAACTTCTCGGTTCCTAAATTGGCTGTGGTTGTTGACAGGACTTTAGGTTTTCCACCCAGGTCCAGACTTCTTGCGCAGAGCAATCACTTGGAAAAAGCCGATTACCTGTATCGCTATGTAAAGATTAGAGTAGAAAAAGTAATACGCGAACAGTTCATGAAGCTTCATTTCCTTAAACCCTATTTTCCTGGACAAACCGTAGAATGTGGCGGCTGTCAAACCGAAGCCTGACAACATAATAATCAAGTATTTTCAGGACGTTTGCTGTTGCGAGGGAAACAAGGAAAACCGGCAGCATGATGTTAAACTTCATTGACAGAAACAGCGAAAAAAACAGCATGGAATTGTACATCCATCCGCTCGGCGTCAACGCGCTAACTAAGAAAATGACGATGGTCGGGTAAAGGAAGAAGAGGCTGGGCAGAAAAACCTGGGGTTTTTTAACGAATTTTTTTATTAGGTCGCGGTACCAATCCACTGTCCATAGACCTTGGCCTATTGCCCATCTTCGACGCTGCTTGAACCATCTGCTCCAGTCGCTGTAAACGACGTTTTTGACTTCGACGTCTGTTGTGTAAGCGAAGCGGCCGTCTTGCAGGAAAACTCGGGTTGCAAGGTCGATGTCTTCAGCGACAACTTTGTGGAAACCGCCGACTTTCTCGAATGTTTCCCGTTTAATCGCAAACGCTGCGCCGTTAACGCAGGGGCATTTGTTCATGTATCTTGACGATAGCCAAGCGCTTACGTTGAATGTGAAGTATTCGTAGTAAGCCATTCTGGAGAGGAACGATTTGCCTTTTGACACTTCTTTCTTGATGTCAAGCACATCGGTCATTTGCATTTCCATGATAATTTTCTTTAAAAAGTCAGGGTCGCTGGTTACCTGGACGTCGGCGTCTAAGAAAAGAAGCACCTCACCCGAAGCCAACCTTGCAGCTTCATTTAGCGCGTTTGCTTTCCCCTTCCGCTCATTGTTGATGAAGAATTTTATTTCCTCATTCGTAAACCGATTTATTTCTTCGGAGAACCTGTCAGTGGGCTCATCGACAGTTACAAAGATTTCTTTATCAACGTTTTGAGAAAGAAGCTCTTTCAGCATTCCAGCTAGCTGATTCGATTCTCTGTAAACAGGAATGAAGATGCTGATATCCAATGGCAGTCCTCAATCGCTCGGCATAAACCCAAATGTTTTATCTACTTTTAGGTTTTTAAATTATTCTGAAAAAAATGGCTCCCGGCTTTGGGTTTGGGCGAAAAAGTAGGCGGTTTTCCTAAAAGGCAGGGAAGAAAAGTTGCATGTTAGGGTTCAGTTGCGTGCTAACTAAATTGTTGATTTCGGTTTTTGAAATTGGGCCGATTCGGTAAAGAATTTCGGGTTCGTGTCCGTCATTTTCAAAATCCTCCTCACTGAGCAAAACGTTTTCTTCGCAGTCGGTTTTGAGCAGCTGAGCCAGTTCGAAGTAGTTTCTTTTTGACGCTTCATTGGAGGGGTTCACTGTGCCTTCGAAGTACTTTGCATCTGCAGATTCGATTTGATGTAGTAGCATTCGCTTTTGCAGGCCGAGTCCTCGGTAGTCTTTGTGAACCACGACTTCCCAGTTGAAAAAAGTGTCCGGCCTATCTGGCGGAACGTATCCAGAGGAGAACCCCACCACTTTGGTGTCTTGTTCCGCGACGACACAGGTGTCGGAAAAATCTTTAGCCAAAAGAAAATAGGTGTAGCGGGAGTTTAAGCCGACGTAAGGTCGGTTGGCGACAAGCAGCTTGTACACTTCTTTAATGTCTTGGAACACGACGTTTCTGATTTTGAACTTTAGATAATTTTTTAGCCTAAGCATCTGCTTCACCCTTCCCGCCCACGGTTTTTCGCTCTTCTCCTTATCCGCTCGTTTCCCTGCGGCACCAACGAAATTTCATCTGAATCGCGCAGCAGTTTTTCGACGCCGACGGTGGCTCTCTCGGCTCCCTGCAACTTCAGTTCCAAACCGCATTTGGTGCAGTTTCGGTCGCAAGCAACTGGGTTGTAAACGTCTGGTTCAGTGTAGGTGGTGATGACGCCTTCGTAGTTTCTTAGAACCACTTTGTTTGCGGATTGGGATAAGATGTAGTTTGGCATGACAGGAATCTTTCCGCCTCCTCCCGGCGCATCAACGACATATCGCGGTACAGCGAACCCGCTTGTGTGTCCCACGAGGCTTTCCATGATTTCGATGCCTCTGCCGATGGGCGTTCGGAAATGGCTGAGACCCTCGGAGAGGTCGCATTGGAACAGGTAGTACGGTCGGATCCTGTTTTGGACGAGTTTTTGGTTGAGGTTTTTGATGATTTGTGGGCAGTCGTTTACTCCTGCAAGCAGCACCGATTGGTTTCCAAGCGGGATGCCTGCGTCGGCAAGTTTTCTTACCGCTTCGCGTGATGATAGGGTGAGTTCTCGTGGGTGGTTGAATTGGGTGTTGAGCCAAAGCGGATGGTGTTTCTTGAGCATGTCGACTAACTCGTCGGTTATTCTGTAGGGTAGCACAACGGGGATTCTTGAGCCGATCCTGACGACTTCAACGTGGGGGATGCTGTTTAGCTCTGTTAGAATCCAATCGAGGTATTCGTCTGGCAGCATAAGGGGGTCTCCGCCGGAGAGCAGCACATCGCGGATTTCGCTGTGATCTTCGATGTAGCGGATGCACTGGATAATCTGCTGCTTTGAAGGCACCTGATCGGGGTCACCGACTTTCCTTTTCCTCGTGCAATGCCTACAATACATGGCGCAGCTGTTGCTGACCAAAAAAAGAACCCGGTCAGGATATCTATGGGTGATTCCTTTAGCCGGGCTGTCTTCGTCTTCATGCAAAGGATCTTTCATGTCACACCCCGAAATCGTCAGCTCAGCGGGGTCAGGAAAAGCCTGCTTAAAAATTGGGTCACAGCGGAAATTCTCCTGCTTTATCAGCGACGCATAATACGGGGTTATGCAAAGGGGAAATTTCTTGATTGTTTTTTCAAGCATTTCGCGTTCGTTTTCTGTGAAAGTTATGCCTGTGAACCGTTCGAAGGCTTCGATTGACCTGATTGAATTGTTTAGTTGCCATTTGAAGTCGCTCCAGTAACTGGGAGGTGCATGTTTGCCACCGCCATTCGTCATGCAGGACTGGTACGCAACTATTTTTTCGTTTTTTTCAAGGACCATTTCTTTCTTCTCCAAGCGCTCTCTCGCCGTCCCATAGGTTTGCTTTCAATTTAGGGCTTCTTGACAAGCGAAATTCGCCAATAAGTCAAGTTAACTTGGAATCGCTATGAGAAGTGGGCTTCGCAAACAAGCGAAGTAGCCTTAACAAGGCAAATGTCCATGCGCTTGGCTTGGGGAAGGCAGCGTTTTGGCATTGATTTGGGGAAAGCCGGAAAATGGTCTTTTGGTTTATGCAGGCTTTCAGCTGGGTTTGTTGCGTCTGCGGTATCGTTAGATTATTATGGAGGCTGAGGAATGCTATTGGCAAATGACTGCGAAGGTCAAAGCTTTAGGGTTACTTTCAGGCGGCTTAGACAGCATTCTCGCTGTGGAACTTATCCGAAGGCAAGGCATCGATGTAGTGGCTTTCAACGTTAAAACCCCCTTTTGCCAACCCAAAAAAGACGGCTCAAGCGAAGCACAGCAAGCCGCAGACCAACTAAACGTTCCCCTCAAAGTTCTCTGCGTCGACAAGGATTATTTGCGGATGCTTCGTAACCCAAAATATGATTATGGCAAAAACATGAATCCCTGTATTGACTGCAAAATATTCATGATTAGGAAAGCCAAGAAATACGCGAAGGAAATTGGAGCAGGCTTCATCTTTACGGGGGAAGTGCTGGGCGAAAGACCCAAATCCCAGCATTACCCGGCGCTGCGAATTATTGAGGTTGACTCGGGGTTGAAGGGCAAGCTTTTGCGTCCGCTCTCGGCGAAGTTGCTGCCTCAAACAGATGCTGAAAAAAAAGGTTTAGTTAATCGAGCGAGCCTGCTTAGCATTCAGGGCAGATCCCGGAAGCCTCAGTTTCAACTCGCTAAGGAATATGGAATTGCTTCTTACCCGTCTCCTGCAGGCGGATGTTTGTTGACATGCGAGGAATACTCAAAGAAGCTAAGGGACCTGCTTGCCTACAAGAAAAGAGTTTCGATGGTTGATGTTGAGCTGCTTAGGGTCGGCAGGCACTTTCGTCTTGGCAAAAACAAGATTATAGTCGGGAGAAATCAGGCGGAAAACAAAATATTAACGCAACTCAAAACGCCAAGCGATTTATACTTTGAGTTACCCGACATTGTGGGTCCAACAACGATTTTGCAGGGACCAAAAACCCAGAAAGCGGTCGAGTGGGCGGCTAAGCTTACGGCGTACTATTCTGACGCTGAAACGGCGGAGGTCAAAGTTAACTTTGGAAGGGCAGCTCTCAACAGGTCTTTGAAGGTTGCTGTTCCAGACAAGGCTGAAGTTGAAAAAATGCGGGTCGGCAACGTAAAGTAACGATTAGAGTTCTTGCTGGTCGCCTTTTTTGTGTTGGTTTTTTGTCACAAATACTAGACCCCCTCCCTCCGTCGCTGAAGCCATCTTTACATTGGAATTTTGATGTAAAGATGGGGTACCCTCCCCTCTTTGCGGGTTTTGCTTGGGGCTTGTTTTGGGTTGCTTTTTTGGTTTAGGGCTTGTGGTGGGTTGAGTCATTAAAGTTATAGCAGTTTGTTAATAGTCAGAAATAATGCAGGATAGTCAAAGAAAGTCAAGAATCTGTCTTTTACCATCAGGCGCTCCAGGTGAAACGGCTGGGCAGGTGCAAGAAACGGATGGCTGGCTCATGAGGATTTCTGGGAAATCGAGAAAAAGAAAAGGTGGGTTCTTTGGTGCTTAATCGAAAGTAGGCAGGAAAGAGGTTGCGGCATTCGGGTTTGCGGTGGTGAACTGCGGTGTGGGGGAGGGGCGTCTTCGAAGAGGCGGCGACGGCATCGGCTGCGGCGGCTCAATCTCCAGCGGCATCTGCTGTATCAGTCTTCTTCTCCTCCATGAGGGGTCGGAGTCACTGTTGCTTCAAGGAGGGTTTCTCTTCGAATCACGGTGAGCTTGGTTTCTTTTCCGATGACGTCTTCTGCAAGTAGCCTTGGCAAGTCGTAGAAGTCGGTGACGGCTTTACCGTTGAATTTCACAAGTACATCGCCCATAGCTAAGCCTGCTTTGCGTGCTGGTGAACCTGCCTCGACACTGAAGATCATCACTCCAGTCTCCTGCTCAAGCCCCGCCTGCTCCGCGATTTCTTCAGGAATAGCAACAGTGTTCGCGATTATTCCAAGGTATCCCCTCTGCGAAACGCGCCCAGCCATAAGGCGGTCAGTGACGACTTTGACTTTGTTGATTGGAATCGCTATGCCCCGCTGCCAAACGTAAGCGGTGTTTATGCCGATGATTCTGCCTTCGACATCTACGAGTGGTCCTCCGCTGAAACCTGGGTTCAGCTGGGCGTCGGTTGCGATGATGTTTTCCATCTGGGCGGCTCCACGCCAACCTCGGATGGTGCTGTTTACGCTTGTGACCATTCCGCTGGTTGCGGTCGGCTGATTCCTGTTAAACGGGTTAGCCAGTGCCAAAACGTATTGGCCTACGTTTAGTTTTTCTGAATCTGCGGTTTCTATGGGTGTGAATTCGCCTTTTTCTGCTTTGAGCAGGGCTAGGTCGCTGTATGGGTCTGTGCCGACGATTTTGGCGTTGAAGGTTTTTTCGCCTTGTCCGACTTTGACTGTGCTGCATCCTCCGACGACATGGTTGCATGTAACAATGTAGCCGTCGGCTGTCAAAACGACGCCTGTGCCATGTGCCATTTCTGCTTTAACGCTGACCACGGACTTTGAAACTTTGCCAATCAGCATACTTGTTGCTTCTGAGAGTGATTTGAGAACCTCTAACGGGTTAGATATTTGACTCATTTTGTTTTTTCTCCGAAAGAGTATACATCAAAATAGTATATGTTGACTAAGGAATAGCCAAACCCAGTCACGCCAAGGGCTTGGATCGGACTTGAGAAGGCTTGGATACCAATTAGCTAAGCACCAAGTAGTTGCTTAGAGAGTTGGCGATGTTTTTCGAGTACGGTCAGAGCCTAGAAGTCTTCTTTGACTAGACGATAGAAAAACCATTCTAATCGTTTTGCTTTGTTTTTTTCGTAGAATTCCTGCGCTGACTTGTTCCATTTCAAAACCGTAAACTCTATTCTGCCGCAGCCCTCATGTTCAGCGGTTTCTTTAAGGAAATCGAACATTTGTTTGCCCACCCCTTTTCGTCTGTATTGCTCCAGAACAAAAATATCTTCAAGAAACAGGGTTGGCAGGGCAAGAAAACTCGAGTAGGTGAAGAAAAAAATGACGTACGACACATATTTGCCGCCGACTTTCCCGAGAAACGCATGATATTTGGGCTTGTCTAGACAAGCAGTCCCTTCGCAACCTTATTTTCGCCTCTTCCAAGGGCGGAGCCAGCTTCTCGTATTCGGCAAGTTTCGTGATTAAACCCAAGAAATCATCGAAGTTTTCTGAGTTGACCTTTTCGATGGTTACCGAAGTCTCTTCTTTATTCATGCAGATTATTGGTTACTTGAAAAGATAAAAGATTATTGCCAAGCTGGATTGCCAAAAAAGTAGGACAAAAACGGGTGGTCTTATAGATAACGCAGCTGGGGAGGGATAATGAACCTCGGAGATTGCTCAAGTAATTGTGGGTTGAGTGAGTTATGACCGAAAGGTTCTTCTCTAAACCGTATTTTTCGGGACAAAAGGTTTTTCAAGAGACACGGCTCTTGGTAGCTTGTGGAAAAATGGAGACGGTTTGGGAAGAACTTAAAAAAATCGAGGCTGAAGCGGAAAGGATTCGCGTTGGTGCTCAAAAGGGCGCTCAAAACATAACGGCTCTTGCTCAGCAGAGCAGCGAAAAACTTGTTGCTAACAGTCAAACGTACGCCCAGGAGGAGGGGCAGCAGCTTTACGCGGGCACAGTTGCAGAAGCCAACCGCAAACGAGATGAACAACTAAAAGCTAGCCAAGCAGCCAATGAGAAGTTGAAGGTGGAAGCGGGGAAACGAATGGATCTCGCGGTCGATGCGGTTGTTAAAGCAACCATTAAGGGAAGCTAAACCTTGAGTCAGATAACACTTTACGCCTCTGTTTTAGCCAAAATCGGGGCTGAAAAAAGCAAGCTTTTAAGCGAAGCGAAAATGAAGTCTCTGGCGGAAAGCAAGAATCTGACGGCGTTTGTGGCTCAGCTGCGGGATACAAGTTATCAAACGCAAATTGCCAGATTGCCGTTGCCGCTGACCAGTCGAAAGTTGGAGCGGGCTTTCAACGAAAACTTGATTGAAGCTTATGTGAAGATGATTAAGAATTCGCCGGGGAAAGCCGCGAATTTTCTTGCTGTTTACGTTTTGCGGTTTGAAGTGGAGAATCTCAAGACGCTTATAAAATCCATTAATGCCGAGCTTGGCACTGAGGAGAAGCTGGGCAGAATTTATTTTTCGGCTGAAGATTTTCTTAAGAGGCGTGCTATGTTTGAGGACGCGGCTAAAGCTTCCACGCTAAAGCAGATGCAGAATGTCATTAAAAGTTCTGTGTATTCGTCAGCTCTCAGCAAGGGGATGCAGGGTTATGAAGAGAAAGGGTCAACTTCGGGCTTTGATATTTTGCTTGATAAAGTGTTCTATGACAGCCTTCATGACAGGTATGAGGAGTTGCCTCGAAGAGAGAAGTCGCATGCTTATTTTTACGCTGCCATGGAAAACGACAGCTTCACCCTTCTGTCGGTGCTCCGAGGAAAAACCCTCAACTACGATGCAAATTGGCTTAGAGCCGCGGTGCCTCCTAAAAACTTTAGAGTGACCTCTGAAACGTTTGAGACGATGCTGATGGCGCCCGATTTTGAGTCAGCCGCGAAAGCTGCTTCCGAAACTGCCTACGGAAAATTCTTCACGAAAGCTCCCAGCTCAGATGAGGCTTTGGCAGCTGCTGAAAAATCGTTCAAGAAAGCGATGTTTCTGCATGCTAAGGCGTACACTGTCGGCGAAATCTTCAATGTTGGTGCCCCATTGGCTTTTATGATGCTTAAAGAAGCTGAGGTGCACAATCTAATCGCTGCATGCTCAGGGGTCGAAGGCGAAGTCAGCTTAGAACATATTCTAAGTCAAATGCTGCTTTAGGTTTTTTCAACGTTTTCGTGAAAGTGAACGTCGGTGTAGATGAAGTTCTGTTTGTATGGGTGAAACTCTGTTCCTGTGCCTTTGTAGAATTTGGTGAACCACTCGTAGAAGTGCAATCTTAAGGTGTGAATGAACACGATTAATCCTTCGAGTGCGATAACGAATATGTTTCCTCCGACGATGATTATGCCGCCAATGACTAAGCTGGCAACTCCGAACCCGTTGATTTGACCTGCGACTGCATAGGTTGCTTGGCATAATGCCCAGTGAGCCATCAGAAGGGCGAGGATACGACTGTAAGAAACAGTGTTGCTGAGAAAACGCGAAATTAAATCGCCGCTTTCAAAAATGCTTTGCCCCAGCGATCCCTCTTGCTCTGCGGCTCCAGCTTCGCCATGAGTTTCTGCAGAGTGCACGGCACCAACATGTGCAGGAGACGGTTTTGCAATTGCCAAGTATGCTGGCTTTGCAATTACCATGAAAATGAATGGAACTACCAGAAGCATCACGGGACCAGGGAACCACGCGCCAATGTTTAGCCCGTAGGTAACTACTACGTAGACTCCGCCGAAGTAAAAGGCAAGTTTAGGCAGCGACACCAAAACTGCGTCGCTGGGCTTACGTTCAAGCACAAAGTTTGCCATTTCCAAAACTACGCCTAACGAAATCTGTGCTACCCCTACGGCAAGCGCAAATATCAAGAAGTGAAGCACGCTGGTGGTTCCCGAGAACGGGTCAAACCACAATGGCCTGCCGAAACCCAAAACCTGCCGTATCGGTTGACCAAACAATTCACCGTACAGCAGTCCAGCGATAATGGCTGCTACACCGCATACTGTGATTATGAATGCCATGTTCTTGATTGCCGACTGCTTTTTAAGAGCGAGATAAATCCCTAACCCGCCTGCAAACAGAATCAAGCCATGGCCAACGTCGCCGAACATCAAACCGAAGAGAATCGGGAAAGAGATAGCCATGAACGGTGTGGGATCCAGTTCGCTGTACCTTGGCAACCCATAGAGTCTAGTGATTTCTTCGAAGGGCTTTACAAACCTGTTGTTACTGATTTTCGTAGGCATCGTTTCAGATTCAGATGCTTTGTCTTCTAGGATTATTGCTTTGTCGCCGAGGAGAGAGTGGACTTTTTCGTTGAGTGCAGCAAGGTTTTTCTTGGGCACGAATCCTTCGATGTTTGTGAGGTGACCTGACTGAAGCAGTTTTTTCTTTGCGTAAAGTAGGGCTAAACTGTTTTCAACGGTTTCTTTCCAGGCTGGGAGGCTGTTCTTGTTTTCTACGCCTAATTTATGCAGAGATTCGGAAATCGCTTTTTCTTTTTCAGAGTTTTCTTTTAGGCGATTAGTGATTTCTTTGAGCGCATTCTTTGTGTTACGCGGGAGATCTTTGGGGATTGAAAAAATTTCGCCGTGATGGGCTTTAACGATTTTTTCTACGTCTGTGCCTTGTTTGCCTGTGACGGCTATGTTTACAAAGCTGGTTTCTTTGGTAAGGATGGATTGGCTCAGGATGTGCGGGAACTTTGCAAGCTCCGTTTTTAAGGCTTCAACGTTTTTTTGCGGGATGGATGCTGCTGTGACATGGATTAATTGGAGGTTCTGTATGGCTTCGAGGTCAGCGTGGTTGTCGTCGATTATCGTGAGCATTTTTTTGACGTTGTTAAGCTGGAAAGTTTTTTCTTGGAGACTGGATAAGGAATTGTTGAATTCGTCAACTTCCTTCTTTAGGAGCGAAACTTTTTGCCCGGCGGATTCCGCGAGGGCTTGCCAGTTTTCAGCCGTTACCTGTGTTCTTGTCGGTTTAAACTCTTTGAAAAGGTCAAATGGTCCCGGTTTTTCCTGGCTGAGTTGTTTTATTAGTTCGTTAACGTTTGAAAGTGATTCTTCAGCTTTTTGGATATCTTGATTGTACTGGATTGGGCTGACGTTTTCGTTGGTTTCTTCGATGTGGAATTCTCCGAAGCTGCTTAACGCTTCCAGTAGTGACTCAGCGTCTTTTTTTACGCAAATTATCGACGTTAAGGCCATTCTTTCCGGTCGGAGCATAATACAAGTAAAGTGGCATTAACTTAGGCATTTAAAGTTAATTCTGGGGAACCACAATTAATGAAGGTCTATGGGTTGGATTTGGCGATAAGAAGCTTGCCGCAGAGAAAAGAGATGCCGACACGAAAATTTCGAACTGGTATTTCCCGCAAAAGTTCATCCTAAGCCCCAATGACCCAAACAAATTGACGTTTCTACCGATTATTGACGAGTGAGAACTTCAAGATAATCAAGAACATGTAGAAGAACTCTTTTGGTGCGCTTCCGCCCCAAACAGCAATGCGCCGCGTCAGAAAACCACCGTTATTTTGAAGTCTTTTTCTTTACAAAGTTAGCGATTGTGACATTGCACTTTATTAAGCACAGATTTTTAAGGTTCATTAGGCGAACCTATGCTTGGTTTCGTTATCGGCGACAACGACATGATTACTGGCTTTAGGCTTGTCGGCGTTGAAGGCGTTGAAGCGACCTCCGCTCAAGAAGCTGGACAAGCCTTGGATAAAGCGTTAGCTCGCACCGACTTAGCGATTGTAATCATAAGCGAAGAATTTTCCACTCAGTCGCCGTTGCATGACAGGATTGAGAAGATTCGTCGCGAACGAAAAGAACCGTTGATTGTCGAGATACCGGGAAGCAAAGGAAAACCAAGCGAAACCCGAATGTCGGACCTTATCAGCAAAACCTTAGGCGTCAGAATATAGAGAGGGAAAAAACAAAAGTGAGCGTCAAAGAAGGGCTATCCGCAATTGCAAACGAAGTCTTAGCAGAAGTGGAAAAAGAAGCTGTAGCTATTGTTTTAGAAGCTAAAAACGATGCAGCTGAAGCCTTAAAAACTGCTAAACAGCAAGCAGACAAAAGCTACCAAACAATTCTAAATCAAGCGGCTGCCCGTGCGGAAGCCGAGAAGCGAAGAATCGCATCTGTAACTGAGGTGGAGATGAGGAATTATCTGCTTTTGGCAAAAGAGGAGTTGGTTGACGCTGCTTTCGAGAAAGCTCTCGTGAAACTCAAGAAATTTGCGTCAAGTGAGGAGTACCAAAGTTATCTGCTTAGGCTGATAAAAGAGGTTGCTGAGGGGTTAGGTCAAAAAAGCCTCGTCATACAAGTTAATGCTAAAGATAAGGCGTGGCTGACTCAGGAAGAGTTGGATCGCCTGTCTAAAAAGGTAAATTGCGAATTAAAATTGCAAGATGAAACTGAAGATTTCATAGGTGGCTTCAAGACGCAGACGGCAGATGGCAAAATAACCTTCGATAGCACCATAGACAACAAACTGCATGAGTTGAAGCCTCAGTTACGGGTGGAGTTAGCAAAAATTATGTTTAAGGAGGAAAACTAAAGAATGCCCCCAAAAGGAAGCGTAATTCGAGTTGCAGGACCAGTCGTTGAAGCGAAAGACATGGCTGGAGCAATCATGTATGAACTCGTTGAAGTAGGCAACGAAAACTTAATTGGCGAAATCATTCGACTCGATAGGAGAAAACGCAACAATCCAAGTTTACCAAAACACCACAGGCCTAAAAGTCGGCGAACCCGTCTCGGGAACTGGAAGCTTGCTCTCCGTAGAGTTGGCGCCCGGGTTGATCGGAAACGTTTTCGACGGAATTCAAAGGCCCCTAGAGGAGCTGCGTGCGCTTACAGGAATGTTCATCAAACAAGTTCACGGCGTGACCCCTCTTTCAAGAGCAAAGAAATGGCATTTCAAACCCACAGCTAAAGTGGGCGCCAAACTTGCAAGCGGCGACATCATCGGCACAGTTATGGAAACTGACTTGGTTGAGCACCGCATAATGATTCCACCCACGAAGCAAGGCACCTTGAGCAGCATTGCGTCAGAGGGTGATTTCACGATTGTTGAGACGATTGCAACTTTGGAGACCAACGGCGTGAAATCGGACGTTGCAATGTTGCAGAAGTGGCCTGTGCGGAAATCGCGTCCCTACGGCAGAAGACTTCCTCCCTCAATACCGCTCATTACGGGGCAACGGATAATTGACACGTTCTTCCCAATCGCGAAGGGCGGCAGCGCCTCAATCCCAGGCGGATTCGGCACAGGCAAAACCGTAACTCAGCAGCAGCTTGCCAAATGGTCAGACGCGAAAGTCATCATTTACGTGGGCTGTGGGGAACGCGGCAACGAGATGGTTGATGTGCTGGAGAGTTTTCCCAAATTAGTTGACCCAACCACTGGGCACCCGCTGATGGAACGGACAATTTTGGTTGCTAACACAAGCAACATGCCAGTTTCCGCACGTGAAGCAAGCATCTACACAGGCATAACGTTGGCTGAGTACTACCGTGACATGGGCTACGCAGTGGCTTTAATGGCTGACTCCACAAGCAGATGGGCTGAGGCGCTACGTGAAGTTTCAGGAAGACTCGAAGAAATGCCTGCTGAAGAAGGATTCCCAAGCTATTTGCCTTCTAGGCTCGCGGAGTTTTATGAGCGAACAGGCGTTGTTGAAACATTGGGGGCGGAGAAACGTCAGGGTTCAATATGCGCAATCGGAGCGGTTTCGCCTCCAGGCGGCG
Organism: Candidatus Bathyarchaeota archaeon; assembly: GCA_963823775.1. GTDB lineage: Archaea > Thermoproteota > Bathyarchaeia > Bathyarchaeales > Bathycorpusculaceae > Bathycorpusculum. Next base: position 159,274 of record CAWGMZ010000022.1, read on the forward strand.
ACTTCTCGGAACCTGTCACGCAGCATACTAAACGGTTCACGCGGGTTTTCTGGGCGTTGGACTCGGAGTTGGCTGATGCCAGACATTACCCAGCGATCAATTGGATGCAAAGTTACAGCGGCTACATCGCCGAACTTGAAGGCTGGTGGCACACCCAGGTAGACAAAAACTGGAACACCTACAGGGTTGAGGCAATGCGCATCCTGCAGGCTGAAGACGACCTCAAAAACATAGTTAAACTGGTCGGCCCAGAAGCTTTACCTGACAAGCAACGTTTGATTTTGGAGACGGCAAGGATCATCCGTGTTGCTCTTCTGCAGCAGAACGCGTTGGACCCCGTGGACACCTATTGTTCTCCGAAAAAACAGTTCAAGATGCTTAAAATCATCGTTGACTACCATCATTTTGCAGACAGAATCATAGGCAAAGGCGCCCCAATCTTTAAAGTAACACAGTTGCCGATTACGGAGGAGATTATGCGCATGAAAACTTCGGTGCCTAACGAGAAAGTAAACGAATTAGACAATTTGGAAACCAGGATGCAGAAGCATTTTGAAGAGTTAGAGGCTAGTCTGAGGTAAAACATATGGCAAGTATAGGTGTAGAGTATAAAGGAGTCGCTTCGATTTCAGGACCAATTATTCTTGTTGAAAACGTGCAAGATGTCGGTTACGATGAACTAGTCGCTGTCAGAGCCCAAACTGGGGAGATAAGACTAGGCAAAGTTATCCAAGTAAGCCAGAAAGCGGTAACTGTCCAAGTCTTCGAAGGCACAACGGGTCTTTCACCTTCACAAACGCGAACCCGATTCCTGGGAAAACCGCTGGAGGTACCAGTGTCGACTGATATGCTTGGCCGCGTCATGAACAGCTTCGGCGAGCCTATCGATGGTCACCCAAGATTCTTCAACGAAGAGCGACGAGACGCAAACGGTTTTCCGCTTAATCCCACTGCCCGAGAGTACCCGAGCGACTTCATTCAGACGGGCATATCGGCAATCGACGGATTAGACAGCCTTGTGCGGGGTCAAAAACTTCCGATTTTCAGTGGACCTGGTCTTTCGCATAACGAGCTTGCTGCACAAATCGTTAGGCAAGCAACTATTCGTGGTGCGAGCGAGGAATTCTTCGTTGTTTTCATCGCTATGGGGTTGGAGCATGATGACGCCGCGTTTTTCCGAAGAAGCTTTGAGGAAACAGGCGCGATAAAGAACGTTGCGATGTTCCTTAACTTAGCTGAAGACCCGCCTGTGGAACGTATAATTACGCCGAGGGCTGGTTTGACTTTGGCTGAGTATTTGGCGTTCGACCAGGGTTCGCATGTTCTGGTGGTTATGACGGATATGACCAATTACTGTGAGGCTCTGCGGGAAGTCAGTGCTTCAATGGAGGAAGTGCCAAGCAGAAAAGGGTACCCTGGCTACATGTACAGCGACCTCGCAAGCCTTTACGAGCGGGCAGGAAGAGTAGCTGGCAAAAAAGGCTCAATTACCCAGATGCCTATCTTAACCATGCCTAACGACGACATAACGCATCCTATCCCTGACCTTACAGGCTACATTACTGAAGGGCAGATAGTGCTGTCCCGCAACTTGGAGAAGCAGGGCATTTATCCGCCAATCTACATCACCACAAGCCTGTCCAGAATCATGAAAGACGGCATCGGCAAAGGACGAACCAGAGCAGACCACGCCGACGTCGCAAGCCAACTGTACGCGGCTTACGCGCAATACAACTCGGTAAAATCTCTCGCTACTATCATCGGGGAAGAGGGGCTGGGTACAAGGGACAAAGAGTACCTGCGTTTCGGTGAACGCTTCGAGAAGACGCTGATTAACCAGGGAAAAGACGAGAACAGAACGATTGAAGACACCCTCAACATCGCGTGGGATACTTTATCGGCTTTGCCTGATGAAGAGTTGATTCATGTGCATCCCGAATACATCGAGAAATACTACGCGAAGAAGACTAAAGAGGCAAAGTAAGCAGTTGTCAGCCGAAAACATAAGCCCAACAAGAATAAATCTAATACAAACAAAAAAAACTTTAAGCCTCGCCCAATCGGGACGCGACGTACTGGAACGCAAACGCGACATCCTGCTGCGGGAACTACGAAGCAGCATCTACGAGGCAGAGCGGGCGCGGGCGGACCTGCTGGAAGCCATCGCAAAGGCGTATGAAAGCATAAAAGAAGCCAACATGGCAAAAGGCTCAGAAACAATAGCCAACGTCGCACGCGGCTCACATTTCGAAGCGGATTTCTTAATGGATTTCAAAAGCATAATGGGCGTCGTCGTCCCCGCAGTTGAATTTCAAGGAATCGACGAAGTTAAGCCTGACTACGGTTTCGCTAACACCAGTTCTGAATTGGACACGGCGTTCAAGAAGTTTTACAGTTTACTTGGGTTAATCGCTGATTTAGCCAAAGCTGAAGGAGCAACGTTTCAGATTGCTAACGACGTGAAGCGGACTCAGCGACGGGTAAACGCTTTGAATTACGTTCTTATTCCCATGTACCGCAACATCACCAAACAGATCGCGTTGGTTTTGGAAGAAAAAGACCGTGAAGAGTTTGTTCGCACTAAAAGAATTAAGCATATGATAAGGGAGCATGGAAAAATTGAGTCTTGAATTTAAAAATATAAAAAAGATTTTGGTTCCCACTGACGGTTCAGAACACAGTTTGCGTGCCGCCGAGTACGCAATTGGCATAGCCAAAATGGTTAATGCAGAAATCTTGGTGGTTTTTGTCGTAGACGAGGTTGTTCTTGACCAAATCGGAAAAATAACCGAACGTGAATCTGCCCAACGGGAACTAAGAGCGGACGGAAAAGGCTACGTCAACTACGTTCTTGGCGTAGTGGAAAAAGCAGGCTTAAAAGCTTCTTCTGTAGTCGCTGAGGGAAGACCGTTTGAACGGATTATCCACATCGCGAAAGACGACAATGTTGATTTAATTGTGATGGGCACGTATGGGCGAAGGGGCGCTGAGAGGATTCTTATCGGCAGCGTCGCGGAACGAGTAATTGAATACGCCCCATGCCCGGTATTAGTTGTCAAATAAACATTCGGAAAAAAGGTGAAGAATGAATGTCAAAAGCAAAGTTGGAAAAAGACTTCCAAGAATTTAACCTGCAAATCGAAAAATTAGCCGAAGCAGAAGTAAAAGAAATTAAAGAAAAAGCGGATGCGATTAAGGCAGAAGCTGCCAAAGTCGGCGAAAAGGTTGAAGCCTCAGTCAAGGAAACGAAGGCAAAATAAGAAGGAAAAAGGTTAATAGCTAGCGGCAACTTGTCCGTTTCTAACGGAGAAACATAGGTATGAAAGGAAAAGTAATTGCTTTATTTGTGCTTCCACTAGCGCTCCTCATACCCATCGGATTCGCAGCTGCAATCACAATCACCACACTTCAATCGACGACAGCCACAACAACAACGGGGCAATTCGACACGTTTGGCTTGGCAATCGGCGCAGGGCTCTCAATCGGCTTAGCAGCGTTGGGCGCAGGAATTGGCATTTCAGCAGCAGGCAGCGCAGCAATCAGTGCGTTAGCTGAGAAACCAGACACGTTCTTTAGAAGCTTCCTGATCGTGGCGTTGGCTGAAGCACTCGCAATCTACGGCTTAATCATGGGGATTCTGCTCTGGATTAAAATCTAAAAAACATTTTTTTTATTTTATATTTTCCCTGCAACAATTTTGGTTCCGCCGTTTCTGTGAATATAAGAATAGACTTTTGTTTTTCCATGCTTGACGGATTTTGCAGGATTGCCCAGAATTCACAGTTTGTTTCGGCGCAATTTTATTATACGTAGGAGTTTGGGTAACCTCATCTGTAAAAGCTTGGAAGGTTTGGCAAATAAAATCTGTTGTCGCAACCAACAATCACATCGACTTAAATGTTTTAGTTACGAAAGATTAGTTTGCGTCATTTTGAGCCAACCTGACCGTGCCCCAGATTAGTCGATAAACAAAAAATGGCGGAAAAGAAATGCGGGAAAACCTCAAGAAATACGTTTCCGTTTCGTTCCTCATCGGCTTCTCCGTCTTCGTCCTTTATCTCCTGTTCTTCTCCAACTTAGGCTCAATCGCAAATGTCATGGGAAAAACAAGCGTAACCGTCTACGCTTTAGCGTTCGTCTGCGTTTTATGCGGAGTAATCTTCGACGCACTCACATGGCACCAGATATTGGGCAAACTTTCTGTAAAAACTACTTTCCGCCGCGTGTTCACTCTAAGTTGGGTAGGAATTTTCGTTGACTCCATCGTTCCCAGCGGCTGGTCAGGAGACCTCTTCAAGGCATACTTGCTGTCGAAGGACGGAGTCGACGGCTCAAAAACAGCTGCGTCCATCGTGGTGAAGAAGGTTTTTGAGCTAGTAATGACTTTGGCAGCGTTGCTTTTTGGCTTCGTTCTCTTGATTGTGAATTACTCGTTAGACACTGAATTGGTCCTTGTCGTGGGCATAATGATGACTCTGATTTCGCTGCCTTTAGTGCTTATTCTTTATCTTAGTGTTAGCGCGAAGACAAGCCAAGTGGTTTTCAAGTTCGTCCGTCGGTTCTCCACCCTAATAAGAGGAAAAAACTCCAGCACCCCCGAGTTTGAAAACAAACTTAAAAAATCCATAGGCGAATTCCACGACGGAATCATGATGCTCAAAACAAACCCCAAAAAAATGTTCCAGCCGCTACTGTTTCAGGCAATCTCATGGGTTTTCGGCATATTGACCCTGTTTCTGATTTTTGCCTCAATAGGATACATAATTAGCCCAGACAAAATCATAATAACGAACTCTGTAACATCAAGTTTTCAAACTCAAGGGTTCGCCGCCGCCGGGTTTATGCCGCTTATCTCAAGTTTGCTTTACCGCATGTTGGGCACAGCGTCGCTTGTGAGTGTGACGTCAAGTTTGTTGGCTAGTTTTCCGACTTTCTGGTTCAGAGTCATCATCTCGTTTGTTGTGTTCCAGGTTATCGTGTTTGACCGCGCCGTTCCCTTTCTGAGGGCGGAAACTAAAGGCATTGACGGTAAGAAACAGGGTTTACTTGATTTCCCCGAGAAGCCTCAGCCAATTTGAAAAACAAAAAAGCCCCCGATTAAGATCTAAAAATGCCGCTTCCCGAAAAGATAATAACGCCTGAATACTTACCTTATTTTGGTCACTGGGATTTGTTGTTTTTGATCGCTAAAGGTGCATAGTTTGCAGACGAATTCACTATCGTTCACGATTGTTCCTGAAATTCCCGCAGATTACTTTAGCAAGTTCTATGAATACATGAATCGTTTTTTTCTTGCTCCTCAAAAAGCCAGGTTTGCAGATATTTCAACGGGCGATTTCTCGGTTAGTTATTCAGTTTTGGATTCCAGCGGCAAGAAAATTCTGAACGTTCGCGCCTCCGGCAACGAAGCAATCAACGTGGTTATAGAGCCTCTTGACCAGCCAGTTCCTGAAGTTGAGGTTTCCAGGTCTAAAGAAGACATAAAAATAGCAGTGGATGCTTTCGAGGAACAAGTTAGGAAGAACAGCCTTTTCTTCGCGTGGAGAGAAGGCGAATCAATAGTTCCTGAAAATGTGACAGGCAAAGAAAACAAGTCTCTGCGCCGCATTTTTTTGGAAACCCAGATTCTGCTGATAGCGGCGTTCATGACTGTGGGAATATTTCTGTTCCTGTTCATTGAGCAGGTCAACGCTTTGTACGTTCCGCTGGTTCCAATTGTGTTGCTTGCCATCCAATTCGTCTTCGTTTTTTACTCAAACAAGATAGTTGCTAGATCGGCAGACTGGCACATCACAGAGAAAGACCCGTACCTGCACATTCTACAGTATCCTTTGTCCGCCGAGACAGATGCGACAAACAAGAAACTATCGAAGAAAGAGATGACTGAACTTAAACAAGAAATTTACAAGTTGACGATAGCTGAAAACGGCCAACTTGACTGCGAAAAAGCGCACGACGTTTTCGCCAAATACGGGATTGACTGCAAAACCCAAGATTTGATTGCCAAAAAAGTCAACGTTTACGACATCGTAAAGAGAACCGCCGACAAATTCGGTTACAAAGTCCCTGAAATAATAGTATCTAACACTTTGCTGCCAAACGCCGCAGCTTCAGGTCCTTCGCCGAGCCGAGGCATAGTCTTGGTTACAACGGGGACGTTTCTGCAGCTTAACGATGAAGAAATCGAATCAGTTTTGGGACACGAGTTCGGGCATCTCAAAGGACACGACCCAATTTGGCTTTATGGCTTATCGGCGATTCAGTACCTATTTTGGTTCTACATAATTTTCACTTTGATAAGAACCAGCTCAACGTTTCTGTTGATTATCTATCTGTGGGCGCTTCTGACTTTGACGTATTTCGTCTCCAAGTTCTTTGAGGCGAGAGCCGACTTAATTTCGGCGATTGTAATTGGCAAACCGAAGGTTTTGGCTGATTCGCTTGAAAAAATAGGGTTCCAAAGACTGCTTTTTGAGCGTGTCCCCTCTTTCCGTTTTCAGGAATGGCTAGGCTGGGATCCACATCCGCCGATCTACTTCAGGATAGCGAGACTACGAGACTTAGATGATCCTTCGAGGATTAAGCATCCGCTTCGTCAATCAGCAAAAGAAGTAATAAGAGGTTTCTTCAAAAGTTTCTAAAAACGCGGCTCAATGAAATCTGCTGGAAACTCAACGTCATCTTTGCGAGAAAAAAATAAAAAAATTAGAGTTGAGGGAACTTGTTGATTTTGATTTTTTGTCGTGCTAAAAACGCTGTCAGAGCTGTGATCGTTATGGCTAAAAACATCAGTGTCAACACGGTTGGGTACTCGGGGACTGTGGAGGTCACTTTGACGTTTCCCCACATGCCTAATTCTATGTGTCCTGGGAATGTGCATAGGTAATAGAAGTTGCCCGTTTGGGTAGGAGTGAAAGTTACCGATCCTTGCCCTCCTATAGGGATATAATTGGTTATGTCTATGCCCGCGCCCCATAGTGGCGAAGTAGTTGTTGATTTGGATGAAGAGATTTCCCATGAATGTTCCATTGTCCCGACGTTGTACACTGTCATAGTGTAAGAAGTGCCTTCGACGAGGTTAAGGGTGGGTCCAGGATTCGACTCTATACTGCTTGCGCTGTTCCCGAAACCGTACGCACTGGTAGATTTTTCTCCTGCATACAAGGTCAAGGCTGTCTGAGCTTTAACAGTCCCTGCTGAAACCGAAAGCAAACCAATGGCAATTATTAGTGTCAACGCTAAAAAAATTCTACGCATTCTAAAAGCCTCGAACTATCTTAGAGTTTGATTGGGTTAAAAGCATTTGTTGCTGTGCGTAAACAACAACAAGTCAACGCTGTAGCGTCAGGGCAAACGCCAAAGCATGTGCCCAGGTACGTGGTGGTTGGTTTCTATACAGTCTGTAACACGTTAATGCAACCACATAGGCTTAAATCGATTTTAGAGTTCTATACTCTTAAAGGTGCTTTTTTTGCCAGTCAGTAGACGTGAATTCATTAAAATTGGCGCTGCTGCTGCAATTGGCGTTGGAGTGGCCAGTGCAATTGAAATTCCCATTTTTGAAAGTGTTATCAGTAGTAAGAATAGTGACATCAAGAGCCTTCAAAGCCAAGTGACTTCTACGCAACAAGCGTTTCTTACACTCAACCCAGTCGAGCAGATAGAGCTAGAAGCCATGGTTGAAACTATAATTCCCACAGATTCAAACGGTCCAGGTGCAAAAGAGGCAGGAGTAGTATTTTTTATAGATCATCAACTTGCGAATGAGTACGGCAACAACGGGCGAATGTACATGCAAGGTCCGTTCGTGACGCCTGCGCAAAAAGGTCCCATAACAGTGGGCGCCATCACCTATTCACAGGGTGTACCGGCTTACACATTTACGGGTCCAGCTTACCAATACAACTTTTTAATGAGGGAATTTTGGAGAAACGGCCTTTTGGCAGCGGAAACATACTCAAACAGTGCTTATGGAAGCAACTTTGAAAATTTATCCTCCTCTCAAAAGGTGCAAGTGTTGACGGATTTATACAACAATAAGCCGACGACAGCCAACTTCAACAATATAATTCCCCTTGATTTCTTTAGCGAATTGATGTTTATGACTTGGTCTGGCTTTTTGATGGACCCAGTCTATGGAGGTAACGCTAACATGGTCGGTTGGAAGCTCACAGGCTTCACAGGCGCCAACGAGGGAGACAATTTTAAGGAAGGCAGAAACGTCACGAAGCACTTATGGTCGCGACAAAACCGACAAAGTATCCTCCGCATAGCTTAGCAGAATTCCAGCAAACCTTAGGAACCATGTGAGGTAAGAGTATGAGTCAAATTATAAACCATCCTTCCGTCGATGTTGTTGTTCTTGGCATGGGCGCTATGAGCGGAGCTGTCGCCGCTGAATTAGCAAAAGCAGGTTACAGTGTTGTAGGGCTGGAAAGAGGGCCGCACTGGGATTTTGCAACGGACTTCTTTGCCACAAAATACGATGAGTGGGGAATCGGCTTTATGCGCAAATTCGACATTAACCTGGGTATAACCACGGCAACTATAAGGAATAACATCAACCAGTTTGCGGTGCCAGTACGCAGAAACAGCATTGGGTTTAGTGGGCAAATCATTTCGGAAGGTTGGGGAGTCGGCGGGATGGCTCAACACTATGCGGGTGCGATGGGTCGATATCCCCCATGGGTATATACGATGTATTCCAGCACCGTCAGCAAGTATGGTTTGGACTTTCTGAATTCGGTTGTGCCTCATCAAGATATTCAAGATTGGCCGATGACCTATACCGATTATATGCCCTACTACGAAGAATGGGAGAAGATGTGGGGCGTATGCGGTACAAATCAAGGTTCACTGCTGCCTGGCTTCACCAATTACAGTTACCCAATTCCACCTAACCCAACAACACCCATCGGAACACTATTTCAAACAGCGACAGAAGCCCTGGGCTACAGCCCTTTTCCCGCCCCAAACGCCTTAGCAACTCAAGATTACGTCAACTCGTACGGAGTCGGCGTCAACGCATGCATGTTCGATGGATGGTGCGGTGCAGCCTGCAACTACGTTTGCGAAACAGGTGCAAAAGCCAATGCTGACTTCAGAGCTGTTCCAGCAGCGATAAGCACTGGAAAGTTTGATCTGAGACTCAACAGCTACGTATTCAGACTAGATACCGATTCTTCTGGCAAAGTCACTGATGTCAGGTACTACGACCAGAACGGTGACATAAACGTTCAACCAGGCACCGTTTTTTTCAACGGCTTATGGGGTTTCAACATAGTCAAACTAATGCTGAACTCAGGCATCGGCAACCCCTATAACCCTGCAACTGCAACGGGCTCACTTGGCAGAGGAATAACCATGGGAGTCCCACCGCTTGATGGAAGCACAAGAATTGCACTTGGAACTCTCGAAAACATCGGCGGCAACGGCTACCCCGCAGGCAACGCTAGTGGCGGAGGGTATGAAATTCTCGACCTCGCCGACGACTACTTTGACCACACAGGACTAAACTTCATCGGAGGGGCAATTTTATCCGCTGGTAGCTACCTTGGGGGCGGACCCGGCAACTTTAATTTATACGCAAATGGACCAACACCCAGCATGATCGGAAGCACCTTCAAAGCAAGCATTAAAAACACGTATTTGCCGACAAAAAGTCTCGTAGTCCTTTCGCCGTCAGGAATCGAGCCTCCGGTAACCGATTGGAACGTGGATTTAGACCCTCACTACACAGACATTTACGGTGATCCTTTACCCAGAGTCACCATAGATTGGACACCGAGCAGTTACAACTGCGCCAATTATTTAACGCCAAAATGCGCCGACATACTGACAAAAATGGGTTGCACCAACGTTTCGATGACGCCCGTGACAACTGCAATGAGCCATAATCCCGCTTGGCAGGCACATATGAGAGGCGGCGCAAGGATAGGCACTGACCCAGCCACTTCAGTATTCAACAAGTGGCAGCAATGCTGGACGAGCCAAAACCTTTTCGCAGCAGGAGAAATCACTGAAACAACTGGCGACAACACAACCGCAGGCACGCACGGTGCAGGACCAATGTCGTATGTGGCTGCAGAAGGCATAATAAACTACCTCAAAAGCCCAGGTCCACTGGTCTAACCTAACTTTTCTTTTTTTAAGGATTCCATTAAAAAGGAGAGACAAAGCAGATGGAACAGCCATTAAACCCTTTTTTGACAATTATTCCGCCACAGTACGTTTCCGCATTGTTGAAGCTTCATGAAAAGTTCGAGGGCAAGAACATCGAGTGGGCGTTATGCGGCGACCTTGGAGAAGCGTTGAAGGGAATCAGAATACAGCCGGACTGTATCGAAATCGTAACTTCAAAAGATGGAGCCGCGCAAATTCAAGAGTCAGTTAAAGACCTTGACCCTGAGCCAATCGATTATAAAATTCAGAAGCTTCCGCGGAATGCCGTTGTCGCCGGCGCAGAGTTTGCTCTTTATGAGAGAAGCTACTATTTTGAGTTTCAGGTAGAGGGAATCAAAGTCAAGGTGCACGGAGACTTACAGTTTAACGTAAACAACTGGGGCTGGGGCGACAAATTTGAGTTCAACCCCACCTCGGTTTACATTGTAAACAGGAAAACTTCGGTTGTTCCCCTAGACATTTTGAGTGAACTTTACCGAAATTTGGGCTGGACCGACAAGACAGAAAAAATAAACTTGGTAATTGCTAACAGGCAACGACTGCATCATCAAAGAGCTAAATGAACAAAAATTTATCGACAATTAACCCAAGCATAAGAAATGCCAAGTAAGGAATCGAAGCAACAAAAACCTTGAACCCCGACATTTCCTGACTTGAAAATAGCAATCCTCGATTTTGAAACAAAAACGCACTCCCTGCAACCAACGCAAAACACAGGTAAACCAAGCCAGTAAGATTAAATATCACAAACAGAAACGAAAAAGCTACAGTTAAAACATTCAAACAGAAAACAACCCGCGAAGCTTTAGTGACGCCGAACTTTACTGGCAGCATAGGGACTCCAGCGTTCTTGTACTCTTTCACTTTCTTAATGGCAAGCCCCCAAAGGTGACCTGGCGTCCAAAGAAAATCCAGCATAGCAACAAGAAGAGGCATTAAACTGAGGCTGTTAGCCGCCGCGGTCCAACCTGCAAATCCCGCGAAGCAGCCTGCGAAACCCCCTATAACAACGTTCCAAGGGCTGACGCGTTTTAACCAAACGGTGTAGACAATCAGGTAAAAAACTGTTCCGAAACCGAGCATAAGTGCCGTCAAGAGGTTGAAGAGGGCGTAGGATAAGGCAAAGCTCGCGGAAATCATTGCTACTCCCAGAGTTAGCGCAGCGTTAGATGCTACTTGCCCAGCTGGAATTGCCCGCTTCGACGTGCGCGGCATCAATCTGTCGATGTCTCTATCGTAGAAGCTGTTTAAGACCCCGCAGCCGCCGGCTGCCAAGTAACCTATTGCAGCGAACAGAGCAAGTTTGAACCAGCTGACGGCTGGGAACGCTGCGAGAACAAAACAGGTGACGCCTACAAACAGGTTAAGCAGTGTCACCTTGGGCTTCGTAAGTTGAATGTAACTTTCTATTTCTTGCTTCATAATTGGTTCTCCCTGATTTTGAAAACGCTAAGGAAACGCTGGGCCAGTTGCCGAGCTAACTATGACTGCACCGTACATTCCCGCTGAAGCATCCCCCGAAACAGGAGAAACATACCAGTAATCGAAAGCCGCGTCGTAGGGTCTACAAATGCAGGAGCCCGACTGCCCCGGCATAAGCGGATTCGTAGCTGAACCGATGGCAGCATTGAAAAGCACGTTGCCTCCAGAAGGCGTTGCGGTTATGGCAAAAGCATGAGGCAACTTTCCAACATTCACAACTGTAATGTTGACGGTGTCTGACGTTGAAAACCCGATGGTGGGTCCAGGCGTAGTCAAGTTGGTGGGAGAGGTGCCGAATCCGAATTTGCCGTTTGAAAGTTCACCTTCATAAAGCAAAATGGTCGCCGCGGGTGCCTTGCTCGGGTTGGAGGAAGCCATTTGGGGCTGAATATTGAAAATCAAGACGGCTGCCGCGCCTATGAGAAGTGCGAGGGCTAACGCTCCAATCGCGATGAGAGGCAAATACGGTCTGAAGTGGTGAGGCATCGTTTTACATCCCCATTGACATTGAAAACGCTGCGGCAATTGCAAGAAAAGCTACGCCCACGATGGCAGCTATCGGCAAAACGGCAAGCCTCCAATCTTCGTAACGCAGATGCTGGTAGTACAGTGCTATCGTTATGGCTTTGCCTGAAGATATTAAGAGAATTATCAGCGCCAGCATCGAGGCTGCTCCCGGCAACGAACGCGTTAACACTTCCACCACAGTTGCAACTACAAGTCCCAGCCAAATTCCAACGTACATTTTCATTCCAGGCATACTTTTCCACCTAAATCAAATAGAACAACGGAAACAGAAACATCCAAACGATATCTACGAAGTGCCAGTACAAGCCGATGTTTTCCACAGCTGAATGTTTGGTGCTTGTGAATCCTCCGCTGTAAGCTCTGAAAAGCAGGTACCCAACGGCAACCAAGCCCGCGCCCACATGCACGGCGTGAAGACCCGTCAACACAAAGTAAGTGGAGCCAGGCAAACCACTGCTTATCGTGAACCCGTTATGGTAGTATGTTGGCCATTCGTATCCAAGCTTGATAACCAAAAAAGCAACGCCTAAAACAAAGGCTCCCACCAACCCAGTTTTTAATCCTTTAACGTTGCCTGCCCTAATCGAGTAAAGCGCAAATACCATTGCCAAGCTGCTGGTAAGCAAAATTATGGTGTTGCTCATCCCGAGGATGACGTCGTGCGTTTGAGAGGCAACGGGCCATGAACTGCTGGATAATCGGACATACGCGTAAGCAACGATTAATGACCCGAAAATCAAGATTTCAGAAACAAGGAAAACCCAGACGCCGAGTTTTTCTTTGTTTAAAGATTCAAGGGGCCATCGCTCTTCAATGGATTCTTTGAGTTCCACAAATTTTTCTTCAGCGCCATCCTTGAAAAACTTGAACAGCGCCACCCCAATAACGGCTATTCCAGCTATGGCGATAGGCCAAAATAGGACGAGCCCGAAAAGCAGCAAAGCAACTCCTGCGGCAAGCATTATGGGTGAATAGGACGATTTGCCTTCTTCCGCATAATCTTCAGTCAAGCTTCAGCCTCCACAGGCGTCTTTAAAGAGCCAGTTTTGTTTGTCGTTTCGCTTGGCGCACAAGAGCCGCTCCTACACCAGTACCAACGACTCGACCGAGTATTTTCAGTCGGGTCACCCGCTGTTTCCGCAGTTACCTCATTCGGTGCCTTGGCGAGCGATCCACTATAGTCGTTTGTCCACTCCATTTCGTTTCCGTCCCACGGGTTAGCCCCTGCAGAAGGCGGTTTTCTTAAGCTTAAAACAAGGTTCAAAACTGCCAGAGCCGCGGCAGGTCCAAATATGTAGGCGCCGATGGTTGCGGTCAAATTTGCAGATGCAAATCCTGAGGCAACTGAAAACGTCGATATTCGCCTGGGCATGGCCATTAGGAAGAAGTATGGAAAATAGAGAGTGTTGAACCCAACGAAGGATACAAAGAAAATGGCTACGCCGAATTTCTCGTTGTACATCCTTTTTGTTATTTTAGGCCACCAATAATAGAGACCCGCAATGAGAGCGAATAGGGTGGTTCCAGCCATGACGTAATGGAAGTGACCGACAATCCAGTAGGTTCCGTTAAAAGCATAGTCTAAAACTGGGAAGGCTTGCAGGACCCCTGTTATGCCGCCTAAAGTTACAGTGAATATGGCAGCTAAGCAATACAACATGGGAGTGTTCAGTTTTATGTGCCCTTTGTAGAGGGTAAGCACCAAGCCTAAAACTACTCCTTCGAAAGGTATCGAAATAGCTAAGCGTGGTGAAAGAGAAAGTCTGCAAGACACTGTAGTCCACTCCTGTCGTAAACATATGATGCATCCAAACGCCCACGCTCAGAAAAGTAACCGCTGCAAATTCAACGATGAAGATGTTCCTTGAGAAAACAGGCCTTTTCGCGAATGTCTGAAAAACTTCGGCTATTACGCCAAGAGCAGGAAAAACAACGATGTACACTTCAGGATGACCGAAAAACCAGAAGAGCTCATCCCATAAAATGCCGCCGCCTTGAGTGGCACTGAAGAAAACTGTGCCGAGGAATCTGTCACTTGACAATAGCAGTAAACCCGCGGCTAAGGGCGGGAACGCGAAAAGCGCCAAGACCATGGTGAAAAGAATTGCCCATGTGAATATGGGTAGTCGTTTCCATGTTACTCCTTTGGCGCGGTTTCTCACGATGGTTGTGACAAAGTTGATTGACCCCATTGTTACGGAGAGCGAGAAAAGCAGCAGCGCCAGCACCGCAAGTGTCATTCCCGCTTGGGACGTAAACTGTATAGTGTTCAGAGGTGCATAAAGCGTCCATCCAGTGTTTGGTCCGCCGCCAGGCATAAACACTGAGCTGACAAGCAATATGCCGCTGAAAAGGTAAGTCCAGTAGCTCAAAGCGTTCATTCGGGGAAACGCCAGGTCTTTTGCGCCTATTTGAAGCGGCACAATGTAATTCGCTAACCCAATTCCCAGAGGCGTAAGAACCCACAGAATCATTAACAAACCATGCAACGTGACTGTCTGGTCATAAGTGAAGGGCAGAAGAAAATTGTTGTTTGGAACAGCAAGCTGCGTTCGCATCATTTCCCCGAACATGCCTGCAACCGCCATGAAAAATATGGCTGTCACAATGTAAAGAATGCCAACCTGCTTATGGTTCGTTGTATTTAGCCAATCTTTTAATGAAAAAACCGCCGTCTTAGCCTCCTGCCGTTGATGAATTTGTAGCGTTTTGACTGGCAACCCATTGGTCATAAGCGGTTTGGCTTACAACAGTCAAGGTTGCATCCATGAATGTGTGTCCGACTCCGCAGAGCTCTTTGCAGTAAATGTCGTAGCTGTAGGTTTCGTTTCCGTTTACTGCGGGAGTGGTTATCCATATGACGTTATACCTGCCCGGCACCGCCTCTATGCTTACCTTGAACTGTACCAAGTAAAAATTGTGCATTACATCTGCGCTTGTAACGTTGAACATTACAGTTGAGTTTGCGGGCAATGTCACATTGTCCAAAGTAGTTATGCCATTTGGGTACCCGAAGCTGAAAGCCCATTGATAAGCAGTCACATCAATAACCATACTTTTCGAGACAGACGGCTCAAAACGCGCATTAGGCGTAAGACGATAAGAAGCCGCAACCAGACTTACCAAAATAATAATTGAAATCGATGCGAAAATCAAGCTGTCTCTAGCACGGCTTTTCTTAAAGGTGAAATCTGGAGTATACTTCTGGTCTTTTCTTTGACGGTACCTTACCGCAAAAAAAATCATTGCGCCCATGACAATTGCCAACGCAGTCAACGCGATAGCGGCGGCTAGATTGAAGAGGTTATTCCAATCAGAAGCCGAAATGGGTATCGGTTGCGACATAACAATCTCCTATTTAGAAAAACAGAAATCAACTAAAGTTGAACTTTACATTTGGCAGCGGTATTCTTGAAAGACCCTTTACTCAACCCGCGTTTCCGACGCGACTTGCGTCTATTACCTTAAGGAAATAGAAGGAGTCTGCTTGAATCGACATAGTACTAGCGGTGTACAAAGCGGTCCTATTTTTTTGAACTTGCGTTGTCATTTTGATTTTGCACCAAAAACTTATACAAATACTATTCACGAAATTCGGGGTTTAAAGTTGTGTTGGTTGCCAGCGTACAGTCACAAGTAAATAGGTTGCATATCTGGCGAACGTTATCCCATCGCTGCCTTTGAAGTAATGCCCGCTCATATTCGTTCACGAGCGCTTGATTGTTGTTACCTCAATACAACCACAAAGCACCAAATAATCCTTCTGCCCTCTTCTTTTCAGTGAGAAAAACAAATGAGCATGAACGGTAGTTTCAATTACCTGAACGCTTATCTCCAGCAGGAATCCCTCACGTTGATGCTTGTTGCTTTGGGATTGGCGATAATTGGAATAGGTTACGCGAGACTTAAAACCAAAGAATCTTTTCTTCTGCACCGCTGGATCATGAGCGGCGCAGTTTTTCTCAATTTGGTTTCGATTTTTATTGTGATGTTTCCATCCCTATTCATTTACTACATCAACCCAAGCGACAACGTTTCCTCGCCATTCTCAACATTGCAAATCAGTCATATGGCGATTGGTTTCCCAGCTGTAATCCTATCAGTAATGTATGTATTCAACGATTTACCGCAGCCAACCAAAAAATGGATGCAAATCACAGCCGCCCTATGGATTCTAAGCATAGTCTTAGGCGCGGTAGTATACTATCCTGATGCCTAACTGAGAATCAGGAAAAAGCCTTTTCTGTTTTTGGCGGACCCTTCAACATGCATCGAAGCTGGCTTGGGCGACGGTGGCTTTAGCGACTAAGCGCGTCTACCAAAAACAAGCCTGAAAAGGATAATTATAAGGGCAAGGATCGGCAGAAAGTAGATTATTGCACTAACAGCGTATGCTAAGCCGACAAGCCAAATAATGATCAGTATGGCGGCGATAACCAGAAGCAAATCTATTAAATGCATATCAGCCCAATAGTAATTTGCCCTACTCAAAGTGGTAAACCTTGGCATTTTAATTTATGTGACTGCTTTAGACAGTCACACGTGTTTATGCATTTTTGACTGAGTAATATTTTGGGCACACTTTTTTGGAGGTGAATTGAAATGCCAGTTGATAGGGTAAAAAGAAACCCAAATGACAAGTTTGACAAAGGCGATTTAGAAGACGAATTGAAAGCTTCAGGCTTAAACAAGAACATAGCCGAAGAAATAAGCGACAACGTGAAGAGGAAAGCGGATAACTGGACTTTTGAAGAGGGACACCAAGAAGCAATCAGAGAACTTAAAATGTTCGTTGAAGGCACACAGCAAGCCATAAACAGATTTGAAGCCATGACCTCGAATGAGAGGCTTAACCAAAGACATACGCAGACAAAGTAGAAGTAATGAACACACAAAGCTGAAAGAAAACGTCGTAAACGACCATTCCATTTCACAAACAATCTTTTTTCCCAGCAATCTCTTTTTTGACTATTTTTTATGATACTTCGGAATTTCTTTGGAAATCAACAACTCATCAATACGCAGCATAAGCGCTGAAACCTCGTAAGCCCTTCGGATAACGGAGCGCTTCACCCGCACTGGCTCCCAACACACATTATCCACGCAGCCACATTCCGCCACGCCAAACCGCCAAACCCCTCCGCATGCCTCCGACCAAGCTCAAGCATCGTATCCGTCGCGTTCAAACCGTAATTCTCAGCCAAGCACCTAGGGCACTCCATCAACGCATCGGCAAAAAACTGAATCGGAACCTGCTCTCTGCCCCCGAAAGACAAAGCGTACTGTTTGAGTTCCTGCGATATTTCGGTTTCTGCCGCTCCGCCGCCAGGCAAAACCCTGCTGTCATCGCCAAGCAACTTGAGGATGGTTAGGCTGCTGTTGATTGCGGCTTCCAACTCGTCAATTGATTGGGGCGTGGTTCCTCTGAGCAGAAAGGTTGATCCGTTGCAGCCTTGAATGGTCACGGTTTTTTCCAGCCCAATTTGGTCAGTGAAAACTTCGTCGGCAAAGCCCAAATCTTCCTCTGAAAGCTCAGTAAGCTGCCCGACAACCGTGGCGCCTGTGGCTTTAGCGACTGCTTCAGTGTCTTTTTTGTCGACACGTTCCAATGCAAAGACGCCGTCGGCAACCAACCTGTCTTTAAGTTCAGCTTCAAGCAACTGCTCACACAACAAAACATTGACTTTAAGCTCAGCTAATCTTTTGAGCGGCTCCAGTTTAAGTCGACTCTCAGCTTGCTTATACGCCGCCAATTGATCTGCGCTTTTAAGGTTTAGCCTAATAGGTGTTGGTCCTTCACCCTTCATTTTGAGTTCCAGCCGATTTATTCCAGGTTTCTCACTGGCTATGGCTATCCGCAGCTCTTTGAGTCGGTCAGGCATGTTCGGGTGCGATTTCTCTTTCTTCAACACTACGCCCCTGATTAGGGCTGATTCTTCGCGGCAACAGCCTGGTTTTTTTACGAATCTGACGTTGTCCTTGTCAAACTTTCCCTGGCTCGAAGCGGACTGGTATGCTTGCATAATCATGGAGCGGATTTGCGGGGTTAATAGGCCTCTTTTGCAGTCAATGACATCTAAGATGTCGCTGTTTACTGTTGCGAGCGATGTCGCGTTCTTATCGATTATGTCAAGCGCCTTTTGATGAGCCAAATAGTAGCCGTGGATTATGGTGTTCGGGTGGATTTCCATGCCCAAAAGCTCATCGGCTTTCCTAAGCAGCGCGGAGAAGAAAACAACAAAAGACGCCACCCCGTCCCCAGCCTCGTCTCGATGCATCTTGGCGGCTTCAGCAATTATGACGGCTGGCGGATGAAGTATTGCTAACTCATCCAAAATCGCGATTGCGTCCTTGGTTACTTTGACGACTTGCTCGGGACCCCGATTGTACGAGATGAGTTTGTAGGCTCCTTTGGGACCTAGGGTGCTGCGTACCTTGTCAGCTGCAAAAACGGCTAAGCGCAGGTTTTCGCGCCAAACCTCTTTTCCAGTCTTGCGTTCGATGTTTTTTGAAATAACGGATTTTGCGGTGATAATGTTCTGCATGTTTACAATTCTTGGCGAGGCAATTTGCATGGTCGAAAAACAGCGGAAGTCTGCGCATACTTGCTTAGTTTTCAAGGTTCATAAAACTAAGTGGTTGCTACAGCACAACAACAAACGCTATTTCAAAACAACATTATTATAAGTAAGAAAGTTCTTACCATCAATGAGCGTGAGGCTAAGCATGGTCGAAGCATCAACAACCAAAGTTTCCTCCAAAGGGCAAGTAGTTATTCCCGCAAACGTTCGAAAAGCCGCAAATATCAAAAAAGGCGAAAAGATTCTAGCAATAGCAATTAACGACACAGTTGTTCTGAAAAAGATAATCGACAAATCATTCGAAGAAACAATGAAGCCAGTGTGGGCTAAGAGTTAGGAAAATGGGTCTTTCGGAGGACGACATAAACGCCACCGTCGAAGAAGCAAGAGACAAATGTAGTTCTTGACACGAATGTCTGGATTTCAGCGCTGCTTTGGGGCGGCAGACCCGCAGAAATAATAAAAGCAGCTGAGCAAAAAAGAATCAGCCTACTTATTTCCGAAGACATAATCGATGAACTTAGTCGTGTCTTAACTTATCCTAAATTCAAGAAAACTTACCAAGCAGAAGGCTTAACTAACGAAGATTTGATTGAAGCCATTTTGAAAAATAGCAGATTTGTCAATGTTACAAAAAAGCTTAAAGTTGTCAAAGAACATCCTGCAGATGACAAATTCATAGAGTGCGCTCAATCAGCTTGCGCCGGGATTGTCGTCAGCGGCGATAAACATCTCTTAAGGTTGGGTAGTTACAAGAAAACCAGAATTATTTCGGTGACGGAGTTCCTTCAAAGGCTTAATTCCCAAAATTGATTGTGGAAAAGGGTGGGTAGGGCGGCTCGGATGGGTGTTAAACGTATTTTTTGTCGTTGTAGCAGTACCATCGGCTGTACTGGGGGATCCATGTTAGAGGCTTGTTGCAGGTTGGGCACAGAGGCGGATTGGCTTGTTTCGGAGACGCCTGCTTTGTCTTGTCATCTTTGAATACTTCTTCCCAATCGCCCTCGGGATTAACATATTTCTTGTCGTTATAGCAGTACCACCGCTTGTACTGAGGAATCCAAGTAAGAGGCTGACTGCATGTTGGGCAAAGCGGCTGGGAAGATTTTTTGGGTTCGGCTTGCGCTGCTGGCTTAGCTTCTTCGGCTTGTGAGCTTTCGGTTTCTTCTTTTTTGCACTCCGCGTGGCTGCCCCCCAAAAATTCGGGTTTGAGCACAATAAAATCTGACGCTGCCTGAATATCTTGCCACTGGATGCATTGGAGTTCTCCAGCTGGATTTTCCACTGAGAGCGAAATTCCAAGTTGCCCCACGACGAAGGCAACATCTTTGACTTTTCCAACCAAATGACCTTGAGAATCAATTACTTGCATCGAGACAAGTGCGTTTTTAGTTAGAGGTTTATCGGTTTTAGCCATCTTGATACAACCCTACTTTGATTATAGCTAGCTTGTTTAAAGAATTTTCGTTTTTAAGTGGAAACGTGCTGGGAATCCAGGTTTGTTGGGATTTCCCAGTAGCTGATGATGTCGCCTTTGACCCATTTGCCGCCTAAGCTGCGGACAACCTCGTTTATGTCTTCCCACTCCGCCTTCAAAAACTGAATCGGCTTAACCACAACGCAGTCCTCCTTTGCGTGGAAGCTGAGCAGTTTGCGTTGGTCTGGGCTGAACTCGTTTTCCCATTTCGCAGTGGATTTAGGCGGCTGCGAGACCTGCGGTGCCTTCGCGATTACGGGTTTAGCCTCAAGTTTGGGTTCAACTTTGAGAGCCACGGCGGGTTTAGGAGCAGCTTTTGGCTCCGCGCCTTTGGTAAGCTTCAGCTCGGGGGTTGGGCAGCCTTCAGCCACATCTTCAAAAGTGTCGCTTCTGACCACGGCGAGCACCTGCCTAAAAAATAAGTCAAACTTCAGGTCCAACAGTTCGGCGTCAGCAGGCAAGTTAGATGCAAAAGCCGATGCCTCTCCATGCAGCAACTTGACGAGCTGTTCTGGGGTTAATTTGATAACTCGGATTTTCATTTTGGGCACTCAGTGCTTTTAGGTCATCGATAACTTAAAAGCGTTATCCACAGGTACGCGGCAAGGTTTTTCCTATTTTTTGATGAGTTGCTGCTCAAGCGGGGTTTGCTGGGCTTTGGCTCTGGTGGCTCTCCACTCGGCAAAGTTGCCAGAATAGATCCCCCAGCTTTTCAATTTCGGAGTAACCGTCCTGAGCAAGGCGGGGCAGACTGCAAGTTGGATAACCAGGTTCAGGCCGTAGGTGGCGGCGAGGACGATTGCGAAGGAGAAGTTGCCGATGAAGTTGAAGGGCAGAATTCCGATGTTGAAGAGATACAGGTACTGCCATAGGATGTAGGTTGTGCCTACGAAAAGCGTAACTGCATAGACAGTCATGAGCACAAGCAGGTTTCTTTTTGTTTTGCCTTCTGAGGCGTTGCGCGGAATGAGCGTCCAGTTTAAGCCAAATATGATTAATGCAGTAACTGATTCGACCCACGCCGCGTAAGGAGGCACACCTTCAACGTATAATCCTCCGATGAAGGCGCCGATCATGCTGCCGACGAGTCCTGGCCAACCGAACCAGACGGGGAGGACGCCTAGGAGAATGACTGGAAGATAAAGAAGCGTAAATCCAGGAAGCATACCTATTGCTGAGCCGTAGAATAATACGGCGTAGAGCGCTGCTACCATAGCCATGATCGAGACTTGTTTTGCTTTGCTTTGTTTTTGCGGCAGCATAGTATACATCCTGTGTCGGGTTTGACGCTTGGAAGGGTGGAATTGAATAAAAGGTTTTTCCCGCGTATTACGAAGGTAATACATTTGGGGGTAGCGGAACCTGATTTCTCCGCACGAAAACGTAGGGGAAACAAAAATAATTTCAGCTAAAGTATAAATGTTCCAGCAATAGTATTAAATAAAAATCGTCAAACCCGGGTCAACGATGACTTTCAAACATCCATCAACCAAAACCATTTTCGTCATAGCAGTCGCCGTCATCCTCGCGATAAACTTGTACACCCTCGTTTTGGCTTACCCCGAAACCTATACGCCTTCACATGGAATTACCTCGACCGCGCCGATACTGGCGAAAGATTTCTCCGCCTACTACATGGGTGCCTGGCGCCTCTGGAACGACCCATCACACATCTACACATCGGGTTATCTAAACGACGGCGAACCCCTAATCCAACCACACCCTGAAACCTACAAGTACCTACCATCCTTTTTGCTTCTTGTCTCGCCTTTCCTCACGCTCAACTATCAATCCGCGTTGACGGCGTTTGACATCGTCCAGTTCCTGATGCTTCCGTTCATGGCGTTTTTCATCTACAAAATCCTAAGCGGCAAACCACTTGCAGTAACCTTTATCGTCATTCTTGTCGCCCTGTTTTTGCCTCTGCCGTTCCCGCAGTGGGGGTTCTCGCCGAGTTACTATTGGCAGTGGGGCGAAGGACAAGCCAAAGTCTTCATCACGTTTCTGCTTCTGCTCAGCTTCTACCTTGGCTGGCGCAACAAACCGATTTTGTCTGGAATTGTCTTTGCATTCGGGTTTTTTGACCCAAGGTTCGGGCTACTGGCAATTCCGCTCATCGTTGCGTACAACAGAAAAAACCTCAAACTTTTCGGTGCAAGCGCCGCAGTCTCTCTGCTACTGTCAAACGGAATGCTGCTGATTTCAGGCATCCGCACAAGCTTCGCAACCATGGTTTTCTCAAACGCCGTAGCAACCCCACTCTTCTACTACTCACTAATCCCACTAGTCACGTTGTCTGTTTTGATTGCAGTTAATTTCAAAGAGGAAGGACGAGCTTTCGGCTTAATAAAACCCCGCAAAGGCTCCACTGAAGAAAAAAACCAGAAAATTCAGCCCAAAAAAACTTAACACCTCAAAATTTATTCGAAAACCTGCGATAATGCGTTGCTTATGCAGTGGGAAGGCGGAGTTTTTGTCTTAAGCTTTTATTTTTTTGATTAACCAAGCCATGTTTTTGCCGAGGTCATCCATGGTTTTGAGGGCTTCCTCATCCTTGTCTGCGTCGCCTTTCTTGTTTGCCACTCCGATGTTCCAGTATGAGCTGCCTGGGACAATCATTTGGTTGATGAGGAAGAAGTGATTTAATGCGTCGAAAGTCGTCATGGCACCTGCGCGTCGGGCAACGGCGACTGCGGCGCCGACCTTGTATTTCAAGGCCTCTGGCGTCGCCCTGCAGACGAATCCTGCGCGGTCAATTAGTGCCTTCATTTCAGGCGACATCATGCCAAAATAGGTGGGCGAACCCAAAATGACGCCGTCAGCCGCCAGCATCTTCTGAATGTACAAGTTCACGTTGTCCGTGGTGATTGAGCAGCGTTGATTCTTGGTTTCAAAACACGCTCGGCAGGCGGTGCAGCCCTGGATTTGTTCCCCCGCAAGCTGAACCAACTCGGTTTCGATGCCTTCCGCTTCGAGGACGCTGAGAACCCGTTTCAGAAGAATCGCAGTGTTTCCGTCTTTGCGTGCGCTTCCGTTAAAAGCAACAACCTTCATTTTTTGAAGCCTCACAGGTTATCATTGGAAGTTAAAATAAAAAAGTAGCGGCTGAAAAAAACTCAGCGGTTTCCGAGCTGGGTTGCTAGACTTGTTTGTAGGTTATGTTGAACGTTCCTTGTCCGCCGTTTGGGAAGACGAAGAAGACAGTGTAGCTTTGGGCTGTGGAGTTTCCCGTGAAGGTTTCTGTGAAGGCGGTGTTTCCCTGGATTATTTTGTTGGCGTCCTGTATGCTTCCGACGATCGGGTAGGTGTCGCCTGCCGAACACTTGTAGACAGTGCCGTTGTCCCAGTAGCCTTTGTAGATGTAGAGTTCAGTCCAGCCTTGGGCGCCGCCGGGCATCTGCGTGCAGTTTATCGTCAACTGCCAATTCTGGTTGGCGCCAACAGTGAAGGGCACATAGCAAAGCGAAACGTTGCTCTCCAAATACCGCAGGCAACTGTTTGTTCCTTTGACGGTGAAGTCAAGCGCCTGAGCCTCATGCTGAGCCTTTGCGGGTCCGACAGACAACATAAAAGCACCTGCCCCAGCGCATGCCACAACGACCACGATTGTTAAAGCCACAAATTTCCAGTTCATGTTTTCCCTCTCTCTTCATTTTTTGATTCGTATGTTCCCTCGATACGTGTGATTGATAACTTCGAGGAACATTAAAACACATGCCGCCACAGAGCCATTTAAGAATTTTGCATTTCCCGCTTTCCCCCGACGCCTCAGCCTGATTGCAAGAACAGCAGCCGCCACCGCAACAATCGCAACGACAGCAACGGCGACTAAAGCCGACAGTTCAGGAGGCACGGAAACCTTTGCTGACGAAGAAGGCGGCGTGACGGGGCTCTGCATCAACGGGTAACGGTCGTAATCCAAGACATCGATGACATAGGGCGTATCTCCCACGCCGTCGTGGTTGCCGTCGGTGCCGTTGTAGTCGCTCCAGAAATTTCCCTCCTTCCCTTTGTCCCAGTCATGCGGCGTCTCCGAGAGGTTGTATGATTTGCATTGGCAACCGCTGATTTGGATGTTGTTTTTCAAAAACGCGTTTTGGTAAACCACCATATCCGGGGGAAACTGTCCCGTTGGCGTGTTGAATCCGAAGAAGAGACCTTCTATGTTGTTTGAAACGTAGTTCCGCGTGATGGTGGAGTTTGAGCCTGACATAAGCAAGCCAACGATGCAGCCTGAAAACGCGTTCCCAACTATGGTGTTGTTTTTTGTCCAGATGTACATGCCGATGCTAAAGTTCTCCACATTCAAGTTCTCAACCGTGACCCCCCCAACATCTTTGCCGCCTAAGTCGACCCCTATCGTGTAGTAAGCCATGGTTGGGTCAGGTCCCGTTCCAACAACCCAAATATCCGTGGCATTACCGTTAAACGAGCCCCTAAGCGTATAGCCGGCGCCGTCCAGGACCACGTTGCTTCGCAAAATGTTGATGGCACCGTAGATGTCGCCTTTGAAGGTGTAGGTGTCTCCGCTTCGCTGAATCGCCGCGGTGCTTGGGGAGATGGATCCGTCTGGCTGAATAGTAACTGTCGGCAGAGTCGTCGAGCTCTGCGAAGCTGCTGGCTTAACCAGCAAAACCATTGACGTAAACGTAAGGAAAATAACCGCGAGGACTACCAGTTTTTTCATGCAAACCTTAGTCATTCAGCATCCCCCTTAACTTCATTTCCGTCAGCTAACCAATTTCGGGATTTGCAAACAGTTTTTCCCGCAAACTTAAACTCCAAACAGCCCTCGTAGGGGCACATTTCGACGCAGCGCAGACACCAAATGCAGCCTGCAGGGGCTACGTCGCCGCTTTTCCGCTCATAAACCTCTTTGACCTGGGTTGGACACACACGTTTGCAGACACCGCATTTCTTGCATTTCTCCTCATTCTTGTTCAGTTTAACCCCTGAAATCCACTTGAAAGGCGGAAACCGATTAAACAACGCAATCAAACCGCCCAACGGACAAATCCTGCACCATGACCGCCTAAAGTAGAATGCGGCGACGGTAACCACCGCCAAAACGATTAGGTTTATCGATGTCAAGTAAAATCCAAGTTGCCAAAATTGGCCGCCTGTGGTTTGGGTAAGCCAACCTGGCAGCTGCAGCCCCAACGCGACGTCGGCAAGCATGCAAAACGGCTTCATCGGGCAAACCTGGCAAAACGGAGCGGAATAGTAGTTCCATACAAAGCCTCCTTTTTGGGTTCCTGGAATAAGCTGGGTGCCTGCTATGGCTTGTGAACCGAAAAGAATACTGGTTACGATGATGGCGGCTAATATGACGTAGCTTAGTTGGTGAAGTTGCTGGTTGAATTTATCCGAAAAGTTCCGCCGTTTAATGCGGAAAAGTTTTCTTAGCCGAGTCATCAAATCCAAGTATAATCCGAAGGGACACACCCAACCGCAGAAGACCCTTCCAAGAAGGACAGCCGCCAAAATAACCACGCCGAAAACTATCCCAAGCCGCTCAAGCCCCGTGGACGTGTAGTGTACGCCCCAGCCGTTGCCGACGTTAAAGAATGGGTAAAGGTACGTTTGGATTTGCCACAATGCGCAGGTGACGGTTCTTCCGCATGGGTAGTAGCATCCGAAGAAAGGCGCTGGAAGCCCATCAGGCATAGAAACCCCCAAAGCGTTTGTGGCAACGAGAGATTCATGGGTTGAAAGCATTTCCACAGGCAAAGACAGGTACTGATGGTCCCAGAAAACGCCGAAGAAAATAAGAAACAACAAGCCAATTTGGATAAGCAGCCGCAGAGAACTGATTTTTATAGTCATTTTTTTCAGGCTGTAGATGAAGCCGACGACGCCCAGAATCGACAGCGCCGTTGCGGAACCCAGAACCGTGTAGTTGGGGTGATACTTGAGTGGTATGACTGAGGGCGGGGCGGTTGGGTTCGGGTTTGCTGGGTCGGTGACTGTGGCGAAGAGTCGGTCGCATAAGACGCCGTTGATGGCAAATATGTTCCAGTACCCTGCCATGTCGAGTTTTTGGGTAACTGAGAAGTTTCCTGTTTTTGGGTCGGTGATGGGTTTTACTTCGATGTAGGAGAAGTCGGGTCTCGTGAAAACTACCCTTACCGTTTTGTCTGGTCCAGGGGGACAAATTTGCCCAGTAACCGTCACGGTTTGGTTAACGTTGATTTTGGTTGTGTTTATGTCGGCGGTTACGCATGGACCATAACAGGCGTCGGCTGGCTGAACATAGTATACGCTAACAAGATAAACAGCGATTATAACCGCGATAGTTACGCAGAGAACAGCACGCTGTTTGATGCCACTCACCCTTCTCTCCGCATATGAAAGTATATGTTGATATACCTTTTCAATTTACCGCTCGCCTACCCTGCAGGCGCCGCAAAGGAAAAGCTAGTCCAGATGGTAGGCTTCTTCGCCGTGCTGGCTCATGTCTAAACCGTCTTCTTCCTCTTTGGCGCTAACCCTCAACGGAGAGAAGCGATCAACCACTTTGAGTAAGGCGTAGGTGCCGAAAAACGCGAAGGCAGCAACCACACCGACAGCGAGCAACTGAACCGCAAACTGATGCACGTTGCCGTAGATTAATCCGGTGACGCCATCTGGGTTCACCGCAGTAGTCGCGAATATGCCTATGGCGATTGCACCTATGATTCCGCCAATGCCGTGGCAAGCAAAGACATCTAGTGAATCGTCAATCTTTGACCTCGCAGCCCTCCAGTTAGCAATCAAATTGGAGATTATACCCGCCGCCAAACCTATGACTACTGCGGCCCAGAAACTAACGTAGCCTGAAGCCGCCGTAACCGCCGCTAAACCGCATACAGCGCCGACCGCGATGCCGATTGCGGAAGGTTTGCCTTTGATTGTCCAATCCATTATCATCCAGCTTACCGCTGCAGCTGCCGCTGCCAAGTTAGTTGAAACTACTGCGGCGACCGCGGTGCCGTTTGCCGCAAGGGCGCTGCCTCCGTTGAAACCGAACCAACCGAACCACAGCAGCCCGGCGCCCAAAATCACGTATGGGATGTTGGTTGGCTTAAATTCTGAACCCATCGGGACGGTTTTGCTGGTGCCTTTTTGGTCTAAAGCTTTAAGCTGGTCTTTCCAGTAGACGCAACCTTGTCTTCTCCCTAGAACGACAGCCGCCGCTAAAGCAGAGACCCCCGCGGCTATGTGCACAACTATTCCGCCCGCGAAGTCCACGGCGCCAAGTACGTGTAGCCATCCGCCTGGATTCCACATCCACATGGCGATAGGTGAATAAATGAAGGTTGACCACAGAACTACGAAGATTAGAAGAGACTTGAAACGTATTCTCTCTGCGCATGCTCCAAGGATTAGTGCGGGTGTGATTGCTGCGAATTTGAGTTGGAATGCAAAGAACAAAAGTTCTGGAATAGCTGAAGCGGTGGGGTAAACGCTGGTTAAAGTTACTCGGTTTAACGCGACATTTGACAGGTTGCCTATGACTCCGCCGACGCTTGGTCCATAGACGATGCTGTAGCCCCAGAAGAACCAGACGAGGCTTATCACGGCGAATATTATCATGCATTGGACGAGGGTGGAGACAAGGTTTTTTCTTCGGACTAAGCCGCCGTAGAAGAAAGCCAAGGCTGGAGTCATCAGCATCACAAGAGCTGTTGACATTAACACCCATGCTATGTCTGCTGCTCCCACATTTGCCCCCTCAGCCCTGAATGTTTAAGCTTATTTGTTCAACAATCTTGGGAAAACTTGTATTTAAATTATACATACGCATCGTTTAACAGCTCAAAAATTGATATTTGTCCAAAACACTTGCTGTTTTCTTCCAGAATTATCAGATATTAACGAAAATATAGCCGATAACCGCAAAAATGTTCAAAATAACGCTTTATAGCAATCATTTGTCAAAGTGCCGCATCGCTCCTACACATGCGCAGAGGCCCAAGTCTCTATAATGAATCTCGGCGTTCGGCGTGTTTCTGATTTTGCGGTGCAATCGCTTATGAATCAACCGACCGTTTACTAAATTCTTGGTCTAAATTGGTGAACATATGATTGATTTGCTGAGGTTTTTTTTAGCAATAGGTTACATATTCCACTATTAAATATTGCAATGCAGTTGAATTTCTCTATTAATATTTAATACGCAAATAATCAGCCCCAATTATGCATAGCCTTATAAATTACCTAAACAGTAGCCAAACCTACAACGTTGCAACAACAAAGGAAAATTGGAGAGACTTTAAATGAAAATAACAGAAAAAATCGATCATCCACTATTCTTTTTCTGCCGCATCTTCCGCAGCACCCAAATCATCAATCGAGGTTCTGGGTGAAAAAACATGAAAAAAACCAAACTTTTCATAGCACTTGCAACCGTATTAATACTCGCACAGGTGTTTTCATCCGATGCCTTAGCTAATGTACAAACTGACGCGTCACCTTCAGCGTCTAATTCAAACCACGGCAGTTCTGGTTTTGGAAACATTCTCGGCCAAGGTCTCTTGCAAAACTTTTTGCCCAATCATGGCAACCTGTTCTGTTCTTGGAAACCTCAACATAATCCATGCCCCACTCACCCAGTTTCATCAGGCTACATTACTATCAGTCCTAAAACAGCTACCATTGCTGCTGACCAATCCCAAACATATTTAGCAGTTTACCACTGCCCAAACGGCCAAACCCATGACGTGTCCACAAGCCCGTGCACAGTGTGGACAATCAATAGCGCCACTGGCACCTACACTTGGACAGGCAGTTCAGTGCAAGACACAGAAGCCGGTATATGGACAGTTACCGTCGATTACAAGGGAATATCTGATACGGCATCTTTAACGGTCACTCATGCGGGCCAAGACAAACTGGAAAAGATCGAGGCTTCCGTGGACCCCACTGAAGTGGCGGCGCCTGATACCGCTGTCGGCACGGCAACCGCTTACGACATTTACGGCAACAGCTGGGATGTAAGCACCTCCGCAGTTTGGAGTATTCCCGCAGGCGGCGACGATGGTGTCTGGACTCAAAACGTTTACACGTCGCATACCGCAGGCACCTACACTGTGCAAGCTAATTATGAAGGAAAAACCGCTGAGGTGACTTTAACGGTCACCCACGCATCAGACGAGAGCTACCTTGACCACGTTGCCATCGCGCCGAAAACAGCGTCAGTTAACGTCGGCGTTTCCCAATCGTACACCGCCACCGCATACGACACTTTTGGCAACAGCTGGAGCGTAACTGCGGTTTACAGCTGCTTAAACCCCAACATGGTTGTTTCAGGCAACACGGTTTACTCGCCCACGGCTGGCAGCTACGTTATCACGGGAACTTACGGCGGAAAATCTGATACTGCGGCGTTGATTGTGACTGGGCATTTGGCAAATGCTGTCTCAATCACAGTGTCGCCGAAAACAGCCTCTGTCACAGCTGGGTCAACACAAGCTTTTACCGCATCGGCTTCAGACGGGTACAACACGTGGAATGTCACAAGCATAGTTAACTGGAGCATTAATGCATCAGCAGCCGGATTTTGGATACAAAACACAGGCACATACACTTCTGCAAATGCGGGCACATGGACAGTCACGGCGACTATGGGGTCGCTCTCAGACACGGCAACTTTAACGGTAAACGCCGACCAAGCCTCGCCGAGCAGCATAGTCATCAGCCCGAAAACAGCCACGGTCACCGCTGGAACCCCACAAGACTTCACTGCAATCGCCTACGACCAATTCGGCAACAGCTTAGGCGACGTCACCTCCTCAACGGCTTTTACCGCCCCAGGCGCCTCCGTAACAGGTAACTCAGTCACAGCCGACAACGCCGGCTCCTACACCGTAACTGCAACGTACAGCGGATTAACTGACACCGCCAACCTGACAGTGACCGGCTACAGCGTTTCATTTACTGAAAGCGGTCTACCAAGCGGAACAAGCTGGACTATAACCTTCGCCGACAAAAACTACTCATCAACCACTAACACGATAGCCGTCAGCAGCCTATCGGCGTTAAGCTACTCATGGAACGCCACGAACGCAATTCAAAACGGACAAACAAGATATTTAACCGCTCAAACTTCAGGAAGCCTGTCAATTCCAGCACAGCTCCACCAAAACATCGTTTACTCAACGCAATACCTGGTCAGCTACGCCGCAGTTGGCAATACATTGTCTGTTTTAGTTCCTGCAGCCGAATGGGTTAACTCAGGCGGGCAGGCATCCGGGTCGTTCCCCGCACAGGTCGCCAATGATGCTCAGAATACCCGATGCATGCTACAAAATGACAACCGCACAGCAACCATCATGGAGCCCCAAACCATCACGGGCACATATCAAACGCAGTACTTCCTAACGGTTAATTCCCAATATAACGTGGCAACCGGCGGGGGCTGGTACAACGCGGGAGCCTCAGCGATTGCTTCACTAAACAGCGGAACAGCGTCAGGTCCAAGCGGAACACGAAACGTCTTCACAGCATGGGGCGGCAGCGCATCTGGAACAGCCCTGACAAGCTGCATAGAAATGAATGCCCCCTCAACTGCCAATGCCTTATGGACTGCACAGTTCCAGGTAACTTACGCCGTAACCGGCAACCAGACCTCGATAACGGTGCCGCCAAATGAGTGGGTTAGCAGCGGAGACTCAGCACAAGGCCAGTTTCCCGCTTCAGCAGTAAACTCTGTCGGCGACACACAGTGCCTCTACCTTAGTGATAATCGAACACAAACAATCACTGAGCCCACAACAATTGATGGCGCATACCAGACACAGTATAAAGTTGCTTTCAGCCAGACAGGCATAGGAGCAGACGCAAAAGGAACGATAATAACGGTCAACGGCTCTGCCGAGGATTACTCGCAGCTTGCAAACACAAGATGGATCGACGCCGGCACACAAATAGCCTTCAGCTTTGAAGCCACCGTTGCAAGCACATCAGCTAACAAGCAGTACACTTTAACAAGCGTCAACGCAACCTCGCCAATAGAAATCGATAAGCCAACGCTAATCCAAGGCAGCTATCAACCCCAATACAGCACAACCCTGTTCACCATCGGTTTAATCGCCTTACTCATCTTCGCAATAATTTTGACCACAATCGGGGTAATCCGCTACCGCCGACGAAGAATCAGAAAACAGAAATCCTAAACCGCGAGCTTAAGCGGCAAACCAAAATTTTTCTTTTTTTTTTGCCCTTACCCGACTAGTCAGCTTCGGCAATGCTTTTTTTAGATACTTGAATCCACGAATCGGAAAACCATGTACCCCAAGTAAGCTATGGCAAAAGCCGTCAAGCCAATTTCAAGTGTAAGAACCGTCTGGTTGCCTTCTATACCCCTAAAATACCCGTTGCGGAAAATGCTTGTGAAAACGGTGGTCTGCAAAAACAGCGCGCTGCCTAAACTGCCTAGCCCCAAAGCGTGAACGAACACCTTTAACTTTGATGGGAAGTTTGCCATTGACTCGCCGTTTCAGTGACTTGTATGCGTCCTACTTGACTCAACACTGCTAATGAGCCTTCTTAACTTCGGATACATATTACAAGTAAACAAGTTATCACTAACCCGACGATTAAAAGGTTATGTTGAATCCAGATTCCGAACCCGTTTTCCTGCCCAAAAAAAGGTAGGGCTAACTTCTAACTGCGTACTGAATGAAAACCTAAAGGGAGGCAACAAAAAAAGGAGCTGACCAGTTAGCTCTTAGTCTAACTGGTAGGCTTCTTCGCCGTGCTCGCTCATGTCTAAGCCTGCGTCTTCTGCTTCCTCAGCTTACTCTCAGCGGCGAAAACACGTTCACCACTTTAAGCAGCGCATAGGAGCCGAAGAAAGCAAACGGCACCACTACACCTATCGCCACCAACTGCACAAGGAATTGATGCACGTTTCCAAAGATTAAGCCGCTTGCACCGTTTATTGCAGCCGACGCGAAGATTCCTGTTGCGATTGAACCCCAGATGCCTCCGATGCCGTGGCACGCGAATACATCAAGAGCGTCGTCTATTCGGGATCTGCCTGCTCTCCAGTTAGCCACCGAGTTAG
This sequence comes from Candidatus Bathyarchaeota archaeon, assembly GCA_963823775.1. Classification (GTDB taxonomy): domain Archaea; phylum Thermoproteota; class Bathyarchaeia; order Bathyarchaeales; family Bathycorpusculaceae; genus Bathycorpusculum. The sequence continues at coordinate 191,573 of CAWGMZ010000022.1, forward strand.
AGATGATGCCACCGATCAAGCCAATGATTAGAGCCGAGCCTACACTGACGTAGCCTGCAGCAGGCGTAATAACGACAAGCCCAACTACCGCGCCCGTAGCCATGCCTATCGCAGTTGGCTTTCCCTTCCTGAACCAGTCAGCCAGCATCCAACTTACCGCCGCCGCAGCCGCGGCTAGATTCGTGGTTACCAACGCTGAGACAGCTAAGTTGTTTGCGGCTAATGCGCTGCCTGCGTTGAAGCCGAACCAGCCGAACCATAAGAGAGCCGCGCCTAATAGCACGTAGGGGATGTTTGTGGGTTTGAACTCGGCGGCATGGTCTTTTTGGTCTAATGCCTTCATGTGGTTTTGCCATGGGACCGCGCAGCCTTTTCGTCTTCCAATCACAAGCGCCGCCGCCAAGGCTGAGATGCCTGAGGAAATGTGTACAACTATGCCGCCTGCAAAGTCTATGGCGCCGAGGTTGTGGAGCCAACCGTTTGGGTTCCAAACCCAGCAGGCTATGGGCGCATAGATGAGTGTGGACCAGAGAACTATGAATATAAGTAGTGACTTGAAACGGATACGCTCAGCGCACGCACCTACGATTAGGGCGGGGGTTATGGCTGCGAATTTGAGTTGAAAAGCGAAGTATAGTAGTTCGGGGATGTTTGGGGCGAGTTTGGTGTTGATGGCGTTTATGCTGAGGCCGTTCATGCCCAGTAGGCCGGGGCTGAAGCCGATTATTCCGGTGCTTGAGGACCCGAAGACTAGGGAGTAACCCCAGAGCGCCCAGACTATGCTTATGACTGCAAAAATTATGAAGCATTGCGCGATTGTGGATACGAGGTTCTTTTTTCTTACTAGGCCGCCGTAGAAGAATCCTAAGGCGGGGGTCATTAGCATGACTAGGGCTGTTGCTGTTATTACCCATGCGATGCTTCCTGGGTCTGCGGTTCCTACAACTGACATTTTTCTTCAATCCTTTTTGACATTTGTTTGGTTGGCTAATTTTTACCTTTACAGCTACACACAGTTATATTTAAAAGCTGTGCATATGAAACATGTTTCTTCACTTAATTGTGCATTCGTTGATTAATACCAAGCTTTCCATAGTGTTCATCCAATTTTTCAATCACACAACGGCTTAGCCTAAAAAAACGTTCAAAAAAAACCTCTAAACTGCAAGTTTGACAGGCATGGAAAAACACAGCAATCCAGCCCTCCTTACAAAATAGACAGGTTCAATTAAAAACAATCAAGTCACCTCCAAAATAAAAAAGCAGCGGTTTCCAGCCCTGCACAAAACACTTATTTAGTTTTCCAACCGCTTCTTGCTTGAAAAAGGCGCATCAAATGAAGCTGGGCACATTCACTTTCAAACCTGAAAAAGCAGAGGGGTTTGACTTTCACGTATTGCGAGTTAAAATTGAGACTGGAGCCAAACAGCCGCCGCTTCGGGACATGTTCAGCAACGTCGCCGTCTTCGCCGATAACAGCGCCGTGGAAAAACATCCCGATTGGCTGTCTCAATCACCCACGGGACTGGCAAAGATGGGAAACAACAACCTCAACATCTTTTGGAACATAGTCTGCGCCACTCAACCACAACACAGAGCCGAGACGCTCGACTACATCGCCCAAGTCGATAAGCAGTCACGGGGCATATGGCTAACCAACCAGTATTTTGCCGACCAAGGATACTGCACCTGCCCAAGATGCCAAGAACTTTGGAAAAAAAGCGGCTTAGGCTGGCTGGATTGGCGACGCCGCGAAGTCACAGAATACGTCGGGCAAATCCGCGCCCGAGTAAAGGGCGAGCTGGTTCTCTGCGTTCAGCCCGACCCCGTCAGCTCGCAGGAGCGTTACGGCGTAGACTTCGACGACTTCGCCAAATACGCCGACAAATTCTGCGTCGTCATGTTCGCAAAGAATTACGCAACCCCATGGTACTTTGAAATGTTAACCCGCGCCTTCAAGAAAATGCTAAAAAAACCCTTTGACGTTGCACTCTATGTTTATGGTCCAGGCGACAACCCAAAAGACGTGCCAACCACACAGGAACTGCTTGTCACAAGCGTTCGCTGTGTAAGGTCGGGAGCCGACGGGCTACTTTACCTGACTGAAGGCGCCAGCCAAATCCGAAACTTCCAAAAAGAAGCCATCGCACAAACAGCGCTCATAGAAAAACTGCGGACCTACGGCGGTCAACCCGTACAAGAATTTCTAGACCGCGTTGAAGGCTGGAAAAACACATTCCTGCTTAGCGACGCAAAAGTTTGATTTGGAGCTGGAGCCGCTTTTCTATTCCTGCGTAAAAGAACAGCAACGGCTACTACGAAGCCGGCAATCACACCTAACAAGACCCCGATGACCACTAAAAAACCCGTCGCGGAGATGCTAAAGCCTTTGGAGACATTCGGGTTTTGGCTGCTGGCGGGAGCAGTTGTACTCGTGTTGTTGCTCGTCGGAAATGGCTGTCCCGTCTGTGGGTGTATTTGTGTCACCGGCGCCGTTGAGTTTGACGGAGTGTAGACGTGTGGGGTTGGCGTTGGGCTCGGCGTTGGCACTGGAAGGTTTGGGTTTGGGGTGGCTTCTGGGTTCTGTGTTGCCGAGAAGGGTTCGAAGGTTATTGTGCCTAGGGTGAAATCGTTTTTGAAGTCGTGGATTGAGTTGCCGATGGCTGTCGGGTCGGTTGTTCCCCACCAGTTGTTTGAGCAGTTGAAGGAATGGTTGTTGTCAACCTTCACGTTGACCGCGTTGTTGTAGATGTTGTTGGCGCTGACGGATTCAGGGTACCCGTAATGAAGGTCTATGCCGACACCGTTGTTTGCTATGGTGTTGTTTTGCACATAGACGGGGCATTTGTAGTTGTCGGCGATTGCGAAGTCGATTCCGTCGAGGGTTCCCGTGCTTATCATGTTTCTTTCGATGATTACGGCGCCAGTAGGCACACTTTCCAGAAGGGTGATTCCCGCAGTCCATTCCGACGGGTTTCCTGAGATGTCGTTGTTTTCGATGTAAGTGGTCTGAAGGCTTTCGTATGATTCCCCGTTTATTGTAATACCTCCCGATATGGTGTTGCCTGCAATGATAGGTGCCCCGCCTGTGACGCCTATTCCCAACTCAATTTTGCAGTTGGTGACTACAGGAGAATTGCCCCCTAACGATAACCCATTGTTGAAGGTGTCGTTTGATAGCTCCACAGAGGAAGAAACGCTAAATAGAACAGAGCTTAAGACGGTGTTTTGTACGGTGGATCCTGAAGAGGTCTGCGGGTTCCAGCCTGTACTGCCGCGGCTGAAGGTTACTGAGGGGTAAAATGTACTGCTTATCAACCCCATCGTCCACGTTCCTGCAGTGCCCGTGATTTGGATGGGTTCGGCGTTTGTTCCCACTGCAGATAGGACGCCGTCGACTTGGATGTAGCCGCTCGCGTTTAGGATGTTTATTGTGACTCCCGGCTGGATTATGAGCGAGCCCGTTACCACCATGTAGCCGTTTAGGTTAAGCGTGGTTCCAGCAGCTAGCGTCAGGGTTACCCCAATGTTAATCAAAACGTTTCCCGCAATGTTATAGGGGCTGTTTGCTTGTGTCCAGGTTGTGTCCGTGCTTATTGTTGTGCTTGTGTTGACACCCGATTGGGCTATGCCAAAATGGCAGGTTCCGATTAAAACCAAAGAAGATGCGATTAGAACAGCAATAAGCAAATTCAATCGGGCTTTATTCATCTTGCTTCCTCTATCTGCTTGAGTTGTTGGTTATGGTTAAATAGGGTTTTCGTCACGCTTTCTTGACTACGTTAGTCAAAATGTTTTGACTTAACTTCTAATTCCTACAAACCCGACGATGAAGTTCAATCGTAAAGACAAAAACAGCTCTTGGAATAAGGGCTGAGAATACAATTGGAAAAATACCGCAATTCTGCGAAAGATTTCGTCAGGTTCGGCTTGGAAAGCTTTATTCTTTTGGTTCGCCGTTTGGCGGTATGAAGACGGCTGCTGCAACTGTGGTTGTCCATAAGCCGTTTTTGTCGCCTGCTGCTGACTGGGTGATGTTTGCGGTTTTGATGATGAGCCCTGTGGTTTTGAAAAGCTGTTTCCGTTCATCCCAGGCGGTTTCAGGGTCGAATTGGATGCCCATGGTGGTTGCAAGCATCGTGGCTGCAAGGTCTTCCGCGTAGTCGCCTGCGGTTTCGTCGGTTTGCCCGAAGGTGTGGTGTTCTGAGAGGTAGCCGTATTGGTTTTTGCCTGATGGAATGGCTACTCCGATAGATGAGACCACAAGCCTGTGGGGTTCGTTGGTTGAGTTGCGGGCGATGACGACGAAGGTTATTTCGCCTGGCTGAATCATCTTTAAGCCTTTTTCGCGGGTTAGCTGTTCGCATCCTGGGGGTACAATGCTGGATACGCTGACGAGGTTGCACATTTGTATGCCTGCGTCTCGGAGGGCTAATTCGAACGATTGGAGTTGCTCTTTGTGTTTGCCGACTCCTTTAGTGAAAAAGAATGCCTTGGGTATCATTTGGGTTCGGAAAGAATGATAACAGCATGTGTTTAAAAAGTTTTTTATCCCGAAGACCCCAAGTCACATTACTGCACGAACTTAAAATTCCAAAAACGGGTTCCGCAGCAGAAAGCCTATCCCAGTTAATTGATGAGACCCGCAGTCAAATATGGCGACAACAAAACCGGCTCTATTTGGATCCTCTAGATGCGCCTATTTGGATCATCTAGTAAACCGAGAGGGTAGGCTGCGAGAGAAAGAAAGAGAACGACCCGAGGGAGGATACCCCATCTTTACCTCCAAAATCCAACGTAAAGATGGCTTCAGCGACGGGGAGAGGGGGTCTAGTATTTGTAACAAAAAACCAACACAAAAAAGGCGACTGCATATCGGGCGTCTGCGCTGTTTTATTCAGCTTTAGGCTGCTTGTACATTTTGAAAACCGCGTAGTTCTCCGCCATGTCTGCTGTGAAGAGGAAACTGAACGCTAAAACCTCATCTAACGGCACATTCATGAAGACTTTGCCTCTGGAGACTTTAACTGCTTTATCTTTCGAAGTCAAAATCACCGTCAAAAGATCTCCAACCGCCAATTCATCACCGATTTTGTCGCCGTCCTCAGACTCCTCATCCAACGCCAACGCCGTTTTATACGAGCCGCCAGCGCCGAAGTCAACGATGACGTATGGGTGCCCCATTTGAACCATAGCTGAAACGGAGATGGATGGCATGCAGGTTTTGCATTGAGCCATAAGCTCATTCATTTCCTCACTGGTCAACGGAACAACCAAGACTTTATGTTTAATGTTTGATTCGTCTACTACAGTAAAGAACTGCATAAAATCACAGATTAAATATCTCCACTAAAGCTATAACTTTTTCTGTTCCAAACCAAACATCAAGGCGCCGAACAAGGGCCTTTTAGAGTTTGATATTTACCGACTTAGAGAAATACCCCAAAGGCGTTTTGACTCTATCACCATACACTTGCTTAAGCAACTTCACAAAGTCACCGTTCTGATCCATCAAAAACTCGTATTTTCCAGCAGCCGAATGAATCTGCACCTCAAACTCGTAAACCCCCTGATCCTCCCGCCTCAGCCGCTGCTTAAGCTTGATTTCACTGATTCCGCCGTTGCCCAATTCAAAGTTGCCAGGCGTCTCATCAAGAATCGCCGACGGCGCCATAGCCAAGTACTTCCGAGAATACCCGTACGTTGCTTTAAGCTGATCCCCCCATTGACCAAAGAAGCCTTTCCCATCCGCCTTCGCCTGCTCCCTCGCCATCTGCGCAGCCATCTTCATCATATCACCGGTCATCTGAGCAAAAATCAAACGTTGACCCGTAACCACTCATTAAACGTGTCCCATCGCCCCAACGATTTTTCCTTCTTAAAAAGAATAACTCCGAAGATCGGCTCGGAACCCATACCGGCTGACCCTTGAGCCAATGGGGGCTGGACGGGCTCAGCTTGCGAAGGTGAAGGTGACGCGGGGGCTGGGGAAAAACTCTGTGTGGGCGCGGGGCTGGGTTGAGTATTAACAGCTGGCTTGTTTGTGGCGGCTCCGCAGTTGCGGCAGAATTTCGCATCAGGGTTAACTTGTGACCCACAGTTTTCGCAGAAAGGCATAAAGTTCTCCGCTTGTCTGATTGTTACTTAATAAATTTAAAGCTATCCTGATTCCCTTCGCCTAGATAAAAGCAAAAACGATAAAATAAAACTGAATTAAATCCGCAGCAAAATCTACTCGCAGTAACGCCAAACTATGGCGGGTCCGACGGGAATTGAACCCGCGACCCCCGGATTAAAAGTCCGGTGCTCTAGCCTGACTGAGCTACGGACCCGCTCGAAGTTTGTTGCGGCTATAGAAAATGTGAAGGTCTTTTTTAGCGTTTCTATTAAAACTTCACTAAAAAGAAATACTTTAGGGGTTGTTTAAGCTTTTAGGACGGTTGCCATGAAGCTTTTGATTTTGTCATGTGAGTTGAGGATGGTCTGGATGGTTCTGGCGCCTTTTTCGGTGAGTTTGTAAACTCTTTTGCGTTCAATCCATACGCCTTCAACCAAGTCGTTTCTTTCGAGGGAGTAGAGGAGTGAGTATACTGTGCCTGAGCTGACTAGGAAGCCGAATTTGTTGTGTATGAACGAAATTACGTCGTATCCGCTTATTGGTCCGTTTTGGAGTTCGCTCATTATTATTGTGTCCATGAAGGTTTTGATTACTCTTTCATGCATTTTTTTGATTACTCGGGCTTCGCTTCTTTCGCCGTTTACTGTTATTGTTAATGCTACCATGTTTTCATGCTCGTCATTGTTTATTCTTGTTTAGATATATAAGTTTTATTCGGATTTGGAATGTTATGTTATAACAAGATTAAACAAGTTTAAACAAACTTTAGGATGGGCAGGGTTGATTATTCAACATGCAATGCACCGCAGCTTCAATTCTGGACTATATATCGTGTATAACGCAGCGATGCAGTCGTCACAATTGACATGTAAACGTCAATTTCTCGGAAAGGCGGGTGAAAATGTTTTGCTTTTTCAATGCATAACCATGTTCGGGCACCGCGGAATTTTACTGCAAAGTTTCTATTTCGCTGGTTCAGTGGCTGATTTTAATAGTTACCGATATATGTGCATGTTAAGAAACGTTATTTGTTGTTTTGCGTTAAAAGTGTTCGGTGCCTTAAAATTGATTTCATGGAAATATACATTTAAAAGGTTAAATGAAGAATACGAAATTGCTAAGAAAAAGCAGCATGCATTAGACAATCTTTATTCAAGCGGCAGAATTTCACAATCCACCAGAGACTCTTTTAACATAGAGATCAGCGCAGCAATCGTTGCCATTGAGAAGCAGCAAAAAGAACTCGTTGCAGGAATGCAGTCGAAAACTCAGGATTTGGAGAATCAGCTTAAAACTTTGGAAACTCTTCTCGCCAGCTATGAGATTCAGCATGTAGCCGGAGAAATTGACGAAGACATCTACCAAAGAGAAATAAGCCTTCTGTCAACCGGACTGGAAACAACCAAAAACGAGTTAACCACAATAAAACAGGTCACAAATCAGCTTTCATCTCCAACAATGCCAGCCGCCCCAGAGCCAGTTGCCCCCGCGATTTTGGAGGTTGCTCCGCCCGCAATCGAAGAACCAGCCCCCGCCCCCCTCATTGTTGAAGCTCCAACGGTTGAAGCCGTTGTGGAGCCAGCGCCAATTGAGTCTGCCATCGTTGAGTCTGCTCCAGTTGAGATTGCGGTTGAAGCGGCAAAAGCCGAAGCAGCCCCAGTTGAAGCTGCCCCCGCAGAAGTCGCGCCGATGGAAGCAGCGCCCATTGACGCAGTTGCTGCCCCAATTGAAACCGCTCCAGTTGAGACTCCCATAGAAACCGCCCCCGCAGTTGAAGTTGCGCCAATAGAAATAGCTCCAGTTGAAGCTGCGCCAGTTGAGACCCCAGTTGTTGAGGTTGCTCCCGCAGAAACAGCCCCGATTACGATTGTTGAGCCTGAAGTTCATGAGATAGCTGAGCCCGCAGCTGAAATTGCCCCTCAAGAGCCAGCGATAACCGTTCTTGCCCCCGAAGAGCCAGTCCTTAACTTGGAAGCAGCAGCCCCGATTGAAGCAGCGCCAGTTGTTTTGGAAGCAGCTGTTGAGGTTGCAGCTGAAGTTGTCTCTGAGGTTGTTGAAGCCAAAGAGGCTGAGGCTGAGGTGGCGATTGACGCGTTTGAGGTTGCGTCGGATGTTGCCCCAGTTGAAACAACGCTCGATAAAGTGATGGAGCCCGAAATGCAAGCCGTCATCGAGCCGGTTATAATAGAGGAGGTACAAGTTCCAGCCCACCCTTTAGAAGCGCCCCAAGCGGCGCAACCGGAGACGACACACGAAACAAACGCCGACGAAACCGCAACAGAAACAGACGACTCCAATAACCACCAATAAACGCATTCTTCAACAATCTTTTTCTTTTTATTTTTTTGTCATCTTTTTTGGGCTAGTGTTTGTGTTGGTTTTTTGACGTAAATACTATACCCCTCTCCTCGGTCGCTGAACCATCTTTACCTTGATTTTTGGAGGTAAAAATGGGGTACCCTCCCTCGGTAGGCTGTTTCTGCTTGCGGCTTGGTTTGAGTTGCTTTTTTGGTTTAGAGCCCAAATCAACCTCAAACAAAAATCTTATTTGACGCAGAAACAAGCAAAGAACCTGAAAAAACAGGTATAAACCCATTCGTACCTAACTCACAGGCGCCTGGCAAACCCGACCGCTCGCTGAAGGCCGGAAAAGTTTTGGGTTGCTGGCTTGTTTGGAGCTTAAGGCATTTGCAAGTTACGTTTGCTCCCGTCCCATCCCGTTGCTTTCCGGCTTTTCCCGTTCCTTAGCACCCTTCCCGGTCGCCGCCTGTAAAGATTTTTGAAAGCTTATTTGTTAAACTCCCCAATAACTGTATAGAAGGCTAAAGTTGTTGGATAGGGCTTCAAGGGTCAGATTTACAAAACATGCGGCTGAAAAGCTTCAATTACTAAGACAATATGGGTTTGTGATTGAAGAAAAACAGGTTCTGGATTGTGTTGTTTTTTTTTTTTTTTTTTTTTTTTTTTTTTTTTTTTTTTTTTTTTTTTTTTTTTTTTTTTTAAAAAAAAAAAAAAAAAAAAAAAAAAAAAAAAAAAAAAAAAAAAAAAAATTTGTTTATAATTTTGTCTTCGTCCTGACCGATTGGATGAAAAAGATGGGCAGTTCCTTTCAACCAAAGTCATAAACTCCAGGCATGCCTTGCGAGTTGTCTATGAAGCTCGAAAAGACTTTTTAGTCATCATAACCTTCTATCCAGTAAGGCGAGAGCGATATGACTTATAAAATAAAATATGACGACGACTCCGACGTGCTAACTATAGTTGTCAAAGAGAAAGGAAAACTCTCCCACGCCCAAGAAGTAGGCGACCTCATACTGCACGTTGACGACAAAGGCCAACCGCTTTTCCTGGAGATTCTAAGAGCCAGCAAAATAGTCCCCCTCATGGTTGAAGGCCTAGGAAAAAAAGAAGTAACTGTAGCATAAACTTTGGCAGCTGCGAAATCGGCAATAACACGGTTGATCCATGTTTCATCGAGCCTTTCATTAGGTTTTTGTTAGGTGTTTTGTGTACCATTGTGTTGAGTGTTTGGCGACTTGTTCTAGTGTGCCTGGTTCTTCGAAGAGGTGTGTTGCGCCGGGGATGATTGTGAGTTTTTTTTCGGTGGTCATTTGTGCGAGGGCTTGCTTGTTTAGTTCGATGACTTGGGTGTCTAAGCCGCCGACGAGCAGAAGAGTTGGCGCCTTCACCTGGGGAAGAAAATCCGCTGCGAGGTCGGGTCGGCCTCCGCGGGAAACCACGGCGGCGACGTCGGCTGGGAGTTTTGCGGCGGCTATGAGGGCGGCTGCGGCGCCTGTGCTGGCTCCAAAATAGCCAAACGGGTAGTCTTTCGTCTGCTTGCCCGCCTTGAGATGCTGTGTCGCGCCGATAAGGCGCTCCGCCAGCATGGGGATGTTGAAGCGGTACTCAGCCGTAAACAAATCCTGCTCCTCCTCATCGCGGGTCAGCAAATCAAAGAGCAGCGTCCCGATTTTTGCCCTGTTGAATTCTCTTGCGACTTTCTGGTTTCTTGTGCTGAAGCGGCTGCTTCCGCTGCCATGCGCAAACAACACGATGCCGATGGCGCCCGTGGGTACGTCTAAGTTGCCTTCGACAACGACGTTGCCGACGGGAATTTTCATGTCCGCTTCCTGATACATCATGCCATCACCATCCGCTGCCTGTTTTGCTTGAGCAGCTCGATTACTTCGTCGTCGCTGGTTTGGCTAAAATCCCTGTAGAATTGTCCGATGGCTTCGAAGATACTCGGGCATGTAGAGGCATACGACTCGGTCGGCTTGCTTTCCCAGTTCCTCTATGGTTGAAGGTGGACCCACTGGCACGGCGACGGTTACGGATTTTGCGCCCCTGTTCTTAACGGAAGCCAAGGCGGCTTTCATGGTGGATCCCGTGGCTATGCCGTCGTCGACGAGGATGACTTCTTTGCCTTTCAGGTTCGGGTAAGGCACGTTTTGTCGGTACATTTTGAGTCTGCGTTCAATCTCCACTTTTTGCCGTTCGCTTTCTTCTTTGATGTATGATTCTGGAACGCCGATGTAGGCAGCCAAGCCTCTGTCGATTATGGTGGTTCCATCCTCGGTCATGGCTCCAATCGCCAACTCAGGATTGTTTGGGGCGCCTATCTTGCGGGGAATAATGAGGTCAAGCGGCAAGTTGAGCGCTCGGGCGATTTCGTAGCCTACAACTACGCCTCCCCGCGGGATTGCTAAAACAACTGCGTTTTTGCCCTCAAAATCCTTCAGCGCCGCGGCAAGACGCCTCCCAGCATCTACTCGGTCAGAAAAATAAGCCATTTTGATTCCTCAAAACTTTTCTAATTGAGTAATAATCAAGTTGGGATATAAAAATTGTTGATGCCGCCCAAAAGAAGGGGCGATTTGAATGGTTGCGGTTAGTCTTTTTTGGTTAGTTGCATGCTGTCTTTGTCGAAGGCGAAGTCGCTGAAGCGTTGGCTGTAGTAGAGTCTTAGGTATTCTCCTGCGAACTTTGGTTGGAACGGGAGGTCTTTTGGCTTGAGAAGCTTTTTGGTTTTCAGCTGTTCCGTTATGGCTGCTTCTGCTGTGGGGTAGTTTAGCAGGAATTCTCGGCGTTCAGAGTAGAGTGCCAGGGTCTGGACGGTTTCGTCTACGTAGGCTAAGCTTTTGGGCAGGTTCTCCATGATTTGGTTGATTTTGTAGTTTGAAGAGTTTGCCAAGGTGTCGGTGGCTTTCTTTAGGCGTTCGCGTAGAGTGCTGTTTGATTCCCAAAGGTACTCTTTTGTGGGCAGTAGGCGGTCGATTGTGTCTTCTTCGTCGACGAGTTCTGCGTAGAGCATGCCGAGGACGTCTTGAGCCATTGCGAGGAATGTTCGTAGGTCGTCTTTGAGGGAGATTACGTCGACTATGCTTAGTTTTTCTTTCTCGGCTTTTTTGCCTATTATTTGCTTCATGCCTTCGGCTTTTTTGGCGTAGTCAAGCACTTTGGGCAGGTTGTCGCCGAAGACGGGCGGCAGCATCTCGCTTTCGCTGCTTAGGTTGGCTATTGGCGAGAGGGATTCTTTGAGGTATTTCATGGAGGTTTTGATTTCGGCGCTGTATTGTCGGCTCATGTTGTTTAGGCTGTTGTAGAGTGCTTCGATGCCTATCCATGGGGCTTCTTTCTGCCCGATTTTTTGGTTCGCAAACTCGATGGCTCTGCTTGTTTCAGGCAGGGTTGGGTCGTAGAGAGACCGCACGACGAAGTAGATGGGTTCAGTGGTTTGCATGGCGTCTTTTGCGAGGGTTCTTCCCGCTTCCATGGTTTGTTTGATAGCTTCTATTCGTTCATCAAGAGTCATCGCTTTTAGGTAATCAGCGTTCAAGGTGGATTTTACGTCTAAGCCGATGTCTCGCAGTTTGCCTACCCAGTTTGCGTATTCGCAGTTGACGAAAATCTGGTACTCCGCCAGTAGGGCGTTGAGTTCGGAGTCAACGAGGTCGATTTCTCCGCCGACTTTGTCGAGTTCTCCGAATTTTTTGTCCATTTCGACGGGGTCGTAGAGTTGGCTCTCCGATTTGTGCAGGATGTCTTCGAGGTTGTCTTTGATGATTAAGATTTTTCCCTCAGGAACACTTACGACAACGGGGATGTTGGCTTTCACATTTTTTATTTGGTCAACCAATGTCTGCGCCTTCTGGATGAGCCCGTTGAGTTTGTCGGTTATCATCTGGGGCGTCGTGGTCTGTTTTGGGGTGGTGTTTACGAAAGCCATTGGAAGCGTAAAGACAAGGGTAGCTAAGGTTCCCAAGACCAGTGTTCCAGGAGAAGCGTCGGCGGAAAAAGCCAGCGGCGTTGAAAGCGCACCCATAAGGATGAAGAATAATGCGGTGCCGATTGTGGCTGTGAAAATCGGCATAAGCCTGTCTGCGAATCCGCCTGAGCCTAATCGGATTAGTTGTCTCATGAAGAAGATTCCTCCCAATGCTAGGCCGACCACGAAAATCACGAACATTATCAAGCCAGGCGCTGAATCAAGGTACTGCGTCATGGCGTTTCCAAGATTATGCCCATACGCGTCGTTTGCGTTCGGAATCCAAGTCAGTTGCCCAGTGATTTGGCTAAAAACTGAGGATATGTCGAACAATCGAAATTGGGAAATGGATGAGCTAAGGCTGGAGAATATTGGATGCAGCGAAACGAAAACTGGGGGGCTGGAGCCAGGGGCGTTCCACCAGTCTGATTGAGGGATGGTTTTGACTGTAAACTGGTAGTACTGGAGCACTTGAAGTGGCACGGTGATTAAGGCGTAGTAGACGATGGATAATGCGACGTGTCTTTTGAAGTAGACTGCTGAAGCGAAAAGCAGCGGGATAGCTAAGAAATATGTTGCTTGAGATGAAAGGCACGCCACGGCAAGTATCCCGAAATCAATGGCAAGGACGCTTTTGTAGCGGTTAAACGCTATGGGTAAACCAATAAACAGAGCCATGATGGCGACGACAAATCCCACTCGAATCTGTTCACTTCCCAAATACGAGATGAAATAATAATTAATTTGAGTGGCTGTAATGGGCGGCGGCTGGGGACTTATGTTGAAGAGCAAACCTAACCCGAGGACGGCTCCTCCGATAGGCATCCCGATGATTGGGTACTGATAAACCAAGAAGGCAACTAAAACTGCAAGGAAAACCGGGATGGGCGGAGGGAAAAGCGGCAGAATAGACATGCCGATTATCATGGCGACAAGCGTCACCAAAAAAGTAACCATCTTCAGCGTTGAAGACTCATGCTTTTTGCGCTCAATCTCTTTTTCTTTTCTTATCTGCTTCTGATTCTTATACCACGTTTTCATTCCAGAGATTTTAAGCGAGGGTCTCTTCAAGCTGATAACCTAAAACCTTATTTTAGGTGAAGGCTTCTTAAAGGTTATGTAGGTACCTCGGATGACGGAGTCTAAAAAGCCATTTAACGTTTTAGATAGTGTTAGGAAGCATATTGAGATTCTAAAGCCGCTGCTGCCAAGGCAAGCCACCGTTTACATCGGCGAATACCCGATTAAGGTGTTGCTAAAGCAGCCCTACGTTGATAAATCTGGGTTAACGTTGCAGGTTTTGTTGGCGAAGTCAAGCGATGAGGTTTACACGTGGATTCCGAAGGGGTTTGATCCGCATTTGGTTTTAGGTTTCGAAGACGCAAACATTGAGACTCACTTCTGGTACAATGTTTTGCCCTACGCTTCGCAAGATGAAACGTTGATGGATGGCTTAAAGAAGAGGCCTACGGAAAAAATGCGTAACGCAATCATGGTAGCTTCGGTGTGGGACGGCATCGGCGCCGCTTCACTTCCCACGTTGATTTCAAAGTTTAAAGCCTCCAACATCAACTCGCTCTCCATCGCGTTGTTGCCGTCGAAAATTCAGCCTTCAGACGCCTACTTCAATGCCCTCGCTTCACTGGGCATCTGCGCTGACAAAGATGGCGCGACGCTTCTTCTCTTTGAGCGGGACATGCTTGAAAACTACGAAGGCGTCGACAGGGTTGGCTCACTCATAAAAGGCAACTTAGTCGCCAACTACTTAGTCAACCTGTTCCTCTCAAAAGAAACACTCGTTGAAGAGTTATCTGAACAATCAAGAACCTTCGGCTCCAAAATGTACACTGTGCTGCTGGCTCCGGGTGCAAGCTTCAAAATCTACGGCACAATGGAAAACATCTTGGACGCAACCCTTCTTAAGCCGCTTCTGAACTTTGACCTATCCACCGTTTCGCTGCTCTACGTTCTTGTCCGCATGCCCTCCAGCATGAAGGAGAAGCTTCCGAGAGCAAAAATCGAGTTGGCGGCGGCAACATGGTTTAAGCAGAAAGCCAACCTCAAATCAATCTACATAGCCGAACCCGTCTACGTCGACGACGCAAGCGACCGCATCGACCTCGTGTTGTTTGTCGGCGGCTTCGAAACCACAGCGATGTTCCTTGAATACGAAAAAAGGTCTAAAAGCCTCAGGAGCCGTGCGTTGCAGAAAGGTTTCGTGGACAAAAAAGAATGGTTGGGTATGATGAAAAATTTGGGTATAAAGAAGGATGAGGAAGCTTCTTCTGAAGTTCCTGCCTGATTTTACTTTTTGTTGCCGTTATTGGCTTCTATGCCGTTTTCTTGGTTGACTTTTTTGATGATGTTTGCTGCTGAGACTCCGTGTTCGAGTAGGTAGCTTCTGGATAGGTGTCTTTCGAAGTCGTTTGATTTGTTGTAGAGTAGCTGCATTTCGTCGTATGCTTCCATGTCTTCGGGTTTTCCTCTTCCGCCGATTACGAGCACTCTTGTGGTCCATGCGTCTCGGGATTCGATGACTCGCACCGTGATGGTTCTTGATACTTCGCTTGTGACGTATCCTGCTAGCGCCGTGTAGACTTCCTGTGATAGGTCTTCGGTCCACATGTTAGGCGGCGAAACGATGGTTACCCAGATGTAGTCGGTTTTGTATGTTGGCTTGTAACCCATGATGGTCGGGGTTTTGAAGGCTCTGATGATGCTGCGGATGTAGTCTTTGAAGTGGTCCAAATCCAAAATGTCTTTGTTGATGACTTCTCTAGTCAGGTTCTCTTCTTGCTCAGTAAGTATCTTGAAGATAATTCTAAGCTGCTCCGTCTCGGTTAAGTCCGCGGATTTTTCAAAGAATTTCTTTGGCGCAACGATTTGATCAACCATTTCCTGGTAGTCTTTGTTTATGTCAACGATTTTGCCAAGTCTCTTGCGGTACTCTGAGGTTAACTCGAAGCGTTTGCCAAGTGTTTCGTAAAGGTTGATTATGCCGTCGACTTTGCCAAGGTTGTCTAGCGCATAAGCTTCTTCTTCCTCTATGCGTTTGAGGTCCCTGTCAAGCTCCCTGAGCTGTTCTCTTGCGTAGCGTTTTCCGCCGAAGAGTTTTCTTGACTGCCTCTCCAGCTTTTCTTTGTCGAATTCTTTGCGTTTCTTTGTTTCCTGAACCCTCAAGACTTCGTTATCGAAGTTGCCTCGGTTCTGCATTCGTCTCGCCAATATCTCGTTGATGTAGGTTACGTGTTCATCGATCATTTTTGATTCGTCTGCGGGTGTTCGAAGCATGAGTTGAATTATCAGGTAGACTGTTGAGAGTTCCGCTTGGATGTCTCTTAGGTCGTTGAGTTCGTTTTGGCTTTCAGGCAAAACCTCGTAGTACCTGATTAATGCGTCAGTTAAGTATCGGGTTTCATCGTAGAACTGCTGTAGGTCAAGTGCTCTTTCAGCAATCTCTGCCAAGTTGACTAAATCTTCGAGGATTTTCTTTTGCCTAACAGTGAATACTTGTGAGCTGGGGATGAGTTGGTTGAGGCGTTCGACGATGAGTGCTTTTTTCTCGCGGAATTCGAGGTGGGTTTTTGTGAGGTTGGTGAGCAGGGTTTCTAAGTTGTCGACTTTTCTTGAGCCTTCTTTCTTGAGTGTGAGGTTTATTATGGAATCTTCGATTGGGCCTGTTTTTCCCATGAGTTTGATGGTGGAGAGGAGCTTCATGATTTCGGCTAGCCAGTTTTTGACTTGTATTTCGACTCCTTTGACGTGTAGTTCTTGGTCGTCTTCGAGGCGTGGGTTGCTGGTGATTTCTGTTTTTAGTTTGTCTTCGAATTGTTCTTCGTTGAAGGTGCCTGCTTTTATGAGGTAGTTTTTATAGAGTTCTCTTGTTACGTCGTGGTCGACGGCGATGATGTTGCCGATTTCGTCGAGGATGTCGAGTTTTTCTCTTCTTAGGTCCTGAAGTAGCTGTACGCCTTCGAAGTTGAGTTTGTAGGCTGAAATGTACTCTTCAACTGGGTAGTTGACTTTCACCATGCCCAGCGTGTGTGCTGAGTTGTAGGTTAAGCCGACTTCTGTGCCGATTCCACCCATCAAGTCTGCTAAGTCAAAATCCATCAGAACATAAAGCATGTCGACAACCATGTCGTCCATTTCTCTTCGGGCGCTAACGATGTTGCCGACTTTACTGTAGGCAGGCAGCAGTGGCAGGTAGATGAGGGCGTTGAGTGGGTTTCGGTAGCATTCACCGTACTCTTTAACGACGTATTCGTTGTAATCTTTATTGAGGAATAGGGATAGCTCGTTCATTGAAACGAACGCTGAGCATCCTTTCGCTGGGGGATCATCTCCGCCGCATGGGGTGATTACGAAGGCTATGATTGCGACGCCTGAGCCTAAGACTTTTCGTAGGTGCCTTGCGAAATCGAAGAATACTCCGCTTCCTGTGCCTCCGCCGAGTCCGTAGCAAATAATCACTGTTGGCGTGACGATTCCTGAGAGGGCTTGTTCTTTGAAGCTGTTTATGCAGTTTTTGATGATTCCGAGTTGATAGTAGTTTAATGCGTAGATTGCTTTGGCTAGAGCTCGTCGTCTGCCTGCGCCTCCGGCCATTGGGGGAATTGCCATGGTGGTTTCCAGCCAGGGGTGGAACACAAGTTTGGCTCCTTCGCCGATGAGGTATTCGCCGTATTTCTGGTTGATGAAGTCAAACATTGCTTCTGCGGTTGGGAACTTTACTGACTGGGCGATTAGGCGCATTCTTTCTGCGGGGATGCCTGCTTTAACCATGGATCTTTCGATTCCTTCGTAGGTTTCTTGCAGGCTTCGAATTTCGGGGTCAGCGATGTCTATGGCTAAGAGGGATAGCCGTGTGAGGTCGTTTTGGATTAGCTCTTTGGTTTTTTTGTTTGTCAGGAAGGTTTCTACTATGTTGGTTCCTGCTGAACCGAGTCCAATCACTTGTACACTGTTTTGGTAAATTCTCGTTTCTTATCACGCTCCGACTAATCTTTTGAGTCTGTCTTTAACTGATTCCAGGTTTGAGGAGGCTGCTCTGTCGATTCTTGATATTCGCATGCTCAAGCCTTCTAAGTCCTTGATTTGGTCTTCTACGACAAGTTGGAAGTAGCTGACTTTGCCTCTTATACGCATAAACAGGAACGCAAAAACAACCGCCACAGCTGCCATGACACCTGCGACTGGGATAAGAATTCCCGCCGTGCTTGCTGATGGAGGTGAAGCAACGTTTAATCCGTTAAGCATCTGAGTCGCAGCTGTTGCGAAGCCTTGTCCTTCCATAACTTTGGATGCATCGATGACGTTTTGGTAGATTTGCGTGAATCCTGAGTCAACGCCTGAGCTCTTGTAGCCTTTGAGTGTGTTTTCTCTTTGGTTGAGGACGTTGAGGTAATTGTTGATTGCGGAGTCAGTGATGTTTACGGTGACTGAGTCAAGGGTTGCGCCGCTTGGGTCTTCGAGGACGATTAGGTTGAGTGGGGTTGGGATGTCTAAGGTTATCCCGTTGGGGCCGTTCTGGGTTACTGACCCTGATGGAACGAGCCCGAAGCAGGTAATCTGCAGGGTGCCTGAGTTCTCTGCGAACGTTAGGGTTCGTGAGTTGGGGTTGAAGTTTCCAAGGTCGTAGTTTGTTGAATCAAGTTCCCAGTACATGTTTTGCTGTAAATCTGAGTGCTGGAGACTTGTTGTTAATGAGAGGCTTGTTGAGGGGCTGCTTTGGCTGATGCTGATTGTTGCGGTAACTGCTAACTCGTCGCCTTCCAAAATGTAGCCGTTTTGGTTTGAGGAGGTGTCTATGATTGTTGCTTGGTTGTTGGCGTTTTTCACGGTGTAACCTGTAATCCAACCGCCAGTTGTTTGCTGGTTGGTTGTTTGAGCTTTAGATGTAGACATTGAAACTGAAGTTACGTACACAACTGTTAAGACTAAAATGAGACTTAAGGCTAGAATTTTCTTATTCAATATTATCCCCCATGTTTTTTACTCCCTGTTTTCTATTGAATTAGGCATATAACTCTTGTGCTAGTCACTCGTTTGCCATTCTCCCAAGTGCTAATCCAGTTTGCAACCGATTTCCCGCCAAAAACCGAGATTTCGAAGGCTAAAATCCACACTTCAGGCTTCCAAACAAGCTGGCGACTGGCTTCGGATGGCAAAGAATAAGAGAGTTCGCCGACAAAGGCAAATGGATTACGAGTGGCTCAAGAATGGAAATCATAAACGTTCGTTTGCCCGACAAACTTGCTTCAGACATCGATAAACTAGCCGACAAGCATGGTCTAACCCGTTCGGAAGTTATGCGTCAAGCCTTAACCGTTTACCTGCACCTTGTAGACAACGTTGGCACGATCCTGCGTCCCATATCTTTTCAGGTTAAGCCAGCCCAGCTAACTTATACGCGAAGAGGCGACGTTTCTATCGTTAGGGTTCCCACTGGACACGCGATTGTTGCGGGGTCAACTTCGTCGGGTGCGGTTGGACCTAAAATTATGGATAAAGTCAAAGTTGACGGGCACGTGCTGGGAAAGTTTCTGGCAAGAGTCAGCCTCATGGATGTCATCGCGACGGGTGCGTTTCCCACGCTTCTATCGGTCACTTTGGGGGTTGAGAGGGAGCCGACAGGCAACCAAATTTTGGAGGGCATTCGTCGGGAAGCAAGAACCCTGGGTTTGGATACAGAGCAGGTTCTGATGGAAAACACCGAAGACAACTTTGAAACCGTCCAAACAGGCGCAGGCTTAACCGTAATCGGCTTCGCAAACGAGGATGAGCTGCGGCTGGGAAAAACGGTTCCCGGCGACTTAATTGTCGCAGTCGGCAAGCCAAAAGTCGGCGACGAAGTCATCTTAGCCGAAGCCAAAGGCGAAATCGCAGACCTCAAAAACATAATCCAGCTTTCAACCAAAAAATACGTCCACGACATCGCAGCCGTCGGCACCCTAGGCATCGCGGACCAAGCCAGAATGATCGCCTACGCCGTAGGACGACAACTTAAACTCCTCGAGGTGAAGGGTTTGGATTTGAATAAATCCGCAGGTCCAGCCACCGTAATTTTGGCTTCCATCGACAAAGAGCGCCTTGAAGATCTAACTTCACTTATCCGAAAACCCATAAGCGTAGTCGGAGAAATCCTGTAAGCCGTCAAATTTGCCGATGCGGAAACGGCGTTTTAACACGCTTTTTTGTTTTCTTTGAGTATGTGCCCGTTTCGGTCTATTTCCCCGCTTCTAATGCGCGTCGTCGAAATGGGTCCGCAGTTCTCAGCTGGAACCATGCTTACGGCAACGATTTTCAGCGGCGGAAGCTTGGCTTTGGCGCGTATTTCATTTATTTCCCCAACCTTCGACTCCGTCTCTTTGCTTACAACCAGAGCTTCTAAGCCTTTGCCCGACACCGTTAACCCGTAGGGGTCTTTTAGCGGGACAATTTCCGCCCTATCGGCCAAACCTTTTTTCTCCAAAAAAGCCTGAACCTCCCTGTGTCTTTCAGCGTACGAGGCAGTTAGATGGGGCTTACCCATTTTGGAAACAAACTCGTCAGAAGACAAGCCGATAACAACTTTTTCTCCAACTTCAAAAGCCGTGCCCAACAGCGATTCATGACCCATATGCAGCTTGTCGAATGTTCCGCCAACCGCAACTTTCTTGAATTGTTTCATTCTATCAGCCTGGCACCCTGGAAGTCGATTTTGCTAACAAACGTGTTTTCACAGGGTAAAACCTGCTTAAAAGCTTCTGCTACCGCCTCGGCTTTTTCTTCAATTACCAACGCGTGCACCGCTTCGCCAAGCATATTCTGTGAGGCACCGACTGCCCCAGCTTTTTTAGCCAAGTTGACAAGTTGCCGAACGTTGGCGGTGGCGAAACCTGCGTCTTGGGAAAACTGCCAGCATCTGTCAAGAAAGTTGCTGAGGGTGGGTTTGGCGAGGATTGCTTTCAGGGTTTTTTTGCCGTAGCGGTTGATTACTTGTTTTCTTTTTGGGTTCTCCAGTACCGATTTGGGTATGTGTGAGTTGAAGAAGCCAGCCACCATCAGGTAGTTTGGGGTGATGGGGATGCGGTCAAGTTGGCATATGCCTGGCGCCCCTGGCTCAACAACCAGCACACAACCGCCCGTAAAAGTCAAAGAGCTTACGGTGCCCAAGCCTGTTCCACATTGGATTTCTGCAATGTGGGCTGCCCTGCCGATTTGGTTGTAGGTCAGGGGCAAATCCAACGCCTGCTTGAGCGCTAAGCCCGCGGTTAGGGCGCCGCCTGCGCTGGTGCCGAAGCCTGCCCCGATGGGAACATCAATTTGGTGCTCAACGATTACCTCATATTTTTCGGAAATCCCGCCTAGAAGCTCCTGAACCATTTTTTTTGTCGTTTTTGCTTCTTCCACACGCCGGGAATTTATGAAAACATCGATTGTTGATTTCTCGGATTCTTTGGCTGTGACCTTTGTTGTGACGCCTTTTTCAAGCCCGAAGCCGCCGCCTCTCCCACCTACTTTCGCCAAATCCGTGATGGGTGTGCCATTTTCGGTGTCGTGGATTTCAAAGAAGCTGGATATTGCGCCGGGAGCGAAGGCTCTGGCTGCTTTTGTCTTCGTCATCGGTTCGCCTGTTCTTGACGTTCAAGTTTTTGCCTCAGAAACGGGAAGGCCCGGCTGACTGCTTTGACGATTGGGGGAACCAGCAGCAGGACGAACGGCGCTTCTGTAACGAAGGTCCACACGAACACCGCGGATGCAAATGGCCCGGTGAATTGTGCTGCGTAGAACTGGTTTGATCCGAAGAAAATTTGGCTCCAAGCCCAGACACCGAATGCGATTATTAGAGCGCCGATTGACATACCAATGACTGAACCCACGGCAAAGCTTCTGAACTCTTTCGAGAACTTGGCTATTCCTATGAAAAGAGCAAAAGACACAATCATAAGCGCCGCAAAGAGTATTTCGACGGTAGTCGTTGAAAAAGCGAAGCCAATCAAGTTGGTGGGATAAATTATTATTGGCAACAGGAGACCCGCCAAAATAACGACGAAACCGACGATCAAGCTGATTATGGTTTTTTTGTTGTCGAATTTTTTGTGGGCAAGGTACCCGATTAAGAAGAACGCTATGAAGTTTGCGGGGACACCTACCGCGAGGCTCAGGAGAGGTTGCCCATTAATTATGGTGTCGTGGATGAATATCCCTATGGCTGCGCCGAAGCCGCCTTCATATGGACCGAACAAAACGGCGAAGATTGCTGGGATGAAAGCGGCAGGCCAGAAGGCTACTCCGCCGAAGGTCAAGCCGAAACTTGTGAGGATCCCTATGACCGCGTACAATGCGGCGCAAACCGCCATTATGGCAATGTTGAAGGCTTTCAACTGCATTTTGTTTTTTGCTCCGTTTTTTGGGGTTACCCTTCTGCAACGAAGATTTTGCTGATAAAACTTTCCTATGAATTGTTTAAACAAGTTTAAACTTTTTCGAGTTCTTTTGACTTTTTTCTCTCTTTTTCACGTAGAAAAACATCGGCAACAGAATCAAAATCGCAGAACTAATGCCAGCACCAACAGCAACAAGCAACACGGTGCCAAGCTTCACGGGAGAAACCTGCGTCGGCGTTCCAGTCGGGATTGGCGAGTTTGAGGCGGCAAAAGTTGGCTGAGTCGATGAAGTCGGAGTAAACGTGGGCGCCGAGGTTGGTCGTATTTGTGTTTGTAGGATTGCGGGTTTTAGCTGGGGCAGGGTTATGTCTGCGATTTTGGTCACTTGGGTGATGCTGTTCCAGTCCGCTGAAAACTGGATGTCGTAAACTCCGTTTGTGGGGAAGTTTTGGGTTACTTCGTGGGAGCCGAAAATGAAGCCTAAGTCCCCTGAGGTGACTGGAACCCGAATGGTTTGGTCTGTGAAGTTGAATTGCCATCTCGAAGTTGGAAAGCAAGTTTGGTAGTCTTGGTAACGCTCGTTGCTTGCGCCAATAGCCAGACTGCCGCTTTGAGGGATAATTCCGTCTAAGAAAAGCAGCATGGTCCCCGCTAAGGAGGCGTCGTCGGTGTAGGCTTCTGGAGACAGGTTCCCCGACGGGTCTGAGTCGTTTATGTTTGCGTAAAATGTGAATTGGTTATTGGCGTATAGGGAGCTGCCGACCAAGTTTTGCCACATGCCGCTCCCTATCATGTTGCCAAACGCGTTTTGCATGTTGGCTGAGAAGTCGGGATACAACATTTGCAGGGCAAGCACCGAACCTAAACTTTCACCAAGCCTTTCTTGGGGTTCGCCAATCATGTGTTGAATTACGCTGGGGGAAACCCAGATGTTAGAATTCCCCTCTGTTAAGAGAGTGTTTTCGAGGTCGCTGACTACGTTGCCAAAATAGGGGAGGCTGCCTCTGAAATTTTGGTATTGGTCAATTATCTGCGCAAAGTTTCCCATTTCGCATTCGACCGCGGGAGATTCAATGTTGTAATTGTAGTATTTGCCGTTCCAGAGGCATTGCGTGCCGTTCCAGATGTTATCCATAAAAGACGTGGCATTTAGCGACAACCCATTCACGGTGATGTTGCCTACCATACCGTTTTCCGCAAACTCCAAAAACATCCCGAGAGTCTGCGCAAACTCGTCATAGTGCCTGCTGCTCGTAGGAGGCGGAAAAGTTGGCGGCGGGGTTAATCCAGAGCATTTCGCCGTATTTGCTGCTTCGAAATTCGGCGCCTTGCGGCGGAGCCATGTAGGCATCGACGAAATCGGTGAAAGCTTGATTCAGGTTCCAGTCTGATACGCCAGCTTCGCGTGCGTACCTAAAGGCGTTGAGCATGAATCGGTCGTACAGGCAAAAACTGTCAGGTGGAAAAGAGCTTTCGGCGGCGTTGGTGTTGGTTGTCGTTATCGGTAAGCTACCGCACATCGGCATGTTTTCCAACGCAGCATCCAAGCAATCAGCCAAAACGGGCGAGCTGTACCCGTTTAGTTCGGCGAGTCTTGCAACCCAAACCACCTGTTCCCAATCATTCTGGTTGGCCGCCTCCTGTATGAGTTTGTCAAAAACTGTTTGGTTAGAGAGGCAGAATATTTGGCTGTAGATGCTTCCCCAACGGGGGCTCAGGTTGCCGACGTTAACGTTGGTTAAGATGTTGTTGATTGTTTCGGCAAGGGTGGGCTCATCTTGCGCGTGCACCTGCAAGCCGAAGAATATGGGTGAGCAAAGCAGGAAAACCAAAAGAACGATTGAAGCCTTCTTGATTTTAACCATCCCAAAGCTTCGCCCCACAAACCTCTACTGCCCCCTCTATCTGTTTCGCCTAAAGAAATTTGCCTAAATAACTCCGCCACCCAAAATCCGACCGAAAAAAAGCCGCTTCAAGCGCTGGGAAACTTTAAATTACCGCTTGCCTAACCCCTTTTCAGGAGAAAAACAGTTTTGCAGCAACCCAACATGAACCAAGCCTCGCCACAACGCGCGGTCGCTGGCTTCGCCCTATCCCTGATTGGCGCCGTCCTGATTCTTCTTCGGGGCATAGTCAGAATTATTGTCGGTCACGACATCCTTAACTTTGCAGGTTCGGACTTTGTAAGGCACAGATTTTTTGCTGGAGCCGCGATAAGCTTGCTCGGCGTAGCTGCTGTGGCTTTCGCCGTCATAATCATGGTTGGAGCGTATTTCATGTACTCGGGGATGACGGAGGTCGGAGGCACAATCGTCGTAATCTTTTCGGTGCTCAGCCTCTTTGTCGGCAGCGGCTGGCTCCTCGGCTTAATCTTCGGATTGATAGGCGGCATACTGGGGCTGCTCAAAAAATAGCTTAATCATTCATTCCAGCCAATTTGATTCAACTTTAAATATGAAAATGCAACTCCATATCAACAAACAAACTTTAACAGGCGCAGCTTGGATGGAACGGAAAGATTACTTGCAAAACCCAGTTGAACACATAAAAGTAGATGGCGCCCAAACCGTTGACCAGCTGATGCAGCAATTCAAGAAGTCAGGCTCGCTTGGCGCAGGCAGATTGTCAACGGCATGCGACATCTACGAAAAAATGCTCAAAGACAAAGACTGCACCATATTTTTGGCTCTCTCAGGCGCCGTAGTTCCAGCGGGGATGCGTACACTTGTTACGGATTTGATTCGGAAACATCTTGTCGACGTGATTGTCAGCACGGGCGCCTGCATGGTTCATGACGCCATCGAAGCCGTCGGCGGACACCACTACAAAGCCAGCTGGGCAATAAACGACGCTGAACTCTACAAGTACCATCTTTTCCGCATCTACGACATTTTGGTTCCTGAAGAAGACTACGTTCGACTGGACGTTAAAATGTCAGAAATGTACGATGACATCGCCCGCCAAAGCAAAGGCGAAAGCTTAGCCTCAAACGAGTTCACATATGAAATCGGCAAACGCCTCACAGACGAAAACTCCATCTTGCGCGCGGCATACGAAGAAAACGTACCCATATTCCTCCCCTCGGTACGCGACTCAGAATTCGGGTTCATCCATTGGCTCCACGCCGCACAGGACAAGCCTAAACCCGTTTTGCTCCTAGACGCCTTCAAAGACGTGCCCACCATCTGCGGAATATGTGGCAAATCACCCAAAAACGGGATGATAGTTATCGGCGGCGGAGTGCCACGCAACACTATCCAGTCATCGGCGGTGGCGTCTAAGAAAGGCTTAGACTACGGCATCGTCATCACGTTGGACCGTCCTGAAACAGGCGGCTTGTCAGGTTCAACTTTGGAGGAAACGGTGAGTTGGGGCAAAATGAAGGGAGAAGCCGCCCACGTCATGGTTATCGGCGAGGCACTCATGATTTTCCCGTTCCTTGTCGCCTCCGCAACCGAACGCCTCGGCGAAAACTTCCAGCGAAAACCCCTCTTCCATTTCGAGAAACCCACGGCGAAAGGAAGCTGAAGTTATGGTTCAAAACTCAGATGCAGAAAAATACTGCGGCAACTGCGATAGCCACAACAGCTACCAATACCCCGCCAAAGTTTTCTGTTCTACCCGTTATGGCCAAAACAAAAACGCGATAGTTGACACGCTTTGGCACTGCGAAAGCTACAACCGCGTCAGCCAAGAATGCTACTGCGTCCGCGAAGCATTGAAAAACAGGAACAACGGCGACGAAGAGCAACATTAAAGTTAAATATTGTTTACTTGTTTGTGTTCTGCACTCAGCCCGGTGGTGTAGCGGTCAAGCATAGGGGCCTCTGGAGCCCTTGACGAGAGTTCGAGTCTCTCCCGGGCTACCACCCAACAAACTTCTCAACACCTTTTTCGTTCGTCAACAAACGTTGACTAAGCCCAGTCAAGAAACCTTTACGAGAACCCTTATAATCCAACATACATCAAAGGACAAGCATGAAACCCCTCGGTAAAACCCTCGCCTTGCTTCTTGTCACCTTGTTTTTGGCTTCTCTACTATTTGTTCCATCGCTCTCTGTCAAGGCATCAAATGACGCGACGCAGACCCAAAACCCCACAGTTATCTGGAGCAAAACCTACACGGGGGACGGGGCGTACGATGCCATCCAAACTTCAGACGGAGGCTTTGCAGCGGTAAGCCCACTAGGCGGTTACACGTTAACTAAGCTTGATTCAACTGGCGGCGAGCAGTGGAGCCAAACCTACAGCCTTGCTTCATACTCGGTATACCCCAAATCGGTTGTTCAGACATCTGACGGCGGCTACGCCATTGTGGGCACTGGGCAGTCAGAGGGAGGCTATGCGGGGCACGTTTGGCTTGTCAAGACAGACTCAAACGGCACCATGCAATGGAACAGAATTTTAGGAGACACCCAAGGGGTTTACGAAGCCAATTCTCTGGTTCAAACAAGCGACGGCGGCTACGCCATAGCTGGAGACTTCGGCGGTTACACTGGTTACACGGGGCTCGGCGGCTGGAATTTCCTGTTCATGAAAACCGATTCATCAGGGAACCTGCAGTGGACAAAGCTTTATGGGGGCCCAGATGACGACAGAGCCGAAGTTATAGTTCAAACCAGCGATGGAGGCTATGCCCTGGCTGGCTGCACAGGCAGTCCCAGGCAACGACCCCGAATTCTGGCTGGTTAAAACTGATTCAGCTGGGAACATGCAGTGGAACCAAAGCTTCTCAGAATCCATTTGGGATTGGCCCTACGGTATGACTCAGACCAGCGATGGCGGATACGCACTTGTCGGCGTGGCAAGCAGCTCACTAGGCGGCGCCGGGCCAATTTTGCTTCTTAAGACCGATTCAGCCGGCAACATACAGTGGACAAAAAACATCGGAACCAACATGCAATGGGCTACCTCGGTGATTCAAACACGCGACGGCGGATACGCGGTCACAGGGGGAAGAAATTTTGTGTTGGCTAAAACGGACGCCCAAGGCAACGTTCAATGGACTTTTAACGGAACCAGTACGGAATCCTTGGCTAACTCAGTTATTCAAACCGCGGATGGAGACTATGTCATCGCGGGTGAAGACGGGTCATGGATAACTAAAATCGTCGGCGGCTCAGAAGCAACCAATTATACTTCGCCGACGCCTGAGCCTTCAGCAACGCCCACGCCGTCCACTTCGCCAAGCGGCAAGGCTTCAATTTGGCTTAGCTGCCAAAGTCAGACATCCACCAACATTAGAGCAAACATCGTGGGCACCCTGACGGCGAACGGAACAGGAATCTCCGACGCATCAATCTTGCTGTCTTACAGCGTTGACAATGGCTTGCATTGGAACGAGTTAACCTGCGTCAACACCGACCAAAACGGCGGCTTCAACGTTTTATGGACACCTCAAGCCACAGGCAACTACCTGCTAAACGCAACATGGGTCGGCAACTTGAATTATCCGCAGGCAACCGCGATATTTAACGTCGCAATAACCCCCGCCAACTCGCAGGGCTTCTTCTCAATCACCACGAACTCGACAATGTCACAACTCAACTTCGACTCAGCAGCCAAACAACTCAGCTTCACCGTAAGCGGACCCTCAGGAACCACAGGATACCTAGACATTTACATCCCCAAATCCCTAATCAGCAACATCGACGGCTTAACAGTGAACCTTGACGGAAACAAAATACCCTACACGGTCAAGTCGGCGGGTGATTGTTGGCTTGTGTCCTTCACCTACCACCACAGTACTCACCAAATCACGCTTCAATTGAACTCTTCCGCAGCCTCAAAGGGTAATCTGGTAACCCAAGCATGGTTTGCCTACGTTTTGGCTGCGTTGGTGGTGTTCGCGGTGGCTGCGGCTGCGGTGGTTGCGTGGCAAAAGAAGGTTGGAGTAACCGCAAAACCTAATACCGATAAGCAGGTGCCATAGAATAAAGTTTGAAGTTGCTGAGCCGCGTGTAGGCGAGGCGTCAGAGGTGAAGGTATGGCTGATTTGAAGGGTTGCCCGTTCGGTCAAGACACAAAAAACGACTGCAAAAACTGCGATTACGGCAAAACAAACCGTTTCGACGCTGCAACGGAAAAATGCGTTAAACGTTAACTTCGATTTGGCTTGGGAAAAAGCCGAAATTCTGTTTTTTAAGTCCAAGTTTTCAGCGCTGCAAAACCAGCGAAAAACGTTTTTTGCCTATGGATAGCGATTGCCTTAATAATCATCAAATGCATGTTATATCAGAGTTTCTAAGCAAGCCATGCATAAGAGGGCAGGCTGAAGCCGCTATTTTTCAGGAGCAATAGCCAGCTTGGTTTTCTGAAGGTATATTCAAGAAAAACGTGTCTTGGACTTTGGGTTGTGGCGGAGTCTGCTTCAAAATCGTGCGGTTCTCGAATGTGGCGGTTTGCTTTTTAAAGAAAAATATGTGAGAGAACATGAAGAAAACGCATGTTTTGATTTTGATTCTTCTTATCGTGTTTCCATCGTGCTTGTTTGGAGCGGTGCCTGTCAAAGCAGCTGGACTTGTGGATCATTTTACCTTGTCTGGTTACCCGTCGGCGGTTGATGTGGGTCAATCTTTCGGGGGTTTAGTGGTGACGGCTTACGACGCCACAGGCAGCGTAATGACTGACTACAGCGGTTCAGTGTATTTCACGTCGTCAGATATCCAAGCCGCCCTGCCATACACGGCACTAAACCCTTATGCCTACGGAAGCGGCGACGTCGGCACCCACACTTTCTCGGGTTTCACCTTCAAAACCGTCGGTTCCCAAACCCTAACCGTCACCGACATACCAAGCGGAATATTTGTCCAAACCAGCCCCATAACGGTAAACCCAGCTTTGACTGCTCCAACCGTAACGGCTGCCCCAGCCATAGTCGATCAAGGTCAAACAAGCAGCTTAACTCCTTCACCCATAACCACGGGCACCTCACCCTACGCTTACCAATGGTTCCAAAAGAACCCCTCGGGAACCTACACGACAGTAGGCACAAGCATCGCAAGCTACGGTTTTGCCACCTCGAATTCCACCGCGGCTGGCACATACAGTTTTGTTCTGCAAGTGACGGACAACGTGGGCTCCGCCGTAAACTCCACAGCAACCGTTGTCACCGTTGATTCGGCACTCGTCGCTCCCTCGGCATCCGCTTTGCCCAGCTTGGTCGATCAAGGTCAAGTTTCCGCTTTAACTTCAACCGCCGTTTCGTCGGGCACTAGCCCCTACACGTATCAATGGTTTTCTGAAGCTCCAGGAGCCGTCTCTTACTCAGCGGTGAACGGCGCCAACCAATCCGCTTACACCTTCGCGACCGCAAGCTCAACTGCGTCAGGCAACTGGAGTTTCCAACTTCAAGTAAAAGACTCTGCAGCCGCAACAGCTACCTCAAACACTGTGGCTGTAACTGTGAATCCGCCGCCGACCGTAACCGCGACGCCTTCTTCTTTGTCGATGGATGTTGGGCAAACCAGAAACTTCACGGTTCAGGCGACGGGAGGCTCGGGAACTTATAGCAGCTACCAATGGTATGTCGGCGCCGCCGTCCAAACTAGCCAGACAACCTCAACATTCACTTACACGCCCACGGCAGCGGGCAACTATACTCTCTCAGTGAAAGTGACTGACTCCGCAGGCGGAGTTTCAACCCAAACCACAGTCGCAAACGTGACTGTAACTGTCGCCCCCTCCGTCGCCGTTTCGCCCGCCACTTGGAGCATGGATGTAGGTCAAAGCGAAAACTTCACCGCTTCAGCCACAGGCGGCTCAGGCAGCTACCCCAGCTTTCAATGGTACCTAAACGGCGTCAGCCAAAGCGGCAAAACCACATCGGTTTTCAGCTTCACACCAACATCAGCAGGCTCCTACACGATAACCGCAACGGTAACCGACAGCTTAGGCGCAACTTCCGCTCAATCCCCAGCCGCGTCAATCACCGTTTACGTTGCCCCATCCGTCACCGTATCTCCCGCTTCTTGGTCGATGAGTGTTGGTCAATCCAAAACTTTCACTGCAAACCCCACCGGCGGCTCAGGGACATATTCAGCTTACCAATGGTACATCAACGGCGTCGCTCAGGTGGGGCAAACATCGTCCACTTTCAACTATTCTCCTTCAAACGCAGGAACCTTCTTCATCACCGTCACGGTAACCGACAGCAAAGGCGTAACTTCACCCCAATCTCCAGAGGCAAACGCGACTGTGAGCGGTCCCGTCACCGTCAACATCTCGCCTTCATCAGCGACACTGGATGTTGGGCAATCCGCGACCTTCACAGCTAACCCCGCGGGCGGCTCAGGCACCTACACATCCTATCAATGGTACGTGGACGGCGTCGCTCAGAGCGGCAAAACCGCTGCAACCTTCGCCTACACCGCGGCAACCGCGGGTTCCCCCCTCATAACCGTGACAGTCACAGACAATTCAGGCTCCACATCAGCTCAGTCAACGGCGCCTTCAGTCAAAGTTAATTCGGCACTTGCTGCCCCAACTGTTTCAGCATCATCCAGCACGGTTGATTTGGGGCAAACCTCAAGCTTGTCAGGTTCAGCCGTTTCAACGGGGACTTCGCCTTACACTTATCAGTGGTTTGAGAGGTCGCCTGGCGCAAGCTACATGAAGGTAGGCTCGAACTCTGCAAGTTTCAGCCTTGCCACATCAGGCTCCACGGAAACAGGCGTCTACAGCTTGATTCTCCAAGTCACCGACGCCGCTGGCGCCGCAGCAAACTCCACTGCCGTTTCAATCACCGTGAACGCTTCACCCACGGTTTCCATCAGCCCCACTGGTTCAATCAATCTGGATTCTGCTCAGTCGCAGACTTTCACGGCTTCTGCATCAGGCGGGTCAGGCACAATTCATTATCAATGGTACCTCGGCGGCTCAGCCGTCGGCGCTGACTCTAACACCTACGTCTTCACCCAAACAGACGGCTCCTACACGGTAACCTGCAAAGTAACGGACAGCGCATCAACCGCAGTGACCTCCCCATCTTCGAATGCCGCAGCAATAACGGTAACGGCAACCTCAACCCCGACCCCCAGTCCAAGCCCGAATCCAACGCCAACGCCCTCCGAACCGCAAACAACGCCCGCAGCAACAGCAACCCCGACAGCCGCACCCACGCCAATCCTTTCGCCAGCAAAATCATCGCCGACCCCAACTTCGACTGCCACGCCAACACCACCCGCTCCAGCCCCCTCGAATTTACAATCGAAAATGCAGCTTCCCGAGATTGCAGCAGGCTTAGTCGCAGCGGCTGTTGGAGTGGCTTTAGTTATGCTTGTGATGAGAAAGAAAGCCTCATTTGTCGGAAAAACAGTCAACGCTGAAAGCGGGGTTCTGCCCAAAAAAGACCCAGTTTCACCCATCCCACAGTCGCCCTCAGAACCGATAGCCACCAAAGAGGTTGCGCTAAGGGTTCAATCTCCTAAAGCCGTGGAAAAACCAGCGCCTAAAAATGGGGGAAAAGTCATCTGCCCCACCTGCAAAAAAGAGTTCCGCCCACCCGTTTCAAAGCTAAACGATTCCGTCGCAGACTTGGACTTGGCTGGTTTTTGCCCACATTGCAATCAACCTCCTGAACCTTCGATGGCAAAACGTTCGGAAGATGACCTTTGGGAAAAATACTTCAAAAGCTAATTACCCAGCGGTCGGGGATAGAATTTCTTATTTTTCGATAGGAATATGCTTTTGCAAGTAGTCTATTTTCGTCGACAAGTAAGGCAGCAATCTTGTGACTGCGAAGTAAGCCACGGTTGCGTAGATTATTCCTCCGACAACATCGGTGAAGTAGTGTTCTCCGAGGTACACCGCGCTGAACCAGGTGCCGACAGGGATTGCCACCACTGGAAGCGACTTCCATTTCCAAATTCTGAAAGCAAACAAGAAGACAAGCCAAGGAATCGCAGAGTGCATGCTTGGGAAAGCCGCAAAGTCGTTTGGGCTCAAGAAGTCAAACAGAGTCTTGTAAACTGGGAACCCTAAGCTGGGGTCAACTGACCCAGTCAAGACACGGATTATTTGGGTTCCAGTGTATGAAATGTTGTGGATGGAGCTAAACTGCCACCAGGGTGGAGCAACAGGGTAAAACAGGAACGTTATCAGGGCAGAGTAGGTGAGTACGCCGAAGGCTACCGTGTATTTCCAGTAGTTTTTGGGGCTTTTCCTCCAAACAACATACGCGAATATAGTGGGCACAAAGAAGTAAATCGAATAGAAGAACGCTCCCATGTAATCTAAAATCGGCAGCCGAAAACTTTGCTGAAGGATCAAGCTGGGAACCTGACCAAACAGGTGGCTATCCACAAAATCTGGTCCTCCATGAAGATTACCCATAGAAACCTTGCCGACGAAACTATACATGACTTCGTAAGAGAGAAAAATCGTGATGAACGGAAGCCAATCTTTCAGCGCCCGATAGGTCTGTTTATTGTAGGCGGCGATGAAGAGGATGCCTAAAACCAGAAATTCGGGACCAGGAATAATACTGTACTTCAAACAGAAAACCGTTATGGCTACGATGTAGATGACTAAGAAAACCAGAGAAAAGAAGCGGGAAGAATGGTAGTCGAAGCCGACGTTGGCTCTCGATTTATCAAGCGTCGAATTCTTTGCTTCTGCTTCTTTGGTTTCTTGATCCACCATTACCTAACCATACCCGCACTAACAGCCTTCTTTTTAGTTCATGCTTACGTTTGCTTTTTAAATGCTTTTCCCCAATTTACCCCTAAGATCGACACCAAATAAGCCTGCACTCCAAGGCTTTTTGCAATCTAAAATTCTGCAAAGAAAATATCTCAGAAATCAGGGGCAATCTAGGCTGGCATGTAGAAGTTTGAGGCGCCGAAGTAACCCACGTTTCTTGCCATTGCATGGGAGCCTTGACAAAGCTTGCCGATGTTTGCCATAAGCTGGTAGGACGCTTTCAACGCCAGGTTCAGGTCGTTGTTTGTCAAGAACTTCGCTTCGATGTTGAGCGTTGTTCCCTGGATGTTTGCGGCTATTTGGATTCCGCCGTCGTCCGTTATCCACTTCAAAGTGACGCCGCGGTTGCTCTCTGAAGTGCCTAGCCAACGCAGCATGCCGAACCATTTGCCTCGAAGTGCGAGAATAAGGTGTTGTGTCATGAGGTCGGAGGGAAGGAAAGTTTGAATTAGCGTTGTGGAGGGCTTTTCTGGGCGTGTTTGGTTGAGTTTTAGTTTGGTTATTTTTGGGGAAACCCTGTAGCCTTCATGTTCTTTCTTGACGATGCCTTCTTCTTCGAGTCTGCTAAGGATTCGGGACAGCGTTTCAGGATGTAGTCCTGTTCTTCGCTTCAGCCCGTCGAAGGTGAATACGGTGAAGTCTTCCGTTTCTATGAGCGCTAAGACGTCTGCGTCGCGTTCGTTGAGGCAGTAGTCGGATGGAGGGCTCTCCCAATTAACGTTCAGAACCGGAATCATTGTTCTATTGATTGCCGAAACGATGCTTTTGAACGTTATCCCAATCCGGGTCGAAAAGCCACGGTTAGGCGACGGAGTTGAATCAGTCATGGTTGGCAGTGGGAGTTTGCGGTTTTTCGCTGTTTCTTCGGGTTTTTCCATCTATATATTCTATGATAATTATGTTGGGAATCGATATAACAACTGAATCTACATTGTCGCTTGTAATTAGAGGTAAAAAAATGAAATCTACATACATGATAGCCATTGCCGTGGTAGTTATCGTTATCATTATCGGCAGCGTATTCGCTTACACATACCTATCTTCAAATTCAAATCCAAAACCATCAACTAGCCCAACTCCAACCCCAACTGCAACCGCAAGCCCGACAGCAACTCCCACAGCAAACCATCCTCTTCACCAACCGCAGCTCCAACTGCAACTCCAACGGCTTCTCCTACAACTGCACCTACACCTACACCAACCCCCGCTCCAACTCAACTTCAAGCCGCAACCATATTGGGTTCTGGAGGAACCCTCGTTAACCCGTTGATGCAGACTTGGGTATCAACATACCAACTGATTCAACCCAAAGTCTCAATGACTTACAATGCAGTCGGAAGCGGAACTGGAATCACACAGTTCCAGCAACAAATAACCAACTTCGGAGAAAGCTGACGTCCCACTCACAGCGAGCAACATCGCAGGTCTTCCATCAGGCACCACAGCCTTAACCGTACCAATCTCAGCCAGCGCAGTAGTTCCAGCTTATAACCTCAAACTCACTGACGGAACCATGATGCAGAATGGCCTCAACTTCACAGGCACGGTGTTAGCCAACATCTTCCTTGGAACAATCACGAACTGGAATGATTCAGCCATCAGAGCTCTTCAAAGCCCCTCAATGTTAAGTCTGCTCCCATCAACTCCAATAACTGTTATTCACCGTTCTGACTCAAGCGGAACCATGTACGCCTTCACAGATTACCTGTCACAGGCAAGCTCCACATGGAACTCAACAATCGGCGCATCAAAGACACCAGCTTGGCCAGTGGGCTTAGGCTACAGCTTAAATTCAGGTGTCGCAGCAGGAATCATACAGAACCCCAATTCAATTGGACCACTTGAAATCGCCTACGTGCTCCAGAACCCAGGTGCCATCTTCTTCGGAACGGTACAGAACGCAGCAGGCAACTATGTTCTTCCAAGTGTCACCTCAGCACAGGCAGCACTCGACGCCGGAGCAACAGGTCTTCCAGCAGGCAACAACATGGTTGCATGGGAAACCGTGTCAATCATCGACAACATATTCCACAACACCGCCGCAACAACCGCTTACCCGATAACCACAATGACTTATGCCATCGTATACCAAAACCAGGATTACCCAACTAGCAGTCCATTCTCAGCCGCGCAAGCAGCAGCCACAGTCAACTTCCTACACTGGATAGTAAACAGCGGACAAGTACTGGGACCAAACGCAGGATACGTAGCATTGCCAGCCAGCATCGTCACCATCGACAACACAACCCTAGCATCAATAACATACAACGGACAAGCAATAACCATCCTATCATAAATATTCCCCAACCCCTTTTTTCTAGGGGTATATAGAAAATATAGAGGAAAGCGAATTGGCGAGCAAACTGCTTAGAGGCGACACGATTGCAACGATATGCTTTGCAGCAGCAGCGCTCTTCATAATAGGTTTGCTTGTCGCCCTTGCAGTTGAACTTTTTTCAGGATCAGCAGAATCAATCAGCAAGTTCGGAATAGGGTTCTTGTCAGGAACAAAATGGAATCCCGACCATGAAGTTTTTGGCGCTTTACCTTTTATTTACGGGACACTCATAACATCAGCAATTGCCATTGTAATCGGGTTACCCATCAGCATAGGCATTGCAATCTTCATTTCTGAACGACTAAATAGGCATCTATCCATCGGCTACGGGCTGGGAACATTAGTTGACCTGCTCGCCGCAGTGCCCAGCGTAATCTACGGTCTATGGGGCTTGCTGATTTTTGCACCGCTCTTACGAGACTACGTCGAGAAGCCGCTGAATAAATCCCTCGGGTTTTTACCAATCTTCGGCGGAACCCCATACGCGACAAGTTTCTTCACCGCAGGAGTCATCTTAGCCATCATGATTATCCCTACAATGACAGCGGTATCAAGGGATGTTTTGCGTGCAGTGCCGAACAGTCAGCGGGAAGCCATGTATGCTCTTGGCGCCACCGACTGGGAAGTTTCACAGAAAAGCGTTTTGCCGTATGCAAGGTCAGGCATATTTGGCGCGTTCATACTCGGTTTAGGCCGCGCCGTCGGCGAAACAATGGCGGTTACAATGGTTATTGGCAACGCCGTAAGGATTTCTCCAAACCTGTTCACAGCTGGTTACTCGCTGTCTTCTCTTATCGCCAACGAATTCGGTGAAGCAACAGGGCTTTACCGATCCTCGATAATTGAGATTGCTCTCATCTTGTTCTTTATCGCTTTGGTCGTTAACGTTTTTGCACGGCTTCTACTGTGGAGGATGACCCGTGGTAAAACAAGGAATTGAAGGAGATGAGACTTCTGGCTCGGTCTGAGTTGCCCACGAGTATTTCATTTTGGCGAAGAATTGTAAATCGCGCCATGTCTCTGCTCCTTATCGTCGCAGTCGTTTTAGCCGTTGTGCCCCTTCTCTACATTCTGGGCGACGTCATCATCCGAGGTGCCCCCGCGTTGAGCCTCACGTTCTTAACACATTTGCCTACTGGACCAACCTTTAGCGGCGGCGGAATTGCCAACACAATCGTTGGAACCTTCACAATGGTAGGAATAGCAGCCTTGATTTCTCTTCCAATCGGTGTCGGCGCAGGGATATTCTTCTCGGAGTGGTCTAACAATAGGCTGGCGACTGTTTCAAGTTTCATGAATGATGTGTTGACTGGTTTTCCCTCAATGGTCATCGGGCTCTTTGTCTTCATAATACTGGTTTTAAGCACTAAGCATTTCTCAGCCTTCGCTGGCGCCGTCGCCCTCAGCTTCATAATGATCCCGATAATCGCGCGGACAGCTGATGAATCCCTCAAGCTTGTTCCCACTACGCTTCGGGAAGCTTCTATGGCTTTGGGGGTGCCAAGGTGGAAAACGATTCTTCGGGTGGTTGTCAGCACAGGCAAGAATGGGCTTATTACGGGCGTCGTGTTGGCGATTGCACGTGCAACAGGGGAGACAGCGCCGTTGCTTCTGACGGCGGCAACAGGCACTCACTTCATCACAAACCTCTTCAATCAACCAACGGGTTCAATGACAGTTCTTATTTATCAATACGGCACTTCACCGTATGCGTCCTGGCAGACTCAGGCATGGGGCACTGCCTTGGTTCTTATTCTCATAATGCTTGGATTGAATCTTGTAGTCAGACTCGGCATAGGGAGAAACCTGTCAGAATCGAGGATGGAATAAAAATGAAACTTAACAGTAACTGGAAGTGTAAGAATGAGTTATGAAAACCGTGAAGCCTTTTCGGCTAAGTTGGAAACCCGCAATCTACGGGCTACATACGGCAAGGTAGAGGCAATCAACAACATAAACCTCAAATTCCCCGAAAACCGTGTGACCGCGATTATGGGTCCGTCAGGATGCGGAAAAAGCACATTGATTAGGTGCCTGAACAGAATCCACGAGTTAACGCCTCGCGCGAAAGTTCAGGGTGAAGTAATCCTAGACGGCGTGGATATCTACTCTTCAAATGTTGATCCTGTCGCCATCAGAAGAAGAATCGGAATGGTCTTTCAAAAACCCAATCCGTTCCCCACGATGTCCATATACGATAATGCTGTCGCCGGCTTGAAACTCAACGGCGTACAGGGACAAAAAAAGGCTTGATGAGTTAGCTGAAAAAAGCCTTCGTATGGCGTTTCTGTGGGACGAAGTCAAGAACGATTTGAAGAAAGCGGGCACCAACTTGTCAGGCGGACAGCAACAACGACTATGCATCGCGCGTACCCTCGCTGTGCAGCCCGAGGTAATCCTCATGGACGAGCCTTGTTCAGCCCTTGACCCCATCGCGACAGCCAAGATCGAGGAGTCAATATCGAGGCTCAAAAAAGATTTCACGATCGTCATTGTCACGCATAACATGCAGCAGGCGGCACGCATCTCAGACTATACGGCCTTCATGTATCTTGGGAAACTGGAGGAATTCGGGGAAACAGCCGCGGTGTTTGAGAACCCGAAAAGCGAGTTAACCGAAAAATACATAACAGGGAAATTTGGATAAGGTGAACAATATGGAACGACTAATTGATGCTGGATTAGAAGAATTAACCGTGATGGTTTTCAAAATGGGCGGGGTTGCAGAGAAAGCTCTGTCTGCGTCAATAAACGGTTTCGTCGAAGGCAGAGACTTCACAAAAGACGTCCATGAACTCTCGGAGATACTTGTAAACCGAGCCGTGGAAGTTGAAGAAAAAGCCTTCAGCCTAATCGCCAAGTACCAGCCCGTAGCCTCAGACCTGAGAATAATAAATTCTTACATGAAAGTAGCCTACGACTTTGAACGCTTCGGCAGATACGCCTGGGACATCTCCTTCGTCTCCACCCGATTCAACGGAAAAACCGCCAACTGCGACGAATGGATATTTGAATACATCAAAAAAATGGCTGAGCAAGTCCTCCAAATGGTCCGCGTAAGCATCAACTCACTCAAACGCCTAGACCCCGTGCTTGTCAAAAGCATGACTGAAGAAGAATCAGCAGTTGACAAAACCTACTTCGATTTTCTCGATAAACTCGTGGAGCGCGCAGCCGTCACCAACGAATGCACAATCTCCAGCGTCCTCGTCGTAAGGTACCTTGAACGCATCGCTGACCACGCAATGCACATCATGGAAGCCGTCGTCTACATCGCAACAGGCGAAAAAGTCACACTACGGTAAAAACCGAAAAGAAACTGCCCAGCAAATCGGGCACCAACTCTTTTTCAACCCGCAAAAAAGAAAGTGCCGTCTTAAACGGCGGGGAAAAAACTTGGATATTATCCGAGTACCGATTCAATGTTTAGGTTTAGGACAACTTCTGAGATGTCGCTGGCGTATTCTGCTGTTCTCCGCACGCTTTCAATGGCTAGTCTCAGGTTCACGGCGTCTTCAGTTTTGATGTTTTGCATAGAAAGCACAGTTTCCTTCTCCAGCTTATGCACCTGACCGATTTTTTCAATGACGGTTTCAGCCAGGTTAAAGTCGCGTCTGAACAGGGCATCCATGGAGTTCTCAAACATCGATATCGCCAAGCCGCTGAGCTCACTTAACTTCTCCGAAAACTCAGCAGACACCTGCTCCTTTAGGCTCATCGTGTTTTCAGCGATTTTAGTCGCGTGATCCGCAGTTCTCTCAACAGTTTTCGCAATAAGCCGATAGCCTAAGCAGTCCCGCTGAGAGTCTAACCCGATTTCTTTTACGATACGCGGATTTGAAACAGCCAACTTAAGAAGCCTAACAATGTAGAGCCCAAAACGGTTCACTTCACGGTCCGTTTCAATCACGGATTTCGCCGCTGAATAATCCAGCTTTTTCAGAGCCGACAAAGCTTCTTTGTGCATCGACGAAGCAATTATCGACATGCGGCTCAAAGCGTT
Organism: Candidatus Bathyarchaeota archaeon; assembly: GCA_963823775.1. Taxonomy (GTDB): domain Archaea; phylum Thermoproteota; class Bathyarchaeia; order Bathyarchaeales; family Bathycorpusculaceae; genus Bathycorpusculum. The sequence goes on from CAWGMZ010000022.1 coordinate 230,372, forward strand.
CTGAACCGTCAACTCAGGGTAATTAAGCAGCACCTGAAGAGTCAATTCCGTCGGCGTATCAATAACGATTTCTGTCCCGACTAAGTAGTGTCTCGCGAAAGTTTTGAGGTGGTTTCGGACTTTGGATGAGAGTACCTTTTGGTTAGGCGGTCTGATGTGCAGAATGTTGTAGCCGCTCAAATAGGCGGAAATGGCGGTTCTCATGACGGCGTCGGGGTTGTCGCTTGTGGAGGCTCTGATGTAGGCTTCGTCTTGTTTTTCCTTTTTTGCAAATTTTGAAGGCGCAACGCAGAGGGATCCGTCGTCTTCTTCGCGGACAACCATTGAGCTTCCTCTTTTGAGCTCGTTTCGGATTGCCCACTCTTTTGGTAGGGACAAAATGAATGTTGATCCACCGGTTACTTGGAGTTTGCGTTGTTCTTCGTTTTGTTTCTGAACTTCCGTAGTCAAAGCGGACACGTCAATGTGCTGTCTATGACATCCTAATTATATTAGGTATGTCTATATAGACTATATATTATATGGAGTTTTACTATATAAAAAACATGGTTTACCACCAAAAAACAAGAAAAAAATCGAAATACCAAAAATAAATACCTGCCAATCCCTCGATCAGCAGTCCCTTAGGCTTTTTTGGCTATTCGCATTATTGAAACGCTTCAAAGAAGCAGACCAAGTCTTCACTTTGATTTATGCTGGACGCATCAATCAGGTGCGCCGTTCCGTCTGGGCAGTAAACTTTGTCTCCTCTGAGGGCTTTTTTGTAGCGGACGCTGCATTCCCTGAGTTTGGTGCAGCCGTCGCAGTCTCGTGAGAGCATTCTTTATTTCACCTCTTCCGCATGTTCAACAACGTGAAACCATGAAGACGCCTATAGAGATTCACTCAGTAAACTATATAGAATCAATAGCCAGAGGTTAAATGCGGCTCCGCAGGCACAACGCCGATCAAAAGAGAAAATTTAAGTAACAAACCAGCAATTCTCAAAGACAGGTTCAAACATGCCCTACGAAGTAGACTACGGCGCAGGCGAAAAAGCCGGCTGCACCTCAAAAATCACCATAGCCGACAGAATCTTCTACGTCAAACTCTTCTCCGCATCGCCGCCGCGGTTTTTTTCAGGAGACCAAATGGGCACCATCCAAAAAGAAATCTCAAAAACCGAGTTCGAGCTCTGGCTCAACGTTTTAGCTGACAGCGAAGCCGAAGCGCAAGAGGCTCAAGCCAAGCTGGCAGTCGGCAAGAAATATTAGTTTACACGTCTTTCCATCGGGTCTTCTTTACTGCGATAAAAAGGATGACTCCGCCTACCGCCAACAGTACAATCCAATCGAGAATAAGCAAGTTCTGTGAAATTTGTCAGGTATCCCGTTGCTGAATGCATGATTTCCGCCGCGTAGGTTGTCGGGGAGAGGTAAGCGAGGTAGCTGATTGGCGACGGAATGTAGGTTATTGGGTAGTAGACTGGCGGCAAAGTGGCGAACAGCAGGGACAGTAGCCTTGAGAACGCGTAGCTTTGAACTACATCCGCAGAGAAAGTTGACAGCATAAAGCCAATAGCCACCGAAATCGCAAACATCACCAGAAGCACGATGGATAAGATTGCGATTTGCAGAAGCGACGGATGCAGGTAGATGCCTGTGAGCGCGACAAGAATGACTATGCCTGGGAGAGAGTAGACGATTTCTGCAAGCGCCATCCCGCCCATGTAGGTTCGTGCGCTCGTGGGGGAGCTGACAACCATGTCTTGGAGTTTGAAGTCGTTTTTTAAGTGGGAAAGGTCAGATTGCAGGGCGATGCCGCTTGAGAAAAACGTCATGATTAACCCGCCTTCGATGGCTGTTCCGAAAAGGCTGCCTCTGCTGATGAAAGTGACCACAGCCAAAAGAGAAAGAGGCGAAATAACGGTGCTGATTAAGACGATGGGGTAATTCTTCATTTCGTACACGGCGTTCACGAGCACGCCCGCGAGGATTTGGCTGAGTTTGCTGCGTTTCACTATTCGTCCCTCGCCTTCTGACCGACAAGAAAGAAAAATATGTCGTCCAAAGTCACCGGGTTAATTGAAAACCTTGTCCCCTGCTCGGAGAGCAGCTTGGCTAAACGGAACGCTTCAGCCTCATTTGTCATTATTTGGGCGCGTCCATGCGAGTCAGCGGTGACTTCGCCGTCGTTTAAAGTCGGAATCGGCGACTTCGTCGGCAATTTAATGCTGTACTGGTATCTTGCGCTTTTCCTAATCTCCGAAAGGGTTCCCACTGAAATCAATTGGCCTTCTTTTAGGATGCCGATTTTATCCGCCAGTTCCTCCGCTTCTTCCAAGTAATGGGTTGTAAGAAAGATGAAGCGTTCTTTGCCCAGTTTTCTAAGAATTTCCCAAAGTTCCCTTCTTGAAATCGGGTCTAAACCCGTCGTGGGTTCATCAAGAAAAATAACCTGTGCCTCCGACGCCATCACCGTTGCAAGGAGAACTTTTCTTTTTGTGCCGCCAGAAAGCCTGACTGGTTAAGACGTTTGCGTATTCTTGCAGGTCAAGCTTTGCAAGTGACTCATCCGCCAGCCTTTTTGCTTCACCATAGCTGTACCCCCGCCACAGAAGATACGACGATACAATCTGTTTCGCAGTCATCCACCTGATAGTTCGGGCTTCCTGCGGCACAATCGCGATTTTCTCCCTCAACTCGCTCTCCTGCTTCAGAATGTCCAAGCCATTGATGCTTGCCGTTCCCGCGGTAGGCTGCAACTCGGTGGCTAAGATTCGGATAAGCGTGGTTTTGCCTGCGCCGTTTCTGCCGATTAAGCCGAAGATGCCGTTGGTTTCCACTGAAAAAGTGACGTTTTCCAAGGCTTTGCGGTGGTCCTCGTAAACCTTTGTTAATCCGCGGCATTCAAGCGTGCCCATGATGAATTGCTACCTAAAAATACCGAAATGACTGCCTGCGTATATTTCATTCGGGGAAAGAAATCGATTCCATGTCGATTTAATCGAAAATGTTTCGGGGCTCTCCTAATGATTTGCGTAGTAGTTTGCCACTGCCTTGAATGATTCTTTGGGTTCCCATGGCATATCTGGGTAGGTGCTTCCGTGCTTGCCAATGACAGCCTGCGAACTTGGCTGACAGGTCTGGCGCCAACTCTATGCCTGCAAGCTCCTTCCCCTGCCTTGCGCTGTCCGACATAATCTGCTCAAACGTGTCTCTCTCAGGATAGCTTTTCACGAGGCTGTAGCTGCCCAAATCCAAGTCGAACCGTGGGTCCTCGTTGAAGGCGGATGTTGGAGACACAAACGTGAAGACGAATGCGCCCTCCACGCCTGCGGCGTCGAATGCGGCGAGTTGCTCAACGATTTCTTTTGCCTGCAAACCCTCGTCTCGCACATAATGTCCGTCAACCTTCGGAATGACACTTAGCATTTGATTGAACAACGGGGGCACCGCCACTTTTCCGCCCAAATAATCAGCCATCATGCCAAAAGTGACGATGAAGCCGCTTCCGCCAAGCAAATCTGCCCCACGGTAAGTGCAGCAGCCGAACTCCCCAATCACAACAGGCTTATCGTAGACCAAGTAGCCTCGCACCATCTTTTCAAACACGTCTTTGATCCTTGCATCGCGGTAAAGGTCAACGCCAACAAAATCAAACGGGCTCCAATCCACCTTCTCAAGCGGAACCGAAAAATACGTCACTTTCCCCTTGAACACTTGCCTAACGGCGCTGGATGCCTTAGACAAGAAAGCGTTGAGCGGCTCGTTGTGTTTCCCGCTTTGAATGGTCATCCAGAACGAGGGGTTATTCATGCGCTGGAAAAAGTTTTCACCTTCAACAATGCCCTTCATAAAAAGCGTGACTTCTGAGCCGACGCTGAAAACAACCTTTCCTGGAAATTTCCGACGCAAAGCTTCCGCGACTTCCGCCGCTTTTTCAAGGTACCCAAGGGGTTCCTCTTGGCTTCTGTCCCACATCTCAGGCGACAGCCAAACCTCCAACCCCTGAGCCAGCGCATCCTGCGCGGCGATTTCAAGACGCTTCAGGTCCAAGCCGCAAAGCCTGACCGTGTTGCAGTGCAGGTCGTTTTTGATTATTTCAAGTTCACGATGTACCTGTTTGGGGTCGAATTTGGGGCGCCACTGGCTTCCCATCATCACGCGTCCAACATCGTAGCAAACTCCCTTAATTTTCATTCTCAGGTCTCCTCGGTTTTAATCTCATTGTTATGTTCCATCGAGCCCTTGCTGTATTTTCGCCATAGACGTAGGAAGAAAAGAATCAGGGCAACGTCTAGTATTAGCACAAGAGGCAATTCGATTTGACCTACTATTCCGCCTGCTAAAAATGGAAGAATAATGCCGAATGACAAAGCAATCAATTGCTTCTCGTTGTTTCCCTTACCTATTGCCTTCAATATGTAAACCAGAAATGAAAATTGAATTGCGATCATAAGAAACAGGTCAACACTTGAAGGGATACTGTTGCCGAACACAAGTACAAGCGATAGCAGGAAAAATGCCAACGCACCAAACGCGCCTACGGCAAGGGGTTTTGCAGTAGGATTCTCGTTTTTCGGGCGCATGAAATCAGTTGGCGCTTTGTAGGCGAGTACAACTAGCGCGGCAATGATGACTATGCTTGCAATTAGGGCGGTCAAGCCCATCCAGAAATGCTCAACATGCGCGGTAATCAGTAAATTCAAATACACATCGATTCCTAGGATTGCAAACGTTCCAGCTATAGCTCGTCGGGAGTTAAGCAGACTTTTTCCTTTGGTATTTGGGAGCGCCAGCCCAAGCAAAAGCAGTGGTAGAGCAATGCTGAAAACCGCATGGTATGGAACAACAAATGCGACATATACCCAGTTTACTCCATGCCAATACCCAGGGGCTGGTATAGGGCCTTTAGGGTTAAATAAAGTGCCAAGAGCAATTCCTTCCTCTAAAACTCCGTAGGAGGCACCAAGGAGAAGTACAGATGCCCAACCTTTTTTCCAGCGAATGGCAGCTTCCCGAATTAGAAGGGCACCTGGGAGATACAAGGCTGAGTTGATTAAAAGCCCGATGATAAATGCCGGCGGAGAAAAGACCAAGGTTGGTGATTGGACTTGAACCCGCAACGTACTCTATAATACCGGGCGTTAGGATGAAAAGACAGAGAATAGGGTGAGAACGCAGAAAACCCAAGATGCGGCTAAAAAAAGAGGTGGGCAATGTCGCTGGCTCCTTTCGATTCATTTTCTTCTTTTCTCCTGACCTTCGGGCTTGAGCATTCGCAGGATTATTTTTGCGTCGGGAAAATGGTTTTTAGCGTCCTTCGGGTCAAGCAAGGTGGCTCTTTTCATCAAGCCGTTAACGACGGCGAGTAACGTAACCAAGAGTTGGTCAGGGTCGTCTTTTACGACTTCCCCCGTCGCCTGCCCGTCGACGATAAGTTGCCGAATGACACTCTGCAGTTCTTGGCCGTTCCTCTGGATCATTGCCTTTAAGTCGGCTGGGGTGGTTTCGTCTTCGAGGGCGTTATACATTATTTGGGATATTCCTGGGTTTTGGCGGTTGGCTTGCAGCATGTTTGTGATTAAGAGCGTGAGGCGCTGACCCGGGGTTCCTTGGATTTGTCCGATGCGTTGGGCTGGTCCACCGCCTGCTTCTGCCCAAGCCTGCTTTAGGAGGATGGAAAAGATTTCTTCTTTGCTGCTGAAATAGTGGTATGCTAGGCCTTGGCTGACTTGGGCTTTTTCGGCTATGTCGGCTATTGTGGCGGCGCGTCCTTTTGTGGCGAATACGTCTTTGGCGGCTTCTAAGATTTTTTTGGTGGTTTCTTTTCTGATTTCTTCGTTTGCTTCTTCGCTGCGGGGCATGCTTTGCTTTCACCTTGTTGTGGTTGATTGAATTATTCATTCAACTAATAAACCTGCTGGAACCCACCCCAAAAATCGCATATTTGGATCCTAATAGAAGCCTATTTGGATCATCTAGAAAAGACCTATCCCCTACTCATCGAAAAACTTTTTTTTTCACCTGTTCCAAAAAATAAATGGAAACAACGCATCGAGGGTAACCCTATTTTAACGTCAAAACGCTCAAGTGAAAATGGGCGCGGCGTGGGCACCGACCAGTTTATATCGAGTTCTTTGTCTGGTAGTTGGCAGGAGACTCTTTACATGACTGTTCATGGTTGGCGACAACCAATACCTTCCTATTTTCAACCGATCTAACGACGACGCCAGAGTCGCCGTCAGGCTACAACCACCCGTTCGCAATGTATCTCTCGAACCAGCAAATCGGCGAAATAGTATTCAACCAAATGTCATATTCGACACCCTACAAATTCATGTTTGACGAGCCACGCCAAACCCTCAACTACATCTTAGACAGCATCACCTTGACGTTCACGACAGAGTTTAACCAACACGTAAGCGTGTCTATATGGAAGCTAATTACCCAGCGGTAACAACCGCCTTCAAGCAGCTGAACGGGGGAGGAACCGTGATAACGATGAAAAACATGGAGGTCTACGATGGAGGAAGCGTCCCAATCAACTTTATGATTGAAACCTTCAGCCAAAACGTAACCCTGCACGTTAATGCTGACGTTACATCCCACCAGAAGGCTTTCCTTCAGTTAACCTGCTTAAAAGCCCACATTTCATTTGACCTGCAGCTAAGCTCCAACTAAACTAAAATAGAACCCTAGCCAATGGACTAACGGATGAATCTAAAATGACGTTCATTTAGTTCCTTGGGACCCATCTCGTAACTTATTGGAGGAAGCTAACCGCCTCTACGATGAAGCAGGCACCTTTGACGGCATCCAGAAAGGCGACTTAGTCGCAATAAAGGTGCATGTGGGTGAGCTTGGGAACCCGTATTATGTTCAGCCTTTCTTTGTCAACGACATAGCCCGCCGGGTCAAGGAGGCAGGCGCGAAACCCTTCATCACCGACTCCAGCACCCTCTACAACGGCCAACGCAGCAACGGCTACGACCACACGATGAACGCGTTGACAAACGGGTTCAACATGGCACCCTTCTTCCCAGCCGACGGCTTAAAAAGCGAAAACTACCGAACCGTCCCAACCAAAGGCATCCTGAGCGAAATCGAGGTTTCAGGCATGATTGCGGAAGCCGACGCCATGATTGTTGTCACACACGATAAAGGTCATGAACTCAGCGGTTTCGGCGGCGCCATAAAAAACCTCGGCATGGGCTGCTGTCCCCGAGCGGGAAAGCTTCGGCAGCACAGGGTTGTCGGGATTGGAAATTGATGAGTCCAAATGCGTGGGCTGCGGCAAATGCAAAGCTGCTTGCGCACTTCATCTGCCTGACATCATTGAGGGAAAAGCACATAACACCTCGGCTCTGTGCATGCGTTGCCCCATGTGCAAGCACGCTTGCCCGATGGAAGCCATAAGCTTCGTTAACCAGTCGGATTTCTGCAAGGCACTCGCGTCAGCAGCTTACGGGGTTCTGTCAACCTTCCAGCCGAAGAAAGTTTCTTTCGTCAGCTTCGCCAAAGACATCACCGCAAACTGCGACTGCTTACCCATGCCCGGCGAACCCGTCATGAAAGACGTCGGAATCTTCGCGTCAGATTCGGCAGTGTCAATCGACGGCGCCTTCCTCGAAACGGTGGATTACAAAATGTTCAATGAAGCTTCAAATGTGGACTGTATGCTGCAGGTTACGGAAGCAAAAGCCCTCGGGTTAAAAGGCGAAATCAAACCGAAAATAACGAAACTAGCCTAAACGCCAGTTTTTGCTGGCAACAATTTTTGTTTCTGCATATTTCTGCGTCTTACAAGCAAGTAGGCGACAATCAGAACCGCCACCGCCGCCACCGAAGCCACAATCAAGTAACGGGTTATTCCAGCTACTTCTGTCCAGTTCTTGCCCAAGTACCAGCCTAAGTAAGCCAAGATTGCGTTCCACAGGAGGCATCCTGCGGTGGTGTAGAGAAGGAATTTTTTTATCGGCATCTTTGCTGCTCCTGCGGGGAACGAGAAGGTTGTTCGGAAACCTGGGATTAGTCGGCTTGCGAAAACAACTATGCTGCCGTGTTTGTCGAACCATTTCTCTGCGATTTGAAGTTGGCCTGTTGAAAGGATGACTTTTCCCAGGATTTTGTGTTTTATGAGGGATTGGACGCCTTTTAATCCGATGTAGTAGTCAATTAATGAACCGAAAATTCCCGCGACCGTTGCAACTGCCACGACCAAGTAGATGTTGAATTGCCCGGTGAAGCTCAGGTAGCCCGCGAAGGGAAGGATGACTTCGCTTGGTATGGGAACCGAGCTTGTTTCAAGAAACATCAAAACAAAGATGCCTGGGTACCCAAAAGCCTTCACCGTGGAAGTTACGCCGCGAACAATGGAAACGACCAGTCCGATAAGCGGCTCGCTTGTCGCAGGGTTCCCCTCGATAACCACGTCATCCAAAATATCAAACACAAAATAAACAACAACGGCAACAGCGATTGCTATCGCTATCAACAGAGGCGCTTTCTTGCGTAACTGCCCGAACTTTAGAGATGACCCCAAGACAATCCGCTTAAATTAGTTTCTAACTTGAATATATTTTAGTCTATTTGAGGCTTCCTTTTCTATCATAACCAAGCGCCTGAGGAGAAATTGAGTGGCGCGAATCGGTTGTTTAGGAAAATTTCTTTTGGTGATTCGGGAAAGTGGTTTTGAACCTGTGGTTGAAGCATATTTTTTCCGTGGGGTGGTGGCAATTTTGTGTTTGGTTTTGGTTTAGATTTGCGTGGTTTTTGTATTTATTTTGGTGTGGAAACCTGCTGGGAGTGGCTCTGCATATTCTGTACCGATATATGGTTGTGTTATGAACTGTTTTATATCGAGTATTACTAAGTCAGATTCACTAAATCAGAATCGAGAAACAAGATTTAGTTTGGAGCGCAAGAAAATGCAAAAAACCCTAATGTTCGATATAGCTTCCGAAGAAAACGACTTACGGTTAAAACAGATGTACCTGAAGGTAGTTTCCGAGCCAAATCACGACTGCCTCAAAAAAGGCTTCATCAAATGCCCCGAATGCAGCCAAGAAATCCTGATGATTCCCTCTCTGCGCGCCATGAACATAGCAATAGAGAACCACGTCAAAGTCCACAAAGAATGCCTAAAAACAAACCCCCTAATCATGCACAGCAAATCAATCACCATCCGACTAGACCTCGCACAACAAGTCCTGCTTCAAGCCTCAAACAAATTCCAATAACGCACATCGCCGAAAAAGCAAATTTCGCTCCCCATCGACTCCAAGAAAACCGCTTGTTTCTGTCTTGATTTTTTAGTTGGCGCGTTTGATTTTGTTGATGGCTATTTGGTAGGTGACGACTGCGGAGTAGAAGCCGTAGGGAAGCAGGAGCAGGGGGCGGCGTAGGGCAAATTTGAGGTCGCTGACCATGAGTTCAACGTGTTTTTTGGCGGTCCAAACGGTGTCTGCCCGAAAATGTATGCAGTGGGGTTCGTAGACGCCAAGGACTTTGTAGCCTTTGTTGTTGATCCACGATTTGATGTAGGCGTCCTCGTAAGTGTGCAGCTCAAACGGGATTTTGATGTCTTCAACCGTTTTTCGCCTAATCAACATGTCGTGTGTTCCGCCTCGCCGCTCAAAAATCTTCAGCGTAACCCTCTCAAAAAGAGCCAAAATCTTTTTTCCCCTAAGCACCGACCAGATTTCGATGCCCCACACGGCACCCACGTCTTCGCCCACGTGTTTTTCTGCTTCGGCAAACCAGTTCTTTGACAGGACAACATCGCTGTCTACAAACATGAACCAGTCGCCCTCTACCAATCGAATCGCCGTTTGCCTGGCGGAGGCTCTTGTGCCTTTTTCCTGGATAAACAAAACGTTGCCATACTGCTTTTGGAACTCGTTCACTATGGCAGGGGTCGCGTCGGTTGAGAAGCCATCCACAACAACCAAGTTTTTTACAGGTACGTTCATGTAGACTGACTTCAGGCATTCTCGCAGCTTTACGGCGCTGTTGTAGGTGAGTACGGCGACGTCGATGGGCTCCATCATGGATCAACCCATCTCAGGGGCATTCTCAGTACCCCATTAAGCCGCAGCATCGGGAGCAAATTGGGAAAACGCCGTTGTCACAGCTTCGCAGGGCGCGCCTGAACTTGCGGTGTTTTTCGCTGTTGTAAATGTCAAGCAGCGGCGACTCCATGATGTTTCCTGTGACGAAGTCTGGGAAATCTCTGCAGGTAACTACGTCGCCGTTTGGCATCACGTCTAGTTGGAACCAGGGGGAGATGCATTTTTTGTAGCCGAAGAAGTTTTCTGGTTCGGTGTAGTAGGTTTTGATGTCTTCGAATTTGAGGTCGGGCACAAAAAGAACGTTGCCGAAGTGTTTGTCGCTTTTTATTTCCTTCACTTGCTTCTCAATTGCCTCGATATCCAAAGTTGAAGTGTCACGGACATAGCCCTTCCAAGCGAAAGGCGTAATCCCCAACTTTTCATTGGCTATTTTTGTGTGTTTCTGCCCGATCCACTCTCTCGTAAACCACGAGTAATAGATGATTATGCCTGTAGGGTTGAGTTTTTCTGCTTCCCTCACCGTGTCAACCAGGGTGTACTGGTTGTTGCTGGAGATTGTGGTTAGGGTGAAGATGGCTGGTTTTCTCTTCTTTTTCTCTTTCTTGAGCCTCTGAATCGCCGACAACCCTTTAATCGCCGTGTCCATGGCTCCGGGGACTCCTCGGCATTTGTCATGGATTTCTCTTGGGCCATCAAACGAGACGCATATCATGTCCCAGCCGTTGTCAACGATGGTTTCGGCGTTGCGTTCCAACCCGACTCCGTTGGTCACGATTTGAACTGTGAGACCCTTTTCTTTGATGTAGTTGACGAAGGGAACAAGCGACTCGTACAGGAACGGTTCTCCGCCTGTGATGTAAACATGAACTTTTTTGGGTGCAACCTCATCTATCATTTTCTTGTAAACTTCAACTGGGACTTCGCCAGTGACTTTAGGCGTGTCATCCCTCGCGTTGTAGCCGCTTTGTCCCCACTGGGCGCATATGGCACAGCGGTGGTTGCATCGATGGGTGATTCTTAGGCTCAGCAGCCAAAGTGCAGAGTTGCTTCCATCTTCGTTTCGGTAATCCAGCTTGGATTTAACAAATTCTCGATAAGCTCCCCTGCCAAAACTCATAACTAAACTGGGGTTTGTACACACCGAACCAACGAACTGTAATGGAAGTCTTCTCATTAGACCGTGCCTTAGTATGTTTTAGTAGTTAAATTTTACTATCATTCATGGAGCTAGGCTACGGCTAAAAGAGAGAATTGGCCGCTCCGTTTACGTGAATTTTTTTCTTTCGAAAAGTACTAAGCCCAAGATTGCAGTGACGGCGAAGTAAATTCCCATGATGGCGAGTCCCTCAGGCACCGAAGCGTTGAATTGAGTGACTGTGAAAGTTCTGCCTCCAGGACCTGTCGTCGTAGACGTAAGTTGGTGAGGCGGGTAGGGCGAAGTTAAGACGTTTCCGATTATTTGTGCGCCGTAATTGATGAGGAACCATGGTTCGATTTTGACGAGGGTCGCGATTAATGTGTCGAGCAATGTGAAGACGAAGAGGAATAGAATGGCTGTTATGAGGATTGAAATGGAGCTGCTTTTGAATAGTGAGCTGAAGAAGAAGGTGAATCCGAGAACTGCAACCAAGTAGATTAGGGAGAACACGAATGACTCGCCGAATTGGGAGGGTACGCTTGAGAAGTAATACAGGCCGTTTCCTAAGGTGATTACCGTGAAAATGCCCAGCATAACTGCTGAGGCGATGAATGCGGCTAACCATTTGCCTATGTATATGGATAAGCGTCTAATGGGGTTTGGAACACCGAAGTACCCTGTTTTGTTTTGCTGGCCTGATATTGCGTCGCCGCCGAAGAAAATTGC
>CAWGMZ010000023.1:0-21362 GCA_963823775.1 Candidatus Bathyarchaeota archaeon
GCAAAGCTGCTTGCGCACTTCATCTGCCTGACATCATCGAAGGAAAAGCACATAACACCTCTGTTTGTGATGCGTTGCCCCATGTGCAAGCACGCTTGCCCGATGGAAGCCATAAGCTTCGTAAACCAGTCGGATTTCTGCAAGGCACTCGCGTCAGCAGCTTACGGGGTGCTTTCGACCTTCAGCCGAAGAAAGTTTCTTTCGTCAGCTTCGCCAAAGACATCACCGCAAACTGCGATTGTTTGCCCATGCCGGCGAACCCGTCATGAAAGACGTCGGAGTCTTCGCGTCAGATTCGGCAGTGTCAATCGACGGCGCCTTTAGAAACGATGGATTACAAAATGTTCAATGAAGTTTCAAATGTGGGGTGTATGCTGCACGTAGGAAGAAAAGCTCGGAATAAAAGGCGAAAGCAAACCGAAAATAACGAAAATAGCCTAAACGCCAGTTTTTTGCGGCCAACAATTTTTGTTTCCGCATATTTCTGGGTCTTACAAGCAAGTAGGCGCAATCAGCACCCCACCGCCGCGACCGAAGCCACAACCAAGTAACGGGTTATTCCAGCTACTTCTGTCCAGTTCCTGCCCAAGTACCAGCCGAAGAAAGCCAAGATGGCGTTCCACAGGAGGCATCCTGCGGTGGTGTAGAGAAGGAATTTTTTTATCGGCATCTTTGCTGCTCCTGCGGGGAACGAGAGGTTGTTCGAAGACCAGGGATTAGTTGGCCGGCAAAAACAACGATGCTGCCGTGTTTGTCGAACCATTTCTCTGCGATTTGAAGTTGGCCTGTTGAAAGGATGACTTTTCCCAGGATTTTGTGTTTTATGAGGGATTGGACGCCTTTTAGCCCGATGTAGTAGTCAATTAATGAACCGAAAATTCCCGCGACCGTTGCAACTGCCACGACCAAGTAGATGTTGAATTGCCCGGTGAAGCTCAGGTAGCCCGCGAAGGGAAGGATGACTTCGCTTGGTATAGGAACCGAGCTTGTTTCAAGAAACATCAAAACAAAGATGCCTGGGTACCCAAAAGCCTTCACTGTGGAAGTGACGCCGCGAACAATGGAAACGACAAGTCCGATAAGCGGCTCGCTTGTCGCAGGGTTCCCCTCGATAACCACGTCATCCAAAATATCAAACACAAAATAAACAACAACGGCAACAGCGATTGCTATCGCTATCAATGGTGGCGCTTTCTTGCGTAACTGCCCGAACTTTAGAGATGACCCCAAGACAATCCGCTTAAATTAGTTTCTAACTTGAATATATTTTAGTCTATTTGAGGCTTCCTTTTCTATCATAACCAAGCGCCTGAGGAGAAATTGAGTGGCGCTAATCGGTTGTTTAGGAAAATTTCTTTTGGTGATTCGGCAAAGTGGTTTTGAACCTGTGGTTGAAGCATATTTTTGCGTGGGGTGGTGGCAATTTTGTGTTTGGTTTTGGTTTAGATTTGCGTGGTTTTTGTATTTATTTTGGTGTGGAAACCTGCTGGGAGTGGCTCGCATATTCTGTACCGATATATGGTTGTGTTATGAACTGTTTTATATCGAGTATTACTAAGTCAGATTCACTAAATCAGAGTCGAGAAACAAGATTTAGTTTGGAGCGCAAGAAAATGCAAAAAACCCTAATGTTCGATATAGCTTCCGAAGAAAACGACTTACGGTTAAAACAGATGTACATGAAGGTAGTTTCTGAGCCAAATCACGACTGCCTCAAAAAAGGCTTCATCAAATGCCCCGAATGCAGCCAAGAAATCCTCATGATTCCGTCTCTGCGAGCCATGAACACAGCAATAGAGAACCACGTCAAAGTCCACAAAGAATGCCTAAAAACAAACCCCCTCATCATGCATAGCAAATCAATCACCATCCGATTGGACCTTGCACAACAAGTCCTGCTTCAAGCCTCAAACAAATTCCAGTAACGCACACGCTGAAAAAGCAAATTTCGCTCTCCATCAACTGCAAGAAAACCGCTGTTTCTTTCTTGATTTTTTAGTTGGCACGTTTGATTTTGTTGATGGCTATTTGGTAGGTGACGACTGCGGAGTAGAAGCCGTAGGGCAGCAGAAGCAGGGGGCGGCGGAGGGCAAATTTGAGGTCGCTGACCATGAGTTCAACGTGTTTTTTGGCGGTCCAAACGGTGTCTGCCCGAAAATGGATGCAGTGGGGTTCGTAGACGCCAAGGACTTTGTAGCCTTTGTTGTTGATCCACGATTTGATGTAGGCGTCTTCGTAAGTGTGCAGTTCAAACGGGATTTTGATGTCTTCAACCGTTTTTCGCCTAATCAACATGTCATGGGTTCCGCCTCGCCGCTCAAAAATCTTAAGCGTAACCCTCTCAAAAAGAGCCAAAATCTTTTTTCCCCTAAGCACCGACCAGATTTCGATGCCCCAGACTGCGCCCACGTCCCCGCCTACGTGTTTTTCTGCTTCAGCAAACCAGTTCTTTGACAGGACAACATCGCTGTCCACAAACATGAACCAGTCGCCCTTTACCAGCCGGATTGCTGTCTGTCTGGCGGAGGCTCTTGTGCCTTTTTCCTGGACAAACAAAACGTTGCCATACTGCTTTTGGAACTCGTTCACGATGGCTGGCGTCGCGTCGGTTGAGAAGCCATCCACAACAACCAGGTTTTTTACAGGTACGTTCATGTAAACCGAGTTTAGGCATTCCCGCAGTTTTACGGCGCTGTTGTAGGTGAGTACGGCGACGTCGATGGGCTCCATCATGGATCAACCCATCTCTTTGGGCATTCTGATACCCCATTAAGCCGCAGCATCGGGAGCATATTGGGAAAACGCCGTTGTCGCAGCTTCGCAGGGCGCGTCTGAATTTGCGGTGTTTTTCGCTGTTGTAAATGTCAAGCAGCGGCGACTCCATGATGTTTCCTGTGACGAAGTCTGGGAAATCTCTGCAGGTAACTACGTCGCCGTTTGGCATCACGTCTAGTTGGAACCAGGGGGAGATGCATTTTTTGTAGCCGAAGAAGTTTTCTGGTTCGGTGTAGTAGGTTTTGATGTCTTCGAATTTGAGGTCGGGCACAAAAAGAACGTTGCCGAAGTGTTTGTCGCTTTTTATTTCCTTCACTTGCTTCTCAATTGCCTCGATATCCAAAGTTGAAGTGTCACGGACATAGCCCTTCCAAGCGAAAGGCGTAATCCCCAACTTCTCATTGGCTATTTTTGTGTGTTTCTGCCCGATCCACTCTCGCGTGAACCACGAGTAATAGATAATTATGCCTGTAGGGTTGAGTTTTTCTGCTTCCCTCACCGTGTCAACCAGGGTGTACTGGTTGTTGCTGGAGATTGTGGTTAGGGTGAAGATGGCTGGTTTTCTTTTCTTTTTCTCTTTCTTGAGCCTCTGAATCGCCGACAACCCTTTAATCGCTGTGTCCATGGCTCCGGGGACTCCTCGGCATTTGTCGTGGATTTCTCTTGGGCCATCAAACGAGACGCATATCATGTCCCAGCCGTTGTCAACGATGGTTTCGGCGTTGCGTTCCAACCCGACTCCGTTGGTCACGATTTGAACTGTGAGACCCTTTTCTTTGATGTAGTTGACGAAGGGAACAAGCGACTCGTACAGGAACGGTTCTCCGCCTGTGATGTAAACATGAACTTTTTTGGGTGCAACCTCATCTATCATTTTCTTGTAAACTTCAACCGGGACTTCGCCAGTGACTTTAGGCGTGTCATCCCTCGCGTTGTAGCCGCTTTGTCCCCACTGGGCGCATATGGCACAGCGGTGGTTGCATCGATGGGTGATTCTTAGGCTCAGCAGCCAAAGTGCAGAGCTGCTTCCATCTTCGTTTCGGTAATCCAGTTTGGATTTGACAAATTCTCGATAAGCTCCCCTGCCGAAACTCATAACTAAACTGGGGTTTGTACAGACCGAACCAACGAACTGTAATGGAAGTCTTCTCATTAGACCGTGCCTTAGTATGTTTTAGTAGTTAAATTTTACTATCATTCATGGAGGTAGGCTACGGCTAAACAGAGAGTATTATTTGCTCCGTTTAGGTGAATTCTTTTCTTTCGAAAAGTACCAAGCCCGCGATTGCCGTTATGATGAAGTATATGCCCATGATTGCGAGTCCCTCAGGCACTGAAGCGTTGAATTGGGTGACGGTGAAAGTTCTGCCTCCAGGACCTGTCGTTGTAGACGTTAGTTGGTGAGGCGGGTAGGGCGAGGTTAAAACGTTTCCGATTATCTGTGCGCCGTAGTTGATGAGGAACCATGGTTCGATTTTGACGAGGGTTGCGATTAATGTGTCGAGCAATGTGAAGACGAAGAGGAATAGAATGGCTGTTATGAGGATTGAAATGGAGCTGCTTTTGAATAGTGAGCTGAAGAAGAAGGTGAATCCGAGAACTGCAACCAAGTAGATTAGGGAGAACACGAATGACTCGCCGAATTGGGAGGGTACGCTTGAGAAGTAATACAGGCCGTTTCCTAAGGTGATTACCGTGAAAATGCCCAGCATAACTGCTGAGGCGATGAATGCGGCTAACCATTTGCCTATGTATATGGATGAGCGTCTAATGGGGTTTGGAACACCGAAGTACCCTGTTTTGTTTTGGAACTCGCCTGATATTGCGTCGCCGCCGAAGAAAATTGCCGACAGCACGACGACAAAGGTCACAGAGGTTCCCCACCAATTGTTGTAGAACGCCAGGTTGGAGGTGAGGAAGCCTTCGGGTCGGTAGACCCCGACGATGACAGTGAGTAGAATGCTGATGAGTGCGGTTATTATCAGCATTATGAAGAATCTTCTGCCTCTGAGGTAATCGAGAAGCGCATACTTCATTGTTGTGAATACTTGAGCCATGCTTGATGGAACCACATTTTTAGATTCAGAGTATGTTTCGGTCATGTTTATCACAAAGTAGCCTTTATCAACTTTAGATATACTTCTTCAAGCTCAGACGACGCAACCCTGTAGCTGACGACCCCAAGGTTTAGCTTAACCATCTCGCTGAGGAGGCGCTCTTGAGCGTCTAAGCCGCCGCCGAAAGTTATCTTGAGGTTGTTGTCATCTATTTTTTCAGCGTTCACGACGCCAGACAAAGAAGGAATAGTTTTTGACAAGATTCTGCCATCGATCGGACGCGATAACCCAACTTCCACAACATTGTTTCCGCCTGCAAATTTCGCAGTGACATTAGCTATGGTGTTGTAAACGATTAGTTTGCCGTGGTCTATCATGGCGACTTCGTCGCAAACATCAGAGACCTCGCTTAGAATATGTGAACTCATAAAGATTAGACGTTTTTTGGCCTTCAATGACTTGACGATGTCCCTAACTTCACTCATGCCTCGGGGGTCAAGCCCGGTGGTGGGTTCGTCAAGAAAAAGAATCTGTGGATCACTTAGAAGCGCAGATGCAATAACAATTCTCTGCTTCATACCCTTTGAGAATCTGCCAACCCTCTTGTCGATCCATTCATCCATGTGGACTTCAGCGACGGCTTCCTCAATTCTCTTTTTGATTTCGCCAGCTGGAACTCCCCTGATTTCCGCAATCATCGACAATCCTTCGCGGGGCGTCAGTGAAGGGTAGATTTCTGGGGTTTCGATGACCGCTGAAACGGAAGCTAAAGCAGCTTTTTTGTGAGTATGTACATTTATGCCGTTGATGAGGGCTTCTCCTGAGCTGGGGCGGATCAAGTCGGTGAACATTTTGAGGGTTGTTGTTTTTCCCGCGCCGTTTGGGCCTAGGAAACCTACGCATTTTGAGCCTTCAATTTTGAGGTTTAAGTCTGAAACGGCTTCAAATGAACCGTACTTTTTTGTTAGTTTAACGGCTTCTATCGTGGGAACATCTGAAAGTGGCATAAAGCGTCATCTTCCCATCCAGAAATATCCACCTGCCTAATAAATTCTAGCCACAATTGAACCGCACCCACAGGAACGGCTGCAAAGAAAAAGAAACGCAGGAATGGGTTCGAAATGGCAGGTGCGGTAATAATTCTTTGATTTCAGCGCAGACTTGAAGTTAAGACGAAACGTTTGTCGGCTTTTGTTGATGTTTTTCTTTTCCGTAGATGCAAGGTGTAGATGCTTTCCGTAGATGTTTTGCCTACCTCTCAGGTACGCGTCTGCAAAAACACCATAAAAAATCAATAATCCGAACAGTTCCATGTGGCAAACGGCTTAGCGGTATAATGGCTCAAATACGTTTTTAAGTTTAGGCGGTTAAGGCTCTTAGGAAGTGGCGTGTGATGAAGATTGTCGAAGGAATCTTTCAAGTGGACGGAGTAAACTGCAACGTTTACCTTGTCGAAGACGGTGACGGGTTAATTTTGGTTGATACGGGGTTGCCTCGAAGCAGCAAGAAAATCGCAAAGTACATTGAAGGTTTAGGCCGTAAGCCGACTGACATCTCAACAATAGTGATAACGCATTTCCATGTCGACCATGTTGGAAGCCTCAAAAAAATGAAGACTCTAACAGGCGCCAAAGTTGCAGTTCACGAAGCCGACGCCGACTATGTCGCTGGCAAGAAGACGCCGCCTAAACCAAAAAATCTGATGCTTCGGGCACTCACCTCAGTCATTAAGACAGCTCCCGTTGAACCCGAACTGAGTTCTAAAAGACGGCGACAAAGTGGGCAGGCTAACCGTTGTTCATACGCCTGGGCATTCGCAGGGAAGCATTTCGCTACTGGATTCTGAGCGCAAAGTGATGTTTGTTGGTGATGCGGTTCGATTTGTTGACGGTAAAGTTGAGGGTCCGCCGCCTCGGTTCACTCTTGACGGTGCAAAGGCGAAGGAATCGATTGGGAAAATAGCCGCTTTTGACTTCGACGTGATGCTTAGCGGGCATGGTGAGCCGTTGACGGAGAAGGCGTCGCAAAAAATCAAAGAGTTCAAAGCTACTTTGAATTAGCTTTGGCTTAGCCACTTTTTTTGCCGTTTTCTTTTTCATAGAGGTATTTTTTGCCTCTGAGCGCTGAGAACGCTGCAGCTATGAAGCATAGGATTGCGCCGATTATGAATGCCGTTGTGATTGCCGACATGAATGGTGAGGCTATGGCGTTTGGGAAGAAGGTTTGCCCCGTTAAGATGTTCACTGTGTTCGTAGGAATCGTCGCTGCGGCTGAACCCATGCTTTGAAGCAACGTGCCCACTGGGTTGTATCCTAAGAAAGCAGCGAAGAGCGCGCCTGACGCAGGAGTGTGCGCGAAGGCATCCGCGATTTGCGTTGAAGCACCCGTATTTTTAACTGCAGTTACAAGCGCCGACGGCAACGAAGCATTTAGCGATATTATGATTATGGCGAAGAATATCCCTTGGCTGATTGTTTGGCCAACGTTTTGGAGTGTTGAACGCATTCCTGACGCGACGCCTCTGCATTCCGCCGGGACAGAATTCATAACTGAAGCCATGTTTGGCGACATGAAAATTCCCATGCCGACACCCATCATCAGCAGTATTAAGGCGAACGGTAAGTAGGCGAAGTTCGCGGGTAACATGGTGAACGCTAGGAAGGCGATGCCTGAAATTATCATGCCTGCCGTCGCGAGGACCCTGGCGCCATGCTTATCTGACAGCCACCCGCTCAACGGACCCGTAAGAGCCACTCCGATAGACATTGGAATCATGAAGATGCCTGCCCAGAAAGGTGCAGAATCGTAGCTGAAGCCGTGAAGCGGCAGCCATATTCCCTGCAGCAGGATAACGAGCATTATCATTACTCCGCCTCTGGCAAGCGAACTTAGGAATGTGGCGATGTTTGCTGTGGCGAACTGGCGGTTCTTGAAAAGGTCCAGGCGGAACATTGGGTCTTCCACTCGGCTTTCAACAAACGGAAACGCCACTAACATTGCTGCTCCAGATGCGAGTGCACCCAAAACCCATGGACTGCCCCAACCCATCGGGGAGCTCCCGTAAGGTGTTAGCCCATAGGTGATGCCGAGCAAAATAAGGGTTAAGCCGACTCCGAAGGTGATGTTGCCCCAAATATCCATTTTCTGTCTTCTTCGAATGACGTTTTGCTCTTTAAGTTTCCAGTAAGACCATATGGTTCCAACTACTCCCACTGGAACGCTGACGAGGAAAACCAGGCGCCAATCGTAAACGGCTAAGACACCGCCCAAAACCAAGCCGACAAGCGACCCAGCTAGGAATGCCAGCTGGTTGATTCCCAACGCTTTGCCGCGCTCGTTCTCGGGGAACGCGTCCGTTATGATTGCCCCGCTGTTTGAGAACAGAAACGCTGCTCCTACACCTTGAACTAAACGGAAAATGATAAGCTCCATTGCTCCCGCGTCGCCTTTGTTGGGCGTTAGGGAAAGCATGATTGAGCCTATGGTGAAGATGAGGAAGCCTAAATTGTACAGTTTTACTCTGCCGAACATGTCGGATAATCTGCCGAAGGTCACGAGCAATGTGGCAGTGACGATGCTGTAGCCAAACATCAGCCACAGCAGGTACTGAAAAGAAGTAAACGGATTGATGTCTATGCCGCGGAAAATTGCAGGCATCGCAATAAGCACGATTGTGGCGTCAATAGAAGCCATAAGCATGCCGATAGTCGTATTGGACAAAGCCACCCATTTATACTGCACCATAATTAGGGCCAGACACACATTTTTTCTTTCGCCTAAGCACGCTGAGGATTATAAAGTTTGCTTGCGAGATTGCCGCTTTTCCCACCTACAAACAGCGCCTTCGCAACTGACAAGTTATCGGCTGCCTAAGCAAATTCTGGCTTGAAACAAACCAAACCCAAAAAAACCCATTTTCCCTAGCGAAAAATCTTAGCTGCGAAATTGGCAAATCAAGAAGAAACAGGCAAAAAGCGTCTTACTGCTCTATCAGTATCAGCGTTACTGTGGATCGGACTTCGTCGGTGGTGCGTATTTTATGCGAAACTGCGTCTTTGAGCTCATCCATGGTGTCAGCGTCGAGCTTAATCACTAAGTCGTAAACACCGTATGAAACGTAGGCTTCACTAACGATGTCAAGTTCCTTAAGTTTATCCAGCACCTTTCCCTCCGAACCAGGCTCAACATTAAGCAAAATATAAGCTTGAACCATTCAAACTACTCCAAATACTAGTACAGAACCAGAATAGTTAAACTTTCTTAGACCCGATCAACCGCCCCTAAACCGTCGGGTCGCATTGGAATCCAAGCGTCAAACGGCTCAGAAGAAACCTTTACCCCACGCAACATGGCATCGGATGCCCACGGTTTAAGCCGCACTGTCTGGGAGGTCTTTTGGCTTCACAAGTTCCTTCAGGGTTTTGTGGCATTTGCTGCATGCAAACATCGCGTTGCCGCATGAAGGACAGAACAACTCGTGCTTTTGCAGAAGCTCCAAGATAGCCGACAGCTGCACACGGTTTTGAATGTCCAGCGGGCTCTCCTCCCTCGGAGGCGCCTCATCGTCGTCTTTTCCCAGTTGGGCGTTTTCACCAGATTTTATTTCAGTGTAAACCTTGGTGATGCTGGCTTTTCCTTCGCGCAGCTTCTGCTTTTCGTCTTCACTTGCTTTCTCAAGAATAGTTTTGCCTCGCTCGAAAGTTCGTGTTGAAACCCCCGCCTTTCTCGCAACCGCCTCAGTTGCCTTACTCTTAAACTCAGGCTCAACATCCTCAGGCGTTAACCCCTGCTCCAAGTCCCCGCTGTCCGCCTCAACTTTGGTCCTTCGCTTCTTCGCCAATGCTTTTTCAATCTCCAGCAGCGGAACCGCAAGCTCCACAAGCTGAAAATTGTTGAGGTGGCGACGCCTAAGATTGGCTTCTATTACGAATTTTTTTTCAATCAACTTATCATCGAATCTGCGGACTTCAAAATCTGGCTCCACACCCAGTTCGGTGCAAGCGCGGTACCTGTGGTGTCCATCTAAAACTTCAAGGTCTTCGTTTACGATTATCGGGTAATGTTGACCTTCCGATTTTATGGATGCCTTTAATTCGGCGAATTCTTCTTCGGACATCTGTGGCAACAACTTGCTGTATTCAGGATTTAACCGTAAACTCATGAGCATCGCCGCTGTCTTGGTCTCTATCTTTCCGCGCCTTATTATTTAAGGTGAAGGGTTCAAAGCCCGAAAGAAAGCGACTTTGCTTATTGGCAAACCAAACCTAATTAATGGTAAGATGCAGAAGCGGCTTAAAGCTAACTGCCTACAATGTTGGTTGTGCGGCACAGTCACATAGTCTTTTATTTTCACACTCGATTAAACTATTGCGCAAGAAAACCCGCATAGCATGTTTGGCGAACCAACGGTTAACCAAAATGCGGCAATTCTCTCTCTCCTCGCTCTTCCCAACAATTTTTAAGTCGCCGCATTCGTTAACAAGGCTGATTCGCCAAACCTACTTTTGGTTAAACATCGAAAATTTGCTTGGCGACGTAATTTTCGTTTTTCTTTATTTTGAGTTAATGCTCAATTGCTATAAGCCCCTGAGTGCTCATATGTTATTGAATTAAGCGTGCTGACAAAGCGTTATATCAACATGGGCGGTTAAAGTCTGTAGCGAGTAAGTTTTGGCTGCTCCAAGGTATGCTGTTGTGCGTCTAACAATTTGGCGGTTCTTTGAGTTCTTGAATTTGATACATAGAAAGAAGGAATAAAGCGGGCCAAAATGACGTCGCAAGGAAAGAATGTTATGAGAAAGAAAGTTTTGACGATAAGTCGTGTACTTGGGTTGATTATGATTTTAGGTTTCTTCATGTCGTTGGCTACAGCTCTTCCAGTTCAGTCAAGTGCGGCAGGTGCAATTTCTGCAAACACAGTGGTTAACCAGTCGACGGGAACAATTTCTTTTTCTGGTTACGTGTGGTACGCGGAAAATTCGGGTTCGGGCACCATTTATCCTGGTCCGAATCATTGGTCAAGCAGCGCCAACAACATTTGGGTCGATAGCAGCGGATGGCTACATCTTCAACTGACCTATTCGAGGGGCATTTGGTACGCCGCCAGCTTGACCACCGTGCAAACGCTTGGCTACGGCACGTACAGTTTTGTGATTTCAAATAACGCCGCAACAATGGATAAGAACGTGGTGCTGGGTCTCTTTGCTTACAAAGATGACTCGCATGAGGTTGATATTGAATTTTCAACTTGGGGCGTCACTCACGGAAACAATGCGTGGTTTACGGTTCAGCCCTCACCTTACACGATGGGGTATAATGCAGAATCATTCAATGCTAAATTAACGGGTAGCTATTCGACCCACTTCTTTTCTTGGGGCCAAAGCAACATATTCTTCGAAAGCCTGCAGGGCCAATCAAGCATAACCAACCCGCCTACCTCAAGCATAATCACCTCATTCACCAGCCCTCTCAGCCCCAGTCCCACGGGCGTATCAGCCAACATCAACCTGTGGCTGCTAAACGGTCATGCGCCGTCGAACGGAAAAACCGTTGCCGTCGTCATTAAAAGCTTTAGCTTTACTCCCGCAACTTAGCCGTCATTTGGCAAGACCCAACAGTTGACCTTGGTCAAGGCACGGTTGGGTTCAAATCCCATGTCCCGCGCCATTTTTCTAGTTTAAGAGTTTTCCATGCACCGCCAAATATCTTCTGAAAAAGTAGTTTACGAAGCCTTCTTCTGGTCTCTGCAGGGCTTTGTAGTAGGATGTTCTTTTGCTGTATTCGATTATTAGCATGGGGTAACCGTTTTTCCATAAAACATAATTCATTAGTAATCTGCCGATTCTGCCGTTGCCGTCGCCGAAGGGATGAATCTTCTCAAACATATAGTGCGCTCTGGCTGCGAGCTCGACAGAATTCAAATTCGATTCGTCAATAAACGCGATAAGCTGCTTTATTTGGTTTTCAACTTGCTGCCAAACCGGCGCTAAATATGGCCCTACTCTAACCTGATAATTTCGGAATGCTCCTGCAATGTCAGGTTTTGTTTCTCGAAAGATTTCTTTATGCCATTTCAACAGAAGCTGCTCCGAAATTTTTTCTTTTGTTTGCAGCATTTCCAAAAATGTGGCGGCGTGAGATTCGGTTTCACGTATGTCTCTGATGGGCTTGTTCGGAGCGATTTTGTCTTCCAATATTAGTCTGGCTTCTTCAAGGGTTATGGTGGATCCTTCGATGGCGTTGGTGTTATAGGTGAAGGCTATTGCTATTTCTTGCAGTTCTTTTTCTTTGGCTGATGGTGGGGTTTTTTTCCATTCTTTCTGGAAGTTGGTTCTTATTTTTTCTAGTTTCTCAGCCAAATCTTTGTGGGTTTCATGCATGAGTTTGGCTTTTATTTCGTCGATGTTGTCTGGGATTTTTTTTCCGAGGTAAACCTCTTTTGTGACGACTTTGCCGTCTTTTCGAAAGGAATGCTGCAAATAGAAATATTCTGTGTTGCCTTTTTTTCTTTTGGTTATGTGCACAAGCCCATTTACCATTACAAATCTAATAAATGTTCTTGTTTGACGCAGTTTGTAATGGTACTGCTCCTCAGACTTCAAAGCGCCATGCCAACGCCATCAAACGAAGGCAGCCAAGTCCGCGGTCGAAAAGGTTGGGTTCAAATCCGAATCCCAGGTTTTGAACGCATCAAAAACGCTGAAATCGCTTTAAGAATGTGCCCTTAAGCGCTTGGAGCTTCCCTGCTAAACCAACGTACCTCACAATCAGGTTCTCGGTTGGCTGGCTATGCTTTGGAAAGTGGGTTAAGGCTAAGTTGCATAAAGACAGTTTGCTTTTTTGGTTCGCACAATAAAACGCTTCAACTTCACCCCCGCAACTTCGCCACTCCAAGTCAGAAAAAGATGAGTTTATAGGTTCACCATCGTATTATTGTTCCATCTGTGGTTGGTATGGCTGAAAACGAGGCGATGGTGGAAAGAATCTCCAAAGTCTTAGGCGTTCCGCCCAATGAACTTGTAAAAAAGGGCTTGGAAGAGTTGCTTGATGCGCAGTTAAGGGCTTGTTTTGCTGAAATAGCTGAAATAAAGAATAGATACGACATTAAAAGTGCTTCAGGGCTTGCGGGAAAAATTGAAAAAGGAAGCGTTGATGAGCACCCAGCTTGGGAAGACCTGATTCTGTTAGAAAACTTGGAGGAACGCGCCAAGAAGATTAAGAAAGAGTCCGTGGCTCTCAAGCATGCCTAGCGATTCTTTGGAAGAGTTGTTCAATCGCCTTATTGACCTTACCCTTGCACAGTTTTCAGACATAGTTGTTGACGATCAACTTCGTTTTAGTCCCTCGGGCTCAGTCGAAAGGCTGCGAATTTTCCTGATTGATGCGACTTTCATTGATGTCTGGCTTTCATCGTCTGGAAAATACTCTTACCACTGGGAACAAAGACACGTTAGGGGTTTGATATATCGCCACGATAACGCACCGCACAGTAAATGGAAAAAGATCAAAACGTTCCCTAAGCACTTTCACGAAGGGTCAGAGGACCACGTCAAGGAAAGCTGTGTTCCCGATGATCCAACAGAAGCCGTAAACTATTTTCTAAGCTTCGCAAGAAAAATCCTAAAAGAGCAGAGCGCCAAATAACGTTGACTACGCTCGGGTCGCTTAACGCGTGGAAGCACCCAGCCACAAAAGCCGCCACAATCCTTAAGAAGGAACGCCATAATCCGCAAAAATCCACGCTGCCTAAATTGGAAAACCAGAATCCAAAACCCTACCCGCCCCACCAAGCCCGTGGTCGAAAGGTCGCGCGGGTCAAATCCTCATTCTTCTCCGTTTTTCGTTGCAGGTGGGGTGACTACACTTTTTTGGTTTTGTGGTCACCTTAAGGATGCATTTTCTTGGGGGTCAGCAGCTGACCTTTTGCGTTCTAACCCCAAACCTCACCGCCCTGAAAGTCGCATCGCCCATACGCGACAATGCCGCCTATGTTGAGTCAACATACAAAGTCGCAATCCGCCCATAGCAAAGTCGCAACCGACAATAACTCGCAAACAGAAGGCAACCCCAAACCAAAAAAACAACCCAAAACACAAAGACCCAAAGCTGAAAGTCGCAACTTTCACCAAAACAAAAGTCGCAACTTAAAAATTAAAGCAAAAAACAACATCGAAAACCCAGAAACCACTAAAAACAAGAAAACCACCGTGAACCGATAAACCATAAATATTATTAGACAGGTTGTGCCTAAAATGTATCAATCTAATAGGAAATTAGAATCTCATTATTGCGAGAACCGCTCGCTTTATGTGATTAACAAATAACCAATAAATAATATCATTAGGAGTGCATATTTACGGGAACATCCCAGACATTTACGATTAAGTACGTTGTACTTGCTAGATTCGAAATAGAAGGCGTTGTAGAAAAACCCGACGTAATCGGAGCAGTTTTCGGGCAAACAGAAGGACTTTTCGGACCAGAACTCGACCTTCGTGAACTGCAGAAAACCGGACGCATCGGAAGAATCGAAATCGACCTACACTCAAAAAACGACCACACACAAGGCTCAATAACCATACCTACAAGCCTAGACCGAGTTTCAACCGCGCTAATCGCCGCAAGCATCGAAAGCATAAACCGCGTAGGACCATGCAGCGCCAAAGTCAGCCTCGAAAAAATCGAGGACATACGAGAAGCACGCCGAAAAATCATCATTGACCGCGCCAAAGAAATCCTCCACAAATGGAACATCGAATCCATGCCAAGCGTCGAAGACGTATACAAAGAAATCTCAGACACCATGAAAGTAGGCAAAGTAGAAAAGTACGGACCAGAAGACTTGCCTGCAGGACCAGGACTAGACGCAGCCAAAGAAATCATTATTGTAGAAGGACGCGCAGACATAATCAACCTGATGCGATGCGGAATATTCAACACCGTCGCACTTGAAGGCGCCAAAGTACCAGAATCAATAAAGAAGCTTACAAAAGAGAAAAACGCAACTGCACTCCTAGACGGAGACAGAGGCGGCGACTTAATTCTTAAAGAACTCCTACAGGTTACAAACATAAAGTGGGTAGGCCGCGCTCCAAGAGGCAAAGAAATCGAGGAATGCAACTGCAAAGAAGTCAACGAAGCCTTTGAAAACAGAATCCCAATTTCAGAAGTCACAGGCAAACCAGCGCCACCTCCAAAGAAAATCATCCCTGAACCAGTGAAGATAGAGGTTCCTGAGCCAATCGCGCAAGCAGCAAAATCCCTGCAGGGAACACTTGAAGCCATTTTGCTTAACGAAAAATTCGAGCAGGTCGAACGGTTGCCAGTAAGCCAGCTTGCAGAGAAGCTCCAGACCGTAACAGGTGTTGACACAGTGGTTTTCGACGGCATCATCACGCAGAGAATCGTCGACATAGCGGGCGAGAAAAACATTAGACGCATAGTTGCCTCAAGAGTCTCTGAAGCAGTAAAACCAGCCTTGAACGTTGAGTTAGTAACTTTTCAAGAAGCCGTTGCACAAGCCTAAAAATAATCTGTTAAACTCTTAGCTTCCCTCTTTTCCGTGGAAGCCAACTCTTTTTCCGTAACTCCAAACGACCCCAGAATCCGCGCTGCCGCAGGAACCACTTGGTTACTTATGTAGTAATCCACGTCTACCTCATCGTACTTCGCGAAGATATACGGCTTCACGCGACTATAAAACCGCCCTGTCCCCGATAAAATAACAAAGCCCACTTTGTCACCGCCAGTTAGACGCCAGCCTTTTTCCTTAAGCATTTTCGCCGCCTCCACATGAGGGCTCCTAATCGCGTATTGCTCAGGCGGCTTTGTAAGAGTCTTCCAGATAATCAGGTCACGAAAAGGAACCTGCCGGTTTCTGAGTTCAGCCACCATTTCATGCACATAATCAACGGCTTTCTTCGGAGATTTCTCCCTCAAAATTATCCCCAAAACTTGTTCCTGAACAGTTTTCGCAACCTGCGCCCAATCTCCCCGCATAACCTCCAACCCGACGATATCTAAGCTGCCGTCCGACCTCAGACCAGCGTACCGTTTTTTGGCTTCCGTAAAGAAAATGCGTGTGTAGACCTCGCTGACTTCCGCCTCAAGACCCAACTCCTTGCCGATTTCTTTTTGCAGCTCACGAATTTTCTTTTCGTTGTTTGTCAGAAATAGGCTGTCTGTGTCGCCGTAGATTATTGTTAAGCCTTTGCTTTCGACTAGGCGGCTGGCGCTTAGAATCGTGTATCTGCCCCAGGCTGAAGCCGCTTCAGCCACAGGTTTGATGTACCATCTTGCGCCGATCCACCCAGCGTAACCGTAAGCTGCGTTTGTGATGACTTTGACGGCTTTTTGACGGGCATCCAAAACGCTCCACTCCGATGAGGCGGAGCTTAAAGTCTTCATTTGCAGCCGGATTTGGTTTCTGACTTGTATTAGGAAAGTTAATGCTTCTTTGTAGAATCCCGGCGGCTCTTTTCGGAATCTATATTTTACTTCTGGCGCCTCGTACACTCCGCCTTTCGGTTCAGGGGCTTCTGGCGGAACATAGGTGTCTGGAGATAGGTTGTATCTTATCATTATGTTGGGGTACATTGATTTGAAGTCAAGCACAGCTATGTTGTCATGTAAGCCTGGTTTTGGCTTAAGAACCAATCCGCCGGCGTATGGACGGTAAGGCTGCTCGATCCTTCTAGGTACAAGTTCACCGATTCTGCGTGTCTGCTTGATAAGAAACCATTCGACTCTGAAGCCTACCGCCGCAGTCATAACGTGGTCAAGCGGCAAACTCACCAGGCTTGAAAGTTGCAACGCAAAGTCTAGCAACAACACGGAGGAGCTTCGAATTTTGCGTGCATTGTCCATGCTGAACTCCTTGAGCCGCTGCTTTTTCTCTGGGTCGTCCCAGTAATCAGCAAATTCGACATCTTCAACTTCGTCTCCTGACGCGTTTTTTGCTGCTGCTCCAAGGTAGTTAGCAAGGTTGGCGAGGGTTTGGACCTTCACTTCTGGGAAGACATCCATGAAGTCGGCGAGGTCAACGTTGGCCACTCCAGTGAAGGAAACGTGTCCATAAACGCTGGTATGCGGCTCCTTCTTTGCTCGGTCAACATCGAAGGTTGTCTTGAGCTTGTGTGCCCGATGTGTCAGGTAATCCCAGTGTTTCGTGTTGCCGCCGAAGCTCATGATGATGTCAGGGTCAAAGCTGCGGACGTATTCAACAAATTGCTCGATTACGAGTTTGTCGTGTTTGTCGTCGCCTGCACAGAACTGCTTTTCTTCGCCGTTGCTGGCTGCAGTAGATATTATGACGACGGGGTTTCTGTCGGGTTTAGGCGAGCCTTCGCGGCTGTAGCTTATCATCGAGAAGCTTAGGGTTCGAAGAGCGGGCTCCTCAATTGTGTCCAATCTTTTCGGAGCGGAGCAGGCAGCGTAGACTTTGTCAACCCTCAACTTAGGCATGGTTGCCTCTTCTTCAGCGTCCATTTCGTGCCAGGCACAAGGCGCCATGTCATTGTCGATTATGTACTGCATTGGGACACGAATGTCGTCTTCGAGGCATTCTTCCACGGCTTCGAGCCCTCGGAGCTGCCGCGCAAGCTTTCCAGCTTCAGTTGCTGCCTTGCAGTAGACTTTGATCGCCTGTACGGGTTTGCCGAAGAAACGGCGCTGTGCAACTTCAGTCTTCATTATTGATGACTGGCAAAGCTGTATTATTTCCTTCTCAAGCTGCGACGGGTCGAATCCCTCTTTGATTACAACGTAGAAGTAAGCTGCCACGTTTCTGTCAATAGCGAGCACCCGGTTTCCAAGGGAGTCAATTCCCCAAAGCCACAATTCAACAGGTTTTCCCTCAACGATTCGTGGGTTTATGTCTAGCAGCCAAAACCTGAGTTTCACAGGTGGTTCTCCATTAGAAGTTAGATGCTTTAATGTTTTAAACTTTCAATATGCTAAGGTTTGTTTCGCGTAAAATCGTTAGTTTTAAGTTAATGCCTGAGAGTTATTTTTTGATGTTTTATGGGTTCATCTGAGGTTCTGATTGAAGCGAAGGGTTTGACCAAAATTTACGGTGACTTCACCGCGGTTGACCACATCGACTTTAAAGTTTACAAGGGCGAATGCGTAGGTTTTTTGGGGCCCAACGGCGCAGGCAAAACAACGACGGTGCGTATGATGTATTGTTTTCTGCCGCCTACCTCAGGCGAACTTAAAGTCGCCGGCTTAAGCGTCAATACACATTGCAGAGAGATAAAAGGCATAGTTGGGGTGGCGCCTCAAGAGGACAATTTGGACCCTGACTTCACAGTCATCAAGAACCTCACCGTGTACTGCCGCTACTTTGACATCCCCAAAGACGAAGCGACTAAGCGGGCGGAGGCGCAGCTCAAGTTTTTCCAGCTTGAAGAAAAAAAGAACTCACCCATCGATGCGTTGTCAGGAGGCATGAAACGGCGCCTAATCTTTGCTCGGGCATTGATTAATCAGCCTCAGATTCTGCTTTTGGATGAGCCGACGACAGGTTTGGATCCGCAGGCGAGGCATCTGGCTTGGGATGAAGTGCGCAACCTGAAGAAGCAGCAGGTTACCATCATCTTAACTACGCATTACATGGATGAAGCCGCCGTGCTGTGCGACCGAATCCTCATCGTGGATAAAGGCAAAATCATCGAGGAAGGCAAACCGTCCGAGCTTGTTCGGAAGCACGTGGGCGAGGAGGTTTTGGAGGTTGATTATGACGAGAAGCTTCTGCCGTCGTTGAAGGCGGCTTTTCCAGGCGGTGACTTTGAGCGGCTGGGCGATAGGTTGCAGATTTTCACGGATAAGCCTCACGGCGTCTTTGAGGGCTTCCTTCAGGGAGCATCCGATGCCGAACGTGACTATTCGAACGGCTAATCTTGAAGATGTGTTTTTGAAGTTGACTGGCAGGGGGCTAAGGGAAGAATGACCAGCCCCAAACTTCGCAATTCACCTGCACGCTTCGCCATCCCCAAACTGACGTACCGCGTGTGGAAGATTTGGCGACGAAACTTCGACGTCTTCACCAAAACCATCGCAGTCAACTTCTTTCCCTCGCTGCTTGAACCCATCCTGTACCTGCTGGCTTTCGGCTTAGGCTTAGGCGGCTACATAGCGAACGTTCTGGGTCAACCGTACCTTGTGTTCATTTCGCCGGCGCTGATTGCGATTGCGATTATGAACGGCTCCTTTTTCGAATGCACTTTTGCGTCGTTTGTGCGGATGTATTTCCAGAAGACCTTTGATGCAATTGTCGCTACGCCTGTTAGTGTTGAAGAGGTTGTGGCTGGTGAGCTGCTGTGGGGAGCGACCCGCGCCACAATCAACGCAACCATCGTGCTCGCGGTGATTGGCGCAGTTAGCTTAACTGTTAAGCCCTTGATTTTTTCTCCGCTGTTTCTGCTGGCTATTCCGTTGGCTTTCTTTGGTGGTTTGATGTTTAGCTCCATCGCAATGTGCTTCACAGCCGCCGCACCCAACATCGACTTCTTCAACTACCCCTCCTTCCTTTTCCTGACGCCGATGTTCTTCCTCTGCGGCACCTTCTTTCCCCTGTCAGGTCTGCCTTCAGCCGCACAGGGAACTGCCCTTGGCGGTTCTGCCGCTGACGCAGGTCGTGAACATTTCCCGAAGCGTCATCTCAGGCAAAGTCGAACCCATCCTTGGCCTAAGCACACCCGTCATACTTGCCATAAGCACCGTTTGGATAGTTGTCGTCACCGTGTTCTTCTTCATCCTAAGCATCAACCTGATGAAAAAACGGTTGACCAGCTGACCTCACCCATATTTGTGTTGGTTTTTGGTCACAAATACTAGACCCCCTCCCTCGGTCGCTGAAGCCATCTTTACCTTGGAATTTTGATGTAAAGATGGGGTACCCTCCCCTCTTTGGGGGTTTGCTTGGGGCTTGTTTTGTGTTGCTTTATTGATTTACGGCTTGAATCATGTTGAACCCGATTTCGCTGATAGACAGATTTGGCAAGTTTACTGTTAAAAATTCAATTATAATCCTTTTCATGCCCCTCTCAATGTGTAAAAATGCGGAACAAAAAAAAAGAAAACGTTGGGTTTATGGTCTGTTTCCCATCATGCCGCATCCGTAGCTGTTGCTGTAGTAGCCTTGGTATGTTGTGGTTGTGCCTGTGTTTGGGTTTGTTACGGTTATGTTCAATGGTTGTTGGCTGACGTTTGCTGGTGCGATGTTGGCTGGTGTTTGTGTCCCGTTGATGTATGCGTTGGTGTTGGTGCTTCTGAAACCCATGCATCTGCCCATCCAGCCGAAGAACCCACCGTTCCGGGTTGCACTACTGGTTGTTCCGTTAGGCGCCGCTGTTGTTGATGCTGCCTGCGCTGCAACCAACCCGACAACCGCGATGGCTAAAACGCCCACAACAATCAATGCAGCTAATAGTTTTGTGTTCATTTTTTATTTTTCTCCTTAACATCCTATAGGCTTCCGAATGGTAAGATAGTTCGCTGAAACAGACATGAAACAGATTTGAAACAGTTTAGAACTCAAAAATGATTGCCGCAAATGCCGTTTCTACGGTGACGTCCCTTATTTCCGCCACTATCAGGTAGAATGCCGCCAGCCCCTTCCACCGTCCCCACCTCTTGGCGATTTCCCTTGCCTCAGCCGCCTTGACGGATTTTCTGCTGCAATAGTAAGTTGAAATAACCCGTTGAATCCCAAGGTCATCCGCAGGAAACATGTCAAGCCGCTGCATCCCCCGAATCATCGTCAACTCCGCAGTCCAAACCCCAATGCCCCGAACCGCATCAAGTTCCCTTATTATTTCCTCAGCATCTTCCTGGTCTTTTAAATGCTCAATATCCAACTTTCCAGCCACAATCAACTCTGCCCCACCATGGATGTACTCAGCTTTGCGGCTGCTGAACCCAACCTGCTGAACCTCATCAACGCTGACAGAGGCAATCTTCTGCGGCGTCGGGAACACAAAAAATTTTTTGCCATCGATTATGAGCCAGTCGCCAAATTTCTTTATCAACTTATCCTCCAACGCGATGGCTACCCTGATTGAGATTTGCTGCTCAATGACTGAGTTGACAAGCGACTCGAAAACGGTGGCGGTGGTCGATTTTTCAACCCGTAAAGCTGCTGGGCAATCGATTGCATGACGGGGTCGCCTTGGATTTCATTGCAAAAGGAGCAAAGGTCAAAGTCCAAGTTGAAAATGTATTTGACGATGTCCTTGACTTTGAGCACGTCCTGCGCTGTCACTGGCTCATTTGTCCGAAGCTTAACTGTCAAACTGGGCTGCTCAACGCTGCCTGCTGAAGACACCACAACCAAAACAAGCCGACCATCCAAGGAAATTGCCTGACGGAAAACGCCGTCTCGGTAACTTCGAATCTCAGGGTCGCCGTTTCGGAAAATTTGAGCTGTCAAATCAAAATTGAAAGGCGCCTTTCCCTTGACGTTGATAATGTCAATGACGGTCATCTGCTTCAACACAACCTAAACTCTAACAGCCGCTTTTGCAATATTAA
>CAWGMZ010000024.1:0-225913 GCA_963823775.1 Candidatus Bathyarchaeota archaeon
CTGTATCGTATTTTTCAACTTGACCCAGGTTTTGCGGTATTAGTTAGCACGCGTTTCCTTGATATGTTGCTTGCTGCTTTCGTCCATACAAGACCAATGGATGTTTTTTGGTGGTACGGAATTTGTAAACATCCAAAACATCTTCCATTGCACAAACAGAATTCGGCACTAGTGCCCCGTGTGGGTATTTTGTTTGGCAGGAATGCACCATTTCTTTATTTACCAGGGCTTCAGTTCATTTTTTTTAATGTCCGGCGAATCGTTTCGTGGGATATGCTTTCCACGTGGCCCAGTTTCACCATGCTTTGTCCAAGCAGGCGTAACGTCTAACGACCACGACCCTTGGGTGCATCGCCACACATCAGGGCGATGAGATGCGCTTCGTTTTCACCATCAATCTTGCGCACCCTAACCCGGACAGGGCTTGCCCGGTTAAGCCCAGGCTCCAAGCCCTCCTGAACCAATCGCTCCCTGACACGCTCAACTGTTCCATATGGTGATTCCAAGAACACATCACTGATTTGCTTGCCCTGCCATTTTTCACCCCCCCCCAGATCACTTATATCTGCCTTAAGCAATATTTCTGCATGAAGCCTTTTATAGGGCTACAACTTTTCTGTGGATTAAACTTTCAATTGAATGCGTTCATCTTCCGTAAGGCGCTATGTGTTTCTTTGCCAATTGCCTATCTGATTAATCTCTAAACTTGCTAGTCAGGCTGCTACCCGACAAATCAAGGTTGACTGAGTACTACGATTTCTTTACGCGCAACTGATTATTTAGGTCAATCAATACCAATACAGATTTAGTGCATCATCTATTTATGCCCGCTTCAACATCGACCTGCATAAAACCTCCGGTATCTATACTGCCGTGGTCATGTTGTCAGTGGCGTTTTCTGGCGTGTACTTCAACCTGCCCCAAATATTTAAGTCCGCAATGAATTATTTTTCCCCATTGGACAACATGACGGGGATGCAGGCCATGATGGAGATGAACGAAAGGATGAAATCCGACCCCAATACGGGTGCCGCCGCCCTCCCCGCCGAGGCCATCCTCTCGGCAGTTGAAGCGGCTTGCCCGGGCATCGAAATCCAACGGTTGGTGCTGCCGAAAAAAGCAGATGACAGTTATCGGGTGACGGGGCGGCAAGTCGGTGAAATTCGTAGCAAAGGTGCAACTAATACCAATACCAACAAGTTCTCATATTTAAAGCATAGGTTTATACTTGAGCTTTAAAATAAAACCTAAAGAGTGAGGCCGCCATCGCACGCCCAAAACAGTTACCCTTATCGCTCCAAGCACATGATTTTCATATGCTTGCAAAGAGCGAACCCCATGCACGGACACGCGTTAGGTTGTTGGGCATGGCCCATGTCAAAGAAGGCTTGGGCATTAGCGATGTTGCAAAGGCTTTACGGGTTCATGAAACCACTGTTGATGGTTGGATACGGCGGTTTAACGCCCAAGGGTTGGATGGCCTAATTGAATCCCCGCGCAGTGGTGCCAAACGTAAACTAGGTGTGGAACAAGAACCCCTGTTTAAGGCCGCTGTCATTGACCTACAGGCACAACGGTCGGGCGGGAGGATCACCGGGCACGACATACGGGCCCTACTCGAAGAACAATTTCAGGTTTATTGCTGCCTCAATAGCGTTTATAACCTGCTGGCCCGACTGGGTCTGGTTTGGATCTCGGTGCGCTCAAAACATCCAAAACAAAGCCAGGTTAACCAGGATAATTTTAAAAAAACTTCCGAGACACGGTGACCGCTTTGGTGCCTAGTTCATTCGGCTTAGACGCAGTGGAGGTCTGGTTTCAAGATGAAGCCCGTGTAGGACAGCGCGGAACCTTGACGCGCATTTGGGCACCCAAAGGGAGCCGTCCCAGGGTGGTTCGGCAACAGCAGTTTGAAGCGGCCTATGTGTTTGGTGCCGTGTGCCCTGCCGAGGGTAAAGTGGCAGGTCTAATTATGCCTAAAGCCAATAGCGAAGGCATGCAAAAGCATCTCGATATCATTGCGGGGGCCGTCGCTCCAGACAAACACGCGGTGCTAGTGGTGGATCGCGCCGCTTGGCATGTCACCGCAAAATTACAGGTGCCCCCCAACCTGTCAATTTTGCCCTTGCCACCTTATTCGCCTGAACTCAACCCTGTCGAGCAAATATGGCAGCAGCTACGGCGTTCAGATTGGGCAAACCGATGCTTCAAAAACTATGACGACATTGTTGATGCCTGCTGCCAAGCTTGGAATAGATTTGCTTTGCAAACCGATTACATCCGATCCCTTTGCTCGCGCAGTTGGGCGGCATTGGTATGAAAACTTATTGGGATTGGTATAATGTCTGGGTTGACCAATACAGCGGCAAATTCTTGAATGTCCGCGACCCATTCAAGTTTAATGCTGGCAACGTTTTTGTCAATTTGCAACTACCGCTGCATAACGGTGAAATTTTGGGGCAAACCGGACGGATCATGGTGTTGATTATAGGGTTTGCGCCTTTATTGTTGATGGTCACTGGCGTTATTCAGTGGTTGAAAAAACGCAAGGCCAAAAGATCCATGATGCGCGGCTGAATGCGACTTCATGAACCATTAGCATTTGCAAAATAACCCGAAATTTAGGGGGGGGGCAAACATGGGTTGCCCCCTAATCTGGCTATCACTAAAACACATTTAGTAACAGCCGCAAGAGCTGACAAATGTCATTGTTGAAATTCGTCGAACTCCTTTGCCAAAGATCCTTGCTATATCCCCATTTGCCTGCTTTCAATAGCTTCTTTCCCCAAGCCAGCTCTGCTTTTGCTTGGGTTAGGTTCGCCTCATCGCCCTCATCCGACAGTGCTTGGGCATAAAAGAGATGGTTGAGTGGATGGCGAGGGTAGTCTGTCGCTGCTTTTTTCAGCAGTTCCAAGGCTTTATCACTATCACCGATACCATTCGGCGAGGTGCTTGAGATAAAGTGCCCCCAATAGCCGCAAGGGGTTTATAGTATCGTGAGAGCTTGTGAATTCTTGCTTCGATGATTTGCATGTTGCGTTTATTGTGGAGGTCTTTTTTGTTTTTGTCGAGGTGAACCGCGAGGCTCTGAGCTTTCCTCATCAGGTTCGTGAGGTCTTCTGGCATCGCTGGGGCTAACCCTGCGCTTTCCAAAACGTCGCTTATGCTTTTGCCGACGATTGGCTTAGCAAGCGGAATCGCGTATTGGTCCCTGAGGATTGTGCCTATGCTGCTGAGTGAGTGGCCTTCTTTGGCCAGTTTTATTATGAATGATTCAACTTCTTCAGGCTGATACTTGCACCAGCTTGGAGGACGCCTGCTGACTGGGCGGATAGAATGGGATTTTCCTTTTTCCTGCTTTGGCAAATGTTACACCTTAAACTGCACCTAAACCACACCGCGCCAATATTTAAAAGTAATCCCCTTAGCCATGCATTCGCAACCCATTTGGAACCCGAACGGTTCGGCGAGGCTTTTCGGGAACGGGTGCCACAAATCTGCTTATATGCTTCTCTTTTAGATAATAACTCAGTCAGAAATCGGATTCACTTCGGGGTTTGAAAATTATGAGTGAAACAGTCCAAGCAACAGCTGAAAGGATTAGGCGGCTGGAAGTTCAGGGCGCACGAAACGTCGCGATAGCCGCCCTCAAAGCCATGCAAAAGGCGGCAGAGACAACCAAGGCAAAGGACAAAAACGCCTTCATAGTCGAACTCAAAGAAGCCCAAGCCATGCTCTTTGCCTCTCGGGAAACTGAGCCACTGATGAGAAATGCCCTATGGTACGTCCTTTTGCAAGCCCAAGACAGCAGCACAGAAAAAGTCGATGCATTAAGCGAACTGGTTGCCTCGAACGTAGCCCTTTTTCTGCAGAATCTGGAGGCTTCCCGGGAACGAACCGCGGAAATAGGCGCCAAACGCATCCGCGACGGCATGCTAATCTTCACCCATTGCCACTCATCAACCGTGACACGCATGATAGCCAAAGCCAAGGCTGACGGCAAAAGCTTCAGCGTAATCTGCACTGAAACCCGACCTGCCTATCAGGGAAGGATAACTGCGCGTGAATTGGTTGAGCTTGGTGTTCAAACGATGTTTATTGTTGATTCCGCAGCCCGCTCGTACATGGGCGATGTTGACCTCGTCGTGGTTGGTGCTGATGCCATCACTTCCGAAGGCAACGTGGTTAACAAGGTGGGCACCAGCGGCATAGCTGTGTTGGCGCATGAAGCTAGAAAGCCGTTTTACGTGGTTTCGGAGCTGCTAAAATTCGACCCGCAAACTCTGGGCGGCGAATACGAGGGGATTGAGCAGCGAAATCCAGCGGAAGTCTGGATCGAAGCCCCAAAGGGTCTGTCTGTGCGTAACCCCGCCTTCGACGTTACCCCAAGCCGATACATTCACGGCTTAATCTGTGAGGAAGGCGTCATAGCGCCCCAATCGGTGGTTGAAACGGTAAACAGAAGCTACCCGTGGATTCTAAGGCAATAAAGACAATTGCACCCAATAACTTGGTCTCTATCGCTACGATGAATAAGCCTTTTTGTCTTCATTATATATCCGCAAATACAGAATTGGGTTTCGCAAGTGTTATTGGCTGGACGTTTTGCCTTTTAGTTTGTGATGCATCTGTGGGTGTAGACTTTAAGGGTCTTGTTCCGAAGACCCCGGTGAAGCTAGAGGACTTAAGCGGCAAAATAATCGCCATAGACGCCTACAACGCCATCTACCAATTCCTCTCAATCATCTGCCAACCCGACGGCAACTCACCCAATATAGCTTCGACATAACCGTAACAGCAACACAAGCCTAGTTTTTTGGAGTTTTGTTTTTTAGAATAAGAGTAAATGGAAATATTTTCTTTTCATAAGGATTTTTGTCAAAGGCTTTTCCATTTTAGCTCTTTTACTTTTTCGAAATGACGGTCGCTTGACACTATGCAATCGACTTTTTCCGCCAGAGCGGTTGCAGCATGAATGGCGTCTCTAGGAGCCAAATTATATTCTCTTATTACGTGTATAGCGGAAAGTATAATTTCCCTATCTGTTGGTATAATGTCCAAGTTGGGATAATATAACATAGCTTCCCCAGTTTCTAGCGCTTTTTCAAGTCCCCTGTTTCTTTTTACTTCCCAGAAGACTTCGTCAAAAGTCAATGCTGAGGTTTTCGCATTTTCTTCTCCGCGCTGTACCTTATCAAGCAAGGACTCTGCTTTGTCGCCGTAGTCTTTTGTGCTTAGTGCAGCGAAAATGAAAATATTAGCGTCCAGATAAAGCACGTTTGAATCTCTCTTCCAATTCCTCTTCGTAAGCGTGAGGATCTATTTCGTCGACTGATTTACCGCTTCGAGCAACGCGTCTAAAGACTGCGAGAGCGTCGAAGGCTGGTTTCTTTAAAATTAGTTTATCATCTTCCAGTGTGAATACGATTTTAGAGCCAGGCTCTATTTTTAATGCCTTGCGCATCGCGCGAGGAATGACAACTTGGCCTTTTGGACCCACTTTCATCTCTTCCTCTATCAAAGTCTTACCCGTAGTTATACAAAAGTACAACTTCCATTTATACTTTAGCCAAGATCAATTCGCAAGTTTCATAAGGGTTCTCGCCAATTCTCTTCTTGGTGTTATTTTGGGTGTAGACTTTAAGGATCTTGTTCCGAAGACCCCGGTGAAGCTAGAGGACTTAAGCGGCAAAGTAATCGCCATAGACGCCTACAACGCCATCTACCAGTTCCTAAGCATCATCCGTCAACCCGACGGCACCCCGCTCAAAGACAGCACGGGAAAAGTCACCAGCCACCTAAGCGGCTTATTCTACCGCACAAGCAACCTCGTAGAAATGGGGCTAAAACCAATCTACGTTTTCGACGGAATCCCCCCGACGCTGAAGGCGACTGAGATTGAGCGGCGCAAACAAGTCAAGGTTCAAGCTGTTGCCAGCTACGAGAAAGCTGCGGCGAAAGGCGACACCGAGAAGATGCGGATGTTTGCTCAGGCATCAACAAGCATGAAAGACTATATGCAGGAGGACAGCCGAAAACTTTTGGAGCTGATGGGTTTGCCGTGGGTAAGTGCGCCAAGCGAAGGAGAAGCCCAAGCCGCCCATATGACAAAAAAAGGCGACGCAGACTACTGTGCAAGCCAAGACTACGACAGCTTGCTTTTCGGAGCCCCCAAAATGCTGCGTAACATCACGATTTCTGGCAGGCGAAAACGCGGCAACGCTTACATCGAAGTGGTTCCTGAAGTGATGGAGCTGTCTAAAACCCTGAGTGAAACAGGCTTAACATATGAGCAACTCATCGACGTCGGCATCCTTATCGGCACAGACTTTAACCCTGACGGCATAAAAGGGCTGGGTCCAAAAACCGCATTAAAACTCGTCAAAGAGTACGGGTCGCTGGAGGACGCTTTGCCCCACATAAAAAACGCGGCGTTCCCGGTTGAGCCGAATTGCATACGCCAAGTTTTTCTGCATCCTGAAGTCACCGACAACTACAAGCTGCAGTGGTGCGAACCGAACGTGGAAGGCGTCGTCGACTTGATGGTGAGGCAAAAAGAGTTCTCAGAAGACCGAGTCAGAAAATCCCTCGACAGAATGATGACGGGCAGCAAGAAGCAGAAGGCGAAGGTATCGCTGGAAAAATGGTTCGGCTAAAATCAAGCCGCATTTTGAGAAGTAGCATCTATTTGGCTCATCTAGATGCCCCTATTTGGATCATCTAGAAAACCGACGGGGTAGGCTGTGAGAGAAAGAAAACTGACCCCACAGATATCCTGATGTTTGTGATAAAAATCCACAACAAAAAAAAAACGATGCGGGATGGGTCAATAGGAAAAGGAGGGTTACTTTACAGTAACGCATTTGGCGAGGTTTCTTGGCATGTCAGGGTTGTAGCCTTTCGCAAGCGCCACGTAATAAGCTAAGAGCTGCAGGGGCACGGCGAATGGAATCGGCGACAGCACACCTGGGATGCCTTTGGGAACTGCAATGAAGTCGTCCGCCAACTCTTCGATGTCTTTGTCTCCTTCCTCAGCAACAGCGATTATGTGGGCGCCTCTGGCTTTCATCTCCATGATGTTTCCAATCAGCGTCTTGTGGCAGTCATCTCTGGGGCAAACGAAAACCACTGGGAACCCGTTTTCGATAAGGCTAATTGGTCCATGTTTGCTTTCGCCTGCTGGAAACGCAATCGACGGGATATACGCGATTTCCATCAGTTTGAGTCTGCCTTCGAAGGCGGTGGCGGTGCTGATTCCTCTGCCTAAGAAAAAGAACACTTTAGCATCCTTGTATTTCTGGGCGATTTGCTTAACTTTCTCTTCCTGCGTCCTAACAATCGTGTCGGCGATTTCTGGCAACTTTTGCAAGGATATTTCAAGGCTATCCATCTCGTCCTGAGAAACCTTGCCCCTCTTCTTGGCTAATCTTAGCGCAAGCTGAGCCAGCACGGAAAGCTGAGACGTGAAAGTTTTCGTTGCGGCAACTCCGATTTCTGGACCTGCCTGTGTGCCGATGTAAACGCGGGAAACCCGTGTTAGTGAGGAGCCTATGACGTTTGTTAAGCTAAGAATTGTGGCTGCACGCTGCTGGGCACAGGTGACGGCGGCTATGGTGTCTGCTGTTTCTCCAGACTGGCTAACCGCGAGGATGGTGCTGTCGATGCTTACTGATTTGCCATGCTGCTCAATGAATTCCGAAGCGTAAACTGGATGCGTAGGCAAAAACGCCAATTTCGAAAACATGTATGAAGCCGCCAAACATGCGTGGTAGCTTGTTCCGCATGCGACAAGAAAAACTTCGTTGGCTCGGTCAAGGAAAGTCGTGAGTAAATCCAGATAGTGCTCCTGCATTCTTAGGGTGTTGCGTAGAGTTTCAGGTTGCTCATGAATTTCTTTAATCATGAAGTGGGGGTAGCCTTGTTTAATAGCCATTTCCGCTGACCACTCGATGGTTTCTGGCTCCCGAATGACGGGGCTGGAATCCGAGATTTTCTTGATCTCGTAACCATCTGCTT
The DNA here is from genome assembly GCA_963823775.1 of Candidatus Bathyarchaeota archaeon. Lineage (GTDB taxonomy): Archaea > Thermoproteota > Bathyarchaeia > Bathyarchaeales > Bathycorpusculaceae > Bathycorpusculum. The sequence goes on from CAWGMZ010000024.1 coordinate 8,017, forward strand.
TGAGGATGACCATTTCACCGTTGTTTATCATGACTGCCTTGTTGGTGACTGGCAGAAAAGCCGGAATGTCGGATGCGCAGAAAACGCCCTTCCCGTTGATGCCTAAAACAAGGGGGCTTTCGTTTCGGGCGCAGACAATCTTGTCTGGTTCTTTGCTGGAGATTACGGCGAGGGCGTAGGATCCTTCGAGGCGCTTGAGGCTTTCTTGAACTGCATCGACGAAGGAGAGTTTGGGGTTCTGTTTCATTGTTTGCTCAATCAAGTGCGGGATAACTTCGGTGTCTGTTTTGGAGACAAAAGTGTGGTCAAGATTCTGCAGCTCTGTCCTGAGATCCATGAAGTTCTCGATTATTCCGTTGTGCACAACCATTATTTCGCCTGTGCAGTCGGAGTGAGGATGAGAGTTAACTCTTAATGGTGCACCATGCGTCGCCCAACGGGTGTGGCCGACTCCTATGGCGCCTGGCAAATCGTCAAGGTTTAGAAGTTTGTGAACTTCATCGATTTTTCCTTGATCCTTCTTCAGGTAGATTTTGCCCTCAGAAATTGTCGTTATGCCGACTGAGTCATAGCCTCGGTATTCTAGCCGTTTAAGTGATGAATGTATAAGGGGAGCGGCGTTTCCTTCTTTTAAAACACAACCAAATATTCCACACATATCCTAAGCCTCGCTTCATGTTAATGATGATTAACTCTATGGAGCTGGAAGTTTGCTAATAAGCATTTTTAAGATTTCGGTTTGACCGCTAAAAAAAAGTTTGTAGCAGTTTTTGCCGTTTTTCCATGTAAACGGGCAAGCGCCTGCTGAGCTGGAGGTTGGTTTTAATGCACCATTATAAATAAATTTTTTATAGTACTATGTTCTTACTCATCAGGACCAAATCATGGACAAAAAGCTTCTTCTCCAAGACAACGGCGCCACCCAAGAAGTAAAAGAAATCAGCATGATAAACGACTCGCAAAAACTGAAAATGGTGCTAGGCGACCTAAGCTGGAAAATCCTAACCCTGCTTTCAAAAAAAGAGATGTACCCCCTAGAAATCTCCAAGCTGCTAGACATGCACGAACAAAAAATCTACTACCACATAAGAAAACTTGCCAAATCAGGCGCCATAACCGTTGTGCGGGAAGAAAAAAAGAAGGGTGCAACCGCAAAATACTACAGAACCGTCTCGCCAGCCTTCGGAATCGAGTTTCCACTTGGCTACAAGCCAATCCAGAACATGTGCACTTTGAGTTTGGATAAGACGCTTCAGGATTTTTTCGGAGAATTCGTCAGCAACGGTGTTTTCGACGGAAAAATTGTTGTAGGCAGCCCTCAACCTCACGGGCCATTCAAAACCAGCGCGCGGGACGGACACTACGCCGCGCATTTAGCCCTTTTCCTTGGGCAATTCGCAAAAATGCCGACTGAATTCGCGGTTAAACTGGACGTTGACGTGAAAGTGGAGAAAGAAGAAAAAAACAACCTCATCCTCGTCGGAGGACCAGGAACAAACCTCCTCACACAGGAAATAAACGAGTATCTCCCCATCAAATTCATAATGCAGTCATCCGAACAGGGATTCTTGCTCGGCGGCTTACGTTCAGAAAAAACCCTGCAGGTTTACACCTCGGACGTTTCAGGTTTAGTAGCCAAGATCGTTAACCCATGGGACCACACCAAATGCATCGTTATCTTAGCAGGCAACAAAGCCGTGGGGACAAAGGCGTGCGTTTTGGCTTTAACCAATTTTTGGAAGAAAACCCTCCAGAAGTACATGGGACAAGACACCTTTGCGGTTGTGATTCAGGGCTTTGATCTGGACGGAGACGGCAAAGTCGATTCCATCGAGGTCAACGAATAGTGCGTTCTGAGCCAATAAAAGAAACCATTCAGGCTTTTGGGCACGCAAACATTCAAGCCGTTCACCCCTCGACTTTAATGTTCACCAAAGAGAAGCATCTTTCCAAAACAGGCGACTGCATCATAGCCGTTGCCGCCGACAAAGCCGCCGAGGACTTGGGCCGAGAATTTAAAGAAAAACTGAAGACGCCAAACGCTAAGCTCACAATAATTGTCGAAGTTGACGGCTTGGCTCAGCAAGTCAACGCCTTTGGGTCGCAGAAACTGGTTTTGTCTAACCCGAGCGACATGGTGATTAGAAAAAGCGACTATATTTCAGACCGAACCCTGGCTATCCACGCCGACAAAGCTTCAAGTGATTTGCCGAGGGAATTCGTGGAAAAACTGAAAAATCCCCTGCAGCTGATAAAAATCACCTTAATCGCTGAAGCCTAAGATTTTCGCGTCTAAAACAACCTGAGACTCGAAGGGCGCAGTTTCACGAACTCTTCTAACGCAGAGAAAAGCTTCCACTTTTCTGCCTGATTTCTCGACCGCATCTGAAAAACGAAGTTTCAGGTTTTCCGCCGTGTCGGGCAATCGCACAAAACCGTAGAAATGTATCACCCCGCCCTCGGGCTTAACGGCTTGGCAAGCGGCTTCTACAAATTCTATGGCTGTTTCAGGCAAATTCATTATAACCCTGTCGGCTATGCCCTTAAGCTTGGCTTCTGTGAGTTGCCTCGCGTCGCCCAGGATGGGAAAAACACGGTTTTCAACCCTGTTCACCCTGACATTGACTTTGAGCAATTCAACGGCTTCCGGATTAATGTCAACAGCGAAAACCCGAACGCCAGCGTTTCTTTTTCCGACAAGCACTGAGAAAGGTCCGACTCCGGCGAAAAGATCCACCACGGTTTCGCCCTGCTGCACAAGTGAAGCGACACGCATATGCTCATTTGAAAGCCGAGGCGAAAAATACGCTTTAGCCAAATCAACATGGTACTGGCACCCGAACTCCCGATGAATTGTGCGCGTTTTTTGTTCCCCGATGATGAAAGTGAATTCTCGAACACGAAATGTCCCAGTTATTGCGCCAGCCTTCGCAAGTACGGTTTTGATGTTTTTGTGTGTTTTTAGTATTGCTTCGCCGACGGTTTTCTCGTAAGGTTTGAGTTCAGGCGGAATTTCAATGACGGCGATGTCGCCTACGATGTCTAAGGCTTGAGGCAGCTTAGCCAGCAGATTAGGAGGCAGTGCTGCTTCGAGAGCTTGAGTGAGGCTTGGCGCCGCCGCCCGTTTTTGAGCGAATAACTTTGTTTCAAGCTGGAAATCGGGAACTTGAATTCTCAGTTTTGCTAACTCGTTTTCTTCAAGCTCACGAACGAGCGGGATGAAAAGGTTCTTTTCGTCTCGCTCAATCTCCAACGATTTATCCATCACCCCGAGTTTGACGGCTAACGCTATTGCGGTTTCGCCCCGCTGTTTCGGAACTTTTATGCAAGCGGTTTTTTTCTGCATGGCATCAGCTGGTTTTTTCTATCTTGTATAGGTTGTTTACTTTTTGAGTTGTGAATTTGGCGTTTAACATTTTTTCCATAAGCCAAATGTTAGATTCGATGTGCTCAGTAATTGTTCTGGCTAAAAAAGTTGAATTGCCCCTTGTCAGCGCCATGTAGGGAATCAGCATGTCAGCCAAGAAAACATCGACAGTTGCCTGCACAGACAACTCCGCGACAAGCTTTTCAGCAGCTTCCACTCCGACAGCCTCCGCCGTTTTACGCAGTTGACCGATTGCATCCGCGCCAATAATCCGACTGCTGCCGGTTTTAGCCCAAAGAACAATTGAGCTTCCCTTCTGAAACAGGTTCGACTCATCGTTAACAACCTGAATATCGGCGTCGTACCCTTTTCGTGACAAGAAATCTCGCGCCGCATCCGCCTGTCGCTCTGCAACCTGTCGGTTTGCCAAGAAAGTGCAGACGGAAACTCCGCTTATGCTTTTCAGTTTGCCAAAACTTTCGAAGATGACGGGTTTTAATGTCGGATTTGGCTTAATTGTGAGTGTTGCTTCGCCCATTCCTTTCGGGTAGTAGCCGTATTTCTGAACCGTTATCTGGGCTTCGACACCCATTTGAGCCAGCGTCGGCAAAAACACATTTCGCAAGTAGTTAATGGTCGGCGCATGAGTTGTGTCTGTTCCCCCCTTAGCAACATGAAGCCGAACGGGGGAGTCAGCAAACAAACAGATCGGCATCACCGCCAAAAGCAGCATCGGAATGCTTCCAGCCGTCTCAATCACAGCCTCCACGTTGCCGCCTCTAATTTGCTGAGGGCTGAACCAGAGCTCTCTTGAACCCAAAGCGGCACCCTGCACCTTCGCGTTGCATAGTTTGGCTGCTGTAAGCACGGCTTCGAGATGCTGAGTTTTCAAGCCAGGCTGCGGACGGCTCTGCCTGATGTTGTAAATGTGCAGTGGCTGATTTGCGATAGCTGCCAACGCTACCGAGAGGCGAAGAATCGTGCCGCTGCCGCTTTTTTGGCTCCCATCGATTTCAATCATGCCGTTTCCCTGCCGATGCTTGGCTGTAGTTTGAGGTTGCAAACAATTAATAAGCTTCTTGGGGTTATTTAGGAGTTTAAAGGGGAGCTTAGAGTTGAGCACTGACAGGGAAAAGCTAAATGAACTCGTTGGCAAAGTGGAAGAGCTTACCGTAAAGTTAGCTAAGGTTTCTGAAGAGTTGAAATCGGTTTCCGCGTCGCTGAAGTCTCTCGCAACAGGCCAACCTAATCATCCTGCGCCACCTACCCAAACGGCACCACCCCCAGCTCCGCCAGCGACGGGGCAGAAGCTGCGAACGCTCGACGACATCCGTATGTCTTTTCCCGAAGAATTAGAAAGCCTACTGGGCTTCGAGGAAAAAGGCGACTACATAATAATCAAACTAATGGGTTTCCTTGGCTCCGAAAAATTCGCGAAAATCGCCTCTGCGGTTCGAGGCATGGGCGGAGAATACATCAGCGCAGGCAAAGAGTCACATTTCAGAGTTCCTAAGAAAAAAGCCTAAGTTCATTCATCTTCGTCAGGTCTTTTTTAATTTTAAGGAACTAATAGGTTACTTTAAAATTTCGAAATTCACCCAAAAACGTCTCGAACTCTACATCAAACTTCGTTACTTGAGCGCCACTTGGACCCTTCCTGCAGAAATCGACCAACGCGTTTACTTCCGTATCTTCACCTTCAAAAACCGCTTCCACCCTGCCATCCTCCAAGTTGCGAACCCACCCCCGAACCCCACGGCCCTCGGCTAACTGCTTAGTTCTTTGCCTAAAGAAAACCCCTTGAACCAAACCGCTCACAAACACGTGCGCCCTAACGTTAGCCATGAATGTTTCTCGGATTATACTGGTTTGCTTAAATTTAAAAATTTAAACAAGAAAAAAAGAAAAAGAAAGCTGGGTTTACCATGCTTTAATTTTTTCGCCCACGGTGTATAAGAATAGGCTTGCTGAGGGTGTGCCTAGATGTTTGAATTTGCTTGTTATGTCTTTGACGGCTGCGTCGTAGTTGTTGGTTTTGTCTAAGCTGTCTATGTATGCTTGGAAGTTTCCGAAGTGTTCCTTTATGGCTTTGAATCCTTGGGCGTTGTATATGATTGCTTCAACTTTGGATCGGTTCCGAACTATGCCTTCATCCTTTAGGAGGCGTTCGACGTCTGAGGCTGTGAAGCATGCAACTTTGTTTATGTTAAAATTCGCAAACGCCTTCTTTGTTGTTGCCCACTTGTTGTCGATTACATGCCAGTTTAAGCCTTCCTGAAAAATCACTCGGCACATATTCTCAAAATAAGTTTCGTCGTTGGCTGGGCGGCTTCCTCGGCACCACCAATCCGGCATCTCCCAATGTTCCTCTTGCATAAAACCATCTCCTAAACTACTTCCACTCCCAAATTGCAATGTTGAGTTCAGTCCACATTGGGTCTGTCGCTTCAAAAGTGACAACAGCAATCGCGTCGTTGAGCCAACCAAGTTTTTCTGACATAGTCATGAAAGTCCACAGCCCCACGCTTGTCGGGTTCTTGCCGGGCGTCATCATCTTCATGAGTGAAACTCCTTTCACTATACCCATGTCTCCTGTCATCGTCATCATCATTCCCTGGTCTTTAGACCAAGCAACGCCTTTAGGCGGAGTCATGCTTTTGCCCGTCACGTTCAGCATACAATCTACTCCCTTTGCTTTGCCCACACCTTTCATCTGAGCCGTCCACGTGTAAATCTGAGTGACACCTTCCATTCCGACTGATTTTATGAAGCCTGCGCCACTTTTTCCTTTGCCTTCCCAAAGTTTTTCGCCAATAACCATTTTTTTCACCTCACATCAAGAATGGAACTTTGCCACGCCATTTAAGCAAATGTTGGTAACTCCACGCAACAACAATCGGCGCAAGCCTTCACTTTCAGTCACCCCTCCCCTGCCCCGAACAGTCGCTTCATGGCTTTCTTTAAAAGAAGTTTTAGACGAAATGAATGCTGGAGACGGTTTATGTTCAAAGAAACCAACGGGAAACTGATGATTTACGCCTCAAGCGGGGCACCCCACCGCAAACGTTTGGAGTCCGTTACAACTGCCACGCAGCAAACAGCCAAACGGCTAAACCTGAACTTCGAAATGAAAAAGCTCCATGGACCAGCAACTCCGATTTACGTTTACTATGAAGATGACGGCGACGACGAGCCTATCCCGCTTTACTGTGATGAAGGAAAAATGTCTGGTTTAGACGAAATAAGCTCAACTTTGAGAAGCATGATGTTTGTTTTGTCTTTTCATCCTAAGCACGCGGCGCTTCGGCAGATGAGAAAGGAAATTCTTAAACTTTCCTAAAGCAGATAGCTTGGTTTTGCAATGCGACTTCGTAGACTTGGTTTACGTCGAAGCTTATTCCTAAACTGTCATATTCCTGCTCAGTTAGGAACAGGATGATTTTCGGCGTGGCAAGCTGGGTTTTCTGCGGCAGAAACGGCATTTGCTGCTGTAGCGCTTGCATGATGTCCTGAGCCATCTTTGCCTCGTCAGTTTGGGGTCTTAGCACGTACGGGTTGAGTTCTCGCTCTTCCAGCAACTCAATTCGCTTTCCTAGGTTGCCGTCTACGTCGCGGTTTGACTCGATTTTGTTGACTCTTACGCGGAACATTCAGGTCACTTCTAACTTAGCAGATACCGTGGTCACACATTTAATGTTTACACCAACTGCAACGCAGTTTCCCGCTCAAGAAATCTCCCGGTGCCGAAACCGCGAAGGGAACCCAGAAGCTTCGAAACCTCGCCGGGCGTTTTGGGACTTGCTGTTTCCACGAGGTTGCTGAACCGAATGAAAGTCATTTTTAATCTGCCGTCAGCGAACGCTTTGTAAGCGTCCAACGATTCAAAGCAGCTTTCACCACCATACTGCGTCCACAAATCCTCAACGCTCCCAGCGATGCGTTCAACAAAATCGGCGGAGCCTAAAACCTGCTTTTTCCCAACAACATAAAACAGCAGCTTCTCAACCTGTTTGGGCCCAACCTGATTTTTCCTCACAAAAGCCTGCGTTTTAGGCTCTTCTTTGCTGCGACGGCAGAATGTTTCCCAATACTTTTTGTCAACAATCAGCATGTACGCATACCGTTCATCTGTCAATCGATTTGCCTTCCTTGGCAGGCTATTTGAAGCGGTTGCCAAATAACATTTTCGCAAATCCGCTATTGCTGTGTTTGGGAAGTATTTTCGCTTTTTTTCTTGATTTCTCGAATTTGCTTATCGATTAGTTCGAGTTTTTTCTGCATCATTTTGAAGGTTTCGTAAGCGTGTTTTCGCTCTTGTTCTAGTTGCTTGAGGTTTTCTTCGCCTGACGTCTGCTTTTAAGAAGGCTGCGAGGGGAGAAGGCATGTTCGGCATAATCCTGACAGTTTCTATGTTGAGGACGTCTTTGGCGAATTCTTGAAAAAGGTTGCCGATGTTGCTGAAGATTTCAGCTTCTTTTTCGATGGCTCGTCTTAGGATAAGTTCTCCTGGCTCGGTGATTTTGTAAACTTTTATCTTGCGGTTTTTATTAAGTTGCCAGTCTCCTTCGATGTATCCTGATTTTTCTAGGTCGCGCAAGATGGGGTATACACCTCCGGCGGTGGGTTGCCAGAAACCTTTGGTTCGGTTGTTGATTTCCTTCATTATTTCGTAGCCGTGGGAAGGTTTCTTGTTGAGGAGAATTAGGACGCCCATGCGAATGTAGCCTTTTTGCGCTTCTTTCATCCAGTTTTCTGTTGTCTTTTCATCTTTTTCTGCGGCCATCGTGCTTCAAATCTATATTGTATTTGGGTAATACTTATATTTTACCGCAATATATTGCACTGAATCATATTCAACCATGGAGGAGCCAAAATGGCAACCGACTCGATAATCGAAGTAAAAGAACTAACTAAAAAGTTCGGCGAATTCACAGCCGTAGACAAAATCTCCTTTGACGTTAAACGAGGAGAAATCTTCGGTCTGCTAGGCCCAAACGGCGCGGGCAAAAGCACAACTCTGCGCATGCTATCCACCTTGGCTAGACCAACCGACGGAACCGCAATCATAGGGGGCTTTGACATTGTTAAACGTGACACCGAAGTGCGCAAGCTCATCGGCATCGTTTCCGAGAAAATGATAATGTACAACCGCTTAACTGCCCGCGAGAACTTGTGGTTTTTTGGTAACCTCTTCAACATTCCGAAAGATGCTTTAAACAAACGCATTGATGAACTTCTTAATCTCGTCGAGTTGACGAAGTGGAAGAACGCTCAAGTCGGCACTTTTTCAACTGGCATGCGACAGAGGATGAATGTGGTTAGAGCCTTGCTTAACTTGCCTCAAGTGCTGTTTTTAGATGAGCCAACCCTTGGTTTGGACCCTCAATCGTCGGTTGAAATACGAGAATTCGTCAGGAAACTGAATCGGGAAAGCGGCACAACAGTCGTCTTAACGACTCACATGATGGTTGACGCTGACCTCCTATGTGACCGCATAGCCATTGTAGACCACGGTAAAATCGTGGCGTTAGACACGTCATCGAACTTGAAAAAAATGATAACGGGAGCGGACACAACGATAATAAAATTAAATATACCTAATCTTTCTCCAGACCTCTTAGCAAAGGTTCAGGCGCTTGAATGCGCGGATTCTGTTACTCAAGAAAGCCCAAATGAAATGAAAGTTTTAGTCCATGGAAACGAGGCTTTTGATAACATAATTGACGCCGTAAGGAAAAACGGTGGGAAAATAAGTTCGATGGAGAATCTGCAACCGACTCTTGAAGATGTGTTCCTTCACATTACAGGGCATCAGGTACGCGACAGCGCAACCGAGAAAATCCCTATGGAACACAAGCGTTTTGGGCAGCAAGCATCAAACAGGATTAGATGATAAACATGACGGCAAAATCTCTAATTTCGCATTCCGCCAGAATCGCGTGGAAAGACCTAACCGAACTATTTAGAAACCGACTAGGCTTAGTTCTACTTATCGTGATGCCGCTGTTCATGATGGTTATGGTTGGATTCATTTATCCATCCAGCAGCAGCGCGCCAAACAGCATGCCTTTTGCTGTGGTAAATCAAGATTCAGGTTTTAACAATAGCACCGTTCCAAGCCAAGCTTTCATCAACGGCTTTAATATCATTAACAATGAGACTCACTTCCTTACACTCTCCAATAGTTCAAGTATTGCGGACATAAACAGCCAAATTCAAAAGGGAGCAATAGATGGCGCCGTAGTTATACCAAGTAATTTCTCGGCAAGCGTCATGAATGGCGAACAGGGAACGCTGATTGTGATAACCGACCAGTCCAATCCAACCGTATCGTCAGAATTGCGGGCAGCCGTCTCAGATGAAATTAGCAATTTGGGCACGCAGCTGGCGCAATTAAGAGTTCGAAGTCTCTCTTCAAATGTTACGGCGAATAATTCTCTTGCCATCGTTCAGCCTTACACTGTTCCGACCCCTGCAAACTTTAGCTACTTTAGTTTCATTGCACCAGGCATGGTTATGTTGACCGTCATGATGAGCGTCATGACAGGGCTTCCTGTTGCTATATCGCAAGAGAGGGAAGTCGGTACAATGGACGGCATGATGGTTGCCCCAATCAACCGGTTATCTATCATCCTGGGAAAAGCCTTAGGACAAACGGGTCGTGGCTTAATTCAGGGTGTCATAGTAATGGCTTTGGCTCTGGGGATATTCGGTGTGGTGATCCATGGCAGCATAATTCTTGTGGCTGCTTTGCTGCTGCTTGGAGTGTTCTCCTTCGTTGGCTTAGGTATCGTTTTGACGTCTCTGGCTAAGGATCAGGAGACGGCGCAGATGATGATGATGACACTGATGTTCCCAATGATGTTCCTCAGCGGCGTAATGTTCCCACTACAGCAGATGCCATGGTACATGCAAGATATAGCCAAGTTCCTGCCGCTAACCTATGCTGCCGACGCCATGCGAAAAGTCATGGTGCTGGGCGCAGGCGTATCCGCCATCTCGACAGACCTAATAATCCTAATAGCCTTCGGTGCAGTAATGATTGCAATCGCGGTTCCGCTGTTCAGAAGAATGATGACACGTTAGCGGAGGCACATACACGAGTACACTATGCAACAAATGCCCCTTCTTCGGGTTCGCCCCAATAATAAGACGCAAGAACGCACGCAAAAGATGCCGCATCGAACCGCAAAGGCAACTGCGAATCTACGAATGCAAAGACTACCCCAAAAGAGAAAACCGCCGCTGAAAACGGGTTTTTCCGAATTTTAGAACTATCGGTTTTTTGTCTGGAACCTTTTTCAAGTGTTCGGTAAGTAAAACTAAAAAGAAAAAAAATTCTGCCTCTCCTTTACATTAAATAGTATTCTGATGTGGGAACAAGTCGAGCGAACAGATTGGACAGAACTCATAACAGCTTTTATGCAAACTTTTCAAAAATCGAATAGTCAGAACAATAAAACCAATTCCGAGTTAACTAGCGAGAATCAAGAGATTGGATAATTGGCTTATAATGGATAACGTTCTTTGAGAAGTTTTCTCCGTTACGGTTTTATATTCTGTAGCATTAAAGACAGCGAAGAGTGGATACGCAAATGTCTGATACTGGGGTCACCGTTAAGAAAGCTGACGACTTCTCTGAATGGTACGTTGAAGTCATCATGAAAGCTGGGTTTGCAGATTACGCGCCCGTCAAAGGCTGCATGATTATCCGCGAGGACGCCTACGCGGTTTGGGAAAAAATCCAGGAAACCTTCAACCAAAAAATCAAGTCGACGGGACACCGCAACGTCTACTTTCCCCTGTTTATCCCTGAAAGTCTCCTCAAAAAAGAGGCGGCGCACTTCGAGGGTTTCACGCCTGAAGTCGCTTGGATTAGCCAGGGCGGCGACACCGAACTCGAGGAAAAAGTAGCTGTCCGACCCACGAGCGAAACCATCATGTACGCCACCTTCGCCAAGTGGATACGCAGCTGGCGAGACCTGCCAGTCAAAATTAACCAGTGGTGCAACATCGTGCGGTGGGAAACAAAAGCCACACGGCTTTTCCTGCGGACAAGAGAATTCCTCTGGCAGGAAGGACATACCGCCCACACAACCAAAGAGGAAGCCGAAGCAGAAGTCATGTACGCTCTCGGCGAGTACCGCAACATAATCGAGAATTACCTCGCAATCCCCGTCATTACAGGAGTCAAAAGTGAAAGCGAAAAGTTCGCAGGCGCCGTCTACACCACGTCGTTGGAGGCTATGATGCCTGACGGTAAAGCTTTGCAGATGGGAACCAGCCACAATTTGGGGCAGAACTTCGCAAAAGTTTTCGACGTCAAATACATAGGTGAAGACAAGCAGGACCATCTTGTGTGGCAAACCAGCTGGGGCATCAGCACAAGGCTGCTGGGCGCGATGGTTATGGTCCACGGCGACGACAAAGGATTAGTTTTCCCGCCCAAAGTCGCACCGACCCAGGTGGTTGTTGTTCCAATACCCTTCAAGGGACCCGAAGCCGCATTAGTAATTGCCAAAGCTAAAGAGGTCGCTGACAACCTCAAAGCCAAAGGCTTCAGCACCATCATTGACGACCGAGAAGAATACACGCCCGGCTGGAAATTTCATCAATGGGAACTCAAAGGTGTCCCTGTCAGAGTAGAGATTGGTCCACGTGACCTCAAACAAGGACAGGTCGTCATGGTCAGACGGGACAACGGACAAAAAAACCCAGTCAAAGAAGCAGACATACCAGCAGCCGCAGAGAAGCTTCTGCAGGAAATTCAAGAAAACCTGTTCACAAAAGCCAAAGCGTTTATGCAAGAAAGCACCCACACGGTAGGCAACTACGAGGAATTCAAAAAAGTGCTATGCGACAAAGGCGGATTTTTGAAGGCGGCTTGGTGCGGCAGCGCAGACTGCGAAGCGAAAATCAAAGATGAGACAGGCGCAACTGTCCGAGTATTGCCTTTCGAAAAAGAAGAACCCAAAACAGGCTGCGTCTACTGCGGACAGAAAGCTAAAGATACGGTGTACTTTGCACGGTCATATTGATCGCGGGTTGATCTCAGAAGATGATGTTTGCCTTAAGCTGCTTTAGCCTCTTCAGCTGAACCCGACTGATCAATCGTTTCCAATGTTGGGTTGTCCCGTTCACTTCAGCCTTTTTTTCGGCAATAATCATTCAACATGGCGTTCACCAGAAGTCAACTTTTTATCGAGAAACCAAGAATAAAAGATCCATTGAAACCCAAAAGTCGGCTTTTCAACAAAGAAAGAAAAGGAAGAGAGGATGATCTCTTAGATGAGAGCGATCATCACAATGACGACTGCGACTATTACTGGCAGGAAAATCTGCGATTTCCTGTTGAACGATGTGGCTTGCTGCTTCTTGTCTTTGCGTGCCAACGTCATAAGGTAGACTGCTGAGCCGATGTTGTAGAGGAACAGTATGTAGACTCCAATCATCATTCGGTCTGCTAAGGTAAGGTATCCTGTGGGTGGGATGCCGCTGATGAGTGAAAGGTGGAAAGCTGTCGCCGAAAGCAGGGTGGTGATGCCGAGAGCCATCTTTTGGCTGTAGTCTTCCGCAGCCAACGCGAACGCTAAAAGGCTGATGCCCGTGATGATTGAGATTGGCAGCACGCTCTTGATTATTCCCGAAATTAACGGTCTGCTTAGTGTCACGGCAAATTGTGGGCGACTGAATGCTTGGTCACCGTATGAATGGGTTAGGACTGTTGAAGTGATGTTTCCTGTGTTCCATCCTGAGAGACCGCCTGCTGGCTCGATGTATGAGGTTGGGTCGATGTCGTAGATTAGTTGTGTGTTGTCGAGGTTTTCGTGTTCAAGGTCTATGTAGAGTGTGTGGCTTTCGAAGGGGTAATTGGTGAAGTCGAAGGTTTTGATGAAATCTCCTGTTACACGGTATTCGAGGTAGCCTGCGGATGAATCGATTTGTTTTATGGAGGGATCGCCATTGTTGAATTCAAATTGGGCTACTTGTGTGGCGTTGATTTGCTGTGGATCAAAGTTGAACCATAAGTAGAAATCAAGTTGGTAGGTGCTTGAAGCAAGGTTAATCGATTGAATGTCAATAATGTACACACCCACTTGCACATGTACAGGCGAAGAAGTGCTAGATGCGCTGTCGTCCGTTTGACCATACACATCCAAAGCTACAAACGATATAGCCACAGCTAAAATCATAAATAACGCTAAAGTTACGGCTAATTTTTTCATGGTAATTACCTTTTTGGATTTTCACGTTTTTCATAGCGTTTTATTTAAGGCTAACTCCACATGGCGGGAAAAAACATCAAGCGTTATCTGCCTCTGGATATCAAACGACTTAGCTATAACTGAGAATTGGTCCATGGCAGTTTGAAAATTTAGCCCAAATTAGCTTTGGCGGAAAAAACGCTTTCGAATCTTTGCTTCAATCTTAGGAACCTTTATTTTTTCCGTCGCAAGTGTTTGGTGGCAGGTAACTTGAATTGGGCGTCAAAGTGACAAGCAGAGCCTCAAACATCGAGTACGCAATCAGAGACGTGATAGAGCACACTACGCAGTTGGTTAAAGACGGCAGAAAAATTTTTTATCTCAACATCGGCGACCCTGCAGCATTCGACTTTAAAACGCCGCAAAACGTTAAAGACGCCTTGTGTGCGGCGGTACAAAAAGACGATAATTACTATTCGCCCTCAGAGGGAAGGCTTGATTTAAGAGAAGCCATCGTGAAAAAAGAAAAGAAAGTCAACAACGTAGACATCACCGCGGATAAAGTTCTTGTGACCGAAGGGATTTCTGAAGGCATCCAGATGATTCTCGGAGCCTTAGTTGAAAAAGGCGACGAAATCCTTTTCCCAGGACCAACCTACCCACCCTACATTTCCTACACCAGGTTCTTCGATGGGACACCTGTGTCATATGAAACTACTGAAGAGAAAGATTGGCATCCAAACATCGAAGATTTGCGAAGCAAAATCAACAAGAAAACCCGCGCCATCGTCATGATTAATCCCAATAACCCGACGGGTTCAGTTTACGACCGCAAGGAAATCACTCAAATACTTGACATCGCAGGCGAACACGACCTACCAGTCATATGCGACGAAATCTATGACCAGTTAACTTATGAGAAGAAATTCTACAGCGCCGCGCACCTCTCCAAGGATGTGCCGGTTATCGGGTTGAACGGGTTCTCCAAAGTTTACCAGATGACGGGTCTGCGGCTTGGTTACATGTACTTCAAGGGGGAAGGCGCAAAGCTTCAGGCGCTCAAAGACGGCGTGGAGAAAGAGTGCAGAATCAGAATTTGCGCGAACACGCCTGTGCAGATTGCGGCGAATGCGGCTTTAACTGGGCCGCAGGGGCTAGTCAAGGACACAGTTGACCGGCTTAGGCTACGAAGGGACTTCGCGTGGAAACGCCTAAACGAAATCGAAGGTATAAGCACTACCAAGCCTGAAGGAGCGTTTTACATTTTCCCAAAGATCCAAGGAGTCGGTACAACATGGAAAACCGACATGGACTTCGTTGTTGACCTGCTTAAAGCAACAGGCGTATTAATCGTGAATGGTTCAGGATTCGACCCGGTCTACGGCAAGGGACATGCCAGAATAGTTTTTCTGCCGCCGATTGCTGAGTTGGAAGATGCCTTCAATGCGTTGGAAGCATTCATGAAGAAAAACCGGAACCGTAAATAAAAGCGACTTGCTCTGGAAGTTTCCCAGCTAAACGCGGCTTCTTACCGTGGCAACAAGCTTAAATCGAGCCCCAAACCAAAAAATCAGCCCAAAACAAGCTCCAAGTAGAACCGCCGACGTTGGGAGGGTACCCCATTTTTACATTAAAAAACCAAGGTAAAGATGGTTCAGCGACCGACGGGAGGGGGTCTAGTATTTGTGACAAAAAAACAACACAAAAACCAAGGCGGGACAGGGGCGACGGGAAAGTTTAAGAAAAACCCAGTTGAATATCCTAACAGCCTTGGGTGTTGTGGATGAAGGGCAAAGTGTTCGTTGCTGGGCCGATTCTTGGCATGGAGACCCGTCAGGATTACAGGCTGAAAATCGGGGAGATTTTGGTCAAGGCGGGGTTTGAAGTCATCGACCCTTGGAATCGGGAGAAAGTCCTCTACAGGGGCGATGAACGGTGCTGGTGGGATAAGGTTCCCACGTTTGATTTTATTCAACGCGATTTAGATGACGCTGACCGCTGCGACGTAATGGTTGTTTACATGCCGATACTTTCGGCTGGAGCCTGCATGGAAATGTTCTACGCGAAACGCAAAGGAAAGAAAATCATCGTGCTCTCCGAAATCGCCTGCCTCAGCCCATGGATAATAGCGCACTCCGACCGAGTCATAAAAAGCTTTGAGCAGCTTGAAGATGCCTTAAAAGAAATCATGTAACCGCCCAAGCTTCCCAGAGATTCCGGTCTGTTGTTGTAGCCCGTCTGCAACCACATACCGTTATTAGTTTTTCAGGTTGAGTTTCATGTAAAGCTCGCGGTGAGGTGATTTTTTTGTCAGAAAATCGTTCACGCAGGGATTCAAACATAACTGTGCCTGAGCCTGAGATGACCAGCGATAAAAAATACAAGTGCCCCCTTGACCAGCAAATCTACGACAACAAGGAAGACTATGAATCGCACTGCAAAGAAGAGCACGATGTACTTTAAAAAATAAAAAAGCCAGCTTAAACTTCTATTTTTTTGGCGATGATTAGAAGTGCGCTGGCGCCTGATTCTGCGTTTTGTTTATCTGATGGCTTCGTCGATTTTTGAGTCACGTCTTGTTTTTGTGACTTCCATGAAAAGCTCCAAACATTCCTCTTTAGTCGGCGCCTCAATACCTATGCTGCCATAGGCGCCAATGTCGATTCTGTACTTTTTCCTATCGCCTCTATCTTCCCCTTGGCTCATGAATATCTTCTCCCCCTTCCCATTAACCTTAATCGGATAATAGATTATTTACGTTATAATGTAAACAGCTTATAAGGTTACTGGCACTTCACCGATAAGGCGAAAAACCGCTTTAGGGTTAAAAACAACAAAAACTCCATGCCGCAGGTACCGCCCCATCCTCGGAATCAACCCCGCCGCGTCAGTACCCAACTTACAGGTCAAAGAATACTCAAACAAACCCAGCCGCTCAACATCAATAACATCCCGGTTAAGCCTGGTTCGTTCAAGCACCCCCTCGAGCTCTGACGCCGAAGACCCCAACACGATTAACCTATCCAAAAAAGACTGCTGCCACATACGCATTTTCTCCAACTGAGATGTTGAAAGTTCAGCCTGCAACCGCTCAGCCCCCTCTTCGCCTGCTAAATCAAGTATTTTTATGGTCAGAGGCAAATTCTCATGCAGCCCAAACACTTCTGCAATCTTTTTCAAATCAGCACCCTTGCCATCGGCAAGCTGCGCCTGCAAGTGAGCTAACGGAACCGTTGCCAACATTATTTTTGGTTCAAAAATCCCCACGTCTACAATCAACTCATTTTTAGCCTCATCAAGTTTCATTAGGTACCCTTTGAGTACGGAGCCTTTTTCGATTCTTTTTATGCTTATGGGGCATGTGCCGATTTCTTTGTTGATGTAGTTTGTTGCGATGACTTCGTCTTCTCCCTCCAAAGAAACTTGAACCCACTTGTTCACTGGGGCACCTAAAATCTTAAAGTCCAAATCCAAGTTTTCAAACTCAGCCTTGAGCAGGTCATCTATCTGTTTTATCTGTCCTAAGCCGCGTGTTTTTACAAGCAAAGTTAAAACGGTCATAGTCAATTACCCAGCAACAACGTTATTTCTTCATGAAGCTTTCTAACTCTTTCTGCAGCATCCTCATGCCCCGCCGCCCGAAGACGCCTAACTTCAACCTCTATCGGAACGCGTCCGCGTTTGGAGTTGTCAACCAGTTTGTCAGCGTACGAAACAATTTTCTCCTCCAAAGTAAGCGGTGTGTACACGCCTTTTGGCCAGCCGAATCCAGCTGCTTCTTCCACTGTGAATCCTCCGCCAACATGCGTCTTAACTATTTGACCAACCGCCAAAGGAAGCCCTTCTGACTCTGCGATTTGTGAACCCGCCAAGCCGTGATCAACAGAATTTGTCTTTGATCGGCCAATATCATGTAAAAGAGCGCCAGCTTCAATCAATTGTAGGTCCACTTTAACGCCGCGTCGTTTGAGTTGGTTCGCAATTTCCATTGCTATGTCTGCAACTGATTGGCAGTGGCTGATGATTTGGGGTGGGCAGTTGTTTTTTCGAAGAAGTTCGATTGCTTGCTCCCTTGTGGGAAGCGGATTATTCACCGAGTTCCTTCCTTAAGGTATCAACTTTCTCGGAAAGTTTACTTATCATTTGTTCGTTTGCAAAATGTACAAGAGGTTTGCCGCATCCTGAGCAGTGGAAAACAACTTCGACTGCTTCTTCAAAAGGAACTCTTTTGCATTCTGGGCTGCCGCAGTAGTAAAAGTCATGGTTCTTTTCGTATTCGAGCCTGACGTTGAGTTTTTCGAGCACACGTCTTTTTTGGCTTAAGATGAAGCCTTCAAGCTGGTCGGGTTGGAGTTTCCAGTGGAAGATGAACCAGCCTGTTTTGGGGTCGCGTGTTCTTCTTAGGCTTACTAGGGAGTGGTCGTAGAGTTTGTAGAGGATTTTGCGTACTGAGTTTAGGCGGATGCCTATTTTGTTTGCTATTTCATCGTCAGTTATCTCGTCTACGCCTTTGAGATACTCGATAAGTTTGACAGCTTCTTCCTCTCCTAATGCCACAGCAACCTTCATCAAGGTTGCATCATCAATAGTCGATAACATAGCCTAATGTTCCCTGCATACAATACTGGAACATCCTATAATAAAACTGTTCTTACCCATTTAAAGCTATTTAACGTCGGTTTCCGCGGTTTTTTGGGTTTTAGTTTTGTCTTGTTTTTTAAGTTGCATTTTGGGTGTTTCTTGGGTTGCACGGAAAAAGGGGGCGGGTAGCAATGATGCCTCAAGGCGGAGAAGAACTTACTGTAACCGTGGCAGCAGAAGACTGAAGCGAAGTTGCACTTGAACTATCAGTAACAGTCACCGTTATCGAGTAAACACCGGCGGCAACAGGAGCAAAACTATACGTGGAAGCATTCTGACCGCTCTGAGCGACTCCATTCACATACCACTGGTAGGAAACATAAGTGCCTGAGCCGCCAGAAGCAGATGCCGAAAATGTTTTGCTTTGACCAGCAACCATAGTCCACGCAGAAGGCGACACACTCACACTCGGGGAAGAACTTACTGTAACCGTAGCTGCAGAAGATTGAGGCGATGTTGTACTTGAGCTGTCGGTGACTGTGACTGTAATCGAGTAGACCCCCGAGGCGATGGGCGTAAGCGTATACGTTGATGCTGTTTGGCCATATTGAGCCACGCCGTTTACGTACCATTGGTAGGACACGTAGGTGCCCGATCCTCCGGAGGCAGATGCCGAAAATGTTTTGCTTTGACCAGCAACCATAGTCCACGAAGAAGGCGACACACTCACAGACGGAAGAGCTGCAGCGGCGTTCACCGTAATTGTGACGGCATTTGAAGTCACGGATGCTCCAGAGCTGTCGGTTATCTGAAGATCAAAGCTCCAAGTGCCTGTAGTTGTAGAGCTTGAAGTAGTAAAGGAGCAGCTGGATGAGTTTGCGCCGCCAATCAGCGAGTAAGAATCGGCGTTGGGGGCTTTTGAATACCATCGATACGTGTATGGGAAAGTTCCCGTGGTGGTGGCAGTGGAATTCAAACTTGAGGTCTGACCCTGATCAATCGTTGTCGGAGAAGCCGAAGCGGTCGGGGCAGCCAACACGGAGTTTACTTTGATCGTTGAAGAGTTAGACTTTGACGTGACGTGGGTGGAAGCGCTGTCTGTTACTTGAACGTAGATGGCGAACGTGCCAGTTGCTGTTGCAATATAAGTAAAGTTTGACGTCGCACCATTCTGGAGAACACTATTTAGGTACCATTGGTAATTCAGGGAACCCGTACCACCAGAGGCAGTAGCTGTAAACATGGCAGATTGACCTACATCTAAAACGGCAGAGTTGGGACTGATAGAAACAATCAGGGATGCAGCCACGGTAATTGTTACTGCGTTGGAAACTGGAGATGTAACTGGGGTAGATGCGCTGTCAGTTACCCTGCAAGTGACCGAATACGAACCAACCGACCCATTGAAAGAATACATCGAATTGGTCCCGCCAGAAACGGCGGAGGCGCCCAGATACCATTGATAATGAATGGTGCCCGAGCCGCCAGTTGGGGTAGCTGTGAAAGTTTGAGATTGACTGGCATCCAAAGCAAGCAGACCCGCAGGAGCGATATTTACAGTCGGAGAAACAGCAACAGTGACCAATGCAGCGGTAGACAGCACGGAGGTTGCGCCTGAACTGTCGGTGACTTTTGCAGTAATCGAGTATGAACCCGCAGATGCTGGGCTAAAGCTAAACGTTGATGCAGTTAAACCAGACTGGGCAACTCCACCCACGTACCACTGGTAACTCGTATAGGACCCTGTGCCGCCGCTTGGAATAGCAGTAAACGTTTTGGATTGACCGACATCCATGGTCCATGAAGAAGGCGAGACGGTGACGGTTGTGGCAAAGTAAACTGTCCGCACTTCCTGATACCAGCCGTTCTGATTTTGATTTGTGAAAAGATAACACACGTTATTGCTGCTAAGGAAGATTTGTGGACAAGCTTCGTCATTGGTCAATATTGGACTGTTACTTGATAAACTGTATCCAGACGTCGGACTTGCAGAATACCACGCGTTCACGCGCCACAAACCGCTATTCTCGTTAGTTTCCGCTTCCGTCAGAAGCCAATATTCTCCGCCAGTATACATTATAGTTGGGAAAGCAGTGTTATAGGGAAAAGTGACATCCATTACTACGGTGTCGCTTCTGGTGCCTAAACCTGTTATCGACGAAGAGTTTCTCGCCATAATCTCCCACCGACCAACAGAATCTTGTCCCTGCACCCAAAGCAAATACCATAAGCCGTCGTTAGGATTCAGCCAGATGAAAGGATTTGTCCACTCGTCATAGGTAGTCGTTAAAACCGTTTGAGCTTTCGTGAACTTTATTCCGTTAGTGCTTGTCCAACGTTCAATGTCTTTGTTGTTTAGGTTGTTGAGGAACATCTGGAAAGTTCCGTTAACAAGAGCTACGGAAGGGGTGCGGTATTGACCAGTTCCACTTAGAATCGGATTGGCGGAGTAAGGTATCCACGTTCCGTTTATGCTGTTTGAATAATACAGGTTTATGAGGCTTCCTTCTTCGTTTGAGTCGTACGCCAAATAAGTTCTTGGTGCCCCATCAATAGTCATGTTGCATTGCACTATGTTTGTTGTGTGCACCACTTGAAAGCCGTGTTGATCCGTAGGATTACCTGAAATCGGGTGAGAAGCCCCAGACATATTGTAAAATGCTTGATTAGTGTCCGTTGAAGGAACGGCATTTGTTACTGCAACCTGATCAACGTAAAGGGTAGCTGCAGATGCACCCGAATTGTAAGCTCCAACATCAACTTCTTGCATGGTCAAAGCGTTATTTTGTAAACCCGACGCTTGAAGTACCAACGCTCCATTTACGTACATACCAACAGATCCATTTCCATTGCCCTGAATAGCGGAAACGCCAATCTGATACCATGTGCGAGTGTTCAGGGTTGCTGGGGTACCGTACGCAGCGTAGTATAAACCTCCATTTACTTGATAAAGTAAATTCCACTCGATGGTACCGCCATTATTATAAATGTAAGCTGTGGCAAGCTCAATAGAATCTCCCACGTTACAAAGACTTGGACTAAGTTGCAAGCGACAACCAGAATTTGGAAAAGCAGTAAAGTAAACGGCTGCTGTAGCATAGAGACTTGTGTATGCAGAAGAAAAGTCTTTGTAAACTACTGAATAAGCCCCCGCCGTGCTGCCGAGCACACTTTCTTCGGCAAATGCACTACCGTTAAATGTAACACTCGACTGAACAATGGGAGTACTTCCGCCAGACCCAGAATAAGTGCCTGACCAAGCATTCAAGTTTCCACTTGCAAAATTATCACTGAAAATTGTAGTACCTTGAGCCTGAACCGCTTGAAAAACGGCTGGAACCTCTAAGAAGCCGCTGAAAGCGCTTATTATCAATAAGCCAATGAAAATACAAGTCACTAATCGCTCTTTGCTTTGCTTTTTGCTCATTCAAAACACACCTTTTCTAAGAATCGCGTGGAACACCCAAACACTCTTCGCGTCTGGAGCCTAGGGAAAACTAAAACCCGGTTAGCAAACGATTGCTGTTCCTAAATTAGATGGTGTATTTT
This sequence comes from Candidatus Bathyarchaeota archaeon, assembly GCA_963823775.1. Lineage (GTDB taxonomy): Archaea > Thermoproteota > Bathyarchaeia > Bathyarchaeales > Bathycorpusculaceae > Bathycorpusculum. The sequence goes on from CAWGMZ010000024.1 coordinate 29,719, forward strand.
AGTTTATTTGAGTTTGTGACTGCAAGCCATCAGTCACAATGTAACATATTGGGATGTTATCCTACTTCGCCTAAAAATGAAGCATTACTCAAAACTAAAAGAACGTGTCAGGGGTCCGTGTCGCTTTTTATTTTCTTTCCCCTAACAGACGGCACAATCTTCATTTTCGCGCCGCCGAAATCCTTAGCCAACTCTTCACCTGCAAAGAAACGATCCAAAAAAACGGCAAGTGCGGCGCATTCCGAATGGGGCTGGTTTCCAATGGATACGTTGAAGTCGGAGACATCACTTGAGTAGAAGTCGCCTGGAACCTTCTGGCTTCCGACAACGACTAAAATATCCTTACCTAAGCATTTAATCCTGTTTAGCACATCGCTACCCTGGATGTTTTCGCCATAAGCCGTTAAATGAACGATGACGCCGCCTTTGGCTTTCCAGTCGCGGACAGTTTTTTTCCAAGGGGTTCCCATTTCGAAATAGAAAGTCCCGCCCCAGTGACCAGTTATCTTTCTAATTGTTTCTTCTATGTGGGGGTCTTTTGCATCTGAAAGAATGAAGCCTGAAGCACATAGCGCTCTGGCTGTTAAGGCTACGTGAGTGGTTAGTCGCACGTCCCGCTGGGGTCGATGGCCCCATCTTAACACGTAGACTTGGGGTAAGCTACTTTGTTTTGGGGTTGGTTTCGAATCTTCCATTTAGTTCTGCCACTTTTCTTCTTACATGGTCAACTAACTCGGGGGTAGCCTCGAAGACTATTTCAACCGAATCGTTAGTGAAGTTTTCTTTTCGCACGTCTGTTTTCCCATGAACCCACGAGATAAAAGGCATAGTTTTCTCCGTTAACGGGACGGAGAATTGGGCTTGAACATAATTTTCAAGGATTTTCAGTATTTCCCTTTTCAGCAGGTCAAGGTTTGTTTCGCATTTTGCTGACAGGAGAATCGGATTTTTGGTTTTTTCTTTGAGGGCTTCGAACTTTTGGTTTCTTTCTTCTTCTGTTAGCAAGTCGATCTTGTTTAGAGCCGTAATGGTTGGAATCCCTGATGCGCCCAAACGGTCGATTGTTTCCAAGCAAACGTTATACTTCTTTTCAATATTTTCCATCGGCTCGCTCAAATCCAAAATCAGTATTATCAAATCTGAGAAGATTGTTTCTTCAAGAGTAGAGTGAAACGCTTCAATCAAAGCTATAGGCAAACGATCAATGAAGCCGACGGTGTCCGTTAAGAGAAATTTGCGGTTAGAAAACTCCATTATCCGTGTGGTTGTTGAAAGCGTCGTGAATAATGCTTTGTCAACCATAGTGGTTGCCTCAGTTAAAGCATTAAACAGGGAGCTTTTTCCAGCCTTCGTGTAACCCGCCAGCGAAATAGTCAAGAAGCCAAGTTCGGTTCGCCTCTCTCGATGCAGGACTCTTTTTTCCCTGATTTTTGTGAGTTTCTTGCTGATTGTTTGAACCTGCCGTTTTATAGCGTCGCTGTAAACGTCTGCTTCATAAGCTCCAAGACCCATAAAGCCCGGTTGCTCGCTTCCTTTGGCTAACCTGACTTTTTCCTTTGAATGCTTAAGTTCATTTCGCAAGGTAGCCAGCTGAATTTGAAGTTGAGCTTCCGTTGTTGTGGCTCTTTTTGTGAAGATTTCAAGTATAAGCGCAAAGCGATCAATTACTTCGACGTGGGTGGCTTTAGCTAGATTGTATGTTTGGCGGGTTTTTAGTTGGTTGTCAAAAATTACTTTGTTGGCGCCTGTTTCTTGCACGATTTGGGCGAGTTCTTCTACTTTTCCCGCGCCTATCTGGTAGCGTGAGTCAGGTAGTCGTGTTTGCTCCATTTCACCGACGACAACGTACCCTGCGGATTGGGCTAATCTTTTAAGTTCAGGTAAACTTGACTCTTCACGGTTTAGTCGACGTTGCACTATGACGGCTTTCGTTCTGCAGCCGCCTCCGCGTCTTTCTCGTCTATTTCGATGAGGTCACCTAAAGTCATCTCTTGATTCGCGGACTTCGGGGTGTGAACAGGTTTTTCTTCCGTTATCGGGATAAGCAGCTTGATTTTTAACATGTGCTCAAGCTTTGAGGCTAGCTGGTTGTTCGGCTCCATCTTGCCTGCTTCAAGGTTCCTTAAAACAGAGGCTTTTTCGTTAATTTTCTTGCCTAATTCCTCATGGGTTAATGCAAGTTTTTCCCTTGCGACCCTAATCATGTTCGCATAGTCCTGCGTGAGCTCCTGAGTGATTTGTACGTTGGCAACCATGGGTTTCTTTTGAACTAAGGCTACTGGCCCCTGCGGTTTCTTTTGAGTCGCTGTCCTTGGAAGAGCAATTTCTTCTTGAAGGACTACTACTTTTCCATGTTTTGCGCATTCAACGCAGACTGTCAGTCTTGCCCCTTCAATTACTGCCGTTATCGGGTCAGAGTGGATTTTGTGTCCGCAGACTTCGCATCTCAATGTCGGCTTTTCACCTTTCACACTGTTTATTATCTTGTTATCTTTATACTTGTCGAAAGACCAAAAAACATGTTGACGGTGAACACTTGGAGAACGAGCTTTCAAAATTAAGAGCCATTGCCGACTACCAATTTGGGAAAAACGTTGGTGAAAAGCTGTTTCCAGAAAACATCCGAACAGAGCATTCTCCGAGGACAGGAAGAATCCGCTTTATCAATTTGGAAGGCGAAAGGCTAGCTACTCTTCGCCCAACCGACGGATTGCTTTCGTTAAGCGTCAAAGCGGCAAAGTTCATCGCTCAAAACGCTGCTTTTGCCCAATGTTTTGTCACGGTGAAAAATGAGATTTCGAAATACATTGCTGCAGGCGGAGACGTTTTCGCAGTGCACGTGACTAAGGTGGACTCTGAAATTCGCGCCAGCGATGAGGTAATTGTTGTTGATGAAGATCAGGTTGTTTTAGCTGTTGGGAAAGCTATGCTTTCAAGCGTGGAGATTGAGGCTTTTAAGAGTGGTGTAGCCGTTAAGGTGAGGCATGGGACAGAAAAATAACTGATTTCTGCAGATTATTGCAAGTTTACTTTCACTGAAGAAGTCGCGTCAGTGACCGTCAGGTCTCCTTTTGAGTAGGTCCAGCCATGGGAAGTCTGTTGCCCATCTACGTCAACTGAGACTGGAGCGGTGTTTATCGAAATGGTTTGGCTTCCGACTCCGCTGACTGTGTAGCTTATGCTGCTAGCAAGGTCATATTGGTTAAGGATAACGTCGGCGCCCGATGTTGTGAAGGTGAAGTTTGAAGTGGCTCCATTCAAATTCAGATCCCTGAACATGAGTGAGTTGCCGTTCTGACGAAAACCGCTCAAAGTCGCTGGCGATGCAAAGCAAACTTTGCAGCCGTTTGCCGCCAAAAAATCAGTGCCTTTTTCAACGTTTATGGCTGCAGGCAGATACGATTTTAGGTTGCTGGTGAAGCTGAACTGGTTTAATTTGTCGGCTATGTAACCGGGTGTATTGAAGGTTTGATACGTGTAAACTTTTACCGTTACGTTTGGTGTGTTATTCATATCGAAAGTGTAGATTCTTGCGCACGCCGCGCCTTGTCCGTTAGCTATGGCTTGTCTGTTGAAAAAAATTTCTTCTCTATTCTCTACTTTCTTGTTGAATGCCGTAGCCACGCCACTGTCGGCAGCGTGCCCGTTGAGAGTCAAGAACACATTCGGATAGTTGTTTAGTAATTTTTCAAAGTTGTAACCCCACAGTTTGTCGGCGGTTTTTGATGTACCGTAATTTCCCGCGCCGTCAAGAAAATCATGTGTTGCAACAATCACGTTTACGTTGGGGTTGGTTTTGATAAGTGTCTGCATCCAATCTAAAACGGTTTGGTTTGCGTTGTATTCGATGTTGATGACTATGAAACGGTAGTTTCCGTAGTTGAATTGTGTAGCTGTGTTTTTTCCGTCATAGATGTCTGCAAGCCAATATGGTTTCTGCCTCATTGCTGAAACGTTGAAAGCGGAGTAGCTTCCGCCATGCCACGAGCCGTCGGGGCTTCCACTTCCAACGGTTCTGTTGACGTCATTTTGGTCGTGGTTTCCAGCATCCCAACAGTAAGGGATGTCATTGTTGAAAAGAGTCATCATGGCTTTGCTGGCGGTTTCCCAATCTCTTGTGGAATTCGCAACTTGAACGATGTCGCCTGTGTGGACAACCATCGTAAGATTCAATGGATTTGCTTTTTCTGCAATCCATTGGGTTAATCCGTAGTACAATGTTGGATGTGAATCGCTTAGAAACTGAGTGTCGGTGATTTGGATTATGCTAAATCCGTCGTCAAGCCTATTTGGATCCAACGAAAGTTGGCCGTTCATATTTGCGATTGTCGAGTTCATCTCGTTAATTGTCGATTGCAAAGAATTAATTGATGACTGGTCTGATGAGATTTGATTTTGAAGACTTGTAATTTGCCCTTGAAATATCCCGCTGAACAAAACAGTTAGAATTATGCATAAAACCCCGATTGCCAAGGCAAATTTCCAATATGTACTCCTCTTCTCGACCGTTTAAAATCGCCCCTTTCCTTCCCCTGCCCTTTCCCGCCAGAGACCTATTTGTTCTGGATTTGTTTTTTAATCTTGCCTAAAAAACCGATTTAAGGGCAAAATTTCCCAAAAGAAGCCTCAGAGAAAGTTAAAGTTTATATCAAGTTCTACTGCAGATAGTTCTGGGAAGTGAAAATCTGTGAATAAGCGCATGAATCCTAGAGAGCAGAGACGCATGATGCAGCGAATGGGCATGAACATGGATACTGTCCCAGAGGTTCAGCAAGTCATAATCAGGACAAACACCAAAGACATAGTTATTGACGAGCCTCAAGTCGCTATTTTAGAGGTACAAGGCCAAAAAATGTATCAGGTCATAGGCGGCGAAGTTTCGGAACAAGCACCCTCGCAACGTCAATCGGCAAAGGCTGCGCAGGCAACGTTTTCTGAGGAAGACGTAAGATTGGTGGCGGACCAGACTGGCAAAAGCTTGGAGAAGGCAAAGGAAGCCCTTGAGGAATGCCAAGGCGATTTGGCGAAGGCTATACTTCTGCTTCAATCCTGAGTGTAAAAGTTATTTATATCTTGGATAACCACATACTAACTTGAAGGGGCTTTAGGGTAGTGCTTCAAAACGTCGATGTAGCAGTCATCGGTCATCTATCCATTGATAGAATTTTGTTGCCCAGCAGAACAGCTCCCTTCACTGTTTTAGGAGGAGCCGCAGCCTACACCTCACTCGCCGTTAAACGCCTAGACGCATCGGCTTCAGTCATTTCGAAGGTCGGCGGAAACTTTCCTGAAGCGTACCTCTGGTGGCTAAGGCAAGAAGGCGTAGATCTCTCAGGCGTCATAAAAAAAGCGGATTTGCCTTCAACAAGCTTTGAGCTGGGCTACAGCAAAGACTTGTCTGAGCGAGTGTTGAGTTTGAAGGGTAAGGGGGCTCCGATAGAGTTGGCTGATTTGCCGGAGTATTTTAAGGCTAAGTCGATTCATGTTGCGCCAATAGCCAACGAAGTATCCTTCGAAGTGATCGAGCATCTCAAACAATGCGCTAACGTTCTGTCGTTGGACCCCCAGGGTTTGCTTCGAAGATTCGACGAAGCTGGAAACGTCGCGGAAAATGCTTCGGTTGACAAACGAATACTGAGCCTAATCAACATCTACAAGTCGTCCCAATCAGAAATCTTGGCGTTAACAGGTCGAACTGAGCTTAAAGCGGCAATAAAAACTGTTCACGACTTCGGCGTTGAAACCGTCATAGTCACGTTGGGTGCCAAAGGTGCAGTGCTGTCCGTTGAAGGCGCACAGTTTAACATCGCAGCCTGCCCGTCACAGGTTCTTGTTGATCCAACGGGTGCAGGCGACGTTTTCATCGGCGGCTTTTTAACTGAGTATCTGCGGCAGAAGGAGTCAATATGGTGTGCCTGCGTCGGTTCAGCTGCTGCTTCGGTTGTCGTTGAAGGACTTGGTCCCACTTATTTTGGCAAGAAAGAAGAAATTTACCAGAGAGCCAAGGTTTTGTATGAAAAGGAACTTAAGCAATAGCGCACATTACTGAATAAAAACAGCGTATTGAGGCTTTGACTGTGGGTCGCATAGAAAAAGGAGTAAAATGTAGTGTATCAGGCTGTAGCAGAGAGGCAGCTCGCTCTATCACAGCTGACAAAGTCAAGGCTGCTGGCTTAAGTGTTAGCAGCGAAGAAAAACGCGCTTTTATCTGCAAAGAGCACTATAAAGAATTTAAGAAGAAAAGCAAGAAAGATAAGACACTTGACAGGATGCGTTGGGGTCACTAAAAGAGTGAGTTGCCATGCGAATACTTCAGTTACATTCTGACTTTATAGTTTTCAAACCTATCCAAAAAGAAATCGCCATCGCTGAAGAGGCGGAGCAAAAAGAAAACCGCATAGAAGAAGTCGTCGTGCTTTTCACAGCGGTCGAAGAAGGCGACAACGGCGCAGTAGCGCAGAAAGCCATAGATGACGTACGCGCCTTTTTAGGCAGACAAAAAACTAACCGAATCCTCATTTACCCATTCGCCCACTTAAGCAGCAACCTAAGCAACCCAAGCCAAGCCCTAAAAATCGTAAAAGACATGGAAGCCTACGCAAAACAGAAAGGCATCGAAACATATCGAGCACCCTTCGGCTGGAACAAGCAATTCACCATCTCCATCAAGGGGCACCCTCTTGCTGAGCAGGCACGCAGCTACGGACCCGCAGTGGTTGCCGTTGAGGGCAAGGCGGAAGAGGTTTGCAAGAAAGAGGAAGAACCAGTTTCAGCCGCGCTTAAAGCAGAGGAGAAGATGAAGTCTTTTTGGCATGTTCTGAATACTGACGGTTCACTGGTGCCAGTTGAGGATTTCAAGTTCAAAGGGCATGTTAACCTGCAAAAGTTTTCGCAGTACGAAATTAAGAAGGCGCGGGCGGTGACTGTGATGCCTCCGCATGTGACCTTGATGAAAAGGCTGGAGATTGCTGATTATGAGCCTGGAAGCGACCCTGGAAACATCCGTTGGTACCCGAAAGGGCGCATGATAAAGTCGCTGCTGGAGCAGTATGTTACTGCGCGGGTTGCCGCTTACGGCGGCATGGAAGTTGAAACCCCCATAATGTACGACTTCAACCATCCGAGCTTAGCCAGCTACCTCAACCGTTTCCCCGCCCGCCAATACACGCTTAAATCCGAAGACAAAGAACTCTTCCTACGCTTTGCCGCTTGCTTCGGGCAGTTTCTCATGGCACACGACGCCCAGATAAGCTACAAGCAGTTGCCTATCAAACTGTACGAGTTGACGCGTTACAGTTTTAGACGCGAGAAAAGCGGCGAAGTCGTCGGGTTGAAACGTCTCAGAGCGTTCACGATGCCCGATTGCCACGCCCTATGCGCTGACTTGGACCAAGCCAAGAAGGAGTTCATGGTTCGCTTTAACCTCTGCATAGATGTCTTAAACGACATCGGACTTGTCAAGGATGATTACGAGGTTGCGATGCGTTTCACAAAAGGCTTCTACGATGAGCACAAAGAATTCATAACTGAAATCGTGAAGGCTTTCGGCAAACCTATGCTGGCTGAAGTGTGGAACGAACGGTTCTTCTACTTCGTCCTCAAATGGGACCTCAACTTCGTAGACAACCAAGACAAAGCCGCTGCGCTTAGCACCGACCAAATCGACGTTGAAAACGCAAAACGCTACGAAATAACCTACGTTGACGAAAAAGGCGAAAAACAGTACCCGCTGATTCTGCATTGCAGCCCAAGCGGCGCCATCGAACGGGACATCTACGCGTTGCTGGAGAAGGCTTATCGAGAACAAATGGCTGGCAAAGCGCCGATGCTGCCCCTGTGGCTTTCTCCAACTCAGGTTCGGCTTATCCCGATATCTGACAAGTACATGGATAAGGTCGAGGAGCTTGCGGGACAGATTGCTTCGCACTGCATCCGCGTGGACATAGATGACAGCGCCGCTACTCTGCAGAAGAAGATCCGTGAAGGTGAGCAGGAGTGGGTGCCCTACATCATTGTTGTCGGCGAGAAAGAAATCGAGTCAAAAAGCCTGTCGGTTAGGGAACGTGGACTTAAGGGTCAACAGCAAAACATGACGGTTGACGAGTTGATAGCTAAGGTGTCTGAGAAAATCGCTGGTAAACCTTTCAAGGCTTTGCCGTTGCCTCTGTACCTTTCGAAGCGTCCGCAGTTCCACGGTTGACAAACGAAATACATGTATCATCTGCATAAACTATATCAAACAATCGAATGATATGAAACATCATTAAGAGTGAAGTTGGATGAGCAGCGAACTAGATAGTTTACATCGATGGGCAATATTACCCTAAGTCGCAGGCTAAAATCTCCGTGTTTGACCACGGTTTTTTGTACGGCGACGGAGTTTTCGAAGGCATCCGAGAATACAACGGCGTCGTCTTCAAACTTAAAGAGCATATTGACCGCCTCTACCACTCAGCCCACGCCATAACCCTAAATATACCGTTAACCAAAGAAGAAATAGCCCAAGCCGTGTTGGAGACTCTGCGGAAAAACCAGCTGAAAGACTCCTACATCCGCTTGGTCGTAAGCAGAGGAGTCGGAGACTTAGGCTTAGACCCCCGCAAATGCCCCAAACCAACCGTCGTAATAATCACCGGCACAATCTCGATCCGCGCTGGCAACGCCAAAGAAACAGGCATAACGACCATGTTCAGCTGGGTCAGACGAAACACCGTGGATTCAACCTCAGCCGAAATAAAGTCGCTTAACTACCTCAACAGCATCCTCGCAAAAATCGAGGCCAACGCATGCGGCGTAGACGAGGCGCTCTGCCTTGAAAGCAACGGCTGCGTGGCTGAAGGCGTAGGCGAAAACATCTTCATCATCAAAAACGGCGAATTGTTGACTCCTCCAACCTCGATTGGAGCGCTTGCAGGCATCACCGCCGACGTTGTAAGCAAACTTGCCGTTAAACTCGGCATCAAACTGACAGTCACCAACCTGACGCCGTTTATGATTTTCACCGCTGACGAAGCCTTCTTCACCGGAACAGCCATGGAGATGGTGCCCATCCGCGAAGTCAACAAACGGCAAATCGGCACAGGCAAACCTGGACCCATCACGAAGAAGCTGATGGCGGAGTTCCAGAAAGTCATCGAAGACCCAACGCAAGGCGTCAAAGTCTAAGATTTTCCTTTCCGTTTTTCTTTATTTTCCGCAATTTGGCTGAAAAGTCAGCTTGAATCCATTTTTGTGTTTGTTTTGGTCACAAATACTAGACCCCCTCCCCTCGGTCGCTGATCCATCTTTACATCGATTTTTTGAGGTAAAAATGGGGTACCCCTGTCAACTAAGCAGAGTTCAAAGGGCTTGTTTTGGGTTGCTTTTTTGGTTTGGGGCTTGGAACGTTTGAATTTTAGGCGGCGGAAATGAGTGACAAAGGCGATTTCCGCCAAAAAGCATATTTGGCGCATCTACATGGATCCAAATAGACAAGCAGCCAAGCCTTCTGAGAATCATTAATTAGGCGAAACCGCAAAAATGTATTTGAGGAAAAAAAATGCCGATCGTTCAGGTTTCAGTTTGGGAGGGCATGACCCTTGAGAACAAGAAAAAAACCGTTGAAGGAATAACCAAAGTCTTCGAAGACCTAGGAGTCCCAAAAGAAGCAGTCCACATCGTCATCTATGAAGCGCCAAAAACCAACTGGGCAACAGGCGGACAACTGCACTCCGAAAGACTTGCCAACACACCTTCCTTGTAAGCAGCGCCACAGGCTAAGCCAAGACGCCGATGCAGCTTCAGGACATATTGATTGTAAACAAGAAGGAAAACAGTACATCAACATTCAACAACAACGTCAACCTCAATTGCCCAAGGTTGCTGGCTTATTCTTCATAGCAGTTCTATTTTTTTCGACCTATCTTCCATACGGTTTTCTAAATGAACCAAATAAGCAAGCATGCAAGCAGCTTCATAATCGAGGTTAGAAAATCGAAGGATGAAAAACCAACCTTCTTCGCGACGCTGCCAGTAGAATAGAGGATGTTTGTTTGGCAACGGTTATTAGTTTCGAACTGCCCAGCGAAACTGCTTCACAGAAAGATTATTCTATTACATGCGTCTTTTTGCCTGTTGGTTTCTGCTATCGCCTTAAGCTTCTTGATGCATTCGCCTGCTGAGAGCTTTCGTTGATGAACATAAATAATGCCAAAGTGCTGTCTCTCCGTTGCTATTCTGATGAAATCTACATCGTGAGTAAAGATGACAGCTTTCTTGAGGATTGCAGTTTCCAACTGTTCCTCGTCGCTTACCCCTAACTTGCCCAGTTCTTTGGCGGAGAATGCAGTTATTCCCCTTCTTTTAAGCCCTTCAGCAACCGCGACGTTTACGCTTTCGTCAACATAAATTCGGAGGCTTTTTGAAGGGATGATTAGTCATCTGCCTTTTGAGCTTGGCGCAATCTATCTATGAAGTTTTCATCTTCCTTTATTTTCCGGTCAATCTCTGCCCGATGCTCGTAATAGTAAGACAACGCGTCGTGCACCTGCTCAAGTCTCAGATGCGGGTGAGCGGTAATTATATCGTCAGGCGAACACTTCATGTATTCATACTCGACAGCTATATCGACTACCCTGATGCGAGTCCCCAAAATCACAGGCGAACCGTTACAAATCTCTGAATTAATCCCGATGTAGGGGTGCTCAGTTTTAGTCTGCAACTCAACGCCTCTTAAACCAAATGGCACCCAGCTTCTCTTAACTCTTACCATTGAAACCAGCGAGGAATAATTTGGTAGCGGGGAGTAGATTTGAACTACTGATCTCTGGGTTATGAGCCCAGCGGGTTAATCCTGGCTACCCCACCCCGCTATACGATGCCACAAGTTGGTTTTAGCATCCTTATACGTGAAGCGTCAAATATTAATAGTTTCTTTTCTCCGTTTCCGTATGGCTCCATGAACCCGTAAGCCTGTTCAAAAATAATGAGCTTGAAAACTTTCTAAGCAGAAGCCGACAGTTAAGATTGGTTTTGTAAGTGTTTCGAACAAGGGCTTCGCTTTTTCTGTTGTCAAGGTTTATATGAATTAGCCATCGTATTTTATGGTGAGAGGAAATTTATGGTGGAAATTAAGGGGAAAAAGTTTACGGTTATTCTCAGAGAGGAGCCTGAGGGCGGGTACTCTGCGCAGTGTGTGGAGCTTCCCGGCGCCATAAGTGAAGGAGAAAACCGCAAAGAAGCGCTCGCCAACATAAAAGAAGCCATCGAAGGCTACCTGGAAGCGTTTCCTGAAGAACTTGACCAGCTTAAGCGGAAAAAAGAGCTGGTGGAAATAACTGTTTGAAAAGTTGCCTTCTGTTTCTTGGCGCAAAATCATATAAGCGCTTGCCAAAGCGGGTTTTGAAATTGTCGGACAAAAAGGCAGCCACCTGTTCTTAACCGATGGAAAACATAAACTCACTGTGCCAAGGCATGATTCAATCAAGAAAGGCACGCTTCTAGCGATTATCCAGCAGGCAGGATTAACTCGAGAAGAATTTATCAAGTTAATGGAAAAGTAAAACTCACTAATTTTATCTCAACAAGATTGCATGTTACATTGATGGTTACAGACAAAGCATTTTAGAGGCGGTTGCACATCTATGGATGCATCGGTGTTTGCAGAATGGATAAGGCGCATTTACGCAGGTTATCTGAGCCAACGTTGGAGAACCCAATTTTCGTTCAGGGTTTGCCTGGCTTCGGCAACGTCGGCCGCATAGCGGCTCATCTGCTTATAAAGTTCTTCAGCGCCAAGCCCTTCGCCGAACTCTACTCACCGAGTTTTCCCGATTACATCTCCATAACCTCCAAAGGCATCGCTCACCTGCCCCGCTACGAGTTCTATTATGCTCCGATGGAGAAGAACAACTTGGTTATCATGACGGGGGAAATTCAGCCTTCGTTTGATGATGTGGTTGCTCACTACGAGGTTACCGAAGAAGTGATTGATTTCGTTGAGTCGTTAGGCTGCAAATTCATCGTAACCATGGGCGGCATCCCCATAACGGAGGAGAAAGCCCAAGTTTACATCGCCGCAACCTCGCCTAGGCTCGCAAGGGAATTCATGGAAAAAGGCGCCGTAATCTACAGCAAAGGCAGAATCGTCGGCGGCACGGGTCTCACCTTGGCGATGGCTAAGGAGCGTAAGCTTGAGGGTGTCAGTTTGCTTGGGACAACGACGGGTTTTAGGGCGGATCGTGAGGCAGGGTTTCTTGTTTTTAAGTTTTTGATGAAGGCATTAGGAAAAGAGATAAAAGAAGGTTTAGTAGAAAACAATGCACCAGAAGAGCAGTGAGTTGGGTGTCGTATGACTGAAAATGAAAACTTGAAAGTTACCGGTATATACAGTAAGTTCTGGAGAATATCGTTAGTTATTGTTTCGATGCTTCTGATTTTTGTGGGTCCGACTTATGTGCCGTACCTTTTGGCTAACGTGCTCAAAGCAGACTACATCGGCTCGATAAGCGTCGGGTTTGTCCTGTTTATTGCGGGATTGGGCATGATGGTGTTTCTCATCAGAAAGAAGCTTATAACCGTCTAAGTTTGCCTCAGATACCCTAGAGTGCATCATTCAGTCAGCTTTTTAGTTTCTTCATCGGCAAGCCTAGAGACTGCGCCCTGTTTTATTTAACTGTTCATGGGGTTTGGTTGGGAAACTGATTTTGAATATTCTTCCTCAATACATAAGACATATTAAATATGCACAGCGAAATAACCCTTATGCAAGAGAACAGCCGACTCCCTCCTTCCCTACCCAAAACCAAGAGCGAAGAAACCAAAAGAACCACAATAATTCTTGAAAAAAACGAACGCGAATTCATCGAATCACTAATCGCCGAGGGAAAAGAGTCAGGAATCAAACCGTTAATCTCAAAAATGCTCGACATCTACAAAACCATGATGATATACGAATGGCATTTCCCAGGAGAATACTACTGCGGAATAAGCCGAATGGCGCTTGTGAACGTTGAATTATTCAATTTGCTGACCCAGCAGATTCCTAAGGAGCAGTGGCGTGAGGTTGGAAAAAAAATGGGTGAAGCCCTTAACGTCTCCATCGGGTCAACGCTCGGGGTTGAATCAAGCGAGCAGGCAAATTGGGAAAAAGTCTTTGAGCGGCTTAAAGCCCAGGGCTTCGGCGATTTCTACCTCAAAGACAAGTTTCTGCTCCTCAAAACACCGTTCATCAACGAAAGCGAAATCTGGAAAGGCATACTGGAAGGATTGCTAAGAGTCGAGTTGGAAACAAGGAATTCGTCGCCGCCGCTGGTTTTCGAGCTGAAAAAACGCAAGCCGCCTTCGATTTAGCGTTTTTGCCTTTTTGACAAGATAAATATTAGGGTACGATTTATTAGGAAGACAGATGTTCAGGTGTCTTTCAGTGGTATATGATGAGGGATTGCGTTCATACAAGGCGATTGCGTTCATTAGAAGCAATCCGAAATGCCTAACTTTAGAATCGATTAGTTATTTGAAATCAGGCGCATTCCTTTCAGGTACCGTTCTTGCAAAACAAAAAACCCTCAGAGGTTTCTCTAGAAAATTTAGGTGAAAAATTATGGATAAACTAAAATTTGCTATACCGAAAGGTTCCTTGGAAAAAGCCACAGCGGAATTCTTCTCGAAATCAGGCTTTAAAATCGGCGGAACAGAACGTACATACCGCCCCAGCATAAACGACCCCAAAATAGAACTCAAAGTCCTAAGACCCCAAGAAATCCCCGTGTTTGTCAGCGAAGGCTTACAGGACCTTGGCATCACAGGCGAAGATTGGGTTAAAGAAAACCGCGCCGACGTTGAAGTCCTGCAGAACTCTGGAATATGGAAAAATTAGGCTTGTCGTGGCGGTCCCGAAAAGTTGTGAAAACGCAACGATTGGCGAGTTCATGGAATCTATCTGGAGCCAAGGCAAAAACTTCCGAATCAGCACGGAATATCTCAACATCGCTTCTGACTACATCAAAAGCACGCCGCAGTACAAGAAACGGTTTGGCGATGCTGACCCGATGCTTGTTACGCCTTGGTGGAGAAAAGGCGACAACCCGAAAGCCAAAATCTTCCTCTCATTCGGAGCAACCGAGGCGAAACCGCCGGAAGACTCGGACGCCATAATGGATGTAACCGAGACCGGCACAACTATCGAAGCAAACAACCTCAAAATCATAGATACCGTCTTGCGGTCTGCGGCGGTTCTTATTGCGAATAAGAAGGCGATGGAGGACCCTGAGAAGCGGGAGAAAATCCACGATATTTTGGCGCTGCTCAAAGGCGTTGTGGATGGGTCAAAGAGGATTCACATATTCGTTAACGTCAAAAAAGCTAACCTGCAGAAGCTGCTCACGGAGTTGCCTGCTTTGAAGAACCCCACTATCTCGCCGCTGGCGGATGACACTTGGGTCAGCGTCAACACCGTCATCGAAAAGGACTGCTTAATCGAGCTGTTGCCGAAAATCCGCAAACTAGCCCAAGGCTTAGTGGTTTACGAACCCCGTCAGGTGCTTGCGTTAGATGAAATCAGCCAAAGAGAGGAGAAATCGTGCAAAAGCAAAGCCAAGTAAAAGTCTACAAATCAGAAGCGCTGCCCGCGGACTGGTTTAAACGGCAGAAAGCAGATGAAAAGGCGGTTCAGGAACTCGACGCCAACGTTAGAGACATCATAAAGCAGGTTAAGGAAAACGGAAACGTTGCGTTGGTGGAGTTTGCCCAGAAATTTGACAAAGCCGACCTATCTCTGCGTACCCTCAAAGCCAAATCCGAGGAAATCAAGGATGCCTACAACAGAACCAGCCTTGAACAGCTTTCCGCTTTAAAATTCATGAAAGAAAGAGTCGTCGCCTTCCAAAAGCAGCTGCTAACCCAAACCGAAGTTTGCAGTTCCAGCGATGGGCTGTCTGTTCGGACTGTTCTGCGCCCGATTGAAAGTGTCGGCTGCTACGTTCCAGGAGGGCAAGCCGCTTACCCGAGCACGCTTATCATGACGGCGGTTCCAGCCAAGGTTGCGGGGGTTCCGCGGATTGTGGTTTGTTCGCCGTCAGATACCAAGGGCAGGGTTAACCCGCTTGTTCTTGTCGCCGCGGACATCTGCGGAGTCGACGAGGTTTACAAGGTCGGCGGAGCCCAAGCCATAGCTGCTTTAGCTTACGGAACAAAAACCATAAAGCCCGTCAAGAAAATTGTGGGTCCCGGCAGCAAATACGTGACTGCGGCGAAGGTTTTGGTTTCGGCGGATGTGGCGATTGATATGCCTGCTGGACCAAGCGAAGTGCTTGTTTTGGCTGATGAGGCGGCTAACGCGCGGTTCATTGCTTTCGACATGGTTTCGCAGGCTGAGCATGGCGGAGACAGTGTCGCGGGACTCGTAACTACCTCAGAAAAAGTCGCCGCGCAGGTTCAAGAGAATCTGGCAATACTCGCTGCTTCTGCGGAAAGGAGCGAAAAAGTTTCTGAGGCGCTGGCTAAATACGGCTTCATAATCGTCTGCAAAACCATGGATGAGGCTATCGGTTTGGTTAATCAGTTTGCTCCCGAACACTTAGAAGTCATGACTGCTCAACCCAAAGAAATCGCGGACAGATTAACCGCTGGCTTGATTCTGCTGGGTCCATACAGCCCCGTTGCGTTGAGCGATTACGGCAGCGGAACCAACCATGTGCTTCCCACAGGCGGCTTTGCCGAGGCGTTTTCAGGCTTGTCCGTTTTCGACTTTATGCGTCGGGTAAGCTTCGTTGAGAGTTCAAGGACGGGTTTGGAGCGGGTACGCGACAGCATCAAGGTTTTGGCGCAAGCGGAAAATCTTCCAAATCACTACAAAGCAATTGAGGCAAGGTTTGAAAAATGAGTGCATCATACCGAAAATGGCTAACAGACAAACTGGCAAAGCTTGACGCGATAGACTGCTACACCGCTGGGGCGTCACCTGAAATGGTGGCCAAGCAAATAGGCGTCTCCACAAGGCAAATTGTCAAGCTGAACTTTAACGAAAACCTGTTTATCCCCCGAGTAAAGCAAGCCAAACTTGTGAAGGAGTTGGCTGACGAGATAGATTTGCGGCTGTACCCTGAAGATGAAGAAGCTAAACTGCGGGAAAAACTCGCCACATACATTGGGGCTCCAAAAGACCAGATTGTGGTGGGGAACGCAAGCGACGAGTTAATCGACCGAATAATCAGGCTCTTTGTTTCGAAAGGCGAAAGCGCCGTTTCTTTTGCGCCCACTTTTAGCATTCCGAGGCTCTGCGTTAAACGCCAAGAAGGCGAATACATCTCGGTGCCGCTTCTGAGCAACTTGCAGCTTGACGTTGAAGGGATGCTGTCCAAGTTCTCCGATAAAACCCGAATGCTATACCTTTGCTCGCCTAACAATCCAACTTCAACCCAGTTCAATGAGGTAGACGTCGAAACCTTAGCCAAGGCGTTCCCGGGAATCGTCATTTTAGATGAAGCCTACGGCGAATTCGCTGATTACTCGCTTGTGCCGCGGATACACGAATTTCCAAACATGATTATCCTTCGAACCTTCTCCAAAGCCTTCGGTTTAGCTGCGCTTCGGCTTGGCTACGCCGTTGCAAACCCCGAGTTGGCGAAGGTTTTGACGGAAAAAGCTCCGTTGCCTTATCCGGTGAGTGCTTTCACGTTGAGGATGGGTGCTAAAATGCTGGATAATGTTGGCATGATGATGGATTCCGTTAAGGAGATGAAGCGTGAGCGGGCAAAACTGATAAGGGAGCTGAACGACATCGAGGGCGTGCAGGCATTTGATTCGCAAGCAAACTTTTTGCTGGTTAACACGCGAAAACCCGCCGACGAAGTCAACACGGAACTGCTCAAGCGCGGGATTATGCTAAAGAAATGGGGCAAAATCCTGCAGTACCCGAACTGTTTCCGCGTCACGGTGGGTTTGCCTGAGATGAACGCGAAGTTGGTTGCTGCCCTAAAGGCGATTCAAGGTGACACACTATGAGGACAGAAGAAATTACGCGTAAAACCAAAGAAACCGAAGTTCACGTGAAGGTGAATCTTGACGGGGAAGGAAAAGCCGCGGTTTCCACAGGCGTGCCGTTCCTCGACCACATGTTAACCTCTCTTGCCACCCACAGCCTAATCGACATAGAGGCGTCGGTTAAGGGCGATTTGGTGCATCACTGCGTCGAAGACCTAGCCATTGGCCTCGGCGAAGCGTTAAGCAAGGCTTTGGGCACGCGGGAAGGCATCGCACGTTTCGGCAACGCGGCGGCGCCGATGGATTGCTCCTTGGCGTTTGCAGCCGTTGACCTTGTCAAGCGACCATACTTCAAGATTGACTTAAAGCTGAAAGGCAAAAAAGTCGAGAACATGCCAACCGAAGACATCGTACACTTCTTCGAATCCTTCGCCACCTCCCTCGGCTCAAACGTCCACGTCTACGTCGAATACGGCAGCAACGACCACCACAAAGCAGAAGCCGCAGTCAAAGCCCTCGCCCTATCCCTACGCCAAGCCGTAGCTTTGGACCCACGACGCAAAGGCGTGCCAAGCTCAAAAGGAGCCATGTAACGTGGCGAAAGCAGTAATTTTCGACTATGGCGTCGGCAACCTACTCAGCCTAAAAACCGCGTTGGAAAAGGCAGGGTTAGAAGCAGCCATCGGCACTTCAGCGAAGGATTTAGCTAAAGCGGACGCCATCGCACTGCCCGGCGTAGGAGCCTTTACTCCAGCAGCGAAAAAACTGGGTGACAGTCAAAGAAATTCTGCAACGCAAAGTTGAAGATGGGACGCCGCTGCTTGGCATTTGTCTTGGGTCTGCAGCTTTTCTTTGAAAGCAGCGCGGAAGGCGCGGGAAAAGGCTTGGCGCTTTTCAGGGGCAAAACGGTGCAGTTGCCCAACACGGTTAAGGTGCCGCATATGGGATGGAACACCCTAAACATCGTAAAGCCAAACGAGCTTTTCGACGGCATAGCCGAAGGCTCATACGTCTACTTCGTGCATTCACTCTACCCCGTGCCCAACCGACAAATCCATAGTGGTGCACGCAAACCGATTACGGCACAACCTTCACTTCAGCAGTCGCCAGCAAAAACATCTACGGCACCCAGTTTCACCCAGAAAAATCAGGCGACCTCGGCTTACAAATCCTAAAAAACTTCGCCAAAACAGTGGTCAGGTGAAATGATTTTGCAGTTGATTCCAGCAATAGATTTAATGAACGGCAAAATAGTTCGGCTTACACGCGGAGAAGCAAAAACCGCCAAATTCTACGACACCGAATTCGGCACACCCGTCGAAGCCGCGAAACGTTGGCGGGATGAAGGAGCAGGCAAACTACACATTATCGATTTGGATGCAGCGTTTGCCTTGGGCAACAACCAAGACGTAATCGCGGAGGTTGCAAAAAACGTAAAGTTGCCGATTCAAGTCGGCGGCGGAATACGCAGCGTAGAAACAGCAGAAAAACTTTTCCAAACAGGCATAACCCAAGTTATCCTCGGCGCCTTAGCCTTCAGCGACCCAGCTGCCATCGGCAAAATCCAAAGAAAATTCGGGTTCGACTCAGTCATAGTTGCCTTAGACAATAAAGACGGGCAAATTATGGTTGAAGGCTGGAAAACCGCAACCACCATGACTGTGCATGAAGCCCTCGAAAAATACACAGCCATCGGCGTTCGTCACTTCCTGATAACGTCTATCGCGCAAGACGGCATGCTTAAGCGGTCCAGACCTGCAAACCCTCAGCGAAGCCGCCCTGTACCCCAACGCCAAAATCATTGCGGCAGGCGGAATCGGCAGCATAGGCGACTTAGCCGCCCTCAAAGACATCGGAGTGGAAGGCGCAGTCATCGGAAAAGCCCTATATGAAGGCAGATTCACTTTAAAGGAAGCCATACAAAAGATAGGAGCCTAAATATGCCGCTTGCAAAACGTATCGTTCCCTGCCTTGATGTTGACCATGGAAAAGTAGTGAAATGCATAAACTTCGTCAACCCCAAGCATGCAGGCGACCCAGTCGAGATGGCTAAACGCTACAGCGACGACGGCGCCGACGAACTGGTTTTCCTCGACATAACCGCATCCTCAGAGAAACGCGACATCCTCCGCGGAGTCGTCGAAGGCGTCGCAAAAGCAATCAGCATCCCCTTCACCGTGGGCGGCGGAATCCGAAACGTCGCAGACGCAAGACTCGTCCTATGCAGCGGCGCCGACAAAGTCTCAGTTAACACGGCGGCGGTCGAAAACCCCACTTTAATCACCGAGTTAGCCGAGGTTTTCGGCAGGCAATGCGTGGTTATGCGCCATCGACGCTAAAAGAAACCGCACGCCAAGCGACGGCAAAATCATGGTTGAGACCGCTGAGGGGAAACTTTGGTTTGAAGTTGTCACCTACGGGGGCGCAAGCCAACGGGAATTGATGCTTTGGCGTGGGCGCTTCAGGCTGAGGGGCTTGGGGCAGGCGAGTTTTTGGTGACTTCGATGGATCGGGACGGCACAAAAGACGGCTACGACATCGAATTAACTCGAGCCATATCCGAACGCGTCAACGTCCCCATAATCGCAAGCGGCGGCGCAGGAACCCCACAACACCTCTTGAAGTCTTCACCGCGGGCAAGGCAGACGCGGCGTTGGCAGCCTCGATTTTCCACTACAACCAGTACCCAGTCCCAATCGTCAAAGATTACCTGCGTAAGATGGGGGTGACTATTAGACAATGACAACAAACCAAGAACTTAGTGGACAAGTTGGATTTCAAGAAAGGCAACGGACTCATCCCAGTCGTGGTGCAGGACGCAAAAACCAAAGATGTCCTAATGCAGGCATACGCAAACCGCGAAGCCGTCGAAAAAACCCTTGCAACGGGCAAAGCCACATACTGGAGCCGCAGTCGAAACGAACTATGGATCAAAGGCGAAACCTCGGGACACACCCAAAAAATCATCTCCGTCTCAACAGACTGCGACTACGACTCACTACTCTACGTGGTAGAGCAGACAGGGCCAGCATGCCACACAGGCGAATACAGCTGCTTCTACAACAAACTGCTGTAAACGGGTTTATCGGAGAGCAAAATTCTCCCTAAATTCCTTGCATGATTCCCTTTCTTGAAAACTCAGAAAAGACTTAAGTCTTTACGCTTCTTAATAGGGAGTTATGGAAATTCAAGTTCAAAAGCTGCCTGAAGCACTAAAAAGGAAGGGGTTGGAGGGGAAGCTATCGGAGATTTGCAAAGGAAACGATATTGTGTTTTTGGCAGTGTTCGGGTCTTATGTCCGAGGCGAACAACACCGAGGAAGCGACGTTGATATCGCCATTGAATTCGACCCGTGCAAGGAAAAAAGCCTCTTAGACCTAATCCACATAGAACATGAGCTAAGCAGAGTATTCAAACGCAAAGTTGACCTTGGAATATTTAGCAGTTTGCACCCGTATGTAATTGACGATGTAAAAAAAGAGATGCGCGTTATCTATGAAAGATGACCGAGTTTATCTCAAGCATATTTTAGATACAATCTGCGATGTAGAGCAATTCACGAAAGGGCTGTCAAAAGGCGACTTTAACAGCAACAGAGAAAAACAATATGCAGTTTTGCGAGGATTAGAGATAATTGGTGAAGCAACCAAGAGCCTTAGTAGCGAACTAAAGAAAGCAAACCCTGAGGTCAATTGGAAGGATATAGCTGGAATGCGTGATCAATTGATCCACGCTTACTTTGGCGTAAATTTGCCGATAATCTGGAAAACGGTTGAAGAGGATTTGCCTTGTCTGAAGAAGCAAGTGCAGAAGTTACTGGCGAGCCATGAGTAATATTGTAGGCAGGCGCTTGCACTTAATCCTTTTAAACAAAACCGCAGTTCTAGTGCTTGAGGATAAGTGAGTTGTATGTCGCTTCATGAAGCCATGCTTTATGAAAAGCAAGAAGAAGGCAAAGTGAAATGTTGCTTGTGCGCGAGGCGCTGCGTCATAAGCCCAGATTCAACAGGCTTCTGCTTAGTCAGACGAAACGAAGGCGGCATCCTATACACGCTCAACTACGCCAAGGCAGTGTCGGCTGGCGTGGACCCCATCAGCAAAAAACCGCTTTCGCATTTCAACCCGGGCGCCTTGGTCATGTCGGTTGCTGCGGCGGGCTGCAATTTTCGCTGCCAATTCTGCGACAACTGGATGATAAGCCAAGACCATGAAGTCGCGGGCAAACCGTTCCCGCCTGAAGAAGTCGTCAAATCCGCCTTGGACAGCCAATGCCAAGGCATAAGCTTCACCTACACGGAGCCAACCATCTTCATGGAGTATGCTTACGACACCGCGAAGCTGGCGCATCAAGCAGGCTTGTTTAACACCTTTGTCACCAACGGCTACATGACTCCCGAAGCCGTGCGAACCATCTCGCCGTATTTGGATGCGGCGACGGTGGATTTCAAAGGCGGAGGCGACCCTGACTTCTACAAATCCGTTATGGCGGTGCCGAACGTTGAGCACATTTACGAAGCCCTCAAAGAACTCAAACTCGGCGGCGTCCACATAGAAATCACCAACCTCGTCGTGCCGAAGATGGGCGATTCCATGCAGGACATCATGAAGATGGCTACTTGGATTAAAGATTACCTTGGTCCCGACACGCCCTTTCACCTGCTCCGCTTCCACCCAGACTACAAGCTAACCACGGTTCCCGCAACCGACGTTCAAACCATGGAGAAAGCCTACATGGTCTCGAGGCACGCGGGGCTAAACTACGTTTACCTCGGAAACATGTCGAGTCACCCGTCGGAGAACACTTTTTGCCCAAACTGCGAAACCACCGTAATCAGACGCGACGGCTTCGACATAACACAGTGGAACCTTACCCCCGACATGAAATGCCCCGTTTGCGGACAAGCCATCCCCATAAAAGGCAAAGTTTACCAAAACAGCCTCCGCTACCCCTACGCCCTCTTCTAAGAATGGTCGCCTTCAGGCGAAGAGTATTTTCTTTCGCCTCTGAGAAACGACTGCAAAGGCAATAAACGTTAAAGTAATTGCCGCGGAAGGCGGAACGGCGTTAAGCAAGCTGCTGGAGTAAATGGTGTATTTGGAAGGCTCGGCTGAAGTGGTAAAAGTCCACCAAGACGGTGTTCCAGCAACCATTGCTGAAATGTTATAGGTTGTGTTCGGCTGCAAAAGTTTAGCTGGATGGATGTAGATTGTTCCTGATGAAGAGTAAGGCTGAAGGCGCTGAACAAAAATTTTGAAGGGCATGTTTGGGCTTAAGGTGATGTTTTCAACATTTACGGGTATTGGGTCAACAACTAGAATTTCAACATCTCTTGAAACCTCTGTTGAGCCTGCCGCTGGAGCTAGTGAAATCATCTTGTTTTGCCAAGCCCCTTCAATTGTTGCCGACTCGTTGGAAGTGGGCTTCTGCGCTGAATACAAAGTAGATTCAATATAGTGTCCGTAAGGAGACTCTGAAACCGCGAAATAAGCGACTGCGTAAGTCAACGAAAACACAGTTACTAAAACGAGAAAGAAAACCAGTTTCCAAGGAAGTCGCTTCAAACCTTGCCCCACTAGTTGCCGCATATCAGGTTGAATGTTTCAATATTTAACTCTGTTCCAAAGGCTTCAGGAGGAAGCACCGCTAAGCCAAACTTTTACGACTAAATCATCTGCCATTAAACGTACAGTAGTCCGATGCCTGCCCATTTTTGTTTGGGGTCTTCAACAAATTCGGTGTGGCGGTAGCTGTTTTTTATTTCGTTCCAGTAA
Source organism: Candidatus Bathyarchaeota archaeon (assembly GCA_963823775.1). GTDB lineage: Archaea > Thermoproteota > Bathyarchaeia > Bathyarchaeales > Bathycorpusculaceae > Bathycorpusculum. The sequence continues at coordinate 52,450 of CAWGMZ010000024.1, forward strand.
CGGTCCACTTCGCTGACGCCTAGGTGGTGTCCGCAGATGTCGTGGAAAGCGATTAAGCCGCCTCTTCGAACGAGCGGGCTGTACATTTCAAAGTCCCGTTTAACGCCCTCGTAGGTGTGGTCGCCGTCGATGAAAAGAAAATCCAGCATCTCCCCCTTCAACGCGGATTTCACCCGCTCAAGGCTTGAAACGCTGTGGGAATCGCCTCTTACAAGCGTCAGCTGCTGGCCTTTCTGGATGAAGCTGGCTAAGTAAGATGTTTTGAAGCGGTCGTACCCACGTTTAATCGATTGTTCACTGGGCAAATCTAAACTTAGCATCTTCGCGTCGGATGGCAATGTCCAGCTGAAAAGAAACAGCGTTCCCCCGTTACGGGTGCCTATCTCCATCATAGAATGAACATTTTGTTTTCGAAGAATCGTGAGCAAAGTAACTATTTCCCGTTTAACCTGCTGAAGACTAATTGACCAGCCTAGCGGCTTTAGAGGAGCAAAAACGTTCGAGGCGATCCCGATTAGCTCCTCCGTGTTTTTGGCTCCATGCGCCCTCACTTTAAGCAGAGACCCAGCTGCATCCCCCAGAAACTCGTAGATGAAGGGGTAATCATGCATCATGTAAATTATGATTTTTCCGTACTGCCCCATGCCAGTGTGAACCCGTTTTTTGTTTCAGGCTTGTTTTCTTGTTTTGTTGGGTTTTAAGATTTTCCTACGTTAAGGGCGAAAAATGACGGGCGACAACTCGAAGGATGAGCGGCGACCTGACGAAAAGAGCGGTTTGGGGAGTTTGGGACAAATCATTTTATTAAGACTGCGCCTGAAACTGCTTGTGAAGTGCCGAGCCGATGGTTAAGTACTATGCCCTGGCGGTCTGCACCAGTTACTGGAAACCCAAAGACGACTACGTCGCCAAAACAGTCGAAGCCTTAGAGGGAAAACTTGAAGACGGCGACTTCGTGGTTATCTCCGAAAAGGCGGTTTCGACGGCGAGGGGCAACATGGCAGACGAAAAAAAGGTGAAACCCACCTTAGCTGCCGAGGTTTTAGCCAGGTTTTGGATGCGCATTGTCTGGGGCTACCCCGTCGGCGTCATGTGCCATTTTGGGCCGCGACTCCTAGTTAGGCTAAGGAATTATCCGTTGGATTCGGGCAGCCGCCATAAACAGTTGGCGTTGATGCAGGCGGGTGTCTTGCAGGCTCTCATGTTCGGGTCTGAAGGCGGAATCGACGGCTCCAACCTTCCCTACGCCTACGTGTCTTTGCCTTTAGAAAACGCCGAAGCAGTCGCAGAAGAAATCAGGAGGCAGATACATCTGAAGCTAAACAGAAACGTCTGCGTGGTTGTGGCTGACACCGACAAAACCTACAGGTTCAGAAACTTTTACTTTACGCCACGACCAAACCCGATGAAGGGAATAAAATCTTTCGGCGGCGTCGTAACTTACGTGGCGGGCAGGGTTTTGAGGTTCAAGAAAAGCTCAACTCCTTTGGCGGCGGCGGGTTGCCGTCTTGATGCGAGCCAAGCCTTAACGATAACAAACATCGCTGACAGGGCGAGGGGGGCGGGTTCAGGCGCGACGGTTTGGGATATGGCTTGCCGATTCCAAGTGGACGTGAACGGCGTGAGCTGGGATATGCTGTCCAACATCAAACATAAGCCGCTGGTGGTGGTGCGGATGGGCAGACCAAGAAAGTTAATAGCTGAGGACAAATAATGTTTTCTTGGCAAATCCTGTTTTAGAGGCGTAACAGATAAAAAGAAGACTTTAGAGCCAAGATACGGCTACAAGGTGAAAAATGGCATGGAAGAAAGATTAAGGAAGTTGGATGCTTTCTTTAATCCGCAGGCAGTAGCGGTTATCGGAGCCACAAAAAAAATCGATAAAGCAGGTCACGTTATCTTCAAAAACTTCTCCACAAGCAAACTACGTGGCGTCTACAAAGGACAGCTTTACCCAGTTAATCCGAACGAAGATTCCATTTTAGGCTTCAAATGTTACAAAAGCTTGACCGATGTTCCAGGCGACGTTGACTTAATCGTCATCATTGTCCCAGCTACGGTTGTTCCAAGCGTCATGGAGGAAGCCGTCGCGAAAAAAGTCAAAGCCTGCGTTATAATTAGCGCTGGCTTCAAGGAAGTTGGGAACCTAGAGCTTGAAGAGCAAGTGGTCGCAATCGCTAAGAAAGGCGGAATCCGCGTCTTAGGACCTAACTGCCTCGGCGTTTACTACTCAAAAACAGGTATCGACACCCTTTTCCTGCCAGAAACCAAAACCCTCACCACCGGCGACGAGGTTGTCGCTACCCCAAGACCTATGCCTGGCAACATCGCGATGATTACTCAAAGCGGCGCCTTCGGCTCAGCTGCTCTTGACTTCTTGACAGGTCGCCAGATGGGTGTAAGCAAATTCGTTAGCTTCGGCAACAAATGCGACGTAGACGAATCAGACATACTCGCTTACCTGCTTCAAGATGAAGAAACCCATGTGACGCTCATGTACTTGGAAGATATCAAGAACGGGCGCGAATTCATGGAAGTCGCCAAGAAAATAACCCTCAAAAAACCTGTCGTCGTCATAAAAACGGGAAGAAGCTCCGCTGGCGCACGCGCCGCAGCGTCACACACAGGCGCTATCGCTGGGTCAGACAAAATCTACGACGCCGCCTTCGAGCAATCTGGAGTGATAAGAGCGCAGGACATGGATGATTTCTTCGGCATGGGAAAAGCCCTCGCTATGCAGCCTCCAGCCGTCGGGAGAAACATGGGCATATTGACCGACGCAGGTGGACCCGGCGTCATGACGGTGGATGAATGCGAGGTTTTAGGCTTAACCGTCAACAAATTCACCCCCGACATACTGGCGGAGTTCCAGCAGCTCAAAGACACTAACCAAATTCTCAAAATTTCCGCCACGTCAAACCCCGTTGACCTCACTGGCTCAGTGACTGATGATCAATTCGTTATCTCCGCGGACGTTATGTTTCGGGATCCAGAAATTAACGGCATAATCTTGCTTGGGCTCCATCATATGCCTGGACTGCGTGAGAAGTACATTGACGGCATCGTCATGATATCCTCGAGGTACAACAAACCCATCGTTATGTGCGACATCGGCGAAACAGAAATGGCGCTCTACACCCGTTCAAGGTTCGACAGGCTCAACGTTCCATCATACTCTTCGCCTGAGGCTGCTGCCCGAGCGATGAAGGCGCTGGTGACCTACGGCGAATACCTTGAAAAGTACGGCGCTGCAGACGAACGCATCGCATTCATAAAAAAGAACTGCAACTCAGTCACACAGTAACCGCGACGCAAACCTCGCCCCCGTCCCCGAGCCTGAAGCGCTCCCGCAAATTCCAAGCAGCAACAACCTCCAACACCTCTTTCGGGTAGCCGGGAACCTTCGGGATAACAATCCCACAATTCAACTCTTTTATCGTCGCTTTGATTAAGATTCCAGTGCAGAAGCCTTTTTCAGGGGTAATCTCGAACTTTTCCGCCTGTCCAAGCATGTCTTTCTGCAATGCGCTTTCCTTTGTCAAACAGATGTTTAAGGTTCCAGCGTAAGGGGTAAACCCAAGTTTTTCCTCTATCTGCCGCCGAACCCACGGCAAACCGATGAATTTTCGTCCTTCGCCGCTGCCAGAAAAAACCGTGCCCGCAAAGGTTACCTGAGGCAAAAATCAGCCTTCATGGGGCTTATTTGGGCTGCTCTTTTAGCCAAATGGCGACCTGTTTCAGGACAGGATCCGTTGAGATGTCGACAACGGGCACAATCATCCTCTCTTTAGTCTCAATCGTCTGCGCGTACTTGGGCATAAGCGAGTAGCCGACAAAGGTCCAGTAAACCTTGCGGTTCTCCAGCAGCTCCCGAGCCACCGCGGTTGTTGAGGCTGGAAGAGGGAAATACAGGAAAACGACGCCTTCAACCCAGTAGAGCCCCGCCAACTTGCCGCCTGCAATGACGGAGGTGAATCTTGCTATGTCCTCTGGGGTGGGGAAGAAGGTTTTTTCCATTACGATGATTTCTTTGAATGGCGAATAAGAAATACTTACTTCAGGTGCACTCATAACATTCAACCTTAACTGGCTAGTTTAGGTGTAAGCGGTTCCCTTTTAATATTACCGTAAACTCTGCTACCGCGAACCTGAACTGGAGTGCTACTCCGTGAAAAAGTATTGCAGCAAGTTTAAGTATTACTGGCTCCGATGGTATTACTTGCAGGTTCGTTTGTATGATTGAAGTTGTTTCAGTTACAAAGAAGGGGCAGGCGACGATACCTAAGCGGTTGAGAGAGAAGTACGGCATCAAAAACAAGGTAATCTTCGAAGAAAACGAATGCGGCCTTGTCCTAAAACCAGCGCCTACCCCAGACGATTTATTCGGCTCATTCAAAGCATTTGCAAACGGCAAGACGGCACACCAGTTGATAGAAGAAGGCCGACGCGAAGAATATGCCAAAGAGAAGCGCCTGATGAAACATGTCAGATCGGCTAACATTTGATTCTGAACCTATAATAGTCTACTTTCTCGGCGAACCTGGCGGAAAAATCGTCAGAGATTACCTGACTAAGATCCAAGAGAAGGAAATGGCAGGTTTCATAAGTGTGATCAATCTTGCCGAAGTTTACTACATACTATACAGGATGAATCCTTCGGTGGCTGAAGAAAGCTGCCGCGTTCTAAGCCAATTCGGCCTTACCGTTATCCCCATAGAAGACGACGACCTATGGCGCAACGCCGCCAAAATTAAAGCCGAACATTCCTTATCTTTGCCCGATGCATTCGCAGCAGCAACAGCTGAAAAACAAAAAGCCACTCTCATCATCGGCAGCGACAAAGAGTACGATGGACTAAACGTTAAACTCCTCCGAATAAGAACTTAACCCATCTTCGGCTGACCAGCAACTGCGTCAGCGGTTCCCTTTTAATATTACCGTAAACCCCATTGCAGACGCCTTCTCCGTAGCCACCGCCCCAAGCCAACAGAGCCAAACTATGGTGTAATTATTAGGGTTGAATACGAAACGTAAAAGGAAAAGTGAAAATGAAGTTGTTGGTCTCTTGTGAAATGGAAAACACTCTTGACCAATGTTACCGTAAGTGTTATAATGCTCTTGAGATAACTAACTACAATGTTTTCCTAATGGAGAAGATGGAAGAAATTGTTAATTGACATAAAAACTTCCACGTGTACCCTCGAAGAACTTATTGGACCACTGAATGATGTTGAAAAAAAATATGCGCCAAAACAGCTCTATGTTGCTGGACAACTGCCAATCCCGTTACCGTCTCCAAGAGTCGCAGTTATAGGTTCACGGAAAGCTTCATCTAAAGGGCTGGACGCTGCCTGCAATATTGCAAAGGTTCTCGCAAAACATAACGTAATTGTTGTTAGCGGACTTGCTGAGGGAATTGATAGTGCGGCACACAAGAGTGCAATTGAGGCAAACGGACATACAATTGCAGTTTTAGGCACTCCATTGGACCGAGTTTACCCAAGGGAAAATGAGCAACTTCAAGAGTTTATCATGAAAAAGCACTTGGCGATTTCTCAATTTCCAATCGGATACCCCATTCAGCCAAAGAATTTTGTTATCAGAAATAGAACAATGGCGCTTATTGCTGATGCATCAATTATAGTTGAGGCGAGTAATTCTAGCGGTTCTCTTCATCAAGGCTGGGAAGCTCTAAGGCTTGGAAGACCTCTTTTTATTTGGAGTCCCCTAATGCGTGACCATTCATTGAACTGGACACAAAAAATGTCGACGTATGGTGCAATGGAATTTACCGACCCAGAAGAAGTGCTGGATGACTTACCCTCTCGACAAAGAATCCTTGAAGTGATTCAGTGAAATATGGGTCTATCTCAACTTGAGTTTGGTGCGCTACTGACTTACTCTCCTCATGGGACCACGCCAAGTGCCGTTCATTCAAAAGGTGTCATGCAGGCTCTTAAGAGAGACCAATATGTTGGGAATCCACCAATAATCTTGATGTCAGAATGGATAGCAAAGATAGTAAAACAAAAAATGGCTGAACTTCCCTTCCAATGTTTTTTCCAGCCAAACACGATTTTAGTTCCCGTCCCGAAGAGTTCTTTGATGCAGCCGAACACGTTATGGGTTCCAGAACGAATCGCAAAAGCATTGGTTTCAGTGGGTATTGGAAAAGAGGTTGCCTCTTGCCTCATTAGGTCCAAAGCAGTTCCCAAGGCAGCCTCATGTTCACCAAGCCAGAGACCAACTGCACAAATGCATTATGAATCGATAACCGTTCAAGGAATCCTCTTTAAACCCGACGAAATTGTGTTAATTGATGATGTTGTTACTCGCGGAGCTACTCTGATAGGGTGTGCAAATCGATTGGCAGATGCTTTTCCACAGTGCCGAATACGGGCATTTGCAGCCATGCGAACTATTAGCAATCCAGATGAATTTGAGAATGTTTATTCTCCATGTATTGGGACGATTGACCTTTGTGGGACGGGCGACACATTTAGAAGACCCTGACCTATTTTGTTTTTTTAAAATCATTGCTGGGTAACTTGACTTAACCGCGTCCTCTTTGGGAAAAAGTTATAGCGTAGGCGAACATTAAGGCTAAACTAACATAACAAGTTGGATGGTTACGTTCGATGGCTGAAATTCGTGTTGCTTTGGTCGGCGTTGGGAACAGCGCTTGCGCCCTGGTTCAGGGAACCCAGTACTATAAGGATGCAAAAGAGGACACTACGGTTCCTGGTTTGATGCATGTGAATTACGGCGGCTACCACATCCGCGACATCCGCTTCGTCGCCGCGTTTGAAGTTAACAAAAACAAAATCGGCAAAGACCTCTCCGAAGCCATCTGGATCAAACCGAACTGCTGCGAAAAATTCAGCGACGTCCCCAACCTGGGAGTGAAAGTCTCGCCTGGCATCATTTTGGACGGCGCAGCACCCCACATGCGCGAAACCTTCAGCGTATACGACGACAGCAAAACAACCAAGGAAAGCATCGTCAAAACCCTCAAAGACGCCAAAGTTCAGGTTCTCGTGAATTATCTTCCTGTCGGAAGCCATGATGCTGTCCGATTTTACGCGCAGTGCGCCATCGACGCGGGATGCGCCTTGGTGAACTGTATGCCGGAGTTCATCGGCTCCGACAAATCCCTGGAGTGGCCAAAGAAATTCGAGGCGGCGGGGTTGCCTGTTTTGGGTGACGACATTAAAAGCCAGGTCGGCGCCACCATTCTTCACCGAACTCTTGTGCGTCTTTGCCTTGACCGCGGCGTCATCGTTGACGAAACCTACCAGCTTAACTTGGGCGGCGACACAGACTTCCAAAACATGACTGTGGAGAATCGCCTCACCAGCAAACGCATCAGCAAAACCGAAGCAGTCACCAGCCTTGTGCCCTACAATTTGCCGACGCGTATCGGACCCAGCGATTATGTGCCGTTCCTAAAAAACAAGAAAATCTGCTACATCTCGCTTAAAACCCGCGCGTTCGGAGACCGCCCCATCAACATGAGCGTCAAACTTGAAGTTGAAGACAGCCCCAACAGCGCAGGCGTCGTCATCGACCTCATCCGAGCAGCAAAAATCGCCCTGGACCGAAAAATCAGCGGCACCCTCATCAGCATGCCCTCCTACGCCTTCAAGCACCCGCCCGTCCAAGTCCCAGATTCGCAGGCGCGGCAATGGACTGAGGATTGGATAGCGGGCAAACGCGAGCGGTAAAACTAAGAAACTAAGCCCAAAGAATCTTGCGCTGAAATTCCCCTTTTTGTTTCTGTAAATTCATAGCAGAGATTTTGCCTATCGACGGCAGAAAAACTGATGACAAAAAATATAACGACAAGTTAACGTTATGCTACTCGTTGAGTAATCTTGATTGACTGGACAAAATTGAAACCATATCAAGGTTTCAAATGGAAAAGCTTTGAAGTTTTTTGTTATGAGATTGCTCAGCGTTTATATAGTGACAAAGGAATTTTCACCCCAATGGATGACACGGGGGGCGGCGATGGTGTTGAATTTTATCTCACATTATCAAATGGCGAAGAATGGGGCTGGCAAGCAAAATTCTACCATCCAAACGGACGCTTAGGAGAATCAAATAGAAAAGCGAGCATCAAAAACTCATTAAACACGGCTTTGAAGAATCATAAAAACCTCAAGCGGTGGTTTCTCTGTACACCGAGTGACTTCACGCCAGACGAAGTAAAGTGGTTATCAAACTTACAAAGCCAAACAAAGAATATTCAAAGAGACGTATCCATTGAGCATTGGGGTGATACTGAGTTCAATTCGCAACTTAGCAAACCTTTGTTCTTGGGTATAAGAAACTACTTTTTTGGTGAACTAGAATTAAGCGGCGAATGGTTCAAAGCGCAAGTAAATAAGCAAATCGAAAATATCGGCAACAAATTCATACCTGCTCTTCATGTCGAGACTGCTCCAGATAGGAGCATTCAATGTTTCCTTAACGAAGCTGAGTACCGTAATTCTCTAGAAGCAAGAGCGAATGAATTACGGAAGTACTTTGCTGACTTTTCTGTTACCGTAGAAACTCTGAGGACACAGGAAGATCGATTAGCTCAATGGATTGAAACTAGACAAAAGTTGCTTTTTTACGCGAATTCAATGATTTCGATTTTTATGGAAGTCAACAAAATTTTTGATGAACTGAAAGGCTGTTTGACTGAGAATCGTCTTGAAAATGTCTCCAAAAATTCACTACTCTCGATCGAAGCAGAATTGTCAAAGAATAACGTAGTTTACAGTGAAACGTTAAAGAACTTAAAAAGACAAGTGGAAAATAGCTCAGTTAAGCTAACGCATGATATCGAACAAGCTATCAATACACCTCTTAACTTATCAAAAGAGGTAGAAGCGATAGTAAGAGAAACGCGCCTTTCATTAGATAAATTGGTTGAGAATCAACTGACTATAATCGGTGACGCATCGATTGGAAAGACTCACATTGCATGCTGGACTTGTTTTAAGAAAACGAAGATGGGACAACCTGCAATCTTGCTTCTGGGAAAACATTTCCACACAGAAGCATCTTTAGAGAAACAAATCTTAGAAAGATTAGACATACCCCAAGGATATTCATGGAATGATTTTGTTCAATCGTTGGCGACAGCTGCCCATATTTACAAAGTAAAGATTCCGATTGTCATAGACGCTCTTGATGAAGCCCTTAAAATGGATATTTGGAGAAATGATTTAGCCGGTCTCGTGAGCAGCGTTTCTAATCAACCTAACCTTGGTATTATCACTACTTGCCGTTCTAGTTATAAAAGTGAGATCTGGCAGTCAACCGAAGCGCCAAATGTGATAGAAGCATACGGGTTCGGTTCAGACTCAATTGAGGCTGCGATTGAAAAATATTTTGAATTTTATAAAATTAAAGCAGATATGAGCTTCATACCATTCGAGCAATTTGCATTTCCCATTTTCTTAAGAATTTTCTGCGAGATTTCAAACCATGAGCGCAAGACTACGCATGAAGTGTTTCTTGGTGAGCAAACAATGCTTGGCATTTTTGACTCTTACGTCAAACAACGTAATGACATCATAAGTGCCAGTCTATCCCGCCACAAGAGCGCTTCAGTAGTAGAGGATGCGTTAAAGAGACTGGGGAATGAAATCTGGCACCGCAAAGCGCGATATATTCCTTTAGAAGATGTCGTCACAATAATTGACAATAAATCGTTATCTGACCTCGATTGGCCTCACTCGCTGACTTTTGCCTTACTTAATGAAGGATTGATTATCAACAGAGACTTATTCGATAAGAAGGAGGTTGTTTTCTTTGCCTATAACCTTCTTGGTGGATTCTTAATTGCAAAAGGATTAATAGACGACAAGACTATCGAGCAGATTCAGGCATTTATTGACTCGAACGAGTTTCAAACACTCCTTCTATCTGATGATTTCTCAAAATTGCACCCATTATCCGAAGACATTTTGAAATTTTTCTCGCTCTTGCTTCCAACGATAAAACACAAGCATCTTTTCGAGTGCTCCAGAAACAACAAAGCTTTTAGTAGTTCAGTTGAAGCTATCTTTGAGTTATCCCCAGAATTAATCGATTTATCCGCAGTTAATCTCATAGCTCACCTTTTTGAAAATAAGGATAACAGGAAACCTCTTCTTCAGCTTTCGATTAAAACTATGCGGCATTTAAGACACCCTCTAAATATTGACTTCTGGGAAAAGCATTTAACAAGCCTGTCCATGCCTGAAAGAGATTTGTGTTGGACAGAAGTAATTCGACAAAACAGCTCGGTCTTTTTGAAGGAAATACCACAGTTTGAAACTAAATGTAAACAACAAATCTTGACGGCTGCTGACGAGCAAATTCTTGCTTTGTCCGCCAGATATTATCGATGGATGCTTGCATCCACTGTAAGAGATTTGCGTGATGCCGCGACGCAAGCGCTCTATTGGTATGGACGAAGATTCCCAAAGATTTTTTTTGACCTAATGGAAAATTCCCTAGCGCTAAATGATCCATACATCCCAGAGAGAATGCTTGCTGCCGGCTATGGAGTAAGTATGGCTTTAGAATCTGAGCTTCTTCAAAATAGTTTTCTTGAAATCAACCTGACTAGTGAATGCCAAAAGTTATACGACCTGATGTTTAAGGAAAATGCGCATTATGCAACGACGCATATTTTGTCAAGAGATTATGCTCTAGGTATTATCAAAATTGCTCTTAATTTTGCGCCTAATGTATTGACACCAGATCAGAAGCTAAGAATTTCAGAGCCTTTTGTTGATGGAGGGATCAGACGTTGGGGAGAAAGCGATGAAAAGGGCAAGGAGAACTACCGAGAAGGCAGTATGCCTGTTCATATGGACTTCGAAAATTACACTTTGGGTCGCTTAGTTCCAGAACGTGGAAATTATGATTTTGACAACCCTGATTACAGAAAGCTTCATGCAAATTTCTTCTGGCGATTATATGATTTAGGTTATTCTCATAATGCTTTCGCTCAGATAGATAGAGAGATTCACTGGGGCAATTGGGCTGTCGAAAGATCAGCGGGCGCTGGAAAAGTCGATAGATACGGAAAGAAATATTCTTGGATAGCCTTCTTTGAGTTAGCCGGCTATAGGAAGGACAATAACCTATTGCCTGAACGGCGAATGGATTTTGGACGAATTCCGGATGTTGATATCGACCCAAGTTTCCCGAGAACCCCTGCAGTTAAGGTAGTAGAGACTGACTATCTTGGCGACCGATCAATCCCGGTTGGCAAATGGATTGTGGATTCTCAAGAAATTGACTTCTCAGCATATTTAGAATGTGAGCTATTGGCTGGTGAAAATGGTGATTGGGTTCTTTTGGATGGCTTTGTTAATCAAGAAGACCTTGCCGCCAAAAGAGCTCGGTTCATTTTCAGTCGAGGACTGTTAATTAAAAAAGACGAAACGCAGCAAATAACTAGGTACTTAACACGATGCGATCCCCATGGGATTATTCCTGACATACCAGCAGATTATTATACGTTTGCAGGCGAAATCCCTTTGTCGAAAGAATTCCAATTTAATGGTTTTAGTGAAATTAGTTTTCTCGGAAAAAAAATAAAGAAAAAACAAGCAGTGAAAAAGGTGGCTCGCCTGCCTGATGGATCGCTGATTAGTGAAACTGAGCTTCTGCCAATTTTGCTGAAGGACTTTGCGAAGACAGAAGTTACCACTGAAACAAAAATTGAAGACCATTTAGCTGCGCTCCAAATTGAAATGATTGATGAGATACTCGTGGAAGAAGAAGTTGAAGTTCAAGAAAGAGTAAATTACCAAGTTCTTGTACCTGTAAGATCTTATCGTTGGGAAGGTAACCATAGCACAGTAAATAAGGTCGATGCCACCGATGTCCCTTCGAAGGAATTGGCGGTATTTTTGGATTTACGATCTCGACCCCAGACCTTTAACCTCTACGAAAAAGACGGTAAATTGGCTTCGCTTAGTTTTTCATATTCAGATAACTCGTCTGGTAATAGGCAAAATCTAACCTATCTCCGAAAGGATTTACTGACTAAGTATTTGAACGAATACAATTATGATTTGGTTTGGATAATATGGGGTGAGCGTGAATTCAGGGCAGAAGGTGTCGACGGCATTGATGAAGTTAGAGCTTATGCACAGAAACACCCCGCTTATATGACTTTCAAAAATATTAAAATTTACAACTCTACAAAACAGACAATAGCTTTTTTGGTTTTTTGAGCTGCTGTTTTTTTTATGAGAAGGCGGCGTATCCACCCTGATGGGCAGGCGCGGCAGTGGACTGAGGATTGGATAGCCGGCAAACGCGAACGTTAAGCCGCCAAACCGACGATTGAAAGTCGCATCGCCCATGCGCGACAGTGCCGTCTATGTTGAGTCAACATACAAAGTCGCAATCCGCCCATGCTAAAGTCGCAAAAAGTCGCGTCGAAAAAGCAGAACCCAAGCCTAAACCAAAAAAGCAACCCAAAACACAAAAAACCAAAGCGGAAAGTCGCAACTTTCACCAAAACAAAAGTCGCAACTTAAAAAACACCAAAAAAACCACAAGCAACCCCATCAAAAAAACCCGCCGAAAACCAACCCGTACTTTCAACCTTTTATGAAACCTTTTTAACCTTCAATAGAAAATGGATACTTATTCAGATTCAGAAGGTAAAAAACGCATGGTTAAAGTTGAATCGTATGAAGTGCCGGAAGGGCTCTACTTCTCTAAAGATTTCGCATGGATAAAAGTCGAGGGCGATAAGGTCCGCATGGGCATCACCGACTATGCGCAGAAGGCTCTGCGGGAAATCGTTTATGCGGAGTTGCCAAGCGTAGGCACCACAGTTAAGCAGGCTGAGCCATATGGAACCTTGGAATCCGTTAAAGCCGTTTCAGACCTTGTGGCGGCGGTAAGCGGCAGAATCGAGGAAGTCAACGAGGAAGTCCAATCTAAACCCGAAACCCTCAACGAAGACCCATACGTCAAAGGCTGGCTCATCATCGTTAAACCCTCAAATCTGCAGGCGGAACTCGCCAATTTAATGGACTTTGACAAAGCCGTCGAATGGCACAAATGCCAAGTCCAACAAAAATAGGTGAAGGCGACGAAATGGCAAGACGCGTAATCGTCATCGGCGCAAACGCCTCAGGCGTAGAAGCAGCTAGCGCAGCACGCAAAAAAGACCGCGCGGCAGAAATCACCCTAATCACACAGGAAAAAACCGCTGGGTACTCAAGATGCGGCTTACCCTTCGTAATCGGCGGGCAAATCCCCAGCTTCAACGACCTGGTCGTTTATCCACCCGCATACTTTCAGATGCTAAAGCTTAACTTGCGTAGCGAAACCAAAGCCACAGCCATAAACACCAAAGAAAAAACCGTCACCGTCCAAACCAAAGAAGGAGCCGCCGAAACTCTCCAATACGACAGCCTAGTCATTTCGACGGGCGCAGACTCGTTTACGCCACCCATCAAAGGCAGAGAAAAAAGCGGCGTTCTTAGCCTACGCGGAATCGAAGACGGAGAAAAAATCGATGCGGCGGTTAAGGCAGGCGCGAAATCCGCGGTTATTATGGGCGCTGGCTTAATCGGGTTGGAACTCGGCGTTGCCTTGATTGAGCGTGGTTTGCAGGTTACGGTTGTGGAGATGTTGCCTCAGATTTTGCCTCAGCTGCTTGACGCTGACATGGCGAAGATGGTTGAGGAGCACCTGCGGGAGAAAGGTATGCGTATCTTGCTTAGCAAACCCGTTGAAGAATTCGTCGGCGACGCCAAAGTTGTGGCGGTCATGGCTGGAGGCGAAAAAATCGAAGCTGACCTATTCGTTAGCTCGTTTGGCGTGAGAGCCAACACAAAACTCGCCGTTGACGCCGGCATAACTTTGGGTGAGACCCGAGCCATAAAAACCAACGCACGCATGGAAACCGACGTGAAAGACGTTTACGCCGTCGGCGACTGCGCTGAAGCCCCAAACATCATAACACACCGCTCAACCTGCGCTCAGCTGGGCACGATTGCGGTTCGAGAAGGCAAGGTGGCGGGGGCAAACGCGGGCGGCGGCTACTCACAGTTCACGGGAGTCCTCGCTTCGGCAGTAACACGGCTTTTCGAGATTGAGGCAGGAGCCACGGGCATAAGTGAAACGTCGGCGGCACGCAACCGCATCGAAGTGGTCGTGGGCGCAATTAGCAGCAAGACAAAAGCCGACTACTACCCCTCAGCTAAACCTATCAAAGTCAAACTCATCGTCGAAAAAGAATCCGAACGCATAATCGGAGCCCAAATAATCGGCGGCGAAGAAGTCACCCAACGCATAAACGCACTCTCCTTTGCCATACAGAAACAGATGACGGTTCGGGAACTCGCGAAAGCAGACACAGCCTATGCGCCGCCTCTTTGCGAAACATGGGAACCCATGGTACTCGCCGCAGAAATGGTCCTCATGAAACTGCGCTAAGCGGTTTCTTTTCTTTTTTATTTTTTCTTGATTCTTTCTGATGGTCAGTTTTGGGTTTTAGATGAGGTACGCTTCTGTTATGTATCTTCGTACGACCCACTGCGTCTGGAAGTAGTAGGCGATTTTTGCGATGGAGTTTTTCATCAGGTTTATCCATGCGTCTTTTTGGCGGTAGAATGTCGGGACAATTAGGTATTCGAGTTTGCTGTACAGGTCTTGGAGCTCCAGTTCCCGCTTTTCGCTTTCGCTCAAGCAGCTCTTTGGGGTGCGGTCCGATTGCCCAGCCTGTGACGCCTTCTATGCAGCCTTCCATCCACCAGCCGTCGAGTACGCTGAAGTTGACGACGCCGTTGTGGGCAGCTTTCATGCCGCTGGTTCCTGAAGCCTCAAAAGGCGGCAAAGGCGTGTTGAGCCAAACATCCACGCCAGAGGTAAGCTTCGCCGCTACGTCCATGTCATAATTCTCTAAGTAAACGATATCGACCTGACTCTCCAGGGTGCGTGCGTAGTCGTGGATTTGCCTAATCAGCCTTTTGCCGTCGGTGTCGTTTGGGTGGGCTTTTCCAGCGAAAACCATCTGGATTTTTTCTTTCCGATTAATGTCAGTTAGCCTGTGCAGGTCGCTGAAAATCAGGGTTGCACGTTTGTATCCTGTGGCTCTTCGGGCGAAGCCGATTGTTAAGGCTTGCGGATCCAGCGTTTTCTGGTTGGTTTTCTCGATGAAAGATAGCAGGTCCGTTTTTGCTTTCATGTGGGCGTCCCAGACTTCTCGGTTAGGAATCTCTGTGGCTTTGGCGAGAAGAATGGGTTCGTTTGCCCAGCCTGGAATGTATTTGTCGAAGAGTTGACGGAAATATATGCTTGTCCATGTTGAGGAGTGGACTCCGTTTGTGACGGCTCTTATGTAGCGTCCTGGGAAAAGTTTTCTGGAGTAATCCACATGCGCCAACGAGACGCCGTTTATGTATTTACTCAAGTTCAGCGCCAGAAAAGCCATGTTGAGGTTTTCTGCTCCCGCATACTGCTTCATCTCAGCTAACGGGTACTCTTTGCCAAGCATCTGCTGGACAAGCTCGTAGGAGAATTGGTCAAACGCGGCTTCCACTGGGCTGTGGGTGGTGAAGACGCAAAGGTTCTGGACTTTTTCCGCGTCCATGCCGTTTTCTTTGAGTAGCTCAAGAGTTAGCAGGCTGGAGTGGCCTTCGTTCATGTGGTACTTGCGGATTTTGAAAGGCAAATTCTTCAGCAACTTCGTGCCGCCTATGCCCAGCACAATCTCTTGTTTTAGCCTGTAGCTTTTGTCGCCGCCGTATAGCGAATCTGTGATTCTTCGGTCTTCAGGAGCGTTCTCCTCCATATCCGTATCCAAAAACAGAATCGGCACCATGCCGCCCGTAACACTCTGGAACTCGTAGAGCCACGCCTGCACCTTAACGGGGCGCCCTTCGATGGTTATGGTGACGACGTTTGGCATGCGGGTTAAGGTTTTGGCTGGGTCCCACTCGTCAGGAAACTCCTGTTGGTCGCCTAGCGCGGTGAGTTTTTGCCTGAAGTAGCCTTTTCTGCTTGCCAACGTGATGGCAATCATCTGGAGCCGCAGGTCCGCGCTGGATTTCACTATGTCGCCTGCTAAAACCCCCAATCCGCCGCTGTAGGTGTGCATGTTGCTTGAGATGCCTATTTCCATTGAGAAATACGCGATTCGACGGTCTTCCAGAAAGTGCCTTCGGCAGTTTTCGCTGCAGAAACAGTGTTTTTTGCTCCCGAAGCTTTCGCACACTGCCTCGATTCTTGAAGCTGAGTTCTCCGCATCAATTTGGATTCCGCAAACTGGGCATCTTAAAAATACAGGGCTACCCAAACTTGGCACCAATGAAGAAAACCCATCTGCCCACGTTGATATATGTGTTTGCTAGCAAGGCGAAATGCCCCTGTTGCCTTGTAGCCGTTTTTTGTTATCCTGTTTGGGAGGTTTCTGGCTGGGTGAATGGCTCGGTCATGCCGACAAGCAGCTTGCCAAAAGTGTTGATGTGCCGTTCCTCTTCCGCCAAAATCTCCTCCAGCAGCCGCCTCGTGGTGTAGTCGCCTTCGTGCGCCGCCTCCTGAATTGCCTCCTTGTAGAGTTCGATGGCGTCTTCTTCATCGCGCTGGTCCTGAGTAAGCATCTCGATGAGGCTGCCGCCGACGAAAATCGGGTCAGGCTTAACCGTTGGCACCCCGTTGAGGTAGTCTAAGTTGTTCGGCTAATCGTTCGGCATGCTTCATTTCGGCGATGGCTGTTTTGCGGAAGATGTCTTCCACGACGGCGCCGTCTAGACCCGTGACTTGAACATGCTGCCACATGTATTGTATGCTGACTTGCAGTTCGCGGGCAATGGCTTTATTCAAAAAGTCTAAGAGTTTTTCAGAAATCAAAACTTTCACCTAAAAAACCTAAGTTTAGCTGAATATATAAATCAGCCTCAACCCGAAGGGGCGCACCAGCAAACTTCTCTCAAATCGATTCAGCGAAGGTTTAACGCTTAAAAGGCAATCGGCACTATTTTGTGGCATGGCTTCCCGGTCGATGACTCCTTTTCAAGCTTTCTTAATGGTTTTGCTGATTATTTTCTGGGGAAGCTCGTTTGTGGTTGTTAAGCAGCTTTTGGATGTGGGGTTGACGCCGACTTCGGTCGCGACCTTTAGGTTTCTGCTGGCGGGCGCCCTTTTCCTCGTCGCGCTTGGAATCAAGAAAATTGTAAGCCCAACTTATCGACTGAGCGTCGAACGCAAAGACCTCTTGACGCTGCTTGCCTTGGCGCTTGTAGGCGTAACCTTCTTTTTCTACATTCAGTACACGGGAATCCAGCTGGCTGGGGCATCAATCGCCGCCATCATGGTCTGCCTCCTATCCCCCATCATCATCACGGTTTTCTCGGCAAAGCTGTTCGGTGACCGCCTAGCGAAAAAGCAAATGCTGGGAATCTGCGTTGCCGCCGCAGGCACCTTTCTCGTTGTTTTAGCTGACCTGCTAAACCTAAAAGGAAGCATGAATTTCCTGTTCGGTACCCTCATTTTGCTTGTAACCCCCCTGATGTGGGCTGGCTACAGTTTGCTTGGACAGAAAATCATGCAGAAATACGACGCCTTCCTCGTCGTCGCTTACGTGAGCCTTCTCGGCGGATTGTGCCTTATCCCTTTTTCGCTGGCTGAAGGCTCTTTTACCCAGCTAGTCACGATGAATTTGACTGATTGGCTGTGGATTCTCTATCTTGCCGCAACCTGCTCGCTGCTCGGCTACTTCATCTGGTTCTACGTACTCAAAAAGGCAGGAGCCGCAGCAAGCACCTTCCTGTTCGGCGAGCCGCTTATAACAGCGATTTTCGCAGTAATGTTCGTCAGCGAAGTCCTCTACCCCTCCGTAATCGTGGGGGCAGTTCTGATTTTCGTAGGCGTCTTCTTAGTAACCTTCAACAACCACAAAAAAGCAGCCTAAACCGAGGAAAATTCTAATATGTTCCAAACGCAACTTCTTAATCCAAACAGCTTAAATCAAGCATCAGATAAGCAAACTGTGCGGGCCGGTCGTCTAGCCTGGTTAGGACGTTGGCTTTACACGCCAAAGGTCGCCGGTTCAAGTCCGGCTCGGCCCACCACAAAAACCCCCTAATCTAATTTTCAATCAAAGTTGAAAGAAATACAAAAATAAAAACTGTTACTTTTTAGAAATTAATTAAAAATTAACTTTTTATTCGGTTGTTGGCGGCGTTTACTCTTTTAGTTTAGGCATTACTTTTGTTGCCCATTCTGTTTTGGTTGCGTAGATTTGGCGTAGTTTTGCGCTGGGGGTTAGAATCCAAGGTTTAGCCGCTGCGCGTCTTTTGGCTCGTTCAGCAGAGGTTCTTGATTTTGGCTGTCCCTTCCTTTTGGTTTTGTAGTTCTCAGGGTTCATTTTAGATCGCTGCTATTCAATTTCCGACATCTAACATATAGACGTTTGCCACGATTTTTCAATAACATATGCAAATTGAACTGTTTTTCGGGAATTTACCCTGTTTTTTCTGGCGTTTGGGCATGATTTGAACGCTTAAAGTGTTCGGCAAACAAGCATTTCTCGCAGCAATCAGGTTTTTGGGGTGTCAGGCTTTTTAATCCCTTGCGATACTTGGGTTTGCATGAATAGTAGTCTGTCTTGGGAGCGAAGGGTCCTTTCAAACGGGTTAACTGTGTTGCTTTATCCGCGTCCGTCGAGGATGACGGCGCAGTTGTCTGTCGCGGTTAAATACGGGTCTAACGATGACGTTGATGAAGAATCGGGCATGGCTCATTTTCTGGAGCACGTGTTAGTTGGCGGCTCCGAGAGAAGAATAAAGCTCCATCATGAAATAGAGAAGTTAGGCGGATGCTCACATTTTGAAACCTCTGACGAAGTTACATTTAGCTCCATGGATGTTTTGTCTGGAAAAATCGTTGAGGCTTCAAAGGTTCTTTCAGGGCTTCTTTTTGATTGCACCTTTGAAGCAGAAAAATTTGAGTTGGAACGCAAAGTAATACTTAACGAGATTGCCGAAGCTCACGACAACCCCTCAGACCTAATTGGGGAAACCCTGGTTAAATGCCTCTTTAAGAATCACCCGCTGCGAAACCCAGTTCTGGGTTTGAAAAAAACAGTTAACGGAGTTACAGTCCAAGGCTTAGAGAAGGCTCATCAGAATTATTATGTGCCAAAAAACATGGTGCTGCTATTGACCGGGAACTTTTCCCGGGAAGATACAGAAAGCGTCCTTCAAGATTTTGAAAACAGAACCAACAACGGTGCCGTTTTAAGAAGGAACCGTTCGCCTGAAGATGGCGAACCCAAAGAAGAAGCAGTAATCAAAAAATCCGGTTTATCTCAAGCCTACCTAAGTTTCGGTTTTAGAACGGCTCCAGCCAAAGACCATGATACGCCCTCTTTGGATTTAATAGAAGCACTGTTAGGAATGGGCGAAAGCTCCAGGTTATTTGTGGAGTTGCGTGAGAAAAGAGCCTTAACCTACGATTTTGGTGCAGAGAACATTTCGGGCTTAGATTATGGCTACTTCTCGGTGGGCTGTGCCGTTAGAAACAAGTCGCTTGATATTACGCAAAAATTGATTCGGAAAGAGCTCAAAAAAATCAAGGTCCAACTCCCGGCAAAAACTGAACTAGATAAAAGCAAGAGTCTGCTTACTGGAAACTTGTTTAGGGTAGTTGATAGTTCTCATGAATTGCCCCGACTTCTTGCCTACGAAGAGATTCTTTTCGGAAACCAGAATTCCCTGTTAGAGTACATCAACAAAATAAATTCGTTAACAGGTCAGGACCTCACGGATGTGGCGAACAAATATTTCCAAGACAAAAACTACGCCACCGCAATCCTCGCACCCAAGAAATAGAGACCGCGACAAAGATAGCAAGGTTTCTCTTGCCATCGTCTATTGCTGCTTGTTGAACATTGGGCTGGAAATTATCATGTCTGCTGTTGCTCTGTTGCATGCCGTTGGGACATTGTACAAAACTGCCAATCTGAGAACGGCTTTTACGTCAACATCGTGTGGTTGAGATTCCAAGGGGTCCCAGAAGAAAATCAGGATGTCCAGTTTGCTGTTGGCTATGAGGGCTCCGAGCTCCATGTCTCCGCCGTAGGGTCCGCTTTTCAGCAGACTTATCTGCAGCCCCGTTTTGTCAATTATCTGCTGGCCTGTGGTTCCCGTTGCGTAAAGGAAGTGGCTGGATAGGGTTCCTTTGTTGAAATCGCACCATTCAACAATGTCTTTCTTCTTATTGTCATGTGCAACCAATGCTATATTTTTCATAAAAGCACCTTCCTGATTATGTTTAAGCCTAAAAATCAGCATCAGATAAAAACATACCCGAACCTGCCTGCCGATTCTGTTGGACTATCATGGGTTTTTTGGCGTCAATCATGCTGGATTAGGTTCTAAAACTGGGAATTGCATGGTGAGAAACCATTTCTTAAGCAACTAACCTATATACTAAAACAGCACATATCTCTTGTTTGTGGGGAATTTATTGAAGAAGGGTAATCCCTACGCCGAACTTTGTTTACCATAGTTTCTGGCAAAATACAATCATGGAGTCAAGAACTTGAATCAGAAAAAGACAACAATAATGGAGTATCTCGCTTCTCTTTCAGTAAAAGAGGGTGTTTACCTTCCAGAGCTTCATCGCGCCATGGTTGAAGCTAAAGAAAAAGGAAGAGCAAACTGCCAAACTTTAGCAGTAGAATATCGTGGTACCATAAAGGGCGAAGCCATCTTCCTAATAACAAAGAGCGCCAAGGTAATAGTTCAGTTTCGTATCGCCGAAGAGATTCTCTTAAGAAAAAACATCAGTTTTGAAAGCTGGATGGACACCGACAAAATCCGCCGACAAATGAACAAACAAAACACGTCGCCCAAAACATCCATGGAAGTTCAAAACCTCCGCCACGGGATGAAAAAAGTCAACTTAGAAGCCAAAGTTCTTGAAACTCAAAAGCCCTCGATAGTTCAAACTCGCTACGGGAACAGCGCCAAAGTAACCAACGCTTGGATAGCTGACGAAACAGGAAAAATCAAGCTTTGCCTCTGGAATGAACAAGCAGACAACCTTGCAGTAGGCGACACCGTGCAAATCAAGAATGCTTCAGTTTCAACTTTTAAAGGTGAACGACAGGTGCGCCTCGGAAAAACCGCGACTCTTAACGTTCTGCAAGCTCCGCTCGTACTTTAGATTAACATGCCATACATCGATAAAACTAATTCAAGAAAACTAAGCGCCCAGATAACCCTAAATAGGCTATTTACTTTTTTGTTTTTAAACGTGAAAAGTTTGGGCTTTCGTCGGCAATAATTTTGGTTAAGGTTGACGTTTTTGGCTAATAAGGCTATTAGGTATCAAGAGACCGTTCGAATTGGCTTGAGATTGTACCGTGGGTTAATTCTAAACTCGATCGGGGTAAAAACGCCATTGTTCGGTGGACATAAATTAACCTACAACTGTAACCTCAAATGCAAAATGTGCCCCTTCTGGAAACGTTCCAGCGAAAACTTGAGCACAAAAAAGGAAAAAGAAATCCTAAAACAACTATACGATTCAGGCGTCTGCGCCGTCGCGTTTGAAGGCGGAGAGCCATTGTTAAGAAAAGACCTCCCTGAAATCTTGGCATATTCTCGTTCACTGCCCCTACATACCAACATCATCACCAACGGCACTCTGCTCAAATCAAGGATAGATGAAATTGCCCCATTCATCAGCGGCATCCTCTTTGTTTCTTTGGATGGTCTGGAAAAAACCCATGACGTGGTTAGAGGCGTTGACGGCTGTTTCAAAAGAGCGGTAGAGGGCATAAATGCAGCTAAAGGAAAGGTTTCGGTAACCATCAACACTACTTTGATGGCTGACAACTTGCACGACGTGGAAGGCT
This sequence comes from Candidatus Bathyarchaeota archaeon, assembly GCA_963823775.1. Lineage (GTDB taxonomy): Archaea > Thermoproteota > Bathyarchaeia > Bathyarchaeales > Bathycorpusculaceae > Bathycorpusculum. The sequence continues at coordinate 74,333 of CAWGMZ010000024.1, forward strand.
TGGTGCGGTTGGCTAGGGATTTGGGGGTGAAGATAGTGTTGTCTGTGGGTCATGAATACCGTAGCGCTGATGCCTCTGCACCTCAAACCGCCGAAATCAGAAAGGTCGCCAAGGAGCTTATTGAATTAAAAAGAAAAGGTTACCCGATTATGAACTCGACTGATTACTTTAAAGTGATAGCTAAGGAAAAGAACTGGAAATGCAAGCCTTGGTCCATCATTAATGTCGGAACCGATGGGCGGCTGGTTCTGCCATGTTACGTTCATAATCAGTATGAGACGGGTGTTTCTGTTTTTGAGAGCAGCATTAAGGCGGCGACTTCGAGTTTTGATTGGAAAGCCATGCGGGATTGTGTAAAATGTAATCTTCATTGTTACGTGGAGCCTTCTTTGGTTCTTTCATGGGATTTGCGTAGCTGGGCAGATTGGATTTTTCCAAACAAAGTGAAACCGCAAAGTTTCAATTAATTCAGTTAGCTTGTCTTGGCTCGTGTGAATGTTAATGTCTTAACCATTATGATAGTTGTTAAGTCATTGTTATTTTAGTGTCATTAGTGCTATAGTGTTATATAGTCAACGCACCATCATTATTGTTAGTGAAACAAATGTCTAATCCAGAAAAAATCACCCACAAAAAAATCGTCGCAAAAGCCACCCCCGTCAAGGAAATACCTGAAGGAAGAAAAAGAGTCAAAATCCCCGAGTACGACGCCGTTTTCAAGCAAATCATTGAAAGCCCAGAGGAAATGTTCAAAATCGAGGTCGAAGGCAAAACAGTAAGGTCACTGTACGCGCCATTCTCGTTCAGAGTTAAATCATACAACAAATTGCCGAACAGAAAATTCAACGTCGCCCTCAGAGTCAGAAACAAAGAAGTCTACATCGTCAAGCAGAAAAAATAAGCTGAGAACTGCAAAATTTATTTTTGCATTTTCTTTTATGTTTCCGTAATGCTTAACCGTGACGTTTTACGTATAAATCTACTTAAAGTTCCTGTTGCGAGGTAACCACTTGACGACCGTAAGAAACGTTTGGAAAAATGAGTATTTCAAAACTGCGGTCGCCATCGTTTTGGTTGTTGCTGTGGTTTTCGGCTTGTTCTTTGGTTTGCGGTCGGCACTGAACACGCCTGATCCAGCGTTGACTGTGGTAAGCGGGAGCATGAGTATTCCTTATGACGCAGCCGACTACAACTTCTGGTTAACCGTCGCCACGCCGTTTGACCGCACCTTGAGCGTGGGCGACATTATAATTATTCAGGGCGTCAGTCTTGAGGATTTAAAAACGAATTACCCCCATAGCGACATAATCGTCTTTCATGATCCTGAACCTGGCAGTTATAACACTTTGATTGTGCACCGCATAATAAGCACCCGAACCGTTAACGGCACATTGTACTTCGTCACCAAAGGCGACGGCAACGGAAACCCTTGGCCGCAGACGCCGACAACGGGATTCGACGGATGGGACCCCCAGCAGGGAGGCCAAGGCGTACCTGCAAGCTATGTAGTGGGCAAAGTGGTTATGCGTATTCCATGGTTTGGGTGGGTAACGATTTTTGTGCACGATAACAGGTGGGGTCTGCCAGTAATCGTAGCACTTATCCTGTTGATTGCGGTTGTGGAGTTTGTTCTGCCGCAGCTGAAAGAAAAAAAGCCTAAGCCGCAGGAGCAAACCCAGACACAGCCGCAGAGTCCCCAGGAGCCTACGCAAACTCCCGCCAACTTTTCCCAACTTTTTTATGCTTAGAGTTTCTTCTGGTAGCTTTCCTGCAGGTTAAGATAAACCAGATTCAAGCCCTAAACATAAAAATAGCCCCAAAACAAGCCCCACGCAAAACCCAACAAGAGAGGGAGGGTACCCCATTTTTACCTCAAATTTCCAATGTAAAGATGGTTCAGCGACCGAGGGAGGGGGTCTAGTATTTGTGACCAAAAACCACCACAAACACTAGAAGGCATCCAACTTTTGCCTCAGAATCTCCGCGGGTCAGTTTCTATGTCCACGATTGCTGGCTTATCAGATGATAGTGCCTTATCAACCGCTGCTTCCAAGTCGCTTGGCTCAGCAACCCTGACGCCTAAGCCGCCTGCATGTTCAGCGAAGTCGGCGAAGCTGAAGTCGAACAGGTCGGTTTGCCAGCTTTCGTAGCCTTCCACTTTCTGTTCCTGCATGATCATGCCGAGGCGTTTGTTGTTCACAACGAAGACTTTGATGGGCAACTGGTACTTTAGCGCAGTCAAGAAGTCACCTAAAACCATCGTTAAGCCGCCGTCACCCGTCAAACAAACAATCTGCCTGCCAGGGTAAGCCAACGCCGCAGCCAAAGCTCCAGGCAACCCGAAGCCCATCGTCGCCAAAGCTCCAGACATCACCATCTTCTGCGACCTGCGCATCCTAAAGTTTCTGCCGAACCACCAGCAGTTCTCGCCCACATCCAACGAAATTACGGCGTCGTCGGCAAGCTTTCCATTTAAGACTTTTATGATGTATGGAGGTCTAATCGGCTTTACGGTGGGGTTGGCTTCTTTTTCTATTTGGCTGAGCCACTGCTGCTTTAAGCGGGCAACTTCGTCAAGGTAAGCTGCGTTCTTCTTCTCCTGCACTGCCGCCGTCAACTTCGGGATAAGAACCGCGCTGTTGCCGAGCAAAGATGCCTCAACAGGAAACCTGCGACCAATCATAAGAGGGTTAATGTCAATCTGCAAGGTGCGTTTACGGGGGATATGTGTTAAATCTGAAAACGACGAGCCGACCACAAGTAGCAAGTCTGCCTTCCGCATTAGTTCGGCAGAAGCGGTTGATCCAAGGTCACCGTGGCAGCCAACGCTCAACGAATCATACTCATCCACCACGCCTTTAGCCCTAAACGTCGTTATGACAGGCGCCGAAATCTTCGTTGCCAGCTTTAGCAGTTTGCTTCCTTGACCTCGTGCTCCGAAACCCGCAAGAATAACAGGACGCACGGCTTGGTCAACAAGTTTCGCTGCCTTCTCAATCAGCCAATCTTCCTGCCCGTAGGCGAGGTTAGGCATTCTGCCCTCAAACGGCAAGATGTCAGCTTCGTAGGGCAGCTTCTGCACGTCGTTTGGGATCCCGATGTGCGAGACGCCTTGATTCAGCAGTGCATGTTTAATCGCAAGAGTAGCCAGCATTGTGGTTTGGTCTTCGGACATCAGAATCTTGTTGAAGACGCATATCGGCTCAAAGTAGGCATACTGATCAATCTCCTGAATTGAGCCGGGACCAATCATTTGCCTAGCCACTAAACCCGTCAAAGCCAGAACAGGCGAATGATCCAGCTTCGCATCGTAGAGCCCAGTAGCCAGATTCGTAGCGCCTGGACCAGAAATACCCAGACAAGCAGCAACATGCCCCGTTAGCTTCCCATAAGCTGAAGCCATAAACGCAGCGGTCTGTTCATGCCGAACCTGAATGTACCTGACTTTCCCGTTGGTTTTGCGAATCGCCTCCACCACACCTAACGTTGAAGTGCCTGGGATGCCGAAAACGTACTGGACACCCCACGCCGCAATCTGATTTATCAGAACTTCTGAAACCGTGTGCCCAGCCTTTTTCTCAGTTTTCTCTTCAACGGTTTCCGTCAACATGACAAAAGACGATTTAGGGGCTCCGCAGACTGGGCAAACCCACTCTTTAGGTAAATCGCTAAATTTCTTTCCCTCTTTAGCTTCATCATAAATGTAGTTGCAAACCGTGCACCGAAACCTAGCCAAAACCCCACCTCAAAACACGTTGCCTAAAACAAATAAATCGACCTCACCCTTATCAGCCTATTGGCAACGGCAGAAAAGAATCGAACAATTCATAAACCGCCCTAAACCCTTATTCCTTGAAGAGATGCGTGATTATGGAGAACTGGGATGTCATAATAATCGGCGCTGGCTCCGCCGGGTTATCTGCTGGAATCTACACTGTAAGAAGCGGACTCAAAACCCTACTTTTAGATGAGAAACTTCCAGGAGGAACAATCGCCGACGCATCCACTGTTGTCAATTACCCTGGGTTTGCTGAAATCAGCGGCGGCGACCTCGCGGAAAAGATGGCTTCTCACTGCAGAAAAGTCGGCGCCACCATCCGCGAGCTGGAAGTAGTCAACGAACTGAATCTTCAGGGAGAAGAAAAAACAGTCAAAACCTCAGCTTCAACTTACAAAGCCAAAGCCGTCATCTACTCCACAGGTTCACATTACAGGGAAATCGACGTTAAAGGCGAAAAAGAATTCAAAGGCAGAGGCGTCAGCTACTGCGGCATATGCGACGGACCTTTCTTTAAAGGGAAGCAAGTGCTGGTTGTCGGAGGCGGAAACACCGCCTGCATAACGACGCTTTATCTTTCAGGGTTAGCCGCTCAAGTCACTGTGATTCATAGGCGACAAGCGTTCAGGGCGGAGGAAAGCCTGGTCACAGACATATCGAGTAAGAACAACGTCACGGTGATGTGGAACACTGAAGTTCAAGAAATCAAAGGCGACAAACAAGTTAGGACAGTAACTCTGCTGGACAACATGACGGGCAAGACAAGTGAATTGATGGTTGACGCAGTTTTTGTCCAAATCGGCGAAGCACCAAACAGCCAGCTTGCTAAAGCCGCCGGGGTGCAGACCGATGAGCACGGGTACATCAAAGTCGACGTGAAGCAACAGACGAATGTTTTGGGTGTGTTTGCTGCGGGAGATGTTACGGATCAGCCGATTAAGCAGGTGGGCACGGCGGTCGGGCAAGGCATCACTGCGGCACTCGAAGCCTACAGCTACATAAGGCGACCATATTACAGAAAATAAGAAAACGCTTTTCCTCTCCAAAACATGCGGTCTTCTCAATTACTAAAAGTTTAGATCGAACGCCTAAATTGAGAAATCCTCAGTCATCGAAGTTACCCCTATACTGCAATTAACCAAGATACTTCCGTAATACAGCGTTCCAAAAGTTCCCTTTCCTCATCAGATATGGGCTCCCACTTGATAATCACGGTGTACAACGCCTAAGCAGCGATTTTATCCATCTAACCGCGCGGTCAAGCGTCAATTCGACTCAACTTTCCAGAAAGAAGCCGCTGAAGACGGAAATAATGTCGGGAAAAACACATTGAATATTGCGGAAAATTCGGGGAAAGGATTATATCATTCTAAAACCCTTTCCATGCGTTTAATCAGCTTTAAACTATCAGTTTAAAGTAGCAGCGGTGTATGAAAAGAGGTTTCAGAATGAGTGAAAAATGTCTCGCTGTAGTAGAAATCGACCAAGACTTGTGTAGCAGATGTTACGTTTGCCAGTCAATTTGCCCCTATGACGCAATAAAACGCGACTCAACCGGGAAAGTGGAAGTCAACAGCCAAGAATGCCAAGTTTGCGGCATATGCTACAGTGCTTGTCCAAGTTCGGCAATAAAATCACAATATTACACTTACGATAACCTGTCAAACTTTGTTAAACAGGCGCTTGAAAAAACCAAAAACGTTGACACCCTTGTCTTGATGTGCCGAGGAAACTCACCTTCAACAGGCGAAGTGCAGGACATCTTCAAGGAACAGGGATTGAAAGTCAACAATTACATTGCACTGCGTCTACCATGCGCAGGAAGAGTTCCAACCGATTTTGTATTCGAAGCATTAAACTTAGGCGTAAAGAATATTGTTTCGGTTCAATGTGAAGACCAGTTCTGCCGAAATAAAGAAGGCGCAAAAATCAACACTCGACGGCTTGTCTTAGCCAGAGACGTTCTAAAACAGCTGGGCTTCGACGAGAATGCAGTTAAAGTCGTAAAGTTCTCACGCAAAGCCATCTACGACGTTCAAGAATGCGTCGGATGCGACAAATGCATCTTCGTCTGCCCCTACAAAGCAATTGAATTTGAATCCTTCGCCACCCCCAAAGTCAACCTCGAAAAATGCGTGGGCTGCGGCGCATGCCAACTAGTTTGTCCACACCACGCCATCCAAGTAAAAGGGTTCGAATTTGAAAACGTCGTTAATCGCTACGCTGATTCACTTGCAAAATTGAAAGCCAAAAACCAAGCTCCCGCAGTTCTCGCATTCGTCTGTCAATGGTCAAACTTTTCAGCTTTAGACAACCCTAACAGCGCATTTGCAGGCAAAAATGTGTTAGCTCTTGAAGTTCCATGCTTCAAATCTTTAGACCCCGTGCACGTTGTTAACGCGTTAAACTGCGGGTTCGACGGCGTCATGGCAGTAGTGTGCTCGTCACAAGACTGCAAGCTTCAAGAGGGCAGAGCAACCGCAGAGCGCAACTTGGCGGCATTATTCACCGTGCTCAAAAAGAACAATCTGCTTGAAAGATTCACAATCTACGAGGAGTCACCCAGATGCGCTGATGAGTTCAATCTGAAACTGGATGATTTCTACAAGAAAATCTCTGCGTTACCTAAACGTGAAATAGCCGTGGAGGCGAAAGCAAAACGTACAAAATAGTGACTAAAAAAGAACTTGCCCCGAAAATCAAACTGTTCGAAGTTGAAGCTCCAGACGTTGCCGCTAAATCCCAAGCTGGACAATTCCTAATAGTTATAAACGGAAAAGAAGGCGAACGAATTCCTCTAACAATCGCCGGATACGACACAAAGAAAGGAACAGTTTCGTTTGCTTTCCATGAAGTCGGCAAAACCACCAAAGCACTCGGCTTACTAAACCAAGGCGAATGCATCGACAACGTTACGGGACCACTTGGCAACCCATCTGAAGTCAAAAAATTCGGCAAAGTTCTATGTGTTGGCGGAAGCGTAATGATTGCCCCCTTACTCTTACAAGCTAAAGCCATGAAGGAAGCAGGCAACAACGTAACAACTATTCTTGGCGCTCGAACAAAAGAGTTCATAATGATGCAGGACGAAGCGAAACGTTACAGCGACAAAGTATACATAGCAACGGACGACGGATCAATTGGTTACCAAGGGTTAGATTTCCTCAAGGACTTACTTAAGAAAGAAAAGTTTGACCGCTGTGTAGTTATGGGTCCAGTTATCCTTATGAAAGATGTCAGCGAAATCACCAAACCCTACAGCATACCAACAATCGTAACTTTAACACCCATAATGATTGACGGCATGGGCATGTGCGGTGTATGCCGAGTTACAGTCGGCGGAAAAATGCTGTTCGGCTGCGTTGACGGACCAGAATTTGACGGTCACCAAACCGATTTTGACGAGTTGATTCTGAGGCAGCGCACAATGTTGCCGGAGGAAAGGTTAAGTTCAGTACTGTGGGAAATGCGTGGAGGTTGTAAGTGTGGCAGAAATTAAGCCTAAACCGAAATTAAACAAGAAAGCCGTGGAAATGGCTAAACAAGAACCTAAAGTTAGGGCTAAAAACTTTAGTGAAGTTGCCTTAGGTTACAACGAAGCAGAAGCGCAAGAAGAAGCCAGCCGATGTCTACAATGTCCTAAACCTCAGTGCATGACTGGTTGCCCAGTAGAAGTCCCAATCCCCGGCTTCATAAAACTGCTCAGAGAAAAGAAATACGATCAAGCAATTGCACTGATAAAAACAAAGAACGCTTTGCCAGCGGTCTGCGGACGTGTCTGCCCCCAAGAGGTGCAATGTCAAAGTAAATGTGTCGTTGGCAAAATGGGTGACCCACTTAGCATCGGACGTTTAGAACGGTTCCTGGCAGATTGGGAACGAGATAACGGTTATGCACTTCCGCCAAAAGCGGCACCAACAGGCAAGAAAGTAGCAATCGTCGGCGCCGGCCCAGCAGGATTAACTGCGGCAGCTGACCTTGTAAAGCTTGGCCACGAAATCACCATGTTTGAAGCGTTGCATGTCGGCGGAGGCGTATTATCCTACGGCATCCCAGAGTTCCGTTTACCCAAAGCAATAGTGCAAAACGAAGTCGCCTACATCCAGAAACTCGGCGTTGACTTGCGCCTCGGCAACCTCGTCGGCAGAATCCACACAATCCCAGAACTCATGAAAAACGGTTACGACGCGGTATTCATCGGCAGCGGCGCAGGTTTACCACAATTCACAGGATGCGGAGGCGAAAACCTGGGCGGAATCTACTCGGCTAACGAATTTCTCATACGCGTCAACCTAATGAAGGCATTCCAATTCCCAGACTACGATACCCCGATACGCATCGGTAAACATGTGGTTGTCATCGGCGGCGGAAACGTTGCTATGGACTGTGCAAGAAGCAGCATGCGTCTTGGTGCAGAAGTTTGCTTGCTTTATAGGCGTTCCCGCGCTGAGTTGCCTGCGAGACATGAAGAAGTCGAGAATGCCGAAGAAGAAGGCTTAGTCTGCAAGTTTCTCGGCGCACCAGTCGAATTCTACGGAGACGAAAGCGGCTGGGTTAAAAGCATGAAATGCATCGCGATGGAGCTCACCGAACCCGACGCAAAAGGCAGACGAGGCGTCAGAGAAGTTCCAGGCTCAGAGTTCACGATGGACGTAGACACGGTAATCATAGCCATCGGCCAGACCCCTAACCCCATCATACAGCGAACCACCGACGGATTACAAAGCGACCTCCGACACGGGACAATATGCGTTAATGAAGTAGGCAAAACAAGCTTAGACGGCGTTTACGCAGGTGGAGACGTAGCCACGGGCGCAGCAACAGTCATCAGCGCAATGGGCGCTGGCAAACGCGCGGCAAAAGCAATGCATGAATATCTGCTGGCTAAGAAATAAGCCAAAATTTTCCTGCCTCTTTTGAGGCAAACCAGACTTATTTTTTCCGTTTTTTAACGCGGGTGTCATGTTTTTTTGCATGGTTCATTGACTAAGGTAATCCAGATGACCGAGCCAAGGACGCCTAATCCGCCGAGGATCAACGCGAGGCTTTGGTATCCGTAGAGGTTGAGGGCTACTCCGCCTGCAAGAGAAGCTAGAAGCATGCCGAGGTTCATGAAGGTCGTGTTGAGGGACATCATGGTTGAGCGGAACTTGGGCAGTTGTTCGATGACTAAGCTGCCGCCTGCGGTGAATGACATGCCTGCAAAGCAGAAACGCAGGGCATTAAGAACCCAAGACAACTCGAATGTAGGCATGAATGAGAATGTGAGTGTGAGCAGCGCCGCCAGCAGGCAAGTTAAGGTTCCCAGTTTTTTGCGACCTACCCTGTTCACGAAAAGCCCAGCGACGACGCCGCCCGTAGCCGAAAGAACGTTGCCGACCAAAATAACCAACGAGCCCAACCCTACCGATATTGAGAATTGTGTCCTGAAGAAGGAGACAGCGTAGAAGGCAATTGACCCCTCAGCCATGCTGAACATCGTGACGAACAACGCGGCAACCGCCGACCTATTCATGACCGCCTGTTTGCATCCTTCAAAGAACGGCTCATTGAAGGTAGGCAAAATCTGGTTTGTCTTGTTTGGAATCGCCACGAAGGCTAAAAGCAGACCCGCCAAGCTTACAGGCAGCGAAAACCAGATCATCGTTGCCTTCCAATCGCTGACGCTTGCAATCGCACCTATTATAGGGGTTCCGATGATGTATGTCAAGGCGGTGGCTGCAACTATCCAGCCGATTGCTTTGCCCCGTTTTTCAAGCGGGTAAAAGTCGCCGATTAATGAGTAAGCCATTGCAGTAGCCATGGCGATTCCCGAGCCCACCGCGATGTTTGGAATCAAAAGCAGATCGAAAGTCGGCGCCAGAAAGAACCCGATTGCAGCCAGGCAAGTGCATCCCAGCCCAGTCATCAGCAGCAGCTTATGGTTAACGCGTACGCTTAGTACGGAGAGCAGCAACCCGGCGGCGATGCCTGAGATGGAGCCAACCGCGGCGGTGAAGCCTGCCGTGCCAACTTGAACATGGAAACTGTGAGCGATGTCGATTAAGTTGAGTTCAAACGTGACCGTTACCAGCCACGAGGCGAAGACTGCCGTTCCTAAAGCCAGAAGAAAAAGCTTTCCATGCGTGATTCCTTCAATTTTGGCAGTCATGCTTGCTCCATTGCGGGCAAGCGGTATTTAAAATGTTGGATTTTCTGAGGCAATGATTTAAAAAACTATCATTTGGTGTTTTATCCCACGCGCCAACCTTCGCTGGCTAAATGTTCTCTTCAACCTTTAAGTCGCGGAGACACACGGGTCAGATTCAAGGTGATTTTCTGTCAAGCCAAAGATCTTCCTCGACACGCAGACCGCCAGATGCTTGAAAATCTTTTTCGTTAAGAGTTTTTCGGGAGGTGCCATTAAGGTAATATAGCTTCAAGACGAAAAGGTCATGGAGCGACGGATTCAATGAGGAAGATGAAGGGGTCAGGCAGCTATTTGAGAAACCAGGTTAGAAAAAACTTGGCGAAAGCAGCCTTATGCCTTTTCTTGTTCTTCCTAATCGTTTTCATCGTCGGCTTTATCGCGGTTTCTTCCTTTAGCCTAAGCATTCTTGATGCAGTTGGGCTGCTTACCTCCCTGGCGCCGCTAGTTGCCTTCTATTATTACCTGCATAAATACCGAGTTTACAGTGGGGGTTGGGCAGGCGAAAAACAAGTTACCAAATTGCTATGTAGCAAGCTAAACGACGACTATTTTCTATTGAACGATATGCATTTTCGTGGTGGTGGCGGAGACATTGACCATGTTGTTTTGGGTCCAAACGGTGTTTTTGTTTTGGAGACAAAGAACTGGAGCGGCGAGACAACTTGCCGAGGCGACGAGTGGCGGAGGACAGGTAAACCCAACTTCAAAGGCAGCCCAAGCATGCAGGTAAAACGCAACGTCGCCAAAATAAAGCGCATAATTGACTCTTCCCAGTCCATGCGGACGCCCGACGTCTGGGTCGAAGGCATAGTGGTCTTCACAAATAGCCGCGCAACCCTACACGTAAACAACCCCACCGTCACAATCCTCAAACTACCAGAACTAGCCAACCACATAATCTCGCAAAAAAGTGCTGTCGCCTTCTCGAGGGTACAGCTTGAAACTATAGGAAAAGAAATCTTAAAACAAAAAGATTAGTGCTGGCTGGTTTGCGGAGGCGTAATTTTAAGCCACGATTTTCTCTTCACGCAGGCAAATGATGTGAGGCTCGTGACAAGAAGCGTGCCCATAGTCAAGAAGTTGGCGATGTTTGAGGACGGATGATAAACTTCAAAGGCAGCTATAGCAACGGCGATGTAGAATGTGATAGCCCCAGTGATGAATTGTAGCACATGGAAAACTCTGCGTATTCTGCAAGCCTGAGACTTTATCTTGTTCAGGGTTGATTCGACACGTTTTGAAACGTCAGGTAAATCGTCAAGAACCAAAGTTAACCCCGTCAACAGGAAGAATCTTCCCACGTTGACGGCAAGACTTGATGAGTTAATGAGGAAAAGCATAACTAACGAAACCGACGTGAACGCGACCACGTAGATGGCTGACGTGAACAGGACAAAGAAGCCGTAGACATAGTGGTGGAAAAGGAATCGTCCCGTGTGGAGGGCGCGTCCTATGCTGGCGCTTGGGAAAATGTTGATGAGTGCAGCTATCACCGCGATGAGGAAAATGTTGCCGCTGATTAAGTCGGGGAAATATGGTTTCCAACCTGGCCAAACAAAGTAAAAGCCGTAGAGGATGCCTGCTAACGTGGTTATCGTTATGAGTGCGTTCAGAATCAGGGTTAGACTGAATACTTTTTTAGTCATCACCCAAACGGCTTGGCGCTTTGTCAAATGTGAGAAACTGCCCCTTTTTGTTCTTCCTGCGCTATCTTGCTTTTATGGATACTTGCAATACCCCTTTATTAAAATTAACGCATGTTCGGTGGAAAAAAATGCGTGACCGCTGCCCCAAAATGCAACGTTGCCCTTGCTTAACTCTAAAAGCCGAAGGCTGAGCAAAGTCTTTTCAAGGTTTTGGGCTAAAACTTATAGGTGTTCAACCCAGCTTAACCTGTAAGGTAAAGCAAATTTGGGAGGCACAGGCTTAGGCGCTTTCGTCGGATTTCTGGTAATAATAGCTATTGGATATTTCATTCATGGATTGGGGCTTCTTTTGGCTATTTTTGTCGGCGGCTTAGTCGCTGGACTGATCGCGCGGGGCATCTTTAAAGGGTTAGCCGCAGGCTTTCTTGCAGGAATCTTCGGCGCCGTGATTATCGCGGTCTTTGCCTTCGTTGGGCTTGCATTTGCAGGCGGAATCTCCGGTGGGCTTTCAGGAGCGTTTTTCGGAGCTATAAAAGGGGTGGAGGCAGGCGTAAAAGACATTATACTGGCGGTTTTCGCGGGTGTAATTGCGGCTGTCGGCGGGTTGATAGGTGGGGCAATCGCAAGATAGACATTTGTTTCGGAGCTTTTTTATCTGTCTAAGCTGAAGGTTTTTTCGTGAGCGAGTTTCTCGGGTACTTGGTCCAGAATCATTTTTTCCAGCGGCTTATTTGTCAGTACAATGGGCGGCAACTTTTTGGCAAGCTCCAGCGCCGACGTTAACTTGCTGCTTTTGTCGGCGTAGATTTCGAAGAGTGTGCCGTCGCGGTGCACGGTGTCACCGAGTTTTGCGTGTAGAATCATGCCTGCGCCTTTCTCTTTGGGGGCTCCTGCTTCCCTTGCGATACGCACGATGTTGTCGGTGCTGAGCCAAATGACTTTGCCCGCCCGCTCCGACTTAACCTCGACATGCTCGCAGCCCACCGGCAAGTCGTCAGGCAACACCTTGGGGTTTCCGCCCTGAGCCGCGATGATTTGCCGCAGCTTCTCCGCCGCCTTACCCGAATCAATCAACTCCTCCGCTTTGGCGCGTCCATTCTCGGCTCCAACCATCTCAAAAAGCATCCCTGCAAGGCTCACAGCTTTGTCACGCAGGTCAGGTGGTCCGCCGCCGAGAAGAGTCTCCAAGGCTTCTTTGGCTTCAAGTGCGGGTCCGATGCCGCAGCCCAACGGCTGGTCGCCGAATGTGAGGGCGCATTGAATGTTGAGTCCGAGGCGTTTTCCCAGATCCACAAAGTCCGAGGCTAACGTGTAGGCTTCGGTTCGGGTTTTGATTTTGGCGCCCATCCCAGTGGGAATGTCGATGGCGACGTGTGTGGCGCCCATGGCTTTCTTTTTGCTTAGAATCGAAGGCAGCAGCATAGGGTCAATTCCTAGCGGATACTCCACTTGGATGAAGAGGTCGTCGGCTGGCGCAAGCTCCAAGGCGCCGCCCCAAACCAAGCAGCCGCCCGTCTTGCTTACAGTCTCCTGTATCTCGCCGATGCTAAGGTTTACGGGGCAGAGGGTTTCAACTCGGTCTGCGGTTCCAGCGGGAGACGTTATTGCTCTTGAAGACGTTTTAGGAATCGTGTAGCCAGCGGCTGCAACGATGGGAACAACCAGCATTGAGGTTTTGTCGCCAGGTATCCCGCCTACGCTGTGTTTATCAAGGATGGGTCCCTCCCCGAAGCTTAAGGTTTTCCCAGTTGCAACCATTGCCCTGGACAGCGCCTCGTTCTCGCTTGCGCTCAGCCCGTGGATGGTTAGCGCGGTTAAGAACGCAGCGATTTCAGCGTTGCTTAGGTGCCGCTCAACCACATCCTTCACAATGGTTACAATGTCGGTTTCGCGTAGACGTTCCCCATGAAGCTTCGCCCTCACGTTGAAAAGCGACTCAGGAAGCGGCGCCAACTGCACCGTAACAGTTTCGTTTTCTCTTACCCCGAGGGCTTTGGCGGTTTCGTCGTAGAGACCGATGGTTTTTCTTGAAAAAAACTCCGCGATGTTCGCAATCGCAATCATCTCCTGATTGCCATATTTTATGCGTATCCTATCGGAGCTATGCACGCCCAATGAGCTGGCGCTTTCCTCGCTGAGGAGGGCAATTCTGCTTCCGCCCGTAATTATAGGTAAGAGTTCAACCGTTAACTCCATTCGCAATCACACCTACAATTGATGGAGCCTAGAAATAGTTAAAGATTTAAAGTCAAGCCGTATCTGGGCGGCAAACCATTTTTGTGTTGGTTTTTTGTCACAAATACTAGACCCCCTCCCCCGTCGGTCGTTTGTATCCATCTTTACGTTGGTTTTTTGATGTAAAAATGGGGTACCCTCCCTCGGGTAAGCAGATTTCAAGGGGCTTATTCTGGGTTGATTTTTTGGTTTAGGGCTTGATTCTTTGGGTGCTTTTGAGTGGACAAACGCAAGAACAATGGGTTTTGCCTGCCACTTTTGGAATATTTCAAAAGTTTATGCCTGTAGCTTGCAAGTTAGCGGTTTTTCCGATGCCTAACTATCACAGCAACAGCGAAGGCGGAGAGAAGCAAAGGCAAAATCACGAACCGAGACAACTCAGGAATAGCAGGAGTCGGTGATGGAGCGTGAGCATAATTTTCTTCTGCTACTTGCGCTTGGCTAAGGTAGTTGGAAGCGGTGTTTAGGTCATTAATCGCAGCTTGCCATTGTCCAAGATTAGCAAGGTGAGCGGCTTCGTTATAGGCATCATAAGCCTGCCCCAACAAGCCTACAGCTACAGGATTATTGATAATGCTATCTGACGCTATTGTCAAAGAAGTGGAAAGGGACTGAGCTTTTTGATTGTATTCTCCTTCATCGGCGGTAAGGACCGTGATTGTTCCTGTTCCAGTAACTGAAAAGGTTGACCAACCCGTTTGCCCTTGTTCCTGACCTTTAAATAAAAAAGTTAACTCATGGACACCGAAGCTGGCGTCAGAAGGAATATTGATGCTGATTGCGTTAAACTGGTATAGGCCGTAAGATGCTATGTCGGCGGGGTTTGAAGACAGGTCGTCTGCATAATAGGTGTTTGGTGCCCAATCAAGTGCGACTCCAAGGTAGCTTATTCGTAGGGGCTCGGAGGAATTGCTGTAGAAGGTAAATGTGACTGAGGCGTTGTCCCCCTGATAATAGATGTTGCTAGAGCTGTTCCAATAGAATGAATAACTCCACTCGTTAGAATTTAAGGCATTTACGCCTACGATTACGCCTGAAATGCAAATTACTGCTAAAAGCAGAAGTGATGTCTTGTGAGAACTCATGATTTTTACTATGCAATTGCAGGCGATAAAAGGCTATTCGTGAAGGATTCTTGACTAAGCCAAGTCAAGGTTTCTTGACTGAGCTCAGATGCGGGCTCGAACAAGAATAGTTAAGGATTTTAAGGGAAAACCTGTTTGACCTTACAGGGACGACTCATCTTGAAGTACCTTGACTTTGTAGACCCAGCTTACAAACCCAAAGAAACCGATTTGACCTGCACTTTTTACGTTGAACCCGAAGGCATCAGCCTCCAAGAAGCCGCAGGCGCAGTAGCCGCAGAAAGCTCCGTGGGCACATGGACAGAACTTACCACCGAAAAGCCCTACGTGAAGCGGCTGGCAGCCCACGTTTTCAGCATCGAAGGCAACATAATCAAAATCGCTTACCCCATCGAACTTTTTGAACCCGCCAACATGCCCAACATCTTGAGCAGCGTGGCTGGAAACGTCTTCGGGCTTAAGGCTCTGAAAAACCTGCGTCTCATCGACATCCAGTTTCCGAAAGCCTTGGTGGAAAGCTTCAAGGGACCCGCCTTCGGCATCGCGGGAATCCGCAGCCTCCTAAAAGTTCCCGAGCGCCCGCTTGTCGGCACAATAATCAAACCAAAACTCGGATTAAACACCAGAGACCACGCCAAGGTGGCTTATGACGCTTGGAGCGGCGGCTGCGACATCGTGAAAGACGACGAAAACCTCAGCAGCCAATCCTTTAACCCATTTGAAGAACGCTTAGCAAACACATTGGACAAATGTGACAGAGCGCAGCAGGAGACGGGTGAACGCAAAGTCTACATGATTAATATCACTGCCGAAACCAACCTGATGCTTAAGCGTGCGGAAGCCGTAATCGCTCAGGGCGGCGAATACGTGATGGTTGACATTTTAACCACGGGTTGGTCAGCTCTGCAGACTCTGCGAGACCAAAACTATAAGCTCGTCATCCATGCGCATCGGGCTGGGCACGCGGCTTTCACCAAGAACCAGCTGCACGGCATCGCTATGCGACCCATCGCCTCGGTGGCACGCTTAATCGGCGTCGACCAACTCCATGTCGGCACCGTCGTCGGCAAAATGTAGCGAAACCAAGGCGGAAGTGCTCGAAAACATCGACGCATGCAAAACACCGCTCGGCAACCTAAAACCTGTCCTGCCTGTTGCCTCGGGCGGACTGTACCCAACGCTGGTTCCAGCTTTGCTTGAAACTTTTGGCAACGACGTGGTTCTTCAAGCAGGCGGCGGGATTCACGGGCACCCAGACGGGACTGTGTCAGGTGCAAAAGCAATGAGGCAAGCCGTCGACGCCACTTTGGAACGGGCTTCCTTAGAAGATTACGCCAAGACTCATAAGGAACTTAAGGCCGCGTTGGAACATTGGAAAAATAATCAATAAAAAATGGCTCGAATCGAGCAGCCTGATTTGTGATGCACAATCATTAAAGAAATCGAAAAGCAAAAATCCATAGAGTGCTTGCTGGGGCGAAAGAAAAGAAAAGAAAAAGCGACGAAAAAACCTAAAAAATTAATTTTCTCTAAACTGCCAAAAACATTTTAAAAAAACTAGGCTTGGGTTGCTGCGACGCTGATGTCGAAGCTGTAGCTGAAGGGTGTGTCTGCTACAAAGTTCGTGTTTGTGGTTACCATGTTGATGGCTATGTACAGGTTTGCTGATGCGCCCACGGCGATGGGGTTGAATTCTACGTCGCCTGCCACGTTAAACTGGATGTTGCTTGGCACGTTGACGTTTGAGGCGCTCACAGCTATGTTGATGGGGACGGTTCCTGTGTTCTTTACAACCAGCTGGGTTGTCGCGGGTATTCCGCCGACGGAATCTAAAGGTCCGTAGATGTTGCAGGGCAGGTTGGTTAAGGTTGTTGGGCAGCTGGTTCCGTTAGGAAAAAACAGGGCAAACTGGATGGTTGAAGGAGGGTCTGAGGCGGTGGCGAGGGGTGAGGGCGTCGGTGTAGGGGAGACGTTTCGGGGGTATTTTGCGGTTCCGCTGACGTGTATGGTTTGGGTTTGCTGGGTGATTTGGGCTATCACAAGGGGAACGGCTACGGCTAAAACTAACGTGATTGCTAACATCAAAAATCTCTTTTTCAATCAATTCACCTCCACTCTGAGCTTCCCGATATTGGTTATTTCCATTTGATAATTTATAAGACAATGTTGTTACATGCTGACGCAACAAGTTATGCAGAATCCGAAATGAATCAAGCTGTTTTTGTTGCAAATCGACACATGCGAAAAATGATACGTTGCATTGAGAAAAAATACAAGCCAACCTTGTTGTTTTCATGCTACAAAACCCCGAGAAGTGGAACCAGAGGTTTAATTGGTTTCGTGGAGCACAGCAGATATAAGGAACCCTTACAATTTAAAACCGCAAGAGATGTCGATTATGACAGAAAGACAAACAGCACTGTCCATGTTCACCTGCACAAGCTGCGGCAAACCTATTCCGCCAGGCAGCGAATCTACAAAGTTCCTCTGCCCAAACTGCGGAGAAATCCAAATTAAACGCGACGGAAAATGCCGCAAATTCGGACGCATCTACAAGTGCCCAAAATGCGGTTTTACAGGACCATAAAGGCGACTGGGCATGGGCAGCGTTATTGTTACTTACAAGGTTTTTCCAGAAGACATAGTGGCGAGTTTCGATGGCCTCAAAAAGGATATTGAAGGCATTAAACCCGAGTTCGCATCCATCGAAGGATGGGGCGAGGAACCCGTCGCCTTCGGGCTTGTCGCGCTTCTTGTTCAGCTAAAGTTTCCAGAAGACAAGTCAGGCCTCGTTGATGAGTTTGAAGAAAAACTCGGCAAGTTGCCAGGTGTAAGCCAAGCACAAACGATGTTTCTGCGTCGAAGCAGCAGAGATTAGCCGCCAAACGTTTGGTTCTGACAAAAGCCCACTGGGGCTCCATGTTAATTTGCGCCTGAAAGTCCTAAACGTTACACTTGAAAGTTTATATAGGTTTAAATGTTCTTTTCCACTCATTACCCATTAAGCTAGATTATTTGGAGGATTCTGTTTGAGTGAAGTTCAACTACGCGTTGGAGATGCACGACAAAGAGATGTGGGCAGAGGAATCGCCCGTATAGACCAGAAAACTATGCAGAAACTAGGCATAAGTGCTGGCGACGTAATTGAAATTATTAACAAACGCACAACATCAGCCATCGCTTGGCCCGCCTACAGCGAAGACCAGAACCGCGACATCATCCGAATCGACGGCTTCACACGCAAAAACAGCGGAGTAGCCATAAACGAATATGTTGTTGTTCGACCCGCAAAAGTCAAAACTGCTTTGAGCTTGACTTTGGCTCCTGTGGATATGCGCCTAAACGTTGATGAAGACTTCACTAACTTTGTGCGCAACCGCCTAATGGAACGCACCCTCGTCGAAGGCGACACCACCCTTGTCATGATGCTGGGACACGCCATACCATTCACCGTATCAAAAACCCGTCCCCACGGCATAATAAAAGTCACAACAGAAACACACCTAACCATACTAAACGAGCCGGCACCCGAAGGCAAAGGCTTACCCAGAACCACCTACGAGGACATCGGCGGCCTACGAGAAGAAATCCAGCGAGTCCGAGAAATGGTTGAGTTGCCTCTTAGGCACCCTGAGCTTTTCCAGCGGCTAGGCATAGAGCCTCCGAAGGGAGTTCTGCTTCACGGTCCGCCTGGCTGCGGCAAAACCCTGCTTGCAAGGGCAGTCGCCAACGAGTCGGAAGCAAACTTTTATTCAATTAACGGTCCAGAAATCATGAGTAAATTCTACGGCGAATCCGAGGCGCGGCTACGCGAGATTTTCCAGCAAGCCCAACAGAATGCTCCAAGCATAATATTCGTTGATGAACTTGATGCGATTGCGCCTAAACGGGAAGAAGTTACAGGCGAAGTTGAAAGACGCGTTGTGGCGCAGCTTCTTGCCTTGATGGATGGCTTGAGCGGAAGAGGAAACGTCATAGTTATCGGCGCAACCAACCGCCCAGGCGCCCTCGACCCAGCCCTGCGTAGACCGGGACGCTTCGACAGGGAAATAGAGATTAGCGTACCTGACAAACGCGGAAGATATGAGGTGTTGCAGATTCACACCCGCGGCATGCCGCTTCACGGCCTCGAGAAACCTGAAAGCGAAAGAACCGTAGAAGACGTTGACCTCAAAAAACTCGCAGACATGACCCACGGCTACACAGGCGCAGACTTGTCGGCTTTAAGCAGAGAAACAGCCATGAAAGCCCTCCGCAGGTACCTGCCGCAGATTAACCTTGAAGAAGAACGCATCCCGCCAGCCGTGCTTGAGAAGATGGAGGTCACGATGGAGGATTTCTTAGGCGCCTACAAGGAGGTTACGCCTACTGCGATGCGTGAAGTCTACATTGAAGTTGCAACGGTGCATTGGAGCGACATAGGCGGTTTAGACAGCGTCAAAGAACACTTAAAAGAATCCGTCGAGTGGCCAATCAAAAACCCAGAAATGTTCACGCGGCTCGGCATCAGGGCACCCAAAGGCATCCTGCTTTACGGTCCGCCTGGCTGCGGCAAAACCCTGCTTGCACGGGCAGTCGCAACGGAGAGCGAAGCCAACTTCATCTCTATAAAGGGACCTGAAGTCTTCAGCAAATGGCTGGGAGAATCAGAAAAAGCGATTCGTGAAGTCTTCCGTAAAGCCCGCATGGCAGCCCCGTCAGTGATTTTCCTAGATGAAATAGATTCGCTTACTCCACGGCGTGACATGGGCATGTCTGACAGCGGCTCCTTCGAACGCGTCATAAGCCAATTGCTAACCGAAATGGACGGCATCACAACCCTGCAAGACATCATAATCATCGCTGCAACCAATCGTCCACACATGGTTGACCCCGCAGTGCTTCGCCCAGGAAGGTTTGACCGCTTAATCTATGTGCCTGAACCTGACGAAAAGAGCCGCATGCAAATCTTCTTGCTCTACACTAAGACTATGCCAATCAGCAAAGACGTTGATTTAGTCCAACTAACCACTGCCACGAAGTACTACTCTGGCGCCGACATCGAATCGCTGTGCCGCGAAGCAGCAATGCATGGCTTGCGACGAGACGTCAAATGCAGCGAAGTCACCATGAAAGATTTCCTAGATGCCCTCAAAGAAATGGGTCCCTCAATAACGCCCGACATGGAAAAATGGTACAGGGGCTTTAACCAGCAGTTCCGACAAGTACAAAAGCCAGCAACACCCGTTGCTTAGAAGGAAAACGTATGCCTCAAATAAAAATTTGGAAAACCCGACCAGACTACTTTGTAGTTTTGGAAATCCTAAAGAAAAAAGGCGACTTAACCGACGACGACTTGTTCACGCAGATTAGAGGAGAATTCGAAGACTTAGGCTTCAAAGACTTCAACGACATTCTGCTCAAGCTAGAGGTATCGGGCAAAATCCGCACTTCGTCTCTGGCACGTGGAAAACGCAGAATCGAGCTTGTCCAATAACAAATGGTACGATGACTCAGCAAATAACCCGACAGACAGATGCCTCATCAGACGTTGCTATCATCGGAGGCGGACCTGTCGGTTCCTACGCAGCCTTAAACTTAGCCAAGGCAGGCGTCAAAGCCACGGTTTTTGAAGAGCACCCCGAAATCGGGTACCCGTCTCACTGCGCTGGGCACCTGAGCATCCGAAGCCTCAAAAGCATGGGGCTCTATCCGCTTCCAAACGGAATAGTTGAGAACACTTTTCGCACAGCCAACTTTTACTCGCCTAAAGGCACAAAATTCTCAATTCATCTATCCCAGCCCGTAACATGCGCCTTGAACCGGGCACGTTTCGACCAGCACCTCGCAAAGCAAGCGCAAGAGGCAGGCGCACACTTCAGCTTAGGCACCCGCGTCCAATCGCTTGTCATCCGCGGAGGCTGCGTTGAAGGCGTAAACATTCAACGCAACGGCGGAGAGGAAGCACAGGTTGCCTCAAAAATAACCGTTGATGCCGAGGGGGTTTCTTCGAGGCTTTTGAGGCAGGCTGGCTTGAAGGCGTTGAAGCCTGCGGGGCTGGTTTACTCGGTTGAAGCTGAAGTCGAAGATGTGCGAGACGTCGAAGCCGATGCGGTGGAGGTTTATCTGGGCAATTCTTATGCGTCTGGCTTTTACGGGTGGCTTATCCCAAGACTCGACGGAACCGCAAAGGTGGGTTTGGCGACGAATCGGGGAAACCCCCGAGACTGCCTAAAGACGCTTATGACCAAGCATCCCGTTGCTTCAAAACAGCTAAGCAAAGCCAAAATAACCAAGGCGAGCTACCACGCCATAACTTTGGGCGGACCAATCGAAAAGGCTTACGCGAATGGTTTCTTGGCTGTTGGCGATTGCGCATCGCAGGTTAAGCCTACCACGGGAGGCGGAGTCATCTTCGGGTTGACATGCGCGAAAATCGCCTCGGAAACCGCAAGCCAAGCCATTCAGCGCGGTGACGTTTCAAGCCGAGCCTTGCAGGTTTATGGGAAGCAGTGCGTTGACCTGTTGAGTTTTGACTTTAGCGTTATGCTTCGGCTCAGACGGTTTCTTAATTCTTTATCTGATGAGAAGGTGGATGAGATGCTTCGGGTCTGCATAAAACTAGGCGTGGACAAGGCTTTGCGGGACGAGGATGAAATTGATTTTCAGGGAAAAATGCTGCTTAAAGCCGCTGTGAAGCCGTCTATGGTTGCAGCGTTGACCTATTTTGCTTTGCTTTACCTCTCTGCAAACCCTTAAAATGTGGGCTGTCTAAATAAAGGCGGGAAATGCAATGGGCGAATTTGAATACAAGCAGGTGCTCGTTTTCCGCACCGATTTGAAGATGAGTAAGGGAAAGATTGCGGCGCAGGCTGGGCACGCGGCGATTTGCGCGGCGCAGGCGGCTCATGAGCAGCATAAGAAGTGGTGGGAAGCTTGGATGTTTGAGGGGATGCGGAAAATCGCGGTTAAGGTTCCAGGCGAAAAGGAACTTAGCGAGTTGGAGGCAGCTGCGGACGATTTGGGTTTGCCACATGCTTTAATCGTTGACCGAGGCTTAACCGAGGTTCCTGAGGGCACAGTAACCTGCCTGGGCATTGGTCCCGCGCCAAACGGATTAGTTGATAAGCTAACGCGTGACCTTCAGTTGTTGTAGGCGAATGTTTTGTCTGTGTCTTCGCTTGACAAGCAGCTCGGTCTCGAAGTTTATTTGACCCAAAGCTTAGGCGTCGGCGGCGTCATCCGCGAGGGCGTCGAGGATTTTGTGGTTGAGGAAGTGCTTGTTGACGGCTCAAAGGCACAAGTGAATGGCTCCGTCGCCAGCAAGGTTTTGGGTTCCACTCTTAGTCGGCAACGGTTTTTGCTTTGCGTGTTGGTTAAGCGAAACTGGGACACGTTTATTGCGGTAAAGAATGTGGCGAAGCAGCTGGGCATAGATCAGGGGCGTATCCAGATTGCAGGCATCAAAGACGCCAAAGCCATCACCGCACAGCACTTCGCCGTCGACGGGGTCACATTGGAGGAAGCCGCAAAAATCGACATCAAAGACATACAAGTCATCCCCATCGGCTACGTCCGCGAAGCCCTATCAACCTACTACCTGCTGGGCAACAGCTTCACAACAAAAATCAAAGCCATCACGCTAAAAAAACCAACCGTTCAAACACGGATACTCCAAGGAATCGGAGAAATCGACGCCGCAGGAGGCATCCCAAACTTTTTTGGGCACCAACGCTTCGGAACCAGCCGCCCCATAACGCATTTGGTTGGAAAAGCCATTGTCGGAGGCGACTTCAGGGAGGCGGCGATGCTTTTTCTTGCAAAATCAAGCAAGTATGAGCATCCAGCGTCAAGACAGGCACGGCAGCAGCTTGGGGAAACCTGCGATTTTAGGCGGGCGCTGGAGGATTTTCCCAGGCAGCTTCGTTTTGAACGGTTAATGCTAAGTCACTTAGCCGATAACAATGAAGACTTCTTTGGCGCCTTCCAGCGGCTACCCCTTAAGCTTCAGCAGCTTTTCGTCCAAGCACACCAATCCTACCTGTTTAACCGCTTCCTCAGCCAGCGGCTGTCGGAGGGCTATTCTTTGG
Organism: Candidatus Bathyarchaeota archaeon; assembly: GCA_963823775.1. Classification (GTDB taxonomy): domain Archaea; phylum Thermoproteota; class Bathyarchaeia; order Bathyarchaeales; family Bathycorpusculaceae; genus Bathycorpusculum. The sequence goes on from CAWGMZ010000024.1 coordinate 97,336, forward strand.
ATAAAGCTGAGGTGGGGGATTACGTTGTCGGGGTTGAACGTTCGGGTTTGCCGTTGACGAAGATGTCAAAGATGGTGACGCCCGAAACCGACGCTACAATTAACGGGCAAATCAAGGCGGGGAAGATGCGTGTTGCTTTGCCAATCGTGGGGGTAAGTCAGAAGTTGTCTGAAGGCGTGATGGGGCAGATTGAGCGGATGGTTCTTGATATGGAAAAAATAAGGCTTGAAGACATGCGCGTTAACCCTCTGTCAAGCGTGGGTGGCAGGGGCGGTTTGCGAACAGCGGCGGCGCCCGTCAAAGACTTCAAGCTCCAAGTTACCTCGAACGCCGATGGGAGCAGCTGCGAAGCCGAGCTGACCTTCATGCTTCAAAGAGGCTGCTACGCAACAGTGCTTCTTCGCGAGTTGATGAAGCCACGTGACCCGTTAACGGCAGGCTTCTAAGCAAACCTTAATCCAAAAATAAGGCGGGCGATTCGTTCCTCGTTAAGGCTTGCGCAAAGTTTTCGGCTTGCTTTAGGTCTTCTGTGTTTGGTCTGCCCTTGTTTGTGCCGCCGACGATTTTGAAGGGTCCGAAAGTGTCAAAGGCTGCGCAGTTAAATTCCCCCACAATCGTGTAGCCCTTCGCTTCAAGTTTCTCTTTGAGTGATTTATGGAATTTGGCTGCGGCTTTTCCTGCTCTTCCGCTTGTGGAGAAAATGAATGCTTTCTTTCCTGTGGCTTGCGGGATTTTGTCGGCGAGTTCCAAGATGGGTTTGCCGAGTTTTCCAAAGTAGACACCTGAACCGAAACCGACAAGGTCGAAGCTTCCAAGGGTGTTTGGGTCGGTTTGCTCGGGAGTTTTTATTTCTGCGCCGATAACTTTGGCGATTGTATGCGCGATTTTATCCGTGTTTTTATGGTGATACGAAAATAGGACTATAATTGAGTTCAATTGGGTGCACAACCTAACTGTTGTAGTGGATGCCGCCCGTATTTTAGCGCTGTGGTAAGTGGAAAACGTTGATAAGCAACTGGTAACTTCAGTTTCTTTTAGGAAGCCAGTTTTTATGGGAAATGAACCGTTGCGTCAATGCGTTATTCCGCTTCATAAGCCTAGCCGAAAAGAGTTAGTGTTCTTTTTCATTTCAGGCATACTCGTAAGCGTTCCCATGGCTTTGTTTTTTTCAAACGTTTACCCATATGTCTCCATACTCATATCGACGGCTCTGATTGCGCCTTTCGTTGAAGAATTAGCCAAGGTTTTCCCGCTGTTCTACCGACACGGCGAAACCGAACGGTCCATAGTGACTTTGGGAGTTCTTATCGGTCTCGGGTTTGGGATTTCAGAGTTTTTCCTCTACGTCGTCTTCCTGCATGTTCCCCCGATTGCGAGGGTTCCAGGCGTTATTTTCCACGCATCAAGCGCATCGATAACCGCCTACGGCATAGCCAAAAAGAATCCGTTGCCCTACTACCTGATTTCAGTGACGCTTCACGCAGCAAACAATTTCTTCGCCATAACAAGCATCGGTCTAGGCGTATTTGTCGAGTTGCTGGTTGTAATCGTCGCTTACCTTTTAGCCTGGCAGTTTTACCATAAAGCCTCACCTGAAAAAATCGTGGTGTAGCCTTAGCCTTTGTCGGTTCTTGCCAGGTCACGGAGCCTGTTGACGCCGTCTATTTCCCTGATGAAGTCAGCGACGCTTTTAGGAACCAACTCCACCCAGCTATCGTCGCATTGCAGCATTTTCTCTCTAATCACCGTTGACATGTAGTGTTTTCTGTCGAAAAACGGTATCTTCTTGATTGGGTAGCCTGCTTCCGAAAAAAGCCTCTGCGTCAACGGCTCGTTTGAGTAGCATACGTTGAATTTTGGCGTGTACCCTTCCACCGCGCTTACCCACAGCATATGCAGATGCACGTCGGGCACTGGGACAATCCAAAGAGCCGACGGATTCACTTTGGCTTCTTGCAGGGCACTGCGAATCATAAACAGCCTTTCGCCAGCCGTAAACGGGTTGTGGGGTTTGTGACTGTACTGGGCGCTGCCGATAACTATGACTAACTCATCAACTTCCTTAAGCACTGCCTTAACAGCGCCAAGATGCCCCAGATGGAAAGGCTGAAACCGCCCAACATAAAGACCCCGAGTAACCAAACTGCAATCGCCATTTGACGTTAAGCCCGCATGCTTTTATGATTTGCGCTCACAAAAATCCGCGTGAAACCAAGTTTTTGAGGACATGTTCAGCTGGGAAAACCGTGAAGGCGCCGCCATCCACTTGCACTTGTTTGCTGCTTGAAAAACCTTGGCTCTCCCGATTTAACAGTTCAACTTTAACTTTTAAGCCTCCGCCGTACCCGCCTAAAGTAAGGTCAGATTTGACGACTCTGTGGCAGGGAACGATGGGTGCGAAGGGGTTTGAAGCCATGACGTTTCCTACTGCTCTTGGGCTGCCTCCCACTGCCTTGGCGATTTCGCCGTAGGATGTGACGTAGCCGAGCGGAATCTGCAGGGTTGCCTTGAGCACTTTTTGCGTGTAGGCTGGAAGGCGAGCGATGGCTAAGGGAAGGTTGGCGTCAACGGGTTCTCCGTTGTAAATTTTCTTTAGGCAAGATAGGGCGTTTTCGGCGAGGTGTGAAGGCTTATCGAAAACTTGGAAGGTTGCATTGTATGGAATACTCTCAAGTAAGCTGCTCAGGGTTCCTTGTTGACTTGCCCCGAAAGATGACGCCGCAATTTGCTCTTTGTCGCAGGCAACTCCGAACCAAACGCCTTCAAGCTTTTGAGTGTAGATTTCAATCATTGCCTTCACTTACCTTTTTTCAACGCTTCATTGGCTACTGACGCGGTAGACGACGGGATTAATGGATATAAGTAACCTTAATAATTTGTCTTGTGTATATCAACGGGAAAAGGCGAAAATTATGGAAGGTTACGGACCACAACTACCAGACATACCGCAAATTCCGCAGTATCCACAAATGCAGCAGGATCAACAGCAACAGCAGGCTCAGCAAGGCGGAATGGCTTGGATGCCAGGCGCCACTACAGTCGGCGTTGTCTTCAAAGGCGGAGTACTCTTAGCCTCAGAGAAAAGAGTTACTTACGGTTACTTCGTCATGAGCAAGGGCGGAAAAAAAGTTTTCAAAATAACAGACCGAATCGGCGTAGCCTGCGCAGGCCTCGTCGGCGACATGCAGATTCTCGCCAAAGAAATGGAGGCGCAAGCCAACCTTTTCAGCATGGACACGGGCAGAAAAATCACTGTGCGTGCAGCGGCTAAACTTTTAGCCAACGTCCTATTCAACCGTCGGTACGCGCCGCTTTTCACCCAGACAATCGTAGGCGGCTTAGACGAAGAAGGTCCATCACTCTTTGTCCTTGACGTTTTAGGTTCACTTATCCCTGACAAATACGCAGCTGTCGGCACAGGAACAGAAATCGCCATCGGAGTCATCGAAGAAGCCTACAAAGAAACCATGACCGAGGCAGAAACAAAAGACCTCGTAACCCGCGCAATAAAATCGGCAATCAGCAGAGACTCAATGAGCGGCGACGGCATAGACTTCCTAACCATCACCAAAGACGGCGTCAAAGAAGAATCCATAAAGTTCTAAACAACTTTTTCTTCACCGACCAATTTTTGTTTCACTCAGCGGCGCCCACGCGCTGCTTAACCCAAGAGGCATAAATTATGTCGTTTGAACTAAGCTTAGATGAAGGAAAATTCTTAATCCACTTGGCAAGGAACACGGTTAAGGAATATCTGGAAAGCGGCAAAACCACAAAGCCGCCTAAAGACACGCCAAAGAAGATGTTTGAACGCTGCGGCGTCTTCGTCACCATAAACAGCATCAGAAACGGGGAGAAGGAGCTTCGCGGCTGCATCGGCTACCCTTACCCGACAAGCCCGCTTGTGGAAGCAGTGATTGAGTCAGCCATTAACGCTGCGACTGAAGACCCACGATTCGAGTCGTTAAGCCTTGAGGAGCTTGGCAAGGTGGTTTTTGAGGTAAGCGTGCTGACGCCGCCGGAACCCGTCGAAGTCGACAACCCCAAAGAGTACCTAAGCAAAATCAAGGTGGGCGAGGACGGGTTGATTGTTGAAAGAGGCTTCTACAAAGGGTTGCTTCTGCCTCAGGTGCCTGTTGAATGGGGATGGTGCGAAGAAGAATTCCTCTGCCAATGCTGCGTCAAAGCAGGGTTACCGCCGGACACATGGCTAACAAAAGACGCTAAAATCTACAAGTTCAAAGCCATCATTTTCGATGAAGAATCACCCATGGGCGAAGTTAAACGTCTAAGCCTAAAAAAATAAAACGATTAATCCAGCAGAGTTTCAACAATCGTTTGCGCCCTGTCTAAACCCCGGTACTTGTTGGAGAACTTGTTGAGCAGCAACATTTTTTTGTCAAAAGAATCCAACTCATTCTCCATTCGTGCAACCGCCTTCTCCAGCTGCTTCCTATTCTTGACGGTTATTGAGCAGTTTAGGTCTTGCAGTTTAGCTGCGTTGCCAAGTTGCTCGGGCTGCGTTGGGATGCATATGCTGGGCTTTGCGTATTTTACGGTTTCAAAGCACGTTGCGTGTCCGCCGCTGAAGATTACGAATTTTGCGTTTCTCATGTATTCCGCGCGTTCCTCCGCAGACAGCCAAGTGTGAAGTTCACAGTTCCCGATTTTTACGGAGACTTTCTTGCCTGGCGTACCCAAACTGATTATGCATTTAGTCTTCATTTTCTTAAGCACAGGCAACAGAATCTTTAGCATTTTGCCTCTTGTGCCCGGCGGTCCGCTAATTGGCGCAAAAATATGCTCCTTGACTCCTTCAGCGGGTGAGGTGTCAACAAAGCTTCCTACATACTCAACTTTGTCGCCCAAACCCATATTGTCGATGTTTCCGATGCTGTACTCCGAAATCGTGTACGGCGGCGGGTTGTCAGGGATAACTATTTTTGAGCATTTCTTAACGTACCGTTCAACGAGCCGTTCCCCCGGGTTGAGGAAAGCGGAGAAACCGTAGCTTGGCCTAATCATGTTAGCTATGTAAACTGAGGGAATTTTCCACCTTTGCGCGAGCCTAAGCGCGTTTATGTCTCCATCGGCAATTAGCACGTCAGGCGCCAATTCATTGATGTTTTCTCGCAGGTCATAGTAACGGTGGATGGTTTCCCACGCGTTGCTGTTTTTTATTTCCAGCCTGTTTTTTTCGAAATTAAACAGCGGAAGCGGCACAAGCATGTTAACAAGCGAAGCCGAAGTGATTATGCCGTAAGCGTTCTCATACCACGATATCGGCGTGCATTTGTAGACGTGGCTGAACTCTTTCTGCAGCAGCTCGAATGCTTTGCCTCCTGAAAAAAACGACATTTCGTGACCGCGGTTCTGCAGCCGTTTCCCTAAGGGAATGATACGGGAAACGTGGCCCAAGCCAAGCTCTGAACAGCTAAACAGTAACCGCATAGCGAATAGGTATACATCAAAGATTTATTTTAACCATCCCCATGTTACCCCAAAGAACGTGAAAGCAGTTTTAAGCTAGAAGCCAACACTAAATTGTTATGTTTGTTCCCCGAAAAATCCGTGAAGAAAAACTCAGACAAATCCTCGCAGACGACATAGGCTTAGGCGACGTAACAGTCCAAGCACTCATTCCGCCAAACTTGAACGTGAACGCGGTTTTGGTCGCGAAAGAAAATGGGGTTGCCGCAGGAATCGAAGAAGTAACTATTCTCGCTGAGTATTTGGGGTTGAAAGTTAAGGCTAAAGTGGCTGACGGCGACGCAGTCAAAAACAAACAGGTACTTATGGGAATTTCGGGCAATGCACAGACAATTCTATCCTCAGAGAGAACAATGTTGAATCTGCTGTCGCGGATGAGCGGAATCGCCACGGCAACCCGAACACTTACAGAGAAAATCAAGAAGGCAGGGTTCAAAGCCAAGATTGCCGCGACACGTAAATCCGCGCCTGGGCTGCTTTACTTTGACAAAAGAGCCGTAGTCATCGGCGGCGGCGACCCGCATAGGCTTCATTTGGACGACATGGTTCTGATAAAAGACAATCACATCGCCATAGTTGGAAGCCCCGAAGAAGCCGTGAAACGGGCAAAGGCAAACGTTTCTTTCTCCAAGAAAATCGAGGTTGAAGTAACCAAGGCGGCTGATGTTTTGAAGGTTGCGAAGGCTGGGGCTGACGCGATTTTGCTTGACAACTTCTCGGCTGAGCAGGTTAAAGAAGCCGCAGATTTGCTTGAGAAGGCTGGGTTTTTGGGCAAGGTGGCTTTGGAGGCTAGCGGCGGAATCGCGGCGGAAGACATTTTGGCTTATGCGGCGGCGAAGGTTGACGTCATCAGCATGGGTCAACTCACGCACAGCGTCAAAGCCTTAGACATCAGCTTAGAGGTCACCAAATAAGGAAAATAAGCCTTTTAGGCTCAAACCAGCGGAAGCATTGATTCCACGATGGCTCCGACTACAAGCAAGGCGGCGCAGACACCGATGAGAATCGCCGTGGTTTTCAGTTCCCCATATTTTTTCTGCATTAGCCTGCGGAACAACCAGATGCTTTCGGCGATTGCGAGTGAGTAGGCTGTGAATTCAATCCAGAATATTGGGTTTAGCAATTCAGCGAAAATGTAGATGAGTGGGGGGTATCCCAGTACGTGGGCTTCAGCGCCTATGTAGTAGCCTGTTGAAGCGAAGGAGAGCACGCCGAATGCGGGTCCAGCGATTGGGATGAAGAAGATTAGGCAGATTCGAAAGTTGTTTAGAAAGATGTACTGCGGCACGGTTCCATTGGCTTTTTGCTGGCTCACAGTTTGGTTCAGTTGATCATAGATTGACTGTGCCGAGCTGTGGCTAATAGGAATCGAAGCTCCGATGGCGGTTAACACGATGGCGCCGACGAGAATGAATAGGAACGTGTAGATTCTTTTGCGTCTGGTCGATGCATTAGTCCAAAATGACAAATCCAGCTTCATCCGACTTAACCTTCATTTCGACTTGGCTTAATTTTTAAGGCACGAAATCCTCGCGCACAAGGATTTAATGTCTCTACCACTTTAACCTTTCTCAAAACATCATCAACATCCACAGCAAACCCGCGGACGTCATGTTCAGCAGCTATAAGCGAGTTAAGGTAAACACGGTTATCCTGCACCGTCGGCTGGCACATCATAGGCAACCCCAAAAGAAGAGGCTTACCTTCCCTGGCAACCTTTTGGCATGCAAAAAGAATCGCCTCTGACCCCGCGGTTAACTCCGCAATCCGTACAGGAACGCTTTCTTTGCCGATGGCTAACATGTCGATGCCGTGGACCCGTTTGATTTCGCCAGCGATTTTTCTGAGCCTTGGCAGAATCTTGAGAATGTTTTGGCGACCTGTCGTTGAAGCGCGAAGGTTCATCAACTCAACGGGCGATACCTCTTCGATTGATAAGCCGCCCAGAGACAAATCCAAATGCACAACGTCGGCTTTCACCTTGTCAAGCAAGCTTCTGCAGAGCTCAGCCTCATGAACGATAACTTCAAAGCTGTTGTCGACTTTCCTAAAAATCGGTTCAGCCAACCTAAACGATGGCTCTCGATACGGTGGGTCAACGTAGACGGCGGCGGAGGCTACATGGAAAAGTGTGTTAAATTGGTCGTCAAGTATTGCAGCCGCGGAATCCGCCGAAATAATCCTCAAGTCTTCACCAACTAAAAACAGTGGGTTGCGGATGAAAAATAGGTTGCTCTTGGCGGCTTGCTACTTTAAGCCTTCAGCCAAAAGATACATTTCTGAGCTTTTCGAGCGGCTTGCCTGAGGCTTAACAATCTTAACTGTTTCAAAGGCGGCTTTCAAAGCTTGCATGAACTCGTCAAGCTGTCCTCCCTGGAAGACCTTTACAAAAAAGCTTCCCTGCGGACGCAGCACACACTTCGCGATTTCCAACGATCTCGTAGCGAGGTCGATTTGGCATGCATGGTCAACTTCCCACACCCCAGTAACGTTCGGCGCCGCATCAGAAATCACGGCGTCTGCTTTGCGAGGCAGAAACGAGAGGATTTCTGGAACAATGTTTTCGTCAGTTAAATCTGCAATTATCGTGCGGATGTACTCTTGGGTGAAAGGCTCAATTGGTTTAAGGTCTATGCCTAAAACGTAGCCGTGGCTTCCAGTCATTTTTCTGGCTGCTTGAATCCATCCGCCTGGAGCGGCGCCTAAATCGACAACTACGTCGTTTCTTTTTATGAACTGGTATTTTTCGTTAGCCTGGACAAGCTTGTATGTGGCTCTTGAACGGTAGTTTTCGGCTTTAGCTTTCTTATAGTAAAATTCGTTCTTTCTATTTCGGATCCAAGCTTTCGGCAACGGAGTCATCAGCCTCTTCTTCAATGTTTTGCACGCTTGGATCAGGCATAGGTGCTGCCGCCGCAACGGGTTCTTTTCCCAAATTAAGTATCCAGTCGGTTAGTCTTGGGCAGCTTTTAGGAGAAATCGCCGTAGTCGGGTCGCATCTTGCGTTGTCTGGGCAAAGCAGGCATGGGCAGTCGATGATTGTTTGTATGGATGCGGGGAGCCTTTTCGGGTAAAGCCGATAGGTCCATCTGCCTTCCTGAAGCTCTTTTTCACGGCGGATTAACCCTTTTTCCTCAAGTTTAATGGAGACTCTTGAGCCTTCTCGGCTGCTTGCGCCTAGTTCACGCCAAAGGTCCGATTGCAGCACGCCTTGATAGCCTGTGTTTACCACATAATGGAGTGCTTTCTGTTCAAGGTCATTACGTTTAGGCATCTAAATCAATTCCAAATAATGCAATTAGAATATAAGCGTTGAATCCAGATAAAAATATGTATCCCTTAAAAAACGTGGAATCAGATGAAAAACATGGCGCAGGCGCCGAAAAAAAAGCAAGATTACTGTTTGGGGATTGAATCTTCAGCAGATGACTTCGGCGTCGGTGTAGCAGCCTTCAACGGCGAAATACTCGCAAACAAATCAGACAGTTACATACCGGAGGAAGGCGGGATTCATCCGCGGGAAGCTGCAAGGCACCACTCCGAAGTAGCCGACGTGGTGGTGAAGGAAGCCCTAAAGGCGGCAGGCGTAAAGCCGCATGAACTCTCAATAATCGCGTTTTCTCAGGGTCCAGGGTTGGGACCGAGCCTGCGCACAGGAGCCACCGTAGCCCGCGCCTTAGCCTCCTACCTTCAGATTCCCCTCATCGGCGTCAACCACTCCGTAGCCCACATCGAAATCGGAAGGCTGAAAACAGGCGCCAAAGACCCAGTGACCCTGTACGCTTCAGGCGGCAACACCATGGTAACCGCTTTCGAAGCTGGGCGCTACCGCATTTTCGGCGAAACACTGGATATTGCCCTTGGAAACTGCCTGGATGTTTTCGCTCGTGAAGCAGGTCTCAAAAACCGCAAAGGTTTGCCGCTTGGAGCCGCTGTGGAGCGGTTGGCAGCTAAAGGCAAAAACTTGGTTTCCCTGCCTTACGTGGTAAAAGGGATGGATTTTTCTTTAAGCGGCTTGTTAACGGCGGCGACTGCGATGCTTCAGAAGGATTGTTGTCTTGAGGATTTGTGTTATAGTCTTCAGGAGCATGCGTTTTCGATGGTTACTGAAGTTACTGAGAGGGCGTTGGCTCATACGGAGAAATCTGAGGTTTTGTTGACGGGTGGGGTGGCTGCTAACAAGCGGCTGCAATCCATGCTTGGCGTCATCGCGGCGGAGCATGATGCTGTGTTTAATGTGGTTCCGCTGGAGTTTGCAACTGACAACGGCGCCATGATTGCTTGGACGGGCGTTTTGGCTTACCTGCATGGGTTGACGACGCCTTTGGCGGAGAGCTATGTGAAGCTTCGGTGGCGGGTAGATAAGGTGGATGTGCCATGGAAATAGCGGCTGAAAAGAAACTGTTGAAGAAGGGGGCAGAAGCTAGCCTTTTCCTCGCCAAGTGGCATGGACTTAACGTAGTCGTCAAAGTACGTATCCCAAAAAAGTACCGTCCCGAAACGTTGGATAAGCAGATACGGACGTACCGTACCGTTCATGAGCCGCAGTTGATGCATGAAGCCAAAGCCGCAGGGGTACCGACGCCGCTGATTTACATGGTTAACGTTCCAGAAGCCACAATCACAATGCAACACATCGAAGGAGACCAAATCAAGCAAATCATAAACAAATTATCTGAAGACCGGCGGCGGGAACTCTGCGTCGAAATCGGCAAATTAATCGGAAAACTCCACCGCCAAGGCTTAATCCACGGAGACTTGACAACTTCAAACATGATTCTGAACCCAACTGGCAAAATTTTCTTTGTTGACTTCGGCTTAGGCGAAAAAAACATCGAAGTCGAAGCCCAAGGCGTGGATTTGCATCTGATGAAACGAGCCCTTCAGAGTACGCATTACCCGTTCTGGGAAGACTGCTTCAGAAACGTCGTGTGTGGTTACTCTTCGGTTTTGGGTGTTGAGGCTGCGGAAAAGGTTTATGAGAAAATCCGAGAAATAGAAAGGCGTGGTCGCTATGTTGAAGAAAGAAAACAATAAGGAAGTCTGCGCTGCAGAAGGCAAAGTCGTGTTTTTTGCGACTGGAAACATCAACAAATTCAACGAAGCCCGAAGCATCCTCAGCCCCTACGGCTTGGCAGTCGCGTTGCTCCGAGTAAAAGGCGACGAAATACAAAGCGACAGCCTCAAAGACATAGCTAAAACCAGCGTCAAAAACGCTTTTAAATACACTAACCTGCCCATTTTCGTGGAAGACGCAGGCTTATTCATCGATGCCCTCGACGGTTTTCCTGGACCCTACGCAGCCTACGCCTACAAAACAATCCACAACAGCGGCATACTGCGTTTGATGGAAAACGTCAAGGACCGTCAAGCCACATTCCAATCCGTCATAGCCTACATGGACGAAACTCTGGGTGAACCAGAATGCTTCAACGGCGAATCAAAGGGCGAAATAACCCAGATTGAACGCAAAACAGCTGGGAAGGCGGCGTTTGGTTTTGACCCGATTTTTCAGCCTGCTGGATCAAGCAAGTCATTTGCGGAAATGACTATTGAGCAGAAAAACGGGTTTTCGCACAGGGCAAAAGCCATAAAAAAGTTTGCGCAATGGTACCAGCAAACGCTGCCCGCAGGAAATAACGTGTAAGCCTTGAGCTAATTTTGTCTTCTCGAATCGATCTACGCTGGCTTTTTTTCAGTTGGCTGCTCCAATGTGGTGACGGAGCCATGTTTTCTTCCTGAGACTGCATAGTAGACGGAGCCAAGGATGACGATTAAGCCTATTGTCAGCAGCATAACGGCTAAAAGTGTGCCTGTCACTATCGCGGGGTCAGTTAAATCAAGTTCCGCGGAAACACCCACCGTAACCAGAACCAGCCCGACCACAAGATACTTGATGAAGCCATATTCAAGTTTCTGATGCCGTATGCCTTCATGTGGATTTTTGGTTTTTTGGTGTTTTTGCTCTGCTTCGGATTTGTCCTGCTTTGGGGAAGGCTCAGGCGATGTGGGTTTGCTTGGCGCTTCGTCTTTTAGGTTTGTGCCGCATTCGGGGCAAAAAGCCATTGTGTCCTCAATTTTGGTGCCGCATTTCAAGCAGTAAGGCATGCAAATTCTCCAAGGCTTCGTATTTTACCTCATATAACTATTTAAAAACATGCATTTTCCCCTTTGAGAGAAACATATATGTGACTTGAAAACATAGTCGAATGGGGAACAAATGGGCTTTAAAACCAAGATAAACATGCAGGCGGTACCTGACAAGAAAAAAGAAAACTTGATTTCAGCCCTGTACATAGGTTTAATTTTGGTTTTGCTTGCCGTAGTCTACTTCATCAATGTGCATACCAGCCTCTGGGACAACTTTAACCATTTCCTCAACAACTTCGTCTTAGTCACCGTCCCCGGCACGGGAGTCCAGCTGCCAGCCCCCGAAAACCCAGCAGCCTACATTCCTCTCTACAACGCCGCCTTCCAGTTCTGCCTCGGCTTAGGCACAATCGAAATCGTGGTTTTAACGCTCAGAATCTGGCTTAATTCGCCTCTGCCAAGAAAGGCGGAAACCATAGAAAACCTTGTTTTCTGGCTTGGAACAAGCTACCTAGTAGTCACCTACTTGATCAACGTCACAATACCCAGCGAATGGTTTGTGTTTTGGGCTGGAGTAATTTTGATAGGCGGCTTATCTTTGGTTGCCAGAGCGTTTGTTCTCAAAGCGACGCGGCAGGTTTAGCCTTTGGTTTTCATTGTCCACCAGAGATGAGTGACTTGCCAAAACATGCTCCAAGAATCCTTGGCGATGTTAACTTTCGTGCCTTTGCCGCTTGTCCACTCCACCGCAATCTCTTTAACCCTAAAGCCGTGACGTTGGGCTCTCACAAGAATTTCTGTGTCCCAGAACCAATGAGTCGCTTTGACTTCGTCAAGCAAGGCAAGGCAGGCTTCTTTTTTGAAGGCTTTAAAGCCGCATTGGTGGTCTCTCACTTTAGAATTCAACATGTGCCTGACCAAGAAATTGTAGCTTTTCGAGCTCACAGCCCTGCCGATTGACCGCTCAACCCTGCTTTCAGGAAGCATCCGTGAACCCGTCGAAACATCAAAGCCATCAACGATGATAGCGTCCACGAGAGGTTTTAGCGATTTAAGGTCGGTGGCAAGATCCAAATCCATATAAACAAAAACTTCGCCCCTGCAACTCTTAAAAGCGTTGTTTAGCGCCGTTCCTCTGCCCAGCCTTTTTTCCCTGTGGATATGCCTCAAAAACGGGTATTTCTGGGTTAGTTTTTCGGAGAGCTCTGCGGTTCCGTCGGTGCTGCCGTCTTCGGCGATGACGATTTCATAGGGGTAGCCGACCTCGTTTAGCGTTTGGCTTATTTTTGTTACGGCGTCATCTAAATTGTCAGCTTCATTGTAGGCTGGCAAAACGACAGAAAGTACCACTTCACCCTGTGGATTTGTCGTCTGCGGCATTTTAGAACACCCAGCTTTTGAACCAATGTAGGCTGTTAATGAATGAGTGGGATGTTGGGGCGCCTGAAATAACGGGGTAGAACAGGATGAATAATGCGACTACCGATGCAAAATAAATTATCGCTAACACCTTCATCCATTTTCTGCTCCAGTACCTGCTGACTACAAATGCCGAGCCTAAACAGAGGAACGGCACATCAGAGTAGAAATGGTAGTCGTAGGTGCCTCGGGAAATAAAAATGTAAACCAGCCACTGGAAAAAGAAGATAACAAGAATAAAGACCGCTGGCAAATTGTCCTTTAGGCTGAAGTTGAATCGTTTCTTAAGAATTTTTGGCACCGTGAAAACTGTGAGCCCAACTATTGCGGCAAACCCAACCCACCAAACAGCAGGATTACCAAGCACAACGATTGTTGATGCAGATCCGTTAGGAAATGATGCGGATTGGAACCAGTATGGAACATGAGTCCCAGCGTTGAAAGGATTAAACATAAAAGGCCAACTATACCACGGCGACTCCCACCCGTTTCTTGCGGTCAAGGTTGAATGGTAAATGTACATTTGGTCCTGCAGGTTAAGGACTCCCAAGAATGTTCTGCCTGTGAGAATGTCTGGGATGTAAACGATAAGGTAGATTGCGATGGCAAGCAGCAGAAAAGCAACTATCGCGGAGTAGGGGCGGTCGAGAACGGCGTAGAATTTTTCGCTGAGCTTTCCCTTTAATTGCCTAACCGCGTTTAACCGCATCACCACAAGTATAGCTAATACGCCGACGAAGCCGAAGAGAACAAGCCACTTCGTCGAGATGCCCAGCGCCGCAAACATGATGGCTAAGAACAGCGGGATGACGCTGGTTTTCCAGCCCTTGTCAAGCACGTTTCTGATGTAAATCAAAAAGAACAGCTGAGACGCCAACGAAAAGAACACCACGTATGTGTCGGCGGTGCCAAGCCTCCCCATCGTGAAATGCATAAAGTCAAACGTTAATAAAAACGCAGACGTGAAACCGCCGATCCATGAGTCAAACAGCCTTTTACCCAACAAATACATCACGGCTATCATAAGTGTCGCGAAGATAACGCCCATTATTCGCCACCCAAACGGGTTAAAACCGAAAACCAAAATGCTTCCGGCTTGGATTAGTTTGCCAAGCGGTGGATGAGTCCACTCGTAAGGCGACTGCAAATGCAGGTATTGCTCTGCGGTTCGGACAAAGTAGATTTCGTCAAAATACGTGTTTTCCATGTAATCTACAGGGTAATGGACACTGCTTTGCGCGTTAATCAAGCTGCCAACGTTCGCGTTTCCATCACCAGCGTTGGCGATTGACCGAATGATAACTACATGGTTGCTTTGGTCAATAACTGCGATTTGTGAGAGGGCTGTGCCGTAATTTGAAGGGACGTAGCCGATGTCGACTCTGATGTACTGCGTGGTTTGCATAACGCTGACTTCATCCCATTTGCCGTAATCCTCCGACCAGCTTGAAGAATAATAGAAATCTGCGTTGCTGGTGGCTGCCGTCCAGTTGCCCGTCGGGGAACCCGTCGACACAGTGACGTTAAGCGAGCCCACATGAAGCAGGAATAATACCGATTTAACGTTGGTTTGGCTGCCCAAGTCAACGTAGAAGCTTTGCCCATCGGTCCAATGAGTCACGGTCGTAGGATACGTGGTGTCGCCCAGGTTCACTACGGCTATGGAGAAGAAAACGATGCAGAGCAGAAGAATTGTTACGGCGTCTTTTTTGTCGATGTTTAATCCGAAGTTAACCTTCACGTCGACTCACCTCCTCAACTGGTGGGCTGGGCGGCGCAGGCTCGCTTCTAAGCCAAGTGCTCTTATCCCACATAACTATTGAAGCATAGATGAGCATTAATAAATTAATCGCGCCCACCGCCAAAACCACCGGGTCACCCGTCAAGTTCATCGCATTAGGATAAGCAATGTTAAGTTGCCACAAGACGTAGGCTTCGTTGACTAGAAAAGTCGCGGTTAGAACCCCGTAGATTGCCCATGTTTTCTTGATGAATGGAACCATCAAAGCCATCGCAGCCATTGCCGGGAAAAGGTAGCGTTCATGGATTCTTGTCGGAAGCATGAAGAACGCGAAGAGAAGCATAAACGCCGCGTACACAGCCATGAACTCGGTTGAAGTTTTGAAGCGTTTGTTGAGCAGGTATAGGGTGAAAATGGTGAAGGCTCCGAAAAGCGCCCAGCCTACGATGTAGAGGCTTCCATCAGGGACCCACATGCCTGAAATCAAGCCCCAAAGGTTAAAGGCGTTAATTGAAGTGTACGCGTACCCCTTGTAAGCCACAAAGTAAATGTTAGTTAAGAAGGAAATTGGGCTACCTCCCCAGTTAAAGGGGACAATGACCACAAAAACTGTAACTGCAAAGGCAACCACGGAAAGAAGCATCTGTTTCAAACCGTTCTTCTTGTAAATCAGAAAAGCTATCAGCGGCACCAGCGCTACTGCCTGAGGCTTAGTCAAGATTCCGATGGCTAAGGCAGCCGCGGAAAGCGTAGGTTTGCTTCTTAACGCAAGGATAAGCGAAAGTACAAGGAAAAACGTGTAGATGGCATCGTATTGCCCCCAAACCGCCGAGTCAAAGATTACAGCGGGATTAAAAATGTAGAGCGCGGTCGCGACGACTGCAAGCTTGAAAGTTGCTTGTTTGCGAACAAAAACATAGATCAGAGCCCCGGTGCCTAAGTCGAAGAGGTTGGGCGCCAACTTTACGATATTAACCGCGTTGATGCCGACTTTGGACGCTGCGTTTGCGATGGAGCCGAAAAACCAGAAAAGGTAAACGTTGAACGGCGGGTAATCGACAAATCCGTTGCTTTTCCAAATAGACGTGTAGAATGTTCTTATGCCGTTGCTTGTCGCGTAGCTAAACCAGGCGAGAAAATCGTTTGTGTCAATGGGGTACCCTTTCATGGGAAACAGGGCAAGCCTGATTAAGAAAGAGACGGCGAGCAAGACGGCTACAATGAGGATTTCTTTTTTTGCAGTGAAGTTAACCGTGTTTCCCCTCCGTCTTGTGAAAAACACTCGCAGTCATTGAATAAGAAGGTTTTTCAAAATCAACCGATTATTTTTCCAGCCCAAACGGGGACAAAGTAGGGCACACCACCAAAAATAAGAAACGAAACAGCTTAAAGTAGCACCGCAAGCTCGTTAGAGCCTCAATTAAGCGATTGGAACCATTTTAGAAAACGCTTTAATTCTAGTTTACGCTTAACCATCCCTGTAGATAATAGTAAAACCGCAAAAAGGCGTTCTTTATGCAAACAGCAAACAAATTATCCACAATCCTTGTTGGTTCAATCATGCTTCTCGCAGTCTTCAGCCCAGCATTCGCCATGCCCACCCTATCAATGGATCCTGGAATAGGATTCCGACATTTCTCCAACGGCAGCTACACCAGCACAAACTGGAGCGGATACGCAGTAACAGGAGCCACCGGGTCAGTGACATCCGTCAACGGATCATGGACAGTTCCCGCAGTCACGGCAGGCACCAGCCGAACAACAACGTATTACTCAGCGTTCTGGGTAGGAATCGACGGCTTCAGCTCCAGCACCGTTGAACAAACAGGCACAATCTCCCAGATACAAGGCAGCACCGCAACATACTACGCTTGGTACGAATTCTACCCCAATCCAATGTACCAGATTTCCATGACGGTAAAGCCAGGCGACAAAATCTTCGCCACCGTAACATACACAGGCGCCAGCAGACCGATTTTTGGCAGGACAAGCAGCACCTTTAGCGTCACCATAACAGACAAAACCACAGCAAAATCCTACACCACCACGGGAACCGTTTCGAACGCGGCAAGGTCGTCAGCAGAATGGATTGCAGAAGCACCCTCATCAAACCGTGGAGTTCTGCCCCTGTCAAACTTTGGAGTGGCAAACTTCGGCAAAGACTACACTTCAATCCCAGCAACCTGCTACGCGACAGTAAGCGGCGTAAACGGGCAAATCAGCAGTTTCGGCTCGGCAGTGCAGCAGATAACGATGGTTACAAGCAAAAGCGTAACAAAGGCAGCAACATCAGCGTTATCCAACGACGGAACAAGCTTCACCGAAACGTGGGCAAGTGCCGGACCATAAGGCAAAAGTTTAGCAACCAACAAACATCATCCTCTTTTTTTTCGTTCAACCATAACTCTTAAGGAAAAAAGGCAGACAAAACACAACCAAATGACAACATAAACCCGAAGCATTTTTATTTACCATAAAAGCCCTTTGGCGAGTAAAATAGCAAATCAGTTTTTCCCGGCATCAGTCCGCCTTTAACGCCTGCACGGCTTTCGTCGACGCGGCTGGCTAACCCTTTGGCTTTTTACCGTATGTACTCGACTTTGCGCTTATGGTACCGTTTGCATTCTTTAACTATTTTTCCCGTGAATTGCGGCGAAAAAAACGTGCCCAAACCGGCAAGCAAAGCAAACTCCGCAGTTTGACCTTGACGTACCTCAGTGTACTCGGGGCATCCGATGCATTGATCGGGGAACTCTTTGAAACACAAACGTTGTATTTCCAAAACCATTCCTCCCCACCTGTAATAAAGGCTGTTTAGATATTTAAGAAAGCTTGCTGCAAACATCCAGTTCCACGCTTTTTCAAGAGAACAAAGACAAAACTGGGGCGAAAAACTGCGCAGCGGCAAGAACGGGGTTCAAACCCAGCTTCCAAGCATCATCTTAGCGGCGTTTGCAGTTTTCTTTAACTCGGAACCTCACGATTTCCTTAATCAACTCAAGCGGCATTGGCTTGTCGAGCGGGAATCTGACGGTTCCTTTGCTTATTTCGTAAGAAGATAGCTTCTCTTTGAACTCTTCAATTCCCGATGCCCTCGGGTAGAGCCCGATGTGGTCTTTGAAGGCGGCAAACCAAACCAAGCTTCCGTTCAATTCAAAAGCGGGGATTTGATAGCTTATGGCTTCTTTTGCGTCTGGAGCTGCATCCCTGATGGCTTGCCTAACCTGCTGCAAAACGTTTTGGATGTCTACAGGAAAGAAGGCTACGTATTCATCAACAGTTTCAAAATGCTTACGCGTAATCAAACGCTCCCAGAAGAGACCTAATCTAATGAAACATAAACTGATTTAAAATGTTTGTCATAGGTCAAACAGCAACACAAAGAGTCGAAGCGTTCTGCATTGTTGAAGAAATGGAGCCTTCGGTGGGATTTGGACCCGCGATTATTCGGCAAGAATTCCACCCAGCATATTCGTCAGGCATCTTTTTTCACCAGCGATAAAGGAGTTTAGAGAAAGAACATTGAATGCCTTGAAAGAAATGGCCGTAATATGTAGCAATGAATTGTTCTATGAACATTGTTTCGCAAGAATTCAAAGGGTCTTCATAAATTGGGGCATAGAGGGAAGTCAACAGGTCTTCAGCAAAATATCTATTCATCAGAACATTTAAAATCAAACAAATAAAATCAAACTTATCTCCTCTATGCCCACCACTTTCCGACAGACCTTAGCCCTCGCAATGTACATTGCATTGGCCTTTGCCAGAAATTTTTCCGGGAAATTTTCGGAGGCGCCACAGGCTCGAGGTTGTATTGGTTTTTGGAGTAACATTTCTTGGCTTGCGGATTTTACGGAATGTCTGTATGTTTAGCCGATCGTTAGCCCGACAATGTACACTGTTTTCGGGCATAAAGGCCTTCAATTTTCGGAGGGGTATAGAGGGCGTAAGGCTTGCCCGAATTTACCTTATCGTCAGAACACATAAAATACAAATAACATTTTCTTGATTTGACTTATCCTATGTCGCCTAATCTTGTGAGGCCTTTGAAGCTTTTAGTTCCTGAGTCAAGGGAAGGTGTGAACCGAGATACAATGTTCAAAAGAGGTAGCGTTTATATTGACTTGATCGTTTATCCAGCTTGAGTTTAAAGAGATGTCATTAATATCCTCTGACGTGCAATCAACAGTTACTCTTGCGACTGACATTGCCATAGTGATTTCACTAGTCGTTGTGGCAATTCAGGTGTACCTTCAACGAAAAGCAACAAAATACAATACTTATGAAAAACTAATGAGTGATTTCTCCGCCACCTCATCCCTGTTAATTGACCACCCAGAAATCTTAGAAATATATTACAGAGGCAATGGCAAGCCGAAAAAATGGGACAAATATAGCGAGGCTGAAAAAAAGGCTTTTAGCTTTTTCAGTTCAACTCTGGCGCTGCTGGAAAGAGTTTGGTTTGGCGTACCCGAGAAGGACTGGATCGATTATTATAGCAAATGGGTTAAAGATCTGGCTACTAATGACATCTTTCTAGATGTTTTCAATGATAGCAAGAAGATATATGATGTTTCATTCACCCGTGAAATAGACGCTATCATAAACTGCATTAAAGAAAAAGGCTAGCTTTTCTGAGCCTTAGCGAAAGAAGGCCTTCAATTTTCGGAGGGTATAGTAGGAAAGGCCTGGGCGGATTTAGTTTATCGTCAGAACATTTAAAAATCAAAAAATAAATTCAAACTCATCCTTTCTACACCCACCATTTTTCGACAGGTCTTTGCCCTTTCAATGTACAGGGAATGGCGTTTTCCCGAAATTTTTTCTGGGAAATTTTTACCGCCGCCACGTGAGCAGGTCTGGTCCTGGTCCGGGAATAACATTTCTGCCTAAGTGGAACTTCAATGGGTGGATTTCAGGTCTTTCTGACGGTGGCTACGTGTCCGTCTCAGAAACCAGATTTAGTTTGCGTTTTTCTCGGGATTTGTAAAAGCGTTTAATACAATCTAATCCAAAATAATTGCCTATGTCGACCTCGAAAACTTGCCCTAAATGCAACGGTTCAATGAAAAAGTCTAAAGATCTATCCGCAATAGTC
The DNA here is from genome assembly GCA_963823775.1 of Candidatus Bathyarchaeota archaeon. Taxonomy (GTDB): domain Archaea; phylum Thermoproteota; class Bathyarchaeia; order Bathyarchaeales; family Bathycorpusculaceae; genus Bathycorpusculum. The sequence goes on from CAWGMZ010000024.1 coordinate 117,174, forward strand.
ACGGCTTCCAAAGGAATTAAAGGGTATAGTATCAAAACGAATAGGTTCATTCCAGCTAGGAACTACACGTGTCAAGAGTGCGGTTACATAGAATTGTACTATGATACTGGCTAATCTGGCTACCCAGGCTTTCCGAAACTTGGGGGGCGACTAATTCGTGGAAGGCCTTTGCGGTTTATAGTTTGAGGTGGTCATGGAGGGTCTTCGCGCACACATCCGTCCACTCGTGACCGCAGCTCTTGCACTTGTAGGTGACCCTGAAGTTTTCGATTCGCTCGTAAACGAAGCCTCCCCTGCCTGCAGGCACTTGGACTTCGTAAGGGTTTTCGAGCTGCTCACGCTTGATCTCCTTTGCCTGAAACAGCCGATTGCACAACGGGCATCTCCTAAACATCTTTTCTGCTCCCATTAAGTATTGGCGCTATCTTGTCTTAGGTTTTTGTCCTCGCAATGTACGTTGTATTCGGGCTTTAAGGTCTTCAAAAATCTGGGGTATAGCGGAAGACAGGCTTTATGGGTTTTACCTTATCATCACAACACACAGCTCGAACTATCAGCTTTCATTGCGTTGCCGCTTGAAAGTCAAAGCCGAAAAAATGCGCGAGGAGATTTCTTTGCTTGTCCTCGGGCAGTGCGGAAAACTGTAGCGGCGCTGCTGAATTCTGCGACAACAGTAAAAGCCTAAATCAAGACCCTTCAATGAATCAGGGGCAAAGTTGGAGCCTTCGGCGGGATTTGGACCCGTAACCATTACCCGACCAAGATAACGCCCTATAGTCTAAGCTACCAATCAACTACAGTTATCGCGCGAATCAACTTAAAATGTGCATCACGAGTCATAATTGGATCAGCACGTGCTTTTGCGATTCCTGATATGAGAACATCGTTTTCACCGATTAAGCAACCTTTCTTCCGAAGGTCACAGTAAATCTTCGAAGCTTCTTCGGCTGCTTGCATTGTCAAATCTAAAATCTCTATGTTTGATAATAACTCACGGGCTTCAGCTAGGTTTCTTTCCGGTTTAGAAGAAATGTAGGCTCCCCTTAGGAGTTCATATGCCGAAATAATTGTGGTCACAAATTGATTGCCTTTTTCTTCCAGATGGCGAATCATTTCGTTTGCGGCGGGTTCACCGTTCAAAAGGGCAATTAGTGCGTCAGTATCAAGAATCACGGAAACAAGTCGACCTTTTCATTAGCTGACCGCTCTCTGTCCTTCATTATCTGAGCAAGGACTTCATCGGCATCGTCGCCTACCCACTTGCCTGAGAACTCCAACAACGACTTTTTTTTCTTCATTGGTGCAATTCTTAAGACAACATCTGAAAAAGACTCGCCTGTCCGCTTCATACTTTTCAGGGTTTCATAAGCTTTTTCCGAGAGCGAAATGACTTTAGTCATAAACAATTCTATGTGCATATGCATATATATGCATTATTTTGGGAATTGGAGCCTTCGGCGGGATTTGGACCCGCGACCATTACCTTACCAAGGTAACGCCCCACCGGGCTAGGCTACGAAGGCACTTTATGCTGTTCCCGTGAAAGAACTGCTTCTATGCAATAAAATGCTTACGGTTCACAGTCGAGCAGAATGGGGGCAGAGATGGATTGGGGCAGGGATGCTGGCGCAACGGGGGTTTATGCGTGGAAGTCAGTGTGCCGCTGGTTTTGGAATATTCCAAGAATTTATCCGAAACCACTTTTTTCCTTGCCTCCCAGCACCAGACATCTAAAAGAAACAAAGCCCAAACCAAAGAATCAACCTAAAACAAGCCCCAAGCCGAAGCCGCCTACCGAGGGAGGGTCCCCATATTTACATCAAAAAATCAAGGTAAAGATGGTTTCAGCGACGGGGGAGGGGGTCTAGTATTTGTGACAAAAAACCAACACAAAAATGGGTCAAAAGGACGTGTAACCTGTTTTCGGCTCGGAGAAGGGCAAGTTAGAAATAAGTGTTGCTATGACAGTTGTAGTCTGGACGATGAGTTATGACTGATGTGGTTTTCACGTTTGAGGTTCATCAGCCGCATAGGCTTAAGCGTAAGCTCTTTTGGGAGGGCCAAATCTTTAGCCGCCTGGGCAAAAACGAATTATTCAACTATTACTTCGACAACGAAAGCGATCGGGAAATTTTCAAGCGAGCCGCCCGAAAATGCTATTTCCCCTCAAACCAGATCCTGCTTGACTCAATAGACAAACACAAACACGAACACAAACAAGTCAAGGTCTCCTTCAGCATCTCAGGCGTCTTCCTGGAGCAATGCCAAATGTTCGACCCCGACCTGCTGGAAACCTTCAAGCAACTCGCCCAAACCAAACGCGTAGAGTTCCTAAACCAAACATACTACCACTCAATCGCAAGCCTGTACCCAGACAAAGAAGAATTCATCGAACAGGCGAAAATGCATAAGCAAACTGTAAAGGACCTGCTTGGCTACACACCGACAGTTTTCGAGAACACAGAACTACTATACAACAACACCATCGCCAAAACAGTCGAATCACTCGGGTACAAAGGAATCTTTACAGAAGGCATCGAGAAAATCCTCGGCGAAAAATCACCCAACTACCTCTACACCCCCAAGGGCTCAAAGAAAATTCGGGTACTGCTTAGAAACTACAAACTTACCGACGACATCGGTTTTAGGTTTTCGGCAAGATGGTGGCCTGAGTGGCCTTTGACGGCTGACAAATACGCTGGTTGGCTGGCTAATGCGCCGGGTCAATGCATCAACATTTTTCCCGATTACGAAACCTTCGGCGAACATCACTGGCCCGAAACCGGCATCCATAGTTTCCTGCAGCATCTTCCAGATGAAATACTCAAGTTTGACAGTTTACAGATGGCAACCCCATCCGAGGTAATTGCGAAGAACGATTCTGCAGGGGAAATCGATGTGCCTGAAGCACAAGGTACAGTTTCATGGGCAGACGTGCAGAGGGACCAAACGGGCTGGTTAGGCAACGTCATGCAGTGGGCTTACTACACGGCCCTGCGCCGATTGGAACCGCTCATAAAAGAAGCCGACGACGCAGAATGGCTTAGACTATGGCGTGACTTCCAAACAAGCGACCACCTCTACTACATGTTCACCGCGGGCGGAGGACCAGGCGAAGTTCACTCGTACTTCAGCCCCTACGAGTCACCGATGGATGCCTTCGCAGTAGCACAAACACTACTAAACGATTTTGAAGCAAGACTTCGACTATCAATCTCAGCAGCGAACGAACCCTTCCTGTTTCACACAGACGTTGGAAAAGAATACTACACTGGAATAATGGTCTGGAGCCTCAAAGGATTCGTGAAAGCCATCAGCGAAGTCAACGTGAAAGCCATAGAATTCCACATTGGAAACGGAGATTTTGAAAGCTGGACAGAAAACTCTCTTAAAGACCAAAAACTGGCATCACAGCTCAAACGGCTTAAGGATTCAAAGGAAAAAGGCGAGAAACTAAGAGAAACCGTTTTGAGCTTGGCAAAAAAACGTTACGAAACATTAAACAAGAACACGCAGGATGCAACAAAGCTGTTCTAAGAACTAACGCGTTTATAAGCGAAGTTTGCTAATGATTTAATCAGTATGGTGTATTATCCATGAGAGACGAGCTTCCCTTTCCAGACAAAGTCTTGCAGACACTGCATAACTTATGCGCAACAGCCGCTGATTTGGCGAGAAGAGGCGAGGAAGTTGCAAGGCTTATGCAGAAAGACCCCCGCGAAATCGAAAACATTTTGGATCAGTACAAATCTGAAGGTTTTGCTGAAAGCTTCTTCGATAACGAAGGAAAGAAACGGTACTATCTCACTGGAAGAGGAATAATTAAGGTCTGCTCGCTTTTTACGTAGTGGAAACATGCGCGTAATCATTTTTTCTTGGGAGTATCCGCCTAGAGTCGTAGGTAAACTCGCAGAGTACGTTAAGGCTTTATCCAGTCTTCTTGCCAGCAACAACGTGGAAGTAAACGTTGTAACTTACGATGACTCCATGACGGGTTCCGCTAAGGACTCAACAGGCGTACAAACCGTCCGAGTGTCAAACCCTGTTCGCACCCACATCGGAGTTCTAACATGGGTTCTGACGCTAAACCAAGAAGTTGAAAGAGCAGCAGCCAACCTTTACTATCAAGCCAAAAAACAAATTGATCTAGTAGACGTTTTCGACTGGCATTTTATCCCAGCCGCAGTTACCCTGAAAAACGGATTAGGCATACCATTTGTATACTCCGTCGAAAGCCTCGAGGACCATCGATCCCAAGGCTTAAGCACACCCTATAACATGGCTATCAAAAGCATTGAGTGGCTGGGTTTTTATGAAGCACAAAAAGTCAGCGTTAAATCTGAGTGGATGCGGAACGAAATCGTCAGGATTTACAAGGTTCCTAAAGAAAAAATTGTCGTGGTTCCAACTGACTCAAATTTGTGGATAAAAGAGATTCTTAAACTCTACAGCAACGTCTCTGGAGGCTTGGTTGCCGAATGAAAGACGATTTAACAGTTATGATGCTTAGCTGGGAGTTCCCGCCACGAGTGATTGGGGGAATTTCACCTCATGTTTACTTTTTGTCAAAGAGCCTGGTAAAGCAAGGCGTAAAAGTTTACGTTGTAACATGTGATTTCCCTGATGCGCCGACGCATGAAGTGATTGACGGAGTAGAGGTTTACCGCATTGACTCCTACAAGAATCCAGCGCCCGACTTTGCAACATGGGTTTATCTGATGAACCTTAATATGCAAAAGGAAACTGCGGCGTTGACCAGAAAAATCGGGAATAAGATAGATTTGCTGCATTGCCACGATTGGCTTGTAGCTAACGCTGGAATAGGGCTCAAACATGTCTTTCGTAAACCTCTTTTGGTAACCATGCATTCCACTGAAATAGGCAGAAGAGACGGGTTGCATACTGACACAGAGAAAATGATTCATGAAACTGAGGCATGGCTAAGTTACGAAGCGTGGAAGGTTGTTTGCTGCAGTGACTACATGATTTCACATGTGAAATGGGCTTTCGGGCTTCCAAATGACAAGTTAGTTATGGTTCCAAACGGAGTCAATACCAAAGATTACAACGCTTCTCATGAGGACTTAAAGGATTTCAGGAGCAACTTTGCGCTGCCTGAAGAAAAAATAGTTCTATTCGTAGGCAGACTAGTTTACGAAAAAGGCATTCACATATTGATTAATGCTGTCCCCAAAGTTTTGGATAAAGTAAACGCTAAATTCATAATTGTCGGCAGTGGCTACATGAAGGAGCAGCTTCTAAACATCGTTCGCAGCATGAAATTGGAGCACAAAGTCCTCTTCGAAGGTTTCCTTGACGAACAAACCCTTATTAAACTCCAACAATGCGCCGACGTATCCGTTGTGCCTTCACTGTTTGAACCGTTTGGAATCGTTGCGTTAGAGGCCATGGCAGCGAAAAGCCCCGTTGTCGCCTCTGACACGGGCGGTTTGTCGGAAATCATAGAGCATGATATAACAGGAGTAAAAGTTTACCCGAACAACCCTGACTCGTTAGCATGGGGAATAAACAAAGTCCTGCTTGACGACAGCTACCGGCGGCATATTAGAGAAAACGCCTACAGGAAAGTTTTGGACATGTATGATTGGGAAAAAATCGCCCAGCAAACTAAGCGCATTTACGAGGGCGTTTTAGGCGAGTACTCCAACAGCTTCTGGGCATAGCCTAACATTATTTTCCTATGACTCTAACGTTTTCAACTTGAATCCAAGGAGAAATCAGTTGCCCCATCTGCCGCTCATTACTGCCGACTAAACTAACGTTTTTGAGCACTTCATAAATATTGCCCGCCAACATGACGCCTCTACTACAGTGGGTTATTTCGCCTTTCGTAATCTTCCAAGCAGGGGTTGCAACCACCGAGAATTCACCGCTGACGGGATTACTGCTGTGTGCACCCTGCAAGTAGTAGACTATTAAGCCATCATCCACTTCCCTTAGCATTTCATCTGCAGTTTTGTCTCCTGGCAAAATGTGAAAGTTTGTCGTATCGATGCTGGGCGTTGACAAATACCCCGCGCGTCCTGCGTTTCCTGTGCTTTGCTTGCCTTCTTTTTTTGCTGAGTAACTGTCATATAGGAAATTGCGCAAAACACCGTTCTCGATGACTGCCGTTTTCTGGTGCGGTACTCCCTCGCCGTCGAAAGCCCAGGTGCGAAGACCTCCAGGGAACAAGCCGTCATCGTATATCGTCAGTTTTTCAGAAGCCACTTGCTCGCCGATTTTCCCCTTAAACGCGGACTGATTTCTCTGCACACTGTCGGCTCTAACTGCATTAATCAGTGTGTAGGCAAAAAGGTCTTGTAGCGCAAACTGGGTTAGGATTAGCGTGGTGCTTTTGGTTTCAACCGATTTGGTTTTTAATGCCGAAAGAGCCAGTTTCGCCGCTTCTCTACCAACCCACGCGGGGTCGACCTCGTAACTTCTTGAGGCGTTGAATTCAAAGCAAACGGGCGTGACCGAGTTGCCTTCCTTGGCTAAGGTCGCTATGCTGCACTCGACAACTGTGCCTTTGTCAAAACCTGAGATTCTGTTTGAGTTGGCTATAGCGTTAGAAATGTAGGCGCTGCCTATTCCGCCCTCGATCGGGAACACCCTTTTGTCAACTTGTCCAGCAGCGTCCAGCATGGTTGCAGCGACTTTGACGAGCTCCTCAGACTCGAGTTCCATGATTCTGCTGTCAAACGTTTTTTCCAGTGAAGCGTAGGGTCGGTTTTCCGGCAGTCCTTTCCAGTCGGGGTCCGGCTTGCTTGCTCTTGCCGCGCTCAAAGCCCTAGTGATTACGTCCTCAACTGCTTGTGCTTCATCGATTACGTTTGTGTAACCGAAACCCACTGCTTTGTCGGCGACTACGCGGATGCCTAAGCCTCGATCAATTATTCTGTTGGTTTTGTTGATTTGCCCCAGTTCTATGCCTATGTTTGTCGCTTGCCCCTCGTAAACGTAAGCCTCTGCTTCTGCAGCTCCCTTTTTCAAAGCTAAACCAACGGCGTTTTCAGCCAAGTTCAACATTACGTCTTTGTTAAGCACTGCCACCGACAACAACCTCCTTGATGCTAATGTGGGGTCCTCCATCACAAATAAAAGCAATCTGACCTTTGCCGCATCTGCCTGGATCAATGAGAAAATCTTTGCCTACGCCGTCTACTTTATTTAACGTTTCAAGTGTGTTTCCGCTTATTGAGGCGTCACGTACAGGCGAGCCAATTTCGCCGTTGACTATTTCGTAGCCCTCTTGAATGCCGACTTGGAATGTGCCGTCAAGATTGGCTTGTCCGCCCCTGAAACTCTTAAAGTAGAAGCCTTGCTTGACGTTTTCTACTAATTCTTCAAAGGAGTTATCTCTGGGCTCCATGTAAGTGCAGCGCATTCGGATGATTGGTTCCACCCGGAAATCCTCCGCTCTTGCATTGCCTGTGGGCTCAGCGTTGAATGTTTGAGCGGTCTCACGGTTATGCATTAAACCCGTGACAACGCCGTTTTTTATCAGCAATGTTTTCTGGGTTTGAACCCCTTCATCGTCGTATTTGAAGGCGCCAAAAGAGCCTTCGATGGTTCCGTCATCATAGAACGTTACCAGGTCAGACCCGATTTTCTTGCCCAAGTTACCTGCTAAAACGCCGCCTGAAAGAGCCAGGTCAGCTTCGGCAAGATGACCAAACGCTTCATGAACAAAGACTCCGACAACGTTTGGACCCAAAACAACGGGGAACCTTCCTCCCCTCAAAGATTTGGCGGCGAGTTGGTCAATCGCTCGTTTGGCTACTTTTTCGCCTAAATCTTCAGGCGGCTGCTCATCGAACACTTCGTAACCTGCCGTGGAGCCCAATTCCTCTCGGCTAGAGGTGAAGACTCCGCCATCTTGGGCTGAACCCGCGATTCTTGCCCAAACGTACAATTTGTCCTGCTCGATGCTTGAGCCGTCGCTGTTAACAAAATAGCTGGTGCCTATCAAATCCATATAATCCATAGTGAAACTCTTAACTCGTTTATCGTATCGCAAACCCGTCTTGTTTACGGTCATGGCTGTTTTGATTTTGTCCTCCATCGAAATATCCGATGGGTTCTTCTTCGGCTTGGACCTGACGCGGTCAATAACCACTTTAGCCTCGGCAAGCTTAATCGGCTTTTTTAGGTGAGAACTCGCCATCTTCGCCATTCTGCAAGCATCGGAAACTGCGCCCTCTAAAATTGCGGTGTCCAAAGAGCCCACGGAAGCAAACCCCCATGCCCCATTCACAAGCACGCGTAGCGCTACTCCGCTTTCAAGTCCCTGTTTTGCCGCTTCCACCCGCTCCTCCTTAATAGTTAGCATTGTTTTGTCCAGTTTCTGTGCGCGGGCTTCGGCGTATTGTGCCCCGAACTTTTGAGTGGCGATGTTGTTGATTTTGGTCAGAAGGTCTTTCAAAGTTATCTGTCTCTTGCAACTTGAATATTTAACTAGGAATATTTTGTAGGACTTAAACCGTTTTGTTGCCTAACCCCTAGTGGAAGGCAGCCCGCGTCTACCAGAAATCATTCATGTTCATCTGCTTAACCGTTGCAACAGGCTGTCTGGGTTTGGCTTTGGGGGCATCGACTCCTAAAACAAGCTGGCCATAGACGCCGTCGAACCCAGGGGTAACCTTTGCTTCGCCTTTTCTGACTTTAACTATGGCTTGAGCAATAGGCGCATCTACAAGGTGGGTTAAAGCTTCCAGGGGCGCATCAATCAGCGTCGTGTACTCGTCGCCGAATTTTTCAGTCAGCAAGTTATAGTTTTTCCAAACCGCCTGCGTCGAAGGCGAATCGGTGCCGATTACAGCCGCAATTATTTCGGAGAGCGGAAGCAGACGCATAAAGCCGGGGGCTTCTGCGCGTTTGAAATCAGCTGGTCGATCTGCAAGTTCTTCCACCCGTTGCTCCACGCCTTTTGTGAGTTTTCGTCGGCATACGGGGCAGATGTTGCCGAACTTCATGGCTTCGGAGGGTGAGAGGGATACTTTGCAGTTGCGGTGTCCAGTCCAATGGTACTTGCCGTATGCGGGGTCAACTTCGATGGTGTATTTGAACCGTGCAGGGTCATTGGTGATGATGGCGTCTGTAACTTGCCGGTAGCTGAATTTTTCAAGTTCAAAGACGTTGGCTTCTCTTCCTATACGCCAAGGCCAAAAACTGTGGCAGTCACTGTTCGAAACCAAAGCGTACTTGTCTAAGCCGCTTATGCGCCAATTCATCGGCGGGTCACTGCTTAATCCAGTTTCCAACGCGTGTATGTGCCGTGTCATGTCTTGATAGCAGTCTTCAACAGTGTCAAAGCCGCTGAATGCCCCGAAAATACTGAACCAAGGCGTCCAAGCATGCGCAGGAAAAACCATGTTTTCGGCTGAAACCGCCATAACTTCCTCAACAAACTGCGATGCAGAAACATCCAGGATTGGTCTGCCGTCTGATGCTAAATCGCCGAAGCGTTTTAAGCGGTCGTTGATTTGGGTTGCTGTTTCGAGGCTGGGGGTTAGGATGACGTGGTGGACTTTTTTGGATTCGCCTTTGTAGTCGAATATTGTGCAGACTTCAGATGTAAGCATGAACCGAACAGTCGAATCAACGGTGCCGGCTAACTTGAACAGGTTTGTGTTCTGGTCTGGGGTTAGTGTTTCTCTGATTTCTTTGAGCCATAGCGGATGTGTGAAGTCGCCTGTGCCTACAAGGTTTAAGCCTTTAATTTTCGAGTAACGTGCAATCTCCGGTATACTCATCTGCTCGCTTGTTGCCCTGCTGTATCGACCATGAATATGCAAGTCAGCTATGACTCTCAATGTTAGCGCCCAATCCCTAACGTAGCTATTAACCATTTTAAGGCTTCGCTAAATCGACGTGAAAACCAAAAGGCGCAAACTCAGTTTACTGTGAGATGCCGTTTAGCCTGTTTGCCCATGCAACGAGCGCTTCGATTAACTGGTTGATCAGCATTCTCGTTTTTTCGTCCGTTACTTTGCCGTCTGCATCGACGCATTCGCCAGCGTTGGACAGCATAACCTCCGGTTTGTTAACTGGATGCATGTTGACGAAAACAAACGTTTGCCGAAGATGATACTGTGCCCTGGCTCCTCCGAACCGTCCTGTTGAGGCGCTCATGACGGCGACGGGTTTGCCTTCCAACGGGTTGCCCTGCTTGGGTCTTGAAGCCCAATCTATCGCGTTCTTCAATACGCCGGGGATTGAGTAATTGTATTCTGGAGTGGCGATGAGGAGTGCGTCGGCGTTTCGGATTTTTTCTTTGAACTCAGCAACTTTGGGCGGCGGGTTGTTTTCGTTGTCTTGGTTGAAAGGCGGGATGCCTTCTAAATCGAAAACCTCAAAAGTCACGTTTTGGGGTGCGACTTCAACTGCCGCGCGGACCAAGGCTCTGTTGTAGGAGGCTTTTCTGAGGCTGCCTGCGAAAGCAAGTATTTTGAATTGTTTCTGCGTTGAAAATCACCGTGCCCGATGTTAAGGGAACAAGCGGCTGACGGGATTTAAGGCTTTCCAGTTGGCGCTTTTTCCCGTTTCTTTTGACCCATTTTTGTGTTGGTTTTTTGTCACAAATACTAGACCCCCTCCCTCGGTCGCTGAAACCATCTTTACCTTGATTTTTTGATGTAAATATGGGGTACCCTCCCTCGGTCGGGGGCTTCTGCGGGGGGTTTGTTTTGGGTTGCTTTTTTGGTTTGGTGTTCGGTTCTTTTGCGGGTTTTGAGTTGAAAGTGGCTGGGAAAGGGTGGCTTCCGTTTGGGGTTTTGTAATATTACAAAAGTTTACTGGATAGCGGACGGCATCGGCAAAAAGCATCTCGCGCATTTTTCGCTTAGCAGAACCTCTGGAAAAGCTAATCGACAATAAACATAATAACATTCTTAACATCTACCTCAACAAGGAAGGTATCATAATGGCAACAAAAGTTCTGCTCCAAACAAGTATGGGTGACATTACAATAGAACTGAAAAGTGACATGCCAATAACCACGGGCAACTTCAAAAACCTGGTTCAAAAAGGAACATACAACAACACCATCTTCCACCGAGTCATCAAAGGATTCATGATTCAAGGCGGCGACCCAACAGGAACCGGATACGGCGACCCATCAATACCCGACATCAAAGACGAATTCACAGCCAACAACCGCAACGACAGAGGAACCATAGCCATGGCAAATGCAGGTCCAAACACAGGCAGCAGCCAATTCTTCATCAACCTAGTAAACAACAACTTTTTAGACCTCAAGCATCCGGCATTCGGCAAAGTAGCATCGGGCATGGATGTGGTTGACAAAATTGCAGCGGCAAAAACAGACCAGAACGATAAGCCTCGGCAAAACGTAACGATAACTAGTTCCCAAATTTTACCTTAGGCGCTCACGCTTCTTTCCAAAAAAGCAACAAAAAAAAGATATGCGTTGTTTGCCCAAAAATAAAAAGTTAGGGAAGCTACTTTTTCTTCTCTTCTTTCTCTTTCGGCTTCGAACCAATCTCAACCAGTTGAATGTTAATCTGGTATCTCTTCTCGCCGACCTGCATCTTCCCCGTCGCATGAAAGCCTTTGCTTCCCGTGCTAAAATTCTTCTGATTCAAAATAAACTGCATTTTCTCTCCGTTCAGCTGTACTGTTGCCATGTTCGGTGGTTGTTCAGTCATTTTTATCGTTACCTTTCATCTGGTTTATGGTAACTGTGCCTTTTCACCCTTTCGCTCCCGAACCGCCCGCGGACTCGACGAGGGCTATTTTCTTGCCTTCATCATCGAACGCAAATCCATCCCAATCATAAAAACAAACGGCAATGAAAGAAAAAGCGCCGAAAACACTCCACTATTGAAGACTTGAGCGTACCTGTTCGCGAGCAGGGTCTTGGGGTTTGAAAGGTCCCAGCCGAACCATTTCGCCGCTTCAAACAGCCCCGAAGCCGTCAACGTCAACACTAAGCCGATTAGGAATTGGATGAAAATCCGTCTTTGCTTGCCAAAAATCATGTTGGAAATCACTGTGGATAAGACGAACATCCATGCAAAGGAACAGATGAAAACGGCGAGGCCAATGTTGGAGCTCAAAGCTGAGCCCAAGTATGGGACCGCGTTGTTGAGTGATGATGCGACGGTGGTGAAGGCGGTTTTGGTGAAGATTTGATACGTCAACATCAGAACCCAAGCTGCCGCCAGCAAGATTGACGTAACTAAGATTCTCCTAGCCAACCAAACCACCGAACCCAAGAAAGGCAAGCATCTCTTAAAACATTTACCATATCGACTAAACGATTTCACCCATCAAGCTGAATCGGCAACTGAAAATTCCTGTTCAGATTCCTTCTGCGCACCGTAAAACATTTCAAAATTTAAAACTTTTAACTTTTAAACAGTTTAGAACGAGGCTGTTGCCTTCAGCACTGACAAAATTAAGCAAATTTAAATAAAGTAAAAGCCGTTAGCATCTTTTATGGTTGCCCGCCCAAAGAAATCTTTTTCCAGTGCCCTGATATTCTTAATGCTTGGGTTGCTGATAGTTTTAGCTGGACATTTTGGTGTAGCGCAAACCCCGCCAACCGTAAATTTGAGTAGCCCCCAAATTAATGGTTTAACCGTTAGTATCAATGGAGGAACGTTCCCTACAACTTCTGGAGCTACGGTCACGCAGATTTCCTTTGATTGGGGAAACGGAGTGAAGTCGGTAGGGTGGTTTCCGCAGTCATACACGTATCTACAGAATGGAACATACACTATCGCGGTCACTTCCACCGATAGCAATGGGCTTAGCGGATCAGCCACAACGACGGTAACTGTCAGCGGCGTTCCACCTTCGCCTCAGCCGATTATTAATCCTACGAGTTACACGGCACAAGACTTTCCAATTTCCATATCCTACAATATGTACACTGGCGTTGGCGCCTCTAAGGTTTTCAACAGTAACCCGGTCTCCCCTGGTCCCGCCGCCATTAGTCTTGGTATATTGAATGGCTCAGTAAACCTGCAAGTTCTTCAGGGTAGCCAACTAATTATTTCTACGGTCGTGACGGGCGGGTCCTTTGACTACATAGTGATTTCTGGACCAAATAGTTACGTTTACGGTAATTTTTACTCAAACGGGCAACCAATAGTCATAACGGCTACCTCACTCTCTGGGCAACCGCTAATCGCCTACAACTTATACAACAATTACATAACAAATTACACTGCCTCGCTGATAACGTATCCTCCCCAGTTTGCAGCCAATTTCAGCCCAGCAACAACACCGACTAACACAGGGATTTCCTTTCTTTTAGTCGCACCAACATACGCCCAGCCTACTCCTCTAGCAATATGGGTCGCAGAAGGCTACACAAATCCACAAACAGGTAGCGAGTGGTATGCACAGATTGGCTTTAACAACTGGTCAGGCTCCGACAACGTGTCCTACGCTGGATGGGGCATATTCTCAAATATTTTCGGCAACCCAGGCGGAACTGACCTTAACTATCCCCTCATTCCAGGCGACACATATAACTTTACAATGGCTTTAGCATACGGTACAACATGGGAGTTCTTAGTCAACGGCACCCTGATACCTGAACCAGGTCTAAGCGGCGCCTTTGACACAACCACAACAAGTTGCAATGAAGGCGCAGACTTGGGTCTTGAAACACTCACGGCGTGGGGCGGAAACGTCGCAATAACCAACACAATTAGCATACCCATGGTAATGAGCTTTCAAGTTAATGGGCAATGGACTGAACCCAGCAGTTTCTCATTCGTAAATGTAGGTGAAAACTGGTGGAACGGGAATGCCACAGGTGCCTCAGGAATTGATTTATGGGGTGTTGCAGGCAACTTGCAAGATTCTTCAGTGCCTGTCGGCGCTATGTTATTCAACGACTCATTGCCCATGATCCAGTATACGTCTGGTATGAGCTCAGAGCCAATTTATGACGACTCAAACACTCCCACTCCAACCCCGACCACTTCAACTTCAGCCTCTCCGACCTCAACCCCGCTGGTACAATGTACGCCGTCGCCTCAGGCTTCAACATTCCCATCGGGTTCTTCCACCAGTGCAGCGCCGACGGTTTCTCCCATGGGAACACCTGAAATACCTGAGTTTCCATTAGTCGCTATTGCCGTTGTACTCTTGGTGGTCTCAACCACGATGTCATTAGCAAGGGTATGCAGGTGCAGACAAAAAACTAGGTAGCAAACGATTTGGGTTGCGACCCACGTTTCCCCAAACTTTCACAATTCTGCATTTCATAAGAATATGGAGGACTGAACAGGGGATTCCTGAGTTAGGGTGATGGTGCGGTCGCCGGGATTTGAACCCGGATCATTAGCTTGGAAGGCTAATGTCCTAAACCAGACTAGACGACGGCCGCCCTTGATATTGCTTGTATTTCCATTATCTATGCTTGATTTAAGGATATTGCCACTCTCTTTTGTTAGGTTTCGATTACTCAAAGAGATTCTTCCCCGAGGTAAAGTTCGGTTGTTCATCCAGAATTTAATTTGAGCTCAGATGCAAGATGTATTTCAATGATTGAATTCTTTTTTTCTGGATGGAAGAGTATATCTTTGTGGGTTTGCGGTTATTATGTTGGATTGGTCGCGAAGATGGGTTCAACTAAAGGTACACATAAGGTTCCCGGCAGCCGAATGAAGATTTTGACGAAAGACGCAAAACAAATGGTTAACGGACCCTACTACTGCCCCAAATGCAGAAAGGAACTGCTTCAGATTTTGGCGAACGTCTACAAAAAAGAGGTTTATGCATGCTGCAAATGCGGGTTGGAGTGGCCGCTGACATACGCGCCTGTTTTTCAGCCGATAGACTACTACAACAAGTTCAGAGACGCCTGGAAAAAACAAAGCTACGGCATAATCAAACAAAACACTGCCGCCACACCAAATAAGCCATCTCAAGCCGAGCACAAGGACGAACTGGTCAAAAAACATACTAGCTAATAAGCGAGACTCGCCGTAAACTATTTTGTGGAGCCTGCTTGAGCGAAGAAAAAATCGAGTTCAATCGCCGATTAATTGTTCTGGGGAACCTTGCGCTTGTCGCGTGGGTTTTCTTAGCGTTCTTTAGCGTGCTCTTCTACACCGTAATCTACAGTTGGCTATACCTGATATTGGAAGCCGTCGCAATCTACGTTATTCTCCGCAGGCTCGGATGCAGCAGCTGCTACAAATGCAAAGCTTGCACCAGCGGTTTTGGAAGGTTAGCGGGAGCGTTTTTTGGGCGGGGTTTTGTTAAGAAAGAAAGCGTTGGAAACCGTATTGGGCTTGTGGGTTTCGTTTATTTTCTGTTGCTTCCGCTTCCAGCAGCCATTTTGATTTGGTCGACTTTGCAAGCCTTCACTTTTCTGAAGGTTTTGGTCCTCCTTTGCCTATTAATCGTCGGCATCTACAGCTTGACGACTTGGAATACGCGTTCGACAGTTCGCGGCTGAAAGGCTTTTGGGAATAGTTTTAAAAATACATTGACCGTTCATTTATCGGATGTTGATGAATGAATGAGTAGGTTCCCGCTTCATGGCAAGCCGCTTAGCGTTTTCGCAATCGTAACAATTGCGTTCCTTGCTTGCTACCCGCTCATCCAGCCTTTTGTGGTGGTTAATGCTCAATCTTCGAGTCAACCCCAAAACTATGATCGGCAGTTCAGCTGGAACTACGGCGGCGAGACTTGGACTTGGAACCTAACTATCCCAGCGGCTTTGTATCAAGCTTACGTGGCGGTACCGGAGTCGGTTCGGTCGCAGATTCCGCTCAGCGGCTTTGGGTACTTTGTTACCACGCAGGATCCTTACCTGCAAAGTTTGGCGGCGAAGCTTAACGAAAGCGCCTTGCAGGAAGGGTACAGTTCGCTTCAGCAGCTGAACTTTGCCTTGGCTTTCGTGCAGAGCATCCCTTATGCGACTGACATGAACAGTACAGGTTACCAAAATTACCCGCGGTTCCCCGTGGAAACCCTAATCGACAACATCGGCGACTGCAAGAGCCACTCTATTCTTTTTGCAACGTTAACTTTGTTGATGGGGTTCGATGCGGTGTTCATTAATCCTCCCGACCATTTGGCGGTGGGGGTGCTTGGCGACAACCTCGGAGGCACATCTTGGAGGTACAACGACCAAAACTACTATTACTGCGAAACAACCGGTGAGGGCTTCGTAGTTGGTCAGTTGCCGTCTCAGTTCGACGGAGTAGGCGCCTACGTCTATGGAATAGACACAAGTCAACAATACGTTGTGAATTATCAGGCTTTATCGCTTGCCGCGCCAAATCCATCCTACGCCCCCTACAACCCAAACTCGCCGCAAACCACGCCCAACGTTGGACCCGACCAAACCACGGAGCCTTTGCCGTCAGTCGCTGGACCCACAATCCACCCCGTTGAACCCATCTCACTAAACCTGATTTCAGACAACCCCCTACTATTCTTTTTAATCGTAGCGGCAATCGGATTCTCCATAGCCGTCGTCGTTAGACCAGTAAGAATCGGGGCGAGAACCGCTCCCGCCGAAATGGTTTTTCCAGAGCCATCCAGCCCCAAGACGGAGCAGGCTGATTTAAGCAAAGCCAAATTCTGCATCTACTGCGGCTCAAGCAACAAGTCGGTTGCGGTTTACTGCGTGAACTGCGGCAAAAAAATGTCTGAAGCCTAAAAGCGTTTTACTGTTTATGCGCGTCACTAGCTGCTTCGCTTTTTGTGAGGGCGTCGAGGGTTTCTTGCATGAACCTGTCGATTCCTCTGTGGGCGTAAAAGGCGACTGCGGCTTCTAAAGCTATGATGATTGAGAGGAAAACCGCGAGAGCTTTCATCAGGTTAACAAAGCTTTGAGCCGCTGAAACATCCACGTTGCCGTTAACGGAGGCTAACCAACTCCAAAAAGAAGCCTTACCTGTGTTCATGAATGTGGTTAAGTCAAGAGCCATCCAAACACATAGCGCAGCTAAAACAGCCGCTGCAGCGCAGCCGACGATGGTGATGTTTTTCCAGTCGGAGCTGAGGCGAGAGGAGACGGCTACTTGGGTTCCAGAAGCCGCTGGGGAAAAAGATAGGTTCACGGTTTTTTTGGCTGAGGTGGGCGACATTCCCCAAAGGGAGCCTTGCCTGACAACGAGCTGTTTTGGGAGTGTTTGAGAAATTATTTTGCAGCCTTTCTGAACAAGGGAGGCTTTCAGTTCTGCATAGGCTTCGTCGATTTCTAAGTTGAGGGTTCGTTTAATCAACCAGTGCACCATTCGGTTTGGTGATTAGTTGTTTGTTTGAAACCTAAAAAGCTTGTCTAACGTCGGGGTCTGCCTTTGAGCCCTCTTAACTGCTTGGGCTCGTTTCTTTGTCTCTCCATGTTTTTTATTCTGGCATAGAGCTTTGACACTTTGGTTTTAGACGGCACCTTTGACCTTGGAATGTGGACGGGCACGGGCGTGAACGGCTTGTTTATTTCCAGTTTCCGCTGTTTGGATTTCTTTAACGGGACGTTGAACACTTTTTTGAATACGGCGTAGCCTTCTTTGAAGTTTACTTCCTGCACTTCCCAACCCGCCTCCAACCAAGCCTTAGCATGAATGGTCGACGACGTGTTACTCCACCACGCCATGTCCCTGTATGCGCTCATCGGAAGGTTGCTGCCGATTAAACCGTCTATGCGTGCGAAAGGCAGCTTTACGACGTTTGTGAAGGCGCCCCTGAATTTTAGGTGCCTCTCAAGCCCCTCATACTTTGAGGCTGTCCTCGGCGAAACAACCCGTCTGGCGCAGTGGAGGCACAGCATAGCCATCGGGTCGCCAGTTGCGACGTCGGGCACCATGCAGTCGCGGCAATAAAGTTTCTGGCACCGCTGACACTTACGCATGTACGTTGTTCTCAGAACTCTGCCGCAGATTCCGCATTCATCTTTCACGACAAATCAAACCTTGCTTGGCGACCAAAAATCGCTAAAGAACAGTTGTTTTCCTTGGCATATTAATTTTGAGTTGTCTGCGCGGTGTTTTGGTTTGAGGAAATCTTTCCGCTTCCTCTTTTGGTGACCAATTGTTGTAGGTTGCGGACGGTGCCTTTGACTTCATCCAACACTTGTCTTATGAGCTCTCTTGCTTGCTTATCAATAGCTAACAAAAACACTACGTACATGCCAAACCCAGCTATTGCTTTAGCTATGGTTGAAAGCAGTGTCGTCGTGGTCGGAAGCAGATACAGGATGACCGCAGCTAGGGCGGAGGCTAAAACGAATTTGCCCATGCTTTTCCAAGCGACGGGTATGCCGATTGAATGCCGCATGTACGTGTACAATACGGTGAAGGTTGAAAGTTGAGCCGCTATGAGTATAGCCACAACATACAAGGTTGCTTGGACTGAACCAGCTATTGGTAGCAATGTCAAAGCTAGAAATGTGACGGGGATTGCGATTGCTGCATTAAGGTAGGGAAGTGCGAATACGACGAAGATTTTGCTTCTGATTAGGCGTCGCAGCGCGATTTTGCCTTCAGCGTCAAATACCTCCACACCCATGACGCAGTTGGAGTAAAACGAGGCGACTAAACCGAATAAAGTGTAAATCGAGAGCGCCACCAGAACTGGCCAAGCAACTCCGTAAGTAACGTTTAGAACAGTCAAGAACGAGTAGGACATAACCATCACTATTGCAGCTATGGGGATGCCCAACATCATCACTGTTCTGAAAGATGTGCCAACTTGCTCTTTGGAGCAGCTTTTAGACAGCAACCTTGGATACAACGCGATTGAGAGTGAAATTGAATATCCTATTATGGCAGTGAAGCTTCCAGCAGCTTGATAGTAAGCTCTGGTGTTGGGTCCACCGTAGAAGAAAAGCAGGATGTACACGAAGGCTGAAAGCTGGTTGCCGACTGCGTTGAAGGCAATCACTGTGGATCCTTTGAACCATTCCCTGAGGTAGCCCCAATTTGTTTTCTCCTTAAAGGACTCACGTAAAAGCAAAAAGTAGTAACCCACTTGAGCGAAACAGGATAGAACCAACGCTAACATTGCGCCGAGAAACAGCTGGTGGAAACCCAAAATCAAAACCAATGCAACACTTACTTTGACTATTTCCTCGATAAATAAGCCGTAGCCGAGTGCCTGTGGTTTTTTAGGCTGCAGTAATCCTTCGCAGAGGACTATCATGTAGAAAGTGACGATGTAGGGTCCTGCAAGCAGGAAGAATGGTAGGTAGGACATTGTTCCGATTTTTACGGCGATGGCGTCCTTGTAGATGAGGTAGATTATGGGGAAGTAAGCTCCCAAGAAAATGAGTGATATGACTAGCTGGGACATGATGCCTGTTCTTACGGCTCCTGTTCTGCCCCTTGCCACGAACCGTTCAGCCCAGAAAGGGAAGACACCGCTGAAAAGCGTGAAGTAGGCGACGTAATCAAAAATGCTCGTCCAAATGCCGTACTGGTTAGGATAACTAGTACTCATGTTTCTGGTAAGCAGAAGAGTGAAAATGAGCCCAGTGACTACGCTGAAAATCTGAACCGCATATATAACGTATCCGCTGTATTGGAACCTGATGTCTTTAGTTTCAGTCAAATGCCCGTTTTCCTGCTTCCCGAATCAGTTTATACTGAATTACTTAGAACTTCTAGTTATATAATTCCCCAAAGTTCTTCCAAGAAAAACCCAAAAAAGGAAAAAGAAAAAATTTGCAGGTTAAAGTTATCCTTTAACCACTGCGATCGGGACAAGCCTTGCCACTTTGGTCGCTATCCCCACTTTGTCGCTGACGTCAGCCACGATGTCAACGTTCTTGTAGGCTGGGTCGGCTTCCTCAGCTAAAACCGAGGTGCTTGCGGCGCGAACCACGATTCCACGCTTCTCCAAACCCGATTTTATGTCTCCGCCCCAAAACTGCCGTTTCGCTGATGACCGACTCATCATTCTTCCAGCGCCATGCGCGGTTGACCCAAACGTTAAATCCATGGCTTTCTGAGAACCAACCAGAACCCAGCTGCTTGTGCCCATGCTGCCAGGGATAAGGACGGGCTGCCCCTCGCTGCGGTAGTCATCTGGGACGTCTGGGTGCCCAGCTGGGAAGGCGCGTGTGGCTCCTTTGCGGTGAACCCAAACTTTCTTTTGGACGCCATCAATGTCGTGAGTTTCCGCTTTGGCAACGTTGTGGCAAACGTCGTAGACGAGTTTTAACCCGAAGTTTTCTGCTGGCTCTTGGAAAACCTGCTGGAAGCTTTGGCGGACCCAATGCATGATTGCGTGGCGGTTGCAGAAGGCGTAGTTGACGGCGCATGCCATGGCTTGCACGTAGTCTTGGGCTTCGCTGCTGTTTCCGGGGGCGCAGGCTAATTCGCGGTCAGGCAGGCTGATTTTGTATTTTGTTACTGCATGCTCCATTACCCGTAGGTAGTCGCTGCAGACTTGGTGTCCGTAACCTCTTGATCCGCAGTGGATCATAACTGTGACTTGTCCTTCGTGGGTGATTCCGAAAGCCTTCGCCGTCTTCGGGTTGAGGATTTTGTCGACCTTCTGGATTTCTAAAAAGTGGTTGCCTGAACCTAAAGTGCCGATCTGCGTTAAACCTCGGCTTTTCGCGGTTTGGGAGACTTTGTCGGGGTTGGCATTTGGCATGCGTCCGCTTTCTTCACAGTGGTCGGCGTCTTCAGGCCATCCGAATCCTCGTTTGATAAGCCACGGTACACCTTCAACCGCCAAGTGATCCAGCTCGTTGCTGGAGATGGTGAGGTCTTTTCGGCGGCTTCCAAGACCAGACGGAACGTTACGGAAAATGGCTTCAGCCAGTGGCGCCAGTTTGGGTCGAATCTCCTGCTCCGTTAACGTTGTCGCCAAGAGGCGTACGCCGCAGTTTATGTCGTATCCGACTCCGCCGGGGCTGATGACGCCGTCTTCGTAGTCGGTTGCTGCGACTCCGCCGATTGGGAAACCGTAGCCTTCATGCCCATCAGGCAACGTAATCGCATGCTTGTAGATTCCCGGAAGCTGAGTAACGTTGGAGCATTGCCAAAGCGTTCGGTCAGTTTTCATCTTCTCTAAAAGTGCTTCATTAGCAAAAACCATGCCTGGAACACGCATCCCAGCCTTGTATTTTGGAATGCGCCAACAATAATCATTTATTTTTTCCAGCGGAACCTCTTCAGGTGTCCTTCTGCTTTCTCCTTCTCCCAAAACCATTCACCAACCTCAAAAAGGGTGCCTCTGAAATAAAACAGTTGTGACTCAAAGCCTTCCATCGTGTGCGGCTTCTGCGTACCCGACAAATCCTTGAACGGTGTTTCGAAGCGCTGTCACCGAGTAGACTGGGTGCGAACTCAAGAAACCCTCCATTTTATTCATGATTTTGTCTTCCTCAAGTATTCTCTGGCAAATCTGCTCAAAGCTTTGTTTTTCCTCCACGCCTTCCCTCGCTATTCTTCCCCACAACTCAAGCTGTGCCTTGTAGTCTTTTAGCCGCTGCAGGGCATTGGAAGCTTTGCCGAAATGACTATAGTACAGAGAGGTCGGTTTGAGGTCGATTAGTTTATCCAGAGAAGCCAACGCAACGTCGAGGCGGAAAGGCGGCGGCGTGGTGGGAATTACGGCGTCAAACTCGGGAAAATAGGTGCCTGCTGCATCTCCAGGAAATACTCCGCCGTTTAAAGTTTCCAGAAAGCTAAGGTTGTGTGAAGCGTGACCCAGAGTCTCAAAAACCTTCAGTTTAGCGTCGACATCCAAATCAAATGAGCCCTCGGCAACGGGGATTATGCGGTCTTTGGGGACGGGTTCTGGTTTGCCGAAGATTTGGCTAACGTACCCCAAAACTGACTGCGCGGATTCCCAAAGTCGTTGTGGATCAACGAGGTGAGGCATGCCTCTTGGGTGCACAATTACTTTTGCGTTAGGCAAAAACTTGAGCAATGTGCCTGCTCCGCCGCCGTGGTCCAAGTGAACATGGGTAACCGCGACGTACTGGACATCTTCGAAGGGCACATCGAGTTCTCTTAATCCTTCAACAAGTCTAGGCACCGAAGAAGTTGGTCCCGACTCGACAAGAGTAACCTTGGAGCCTTTGAAAACATAGCTGCAAATAAGATTCCTAAAACCGCCGGTTTCCAAATCTACCTGGTATAGGTTCTTGCCAATCATTTGGGTATGCAAATTCTGCTCCTCGCTACCTCAAATAGGGCAGTGTGTTGCCATAAATGTTTCTTTATAGCCGAGGGGAGCGCGCAAAACTTAATTATGCAACTTCGCGTAAGAAGAGGCTAGCAGGGGTAAAGTGAAAATTGAAAGCTGTCATGTTTGGCGCGCCAGGCGCTGGCAAAGGAACCTACGCAAGTAGGCTTCATGAAAAACTTGGCGTTGAAACGATCGCGACAGGCGACATTTTCCGCGAATTAATCAAAAAAGATTCGGAGCTGAGCCGAAAAGTCAAGAGTTACATGGAAAAGGGGCTTTTGGTTCCAGATGATGTTGTAATAGACGTTCTAAAACAGCATCTTGGCGCACTTCCGAAGGGCAAAGGCTTCATCTTAGATGGGTTCCCCCGCACGCTTGAGCAGGCAAAAGCTCTCGAAGCCATAACCGAAATCGACGTCATATTGATGCTTGACGTCCCCGACTGGCTTATCATCGAACGCCTATCCAGCCGAAGGATATGCCGCAACTGCGGAACCGTCTACAACACCCGCTTCCTAAAACCCAAGGTAGAAGGCGTATGCGACAAATGCGCAGGCCCCCTGTACCAGCGTTCAGACGATACCCCAGACGTCATAAAGAAAAGGTTACAGGTGTACAAGGATCAATCAAAACCGCTGTTAGAGTATTTTGAAAAGAAAAAGCTGCCCTTCGTCATCTCGAAAACCACAACTCTCGACCAACCGCCAGAACCCGTCGTCGACAAAATGATTGCGGAACTGAAAAAACGAAAAATAGTCTAAATATCCAAAATAAACTCTAAGACCGCACTTTCCTTTTCTCTTATAATCATCATTCTGTGGTAGGTGACAGCTTTAACTCCGACTTTCTGGGGATGTTTCTGAGGGTCATATTTTTCGCCCCAAACTTTGGCTTTAAACTTAAAGCTATCCTCCGTTTCCTTCCAATCGGTTACTTCAAATTTTGAGTAAAGCATCCCTTCAGTCTCAAACTTTACAAGCAAAGCCTCAAGCCAATTGTAAAGCAGCGCGTACTGGTCTTCAGCTTCCACCTGCATGTTTTCCTGCTTGGTCTGCGCGATTTTGTCGGTGTCAGTCATTACCTCAAACATTGCGAGGGCGGAGTTGGCGTAGGCTTCTTCCATGGTTTTTCCGAAGGCTCGAATGTAGACGTCGGCTGTGTGTTCCAAATACTCGAATTTTCCAGCGAATTTATCCGCAGCACTCATTTAGAGGTCACTCTACAAGCAATGTGTTTGAAGAGCTAAAAACACTTTCGCTGACGACAACAAACTTACTTTTCAAGTTCAAGAAAACTTGTGATGCTGTCCTTAATCAGGTTGGTACAGGTTTTTTCAAAGACTTTTTCCTGCCGAGCTTTAGCTGCTTCCTCAGGATTAGACAAATCGCATTTAATCAAGTCCCTGCAGCAAACGCCTCCATGCTTCTTCTCAAATTCCCTGTAAAGTTTTTGTGCGTAGGCGTAGGCTTTGGCTTGTTTTTCAGCGCCTGCCTCGTTGGAGCCATACTTTATTCCGACAGCCATGAGGCTCCCAGTTAAAGCGCCGCATAAGGATCCACAGCGTCCTATTCCTCCTCCGAATCCAGCCGCAATTTTGGGGATCAACTCGTTTTTTGAGTTAGGTTCGATTTGCCCGTAAAGCGTTAGCAACACGGTTTGCGCACAGTTGTATCCACTCTGGTAGGTTTTGGCTCCTTTTTCAGCGACAAGCTGATTTGCCGATGACAAACTTTTTCACCTCCCTTAGAAATATCTTGATGTTCTTTGTATTGCGGCGGCAGTGAGCTTCGCGGAGTTTTCAATGTCTTTCAAGCTCAGTATGCTCGCTGGACTGTGAATGTACCTTGTGCCAATCGATATGTTGCCGCTTGGGATACCCTGCCTTGTCAAGGAAATACGTGCTGCATCCGTTGAACCCATTAACCCGGTCTCAATCTGGAACGGGATTTTTTCTTCTTCCGCCGAATCCAAAAGCCAACGTAGAACCTTCGGATGCGTAATCAACCCCGAATCTGAAATCGTAACCGCTGGACCCTTACCCATCTTGATGCTGCTGTCAAATTCTCTTACACCTGGCACGTCGCCTGCTATGGTTACGTCCAAAGCTAATGCAACATCAGGGTCAATGTTGAAAGCAGCCGCCCCCGCCCCACGCAAACCCACTTCTTCCTGAACCGTTCCCACGGCGAAGACGGTGTAGTCGGTTTTTTCGATTAGTTTGAGGGTTTCAATCATGGCTGCGCAGCCAGCTCGGTTGTCGAAGGCTTTGCCCATGGCGACGTCTCTGCGCAAAGAAGTGTATTTGACGTTAAAACCCACAGCGTCTCCCACTGCGATTCCCATGGCTAACGCGTCCTCTCGGCTTTCAGCTCCTACATCGATGAAAAGCTCGTCTGAAGTGATGATTTTTTTGCGTTCTTCTTCTTTCTGGATATGCGGCGGTTTTGAGCCGATTATTCCTGGGAACGATGCTTTTTTGGAGAAGACCGTGACCATTTGAGCGGGTAAAATGCGGTCGTCTATTCCGCCCATCTTGGCGAACTGCAAAAAGCCGTCTTTGTTGATTGTTTTCACCATTAACCCGATTTCATCCATATGCGCTGCGAGCATTATTTTGGTCGATTTTTCTTTGCCTCTCTTGATGCCGATGACGTTCTCAAGTTTATCGACAACTATCTCGTCCACGTAAGGGGTCATGAGCCTAATCATTAACTCTCGAACTTCGCTTTCTCTACCCGTCACGCCGCAGGCGTTAGAAAGTCTCTCCAAATTCTCATTTAGCGACAAACACATACCTCAATCAAAGTCTATCTGACTACAACTTTGAGAGATAAGTTATTAAAAAATTACGGTTACAGCACAGTTCAAGTACTGGTGGGTTCCGGCTTTTCTGGTTTTCCTTGTTGAAACCGACTGCCGCCGGAAAATCAACACAAAACTCTGCGGAAAATGTAGATTTAGGCAAATTTTAAATGCTCCGCGGGCATAAAATTCTAACTACTTAGGGGTATGTTTAGATGGCAGAACAGCAACAACCGACTCCGCGGAAGATTGGAATTTTCAAGTGTGGAAATATCGGGACGTCACCTTGTCTTGAGCTTCTATTGGATGAATTAGCTGATCGAAGAGACATCAAGGTTCGAACCGTAACTACGGGTTCCAAAATGGGAGCCGACGACGTCGAAGAAGCATTGCCTAAAATCTTCGAGTTCAATCCCGAAGTCATGGTAATAATCTCACCTAACACCGCCTTGCCCGGCCCTGCAAAAGCACGCGACGCCGTAGCGATGCGAAAAATCCCTGGAATCGTCATCACGGATTCTCCAGGCAGAAAAGTCAAAGGCGACATCGAAAAACAGGGCTTAGGATACATCATAATTACAGGCGACCCGATGATTGGGGCAAGAAAAGAGTTCTTGGACCCAATTGAGATGGCGCTCTTTAACTCGAACGTAAGCAAAATTCTCGCAATAACAGGCGTTTACCGCATTGTCTACCAAGAAATCGACAAGGTAATCTACGCTGTCGAAGCTAACTTGCCGCCGATTCTGCCGAAAATAGTCATCGACATCGCAACCATACGGGATCAAATATTCTTCAATAACCCCTACGCTAAAGCGAAAGCCATCGCCGCCTACGGAATGGCCGAAAAACTGGCGGAGATCGATGTAATGGCTTGCTTTATGGAGAAAGAAAATGAGAAATACATCCCGCTCGTCGCCGCCTCGCATGAAATCGCTCAAGCCGCAGCCAGATTGGCTGAAGAGGCGCGTGAAATCGAGAAGTACTCGGACGAGGTGTTGCGTAAGCCGCATGCTAAGGATGGGAAGCTGAAGTATAAGACCAAGTTGATGGCTCAACCAATTCTCGATGAAGAGAACTATACCAAAGGCAATCCGTAAGTTTTTTCTTATTTTTCTTTCTTTTTGTCTATTTTGGGTTTGTTTTTTGAAGCAAATTTTGTATATGCCGTATATGCCGATATAACGTTGGATGGTCACTGGTATATACCATATATGTCTTTACATAGCGTATTTCGATTAAGTATATATCCGCCTTTGGCATACTCAGAAGTCAGAGGTTAACAAAAATGGAAACTCTCGAATTAAAACCTTTAGAAAAAAAGAAACTCAACGTCTTACTGCTGGAAAAGGAATACAACGAACAATTCTGGGTAACCGAGCCACCAGCGAACTCGAACTCACTCAAAGCCTTACTTAAGCCATCAATAGGTTTCTACAAGTTTCTCGAAAACCTAGTAAGCAAAGTTAACGTAGATTTCGTCACCGATGAACTAGGCAACCGCACCAAAGCAGACTTTGACGGAAGCATCACCACCGACATTTTTAGCAAAAGCAGCATACCATACTTCGCCGTAGACATAGACGCAACCGCAAAAGACTACATCGGAGACGTAATCGCTAAAAAAATAAACTCACTAAATGACCTGTTAAAAGCTTTGGACAACGTGCCAAAACAAAAAGACGATTCAATGGAAAAAGAATATTTGATCGCTCTTGGCCAAAGCCTTCAATTCGAAATAGAAGATCACCAAAAAGAAGTCAATTTCTCAATCAGGGAAAGCTGGATAGCAATGGGCATTCTGAATCACGCAAGAGAACTCAAAGGCAAAGAAGAAATCACCAGCCTCCACATCTGCAGCCCCGAGCACATGACCGGAATAAAACAAATACTTGAATCAATGAATGTCAAAGTTGAAACTGCAAAGCTCTCCAAGAAAGTTATCGCAGCAAGCACAGAAGTACCGTCCTCTCATGAGATGGAAAACTGGTTAGAATCAATCCAAATCCAAGTTAAGCCAACCATGGGAAAAGGCACAGAAGACGCACCATTCTTACTGTTCTATCTTGACACCGACGTGAAAGCAAGCCCATTTGACATCTGCATGGCATACGACGTCGGCTACGACGCAGTCATACCCTACGAGAACGTGAATCCCGAAGACGCAAAAAACATCACTCAAGACGCATTGCTTTCCCGTGGACCCAAAGGCGTTAAACACACAGCTTTCATGATTGGCGGAAAAAACGCAGAAAGATCCGAAGAAGTCTTCCAAGCAGTAAAAGATTCAATGTTCCCACCGTTCAAAACAAGCATAATAATTGACCCCGCAGGCGCCTACACAACCGCAGCGGCAATGGTTGCCAAAGCAGAAGATGCATTGGTAAAGAACAAACTCGGCGAGCTAAAAGACAAAACATGCGCCATCATGGGAACAGGTGCAGTCGGACAAATCGCAGCGGTTCTTCTCGCTAAAATAGGCTGCAAAGTAATGATTGCCAGCCTCAACCCGAAACGTGCAGACGGAAAAGAGCATGCAGAAAGCATAGGGAAACTTTTAGCTAAAGACCACGGAGTACAAGTTCAAGGCATATTCGCGCCGACACCCGCTTCAAAAATCGAGATCATTCAGAAAGCTGACGTAATCATGTGCGCAGGAGTCAAAGGCGTTCGCATCATCGACAAAGAAATGCTCAAAGACGTTAAACACATGAAGTTGCTGCTTGACATAAACGCGGTTCCACCCTTCGGCGTAGAAGGAATCGAACTCAAAGACGACATGAAAGAAATGCTGCCTGGAATATTCGTAATCGGCGCTCTTAGCGTAGGCGACTTGAAACACAAAGTTGAAAAAGAAATGCTGCGGGATGCACGAAGCAACGGAAAAGAAGTCTACAACTTCAACGTAGCGCTACCGATGGCAAGAAAAATGCTGGAAAAAGACATGCTACCTTCAAAGCTGGCGATGACACTCAACTATCAATCAACAAAGAAACCCGCATAGGGTTCTTTCTTTTCTTTTTTGTTTTAAGAAGTAACTTTGAACGTGTGGTTCACCGTAACTTCCGCGATGTTTGCTGCATAGAAACCAATTTTCTTTATGTCTTCCCTAATCGAACATACGGCGCAGACCAACTCGGGTTTTTGGTGGCTCAAGAAAGTTGTGTCTGCGATTTCTTGATCTAATTTCTCAATTCTCTTGGTCTGCTTCATTATTTCAACCGAAAACTCAGCGTCGCGTTGGAAGAAAGCGTTGACGGCTTTAATGTACAAATCCACTACCTCCTCCCCTTCAGCGGACATGAGCTCCAAAAGGTTGCTGGGGATTTTCTCTCCCATTCCATCGATCATGATAATGTGTCGGGCTATGTCTGCCACGTAATCCGCGGCGTGCTCAATTAGAACGGATAGGTACTGGTAGTCCATGCAGTCAAGCGGGTCTAAACGTAGCTCGTTGGCTAGAACTGGGCTTTGGGCGGCGCTCCGCAGTATTCTGGTGATGAGGAAGTGGAATTGGTCTACGTCATCGTCAAGTGAAAAAACAGATTTTGCGAGTGAGATGTCGTTGGTTTTCAAAGCGTTGAAGACGTCTTCGCACATGGAGTAGGATATGAGATGCATTCTTTGTACGGCTTGGTCAAGTGAAGCTTTGGATTCGTCAGTTAACGTTTGAAGGTAGACTCCTCTTGAATCTGACTCCATTATTCTCATGTAGAGTCTGCCCGCGATGTACCGTATCGCTTTTCTCTGGGCAACAGAGAGGATTTTTTCCGAAACAAGCGTGATTCCCGAGTACCCGTTCAAGAATGACCCGATGATTTTTTGGGTGATTAATGCTTCATCATCAGTGTGTCCGATTTTGATTGTTGTCTCTTTAGGCGGCGACTTTTTCTCTGCTCCCGGATAAACAACCAGTGAACGGTCACGTTGGATAGCGTACGAAACCACGTCTCCCTTGTTTAATTCGTTTAGTGTCATCCAGTTTTTTGGGAGAGAAATAACCATCGAGGATCTGCCTAAAGACATTATTCTGCGTTCCACACAAATCCACCTGCAACATTGCTTGTCTTAATGAGTTAATACTTGTAATATTTAATATATACCGTATTAACCCGAGAATTTGCCTTGACAGCCGCCGATTTACGGGTTCCAGCCAAAACAAGATTTAAGAAAAGAAGTTAGAACGCCTTGGCTATTCGCTCGCAGGCTTCAACTATGCGCTCGCTCGGCTGCGTAAACGTCATCCTCACGTAGCCTTCACCGAACCTCCCAAAGCCAACTCCCGGCGTAACAGCGACCCCGGCATCAAGCAGCTTCGTGGCAAACTTCATCGAATCGCCGTGGCAGTTTACCCACACGTAGAACGTTGCCTTGGGCTTGTCGCATTTGTACCCGATTTTGCAGAGAGTCTCAGTTAGTAGGTCGCGGCGTTCCTGAAGGATTTGATTGTTTTTCCATAGAAAATCGGGCGCTTCTTTGCCTTTGTAGGCTGCTAAAGCTTTTACGGCGACTTTCTGAATGTAAACTGGCGGTCCCGAATCTATTTGCGATTTCACTTTGGCTAAGCCGCCAACAAGCTGCTGGTTTCCCACTGCGAAGCCGATGCGGTCGCCTGTCATGTTAAAGGTTTTCGACAGCGAATGGAACTCAATCGCGACATCCATGGCGCCGTCAACCTCCAAAATGCTTGGAGCCTGATAGCCGTCGTAGGTTATTTCGGAGTAGGCGTTGTCGTAGCAGAGGATTAGGTTGTTGTCTTTGGCGAAGTCCACGGCTTTCTTTAGGAATTTCTTGTCTACGGTGGCTGCGGTGGGGTTGTTGGGGTAGTTTAGGAACATCATTTTGGCTCCTTTGGCGTCGACGGCTTCAAAGTCAGGTTGGAAACCCCCCTCCGCCAAAAGAGGCATAGACATCACTTTGCCGTCGCAGAGAATTGTGCTTCCGTTAGCGTACACTGGGTAAGATGGGTCAGGCACCAAAACGCCTTCGCCTGGGTTTATGAATGCCCGTGCAACGTTTGCTATCCCCTCTTTGGAGCCTAAAAGAGCCACCACTTCTTCTTGAGCCAAATCAACGTTGAACCGTTTCTTGTACCAGCCTGCCACTGCTAAGCGGAAGTCTGGTTCGCCTTGGCTGAAAGAGTAATTGTGGTTCTTTGGGTTAGCAGCCTCTTGCTTGAGCGCTTCAATAACGAATTGTGGCGGCGGCAAATCAGGGTCACCGATGCTTAGCGAAATCAAATCGACGCCCCTCGCCTTCTTTTCCTTAATGGTTTTTTCGATTTCCGCGAACAAGTAAGGCGGTAACCGCTTAATTCTCTCAGCATACTCAAACGTCAAGCTTACGCCTCCGAAAACATGGTTCCCTCAAAGACTTTTTCAGCTGCCCCGCTCAAGAAAAGCCTTCCCCCCGCTATTTCAACCTGCAAGTCGCCGCCTAACACGTGCACCGTAACTTTTTCCTCCACCTTTCCAAGCTTGTTCGCAGCAGCCACGGACGCGCAGGTTCCAGTGCCACAAGCCAAGGTTTCTCCGCATCCGCGTTCCCAAACCCGGATTTTCAGTTCGTTGCGGTTCAGGACTTGGACGAATTCGACGTTGGTTCTTTTGGGGAATGCCTTGTGGTTTTCGATTTTTGGGCCTATTTGGTTAACTGGAAAATCGTCAACGTGGTCGACGAAAATGACACAGTGCGGGTTGCCGGTGGAGAGACAGGTTGTTTTGTAGATTTCGCCGTTGACCTCCAATGTCTGATCGATGAACGTTCCTTTTCCACTCATCGGGAGGGCGCTTCTTTCCCAGATCGGCTCGCCCATGTCAACCCTAACCGCTTTCACTTCGGCTCTTTCAACAGTTAGCCAGACGCGTTTGGGTCCAGAAAGGGTTTCGATGGAGAACTCTGTTTTCTGGATGACGCCGTTTTCGTAGCAGTATTTGGCGAAGCATCTTATGCCGTTGCCGCACATCTCCGCTTCGCTGCCATCCGCGTTGAAAATCCGCATTTTCGCCGACGCCACTTTAGAGCATGAAACCAATAGCAAACCATCGGCGCCCACTGAGAAGCGGCGTTCACAAAGCCTCTTGGCTAAATCTGAAGCTTCGGTGTGGCTGATTTTTTCTTCTCTGTTGTCGATTACTATGTAATCGTTGCCTAAGCCATGCATCTTCCAGAAATGCATCAAGTTGGCTCGTCCGTCCGCTGGTTAGCAGTTAAATTGTCAAGCTGTTCACGTTCTCTTACCACTATGGGTTTGCCCTGCCGAATCATAACTTCTGCGGCTCTAGGTCTCGCGTTGTACTGTGAGCTCATGCTAAAACCGTATGCGCCAGCGTTAAGAACCGCCAGCACGTCTCCTTCTTCGACAACTGGAAACTTACGGTCTTTAGCTAAGGCGTCGCCTGACTCGCATAATGGCCCGACCACGTCGTAGGTTTCTTTGGCTGCTGCTTCCAGCTTGTTTGCGACCAGTATCTGATGGTAGGAGCCGTACATTGTTGGGCGGACAAGCGTGTTGAAGCCTGCGTCTACGCCTACAAACTTCTTTGAAGGCGTCGCCTTGACTGTGTTGACGGTTGTGAGAAGTATGCTTGCGTCGCAGACTAGGTATCTGCCTGGCTCCACGCATAAGAATGGCTTGCCTAAACCGTACTCAGCAACCTTGCTTTTGAAGGGCGCAACCACTTTGCTGGAGAAGGTTGCCCAATCAAAATCTTTCTCTTCTGGACTGTAAGGAACGCCAAACCCACCGCCTATATCGATGAACTCAAAGCTTATGCCTACCTCGTCATGAACACGCTTAGCTATGCTCAGCAGCTTGTCAACTGCCTCAACGTAGGGTTCCACTTCCAGGATGCCCGAGCCAATATGCATGTGAATGCCAAAACGCTCCACTCTTGCCCTCTTCGCGATAGCATAAGCCTGAATTGCCTCTTCTTCCCAGAGCCCGAACTTCGAGTCTGGACCAGCCGTCACGCAGTGAGGATGATGCCCCGCGCCGATTTCTGGGTTAATTCGAATCGACAAAACCTGCGGAACCCCGATTTTAAGCAGCCTCTCAAGCTCTGAGAGCGAATCGATGTTTACCGTTATGTTGGCGTCTGCAAGCATTTTTAATTCGTCGTTTCGTACGCTGGTTCCTGTGAACATGATGCGGTCGGGCGTGTACCCGCAAACTAAACCCATGAAGACTTCGCCTGGGCTAACAGTGTCTAGGTATGCTCCTTGTGACCGCAGAATCTTTAGAACCGTAAGGTTCGAGTTGGCTTTGGCGGCGTAGTAGACTCGCAGGTACTTGTAGTTGCTGACTAAAGCGTCGACAAGCCGATTGTAGTTGTCTCTGATGCGTTTCTCGCTTACCACATACAGAGGAGTATCAAATTTCTGGGCTAACTCCTTAACTGAAACGCCGTCAAAGAACAAGTTGCCTTTTCGGTTTTCCAATGGCTCACGAAGCTTTTTTGCCTTAACCATACTTTACACCTACTTTTCCTGCGTCACTTTTCGGGGCTTTACGCTAAGCCTTTCGCCACATAGAGTTCGGCGCTCAAAATGCCGCCGCCTGCTGCTCCGCGAATCGTGTTGTGCCCCAGACACATGTACTTGAAGGTCAAAATCGGATCTTTGCGTATTCTTCCGACAACCACACTCATGCCGCAGCCTGTATCACGGTCAAAGCGGGGTTGAGGTCTGTTTTTCTCATGGCGAACAACGATGGGGTGCTTGGGTGCGGATGGCAATTTGAGTTTTTGCGGTTCCCCCTTGAAGTCGGCGAACGCGGCTTCAATCTCTTCTATTGATGGATCCTTGTCCGTCTTGACGAAGATGGATTCCAAATGCCCATCTTTCACATGAACTCTGTTGCAGCTTGCACTAATCGTGAAGTCAGCGTTCTGGATTGCTGCACCGTTGAATGCGCCAAGTATTTTTCGCGCTTCCGACTCCATTTTTTCTTCTTCACCTGAAATGAACGGAACAACATTGTCGATAATGTCCAAGGAAGCGACGCCTGGGTAACCTGCACCGCTTAAGGCTTGCATGGTTGAAACAACAACCTGCTTCAAACCAAACTGCGTAAGCGGCTTGAGCGAAATCGCCATCTGGATTGTGCTGCAGTTGGGGTCAGTTGAGATGAAGCCTTTCCAGCCTCGTGCCTTCTGCTGAACCCGTATCAATTCGGCGTGGTCAGGGTTAATTTCTGGGACAATCAGCGGAACATCTTTCTCCATTCTGTGGGCACTTGCCTTGCTAAACACTGGGTAGAGAGCAGCAAACTGCGATTCAACTGGACCTGCCAAGTCGCCTGGCAAAGAAGAAAATACCAAGTCAACGTCTCCTGCCTTCTCCACGGATTCTACATCGGCATTTGCCACTGGCATTTCGGCAATCTCCTTCGGCAAGTCTGTTTCCATAACCCAGTTGCAGGCTTCTCCGTATTTTTTGCCTGCTGACCGCTCTGATGCTGCAAGTACTTCGATTTGGAACCACGGGTGTCCCTGAAGTAGCTGGATGAACCTTTGTCCCACGGCTCCCGTTGCACCTAAGACCGCTACTTTACGCTTAAACGACATTTTCTATCGCTTCCTTCGCTCTTTTGATTTCGTTTTCTTCGATAAAAACATTAATGGTAGCCTTGCTCGTTGTAACTTCAATAATATTTATTCCAACCTGACTTAAGACATTAGCGATTTTTGCTATGCCGCCTGGCGAATCAATAAAGTCTGGGTCGCTGATTTGGATCATGGCAACGTTTTCTCGGTGGCTTACAGCCTTGAAGTTTCTGTTGCTGTGCAGTTGGTTTAGGATTTGCGTTACGTCGCCGTCCGTTGTAAAGATGGTTACCGATTTTCTTCCAGAACTCACACCGTAAACAGGCTTATTGCTAAGAACCGAAAAGGACTTCCATTATGTTCTGCGCGTTAACTTCGCAGACGATGCTCACAGCAATTAATCCTTGCTGAGTCTGGGTTTCAGCGGAATTAAGGTTGAAGAACCCAGTGATTTCCGTGCCGCCGTCTGCAAGACTGCCTGAGTTGAAGTCCACCACCTTGAGGGTTTGGTTCGGCAGCTTATATTTCAGGGCTCCTGCCTTAACGATTTTTGCTCCACCCTGAGCTAAATCAAACATTTCATGTATCTCCAGCTTCTGAAGAGGTCTTGCGTCTGGAACTATTTTTGGGTCTGCCGACAGGACCCCGCTTGTTTCTTTTACAAGAATGATTTGGTCAGCCGCTATGCATCGGGCAAGCAGCATAGCTGTTGTGTCGCTTCCGCCTCTTCCAAGAGTGGTAATCCTGCCTTGAGAGTCTTTCCCGAGAAAACCACACACAACGGGTATGGCTTTGCCTAAGAGCGGCATAAGAAACTGTGTGGTTAAAGTCGCGGTTTTTTCCATGTCAGGTGATGCGTTAAGAAAGTTTGAGTCTGTGATGATTGGCCAGTTGTCGTTTGCTGGGTCGAAGACTTCGGCTTTTAATCCTTGGGCCCTAAGAGCTGCGCAGAAAATACGGGCGCTTGTCCGTTCACCTGTAGATATTATCTCTGCCCACTCAGCGTCACCCACCCCTATCTGAGTGACTGTCTGGGTAAGGCTATCAGTGGTTTTACCCATGGCAGAAACTACAACAACCACTTCATCAAAACATGCATCTGCTACAAGCTTGGCTGCCCGCTGGATTTTTTCGCCAGAAGATAAATCTGCTCCTCCGAACTTGACAACGACCCGAACCAAGATGATTCGCCTTTAAGATAACCCCAGCACATCAGCCATACTGTAGACTCTTGGCTCATTCTGCTTGCTTAACCACTCGGCTGCATAAATGGCACCCTGCGCAAGCACGTTTCTTGAAAACGCTGTATGCTCTATTCGCAGCATCTCGTAGGGTCCCGCAACTATTAAGTCGTGAATTCCCGGAACTCCGCCAGCACGCAACGCCGAGATTTCAAGCTCGCCCGCTTGGCGTGGGCTTATGCCTTCGCGTCCAGTAACAACTTTGGAGTAACCGCGAATGTTGGCAACGATTTCGCCAAGCTTCTTGGCTGTCCCGCTTGGAGCATCCTTCTTGCCAGTATGGTGTATTTCGCTTATGCTGAAGTCGTACCCCTCTGGGAAAGCCTTCAACGATTCAGCCAATTTAAAGAGAATGTTGACGCCCACGGAGTAGTTTGGCGAGAAAACGGCGGGGATTTTGCCCGTCATCGCATTTACGACTAGACGATTCTGTTCTGGAGTGAACCCCGTGGTGCCTAAGATTACCCGTTTTCCAAGGCTAGCCACAATCGGAATGTTCACTACCTCGGCAGCGGGCGATGTGAAACTGACGTAGGTGTCTGCGTTTTGAACCGCCTCTCTCAACCTGTTAGAACTCATAATTTGGGTGTCTGAATTGGAGACGCCGAGTTCTCTTAGGGTTCTGCCGATAGAGGGATTATTGGGGGCTTCGATGGCTCCGACAATCTGGTGCCCTTTGGCTGTGGCTTCAGTTATGATGGCGTTGCCCATTCTGCCTGCGGCGCCGGCGACACAGAGCTTAAGCATAGAAGAGCCCCTCTAAGTAGCGTTCATTGTATAATCGGTCTTTCAAATCCACGTTGAAGGTGTCTGCGACCGGCTTGAGAATTTCAGGGTTGTTCTCGTAAACTTTTCTGGCGTTGGCAAGAACCACTTCTAAGCCGTTGCGAGTCATTTTTCCCAACGGCTGCCTGCATGGACCCGAAGGCATCCCTAATACATTCATCAACGTCTTGTAAGCCAACGGATTGCGGGCTTTGCAGGAGACCGCGCCGTAAGGTGTCGGTTCCTGTGTCTTCACGGTAACTATGCTAAAGAGCGGCTGGAGCGCCTGCGCAATCACACTGGCGGCTTCCTCGTTTCCATCCAGCAAATAATGAACCATATCGACAACAGCGCTTGGAGCAACGTTAGAGACGACTGAAATGACCCCGCTTGCTGAGATGTCTGGCGAAATCATCATGGTGTAGGTTTTGTCGTCGTCACCTGAAAGGATGTTAAAGTCTTCGCCGCAGAACTCCCTTATCAACTCAGCGTTCTTCAAGTCGCAGGTAGCTTCCTTCACGCAGCTAACGTTCGGGTACTGCTGGTGAAGAATGGCGAGGTCCTGTGGGAGAAGTTGGGTTCCTGTTCTTCCAGGGATAATGTATGGAATAATTTGAACGTTGGGAAACTGCTTTGCGATAGGCTCAACATATTCCCTTCGTATTTCCAGTGAACTTGGACCATTGTAATAGGGGTCTACGAGCAGAACGCAGTTGACGCCTGTTCGTTGGGCATGCTCGGTGCCTTCGATGGCTTCTTGGGTTGAGTTGCTTCCGGTTCCAGCGATGGTTAAGACTCTTGGGCTAGCGTACTCGTGTACTTTTTCGATTACCTTGTTATGTTCGCTCCAATCTAGGGTGGGGCTTTCGCCCGTTGTGCCGACGGCAAGTATTCCTTTTACGCCTTGTTCTATCTGGAAATCTACCAGTTTGATGTAATCCTTCATAATCGACTTGGCCGCTTTGGGTCATGGGAGTTATTAATGCGGTGTAACAGCCACTAAATCTTACCATTCCGAATTCCTCATTTGACTGAATCAATCAAGCATTGATAATATTTAAGCATTACGTTTTCAATTACATTTTTTACTAAAAACGCAAAACAATCCTACCAAGCAATATGCATCCAATCAGAAAAACAATACATTTCGCGAAAAGAACAACCTCAACTCATCAGCGGCGCAACATGATAAGCAGCGAAAACGCCATCGTAGCCATCGTAAAGACGACGCAAATAAGCAACCGCCTCCTCAACTGTGGCAGCAGAAGGAATAACCAGCCTGAAATTATCAGGCCGAACAACTTCTTCAATTCTTCCCGTTTCCCGCTTCATTATTTTCATGCGCAGAACTCTTCGACCGGAAAGGTAAACTGCATTTTCTCCGCGATAAGGCTCGCCTTTTCGGATGTCGATTGTTTTTTTACCTGTTTGTAGCCATTCGAACGCTTCTTTCTTTGTACGGAAGACGGGCAAGTAAGCACCCAAATGAGAATGAAGAAGACTCGAAAATAAGCTTTAAGTAGAAATCCGAATCGAAACAGAATATGAAAAAATGGGTAGAACGAGAAGACTCGGTTTAACCTTTGCCTTTCTCTTCTTTACCGAAGTATTTGGTCCATTTTAGCTTGCGTGCATCGCGTTTGAACAGTAAGGAACTTTTCTTGCATTTGCCGGAATCGAACCATAGGATTGACCCGTCGTTTTTGACGTACATCATGCCTGTCCCAGCTGGGAAATCAGCACCACAGAACGAACATTTACGATTTTTCGGCATGGAATTTTTCTCCTAAACAATTTACCTGGTGATTTTCTTTGCTTCTCTCTCGGTTTCTCTCAGCATCAGAATGTCTTGCGTTCGCACTGGTCCTTTAACGTTGCGTGTTATGATTCTGCCCTTGTCTTTGCCTTCCATGATGCGCACTCTAACCTGCGTGATTTCGCCAGTGACGCCTGTTCGACCTATGATTTGGATAACTTCAGAGGGAATTAGTTCTTCAGCTGATTCTTTGCTCATTACTGAGATCCTCGTTTAACCTGGTCGATCCGAGTGATGATTTCTTTGATTAAGCCTGTGGCTTCGCCTTCCCTGAGAATGCATGCTGCTGCGCATGGAACGTCGATTCCTAACGCTGCGCCCAGTTTGATTTTTTCTGGGACAAAAACGAATGGAATCTTTCTTTCGTCGCAGAGAAGCGGCAGATGTGCTACTACTTCCGGTGGATCTACGTCTTCTGCTATTACGACAAGTTTTGCTTGGGCTCGTTCAACAGCTTTTGTTGCCTCGTTTGTTCCTTTCCTGACTGTTCCTGATTTTGAAGCAATTGATAGGGCTTCATAGGCTGCATCTACGATTTCTTTCGGTACTTCATATTTTACATAAAACGGTTTTGACATATTGGCCTCACCCTTTTAAGGCACAGTTTTATCCACAGTTCTTCTTTAAGAAGCTTTCGACTCGAAAATGCGGGTATTTGTCGTACCCCTTATAAATACTTTAGAAAGCTTTAAATAAACATCTACGGTCACCTACATGTTTTCGAGAGGGGAATGGCGCGTTTGCAAAAATTAGGAAGAGTGCGGGCGTTAACTCCATCTAAAAACCTTATTGTGAAGACCGAAAAAGCCCCCAGAATCGGCACAGAAGTTGTTGATGAGAACCTCAAAGTTATCGGCAAAGTTTTCGATATTATAGGTCCAGTGTCTGCTCCTTATGCAGTGGTTAAACCGACAATAAGTGAACCGGTTAAACTATTGAATAAGCCAGTGTACTTGCTTCTCTCGAAAACAAAGAGGAGCTAAAATGGATGATTGGAGACAGCAAGATACATGAAGAAACCGACCTATCTGCATCTCAAGGAGAACCCGTCAAATCACGTGTTTGCCCGGAATGCGGAAGCCCCAGACTTATGCATGATTCAGAAGCCGCTGAAATCGTATGTATGGACTGCGGCATAGTGGTTCAGCAAAAGATTGCTGATAGAGGACCTGAATGGCGGGCGTTTGATGATGAGCAGAGGTCGAAAAGAACCAGGGTTGGAGCACCCCTAACCTACACAATCCACGATAAAGGGTTGTCAACAACCATCGATTGGCATGACCGAGACATCTACGGTAAAAGTCTCTCGCCAGGGCAGAAAGCGCAGGTTTATCGTCTAAGAAAATGGCAGAGACGCATCAGAGTTTCAGACGCAACAGAGCGAAACTTGGCGTTTGCCCTCTCAGAAATAACAAAGATCTCCAACAACTTGAATCTGCCAAAAAACATTCTTGAAACAGCCTCAGTGATTTACCGAAAAGCGGTGAAGGAGCGCCTTATCCGAGGCAGGTCAATTCAGGGTGTTACTTCGGCGGCACTTTACTTGGCATGCAGACAATGCGCTTTACCCCGCACCTTGGATGAAATCGCTCAAGCTTCAAACGTTAACAAGAAAGAAGTTGGAAGAAGCTACCGTTTCCTGATAAGAGAACTAAACTACTCGATTCCGCCGCTTAGACCAAGCCAGTACATCACAAAGTTTTCCAACCAATTCACTATGCAGGGCAAAGTTGAAGAAATCGCACATAAAATCCTCGCCGCAGCCAAAGAACTTAAGCTCACGTCAGGCAGAGGCCCAACAGGAATAGCCGCAGCAGCAAGCTACGTCGCATCGGTTCTGACAGGTGAACGCAAAACCCAGAGGGAAATCGCTGAAATCGCACAGGTAACTGAAGTCACCATTCGAAACAGATACAAGGAACTTGTTGAACGGCTGATGTTCCAGATAAGCATCTGACCGCTGCTTTCCCTTTTAGATTCCCCGCGGTGAGAATCCAGACGGCGAACAAGCCCCTAACCGAAAAACGCTGCAAGAGCCAAAAATGGACGAGTTGGTTTGTAAGCTCAGGGAGATACAGGTTGGACTTAAACACAGTCTAGTGGACTTGCAGCAGAAGCTTGAAGACATTTGGATTCTGAGCCTGAATTGTTGACTCGTCTGGAGAAGGAAAAGCATGACGCTGAGGCAAGAGCCAGCAGTCTCGAAGCCGAAGTTAAGCAGCTCCGTGAAGAACTTAAATCCATCCGAGACTTCTTGGCGTCCAACGGCGACAAAAAATAATTCGCCTGAATTCTTTTTAATTACACAGCTATTTTTTTAAGCAGCTTGACTGCATAACTATGCATATGCCCTATAAATTTACCTTCGACCTGTCAAAGGTACCGCATTTCTTCTTCGCCGAAATCGCCGCGGTCAGTTACCAAAAGGGCATGCATAGAACCTTAATTAAGAAATTGCAGGAAATGATTCTAAAATTCAAAATCCAAGAAGCCACAGGACTCAACCTTTCTGACGCTTTAGTTTTACTTCAGGATTTCATTGACTTGCAAGCAGTAAACATGATTGAGCGAGGCAAATTCTTGCAGACCAAGAAAAGAGCCCTTTTTCTTTCCCACTGCACAAGAAAATACTTGGACGGCCGTTGCAAAGCAGTTTTTGACGCACAAATCCCATCTTATTCATGTGCTCATTGCTCAGAAGATTGCCTAGTTAATCAGGCTGACAGCTTAGCCCGAAAAAAAGGCTATGACGTTTACGTTGTTCCCGGCGGTTCCTGTGTGCCGAATATCTTGAAAAATACGCATTACGAGGGCGTCGTGGGAATTGCCTGTGGTGAAGAAATGAAAGTTCTAAGTCCGCTGCTAAACAGCATGGATGTGGCTGGGCAAGCTGTGCCGCTGTTGAAGAATGGCTGTGCCAACACCGTTTTTAATATAGAAACGCTTGTAAAAGTTCTCTAGTTTCAAGGCTGGTTTTTCGTGGCTTCTCGTAGCTTCTTCACCTTTATCAGCGCTCATTTTGCATTTGCTCTAAACCGTTGAAAACGTGGCGTTCATGAGCGGATTGCTAAAACAATTTGCCCCGACAAAAGCAAATTTAAAAGATATTGTTTTTAAGATTGGCTCTTCATTCATCTGAACTATGCCCTATAAATTCACTTTCGACATTTCAAAGGCTCCGCAGCACTTTTTCATAGAACTCGCGGTAATCGGCAACCAAATAGGCATGCAGAAAGTTATCGAAAAAACCCTGCAGGAACTAATAAAAAAATTCGGAATCCAAGAAGTCAGCGGACTCAACATCCAAGACGCCGTAATTCTAATTCAAGACCTACTCAAAATGCAGACCTTGAATTTAATCGAAAAACAAGAGTTTTCGCAAAGCAAAAACAGGGCTCTATTCCTTCCTCACTGCTGCAGAAAATACATGGACAGCCGATGCCAAGCAGTTTTTGAGCCGACCCTCAATTCTTATGTCTGTGCCCACTGCTCACCCGACTGCTATGTCAACAAGGCGGAGACGGCTTGCAAAAGAAAAAGGTTACGACATTTACGTTTTATCCGGCGGTTCTTGTATGCCTAATATTTTGAAGCAGAAAAAATACGAGGGCGTCGTGGGGGTTGCATGCGGTCCAGAAGTGGTTATGTCAGGCGAAAAGCTGAGCAGCATGGGCATTGCTTGGCAATCTGTTCCGTTGCTGAAGAACGGCTGCGCAAACACCATTTTTAACATGGAAACGCTCGTTAAAATCCTCTAATCCGAGAGCCTGTTTTTTCGCGGAAGTTTGGGTTTGGCAAACCTTATAATTTAACCCCCAAGATATTAGCCTGATATAAAATTGCCTTCGAAAGCAAAACCTAAAACAAAAAAATTCTACAGGACGGGCGAAAAGTGCCCAGAATCAGGCTTATGGGAGCACTTCTGCAAGGAAAAAGCTGAAGAATCCCGGATTCCCCTCTCCAAAACCGAGACGTTTCCACCCTGCAGGACTTGCGGTTCAGTAAGATGGAAACTTTCAGTGGCAGCGTAGGCGCAAAATAAGTTAAGCGTTGCCGCTGGGGTAATTCTCGTAGCCTCGATTAAGACAAGGCACCATGAACAAAAGGCAACTGAGCGCTTTTTTCCAGGCAGCAACAATCTGGCTAATCTGCTGAACGAAATAAAAGAAAAGTGAACGATTACTTTACGATTTCTCGTTTCTTCCAGCGCAGGTTCTTGCCTTTGCATTTTCTACATTTAACCGCGGTTTCTGCGTTTCGTGCGCCGCAGTCTCTGCAGATTTTCATGTAAAGCCTGTGCTTTTGTGCGATGGCTTTCTTAACTGGGTCTAATATCGGCATTTTGTTGTTGACCTTCTATTTTGGCTAAGTCTTTGATGCTTAAGTATCAAATATACCTTTTTGTCGTCATCTGCCATTTGGCGAGAGAATGCGGCTATTTGATTTCTTCAATCGTCACGTATGATCGGGTGTCTTCTATGCCGTCTATGCCGTATAGTTTTTTGAGGACGTCGTCGAGGTTGTCCCGTTCAACGATGATTAAGGCGTCTACTTCGCCTGCTATTCGGAAGGCTCTGGAGACTGCGAGTTCTCGGATTTGGTCGTAAACATGTATTCTTTTGATTGGGGAAACTTTGAGGAGGATGAAGGCGGGGGTTGTGGATATGCCGAGTGCGTTGAGGCCTTTGTCTGTGACGTCTATGAAGCCTCTTCCTGTGCGGATGTACCCGCGGCTTTTTAGCTTGCGCAGATGCACATTTAATGCTTGTCTGCTTACGCCTAGTTGCGCTGATAACTCGTCTTGTTTTACTCTCAGAGTGTAAGTGTTTGTGGATTTTCCTTTTTCGTAGAGGGTTTTTAAAAGCTGGATTGAACGTTTAGTTAGTGGTTCCAAATTGGTCACTTACGTGATGTTTGTTAAGTTAAATCTTTACAATAGTGAGGGGTTGCTTAAATAATTTAATGCTTCAAACAAGCAAAAAAGGAAGCGTACGAAAGGCATGCTAGCAGGCATCCCAAAACCTATTTGCCGATTTACAGTAAGAAGTCAAAGCTTTGTACCACAACCTATTTATTTTGAGGGAAATCTTTACTGAAGCCACTTAAAAAGTAAACTAGGAGTGAAGCGAGGGCGTGCCCGAAGTCAACGCGGTCTTGATTGGAAAAAAGCCGATAATGAACTATGTCCTTGCATGCATCACGTTCTTCCATGGCGGAGCAAAAGAAGTAAGCAT
Organism: Candidatus Bathyarchaeota archaeon; assembly: GCA_963823775.1. Taxonomy (GTDB): domain Archaea; phylum Thermoproteota; class Bathyarchaeia; order Bathyarchaeales; family Bathycorpusculaceae; genus Bathycorpusculum. The sequence goes on from CAWGMZ010000024.1 coordinate 159,724, forward strand.
TAAGGCGCGGGGAAGAGCCATCAGTCGAGCAATAGATGTGGCGGAAGTCGTTAGGCACAGGTTTCTTCCAGACGTCAAGATCAAAAGCATCGGAATCGGAACGGATCTGTTGGCGCCGCGAGAGGAAGGCAATTCGTCGACTAACGTGAGCACAATTGAAATAACGTTGATTAGGTAGGCATGTGGTAGCGGAACTCCTTATTTGCAGGAAAACAGACACGCAATGAAAACCGAACTATGCAGTTTCTGCTTGAAGAGCGGAATGTTATGTCAGAAGTGTTCAGCTAAAGTTAAAGCAGGCGAGATAAGCGAGGTAGACCTCAAAATCGCGCGTTTACTTCTGTCTCTCGAAGAGAAGTATCCTAGCCTGCAAAACGTATGCTTCTACAAGGCGGTTGACGTAGAGAAAACCTTAGCCATCATCGTCGGCCACGGAGACGTTCCTAAACTGTTAGGTTACAGTGGAAAAATCGTGAAGACCATCGGCGACGAGACAGGCAAGAACGTGAAGGTTTTGGAGAACGGGGTTGATGACCGCAAATTCCTCGAAGACCTCTTCGTACCCTTCAGCATACTGACCATCAACACGATCTGGCTTCCAGACGGCACAACGGAGACCCGAGTTATTCTTAAGCGCAAACGTGGCGCGCAGATGCCTTATGACCTTAAGGCTTTAAAGGAAATCGCTAGTAAAGTACGTAATATGTCCTTACGCGTTGAAATTGCGGATTAAGGATCGGCGATTGTATGAACTTGGACTCTTTAGGCGACTGGAGTAGAACTCACTATACAAGCACTGTTGCCCCTGAACTTGACGGCGGCGAAGTGACGCTTTTCGGTTGGGTACAGGAAATCCGTGACTTAGGCGGCATACGTTTTATCATTATGCAGGACCGCGAGGGCACCATCCAAATCACTATACCTAAGAAAAGAATTTTGCCTGAAGTCTTGGCAAAGTCGGATCTTCTGCAGAAAAGATTCTGCTTCGCCGTGAAGGGGCTGGTTAAGAAAACCACCATGACTCCCCGAGGCGTCGAAGTTATCCCGAACGCCATCAAAGTCTTGAGTGCAGCCACGGAGCAGTTGCCTATCGACATCACCGGGAAGACTCCTGCCCTCATAGAAGCGCGGTTAGATGCTCGTGCTCTGGATCTGTCGTTGGAGAAAAGTTTGGCTGCGTTCAAAATTCAGCATGTGGCTCTTGAAGCGATTCGAAGCTACCTCTTTGAGAAGGGCTTTTTAGAAGTTCACACTCCACGCATTATTGGGTCGGCTACGGAGGGCGGCGCGGAGCTTTTCAGCGTGGATTATTTTGGTCAGAAAGCGTATCTTGCGCAGAGTCCTCAGCTCTACAAAGAAGAGTTGACGATGAGTTTTGAGAAGGTTTTCGAGGTTGGACCGTTTTTCCGCGCGGAGGAGTCGCATACTCGTCGGCACCTGAGCGAGTTCACGTCTGTGGATATTGAGGCGGCTTTTGCGAATGCCCAAGACGTCATGGGGCTTCTTGAACAGGTTATTCATCATGCGTGCAGCACTGTTCGGGAGAAGTGCAAGGCTGAGTTGTCCACTCTCAAGTACAAGTTTGAGGTGCCTGAGGTTCCGTTTAAACGCTTAACCTACGACCAGGTTTTGGGCGACCTCAAAGGGCAGGGCGTTTCGATTCCATGGGGCGAAGACATCCCAACCGAAGCCTTCCGCGAACTCGCCAAACTCTACCCCTTCTTCTACTTCATAACCGACTGGCCCACCCACGCCAAAGCCTTCTACATCAAACCGCGCGAGGATAAGCCTGAAGTTTGTGAAGGCTTCGATTTGATGTGGCGCTACATCGAGTTGGTGTCGGGCGGAACAAGAATCTCCGACAAAGAACAGCTCATGGCGCGGATGACCGAGAAAGGTTTGAACCCCGAATCCTTCAAGTACCATCTGCAGGCGTTCGACTACGGTATGCCGCCGCACGCTGGATGGGCAATCGGGCTGGAGCGGCTAACGATGATTATGACTGGGAAGAAAAACATCCGCGAAGTCACATTGTACCCGCGGGACAGAGTGCGGCTAACGCCGTAAACCGAACCAGCTTTAGGAGCCATCTTTACCTCTGGATTTTGATGTAAAGACTAGACCCCCTCCCCCCTCGGCGGGTAGCACTCAGAGCTTGCTTCTGGTTGCTTTTCTGGTTTAGAGCTCAATCCAAGCAGAACGCTGAATCCGAACCCTACACGGAAAAGCAGAACCCACAGGTTTTTCAGGTGCCAATCGATTTACGCGGCCTTCACGTAGAACCCGCAAGAAACCACGGATTCGCCGATTGCCCACGTCAAAGTTTCGTTAACTATCATCGTAAAATCTTTAACTATTACTTTTTGAGCATAGTTAAAGCCGAATCGGAGAAGCAATTGAAAGAAGAGTCGGTCAAGAAACTTTGACTAACAATAGTCAAGAAATCCTTAAGAGAACTCTTTTATCGACTACTACACAGAAGATATTTCCATGAAAAAAAGAAGGAACCGCTTGCACTCAGCAGTCCATCGAGTAAATAGTTTACATAAAATTTTGTTTTTGGTACTACTTGGTGTTTTTTGCATAACATTAATCTTGACGCCGCAAAATGGATATGCTCAACAAGCAAGTAGCGATTGGCCAATGTTCCGAGGCAATCCATGGCATAGTGGTTTCGGCCAAGGAACTTCCGTCACTTCTCCTGTTTTGCTTTGGAAATTCAACGCAAGCAGCTCCATAGCCTCTGGTCCCGCAATTGTTAACGGAATGATCTATTTTGGCTCAGGCAACGGCACCATATTTGCTCTAAACGCTTCTAGCGGAGATCAAATTTGGAATCGAACGACACCTATGTCAGCTGATACTTCCCCAGCCGTAGTAGACGGAGTTGTTTATATTGGCTGTAATTCAGCCGATAACTATCCAGCTGGAACAACCCCGCCACCTCAAAAATGCGTAGTCCATGCTCTTAATGCATATACCGGTGAAGAGATTTGGAATTTTAGTATAGACGGCTGGGCGTCCTCGCCTACAATAGCCGACGGAGTTGTATATTTTGGTACTTCAAACGTTAACAGGGGCATTTTTTATGCTTTGCAAGCTACAAACGGATCGGAGATTTGGGATTTCTCCGATGGTTTGGGCGACGTGAGTGCAACTCCAGCAATCGTTAACGGCGTAGTTTACTTCAGCGCTTTTGACGGCGGCGTCTATGCGTTAAATGCTTCCAACGGCCAAGAATATTGGCGAACCTTTACCAGCGGAGGCCGTTCTTCGCCTGCTGTTATCAACGGAGTAGTCTATGTTGGGTCAACCCTGCATCAAGTTTACGCTTTAGATGCTTCTTCAGGCTCCATTCTTTGGAATTACACGACTGGCGCTGCTGTTTGGTCTTCGCCTGCTTATGCAAGCAGTGAAGTATACATCGGCTCAGATGACGGGCATCTTTACTGTTTAGACGCCAATACTGGAACAAAAGTATGGAGTTTCACCTCACCAATTATTTACACAGATATTGAATCATCTGCCGTCTTCTGCAACGGAGTCGTCTACTTTACGGCTTACTCTCACCTATTTGCCGTAAACGCTTCAAGTGAGACTCAACTTTGGAATTACGACATTGGAGGAAACCTTGCCGACGCCGGCGAGATTGCGGTTGATCGCGGAGTGGTATACGTGGGTTCAGGCGATGGCTACATGTTCGCGTTTGGAGACTCAACAAATTCCCTAACTTCGACGCTTACAGCAACTCCTAATTCGACCGCCACTGTTCCCGAGTTATCTTGGTTGGTGGTTGTGCCTTTGCTTCTTTCCATGTTCTTTGTTGCCGTAATATTTAGGCATCGAAAAAACCGTTAACTAGCCGCTTTCTTTTTCAAGCCAGGTTGCTGTCATCTCGTTTGCTGGAAAAGCTCCCCAACATATTCATTAACCGTCTTCCCATGTTTCTTGGCAACCCGCTTCACTGCATCGTTGATGCCCGTCGAGTACTGCACCGCCTTCTTGGGCTTGTCCACAAGCGAAGCAGGCATGCCCACGTTCAACGCCACTTTACGCAGCACCAGCTTCCTCAGAGTGTCTGCTCTGGGTTCCATTTTGCATTCAATGGGCAAGCCAACGGCGAACTCGGCAACGTCAAACGAAGCAAACGGCATCCGAAGCTCCACGTCATGGTAACCCGTGATTTTGAGGTCCCTCTCAAGATTGCTCGCATGAATGTTTACTACGTCGTTGAACATGGTTTTCAAAACTTTTTCGCTGCCTTCCTTGCAGTACTCGGTGACGTAGCGTTGGTACCCGCCGAAAAGCTCATCCGCCCCCTGCCCAGCCAACACAACACCAAAGCCCGCTTCAGCCGCCTGCTCCGCCATCCAATAAAACGGCAAACCGATGCTGGCTTTAACTGGGTCAGCCTCCTCAATCAGCCCTACGACTTTGGGCAAGGTTTTTTCCACGTCAGAATCCTTATACAAATCCACCTGAAGAGGCAGATTCAGCTGCTCAGCCGCCAAAATGGCTTCCTCGGTCTCAGCCTGATTTTCCATGCTAACATGTAGAAGGTTGACTTTCAACCCGAGTTTGCCCGCCAAATGCGCGACGAGGCTGCTGTCTAAGCCGCCTGAAAACGCCACCGCAACATCCTTAACGTCGTGTGTGCGGCGCTTGAGTGATTCTTCAATGAGCGCCTGAAGCTTTTGGGCTGCTTCATCCAGCGTAATCGGTTTGGGCTCCGTGAAGCTCAGGGTTTTTACGGGTTTGAATTGGAAGCCGTCGCGGTTTATGAAGGCAAGGTTTCCCGGCGGAAAAGAAGCGGGGTTTTCTATGCCGAGTATCCAGAGTGCTTTTCGGTTAGTGGCAACGGCAGCGAAGTCTGGGTTTTCGCCCCAGTAGAGCGGTTGAACTCCAACTGGGTCTCTTCCCGCCGCCAACCAGCCTTCCCCGAGCATGAGAAACGCGTAGTCTCCGTCGGCTTTGTCGATGAGCGTTTGCAGGATGGCTTCGCAGTGCTCTGGCTCTTTGGCGAGCTGCTGCAAAACGGCTGTTTTCGGGATTGCCGAGTACACTTTTCCCTGCAAAACAAGCGACGCATCAGTCAGCTGCAAAAACTCGTAGCTTCTCGAGGTTGGCTTTGTGGATATGCAGCCGACGGCGGATGAGGATTCGGGGCTTTGCCTGCTTAGCAATTCAAGGTTCTTGTCAAGAACGCTCTTCATAGGCGAAACCACCCCGAAGTGCAGGGGCTGCTCAACGCCTAACTCTTGGAGCACATCCAAAACCTTCCCCACCGCGTCGGTGCCCCGCTTATCCAAAACTCCAACAGTAACTTTCATACTCAAACCTCACATCCAGACTACATTCTAAATTGCGTCGCTGAGCATTAATTGCTTACGCTTTCCCATTTTCGAATTTGCCCTTTAGGAAGCCCAGCTTTTTCTTGGTGTATTGTGTCTGGTTGGTTTTTGCTGTGGCTTTTGTTTTGGCTTTTTTTCTGGGTGCTGTTGTCTGTTTGTTGTACTTTCTTTTTGTTCTACAGGTTCTCAAATATCGTGAGAGAGAATAATGCATATAAGGGCGCCGCTCCGAAAAGAAAGAACAAGGCAACATTATGGAACCCAAATCATTAGCCACAATAACACTTCTAACCCTCATACTAACATGCGCATACGCCGTTCCACAAGCGTTCAGCGCAACAATCGACAACTCAAACACGAGCCCCGACGCCTCCACCTTAAACGCCGCATCAACCTTCCAGTACCAAGTAAACCCGCAGGTCAACACCCAAGCCTACGGCGGAGGATTCTTGACAAACACCGTTTTCGAGTTGCGCAACGCCTACGACCTAAACCCGCTCTACGCAGCTGGCTACGACGGAAGAGGGCAAACAGTCGTTATAGTTGACGCCTACGGCAGCCCAACCATCTATCAGGACTTGTTGCTGTTTACGCAGTGGCAGAACAACTATGGAGCAAACTTGCCTTGGACAAGCCTTGGCGAAATAAAACAGCATCTAAGCATCTACTATCCGCTGGGCAAACCTGTCTTCGACGCCACCGACCCTAACCAGGTTGGCTGGAGCAGCGAAGTAACCTTAGACGTAGACATGGTTCATGCCATAGCTCCAAAAGCAGACATCGCCCTTGTGATTGCCCCCAACGACAACGACCGACCCGTCGACTACGCCGTAAACTACGCCATCAACCACCATCTCGGCTCAACCCTGTCGCTTAGCTGGGGCGCACCAGAATTCCTGTTGACAACTCAAGCCGCACACAACGAAGTGGCAATCTGCAACCAGATGTTTTTGTCAGCATGCAACGCAGGCATAACCGTGTTTGCTGGAACAGGCGACTGGGGAGCCTCAAACGGAGGCCCAATCAACAACGCCTACTTCCCCGCATCCGACCCATACGTCACGGCGGTGGGAGGAACAAACCTGTTCATGACATGCAGCGACGGCTACCAAGAAGGAACAGGCAGCTGGGACGGACAAAACCACGTTGGAATCCAATACGGCTACGAGATTGCAGGCAACGACTACCAAGCCATGGTTGCAGACGGATTTCCAGCGCCCATGGACATGGTGACTGCGGGAGGAGCCCAAAGCATGCTGTTTGCGCTTCCCACTTGGCAAAAAGGCATAACCCTGACCTCCGCCGACGGAACAGCAACCACGCCCACGGGAAGATGCGTAGCTGACGTTTCGTTTGACAGTGGAGCATACGGCGGCTTAGGCGCCATATTTTTGAGCGCTGCGTCTCCGGGAGCTCCTCAAGCCACGGTTGCTGGAGGAACAAGCGCGGGTTCACCGTTCTGGGCTGCATTAACCGCGATTGCATGCCAAATGGAGCATCACAGCCTCGGATTCATCAACCCCGAACTCTACGCCAACAAAAACGCACTCTACACTGCGGGAGCAATCCACGACGTCACAGTAGGCGACAACACTTACCCCACAGGCAACAGCCTGTTAGGCTACAAAGCAACCCAAGGCTGGGACGCACCCACAGGCTTAGGCAGCCCCGACGCAGCAACCCTCATCCCCAAACTCGTCAGCATAGACCGCCAAAGCTGCCAAAACAGTTGCGCCCAAACCAACTTGGGATGCCAGACCCTGTGGAACCTAAACAAATAGGATCCTTCCTTTTTTTGTGCTGCACGGCTTTCGAGTGCGAAGTCTTAACGCTTGGTTCATCAGCCTTGTTCTTTAGCCAGAATCAATAAAGTTTTTATTTTAACGCTAAATATTCCTCACTAGGCATGAAGAACCAAAAGAAGAACCGCAAAGTGAGACGCGAAGAAATCTTGGCAGACATTCTATCTCAGAAAAGTCCCTAGCGGTTTGTATAATATTGAATTCTTAAAAGAAGAACATGCGCCTTAGGTTCTGGCAAAGGCGGCACTCAGTTGATGTGCTAAATCTTATAATTCCACACAGCGAACTTCATTAGTATCTTAACCCAGATTTTGTGTGAAACCTGACTTCATGGAGAAATCAATCGCAAACACTCTTTTCTTAAAATCAGTCGTATCTGGCAAATGCGTTCTTTTGCTTACCCCGATTCTCTTCTGGTGGTTTTACATTTTGTGCATCTGAAGAATGTAATTGTTGAATGGATAGTCTCGTCGGCAGCTTCGACGTTCCAAGTTTCGCTTTCGGTGTTTCCGCATTTTTCGCAGACCAAATGAATTGTCGGAAGCAACCGTAGCATTGCCTCTTTGTTTTGGTCAATTACAGCGATTTCTGGTGCTTTGCCGAGTTGGAGGCTCATTTTTTTGTTTGATTCTTTATGTTCATTTGGTTTTTCGTATTTGCATTTTGGGCATTTAAGTGTTGAAGAGTTTTTTTTTGTTGTTTGAAGTATCGAACCGCATTTTGGGCAGAAGTCCATTATGTTCACCTGAATGGAGGCTGTTCTAACTGAAATGGTTTTTATGTTTTCCGACTTTTACGTTACAAATTAATTAATTTATGTCTTATTTGGTACAATTTGAACCCTGTCAAATGTAGACATCACCCACAAATCTTCTTTTTTCCTGATTACTTTGGCTTGACCTGTTGAAGGACACGTTTTTCTGCGAAGGCCTGTTATTCTAGCAATAGGGGCTGGAAAAAATTCAGCGTTGGCACTAGGTAAATGCAAATACAGCGCGGCTCTATTTCAGCCAAACTATGGTTTTAAAAGGGGAAACTACCTCAATACTCGTTGAATTAAGCTAAATTGGGGTTAGAATTGGGCAAACTTTTATATTGTATGTTAGCAATTCGTTTGCCCTTTTTCTAGCAAGTGATATAAGCAAGTGAGCAGAAAGAAGCACTCTGTTGGTTGGAGCGTTTATGCTTCTTAACCAACAAAAAATTAGGAGAAAAAAGAAAATGAAATCGATAAAAAACAAAATTGCAGCTTTAACGATTTGTGTATTCTTTCTGTTTTCAATGATAACTATGATGCCAAATGCCAAAGCGCATTCACCGCCATGGACAATCCCAACATATTCTTACATCAATGTCTCGCCTAATCCTTGTGGCATAGGCCAAACAGCTACTGTAGGCTTCTGGCTCGCAATGCCGCCGCCAACAGCTTCAGGGTCAGTTGGCGATGTATGGCACAATCTCAAAGTGACAGTTACAAAGCCTGATGGAACCACAGACACATTGGGGACATTCATAACTGACGCTACAGGAGGAACATATACTCTATATACACCTTCAACACTTGGTAACTACACTTTTGTTATGTACTTTCTTGGAGACACATTGAAAGGCCTAAATCACGCGATAGCCAACGACTACATCAATGATACATTTGCTCCCTCCACAAGCAGTCCAGCCACACTTATAGTGCAGCAGAACCCAGTACCATCGATACCGCAAAATCCGCTTCCGACAAGTTACTGGACACGGCCAGTACAATCAGTGAACGGCTTATGGTCCGGAATCACCGGTAACTGGCTTGGGCTGGGCGCATATGCTTTCGCCACCACCGGAGTGTACAATGCCACCGGAAACTACAATCCATACAGTACAGCGCCAAAGACCGCTCACATCATCTGGACAAGACCCGTTGCGGCTGGAGGACTAGTCGGAGGAGAATTCGGCGGAACTGAAACAAGCAACTACTACTCAACTTCGCAATACGAGCCAAAATGGGCGACAGTAATCATGAACGGCGTAATGTACTACGAGGAATTCCCAGGCTCTTCAACAAATCCAACAGGCACGATTGCCATTAACTTACGCACTGGACAACAAATATGGGAAGATACTTATTCAACTATCCAACCGTCAACAGGATATGGATCTACTGCAAACGCCACCCTGCTTACAGCCACCGGCGGAATTCTGAGTCTAAGATGCGGCCAATTATTCAATTACGTTTCCCCCAACCAGTACGGATCCATCCCCTACCTATGGTTTACAGGAACTCCAGCCTACGTGACCGGTCAAGCTGTCCCATCCAACGTTCCGGGGCTCCATCTTGCCGCCGGCAGCACCACTTATGACTTGATTGATGCTATGACTGGGAAATTTGTCTGCTGCATTGTCAATGCTACCGCACCGACCCTTACGGAAGGTCCAAACGGAGAATTCTTAGGTTACTATGTTAACGCAACCGCTGGAACACAAACAATCCTAGGAACACCGGTTACTAATACAGGACCTACCGTTAACTTGTGGAACTCGTCGCAGTGTCTTCTGTACATCAATGGTTACACAAAGGGCGTTACCGCAAATAATTGGTCTTGGAGGCCAACACAATACGGCATCTATAACTTCGCAAACGGAATAATGTGGCGTGCACCTGTAGCTACTACCCTAAATGGCGCATCTATAACTGGAAGCCTCTCAATCACAACTGTCGACAGCGGCGTAATACTAATGATCGACCGACCCACTACAGCCTTAAGCTTCACCATTGGATGGGAAGTCGAAGCAGGCTACTCCGCGACAACCGGCGCAGAACTATGGGTAACCAATCGGACACTATCACCATACACACGAGTAGATACCAGAGTAGGCGGATGGGGTGTCCTCGTTGAACAAAACAACGACTTCGGTACCCTATACGGTTACAGTATGTCCACAGGAAAGCAGCTATGGGGACCTCTTCAACTCACAGGTCAAAACGGCGAATATTCGGTTCCCGATCCATACAGTACAATCGGCGGCTACCAATCTGTTCTCGGCGACAACGGCACACTTTACATCATGGGCTTCGGAGGAGACATGTGGGCTGTCAACATATTGACAGGAACCCAACTATGGTACACAAGCACCAACACAGTTCACGGCCTTGCTGGATCTGACACCCCCTACGGCGTATGGCCACTATGGATCTTCAGCGGAGGATCAGTCGCTGGCGGAGTATGGTTCCTCAACGAGGGCCACGAATACAGTCCACCGTTATTCCGAGGCGCAAGGGAACTGGCAATAGACACTCAAACTGGAAAACTGATATGGAGCGTAATGGGCTTCTACGTTACAGGACCTGCCCCAATCGTCGACGGCATCATGACAGCGGAAAATGCATACGACAACCAGATATACGCCTACAGCAAAGGACCAAGCGCAATCACAGTTCAAGCACCAGGCGTCGGCGTAACGACCGCAACACCCATAACGATAACGGGAACAGTCATCGACACCTCTGCAGGCACACAGCAGCTGGAACAAGCAGCAAACTTCCCACACGGCGTTCCATGCGTTTCTGACGCAAGCATGACTCCTTGGATGGAGTATGTTTACATGCAGCAGCCAATGCCCACCAACGTCACAGGCGTCAACGTTAACCTATACGTTCTTGACTCCAACAACAACTACAGACAGATCGGCTCAACAACAAGCGATGCCAGCGGCACATACAGCTTCACATGGAAACCAGACATCGCGGGCAACTACACCGTTTACGCAGCTTTCGCAGGCTCAGAATCGTACTATTCATCAAGTGCTGAAACAGCTTTCTACGCCAGCAACGCACCGGCAACACCCGCACCCACAGGCACACCGCTCGCAGGCTTAGCCACTCAAGCCTCCCTCATGTACATTGGAATTGCAATCATAATCGTCATAATCGTGGGAATCGCAGCACTGGCAATGATACTGCTAAGAAAAAGACCGTAAACCAATCTCCAAAACAAAAAACTTTCCTTTTTTTCTTTTTTTTGTTTCGCTAAGTTTTTGGCGGATTCAAAGTAGAACATATACTTCCCTGGTCAACGCGGTCTTTTGTGTTTTGATTTTTAAATTCTTCACTATAAATTGTCCGCATGTTTATCCGTGCATTTTAAAAGCTTTTATACGTATGGTGATGAGATGTTAAATTAGCGTGACCGTTTGCCGTGAGGATACAGGCTGAATGCCCTACATAAAAAAAATCGAGTTAAAAGGTTTCAAATCTTTTGGGCCGCAGACCATCAAGATATCCCTAGATAAAGGCTTCACGGCTTTGACGGGTCCGAACGGAAGCGGAAAATCCAACATCATCGACGCCGTGCTTTTCTCTCTTGGCGAGTTGAGCACCCGAAGGCTCCGCGCGGAAAATGCGGCTCACCTGATTTTTCACGGCTCCGACAAGGCGGGGCAAGAAAAAGCCAAGATGGCAAAGGTAGTTATCCAGTTTGACAATACAGACGGCACCATGCCCGTAGACACAACCACGGTGACTATTTCACGTGAGGTTTTCAAGAATGGGCAGAGCGTTTACCGTTTAAACGGCAGAAGAATGTCGCGTGCCTACATCACCGAAACGCTTTCGATGAGTTCGATTAGCAGCATGAGCCAAAACATCATCCCGCAGGGCACTCTGACACGGCTCACCGAGATTAACTCTTTGGAGCGGCGAAAAATAATTGAAGACCTCGTCGGCATAGGCCAATATGACTCGGAGAAGGTGGAGGCTGAAGAAAAACTCCGTGCAGCCGACATCTCCATCCGCACTGCCATGGGAAGAATCGACGAAGTCCAGAAGCGCCTAGACGATTTGGAACGCGAACGAAACCAGCTTCTACGCTACAACTTTATTCAGGCAGAAACCAAAAAGTTCCAAGCCATCAAAATCTCAAGCGACATCACCCAAGTAAACGCCAAACTAAACGAAGCCAAAAGCCAAAACGAAAAAGTCCAAGCAAGAGTCGACAAACTCAAGGAGCAGCGGGACCTGCGCAGGGGCAAACGCCACGACGTTGAAGGCGAATGGCGTAAACTCAGCGGCGAAAACCTCGAAGAAGGCGGCTCCCAAGTTCTCAAAGTCCAAATTACCATCGGCGAATTAAAATCCAAATTATCCGAGTTGAACACAAAAATCAATTCAGGCCAAGGCAGCCTGGAGAGCCTCAAGCGGGTGCGAGAAAACAATTTGGCGCAGCAGGAAAACATTCGAACTGAAATACGGGAGAACCGCCTCAAAATCAGGGTTTTCCGAAATGAACTTGCGAAAATCCAAGTTGCCCTGGCTCAAAAAGTGTCTGAGCATGAGGTTTTGGCGCAGCAGACCGCTGAGCTTTGGGGTGGACTTGACAGCAACAACGAGCAGATACGTGCTAAGCAGACGCAAATCGACAACCACGTTAAACGGATGGCTTATTTGCGTTCCGAATACACCAAGGAAAAGGGGGCGCTTCGGCTTTGCACGGGCAGAATCAAAAGCTTAACTGTCCGCAAGGAGCGGTTCCGCGTCAACTTGGCGGAAATTGAAAAGTCCCTTGGAGAGCTTGAGCAGGTTCAAAAGGACCAGAAAATCCAGCTTAAAAACCTTGAAGCCTCCATCGAACGCAAAAAAACACAAAAAGACACCGTTGAAAAAGAAATCGCGGCAGCTGAAAAAATAGCGAGCTCCGCCAAAGACGCCGTGATAGAATTCGCGACGCAAAGAGACCTCGCCGCAACCATCGCTTCCGAGGAGAAAGCCTTGCGAAGCATTGAGGAAATGGGGAATGTCGGCGCAATCAACGGGATTCACGGCAGGCTCCGCAACCTGATAAAGATTGATAAGAACTTCAAGAAAGCCATTGAGGCAGCGGCGACTGGTTGGCTTGACGCGTTAGTTGTGGCAAACCTTGATTCGGCTTTTACCTGCACTGAAACGTTGCGACGCATGAAGTTGGGCAGAATCAAAATTATCCCGTTGCAAGGCTCTATAAACGTGAAGAACAAGCCTGTTCCGAACCGCGAAGGCGTAGTCGGCGCACTTTCGAGCTTTATGAAGTACGATAGCAACGTGGGGTTGGCTGTGAACTACGTTTTCGGCGACACCATGGTGGTTTCAAACGATAAAGTAGCTTTTGCCTTATCAAACGAAGGGTACCGAGCCGTCACAGTCAACGGCGACCTGTTCGAGTCAGGCGCCTTCGAAAGCGGATACTACCGTGCACCCATCGATTTCTCAACGATTATCCCAAGCGAAAACGCCCTCAAAAGCTTAGATGAAGCCGTAAACGCCCTGCAAACCCATCTTACCCAGCGAGGAACCGACATTACGGGTCTTGAAGAAGAGGTGGAGCGCTCAAAAATCGAGATGACCCGCCTCGTAGAAGGAATCGCGACGCTTGACCGCGAAATAGTGAGAATCAAACGCGGCGTCAAAAGAACCCAATTCAACATTCGGTACACGGAAAAATACGGGGGCAAACTTGAACGTGAAGCCGCATCCTATAAGGGACGCATGGAGGTTTACCGAAACGAACGCAACGGCATGCGCAGGGAAGACGAGAGGCTTCGAGGCGAAATCGCGGGTTTAAGATTGAAAACTGACGTTAAGAACATTCAGGCGCTTGAGGTTGGACGGGAAAAACTCGGCGAAGAAGTCAACACGCTTAAGCAGAACTCGGGGTCAACGCAAACGGAGATTTCAACTTACCAGTCCCAATTCGACAGGGTTCTTCGCAACGGATACAAAAACATAAAGATCCAGATTGTTCGGGTTGAGCAGCAGCAGAAAAAACTGGAAAAAGAAGTTGCCGACGCCCTGCTGGAACGCGAAGGCATCAAGAAGGAGCTTGACGAGCAAGAGAAAAGCCGGGTTGAGCTTTCCAAAGCCGTTTTTTCCGCCAGAGAAGAATCCAAAAAATTCACGGCGCAAATTGACTCTATCGATGCGGAGCTGCGTTTGCTCGACACCGAGTATGAGGTGGCTGACCGTTTGCTGAATCAGCTTCAGCTTAGCTCGGAGACGAATCAACTGCGTTTGCAGCAGCTTCAAAGTCAACTTCGCCTGTTCGGGTATGAGCAGCCGCTGGAAACCACTCAGAAGCAGGTTGAAGAGGCGCAAACAACTATTCGGATGATGCAGTTTGAGATAGAAACCATCGGCGCCATTAACCAGCTTGCGCTTTCCCACTACGCCGACCAGCTTTCACGTTACCGGGAGCTTTCGGTGCGGCTAAACGAGTTGGAAAAAGAAAAACAAGCCATTGTGCAGTTCATGGATGAGATTGAGGCTAAGAAACGCAAGGTTTTCATGGATGCCTTCGAAAAAATCAACACAAGCCTCAAAGTTTACTTCTCCAAGCTTACTGGCGGCGGCGAAGCTACGATTAAGCTTGAAAACCCAGATGAACCCTTCGCTGGCGGTATAGACATGATTGTTCAGTTCCCCAACAAGCCTTCAATCGTGGTCAGCGGAGCCAGCGGCGGGGAACGCTCAATCACGGCGGTTGCCTTCATTTTCTCGCTTAAAGACTTCACGCCAGCCTCATTCTACATCCTCGACGAGGTCGACGCGCACTTAGACGCTTACCACACGGGTCTGCTGGCTGACCTTCTTTTGGAGGAAGCCGAAAAAATGCAGTTCATAGTCATCAGTCTTAGACCAGAAATGGTGAATAGGGCTCAGAAAGTTTACGGGGTCTACGAACGCAACGGAATCTCCAACGTTGTGACAGCAAAGTTCCCAGCGGAGGTGCCGGCTGCGTGACGACCGAGACAACGTCGCCGATGCGAAGGCCCTTCTATCTGCGTCCGCCCTGGAACATCTTGTTTGAAATCAGCAAACTAGAGAAACTCACGCCCTGGAACGTTAACATCGCTTATCTTCTGCGGTCGTTTCTAACTGAAATGGAGCGAACCCAGAAAACCGATTTTCGAGCTTCAGGCGTCGCTTTGGATTCTTCCGCCCTGATTTATCTGATGAAATCCAAGCTGCTGCTTACATTGCAGGAACCGCCTCCGCCGCCGCCTCGGGGAGTCACGGATTATGTTCCGCCGCCTCTGTTTCTGCCGCTTAGGCACGAGTTGACTTCAACCACCATTCAGCACCTGCTTGAAGTCTTAGACGACGTGCTTAAAGGTGAACGTCTCCTTAACCTTAACCACGTGATTGAGCAACATCCGATTTTGCCCTCCGTGACGGATTTGCTTCCGCAGTTCGACAAGTTCATGGCAGAAATCGAGTTGCAAATCAACAACCTGTACGGCATCTTAACTGAGAAGGTTGGGGGCTCGGGAATAATTGATTTTTCAACCCTCACCAAAGGCATGACTAGGATTGAAGCTTTGCGAACATTCATTTACCTGTTATTCTTAGCTCAGGATGGCTTGGTTAGTCTTTGGCAGAATGAGGAAACTGAAGAATTATACATTGCTGTGGGGAAACTGAACGTTGGAAAAGCCGAAGGAAACACAAGTTGAATTAAGCCCTGAAGCGGAGCAGGCGCAGGATGAAGAGCGTAAAGCTCACTGCATGGTACTAATAGAAGCCGCCCTCTTCGTTGCCGGGCGCCCCATTAGACCTAAACGAGCTGTGCCAAGTCATCGGCAGCCGCTCAAAAAAGAAAGCCCAAAAATACGCAGACGCCCTGATGCAGGAATATAAGGCAAGAAAGACCGCGCTTGAGATATTAGCTTTAAAAGACGAACGCTACGTCTTGCAGGTCAAGGCTGATTTCACTCATCTAATCCAGAAACTGGTGAATCGCCCCTTGCTTTCTTCAGGCCCGCTCAAAACGCTTTCTTACATAGCAATCAGGCAGCCCATCAGCCAGAAACGCGTAATCGATGTCAGAGGGCAACACGCGTATGGTCATATTAAGGAGCTGAAGGATAGCCATTTGATTATGGCTGAAAAAAGCGGGCGTTCGATGCTGCTGAAAACCACGGCTGACTTCGCCGACTACTTCGGTTTGCCCAACGACATAACTGAAATGAAAAGAAACCTGAAAAAGATTTTCGGCGAATCCCTAAAAGACGTCAAAGACCAGCCGTAATCTATCCTTGGTGGGGCTTATTCAGCGTATCGACGCCTTTTCTGCGCGTTTTTTTTGGAAATTAACCATTTATCAAACACTTGACCTTAAAATCTTCTCTTATTTATTCAGATTTTCCTTTAGGATTTCATCGATTACCATCTTTAATTCAGGTAAACGTTTCTTGGCTGTCTTCCAGAGGATTTCGTTATCCGTTTCAGGATAATCGTGTGTAAGAATATTTTTCATACCAACAATTTTTTGCCAAGGAACCTGAGGATATCTTTTTCGGGTTTCCAACGGCAAATGTTTGGATGCTTCCCCGATTATTATGAAATCCATTGTTACGGCGCGAATTGCTTGCTTGTTTTCGGAAAAGTCATCAAAGGAAAGACCTGTCATGAATTCTTCCACTTCTTTGATGGCGTCGGCGATGTCTTGAAGATAGAGTCGAATGCTTCTAGTCAAATGTAGATCGTCTCTTCAAGAATTTTTTCTTTAATTAGGGGCTTCAAAGCGCTTTTTTTTACTAGATCAACTTTTGTCATCAACTTTTTGCTTAGGAACTGCTTGATTTCGATGAAGTCGATAAGGTCAATGTCGTTTGGTTCCTCGAAAGTAACAAGAATGTCAACGTCGCTCCTGCTTTTCTGTTCGCCCCGCGAATAAGAGCCGAATACGCCTATCGTTTCCACTTGATATTTCTCTTTAAGAACTGGCTTAAGTTCAGCTAATTGCGCCTTTATTTCTTCAATCGTCTTCATGCGGACAATGTAAGTAGCGCTTTTTCCCTTTTTAAGGTTTGACACTTAATCCTTAATTGTCGAAACTGAATGTTTTCTGTATTCGAACCAACCTGACTAAAAGGTTTGGCAACCATCCAGATTGAGGAAGATGAAGCTTGAAACGGATATGTTTATATGGAAATCCAATGTTTTAGTGAATGCTCGAATTAGATATTCGTTAGGAAATGTGAAATAATGTCTGTTTGGCATGGCACTTTACGCAAAAGAAAACTTTCAGGCGGCAAAAAAAGAGCTTACCGCGTCAAGAAAAAGTATGAAGAAGGCGGCTACCCAGCTGAAACAATTCTCGGTGAACCTAAAAGGAAAACCACCAGAGGCCTGGGCGGCAACACCAAAGTCAGAGTTTTAAGCGACAAATTCGTTTCAGTCACCGACCCGAAAACAGGCAAAACCTCAAAGTCGGAAATTACCCGTGTCGTACGCAACGCTGCAAACGTTGACTACAACCGCAGAGGCGTCATCACAAAAGGCGCGGAAATCGAAACAACCTTAGGTCTCGCAAAAGTTACCAGTCGCCCAGGAAACGACGGCGTAATCAACGCGGTTCTCATAACTAAAGAAAAAGTTTAAGCTACTGCGGTTTCGCAGGAACGCTTCTTATCTTTAATAGTTGTTTCGCGATTTTAACAATTATTTTTTCTTTCGGTTCTTTCTTTTCAACAAGTAACATTCCAGTCTTAGCCCACGGTATCCTTGGGAAGTGTGCTTCAAGTCGGACCTCGTTTTTTAATCCCAGACGGTCAACTGCCTGCTTGACTTCGTCTATTTTGGGTGCTTGCACGGCTAAGTTTTTGGGTACTCGGCGTCCTTTTCTTCGGGGTTTGTTGGCGTCGAAGTAGATTGGCCAAATTATTGCTTTGTCAAGTTTCTTCATCCATGTTCATCTCTTACTTGTGGGCGTAGTACGCGACCAATTTCTGGTTTATCTGGTCTATTCGGGTGAATCCGAAACGTTCAAACTGTATGATGGTGTCTGGCTTTAAGTTTTTGCAGGCGCTCTCGGCAAACCCCTCGGTAACTGAAGCATCAGGCATCACGACTTGGCACTGGAACTCTGCGCCTTTCGGAATCCACTGGATTAGCTGAACCTTGATTTTTCTGACATCGTCGTATGATTCGCTGGCAAACGTCGCTGTCACGGAGTCGGCTGCTTTGGCTTCGACTTTAACGTTGAAAAGCTCCATAAGCCTCACAACTTTGCCAGGCTCTAACGCTTCCGCATCTTTCTTTGAAATCCAGAAGCCTGCGGTTTGCTCTTGACCCTGTGGCGTCACGGTGTATTCTCTGAATCCGCGTTCAGGTTTCTCTGGATGCAGCGGAAGTTTGGCGTTGAATGTTTTCGGCACGTTGAAAACTTTGAGTTCGACTGGGTCGGCAACGAAGAAGTATCGGTTGCTTGCGGCGTCTAGGATTTTGCGGTTGTACGAGAACAGGTTCTCCCAACTCAGCGTTACATCGTTTGATTTTGTGCCGACGTCAATAATCATTTTTTTGATGGCTTCAGGAGTTATCCCCCGTTTCCTCAAGGCGGCGAAGGTGCCAAGGCGGGGGTCGTCAAAGCCTGCGTAGCAGCCGTCTTTTACTCCCTGAATGATTTTTGATTTACTCAGAAAGGCGCCTGTGATTTTGAGTCTGCCGTAGTGGATGGCTTCAGGGTATTCCCAGCCAAGGTGTTGGTACATGTATTTTTGGCGGACCATGTTGGTGTAGTGTTCTTTGCCGCGGATGATATGGGTCATGCCCATGAGGTGGTCATCTAAACCCGCTGCCAAATTGTACAGCGGCCAAACAATGTATCTGCTTCCCACCCTCGGATGAGGATACTTTTTAGTGTCAATAATCCTCAGAGCTGGCCAATCCCTGACGGCTGGGTTCGGATGCTCAATGTCAGTCTTAACCCGAACCACCGCTTGCCCTTCGATGTAGCCGCCGCTTAACATGCGTTTCCACCGTTCCAGATGTTCCGCTGCGGGCAGGTTGCGGCAGGGGCAGGCTTGTTTCGCTATGGTTTTTTTGCGGAAATCTTCGGAGGGGCATTCGCAGATGTAGGCGTTGCCGTCTTCGATGAGTTTCTCGGTGTATTCGTAGTATATGGGGAGTCGGTCGCTTTGGATGTATTCTTCGTCGACGCTGCAGCCCAGCCACTTCAAATCTTGCCTGATGCTGTCGTAGAAAACCAGCGACGGCCTCTTGATTTTTGGGTCGGTGTCTTCGAACCGCAGGATAAATTTGCCGCCGTACATGCGGGCGTATTCGTGGCTCAGAAGGATGGCTCTTGCAGAACCCAGATGCAGCACGCAGTCGGGGTTCGGGGAGAAGCGGGTCACTATCAGTCGGGTACTTGTCGGCGTTAGGCAGCGGGGAGAGACGTTTTTCTTCAGGTTTCTCTTTTTTCTGCGTTTCAGGCCAATTCTCCTCAACAATAGCCTTCTGCTCCGCCAAAGACAGGCCGTTAACTTCGGCTACAACGGTGTTGATTACGCCTGAAAGCTCCTTCACTTTTGAACGCAGGTCCGCTTTTTCGCCGAGAACCTTGCCGACCAAAGCGCCTGCCTGTGCCTTGCCGTCATGGGAAACCGCGTTTAGCAAAGCGGCTTTCCGTATGAATTCCTTTAAGTCATTATCGTTTTCAAGTGCCAAACCAATTACGCTCACAAACTACTTGTTTCTTTTAATCAAGAATTCAGCGAACGCTTTTAATTTTTCCTTAGCTTCGGGCGTGGGCAACAACTTCTCTGTTTCAACCCAGCTTTCCTCAACCATTCGTTCCGCAGCGGCTTTGACGTGTTCCATGGCGCCGTACTTCTGCATCAGGGCGATGGCTTCGTCCCGTAGCGGCTGCTCGGAAGTATGCATGTTAAGAATCTGGATAAGGCGTTTCCTGTCGGCGATCGTTGGCTTTTCCAAGGGTGTAAATAACCATTAGGGTTCGTTTGCCCTCGGTTATGTCTTGGCCGACGCCGCCTTTCTTCTTCGCGAAGTCCACGCCAGTCAAATCTAAAATGTCATCCTGCATCTGAAAAGCCACCCCGATGCTTTCAGCCAACCGACCCAGCTTATCAACCAGCGGCTTTTCTGCGCCCGCAAGAACCGCAGCCATCCTCGCCGCCATCCGTGCAAGGGTACCTGTTTTGTAAGCACACATCTGCAGATAATCCTCTTCACGCAACTGGTCGGCGTTGGCTAAGCCGCTGTGCCATGCGATATCCATCGCCTGCCCCAAACTGAGGTTAACCATTTCTTGAACGTAAACCTCGTAAATGTCCCGCTGCGTCTCGGGCGGCATCTTTGTTTTCTGCATCATCAGTGGCAGAAGGGGAAGGTAGTACATTGCGTTTCCCGCGTTAACGGCTATGTCCATCTGGAAGATTTTGTAGGTGCATGGTTTGCCTCGGCGAAGTTCCGATGCGTCTTCGATGTCGTCAATCACCAACGTGCCGTTATGGATGACTTCGGGGATAATGGAGAAATCCAAGCAGTAACCCGCGTTGTTGCCAAGCGCTTCACATATCAACAAGAAGAGGGCTGGACGCCACCTTTTTCCGCCGCGGTCCAGCATGTCCCAAATCGGGTCCGCGATTGCCTTGTTAAGCGGCTGCAGATTGTAGCTGTACATGGGCGGGTCGACTTTGAAAAGAATCGAATCTTTGGTGAATTTTCTGGGAATGTATTTTTCGATGGCTTTGTCAATTTGAGGTGCCTTTTCTTCAAGAAACTTTTCAATATTCAAAGGCCACGTTTCTCCTAAGAGCATAGTTTGCTGTGTCGAAGCCTCGGATGTTTAGCCACTCGGCGGTTTTTCCCGTCACAACCACGGGCACTTTTGAGAGGGCTTCAAGGTTTTTGGCGCCGACAAGAAACATGACGCTGCGCAATTCATCGGTTAAGCAGCAAAGCAACTCTTCAGTTTCTTTGGCTCCTTTTACGGCGGTTTCGAGAACGGGTTGGGATAGGCTGGCTAAGCTTGCGTTCAGAGCAATTGACTTCGCTACATCTATGCCGCTTCGTACTCCGCCCGAAGCGACCACAGAAACCTTCACGGTTTGAGTCGTTTCAATCAGGCTTACAGCCGTTGGAATTCCCCAGTCCCAGAACGCTTCATCCAACGTTTTGCTGCTTGCCGAGCGGTAAAATTCCACAGCGGCGAAACTTGTCCCGCCGACTCCTCCGACATCGATGGCTTTTACGCCTGCATCTTCCAACGCTTTTGCGTCTTCTGCACAAATGCCGCATCCCGTCTCCTTAACGATAACGGGCACATCTAGTTCGGAGGCGATTTCGCCGATTTTTGCGAGGACACCTTTGAAGTTGGTTTGTCCCTCAGGCTGGATGGCTTCCTGCAGCGGATTCATATGGATTGCCAACGCATCCGCATCCAGCATTTCCACGGCTTTCTTTGCTTCTTTTAAGCCGTAGCCGTGTGCAAGTTGGACCCCGCCGATGTTGGCGATTAAGAAGGCTGTCGGCGCTTTTTTTCGGCAAATCGAGTAGGTTTCTTCGAGTTTTTTGTCTTCGAGGGCTGCTCTTTGGCTTCCCACACCCATGCCTAAATGCAGCTTCTCCACGGCGAGGGCGATTGAAGCGTTGATTTTTGTGGCTTCCCGTGTTCCGCCCGTCATGGCTCCGACGATTAGGGGCGCGGAGAGTTTTTTGCCGAGGAAAGATGTAGATAGGTCTATTTTTTCGCGGTCAAGTTCTGGGAGGGCGCGGTGGATGAACTGTATATCTTCAAAGCCTGAAGTGGCTTTTTTTGCTTGAGCTTTTTGGTCGAGGCAAATCCTTATGTGGTCTGCCTTGCGGTTTTCCGTTTTTTCAGCCATACCGTTACTTCTCGATTTCCGTACCTAAAACACTTTGGTCTGTTAAAGCCCGGTAAATGGACAGTCCCTTTGTGGCTCCCGTAATCGTAACGCGAATGCCCGCTTCTATGGCTGGGATAAGCTCAGCAATTTTGCCCGCCATGCCGCCTGTGACGTCTGTGCCTGCTGCTTTGCCGAGTTTAGGCTGAATCTGCTTAAGCTCCGCCAACGTCAAGTGCTTGTAGGCTTTGGCTTCTGGGTTAGTTTTCGGGTCGCAGTCAAATAAGCCGTCAGTGTCGACGCCTACGACGATTTTTGAAGCCTTGTAGCGGATTGCCAAATACGCAACCAATTGGTCGCCAGAGAGAATTGTGAAGCCCAATTTATCATCCAAAACCGCGTCGCCGTACAGGACGGGTTTAAACAGCATTTTCTCCATTGATTTCAGGACGGTTTCATCAAAAAACCTGATTCTGCCGTTGTCAGTTAATATGCAGCATGATGGGGCGATGCTTATGGCTGGAATTTCATGCCAAATAAGCGCGTCCATAACAAGCCCGTTGAGCACGGTCATTACATGGTGGGTTTCTGCGAAACCAAGTTTCTGCGTTGGGTCTTCTTTGTACCCTTCTTTTATGCCGTATTTTTGTGCGGTTGGGTGCCCAAAGCTTCCGCCGCCGTGAACGATGATTAGGTTGTCAAGGTCTGCTCGCTTGATTTCTTCCGCTAGTCGGTTGATGATTTCGGTTTTTGCGGCTAACTGTTCAGATTTGTCGGTGATGGCTGAGCCGCCGATTTTTAGGATTACTGGTTTCGCCACGTTCAATATTCATACACCTTTACATGAAGTATTAAATCACTTATTGAAAAGCATTACCGAGAACCAAAAAAAGACACTGCTTTATCCGCCGCAAAAAAACACAAATTCCTAATCAGGCGCGTCTATTCAGGCGAAAAAAAGTTTCTTTACTTTTTAGCTTTGAATTTTGAAACAGCTTTTTTCACGGCGTAACCCAAAATCACCACCACCCACACCAGCACAAACGCGATGGCTGTGACGGTTGCTATCAAATTCAGGTTTATCACATTGCCGACTTGGTACGCGAAGGTGTCTGAATATTGATCTGGGGTCGGGGTCGGCGTAATGATGGGTACTTGAGTCACGATTGGCGCCGAAGTCGGGATTACTGGAACAGGTGTAACGGCAGGTGTGTCGTTGGGGATTGCTGGCGCAGAAGCGCTTGGCTGAGTTAGGAATGGCGCGAACAGGATTGTTCCAAGGCGGGGGTCAACTTTTGAATCGTAGATTGTTCGGTTGATTGTTGCGGTGTCAGCTATTCCCCACCAGTTGTTTCGTGCATCAATATCCACGTTGGCGGCGGTTATGCTGTTTTCGCTGTTGCAAACGATGTTGTTGTCGCTGATTACGCCACTTATTGGATTGTGTATTCCTATTTGGTTATTCGTGATTGTATTGGAGCTTATGGTTCCGCCTCCGTTGATTCCGTATCGGGAGTTGCTGTCAATCAAGTTGCCCGTGACCGTTACTTGTGCGGTGCCTGAGGCGTCGACTCCGTCGGTTCCCTTCACGAACTGGTTATTTTGAACCGTCAGTGTGCTTCCTGTTTTGGCGATTACACCCATGTAACAGCCTGAGAACACGTTGTTCGAAACAGTGAAGCAAGAGGACGATAAGTCGTCTACGCCTATGAGCCAGCCGTTGCCTTGGAATTGGTTGTTGCTTATCTGCGCGGTGCCCGAGCTTACCTCTACTCCGTCGCTGTTGTTGACGAATTGGGCGGCAAAAGTATTGCCTGTTATCACCGCGGATCCCCCGGAAACTTGGATGCAGGCGTTTGGGGTGCCAGCGTAGTTTGGGTTTGGGAGGGTTCCTTCGAACTGGTTGTTGGTTATTTGAGGGGTTCCCGCGAATACGCCTATGCCGTTTATGGCGCCGTTGCCGCCTTGACTGTTGAAGTTTATGACGTTGTTGGAGATTTGAGGTGAACCTGAGTTAACGGCGATGACGGTCTGGTATGCTGCTCCAAGATTGAAAACGCAGCTGTCTATTTCAGGCGACGAACCTCCTATTTGGCTTATGATTACTCCGTTAAAAGTGGCGTACTGAAAAATTGAGGCTGGACCACTCGAACTGCTGCCTCCATAGTTGTATTGTCCCAGGTAAATCGGGGTGGCGGAACCGCTTTGTGAGGTCTGGTTGCCAATGCTTGTAAAGACGATTTGATTGCCTGGGGTTCCCTGTGCGATTAAAGTGCCGTAGATGTCGAATCCGTAGTATCCCATGTTGACGGTTACTCCTGGGTCGATGGTTAAGGTGACGTTGTTGGATACGGTGACGGTTCCGGTGAAGTTGATTGGGCTTTGCGCCACTGTCCACTCCGTGTTGCTCCCAATCGTCAAGTTGCTGTAAATTTGTGCTTGGGTGTTTTGGAAGAGGAATGGCCCGCTGACCAAAATAGTTGCAATTAGAAGGATGCAGGCGAGGCGTTTCATGGTAACCCTGCTTGCGCTATGTGCTCTTAAAATATAAATTACTTTTGTATGTAACGATGAAAAATCCCGCGTGTTTCATTAAACCTTAAAAGGGCAAAGGGTGCACATGGTAGGCTATGGGGAAGCCTGCTTCGAACCTTGTTCAAGGGTTAGCCAGGTTTACGAACAAGAGCTTGGTTAAGAACCTCATTGTCATTACGCTATGCGTTATGTTCGTGTTCATCCAGCTTTTCTACCCCTACAACTATTATGTGTCCGCCAACGGGAAATCGAACTCTTCTTTTCAGGTCGGTGTACACTACGTTTACGAACAGGACAATTCCACCGACATCTATGGGCAAGTCGCGCAGATCCACAACGTCGGCTTCAAAGTCATACGCATCAACTTCCCACAATACTTCAACGACTACAATAACCAGAAAACAGACATGCTCTTCGAAGCCACAAACTACTACGGCTTAGCCGTTGCGCTGGTGATTCCGAACGGCGCAACCATCGCAAACATCAACTTATACCTCGACCGGTGGGGCGGCAACCTGACCTACATCCAAATCATGAATGAACCTGAAACCTCCTCCAGCTGGACCGCCGGCGCCCTCTTCACCGACGACGAAATCATTTCCCACTTCGACAGCATCTACGCAGCCGTCGCAGCCCATCACCTTTCAGCGCAGCTTTACACCAACTTCGGAATCGGCTACGTTGTAAGAAGCAATCTTCCTGTGGAATTCAGCAAAGACCTTAGTTTCGTCGGGTTGGATGTCTACATGAACTCTTTTTTGGTTATGTCGCCGTTTTTTGTTGAGAAGTTGCAGGCGATTACGCATAAGGACGTGGTGATAACGGAGTTCGGCATGTCGACAAGTGACAGCGCCGCCCAAACCAGCTACATCATCAACGGACTCAACCTCTTCAAAAACATGGGGCTTAAAGGCTGCTGGATCGTCTACTGGAACAGCGCCTACGACAACTACGGCATCCGCGGCACCCCCACCGAAACAGCGGTCGCCAACTGGATTGCACAAAACACGAAGTGACAAAAATGCTTGACAAACTCAACACCCTGCGGCTGTGGCAAAAACTTCTCCTTCAAGGCTTAGTGACCGTTATCATCCTCATTGTCTTTCAGGCTTGGCTCGACAGCGCCCAGACAGGGTTTTTGAGTTACATGCCGCCGCTGGGCTTCGCATTTTTCCTAGCAATCACCTATTTCGCGCAGCCGCTGGTCCTAGGCGCAGCAAACATCGCGTTAATCAACACTCTGCATAAAACCCGCGGTTGGCAAGTCGGCTTCTGGCTCAACGGGCTCCTGCTGGTCCTCGCATTCTCCACCTTAAACCTTGTTCTGCAAGTGACCCTGAACCTGCAATTTCTGCCAGTCATCGCCGTAATCGATTTGGCGCTGGCTTTTCCCTTCGGCTGCTTGGCGCGGTTCAGCAACGGCGGATGGACCAAACCCATCGATTAGAAGCGTCATTGAGTCAGGATGAAATTTGAGCGTAAGCCTATTGCGAAAAGCTTAAATCAAAACTGCATCAGCACTATGTTTTAAGCGAGGCAGCAGTTGGCTATGGCCAATGAAAAAGCAAACATAGGCGGCACCAAAACCTCTAGGCGGAACTGGACCTACAACATAACTCTTAGACGTATCGTAATCATCTCAATCATCGTTCTTCTGGCGTTTTCTCTTCTTTCAGCAAGTTTTTGCAGGGTTATTTCGCGCCAAAACTGGTCTATTGAACTTGCGTTGGCCCGAGAATATTCATGGGACATGCAAGTATACCAGAACTATGGGTTTCCTTTGCTGTTTGAGAACCAATCTGCGTGGAGCGCCGATGAAGTCAACAGCAACAGCCAAGAACTATATGCCGTCACCCAGTACATTCACGGTGCTGAGGTAACCGTCTCACAGCTTTCAAACGTGGACACGGCACACTCGTCCGAGCTGGGCAACATCACCAATTTCCTTTTCGATATGGTTGTATGCAAAACATACTTGCTTAACTCAACTTCACAGACCACTGTCTTACGGGACCTAAACGGGCTTGTTACCACTGTCCCAGACGCCTATATTATACAGCCTCAATGGTGGTATTCTCAGCCATCGTTCTGGTATTTTGGGTCTTCTCCTCCAAACGGGTCTTTGCTTCAGAACGCAACTAACCTTGCCAACCAAGGCGACCAACTGATTCATGGGTTGCCGAACAGATGAGTTACTCCCATGTTGACGAATGAAAGACTCTTCCTCGGTTCGGTTCTTCTCTGGATAGGCGTTGTGTCCGCATATTTCGCGGCGCCAAAACACCCGGCGAAAACATAAAATTGCCATTTCTGGTTCACGCTGAATTTTTCCGCCGCATTTTGGCTGTGTAAGAAATCTTGGGTTTGCGTGTTAGCGTTGAGTGACTTAAAAAAAGCTTATATTATGATTGATGTGATAAAACTGCAAGGGGTATTTGGGAAAAATGAAAGGGGCACTTGTGTTTTTAGCGGTGTTCGTAGTTGTTTTCCTTGTTTGCACAGCAGTGACTTCGCTGCCTCCGGGACAGGCAATCTACAACGCACTAAAGCTACCTGTTGAAACAACAACGTACAAAGTCGGCGGCGCAATCTACGGCGACGTGCTAATAGTTGCAATCTTCAATGCGGCAGTCTACGGAATCATAGTCTGGCTGATATTCACCATCGCAACCTACAAGTCAGACAAGAAAACTCCCCAGAACATTCAACAAAACGTAACCGTCAACGTCGGAGACAAAGACGCCAAAGTAAACGAATAAACGCTGCAAAGCATAAAAATGGCGGAAAAGCCTTTTGTTATGCTCCACGTTTTTTCTACTTTCCGCTAAAAAAAAAGAAGCGGTTTTCCTTTTGGCTCAAGAGGCATGCGAAGGCGAATGAACCGTTGATTTTGGAAGATTCCGTTTTATCTTACGGTTACTGAATCGTTTTCTATGTTGACTTTGTCGCCTGTTTTGATTTTTGAGATGTCAACTTTGTCGATGCATGGGATTTCGCTGATGATGACGCCGACGGCAACCACGGTTTCGCATTCCCGATTAATCATGCCTGCGGGTGCAGCGCCGTTCTTCTTCATGCGGTAAAGCGTGTAGCTGCCTACGGTTGAGCCTTTGCCTGTGGGAAACACCAATATTTTGCCTTTGACGCTTTGCCCCTGCAAGCTCATGTCCCTTCTCGATGACGACGCCCGTGTTTGGGTCAACTCCCCCGTAGAACGAGATAGGTTGGCTAGTCACAAGCGCCTCTCCCTCTGCCTTGCCTTTGTAGATTACTCTGCCCTTCAACTGTTCCATTTCCCAGTCACCGCCGCCGCTACGCATTCTTCGATGCTTCCCATCTTGGTTTTCATCAGGTTCTGCCTCGAGTAAAAGCAGCCTTTCGCCGACGTCGTCGCCAGCGACTTGAATCTGCCTTTGAGCGGAGCCACAGCCATGCATGTGTCACATGCGAATTTGCCGCCTGCCGCCTCAATAGCCGCCGTGTAGCCCCGTTTGTCGGAAAGCTGCTTTGCGCTTCGTGAGGTTGCTACCCAAAACTCGGTGCCCGCCGCTACTTTTTTGCCTTCGACCAGCTCGGCGACTTTGGCGATTTCGTTTATTGAGCAGTGTGGGCAGCCGACGCAGACAAGCTCGATGTCGGTTACTTGGTCGTTGATGTTGTCGTAGGCGTTTTTGATGTCGGCTTGCTCAATGGTTACCGTTTGTGCTTGGCATTTTTTGCTGCTCTGACGCGGGCGTTATGCCTTTGATGTAGAAGAGCGGTTTAGCGCCGTAAGTCACCACGGATGCGCAGAACGATTTAAGCTCGTCTAAATCAGCCTTTTTTATGCCTGTGATGAATGGGATTTTGTTCTCCGCCTTCTTCCCAATCGCGTAGCCCAACGCGCCCCAATCCGAAAGCTTCGCCAACTCAGCCTTCACCTCAACATGAACGTCGGGAACCCGGTTCTCATCCAGATGCAGCCCATAACATGGTGTTTTGCCGACGAAAGCCGCCGCCAAAGCCGACGGTCCGCCTTCCTTGTTGGTTTTGGCGCCAATCACCGAGTTTGCGAAGGTAACGGCTGAGCTTTCCGACCACGCAATGTGTTCGCCGTACAGGGGAAGGTTGCCGATAAGGTAGGGCGTGCAAGTGCAGCTTACGAGTATCCCCATTTTCTCGAAGGCTTTTATGACGAGGTTTTGTTTTTCCGCGAATTCTGGGCTGATGCCAAGTTGCCGCCAGTTTTCCAAGTCCATGCCTGCTGGGTTCAGCGTTGTGAGCACTCGGACTTTGCCGTCTTTTGCCAATTCATCGAGAAATTCCAGCCCGGCGTCGCCGAGGTTGTTGTATGATACGCCTGCCACTTGGACGCTGCCTACAGCTATGAGGTTTTTTGCGCCGTAAATCTCGCCTAGCGCAACGAGGATTTCCATGCTTTTCCGCACCGCGTAGCCTTCGGCGCCCTCCAGCATTTTCTGCTCTTGCTTAGTTAACTGCATGTCTATCACAGGTAATTGTTTAGGTTTACTTTGACGTATTCTTCTTTTTTGAAGCCTTTCCCCGTTGTCACAAGCGGGATGGTTGCGTCTAAGCCTGCTTTGGCGGTGGTTGCTTTTTTGCCTTCGCTCAAGTCGCCTGACGGGTCAAGCGATGAACCAGGCTGGTTTGAGAGGATAACGGTGTTTTTGTCGGCTTGGAACCTTGTCGCAATAGCCCACTCGACCTCGTTGGAGTCATAAATGTTGATGTCCTCGTCCACGATAACCACGTGTTTGAGCGATTTGTGTCCTTCAAACGCCGCGGCGATTGCTTTTTTGCCGTCGTCAGCGTTCTGCTTCTTAATCTGCACAACCGCATGAAGCCAGCTGCATCCGCCGGGCGTGATGTAGACATCTCTGCATTGACAAACCTTATTGACTTCGTTGTAAATGGTCGGTTCTTTGGGCATGCCCATAAGAAATTTATGTTCGTTTTTGCCCGCCAGAATCGTCTGGTAAATCGGGTTTTTGCGGTGGGTGACGCATTTGATTTCGATGACTGGCTGCTGACGTACCCGATCAACGACGCCCGTCAAATCCAAGAACGGTCCTTCCGTGGCTTTCTCTTTGGTTATGCGTCCTTCAAGCACGAATTCGCAGTCCGCTGGCACTTCCAAATCGACGGTTTTGCATTTGACCACATCGGTTTTTTCCAGTGCGTTGGCCATTCCCAGCTCGTCGACGCCTTTAGGCAGCGAAGTTGCAGCCGAAAGCAGAACGGCGGTTGAGTTGCCGATGCAGATGGCTACGTCGAGTTCGCCGCCTGCTTTTTTGAGTGCGGTGTCGGTTCCGCGGTCTTCGACGATGCGGGCGACGAAATGGTTTTTGTCTTTAAGCATTAGGCGGTGGAAACACATGTTCCTGCCCAACTGCGGGTCTTGGATGATGGTTATGGCTGAGGCAATGTATTGTCCGCCGTCTTTTTCCGTGTAACGCATAATCGGGAGCGTACAGAGGTCAACATTTGTTTCGACGATTTCTTGGCAAGCCGCTTCGCCGACAATTCGCGGCGGCTTGGGGATGCTCGATTGCGGCTGACAATTTGGGAAGCAGCTTGTCTTTCTTTATGCCCAACGAGCGTGCAATTAACTCTTTAGATGAAACAAGCCCCGCAACAACTGGGTAAGCTTGACTCCTTAACGTATCTCAAAATAAACAGGTTTCTCGCCTAACGCATCAATTATGCCTGCCAACTCGTACTCTGTGGAGACAGGCTTCTTTATTCGGGTTAACTCGCCGTTTTTGTCAAGCAATTCAATGAAGCTTCTTAAACCCAATTTGCTATCCGCCCTAATATTTTTCTACGCCGACTTTGGTGCTGAGCACTTCAAAACCCAAATATTTGATGGCGCTAAGAACCTTGCCCTGCAACTCTTTCCCAGGCGTTAAAGCAACCATGCATCCTCCGCCGCCTCCGCCTGTAAGTTTCGCGCCAAAAGCCCCCTGTTTCCGAGCTAAATCCACAAGCATGTCAAGTTCTTTGCTTGAGACGCCGATTTCCTGTAGCAAACGGTGGTTTTCATTCATGAGGTCGCCGACTTTTTTAAGGTCATACCCCTCAAGCGCCCTGCGCCCCGCGACGGCGACGTTTTCTGCCTGCTTAAAAATCGGGTCGTACTTCGCTGGGTTTTTGTTTTTGCGGTCAGCGACGCCTTCAACCATGGCTTTGGTGTTTGCGACTTTGCCTGTGCTGCCGATGACGATTTCAATTGGCCTTCGAACATGCAGCTTTTCAATTTTGTCAGTTCCCCCCGCCGCATCTTTTTTGAACCACATCAAGCCGCCGTAGGTTGCAGCGGTGTTGTCGATGCCTGAGGGGTTGCCAGCGTAAGCTTTCTCAGCTTCGTAGGCTATTTGATTAATTTTTTCCTCCGTGAATTGCATGCCGAGTTCCTGTGCGATGGCTCTGGCGATGGCGACGCTGCTTGCTGCGGAAGCGCCCAATCCGCTAAAGCCTGGAAGTGTGCCGCCTATCCAGATGTCGAGCCCAATTTTTGGGTCGATGCCCATGGTTTTTAGCATTCTCTCGATGGATTCTATTTGCTGGAGACGTTTTTCTTCGCTGTAGCCTTTGGCGGTTTTCCGCTCGTCTTTAACGTTGATTCCTTTAGCGGCTTTTTTGACTTCTGCGTCGGTTGTGGCATCAATCGCTGAGACGACGCCCGGTGCGCCGTGGACAACGAAGTGTTCCCCGAACAAAATTACTTTCCCGTAACCTGACCCCTTACCCATACAGTTACACCTTGAAAGGAAGCTATAACGCCAATTAAAATAAAAACATTCTTTTCGCCAAAGTTCCGCACTCAGAAGACGGCAATTCAGACAATTTCCCGAGTATATGCCAAGAAAAAGTCGCTTGTCCATTCCTCTTAAGCCTGAGTTTAGAAATAAAAACTGGGATTTTTTCAAGAGCCTTTTCTGAAGAGGAGTAAAAAACAAAGACTTTTTAAATATGAACCTGCAAGACTTATGCTGGTAACAATATGCCAACTATAAAAAACGCAGCAAAAAAAGTAGAAGCAGACGCAAAAAAAGTTGCGGTAGATGCTAAGAAAGTAGGCGGAAAAGCAGTCGTTGAAACTAAAAAAGTCGCTGTAGACGCAAAAAAAGTAGGAAAAGCAGCGGCTCAAGAAACGAAAAAAGCAGCTTCCGCAGTAAAGAAAAAACTGTAAATCTAAATAATTTTCAATCTCTATTTTTTCTTTTTTTTTATCTAAGCCAAAATTAGCAGCGGCTCAAAAAATATTTGTTCGGCGAGTTTGGTTAGTGGGGGAAAAGTAGCGTTAGGCGACCAAGCCATGTGTTAACATGGGACGGGCAAAAAACTTTTTGGGCAAAGATGCCTCGTCGCCTTGTTAGCAGCCAGACCGCCTAACTGTTTGTTGGCAATCCCTTGCTTTTTCCTTTCTCGCTCAAAACATTCTACTCAAGAATAAGATATAAGATAATGTTGTTACATTTTGAAGTCACAACCGCTTGGTTATATAGAGCTCTGCCTCGCTTGCCCAACATGCCCTCGGCGACTGGCGACATTCAGCTTTCAAATTAGATGGAGCATAAATCAGGAATTTGAATGTGGATTGCAGTTGCAGAATCTTTTTTCACCTAGCCCGCATAAAGACCTTAGGCAAGCAGGTCTAGAGGGTACGGCTGAGGATTCCGCGGTATGAGTGAAGAAGTAGATGCTTTAATTGAAAGAAAAGAAGCGGAGCTTTCGCCCCTTCTCATACGCATGGATGAACTCAAAAGACAATTCACCAAGCAAACAGCCGTTTTTGCGTCGGAGTGGTTTAGAAAAACCGCGAAAGAATACATCACCAAAAACCCCGAAGTCGCCTTAAGTTTAACTGAAGAAAAAATAGCGTCCATGAAAGCCAACGTCAACGAACTAGTCAGAAGTGCCGAGCGAGCAGTCCAAGCGGAACTCGACAACCCCGCCCTATGGTGGCATCTGGACCCACATATCCACGAATCCATCGAACGATACAGGCAAGTAGCTGACAAGTTCCCCGAGGTTCTCGACCGAGCCGTGCGTCGCGTGCTGGGGCGTTTAGGGGTCGTATTGGAGAAATTTGGTTTCCGCGTCACAGTCAGTGGCTACACTGGCACATATTTTGAGTTCTGGTTTGAACGGGCAGGCAGCCGCGGCATCACCCCGCTTTACCCGCATCTTTTAGGTTGGACAGAGCCGATGCAGGAATCGATTCGGCAGTATGATGTGCAGTTCGTGGAGGCAAGCGAAATTTACGACCAGATTCAACGGCTTAAAAGCCAAAAGAAGCGGCAAGACGCCCTCACCAGATGGGACTCCATCTGATTGCTGTTTGGGACGGAAGAAATTGGAGCATCCAAGCAACAGGCATAACATATGCGGGTTACGCGGCGCTTGCGTTGGATTCCTCTGGAAATCCGCATATAGCATACACGACAGGCGTAGAAATGTATGGAGACAGCTGGGAAGGTAGCGCGTTGAAATATGCAAGCTGGACTGGAACAAGCTGGATCACCCAAACTTTAAGCTGTCCACAATGAACGACAGCTTCTCGACAGTCTCTTTTGCGTTAGACACAAACAACACAGCATACATACTTTATGGCTTAGCGTCTAATTCCAGCAGTATCAAGATTGCCACCATCCAAAATTCCGGCTGGAAAAATCTAATTGTTCCATTGCCTTCGGCAGCGGCCAACTTTGGAAACGTTGCTGTAGACTCTAAAGGTTATCCGCACTTCATTTTCACACAGCCCGACCAAAACAAAACTGACCTGCTCTATGCAAGTTATAATGGAAGCTCTTGGGACACGACTGTGGTTGCTTCAGGAGTCAACTTAAGTGGTGACGGAATAATGGGTCAGTTAGTGTTGGATTCAAAAAATTTCCCTCACTTCTGTTTCACCGATTCAGATGGAAACCTGATGTACGCCTCCTATTCAGGTCGAACTTGGAACATTCAAATGGCAGAATCAAGTATCGATCCAGTGGGGCAGTGCTATCTGGCGTTAGATGCTAATGGCAACCCGCACTTAAGCTACCGCGGGCCCTCGCCGGAGCGCTTTACTGCAACCTTGAAATATGCCACAGCGACAGAGCCTACACAAACATCTTCACCAACAAAGCAAGTCACTTTGGATTTACCTTTGCTGACAATCGCTGCGGCGGTCATAATTGTCGCGGCGGTTACAGCTGTTTTTGCAGTCAAGAACGCTCGTAGAACTCGGAAGGCTACTTTGTAAAGCTTACTGCTGCGTAGCCGACTACGCTGGAGTAGTCGCCTGTTATGTCGCCGCTGTTATGGTAGCTCAGCAGTTGGGCTTTGGCGCAGACGCCGTTGGCGTACGTGATTAGAGCGGTTATTGGGCCGTAGCCGCATGCCGTGATGTTTTTGGCTTCGACGGTTTCGTAGAAGCGTTTTGCATCCAGATCCGTGACGGCTTTGAGCGCCGCTTGGTCTTTTTCGGCTGCAATCTTTGCGGGCTCATAATGTGTCATGTCTGAAGAGGCGATGACCACGGTGTTGGTTGTGTCTAAGGCTTCTTCAAGCGCACTTCCCACCTCAAAGGCGGAATCGTAATCCTGCATCAGAAAACAGATGGGAACAATCTTGAATGCGTCTCCAAAGAGAAATTGCAGAAACGGCAACTGCACTTCAAGGGAGTGTTCGTAGAGGTGGGCGGTTTCGTCGATTTCGATGAGGCTTGTTTCCTGACGAATCTGGTCAGCCAAAGCCGTGTCTACTTCGACGTTGCCAAGCGGGGTTTGCCAAACGCCTTCCCGCATCATGCTAAGCGCGTTGCCATAGCCTGTGTGGTTTGGACCTAAAAGAACAACGGTGTCGGGTTTGCCGTCTTGGGCTAACTCGAAAAAAGCTGATGCAGCCACGGGACCCGAATACGTGTAGCCCGCGTGGGGGCAAATTAACCCGACGATGTTTCGCGGGGTGACATTCAAGTTTACTTTTGGAAGTTTCTGTGGACCAAGCTTGTGGAGGAAACAACTTTTAATTTGTGCTCTGAGCTCTTCGGCGTCGGCTTCATAAAATTGTCCTGCGACGGTTGGGCGCCGAAGGGTCGGCAACTGTTTTAGGGTTCCTCCTCCTCTTCGCGTGTCACTTTGGCTTCAAAGTCATCGATGGTTACCGGCGGGTCTTTGTCTGGTCCAAGTTCTCCTCTTTCACGAAGAACCTGCCTTGCAAGTAGCCAGAATATGACGGCTAATGCTCTTCTGCCTTTGTTGTTAGTCGGGATAACGAGGTCTACGCCTGCGAATTCGTTGTCGGTGCTGCATAATGCGACGATTGGGATGCCGACGTTGCTGGCTTCTTTGACTGCTTGCGCGTCTGCACGTGGGTCAGAAACAACTATAACTTCAGGGTCGATTCTGCCTGGATACTGCGGATTAGACAGTTGCCCAGGAATGAATCTGCCGATAAGCGGAGTTGCACCCGTGAGTTTGCAGAACATTTTGATTGGTTCCTGCGCGTAAAGTCTGGTTGCCGCCACTGAGATTTTGGCGTGTTCATAACGTGACAGAAACTTCGCGGTGACTCTGATTCGGTCGTCCGTTTTTTTAACGTCAAGTACGAATAACCCGTCTGGGCGAACTCGGTAGATGAATGGCTCCATGTCTAAGGTTTTCATTCGGGTGCCGATGTGGATGCCTGCCGACAGCAATGTGTCGCGTGGCAAAAGCAACTCTTCTCCGGGTGCTGCTTCTGGAGTCGGGGCAGCTTCTTCTTCCTCGACCTCTTCGCCTTCAGCTGGTTGAGCCTCTTCTTCGGCTTCTGCTTCCGTTGCAGGTTCCTCAACTTGCTGTTCTTCTGGGGCAGCTTCCTCTTCTACTGGTTCCTCTGGGTTTTCTTGTTCGTTTTCTTCTGGTTGATTATCTTTTACTTCGTCTTCAGACATACTTTCACTTTCTCTGTTAGCGTATTTTTAAATCAGCCATTTTGGCTCTGTTCCCAAGGAAATCTTCAATGCGTATGAGCTCATTGAGCTTGGCTATGCGTGCTCCTTCTACGACGCCTGTTTTGATGAGGGGACAGTGATACGCGACGGCTAAATGGGCAATGTGCCAGTCGCATGTGTCTCCTGAACGGTGCGACACGACAGGGTCGTAACCGTGCCTCTGCGCTGTTTCAATGGTTTGAGCTGCATCGCTAAGAGTGCCTATCTGGTTGACTTTTATTATGATAGCATTTCCAGCGTTAATCTTGATTCCATTATTTAACCTTTCAGTATTAGTTGTGAATAAATCATCGCCGCAGATTAAGCAGTTTTTGGATTTGCGGGTTAGTTCAGCGAAGCTTTCGTAGTCTTCCTCGTGGAACGGGTCCTCCACATAGGAGAGATGGTACTTCTCGATTAATTCAAGCAGAAACTCAAGCTGCTCGGCTGTCTCAAGCTTTTTCCCTTCGCTGGGATACACGTATTTTTCTTCTTTAGCCTTCCAAAGCGAAGAAGCCGCCACATCTATGCCGAAGCTGCATTCAAAATCAAGTTCGTTGCCGACTTCTTCACAGGCTTTCGCGATAACTTCAAACGCGTCAGTCGTGTCGATGTTAGCTATCCAAGCGCCCTCGTCGCTTTTGCCGCCGTTAAAAGTCGTGCTTTTCTTCTTAAGAGAATCCCCGATTTTTCGGTGAATCTGAGTGTTCGCCGTCTGCGCCTCAACAAAGGTTTCAGCGCCACGCGGCAACGCGAGGTATTCTTGGATGTCTGGCGATTTGCCCCGTGCATGTTGACCGCCGCTTATGCAGTTGCCAAGCGGGTACGGCAGCGTAGTCGCGGCGTTTCCGCCTAAAAACTGGAAAAGCAAAAGCCCATGGCTGTTGGCTGCGGCTTCTGCGTTGGCTAAGGAGATGGCGAAGGCTGTGTTTCCGCCGATGTTTCTGAAGTCGGTTGAGCCATCCACCTCGTGAAGGGTGCTGTCGATTTCCTCTTGAAAATCTGCGTTGAGCCCCGCAAGTTCAGGAGCGATTAAATCGTCAACTTTTTTGATGGCTGCGTCGACGCCGCCCTGCGGGTAATAAACCACTTCAGCTTTGCCTCGGCTTTTTCCAGCGGGTGCCGCCGCACGTCCGAAGCCGCCTGTGGTGATTACATCGACCTCTATGGTTTCTTCTCCGCGGTTGTTGAAAACTTTGCGTGCGATGAGGTCTTCAATAATGGATGACACGGCACTAAGCCTCAGGTGGGTACAATTTTGTTGCCAGCTTATTTTAGGTTTCGGAAAACCCATTTTTGAGCTCCAACAAAAGCGGTCTCGCGCCGGGACTGTAGAGAACACTTTTTCAACCGAATATGCGGCAAAAAAGTTTCTTGAGTGATAAAAAAAACTGCAT
This sequence comes from Candidatus Bathyarchaeota archaeon, assembly GCA_963823775.1. Lineage (GTDB taxonomy): Archaea > Thermoproteota > Bathyarchaeia > Bathyarchaeales > Bathycorpusculaceae > Bathycorpusculum. The sequence continues at coordinate 196,400 of CAWGMZ010000024.1, forward strand.
TAATGAGCCAATAGGTATAATAATTTGCGCCTCGCATTTTGAACAAAATCTGCGCTATGGCATTAGCCTTGACCGCCTGGTCAGAACCGCTCCGCTGGACGCTGATAATGCCTACCCAAACAAAACAAGGTAGGCACACATGAAAATGATAGAATTCGCATTGTTGGCGGCTGGCGCGGTAGTGGGCGCTTTTCTCCGTTACGTTATGGTTGCTTCACCCAAAACCCTCGCTGGGTTGCCCGTCAATGTCTTGGCGGTTAACGTTGTCGGCAGCTTCATTCTCGGGTTGTTTTCTGTTTTGGCTCTTGCGTTGAACTTAGATTCAAACTACAGCTTGCTCGTCGCCACCGGGTTCTGCGGCGCTTTTACAACCATGTCTTCGTTCGCGCTGGAAACCAGCAACCTCATGGACGGCAACCGCTTTATCCTAGTTGCACTGAACATAATTGCCAACGTCGGATTGTCTTTGGGCGCGGTTGTAGGCGGCAAGATGGTTGGGAACGAGTTGATGGAGCGGATAATTAGGTGAAGCTGAAGATGTGGAGCGTAGTAGTCAGGTTCAAAAGGAACGATGAGCTCGGCGGCAAACGGCTTGAACCCCTTGTCATTGAACTCTTGACTAACGCGGGAGTTAGCGGCGCCACGGTTTGGACTGGGGTTGACGGGTTCGGTAAACGGGGCAAGTCAACGTTGAAGCGTGAGGGCGTCACGGTTAACATGCCTATCATAGTTGAAGTGATTGATGAGCAGTCAAAGCTTGAACCGCTTCTGCCAGAACTGAAACGGATAGTCGGGGACAACGGGTTAGTAACCGTACAAGACGTCTACGTCCTATAAAGACGAAAAAAATCTTGCCCAACCATAAAATCGGATTTTAAAAAAAGAGCAAAGAAAAAAGCCGCTCAACGCCAATTCAGCTTACAGCCGTTATGAAAACCACGTTTTTTCTGGTTTTAGTTGAGACAGCTACTTTTCCGCCGTATTTGGATGCTGGTCTGGTCGCTTCCCGATGGCTCATGTGGCATCGCACACCCATCGTTTTTTTGTCAGGCGAGAGCCACACAACGGACCCCAAAGTTTGGCATTCAGGGCATCTCATCGCGTCGCCTATATTAACCATAGACCCAATCCCCCGTTTCCGAGACCAATGTTTTGCAGGAATTTTCCCGCCGATTTTCTTCCAGAGCCCATGCTCCACCCATAAGATACAAGTGTTTTTCCCCTTCTTCTCCTTATCTCAGAAAAGAATCAGTGACTGGACAGCACCCAGAGAACAAAAGAAACTCTTCCCGTACAAAAGAGCCACCCACGCTTATAAACAAGCAAAATGCACCTGAAGCCGCCGCACCAGAAAACGAGCCAAACCTGTTCAGCCGCTAAAACTCGCTTAGAAGCCGATCAAAGAGGGCTTTGCTTTTAGCGATTTCCCCCATCGGCGTGTCATGCACGAGCTCCAACGTTATGGGGCCATCGTAACCGAAGCAGTGCAGCTTTATCAGGAAGGATGCGAGTTCGGGTTTGGTTTCGGTGAACGGTTGATGTGCCTTGTTTGCCATGTGAACGTTGCAGACGCGACTTCCATACTTCTCAAGAAGACTATCTGTTTGCTTAGTTTCCAATGCGTGGCACAAATCAAACGTTATTCCCATGCAGCCGTCGTCATTTATCACGGATAGGACTTCTTCAAGCTGCTCGACATTTTTGCCAAACCCCGTCGACGTGTAGGAAAGGTTTTCCAAAGCAAGCTTTATGCCGAGCTTTTTTGCGAAAGGTTTGATTTCATCATTAAAAATCTCGTTCAGGCATCTTTCTCTGACGGCGCGGGGAAGCTTCTTTGAAACGTCTGAATGCACAGTCATAAGCGGGACGCCGAGAGCGCGGGCGCATTCAAGCGAGATTTTGCCGTAGTAAACAGCCTGATGCACCTCGATGGGGTCTTTCACATGCAGGATGGCTGAGTGAAGGGTTAAGCAATTCAATCCAGAAGCCGCCAACGCTTTCTGTTCCCGATAAACGTCTCGGTCATGCTCTTTTTTGATGGCTTTCATGTTGAACTCGATGTTTTCGAAGCCGAGTTGCTTAACGGCGGCGAAGTTGCCGTTTAGGCTTAGTTTGCTGAAGATTCCGTTAGATAGGCTCAGTTTCATGCACATAGCAGCCTCCGTGTTTAGTTGCAACTTTATAAAAACGGCTCGTAAGATAAACAAGTCGGTTAACCCCGCTCGCAAATCCTTAGACTCTGCGGTAATCGCGACTGAATTTGGGGTCGGTCAATTTGTTCGGCGCCAAATTTGGGACCTTCATCGGGGCGTTTTCGGACTTTTTTAAATCATTTAGCGTTGCGCAATTCATTTTCATAACATTTTGCCTTGTAAAAGGAAAAATAATATATGTAATTAGCTGCAACTCTTGATCATTGGCTGAGGTCTCTGGTTAAACTCACCAAAGATGGATATACTGCAATTCCCCATCCGTCTTTTCTTCCTTAAATTTTCCAGAGCCTCAGCCAAGATTTTCTACTCAATCGCGAACGGGGCATTCAAGGTTAATTTTGGGGCTGCGTTTGGCGCAACGGTTATTTTTCAGGCTTTCCCAGTATAGGTGTCGGTGAATCGAAACGGTTGAGGTTAAAGTTCGCTTCTTCACTTCCCTTCGGGAAATCGTAAACAAAAGAGAAGAAACCCTAACCCTCCCCAGCGGCACCAAGGCAACGGTTGATTGTGTCCTCAAAACGCTGTCAGAAAAATACGGCGTCGCATTCAAGGATTACGTTTACGACGGCAAAACTGGGCAGCCTAAAAGTTTCTTGCAGTTCCTCGTCAACGGCAACAGCACCTCAACCCTGAACGGACTGAAAACCGAACTCGGGGAAGGCGACGTGTTGGCTATTCTGCCTCCAGTAGGCGGCGGTTAAGAAAAGATTTGATCGGTGCCTAATTTTTTTTGATCTATATTATTCCACGGAAATGAGAAAACGCTAAAAAGTAAAAACGTACAATGTACTATCCTTAAAGTGAAAATCGAATGCCTCCTGCTGTAGTTAAAACCGTTAGGGACTTGATTTATTGGCAGTACGCGAAAATCATCGCCGAATCTGCTGGCATGGGCAAGAAAGATTACGGTTTTATCATGAACAAGTTCAAGCAGCTTAGAGGCGGCGACATAAGCTGGAACGAAATTCGCGAGTACGTTAAGGAGCGGCAGACGGGGGATGTGTGTGGTTTCTGTGGTGCCTCGGCAAATTTGACTTTGGAGCATTTGCTGCCGCAGAAGTATCATGGTCCCAACGTTGAGAAGAATCTTGTGTGGGTATGCAAACGGTGCAATTCGTCGAAGGGTGCAAGAAGGCTCTACGAGTACTTTGCACTTGACGTAGGAATCGAAGCAGCCAAATACGACGTGCCGCGCATCGCTGAAGGCAAATACTTAAAATTCGCCTACGAAACGCTTAAAGAAAAAAGTCTCCTGGCAACCACCGGGGCTCAGCTTAGGAGTGCAGTGTGCCCGAAATGCGATATGAAGCCGCTGTGCATCAGGCAGGATTCGGAGGGGGAGCTGTCGCCTTTCTGTATTGACGGCATGCTTACGATGTGTTTTAAAAAGAAGCCTTAACCGTTTTACATGACGCCTGCCCAGAACGGAATCTTTTTGCGCATAACGTTCACGTATTCTTTGAGCAGGTCTTGTTCGTCAGCCGTCAAGTCATCGGCATGGGTCGTTAGCAGCGCCTGCGCATCCTTTTCAGGCACCTTCACGTATAGGACGTCTTTTTCGAAAACGTGTCTGCCTGCAATGGGTTTATCCATCGAAATCGCCACCTGCATGCCTACCTTGGCTTCAGCTACCGCTTTGCCTTGGTCCTGTATCTGGTCAACTTCGCCAAGGTCGCTTCCGTCTTCTTTGCGCATAAGCCCATACTTCGGTTTTAGGCGTCCCGCCAACACCTCCACACCCACGACAAGCGGCTTTGCTCTGTGGAAAATGCAGTTAGGCAAAACCGTAACTTTGCCAGGCTTCACCAGCGCCTCAAATTCGGCTTCGCTCTTGGTTTCACGCTTGTTTTTTGCCCACTGCAGATAGGCGTCGATGAGGTTGTAGATGATGGGTTGGTTGAAGATTGGGATGTTGTTGGCTGCGGCTTCTTCCGCGGCGTCAGGCAAGGTTTTAACTCCGAAAGCTAAGATTGCGCCTACCAGAGGCTCACGGGTTTTGACGACGGATGCTTCGATAACGTCTCGTTTGCTGATGTCGCCGACGTCGGCGATACGTACCTGCACGTTGTTTGCCTTCAGAATCTCAGCCATCGCCTCCAACGAACCTAACGTGTCGGCTTTAACGATGACGCCTTCGATTTCCTTGGCGATTCGGATTCTGCCTATTTCTTCCGTGATAAGCTTAGCGTACTTCGCGGGGTCTTCACCTGCTGGAACAGCAAAAAGGGGCGCACCAGCCAAAGCCCCATCCAAATCGGGCGCAACAATTTTCACACCTGCACTGGCGAAAACGCATTCGACGGGCGTGAATTTGTCTCGGGGGTCGCGCATCTCATCCAGCGGTTTTGGCACTAAAATCGCCCGTACACGAGCCATAATCGCGCCGTTGCGTCCGCCGACAACAATCAAGTCATCCCTGTGCAGGGTGCCGTCGTAGATGATTGTGTTTAATGTTAAGCCTAAGCCTGGTTCTTCTTTGACTTCCAAAACGGAGCCTTTCGCTGCGCCTTCAGTTGTCTGAAGCCGCTTCTTGAGAAACTGCTGGCTTAACCCAACTAAAACCATGACTAGTTCGGATAGGCCTTCGCCTGTTTTGGCGCTGGTCGGCACTAAAGCCACGTTAACTGTGAAGTCGCGGATGTGGTCGAAACGGTCGGTTTTGAAGCTTTCTCGGCTGAACTCACCCATAACAGTGTATAGTCGGTTATCTAGCGCTTCGCGGACAAAGCTCGATTGGGACGTGTACGATTGTAAAAACGGCATGCCTTGATGCGGCGTCCAGCCTGGAATGCGGTCAATCTTGTTAACTGCAACCAGAAACGGGGTTTTACGCGCCTTTAGTATTTCTATGCATTCGTAGGTTTGTGCCTCGAAGCCCCGCAAAGCATCAACAACCAAAATGGCGATGTCAGCGACACTTCCGCCCCTGCGACGCAGATTCGTGAAAGCTTCATGCCCAGGCGTATCCACAATCAGTAAACCCGGAATTTCAATGCCTGTTTTGAAGTTAGACATGTAGGGTCCGATGAGTTGTTTGAGTGTTTCAACGGGGAAGAAGCTTGCTCCGATATGCTGGGTCATTCCTCCGGCTTCTCGGGCTTGGACGGTGGTTTTTCGTAGCTCGTCAAGAAGTGAGGTTTTGCCTGCGTCTACGTGTCCTAAGACGCATACTATAGGTTGGCGTGTGGGCATTGTTTTTCGCTTCCGTTACAAATTATCCATGAGTTTAATGTTTTTATGGTTTATAAATGATGGTGAAACGCTGCAAAGCATTCCGCATCGCGCCAACAATAAGCCGTCAAGCTCAGATTTGCCTGCACATGGGGTTCAACAAAAGAATTAATGGTGAAATATGCTATTCTGAGGGTCGGACAAGCAGCATGAATAAGCCGATGGCGAGCAGAATCGCGCTCAAGACGCCGAAAAACAGGCTGAACTGCCCAAGTTGCCCGGTGCTTGTAGCTGTTAAGTAGAGCAGTACTCCGCCAATTACGATTACGATCAAGCCGAAGAATTTTTCGGCAAGCGATACCCAGAATGTGTCGCCTTGTTCACTCATAGTTGTTGCGCCCTACTTCTCCGTGTTAATGGCTACATTAAACAAGAGGGGTATTTTAAATTATTTGTTGTTACCGCCCATTCCTTTTGCATCTGCGGGTGACTCGATGGATAGGGTTTTCTTTAAACCTGCGTTTTCTCTTCCGCCGACGAGGCTTGTACTTGACACGGCGCGGAAACTGCCCAAGTGGCAGCGCCAATAATGTAAAATCAACAGAAAAGCGAAAACCAAAAAATAGTTTTCTTAGCTACCACTCTATTTTTTCTTTTCAGTTTTAGCAGCTTCAAGCTTTGTCGGCAAGTACTCGTCAACTATGTAGGTTAACCCGTAGCGGCTGAAAGCCTCCTGCTCTGCCTTGCGCTTTATTTTTAGGAAAAGCTTGATTTCTCTTTGCCAAAGCGGGTCGTTTTGGTACCTTGGATCCTTCTGCAGCTCGTACAGGCGTTTTATGTCTACTTCATCCAGTGGGTCAGTCGGCAGCTTGTATTCTACTATGTCGCTTGCCCAAACCCCGCTCCAAACCGCGTCAGGAGTGTTGAGTTCCCGCAGATGCGCCGCGTTGGCTGAACCTGAAATGATGACTTGGGCAATGTGCATTCCCCATGGGTCGCCGTCGGTTAAAATGTAGACTGGCAGGTTAAGTTCATCGTGGAGCCGCCGAATGAAGCTTCGTGTTTGCCTTGGCGCTTGTCCACCGCACGAAATCAAGAGGGAATGGTGCTTGTTGTGTACGTTTTCTTCGATGAATCTTGTGAAGAGGGCGCCTTTTTCGATGGCGATGACTTTGTCGGCTCTGGTGTGTATGAGTTCGGAGGAAGTTAAAGCGGGGCCAATCAGGACGCCGTCTGGGTGGCTGGTTAAATTGAGGGTTTTTCCTTCGTAGCCGGGAACGGTGTAGCCGATGTCTAAGTCGCCGAAGATTGCGCTGCGTTCCTCAGGGAAAATATGGAAGTCTTCTCGGGCAAAACCCGTGAGTGTTTCGAGGTCTGTGATGATGTTGTTGGATTCCTGCTGGTCCGTGAAGGTCATTTCGTAAGCCTGCGCGGAGTAATAGACGTCTCTTAGGGTGCTGGTTTTTCGTTGGGTGGTAAGTTCGTTGCTGAACATGGCTGCCCACGCCAGCTGAGTGAAGGGTTTAATGTGTCGTATGTTTCGGGCGCTTCGACTAACGTTTCTTTCGCCCAGAATGTATTGACGCAAGGCGGCATCGTACATGATGTTGTCGGTTCCGCGGCTTGGCATGTCGATCGTTGGAAAAACTCCTTGATCCAGCTGGCTGTACATTTTGCTGCCGAACTTTTGCAAACCCGCAAGAACTTCGTTTCTTCTCTCAATAATCTTAGCTTTCTTCTGCGCCATACTTCTGTACACTCTTTAACAGTTTATCTATGTCTGGAACACGTTCTTGCCCAGCTAAAGTCGCTGAGAACTGGGCGATTTTAGGCAGGTACTTGCTGAAGATTCCCAGCCGCTTCTTCTCCATGTGCACGTGCTCTTGACGTGACAGGAAATGCTGCAGTTGACGGGCAACCTCGCGGATTGCGTTTGCTTCTTCACGGCGAACTTCGGGGCGGTCAGAGATGAATTCTTTTCCAACCGTTTTGTAAGGCACTCTTGTGCTGCAAATGTGAATAACGATGGCGATAGGCATATCGGGTGCGACTTTGTAGCGGCGCCAGTTCATGGCGGAAATCACTCGGTAAGAAACGTCGCTTGCCTCGTCATAAAGCAAAGGAATTTTGTTTGCGAAACGGTAAATCACGAAGCTGCCACGCTTGGGCACTCCGCCGCCGTAGGCAATTGCCATTTCAACGATGAAGGGGTGACCCGCATACGTCGATGGTTTACGTTGGTCCACCACAAGGTACTCGGGGTTCAACTCTTTTTGAACGCCTGCTTTAAGCAGCTCCTCACCCAAAGGCGAGAGGCAGCTGGCGTCAGGCGGCAGGAACTCTTTGTATTTTTTGAGGTTCTGCATTAAACGCACGATTTCTTCGTGGGCCAAACGTTTCGGGTTTTTGGTGCTTGACGATGTGTCTTTGCCGCAAGTGGGACAGACGGGTTTGTTCTCCACCAATTTTATCGTGGCGGTTGGGATTTTGCCGTGGTCTGGACAAGTGAAAGTGATTAAATCGCTGAAAATCAAGAATTTAAGTGCTGTAATGGCGCCGACACGGTGAAAGTGTCCCGTCAAGAAATCAGTCATGTTGTTGTAGGGCGTAATCGTTATGAGACGCTGAAGCAGCTCTACGTCTACGCCGTAGGGGTGTGGCAATGTTTCTTTTGGGGGCTCGGGCATTTCGGTGGTTGCGCGGGTGAACTTGTAGAGTCTGCCTTTGGGGTCTACAAAGGTCAGGTTGGCGTAGGGGTTTACCATGGCTGTTTGCTTGAAGTAATCGAGGATTTTAGGCATCGCCCGCAGATAGTCGCCTTCCAGCGAGAACTCAACGATGGTGCCTCGCCAATTATCCTTGTTTATGAGGACTTTGCGGTCAAGAATTATGGGGCGGTTCCTTTGGATGTCAATCATCAGCTTGAAGCTGTAGATTTTTGCTTGACCCGTGCAGGAGGTAACAAACGCTGGCTGATGAGTAGTGATTTGCCCGTACAGAACAGCCATTTTGCCGCCTAAACCGAAGGTTCCACGCGTTTGCTTGAGCTTGTATTTGCTTCCGAAAAGCACCTGACCAAAAGCAGACGGTATAAAACGAGGCTGGATTCCGCTGCCATTGTCTTCTACGCGCAGCTTGTAAATCTGGGTGTCTTTGCTGGCTTCTCCCTCGAAGGAGAGGCGTACATAGATTTCAGGCGGGATTTTTTGGCTTTCCGCGGCGTCCAGCGAGTTTTCGACTGAGCTCGCGGATTGCGGCGAATATGGCTCTGGATGGGTTGGTGAAGCCAGCGATGTCTCTGTTTCTGTAGAAGAAGTCACTGGCGGAAATCTCTTCGAAGGTTGCTTGAGCCACTTGCTGCTTACCCCACTTTTTCCCTATAATCTCCCTGTAGAGTGGTTAGTATATTTGCTGCTTGTTTTTTAAGTTAACTGCACCCTGAGAAGGAAACCTTTGCTTTTAGCGGGGCGCGGCTTCTGGGAAATGGTTGTTTTTGCCTTAAAAATGTAAAATAACGCCTATTTCACATGTTACCCGCTTTAAGAAGACTTTAGGCTTGATCGGAAATTAAATTCAAGCGCAGGCTACTTTTTTGGCACAACGTCAGGTTTGGTTGTTTTGGTGTAGTAGTATTCGCCGATGCCTTTCTGGAACTTATCCATCTGGGAGTCTTCTTTGTTTACTCTGGGGCGGAAAGTGACTGAGTCCCGTCGGAACGTTATGTCCATTTCCTTAAGGAACGTATTCATGCCTTTCCTTAGGCTTGTCGGGGGATGAGCGGTGCCGCTTACGCCGGGTTCCCCGTTGAAAACCATCAGGCGGTCGGCGATGAAGTCCTGTGTGACAACGTCATGTTCAACAACGAACGCTGGGATGCCGTGTGCTTCAACAACCCGCCGCAGCGTCTTAGCCATGTTTAAGCGTTCCTCAACATCCAAGTAGGCGCTTGGCTCGTCAAGCAGAAACAGGTCCGCCTTGCGGCTCAGGCACGCGGCGATAGCGACTTTCTGCAGCTCTCCCCCGCTGAGCTCCATCACGTTCTTATCCATCAAAACCTGAAGCCTCAGAGGCGTCGCAACCTCAGTTTTGTACCAGCTCGACGTAAAGTTCTCTTTAGCAACACTCATCAGCAGCTCCTGAACTGACCCAGCGTAGTCGGGTGCGATGTACTGGGGTTTGTAGCTTACAGTTAACTCGCCCAGCTTGCGTTTGTCATCGGTTTCCTCTACGCCAGCAAGAATCTTTACAAACGTGGTTTTTCCAATGCCGTTTGGACCCAGAATGCCAACGATTTCGCCGACTCTGATTTCGCCGGGTTCTATGAATAATTTGAATTCTTTGAAGGATTTCTCCATGTTATCCCATTTCAAGATGGGTTCGCCAACGTTTGAGCCTGCAGTCGGCGGTTTCTCATGGAAAACGATTGCTTCTTTTCTGAACATTATGTTTTCGTCGGGGATGTAGCCTTGCAAATAAATGTTTATTCCCGTTCGGACGCCGTGCGTGTGGGAAACGACTCCATACACGGCTGGTTCTCCGTAGAAGAGGCAGATTTGGTCTGAGAGATAGTCGATTATGGCTAAGTCGTGTTCCGCTACAACGATTGTTTTCTGCTGCTCCTTGAGTTTGCGTATCGCCCTCGCCACCACAAGCCTCTGCTTCACATCTAAATAGCTTGACGGCTCATCAAACAGGTAAACATCCGCCTCGCGGCTAAGCGCAGCCGCAACCGCCACACGCTGAAGCTCCCCGCCGCTAAGCACCTCAAGCGGCCTATCCCACACTTTCGTCAGCTCAAGCTCCTCGGCAATGGCGCCCAGCTGTTTTCTCTCATCCACCTTTTCCAGCAAATCGCCCACTTTCCCAGCGACCGCCTTCGGAATCTTATCCACGTACTGGGGTTTGCTGCTTACCTTGAGTTTTTTTTCACTCATTTTCTGGAAATAATCTTGAAGGCTCGAACCCCGATAATGCTGAATAATCTCCGGCCAATCAGGCGGATCAACGAACCTGCCAAAATTCGGCTTAATCTCACCCGCAAAAACCTTAAGCGCCGTGGTTTTGCCAATGCCGTTTTGCCCAAGCAAACCCAAAACGGTTCCAGGCGACGGCATAGGTAGACGGAAGAGTTTGAAGCTGTTTTCGCTGAATCGGTGGCTGCAATCTTTCTCCAGTTCGTCGGGCAAGTTGACGATGCTGATGGCTTTGAAGGGGCATTTTTTGACGCAGATTCCGCAGCCGCTGCATAGAGCCTCGGATATGAGTGCTTTGTTTCCTTCTATTCTTATGGCTTCTACTCTGCTGCGGACCATTGGGCAGTAGCTTACGCAGACTTGGTTGCATTTTTTGACTTTGCATTTGTCTTGGTTAAGGACAGCGATTCTCGTCATGGCTAAACTCTCACTATCAAGGTAACAACTAAGTAATAAATTTAAAAAACAAAAATAAGGCTTTACAGGTAATCTTTGAGGTGAAGCATGTGAAAAGTGCTCTTTGCTTTTTGGTACATCGTATCGTCAGCGGTTATTACTTCGGCCTGCATTTTTTGTGACAGGAAGAGGTATGATGCATCGTAAATAGTCAGATCAATTTTGGTGGCTATGGTTAAAACGGTGGAAATTTCTGACCAATTTAATTGATGAAGGTTGATTTTTAAGTCATCTAGGGTTTTTAATGCTTCGTAAGCATCATCTTGGGTCATTCTCTTTCGTTTAATTGCTTTCCAAAGTGAATTTCCCACTTCGTGCACCATGAGAGAAGGAGCACATATGCTGATGATTCCAGACAGATAATTCTTTTTTATAGTTAATGCACTTTCTTCGTAGGGTTCGCCAGGTAGCACCCATTTAAAGACAACGCTTGCGTCTACAACATACATAATTGGTTATCTTTCCCTGTCTTCGCGAATCCAAGCTACTATTTCCTCGGTTGAAACGGGTTTGCTGCGTTTGCGGATTTCGTCAAGCTTGTCTGATGCAGACTGCATTTTCTGTTGGTCAATTTTTTTCTGTATGCATTGCCTTATGTAATCGCTCCAGTTAACATCCGCTTTCTTCATTTCTTTTTTCATTTTTGCGGGTATTTTTACGGTGATTACTGTTTGGCTGCTTGAAGCTGCAGGCGGGGTTAAAGTTTCTTGCATATACTCTCATCGTATATACTGTGGGTATATACATTTAAACTTTACCCAAACAAGCCTGTACGCCGTGCAGCAGAGGTACCCGCAAGCAAAAACAAGTCGCTTCCAAAAATTGGCTCAAAAGAAAAATACAATAAAGTTGGAGTTTAACGGTCAGTTTACCATTCTTCTTCTTCCCATTCTTCGTCTTCGCCTTCTTCCCATTCATCTTCCTCTTCGAATATCATACCTCTTTTTTCACCTCCAAATAACGCCGTATAATCTACCCTACCCCCACGTCAGTTTAAACATTTAGATTCGACAAATGTCGTTAATCTCGCATGAAAATTAAGGGTAAGACATGTCTGGTGCACGATTTTTTCCACATAAATTTCGCCGAAGTCTTTGGATTAATCTTAAATATTGCAAAGGGAGATAGGCATGCGGGCATTGAAATGAGGAAAGTATTCAAAATTGTCTTGGCTGTGTTTGCCGCAATAATTATTTTGGCTGCCGCGTTTGGCGCCTTGATCTTCTTGGATTTGGCTGCGTACACGGCAACGGGGTCAAAAACGTTGACTCCCACGGGGACATCAACGGGGAAAGCCCTGGTTCTTTACGACCCTGGGTTGTCTGGGGCTGCAAAAGGTGTCGCTGACAAAATCGCAAGTGATTTGCAGGCAAAAGGCTACACCGTCACTTTGGCAGGCATAAAAAACTCAGCTGCCTCACACACTTCAGGCTACTCAGTAATAGTGGTGGGCGGACCAACCTACGCAGGCTCACTAACCGCCAGCGTCAAAGACTGCCTAAACAACCTCAAACCCGACCAAGGCGCCAAAGTCGGCGTTTTCGGAAGCGGGTCAGGCGCAACAACCCCAGGCGACGTGACAATGCTCAAAAACTCTGTGTCAGCCCTCGGAAGCAGCGGCAAACTCTCCAGCGCCGTCGTCGTGAAAATCGGGCAAACCGAAAACCTCACCACACGCGCACAAGAACTCGTAAACCAATTAACCTCGTAGCGAAAACGTGTTTGCGAGTTTACGCGTTTATCCACCCTGCTTTCTTCGCAAAGAAACTTCAGAAAAACTTGTTAGCGGCGTGCCTGCCGAATCTTTCTTGTGCTCAGTTTTGTTAAAACCACTTCTCAACTCAACAATCATGGAGTAAGCAAACAGCCCGAGATAGACCAAGCTTGGAGCAAAAAGCAGACTCAGCGGCGTTACCATCGGGGGGCTACCAATAAGCATAGGTCCTAGAACTGCGCCAAAAGGAATTATTAGCGCCCAGTTTTTATTGTGCGGTTTTAGAAGAGCCTGCAAATCACCCATTTTATACATGAGCGGCAAAGTTACCAAGAACAAAGCAAGCTCCACCGACATGTCAACGACGCCACCCATCCCCATGTTTAGAGCGCCGAATTTGCTTTGGGACAGAGGCCAAAAAAGTTGGATTCCTCCAGTGAAAAAATCGCCTATGAGAACATGCGAAAGCAACGCCGCATAGTACGGTATCGCTTGTTTTCGGTAAACCACAAAAAACGGAATCATCAACGCGGTTATCACGATTAGTGAATGTGTTATTCCCCTGTGCGCTATGAATCTGAACACAAGGTCGAGGTCGGGCAGAACTGAGGCTGCGAGCAGAAGCGGCAAATTCACTTTGACTTTGGCAAGCTTTGAAGAACCCTTCCCAGATAAGTATCCCAACGCAAAATGACCAATCGCGAACGTTTAAACGACCTCGTGAATACCTCGCAATAAGAAAAGAAATTATTAAAGCCAACTCTAACATCCCACCGAACGAAATATCAAAGCAAACAAAAAAGCCAATTGCCGCTCCTTGGTTTCGGGCAACAAAATGAATAAATTTCCGCAAGCCCACATTGAGGGCGGGATGATGTGAGGCGACGGCTTCGAGCTCTACGCTGTGAGAAAACGTCAAATAACGCTGACCCAAAAAATAAGCGATATTTTTCCTTTTTTGTCGGTGTTTTCGCGAAAAAAACTCGATTTGCATTTAAAAGCAACAATTCGAGGGGTAGACGTTCCACGTAAACACAAATGGGTGCCGTGTTGGCTTTTTGCGTCTATTTGGCTCATCTAGATGTGGCTATTTGGCGCCTATAGAAAACCGTCGGGGGGCTGGGTACGAAAAAATAAAAACTGACCTGCAAGCCACGGATTTCCTTGACCAAAACCCAACCCAAGCCTGGCTTAAGCGTCAATCTTAAAAGGATTAACCAACTTATCTTGTTTTGTAGTTTTGATTCAGAGGCGATTATATGAGTAACGAAAAATCAGGAAAAAGCCCCGCCCGCGAAGGCACAGGCATCGGCGAACGAAAAATAATTGAAATCATCGCCAACCACCTTGAAGCCATGCCAAATTCGCCCGTGCCCTTCGGAGACGACGTATCCGCCGTTAACATTGACCAAAAACAGGTTGCCGTCCTGAAAACTGACATGCTTGTGGGAAAAACTGACGTGCCCCCAAACATGAGCCTGTGGCAAGCCGCACGCAAAGCAGTTAGTTATGAACATCAGCGATTTCGCCTCTAAAGGCGTCCAGCCCACAGCAGCTCTTGTGTCGCTTGGGTTACCCAGAGGTCTTCATGCGAAAAGACATCGAAGAAATCGCCCGTGGACTCAACGCTGGAGCACGAGAATACGGCGCTTACATTATCGGCGGCGACACAGGTGAAGCCTCAGACCTTATCATTTCAGTTTCCCTCTACGGCACAGCCGAAAAAACAGCCTGATGCTGCGCAATGGAGCTAAGCCAGGCGACATCTTGGCGGTTACAGGTTTCTTCGGCAAATCCGCCGCTGGCTTACGTTTGCTTTTGGATAACTATTCAGCTTCAGCCGATCTGCGTAACGTGTTGTCGGGTGCAGTTTGCATGCCTAAAGCGAGGCTAAAGGAAGGCTTAGCACTTAGCCGTTCAGGCGCAGTGTCAGCTTCAATTGATTCCAGCGACGGTTTAGCTTGGAGCCTGCATGAAATCGGAAAAATGAGCAACGTTGGCTTCCTCGTTAACAGTGTTCCCGTTGCTGACGAAGTTAGGCGGTTTGCCGAGTTTAACCATCTTGACTCTTTGGAGCTGGCGCTTTACGGCGGAGAAGAATACGAGCTTGTGGTAACAATTAAGCCTAAAGGTTGGGTTGATGCTGAAGCCGCGGTTGAAGCGGTCGGCGGATGCCTTTTGCCCATTGGAAAAGCCACAAAGGATACGCAGATGCTTCTGGACGTTGACGGCAAAAAACGTGTCATTGAAGCCCGCGGCTGGGAGCATTTCAAAAGTAAGATTTAGCTTTGCAGTCCAGCAGATAATTGATTATGGTTATGCATGAAGCCGCCAAGTAGGGTTGTTTGCCTAAACTGATTTTTTCGCCAAACCTAAGAGCAAACATCTCTGCTTTTTTAGGCAAACCAACATGGTCACCAAGCACAAAAACGGCGTTGTCGGCAAGCTCTATTTCAGCTATGTTTTTTCCGCCTTCCTCCAAAACGTACACTTTGCGGCTTTGGGCTTCTTTTTTAAGCAATGCTTCAAAACCTGTCTTGTCAACGCTGATGCCGGGGTGGGATTTGCCCGCGATGACTTTTCTTAGAATTTGCTGCCATGTATCCACGTCCGTTCGCACATCATAGAGCTGTGCCGCCGTCGATTTTTATGTGCAGGGGCGGATTTGGCGGGCCGTTCAATACGGCGTGGAAGGTTACGTCTCTGCGTATGCCATGGAAAGGAAAAGGCTGGTGACTATGCATTCGTAGACGATGTCTAATCTTCCTGCGTCATGCAGGTTGCTGAATGCCGGGTTGGTTTTTCCCAAACGTGAGAACAAGATGAATTCTCTTGGCAAGGCGGTCACAGTTTACTGCTACGTGAACTTTCCTTAAAGCGCTTTCCAACCAAACTGTTCAAGCCGAAAAAAAATTTACCATTACAATGTTGAATAGGACCAAGAGGTTGTTTGCGACAACTATGGCAAGGAAAATATTATGCTGAAATAGGCGATTTTCAGTCATTTGAAGCGCAATTTTGAACGAGCAGGAGTTTTTGTTTGGAGATTTCATGAGTGTTTTTTGTGCTAAAATAAAAATCAAGCCCACGGAAACGGTTACTGTTAATTTTAAGATTACAAAAGCTGGAAGATTTGAGCTGACTAATCCTGCTAAGACGGGGTTGAGCTCCCGTGTGCCGTAGTATAGGGTTCCTATAACCGTGGTTAAGCAATCCATTGAGCCCATAAAAATCAGAAACAAACTTGAAACGGTTTGTGTACTCCACAAAATTTTTTTCTCCTTTTGTGCAATTTAGGCAACCAGAGCTACATTTGAGAAGGCGTTTACCGAAAAGTCAAGGGTTGCCAAAATCTGTTGTCTACGCTACAGACATGGAACGCAGATGCAGCTTTCAGAATAGTAAATGTTGAATGTGTTTTTATATGTTCACTGCTTCGAGTGAGGCAATAGGGTGGAATGGGTAACTTGAAAACTTGGCAAGTTAAAGCCATGCAACTTGTTTAGAGCAGCACTCGCTTGATTATTGATTGGTGATTCACGGTTTTTTCCATGAACACGCTGATTTTGTTGCGGCCGACCTTCATGAAAAGCACTTTTCGGTTTTGCCTTCGACCAGGGCGCTTTCAATTTCGGAAACACTCAACTGCCTTGCAATATCTAAGCAGGACTCGTACAGTTGGTAAGACAGAAAAGCATATTGAGTAATTTTGTCGCTTTCAGACAGATCCAGCACTGCTGAAGTGTTGCTCCTCATAATGTAGCCTAATACGCCTTTGAGCTTGCATATTTCAGCCAGACTCGCGCCTAAACCTGCGTACGCTGAATCTTCCCCGTCTACAGCAGTTCTCGCGACCGCGTTAGTTAACGCAGTTTCCGTTCGCTTGCCAGCCGAAGTCAATTTTTCCCCTCCGACGCCGTTGGGATAACGGGTTTAACCATCACAAGTTTGCCTTCGCCTGTGCGCAGACTCTGCAGGATCCTTTCAGGAATCTGACGGGGGTGGCGAAGTGGACGAGCTTGTTCTGGCCGGTGCGGCCGGTCGTCACCGACGGGTCGCGCTTCGAGGGCCCCTCGATCACCACTTCCTCGACTCGGCCGACCCTCGCCCCGTGTTTGCGCAGCGCCGAGCGCTCCACAACGGGCGCGCAGACGCTCCATGCGCTCGGCGGTCACCTCGGCGGTGAGGAACCGGTCCTCCATGGCCGCCGCCCGGGTGCCTGGTCGGGGCGAGAACACGAAGGTGTACGCGCTGTCGAACTCCGCTTCCGCGGCCACCGCGAGCGTGCGTTCGAAGTCGGACTCGCTCTCCCCGGGGAACCCGACGATCAGGTCCGTGGTCACCGCCAGGTCGTCCACGGCAGGGCGGGCGGCGGCCAGGCGTTCCAGGTAGCGGTCGGCCGTGTAGCCCCGACGCATGGCGGCCAGGGTGGCGTCGCTTCCCGACTGCAGTGGCAGGTGGAGGTGGTTGCAGACCTCTGGGGTCTCCGCCATCGCCGCGATCACCTCGGGCCGGAGGTCCTTCGGGTGCGGGCTGGTGAACCGGATGCGTCGGATCCCGTCCACTGCGCCCACCGCACGCAGGAGGTCGCCGAAGAGGGGGCGGCGGCGCGTGATGTCCCGACCGTAGGAATTGACGTTCTGGCCGAACAGGGTGACCTCGGTGACGCCCCGCCGGACAGCTCGGCGACTTCGGCCACCAGGTCCTCCATCGGGCGCGAGACCTGCAGGACCGCGCACCGCGGGCACGATGCAGTAGGCACAGGAGTTGTCACAGCCCATCTGGATCGTCACCCAGGCGGCGTAGGGCAGGTCCCGCACGGCGGCGAGCGCGGCGGTCTGCTGGTCTGCCGCCGTCGGCTCACCAACGGGCGCGGGATCGTCAAGGATCTCCACCAGCGGTCCTTCGCTCGACGCCCGCCGAAGCAGCGCCGGGGCCTCGGTCAGGTTGTGGGTCCCGAAGACGACGTCGACGTGACCGGCCCGCTTCCGGATCTTCTCCCGGTCGATCTGGCCCAGGCAGCCGCCGACGGCGATCTGCATGTCGGGCCGGCTCTCCCGTAGCGCCTTGAGGTTGCCGAGGTGTCCGTAGAACTTGTTGTCCGCGTTCTCCCGGATGCAGCACGTGTTGAACACCACGACGTCGGCGGACTCCATGTCCGCGGTCGCCACCAGGCCGTCCGCCACCAGGGCGCCGGCGAGCCGCTCGGAGTCGTGTTCGTTCATCTGGCAGCCGAAGGTGCGGATGTGGAAGGTGCGCGGCGGCGGCCGCGTCGCCGTCCGACGCGCCGGAAGGGGCGCGCCCGCTCCCGTCAGGTCCCGCATCGTTGGCCATCGGACCAGGATACGGCCCCAGCTCACAACCTCCGGCAACGAGCCTGCGGTCACTCTCATCGGTTGAGATCGGCTCTGAGACGAGCGCCAGAAGACGACAGGCGGAAGGTGGCGAGTGGGTGGGGCCAGGGGCGGTTCGAGACCCATTGCGAGAGGGACAGCCCGGCCCGTCAGGGCTTCCCCTACCGGCAACTTCCGCCGCATCTCCTGCTCCGTGTTTATTGGACGGATCGTGAAGATTGATGCGGTGGCCAACGCGTCCGGAGGAACGTCAGCGCATCGTGAGCTCACCGGGGCCCGAGGCGCACACCACGTGGAAGGAGGTGAACCGAGGCCGACGTAGATCTCCGACAATTCCCCGCTAGGTTCCCGGAAGGAAGTGGACGATAATGGGTCGAGTGGTCAGGCGCTCACGGTGCCCATCGCCAGCTGGAGGAGTGAGAGTCCAATGTCGACAGTACGTTCCTTGACGAAGAAGGTGGGAATCTCGACGGTAGCCGTTGGCTGCTTGGTGATGTCGCTGGTGGGCACGGCTGGCGCAGCAACGTCGGCCACCGGATCAAAGACCACCGTGCGGGCAGAACGCTATTTCAGCTGTGCCAACGCCCAGAAGCGGGCGGACCGGGTGCATCGCATCGAATCTCGATTCACTGCCAAGTTCGCTAGCGAGAACACGGCAGTCACCAAGGCCACACAGGCCAATGACACGTCCCGTGCGAGCTACCTGCAGCAGCGCATCGCCAAGCAGAGGAAGTTCGAGGCGTATCTCGTGAAGTACAGGGAGCGTGTCTTCGCCAAGCATGCACGATATGAGTTGTATCTGTTGAGGTTGCATCGGATGGGCAGCCAAGACGCGGACGGCGAAGTCGGCCGAGGCCGGGTGCCACGTGACCATGCCGCCGATCCCGGCACCCGCCGCCCCGACCACAGCCCCGGCTCCCAAGTCGTCGACGACCACCCCGGCTCCCACGTCGTCCACGACCACCCCGACCACAGCCCCGGCTGCCACGTCGTCCACGACCACGCCGACCACAGCCCCGGCTGCCACGTCGTCCACGACCACCCCGACCACAGCCCCGGCTCCCACGTCGTCCACGACCACCCCGACCAACAGCAGTCACTCCTGATCGGTTTCCGCGTGATCCGGTATGGGGTCCGGCGAGCTGCCCACGACCCGCGGCATGCAGCCGATCCGTGCGTGCGGAGCATGTGCGTCGGAGGGAGCCAGGGTCGCCCGGGGCGAGCCAGGTGCGTGCTCCGTCGGAAGTACGGCGTGGCGACGCGTGGACCGCAGGTCCTTCCCTAGCGTACTTGCCGGGGACCTTCCACCAGTTGTCGGCGCCGTGGAACTTCGACCATGTGGTCCGGGTTTGACGAAGAGCCGAGCAGGCTCCGAACACGCGACCAATCCACCTCGATCCGATCGCGGACAGATCACTGGTGACGAGTTTCGTTGTTGCATCACGTCGAGGCTGGCCCTTCGGCCCGCCTGGCGCCGAAAGCTCAGCAACGCCCGACCGGTGAACGTTCGATCCGTCCGACTTGGCGCAGAACCGGGCCCACTACCGACCCGTCCCCTGTTCGACCGGCTGCCTGTGGTCATGGCCCGGAGGTGACGGACCGCCGGTGAACGACGGGGCTCGTGCAATGGGCGTTCCTGCCGGGGAGTGCGGCGCAATGGATTCCGGAGGGGCGGGACGTTCCGGCCGGCGCACCGCCACGCTCGGCTACGTTGACCCGGAGTCGACCAGGAGGAGCAGCAGTGCGTCAGGCGATCGGAGAGATCCTTGCCTTCGCCGTCATCGTGATGGTGTCGCCGATCAACATCGTGGCCGCCATCCTGCTCCTGTTCTCGAAGCGGCCGCTGCTCAATGCCACCAGCTACCTCGTCGGCTTCCTCGTCGGCGTGGCGGCCGTCCTCACCGGCCTGACCTTGCTGGCCGGCGCCATCTCGCTCGACCCGGGCTCGGATCGGTCACGAGGTGCGGCCATCCTCCTGCTCGTCCTCGGTGCTGCCCTCATCGTCGTGGCGGTCCAGAAATTCCGCCATCGGCCGGGACCCGATGACGAACCATCGCTTCCCAAGTGGATGGACGGGATCGCCGGCTTCGGAGCCGGGCGATCGTTGGCCGTCGGGTTCGGGATCGGAGCGGGCAACCCGAAGAACATCGCGGTCGCCCTGGCTGCGGCGGTGGTGATCTCCACCTCCGGAATCCCCGGTGCGCAGCAGGCGGTGGTGATCGCCGTCTACGTGGTCCTGGCGTGCCTGGGCGTCGCGGCGCCCATCGTCACCGTGCTCGCCCTCGGTGACCGCTCCACCGCGGTCCTCGAGGGCTGGCGTGCGTGGCTGAACCGGAACAATGCCGCCATGCTGGCCGTCATCTACCTCCTCTTGGGGGTGCTCCTCATCGGCAACAACTTGGGAACGGTCTGAACGGGCTGTTGCCGCGGCGGATCACGCCTGAGGGTGCGAAGCCTCGACCACCGTGTGGATCCCGCCACGGACGAGCCAGTCGGTGACGACCGTCATGGATCGGGGGGCGATGGCCGCCACGAGGTCGTCCAGGATCCGGTTGGTCATGTCCTCGTGGAAGCCACCCTCGTTGCGGAAGCTCCAGAGGTAGAGCTTGAGGGACTTGAGCTCGACCAGCGACCCGTCGGGCACGTACGAGATGCGCACGGTGGCGAAGTCGGGCTGACCGGTCAGGGGGCAGAGGCAGGTGAACTCCGGCGTCTCGCACGTGACGGTGTAGCTGCGGCCCGGGTGCGGGTTCGGGACGGCCTGGAGATCCTTGCTGGGTTGCGTCGGCATACGGCGCCGAGGCTACCGGCAACGACCACCACCTATGGACCCCGGCCCACCGGCGGCACCGCCCGCCGGTCCCGGGTCCACGACAGCGGGGCCCCGGACGAGCCCGCCGGTCAGAGTTCCCGGTCGTAGAGTCCGGCGCTGCCGTCGCGGTCGACCATGAGGCCGTCCATGTCGGCATGGAGCAGGAGCACCTGGCCGGGAAGTCCGGCGTCGACGAGTGCCTGCTCCCCCACGGTCTGGACCTTCGCGGCATCGACGCCCCGGCAGATCCCGAGCAGCGAGGGGCCGGCACCGGACCAGCACGAGGCAAGGGCGCCACCGGCGAGGAGGGCGGCGAGGAGCTTCGGAGCCGCGGGGAACAGCGGGCTGCGGTAGTCCTGGTGCAGCCGGTCCTCGGTGGCCTCGGGGATGAGCAGGCGGCAGTCGGCCATCCCGGCCATGAGGAGGGCCATCCGCGACAGGTTGAACGAGGCGCTCTCCCGACTGACGTCGGCCGGGAGCGCCTGGCGGGCCTTGGAGGTCGAGAGCTGGACGTCCGGGACGATCACCACGAACGCCAGGCTGACGTCGAGGGGCAGCCGCACCACGTGGACGCCGCCCTTCACCACGGCGGCCGCCACCAGTCCCCCGACCATCGACGCGGCGGCGTTGTCGGGATGCCCGTCCATGGCGGTCGCCACGGACAGCGGATCGGCGGCTCCCGCTGCGGCCGCCGCGGCGACGGCCAGAGCGGCGGAGGAGCCGAGGCCCCGGGCGATCGGGATGTCCGATCGGACCGTGATGGCGAGGTGGTCGGTCCCGGCAACGTCGATCGCCACACGGGCGGCCAGGTGCGACGAGTCGTCCGCCAGTCCGGCACCTTCCCCCACCGAGCGGACGATCAGCTTGGAAGCGGGTTCCACATCGACCAGGACGTAGCGGTCGAGGGCAAGGGCGAGCGTGTCGAAGCCCGGACCGAGGTTCGCCGATGACGCAGGTACACGA
This sequence comes from Candidatus Bathyarchaeota archaeon, assembly GCA_963823775.1. Classification (GTDB taxonomy): domain Archaea; phylum Thermoproteota; class Bathyarchaeia; order Bathyarchaeales; family Bathycorpusculaceae; genus Bathycorpusculum. The sequence goes on from CAWGMZ010000024.1 coordinate 218,056, forward strand.
GCTCGCACGTCCACAACGTACCCGCAGCGACCTACGGGCACCGGGACCGCGCCATCGGCATGCAGGAGAGCACGGACCGCGACCCCCGTCAGCGGGGTCGGTGTCCGCTCACGAGGCAGGTCGCGTGGTGACCGTCACCCCACCGTGTCGGAGCCGCCACCAGACCGACGGCTCGGGCACGGTCTGGCTGAGCTTCAAGGGGACCACCTGGAACTGTGCGCCGATGGCGTAGATCGTGGCGCCGACGCGGGCCCCGGCCACGCTGCCGGGGGCCACGGCTCGGAACGTGGTCTTCGAGCGCACGGTCTGGCCCGGCCAGCCCGGGAGCCAGGCGTCGTCGGCCGTCACGTAGGTGGCCGCGTGGGACTCCCCGCCCCAGGTGGCCGTCACGGTCCCCGCCGGCGAACCCGAGGTCGCCACCGTCACCTGGGAGATCCCGGCCTGCGTGGCCGCCAGGAGTCCTTCCGCCACCGGGCGGGCGTACTTGAACGGGTCCGCGATGGGCAGATCGTCGATGGGGATGGAGGTCGTGGTGGTCGTCGGCGGCGGGGGCTGGGTGGTGGTGGTCGTCGTCGGGGCGGCCGGGGGCGCCCCCGCCGCTGGGGCCGTCGTCGTGGTGGTGGCAGGTGGACGGGTGGTCGTGGTGGTCGTCGGCTTCGGGATCGTGGGCGGCGGGGTCGGCTGGCCGAGTACGGCCTCGATGACCACCAGCGTCCGACCACCGATCACCCGGTGCGCGGCCAGCACCAGGCAGGCGCCGGCCTTGGACGTGTACCCCGACTTCACTCCGATCACCCCGTTGGTGCCGACCTCGGTCACCACGTTGTGCACCGTCCCGACCAACGGGAGTGACGCCTGCGGGAGGGCGACGATCTCGGCGAACGTCGGGATGGCCATGCCCACGGACGCCACCTTGAGCACGTCGGCGGCCGCCGACACACTGGCCGGGTCGTAGCCGCTGGCGTCCACGTAGTGGGTGTTGGTCGCGCCCAACGACGTCGCCAGGGCGTTCATCTTGGCCACGAATGCCGGGATGGAGCCGGCGTCCCACATGGCCAGGCTGAACGCGATGTCGTTCGCCGAGGCCAGGAGGAGCCCCTCGAGCATCTGCCGCTCGGAGATGGTCTCCCCCGCCTGGATGGTCACGCTGGACTCGTCGGCCTTGAGCTCGGCCTGGTACTCGGCGGCGTCGGCCGCGGTCACCGGGACCGACGGACCGTCCGACCCGGCGGGCAGCGGATGGTCACGGAGGATGACCACGGCGGTGGTCATCTTGGTCAGTGAGGCGATGGGGACGGGCGACTCGGGACCCGACTGCGCGGCGTACCCGAGTGAGGGCACCACGACCGCACCCTGCCCCTTGGACGGCCACGGCAGCGCCGGGCTTGCGCCGGGCACGACGGCGGCGGCGGTCACCGGGTCGTGGGGAACGGCCGCGGCGAGAGGCGAGTTGATGCGCTGGACCGCCACCACCGTCACCCCGGCGACCACCAGCACGACGACGCCCGCCGACGATCCAGGGCCAGCGCCGACGGCGGGTCGTCGAGTGCCGGTGCGAGTGCCGGCGCGCTCTGCGCCCGCGTCGGACCGGTACCCGTCGGCTCAGCCAGCACCACCCCGAGGTCGGGCGCGACCGGTGCTGTCGTCGGTCGCGGTCATCGGTCAGGTGGCACGATTGCCGCGCGACTCAGCGGGCGTCGAGCTCTTCAGGGGTCATCAGCACGGCACGCGCCTTGGAGCCCTCCGACGGACCGACCACGCCCCGCCGCTCCATGAGGTCCATGAGTCGTCCGGCACGGGCGAAGCCGACCCGCAGCTTGCGCTGGAGCATGGAGGTGGAGCCCGAGCTGTGACCGCACCACGAGCTCCATCGCCTGCCCGAGGAGCTCGTCGTCATCGTCGTCGCCGCCACCCGAGCCGGCACGGGGCCCCTCGGCGCCGACGACCTCCTCGATCCCGGCCACGATCTCCATCGGCCGCTGCCGGGTCCAGTGGGCGACGACGGCGCGCACCTCCTCCTCGCTCACCCAGGGGCCCTGGATCCGCTGCGGGTTGGAGGACGACGCGGTGAGCAGGAGCATGTCGCCCTTGCCGATCAGGCGCTCGGCGCCGGGCTGGTCCAGGATGACCCGGCTGTCGGCCAGCGAGGACACCGAGAAGGCCATCCGTGACGGCACGTTGGCCTTGATGACGCCCGGTGATCACGTCGACGGAGGGGCGCTGGGTGGCCAGCACCAGGTGGATGCCCACGGCCCGGGCCATCTGGGCGATGCGGCAGACGGACTCCTCGACGTCTCGGGCGGCGACCATCATCAGGTCGTTGAGCTCGTCGACCACGATGAGGATGAACGGCAGCCGCGGGAACCGGAGCTGGGCGTCGTCGTCCTCGTCCACCTCGTCGTCGGTGCCCTGCATCCGGAGGCGGTAGGCCTCCTCGTACTCGGACAGGTCGCCGGAGTCGAAGGCGGCGTTGTACCCGGTGATGTCGCGCTGGCCCACCTCGGCGAGCAGGTCGTAGCGGCGCTCCATCTCGGTCACGGCCCAGGCCAGGGCGTTGGCCGCCTTCTTCGGGTCGACCACCACCTGGGTCAGGAGGTGGGGCAGGTCGTTGTACTGCCCGAGCTCCACCCGCTTCGGGTCGATCAGGATGAACCGGACCTGGTCCGGGGTGGCCCGGGTGAGGATCGAGGTGAGCACCGAGTTGATGCACGACGACTTGCCCGAGCCGGTCGATCCCGACACCAGGACGTGCGGCATCTCGGCGAGGTTGGCGACCACGGCCCGACCGGCGATGTCCCGCCCCAGTGCCACCTCGAGGGGGTGGGTGGCCTTGGCGGCCTCGGGAGAGGCCAGGATGTCGCCGAGCGCCACCAGCACCCGGCGGCGGTTCGGGACCTCGACGCCGATGGCCGACTTGCCCGGGATCGGGCGCCAGGATGCGCACGTCGGGCGAGGCCATGGCGTAGGCGATGTCCTTGGAGAGCGACGTCACCCGGGCGACCTTCACCCCGGCGCCGAGCTCGAGCTCGTAGCGGGTCACCGAGGGGCCTACGGTGCGGCCCACCAGGCGGGTGTCCACACCGTGGGCCGCCAGCGCGCTGACCAGGGCGGCTCCGGCGGCGTCGACCTCCGTCTCGTCGATGACCTGGGCCTTGGCCCGCTTCAGCAGCTTGGCCGGCGGGAGCGTCCAGTCCCCCGTCGGGGGGCCCATCCGCATCTCGAGCTGCTCGCCCTTGCCGGGCCGGGTCGCCGCCTCCGGGAGCACGGCCGGCTCGTGGACCCCGTCGGTCCGGACCGTCGTCCGGGTGGATGGCCGGTCGGACTCGCTCGACCGGCGGGGCGACCGGCCCGGCGTCCGGCGGGCGCCACTGCCGCCATGGACGGCTGACGGCCCTGGGCGAGCGCTCGACCGAACGGGTCGGTGGGCTCGTCGACCGGCTCGTCCACCGAGTCTGCGGCCCGGTCCCCCCGGGCGGCGCCGACCAGCCACCGGACGGCGCGGGCGCATCCCGTGGCCGCGGTGCGGACGGACACCCCGGTGAAGACCAGGACGCCGACGCCGGCGACGACCAGGAGCACCACGGCCGCACCGAATCCGCCGAGCGCGTGCCCGAGCGGGTCGGTGATGGCGGCCCCGATCCAGCCCCCGGCCGACGACGAGCTCGTGGGTCGAGGCACGGAGGGCGGGCGACCCGCCGGCCAGTGCGGCCAGACCGGTCACGGCTAGGAGGACGAGCGTGCCGCCGATCACGGCCCGGGCCGGCTCGCGCCGGGCACGACCGTCGTCGCCACGTGCACCGTCGGCGTCGTCGCCCCGGCCCATGAGCATGCGGATCCCGACGGCCACCAGCACCAGCGGGCACGAGGAAGCGCCCCCACCCGAGCAGGTCGCCGAGCGGCGATCCGGGCGCCCTGCCCGGCCGGGCCGAGCGAGCCGGCGTAGAACGCGACACCGCACAGCACGCCGACGGTGACCAGGGCCACGCCCCAGAGGTCGGTCGCATGGCCGGCGGCCACCGCGCCCATCGACGCGAGCAGGCCGCCGGAATCCCGGCCGTGGGGGCTGTCGCGCCCGCCGGAACGGCCCGGGTTGCCGCCCTTTCCCGACGTGGTCTTCTTCGCTGGCGAGGCCGCGGCGCGATCGAGACGGGGGTGTCGCCTTGCCCTTGGGCCGCGATGCCCCGGATCGACCTGCCGGACGCTTGGTGGCGGTCGTCACAGTGGGGTCAAGGCTACTCCCGGCCACCCACGGTGAGTGGGACACCACCGATCCGGCCGCCCCACGGCGCCACGGCGCCACGCCCGGCCGCGGAACGGCCCCCGGGGCGGGCCGTTCAGACGGTGACGATGACCGGGACGATCATCGGACGCTGACGGGTGCGCTCCCCGACGAGCTTGCCCAGCGCCTTGCGGGCCACCCGGTTGAGGCTCTCATGGTCGGAGCTGCCCGAGGAGAGCGCCTGGGCGAGTGCCTTGGTCACCTGGGCCCGCGCCTCGTCGAGGAGCGCGTCGGTGTCCTGGTCGTAGGCCCAGCCACGGGTGACGATCTGGGGCACGCCCACCACCTCGCCCTGCTTCAGGTCGACGGTGGCCACGGCCATGACGACGCCCTCCTCGGCGAGCACCATGCGGTCCCGCAGGACGCCGTGTCCGATGTCCCCGACGGAGCTGCCGTCGACGAAGAGGTAGCCGCCCGGGACGCTGCCGTCCCGGCGCATGCCCTGGTCGTCGACCCGGACGGCGTCGCCGTCCTCGCAGAGCAGGACCCGGTCGCCCTCGATCCCCATGCTGTCGGCCAGCCGCATCTGGTTGGCCATGTGCCGGTACTCGCCGTGGACGGGGATGAGGAACTCGGGCTGGGTGACCGACATGAGCATGGCCAGCTCGCCCTGCTTGGCGTGCCCGCTCACGTGGACGTTCTCGACGCCGGAGTGGATGACTTCGACGCCCAGTCGGTGCAGGCTGTCGATGACCCGGCCGACCGACCACTCGTTGCCCGGGATCGGGTGGGCGCTGATGACCACGACGTCGTCGTGGTGGAGCTTGAAGAAGCGGTTCTCCCCGGTGGCCAGGCGGGACAGCGCCGACATCGGCTCCCCCTGGGAACCGGTGCTGATGACGCACACCCGGCCCGGTGGGTAGTCGTCGACCTTCTCGATGTCGACGAGCGCGCTGTCGGGGATGTGCAGGAGGTCGAGCTTGCGGGCCAGGGCCACGTTCTTCTGCATCGACCGCCCGAGGGTGGCGATGACCCGTCCGCCGGCGATCGCGGCGTCGGCCACCTGCTGGATCCGGTGGATGTGGCTGGCGAAGCTGGTCACGATGAACCGTCGGTCGGGACGGGCCAGGAACACCTTCTCCAGGGTGGCGCCGACGGTCGACTCGGAGGCGGTGAACCCGGGTTCCTCGGCGTTGGTGGAGTCGACCAGCAGCAGCCGGATGCCCGGGTCGGAGGCCAGGGCGCCCATGCGGGCGAGGTCGGTGCGGCGCCCGTCGACCGGGTGGAGGTCGATCTTGAAGTCGCCCGAGTGCAGGATGATGCCCTGCGGGGTGTGGAACGCCGTGGCGAAGGCGTGAGGCACCGAGTGGGTCACGGGGATGAACTCGACGTCGCACGGACCGATCCGCCGGCGCTCGTGGTCGCGGACCGGGATGAAGTTGGCCCGGCTGGCCATGCCGGCCTCGTCGACACGGCTGCGGGCGAGCGAGAGCGTCAGCTCCGAGCCGTAGACGTCGAGCGGGAAGTCACGCAGGAGGTAGGCCAGTCCGCCGGTGTGGTCCTCGTGGCCGTGGGTCAGGATGACGCCGTCGACCCGATCGGCGTTCTCCCGGAGGTAGGTGAAGTCCGGCAGGACCAGGTCGACGCCGGGCATGTCCGGATCCGGGAACATGATCCCCACGTCCAGCACCAGGATGCGGCCGTCGACCTCGATGCAGGCACAGTTGCGGCCGATCTCGCCCAGCCCGCCGAGGAAGACGACCCGGACCGGCGACGCCACCGGCCTTCCGCCTCGTCGTCTTGACGGCCGACTTGGCCGCCTTCGTCGCGCGGTGGCCTTGGTCGCCTTGGCCGGACGTGGCAGCGCTCGTTGCGGCGTCCGGCTCGGCGGCCGGCCGACTTCGCCTTCCGGCGCCGTCCCGATCCGCCCGACCCGGATCCCGACCCGATCCCGACCCGGATCCGTCCTGAGCCCCCTGGCGGGACCGCCGGGCCTCAGGCAACCGACTGCCGGGTCTGGATGAGGGCGGCGGCCCCGGCCACCACGGACCGCGCCTGGTCGTCGAGGGACTGGGGTGCCGGCGCGTTGGGCAGTCGGCACTGGCCGACGGCGAGTCCGAGCGCCCGGCAGGCCGCCTTGACCGGCATGGGGCTGCTGACGAGTCAGCCGCACTCGCACTGGCCACCAACCCCGCTAGAAGCAGGCTGAACGCGGAAAGGTTAGCTTCATAATCCGTCAGGCTGCCTTGCGGAGCTCGGTGGGGTGCTTGGGGACGATTTGTGGCTTCTGTGCCGTCTGCGGGGCATGGTGAACCATGGTATAGGCATATTCGACGCCAATGCCGTAGGCGCCGGCCTGCCGCTTGAGAAGGTCCCATGAGCGCGTTGTAGTGTTCCTGATTCTTCCAATCCCGCTGCCATTCGAGCAGCGCCGCAATGGTGGTTAGCCTGACCGCGCCGGCCTGCACCATGCGGGAAAGCGCCGCTTCCTGCGCCGCAGGCGAAGTCGCTCCGCAGCAGTCCTCGACTACGTAGATGTTGTAGCCCGCGCTGAGCATTTCGAGGGTCGGCCAGGTCACGCACACCTCGTCCAGAGGCCGGTCATGATGATGTTCTTCTTGCCGTGGCTTCGATGGCTTTGCGGAAGCCGGGGTCGTCCCACGAGTTCATGGAACTGCGTTCAACCACCGGTTGGCCGGGAAAGACATCGAGCAATTGTGGCCAGACGTAACCGCTGAATGATTCGGTTTCGACCGCCGTGAGCACGGCGGGCACTTTGAATTCCTTCGCGACTTTGGCGAGGAGCGTGACGTTGTTGATCAGCGTGGCGCGATCGGCATTGGCTACGCCGAAAAGCATCTGCGGCTGATGGTCAATGAACACGATGGCGGAGTCTGCCGGCGTGTAGAGTTTATTGTAATTTGACATGTTGTGTTTTCCTTTCTTTCTTTGTTTGTTTGTTTAGTTCAGAGCGAACCGAAGAAAATGCGCGCCTTTCGCCGACACGAGGCCGATTCCCCTTTCGTTGTCCACTGAGGCGCCGTCGCCGACGGAGAGTACTTTCCTGTGCAGAGTCAAGGTCGCCTTCAATCAACTGGATCCGCGCGTGACGCTGTTGCCTCATCACGTGACTGAATTTTCCATTGGGGCCGAGTTTGCCGATGAAGCGGTTAACGTCTTGATTGATACTGGTGGAGTCACCGCCACCGGCCGGTGAACTCACCAACGTCAGGGCACCCATCGGGGCGCGTGGGCAAACGAGCCTTGCGGATAATCCGGAGGAAGGTCTTTGCGCGACGGAACCAGCCAGATTTGCAGAAAGTGATTCAGTGCGGTGGATGAGTTATTGAATTCGCTGTGAGCGATGCCGGACGACGGGGTGCCGGCTTCGTTACTCCGACCGATGCCGCAATCGGCATTTTGCATTGGGCCAAACTGTCGCAAAAACATCATGTCCTAACATTGCCACCGGACTCCCGTTTGAAAACTGGACAATGGAGTGAACAACCTCTCCCTCTAAAGTAGGACTCGCCGTTACGCAAAGAGGTATGCATGAATTCACTCCGATTTGTGTCCAAGTTCGGAACAGAGAAATGTAGGACATGATGTTTTTGCGAGACAGTCACCCAATCGAAGTGC
>CAWGMZ010000025.1:0-15034 GCA_963823775.1 Candidatus Bathyarchaeota archaeon
GAAACTCTTCAAATCCGCCTTAGACGGCGAGCAGTTACCGCCTCTTTTTGAAGTCCCAGCTAAAGACGTGCCCAAGTTGGAGGAGATTCCTGACATTGTGAATCCCTCTGTGAACGGGTTGGTTGAGCTTGGACGCGGATGCTGCAGAGGATGCGAATTCTGCAACGTTACCCTAAGACCGCTACGGTGGTACCCGCTTGACAAGATAGTTCGGGAGGTAGCGGTTAACGTGCAGGGCAAACAGAGGGTTATTTGCCTGCATTCTGAAGACGTAATGCTGTACGGTTCGCAAAACGCGGTGCCGAACGATGAAAAACTCATCAAACTCCACGAAACCGTGATGAGCAAAGTGAAGACGATAAGCTGGAGTCACTGTTCACTAGCTGCCGTAGCGTCTAAACCGCAGCTTGTCGCCAAACTCTCAGAAATCATACTTCAGAAGCAAGCTTGGTGGGGAGCCGAAATCGGTCTCGAAACAGGTTCAGCCCAGCTTGCAAAAAGAATCATGCCAGCCAAGGCTTTCCCGTTTAAACCCGAGGAGTGGCCTCAAGTTGCCCGCCAAGGATTCGGTATAATGCATGACCACATGTTGATTCCGGCGGCGACGCTTATAGTTGGTCTACCTGAAGAAACAGAAGATGACGTCGCAAAAACGCTCGAGTTGCTGGACGACGTTAAGGATTGCAGAAGCCTAATTGTGCCTCTTTTCTTTGTTCCGCTGGGCAGATTAAAAAACAAGGATTGGTTCCGTGAAACCCAGGTTAACAAGCTTCATGAAGAACTTATGTTCAAATGCGCTGAACACAGCCTCCGCTGGGTAGACGACCTGCTTAGACATTTCATTCAAGGATAAGGGGTATCGGGCTCCGCTCAAACAAGCCTACAAGGTTTTTGCGGGCTTAATCAAACGTCAAATAAGACAGGCTTTGAAACCACGACGCTGCCATAAGAAATACTTTCCCTTTCGCAAAGACAGTTCTGCAAATTCCTTTAAATCGCCGTTGCAACTTTAATAATTCATTCTAATTCAGTTTAATGTGAGGCGCAATTGATTGTCAAGCAATACTGAGCAAAAAGTGGAAGACAAACGCAGCGTCAAAATACTCAAAAATGGACCCTACTTCGTTTCAGGATCCACCCCCCTGTACCCGATAATAATAAGTGTGACGGAAAAGGCACCCCAGTTAAATGGGCCATAGGCGACAAAATAAACACCACCCCAAGCTACCTCCTATGCCGATGCGGCAATCAGCCAAAAAACCTTTGCGACAGCCCACCTAAGAGACTACTTTACGGCACCGAAGCAAGCGAGAACGAGCCTTTCGAAAAATTGGCGCAGGAAGTCGACGGCCCAGAAGTGAAGCTATACGATGCGGTGCTACTTTGTGCTTCAGCCCGTTTTTGCCACAGAGGCGGAGACGTCTAGGACATAATCCACCGCACAGACTTGCCTGAGGCAAAGAAAAACGTCATCGAAAACTGCTCCGACTGCCCATCTGGCAGGCTCGTGGCTTACGACAAAAAAACCAGGGAAAGGGTTGGGCCAGCTTTAGACAAATCAATCGGCGCCATAGAAGACCCAGCCATTGGAACAAGTGGGCCGTTTTGGGTTCGCGGCGGAATCCCAGTTTACTCAGCCGATGGAAAACTCTACCAGGTGCGGAACCGCGTGACTCTTTGCCGATGCGGAAAATCCACTAACAAACCGTTTTGTGACAGCAGCCATTATCCAGAAGAAGATAGGGAGGTGAAATGAATGGCAGACGACAGTTTTGAGCGAACAGTTCGGGCTAAAGAGAAGGCGTATGTGCTTTTTTACGCTTCATGGTGCCATTTTTCACAGGCGTTTCTGCCAATATTCAAAGAATACGCCAAACAGCACCCCGACGAATGCTTGAGCGTTGTTATCGACGATAAACCAGACTTATGCGACAAATACGCAATTGACTACTACCCCACGGTGCTGCTTTTCAAAAAAGGCAAGGTAGACAAGCGACTTGATGCTGAGCCAGGCGAAGGATTAACAAAAAGGCAACTCATGCAGCTTACACAGAACGCCTGAGCCGCCCATCAACTCCTTGCTCGTTTTGCTAGTTTGATGGAAAAAACCCATAGCCGAACTGGTCTACGGGGAAAAACCGAGTTGGGAAGACCCAGTAAAATTCAGCTTCGCATTCGGCGGCAAAGACGGCGTCCCATACCCAGTTAACCGCAAAGCAATGGACGAATCCACCAAATCCTCCGGCAATCTGTGGAGGAAGCCAAAATCGGCGAGAAAGAAAAGCTTCAGTCTCTTCAAAGGCTAAGGCGGTTTGTTCCCGAAAGCACGGATTCTTGAAATGCAGCGTTTAGACGAATAAACTTTTATTGCCGCAGGTTTACTTATTTGCTTCGTGCTGGAAGGTGGGGTCGTAGTCCAGCCAGGCTAAGACGACGGGCTCCAGAAAGCAAACATACAAAGGGTTTGCTGACTCCGCGAGGAGAATGACGAATTTCCGGAGCGGTCTTAAAGAAACCCGTAAAGAACGGCTTTTGGCTGTTCTTGGGTAAAGGTCGTCGGTTCAAATCCGGCCGACCCCACCACACCTAATCTTTTCCTTCAGAGCTTGTCATGTCTTTGAGCATAGATCGCTAATCTGAAACTCGTTTAAGCCTGAAGGTCAAACCTGAAAGATCATTGAGTTTGGTCTTTCTCCTGTGTATATGGAAAGTGTATATGGAATCCGAATATGGTTTGCCTACCATCGGGCCCTTAGACAAACAAAAAAGGACTAAATAGCCATTTTTTCATGCCGAATAACTCTGCAATATCTTCATATGCAGATGCTACCAGAGTTTAGCAACCGAAAAAAGCCTGTAAACTCGGCATGATAAGATTTGATAAGATTCTTAGTCAAATAGTCTTAAGAGGCTCCTTAGGAAGTAACTTGTCTAAGGATGTTTACGTGAAACGGCTCTTGACTGCGTGCAGATATTTTCTTTACTCGGTTTAATGGATAGCTTGCCCAGTTCGCCTTGGAGCCGCTGAAAGTGGCACTGCGTTTAGTGGGATAATAAGTTCAGACACCACATGGACTCCTGAAAACGGCCCTTACAATTTAACTGGGTCGGTAACAGTGAATCCTGGGGTAACATTAACTGTTGAACCTGGAACCGTCATCAACCTCAATTCATACAGCCTTCAAATTAACGGAACCCTGAGCGCTCGCGGAACAAGCAGCCAGCCCATAAACTTCAACGGAGGCTCGCCAATAGCCGCTTCGTCTTCTTTCTTCATGGGGACACAGCAAATCGGAAGCGACTTCTTCTATTCGTTCGGCAACTTCGTTGTTTTCTCGCCATCCAGCAGCGTTGGAACCAACAGACCCAATCAGGCTGCATCATTGAGAACGCCGTTGTCGAGAACTTGGCGGTTAACGGTGGGTCACCCAAAATAAGCGAAAGCTCCCTGCTGGACATCGACATTTTCGGCGGCTCAGCCACAATCACAAACAACAACATTGTTGGCGGCATAGGCGTCTACAGTGGACCCACCGTTGTCTCGGGCAATGTTCTCTCCCAACAAACCCATTACTTCATGGGAGTCATTGCACAGCGGTACGACAGAAACAACGCAGTAATCTTCATAGGCAACAACGCCTCCGTTACAATATCAAACAACCTATTCAATGGTTATGTCAGTCAGGTTTCTTGCGGAGTCGGTTTCGGAACTGAAGGATACACAGGAACCATCGCAGCCACTATTTTCAACAATACAATTGCTGGGTTCGGTGCAGGAATCGCTGTTTCAGCCGGGAGTGGCACCGCTTCAATTTTGGGCAACACTATTTCCAGTTGCTACTACGGAGTCGAAGTCAACGGCACCGACCCAATCGAAGATGGCTCACTTGCAATCGCCACAGACATCCAGGGAAACCTCCTCACCAACAACACCAACGGCATATGCATAGGTTACCCAGCAGAAATAAAAAACAACACCATAAGCAACAATCGGGTTGGCATCAGCATTTCTGAAGCCTCTTCAATTGTTTACAATAATATAGTTGGCAACGCTCAAAGCATTTACAGTTCAACTTCAAGCGACCTCAACGCAACCTACAACTGGTGAGGAACAACCAGACGCGCAGACAATAAGCCAATCAATCCACGACTAAAAAGAACGACCCCAATCTGGGAACATTAAGCTTTAACCCCTTCCTAACCGCACCCAACCCCCAAACAACCCTAAACAACACACTGACAGCACCAACACCAACACTGCGCCGCCTCCCACCCATACGTCAACCCCGAGCCCCGGCGAATCGCAAGCCCATCGAATTACGCTCTTCCAACTCCAACCCACTTCCTCCTCCAAAGAATCCAGCTTCATCAAACCACCCTCCAAACGTCTTTTTCGCTTTAATTCTGCTCCTCGCCATCTTTTCAGCTGCATTTGTGGCTGTGATGACAATCCTTATACACGAAAAGAGGCGGAGTAGTCACCTATGACCGTCGAGTTTTCAAATCTTCACAAAATCCTCAAAGACCCAACCCGTAGAGACATCATCAGATGCCTTGTTGAAGCGGGTTCTTTGTCTTATGTCGATTTGATGGTTCAGGCTAAGGTTACAAACACGGGAAGGCTCAATTATCACCTGAAAATCCTCAATGGCTTGATAGAAAAACAAGTTGACGGCAAGTATGGCTTGACAGAGAAAGGTCGCTTAGCAGTCCAACTGCTTGATGAGTTTCCCGAAGAAAAACCACAAGCACAAAACGGCAGAAATCGCGTGTGAAAAAACTGACGCTTATGGCTACGGTGCTTCTCTGTGCAATAATGGTGGCTTCTTCCCTGCTGATAATAACACTGCAGCCAAAACCCAAAAGCTTCAACGTAACCTACTGGAAGCAGCAGCCAGACCAACTTCATACCCCAATCCAACGACATCCAATACGTCTTCAACATCACCGGCGCAGACAACTCCATCCAGTTAGCATCCAGCGAAACACTAAACAATCTAATCACGCCCTTGCAATAAAATATCCTGTCGCCACAATGACCCTAGACAACTCAAACCTTTCCCGCATGGAGCCAGGAGGCATTAGGCAATGGAAAATTTATCTTCGAATTGACACTAAAAAACAGCCTACCAATCAGCCAGACTTCAATCAGGTTGACCCAGGACCTAAAACAAACCTTGAAGACCACTCAACAGTAATACGAATCTGCTTCGTAGTGTTTTTAGCTGATGTATCTTATCGGGGTATAGGTTTGTCCGGGTTCTTTGATGTCGTCTCCCCAAGTTAGGAGCCATCTGTTCGAGTCGGAGGATTGCGGATCTTTGAACATTGTCATATGTGTGTAGTTCGCGTCTTTTGCATCCTTATAATTTGTCATGAGATTTCTTAGCAGTTCATCAGTCCAATTGCAGACAATCGATGCTTCATTGCCCTGCGGGTTGGTTGCGAGAGGCGAAGGAAGTAGTCGCCTACGGTAATGTCTTTGACGGGGCAGGTGTCGTCGGTTTTCTGCATGATTTCTATGGTGTGGACTTTGAAGGTGCCGTCTTTGTCTTTTATGATTAGGTGGAAGTTTTTTCCTACGAAGTTTTTCATGAAACGTTTCATTAGTGTTAGTCTTTTTCATTGGTGTCTTTCTCCTCATTTGGTTGTGGAGCAGGTTGTATATAAGGTATATTACGAAACAAGCTATCTGTTCGTGAATGTTCTACAGATATGCATTTTAAATCACGATTCAAAATCTTTATATTCACATGTCGTGAGATTTACGATATAGGAAAATAAATGGGGGTATAAAAATAGAAGCTCAACAACCGTACCAATACGCAGAAACACCATATATAGAAACACAAGAGGAAAAAATAGAAAAATTCGCAAAAATGGCGGCACCAACACTTGTCGCAGTCGGATTAGGCGGCGCAGGATGCAACGTCATAACCTGGATTAAAGAAAAAGGAATCACAGGCGGCAAACTTAGTCGCGGTAAACACCGATGCCACACATCTTCGAACAATCAAAGCAGACGAAGAATTCTGATCGGTGAAAAACTGACCAGAGGCTTAGGCAGCGGAGGCTACCCGGAAGTAGGCGAAAAAGCACTTTACGAGACAGCCAACGAAGTTATCCATGAACTGCAGAGAGCCAACATCATCTTCATGATTGCAGGTTTAGGCGGAGGGACTGGGACTGGGTCTATTGTGGGTTTAGCTGAGACTTTGCATAGGAAGACTGCTGGGTCGCCGATGGCGCCGTTGCTTGTGGGTGTAGTTACTTTGCCGTTTGAGGTTGAAACTGCGAGGATGAATGCTGCTAAGAAAGGTTTGAATCGGCTTAAGGAATCATGCGACACCGTTGTAGTGATTGACAACAACAGGCTGGTCAAAGTTGCTGGCAACTTGCCTTTCAGAGAAGCGCTGGGCGTAGCAAACACAACCGTCGGCAAATTCGTAAAAGGAGTAACTGAAACCATCACCACAGCAAGCCTAATCAACATGGACTACGCGGATTTGAAAGCAATCATGACTGGTTCAGGTTTGGCGTCGATAGGCATCGGCGAAGGCACAGGCGAAACACGAGTCGAACAGGCAGTCGAAAAAGCCTTGAACGGACGACTACTCGACATAGAAGACGTAACCAAAGCCAAAGGACTTACTCATCCATGTCTCAGGCGGAGAAGACCTAACACTCACCGAAGTCAACCGAGCCGCTGAAATCATGAAACGTTCACTACCACCAAAAACCAAAATCATCTGGGGAGCAAGAGTCGACAAAGAACTGCAAGGCGCAGTATCAGTCATGGCAGTCATCACAGGCGTAGAAAGCGCATTCCTACGAAGAAACGAAAGACACATAGGACCACTCAAATTCAACAGATAAAACCACTTTTTCTTTTTCTTCCTTAATTTTTTCTTTTAAAAATCCATCTTTGAAAAACGTCCAGTTTCCATTTTTGGCATGTTTTCTCATGGATTGATTTGCTCTGGACCCGTTGATGTTCTTTAATACCGATAAAAGAGCTGAGAAATTAGGCTCTTTTTTTGGCGCTTACTATGCTTATGACGTCTCTGTCTTTGAGGATGGCTTCTTCGCCGATTCTTCTTTTGTCGCGGGCGTCGACTGCGTAGAGGAAGTTGTCTCCCAGCTCTGTGTGGATTACGTAGGCGAATTGGCGGGCGGTGGTTCCGTTGGGCACAAGGTAGGTGTCGGGCAGGACGCGTTCGTTGTGGTCGGAGAGGTGTTCGAGGTCTTCCACGGGGTAAACGGTTATCATGTTGAGCAGTTTGAAGTAAGCCATGTTCATTGCTTGTTGGATGCCTGTGGAGCCGTTTTTCTGCAGCACTTTTTCCCGTATGGCTTCCAGCCCTTTGATTTGTCCTTGTGAAAGCTTTTCAGGCTGCTTTATCTTAAAATCCGAATCGCCCGGTCTATAGTCAATTAACCCTTTTTCAGCGGCACGTCTCAATCCAAGTTCAGCTTCCGCGGAGCATGGGATAACCATGTAATCAAGTTTTTTGAGTTTCTCCATGTTCGCAGCTGCCGTTGGCAAATCAATTTTGTTAGCGACAATCAGCATCGGTTTTGAGATTCGCCTCAAATTGTCAACAAACCGATAGAAGTCTTCGTCACTCCATGTGGCAGGTTTGTCAACGTTTAGGTTTGCTTTGCGGATGGCTTCAGCGACACTTACGCGTTTTATGCCTAAACCAGTCAATCGGTCTTCAAGCGGCACAGCGATGCCTTTTTTGTCGGCTTCCGCTTGTCGCGCGATTTTAGGCCAATCTTTCTTAAGAATCGTCACCATCCACATGGTTATTTCGCGTTCAAGAAACTTTACGTCTTCCAAGGGGTCGTGTTCGCCGGGTTTGCAAGATTTTCCTTCGCAATCCGTTCCGCCTGAAGCATCAACCACATGGATAAGCGCGTCTGCACGTGCGTATTTCATCCAGAAACTGGTTGCCTAAGCCGCGTCCTTCCCAAGCGCCAGGAACAATCCCAGCAATGTCAATCAATTCAACGGGAACCAGCCTTACGCCGTCAAGGCAAAGCGAGTTTTTCGGGTTATCCTTAACCTTGAATTCCTCATGAACGCATGGTGTGCGTACGTAGCCGACTCCGCGGTTCGGCTTGATTGTTGTGAAGGGGTAATTTGCGATTTCAGCCGCCGCCAAAGTTGCCGCGCTAAAAAACGTGGATTTGCCCGTGTTAGGTTTTCCAACTACTCCAAGTAAACGTGAATATGACCGCTGCATAGCAATCCTCCTCTGCTAAATGCGTTTGATGCGCTATATTACTTACGCCTAAAAACCGCAGTAGCTATGCTCAATTTCAGAAGTTTCTGGTTTCCGACTGTTTTTTATTTAACAGCTTGCATATGAGCATGTTGCCTATGAAGAAAAACACGTTAGTCTGAGAAAGGACTAATTTTCCTGTTGATGATGTAAGGAACAAATTCTGAGCACCCAAACGGGCAATTCAGACTTAAATCTGCCGCGAGTGTGCCCGCAGGTTTCCATTCCCTTTCAGGCAAAATGATTTTGTTAACAGCTTTCAGGAGACATAAAACTGTTCGGAACGCAGTAGACCCACAATTTGATGAGCGTAATGGTGGGGCCGCTGGGATTTGAACCCAGGATCGCTTGCGCCCCAGGCAAGTATCCTATTATGGCGCTCGGTGGCTGTCCACCAGAGTTATCCATGCCTAGACGACGGCCCCGCGTCTTATTCACTTAGGGTACAGTGGATTTGCCCTCTGAGGTTTATTTCCTTTTCTTGAACAAATCCAACTGTTAGTTCATTTCTGCGCCGTATTATAAGTTAATGCTTGCGGTCGACGCTTTTCGATTGCAACTTTAGATTCCGATAATTCATCAGCGATTACCCAATCGTTCCTATCCCGTCCATGGAAAATCAAGGAAAAATCGGTCAGTGAACGGCAATTAGGATTAGAAATTCATAAGCCTTTACTCTGTTGGTCTTGATTTATTTTTTAGCTCTCTAAACTTGGGGTAACGGGTTGCCCGTAAATGGAAAAAGAAAGTCTTCGGGGTAAGCGCTTGGACAAGAAAAATTGCTGCAAGAGATTTGAGATGGTTCTTGGGGATTCGATAGATGAAGCCTTTGCCAGTCTGGGTGAACCCGTAAAAAAGTCACTTTATTTTCATTTAGAGAATGACTTCATGATTGCAAGAGAAGACATTCCATGCAGAATCGAAGCGTTTTCGGATGCGCTTGAACGAATTTTCGGTTTAGGAGCCAAACAACTTGAAATCTTGATAATGGAAAAACTGTACATCAAAGCCAACTGTTCATACAAATGGGAAGGCCCAAAATGGCTTGTTCCAGACTTGACCTTCAAACAATACGTTGAGTTGATAAGAGTAGGCTACGAAAACGAAGAGAAAAACCAAACATTTGAGGTGATTGTGGACGCTGGAGAACGACAAGAACAAAGAAAATAAGAAAAATGTCGAAGCACTAATCAATCTTTTTCCAGACGCAGTAGTAATATCTGACCCTAAAGGAAAAATCGTAGCCGCAAACAAAGCTGTTGAAAAATGTACAGGATACAAGCCTGAAGATTTTATCGGGAAAAACTTTTTTGAGCAGGCCTTTTTTGAAAAAGAAACGAAAAAGACTTTGCGAGAAAACATGAAGAAGCGCCTTGAAGGCTCCCTGACGTCCACCTACGAAATCAAAATTAAAGCCCAAAACGGCGATTTCAAGTTTTTGGAGTTAAAAGGGAACAAAATCGAGTTTGAGGGACAAGTCTGTGACCTCGTTATTTTTCATGACGTGACTGAAAGATCGACCAATCAAAAGAGGCTGCAGAAGGAACTTCTTACGAGTGAAGAGAAGTTTTGCGGGATAACGAGTTCGATTAGGGATGCCGTAATCTTGGTTGATAATGAAGCAAACGTTATTTATTGGAATCCCGCCGCAGAAAAAATGTTTGGGTACAACGCGGATGAGGCGGCTGGGAAATATATTCATGAGTTGGTTGTTCCTAAAACGCTTTGTAAGGAGGGGCAAGAGCGTATTGATACTAGTGTAAATGTTTTTGGGCAGACGGGAATGGGCTACTTCACGGTTGGAAATGTCGAGGTGCTTGGACGCCGAAAAGACGGAAGCGAATTTCCCGTCAGGCTAGCAGTGTCGCCGATGAAATTGGGTGCAAAGTGGCATGCTGTCGGGGTAGTGACAGATATTACTCTACGCAAAGACGATGAGCGAAAACTTCGGGAAGCAGAACAGCGTTACCACGCTTTGTTTAACCAAGCACCCTTAGGAATTGTGATTATAGATCCCAAAACGGCATCGTTTGTCGAGTTTAATGATGTCTCGCATCTTCAGTTAGGTTATACTCGAGAAGAATTTGGAAAACTATCAGTTTATGACATAACTGCCGAAGAAAAAACCGATGTAATCAGGTCTCGATTTGACGAGATATTGCGTACGGGCGGATTTGAATTTGAGACTAAACATCGCAGCAAAAACGGCAGCATCAGAAACGTGTTGACAATCGCCATAGCGCTAAAGTTAGCAAATAAAACGTTTGTTCACGCGGTTTTTCATGACGTGACTGAGATGCGGAAAGCGCAGAATGACCTGGTTGAAAGTGAAGCTCGGTACCGCCAGCTAGTCCAACTCGCCCAAGAAGGTATATGGGCTATAGATAATGAATTGAACACGGTGTTTGTTAACCCTCGCTTATCTCAAATATTGGGTTACTCGCAGGGTGAAATGGCTCAAAAAAACCTTGTTGATTTTCTTGATGAAAGTGACGTCGAGAAAATCACGGAAATCTTGCGTAAATTTGACACTCCTGGCGTCAAAGGACAATATGAGTATACGTTCTCGCATAAAGATGGGTCACGAATTAACAATAGCTTAGCGGTTTCCACCATAACTGACGACCAAGGGAAAGTTGTTGGAAAGCTAGCTTTGGTAGCTGACATTACTGCCCGTAAAAAGATGGAAAACGAGTTAAGAGCAAGTGAAGAGAGGTTCCGCGCCATCAGCACATCTGCCATGGACGCCATCATTCTAGTTGACGAAGCCGACACAATCATCTATTGGAATCCTGCCGCAGAGAAAGCCTTCGGCTACTCAGAAAAAGAAGCAGTAAGCAAAAAATTAGCGAGTCTAGTAATTCCTCCTCAGGAGCACGCAAGACATCAAGCGACTCTGAAAGAAATGACCCAGAAACCCGCCTTTAAGAAACACTTTGAATTCACCGCAGTAAAAAAAGACGGAACCAGACTCCCAATCGAAGTTTCCGTCACTTCCCTGATGCTTAACGACAAGAACTGCATGCTAGCCATCGCAAGAGACGTTTCAGAACACAGAACAATGGAGGATGCACTAAAGCAGGAACGTGACATGCTGGAAAACATGGCTACAAGCATGGATGCGGGACTCACCCTCATCAGCAAAGATTACCGTGTCCTTTGGGCTAACCAACTAATGAAGCAAGTCAGCGGTAACGAACTGGAAAACAAGCATTGCTACACAATGTACGACCAATCAGACAGAATTTGCCCAGATTGCGGAGTGCGAAAAATCTTTGAAAACGGCGTCGCCGTTGACCGCCACGACTACAACCTTAAGATTAATGGACACAACGAATGGGTTGAGCTTATCGTCACGCCAGTGAGGGACAAGGACGGCAAGATTGTAGCTGCCTTGGAGTTGGCAGTGAACATAACTGAAAGAAAACGCCTGCAAAACAAGCTAGCTGAGTATTCGCAGCGTCTCGAGGAACTGGTGCAGCAGAGAACTGAGCAACTGAAGAAAACCCAAGCTGAACTGGTGAAGTCAGAGCGGCTGGCAGCGATCGGCGAGTTAGCTGGCATGGTGGGGCATGATTTACGTAACCCGTTGAGCGGAATCAAGAATTCTGCTTATTTCATGAAGAAGAAGGGTTCTGAAATCTCTCAAATCCAATCTAAAGAGATGCTTGAAATAATAGATAGATGCGTTGACTATTCAAACAAAATCGTAAATGACCTTTTGGATTACTCAAGAGACATACGTCTGGAGTTGCATGAGTGTTCCCCGAGGCAGCTGATTACTGAATCTTTAGCTATGGTTCAAGTGCCAGAAAACGTAAAAATCGAAAACAACCTACTACACAAGCAAACTTTGATGGCTGACCCTGACAAAATGAAGCGTGTTTTCATAAATCTAGTCAAGAACGCAATTGACGCGATGCCTCAGGGAGGAAAATTAACGATTAGCGGCAAAGTAAAGGGGAACTTTACAATTTCCTTCGCAGATACAGGTTTAGGGATCAGTGAAGAAGTTCTTCCCAAACTTTTCTCCCCGTTATTTACTACCAAAGCAAAAGGCATGGGTTTTGGTTTAGCGATATGCAAACGTATCGTGGAAGCCCATGGAGGACTAATTGCTGTTGAAACAGCCCAGAACCAAGGAACCACGTTTACGCTTGTGTTGCCGATTGAGCCAAAACTTGAAGGTGGAGGTGAAAGAATTTGGGTAAACACGCCAAAATCCTCGTTGTCGATGATGACGAAAACATAAGAAACACTATGAAAGCCATCCTTGAAAACGAAGGCTATATAGTTGAAACCGCAGTCTGCGGAGACGAAGCAATCAGGAAAACCCAGAAAACGGCTTTTAACATCGCGCTGCTCGATATTCGACTGCCTGACATGGAAGGGGTTGAACTTCTCAAACTGGTAAAAGACGGCGTACCGAGAATGCGAAAAATCATGGTGACGGGTTATCCCTCGATGGAAAATGCGATAGCCGCCTTAAACAAGAACGCTGATGCCTACCTGATAAAGCCTGTCGACGTAGAAAGCCTTCTGTCAACCGTAAAGCAACAGTTGCAACTGCAGGAAGACGAGAAAGAATTCAGCGAGCAAAAAGTAGCAGCATTCATTGAAAGCAGAGTCAAAGAATTAGAAGTAAACCACATCTAAGAAAAATTTCCTACACCAACGCAGCTTTTCCGCCGTTTCATGTTGTTGCCAATGCACAGTCACGTATGTTAATTAGCGGTGCGCAAACTTCTTTTCTCGGGGAAGAAAATGGAAACTCAAAGGCAAAAACCATGGGAAACCGCGTTTTCTTCATGTCGTTTTTGGAGGTGAACAGCTTTGGCAGATAACAAAGGAAAGGGTACATTCACGATTCAGCAGAGAAAGAAAAAGCGTGAGATAATCGAGGAGAACCATCATCAAGTTAATGTTCCGCCGGATGTGAGTGATGAAGAGAAGAAGGCTTTGGAGCAGACAGGTGACGATGCAACGTCAGGATGGTAAAATCTTATTTTCCGATACTGAATCCGCACTTTCTGCGCAGCGCTCTAAAGCCGCACCATTTCAGAAATTATGTTTCGGGCTTAAACAAAATCGATTCTGCCCGCTGGTTTTTGCGTCTATTTGCCTCATCTATAGGTGCCTATTTGGTTCATCTAGAAAACCGTAGGGGTAGCTGGGACGAAAAAAGAAACCCGAGGGAGGGAGGGGTCTACTTTTTGTCCCCAAAAACCCAGCACGAAAAATGGGGAGGCAAAAACGTTATTACTTTGGGTGTGACTCAGTTTATTGAGGTTAATTCATGTTTTCTTTCCTATTAGCAGTGACAATAAATTCTATTTTGAGCAGTTTAGGACTCGCTTGGCTCAGCCTGCCGTTGCTTCTGGTTCTGGTTGTCGTCGGCTTGATAATAATAATTCTCATCAAACTGTTTCTGGTGCTGATACCCGCAATAATCGTTGCCGCCATCGTGTATTTCCTCACGTACGACCTGCTGTGGACAGGCATCGCGTTTCTTGTGGTCGCGCTCATTTCAATCGCCTCCAAAATCTAAGTCGTCGCCATTTAGGAAGACGCAAAAACTCTGCTCAAAACAATAGTTTACGGGCTTTCATAAGCCTTTTATACATGGTGGTAGGTTCATGGATAATACAAGCACTATTATAAGGATACGATAAAGTATGATGATGGAACCAAGTAAAAAACCCTTAAACGTTCTCATAAAGCAACTGCATGGAAATATCGAAGTTGTTCTGAAGAACGGCTATGAATATAAGGGAAAAATGATAAAATGCGACGGACACATGAACATCCTGCTTGAAGGAGCCAACGAACTTAAAGACGAACAGCTTATGACGAATTACGGCAACGTACTGCTACGCGGAAACAACATCCTCTACGTCGTCTTAGACGCGAACAAACACTAAAAAACTAAACTTCTAATCTTTCCCGTCACGTAGCCGCAAGCAGAATCAACAGGCAAATCCACGTTGAACTTGCGGTTAAAAAATACAAGAACATTCTTTAAGTCACGCAGAAGAAGGTCCTGCGCGTTAGCGTGGTCGGCACCAACGTATTGAGGCCAATCGATGATTAGGATGTGCCCGTCAGGCTTCAAAATAATGTTATACTCGCTCAGGTCACCGTGAATAACATGGGCTTTTAAGTAGGTCTTGCGGACATTGCGCAAAATCTCCTTCAACACCTTCTTTGGGTCACCTACGTCTTTGTATTTTGATAATTCGCCGCCTTCAATCATCCCCATAGCGATAACATGCCGATTCTGGCTAATCGGCTTAGGCACCGAAACCCCGTTCTCGTAAACAAGCTCCAAAGCCTCAAACTCCTTCTCTGCCGCGACATGCGACTGGAAAGCCAAGACGAATGCTCCCGAACATAGCCCCGCATTCTTCTGGTTTGCCTAAAACTTACCCTGCCTAACCTGTGAAACCCACCGGCGATGCGTTCGCCGCTCGGGCTCAAGGCATCATAAACGTCAGCTTCTTTGCCTACACCTAAGATTTGCCCAAAAGACTCAATAACGCCCGCTTTCACAAGAGCATTTATGGCGAGGGCATCGTAGCCAGCATAAATCAGTTTGTGCCCAACATAGGAGCCTTTTGACCTGTAAATCAAGCCTAACTTGTTTAATCTGCCAAGCGTGAACTCTATGCGGTCCATTGGCAGCTTGGCGTATTTCTGTATCTGCTCCACTGGAACAAAGTCGCGTTTACTCATCGCGGTCTCTATAA
>CAWGMZ010000026.1:0-30236 GCA_963823775.1 Candidatus Bathyarchaeota archaeon
GTATTGTACTTGCTTTACCTTTAATGATAATGCTGCTAAATTTTTCTCATAATAGCCTTTATTGGTTGTGAAAGGAAAAAACCCAACCAACGAATGGTTAAATTAATCGTGGATTTATTGGTATGAAAACCCAAATACTTGTTGTGAGTGACAGCTGTCCTGTTTATTTATAGTGTAAATATTAAGAAGTGGCCATCAATTACCAGGAAACCCAATGGACGGGATTATCAGGACATTCAGATTGGATTGCAGGAATGAGTAACTCTCATTCAAAAATTCTTGAACCTGAGGATTTAGGTCATCTTGACCTGGCCATACATTGTGGGAAGTCTTCCATAAGAACAGGCTATAGAAATTTCCTCAGTGTGTTATTGCTGTAAGTATTGTTATAGGCACAAAATGAATATGATGTGCAATAGTTGGGGAAAAGCCATAGAAATGTTAATTCATAAAAAACCTTCCTCACAGCCAGGACCGGAATGGAGCTGGAGAGTCACACCCAAGAGCATAAAGGAGAAATAATAATATTGGATTCTTAGAACTGCACCTTGGCATGGAGAACTCTGTCTATCGCACTATCAATTTCTTGAGCGCAGTGTTAGTAGTATTCAGGACCTTATTTAGTGATTATGATGGTGAAGAGATTTATGAACAGTGACCGTACTGAATCTTGCTGAAGCTTATAGAGAGACTTTTCTGTTTTTGTATTCATTTCCACACGGGCTTGACAAAATGCTAGGAAATTGAATATCTGAAAGCAATCAGCAGATAATTCAGGTGGCAAATAGACTATTTAAACCACTTATGGGGATGGTGTTTATGGGGAGGAAGTTATCGATAGGAGCAACAGACATTGCTCTTAATGATTTAATACCAGAAAGAGTGGATTCCACGATTCGACAATAATCAAGATATTGTGCAAAGAAAATTGGCTGTGGAACCAAGTAGTTTGAATAGAATTAGTCGATATCCTTGAATGCAAACTCACTCCCAGAAGAGTAAGGATAAGGACAAGAAATTCAAAAGTCAACAAACTATAAAAGTAATAAATGGGAGAAAAAAATCCAGCAAATGTTCTGCAGACCCGCATCCCAAGGTGGATATATATATATAATCCTAATTAATGTCTATAAGCTAAGGAGAAGGCCCCTGGACCTAGATATTTACAAGGTCAAGGGACTGGCTAATAAATATTCAAAAAATATGCCATAATCCTAAATGACCTGTGACTGGGTATATGCAAACAACATGGTCCTTCAGAATTTGCTTCAAACTTCTATAGAAAGGAAAATTTGAAAATGGTGATTACCCACCTTATAAAATTGATTGATTTATTGCTGAAAGTAAGAAGTCATAAAGTCTTCTTTTGCAGAGGAGCAAAAGAAGTCTTAGAGCCTGAGAGAACTAAAAACATTGATTCTTCAATTAAAAACGAGGAAGCCCTATTAATTAGGAAAGCGTGTGACACTGGCTAGCCAGATCTGTATGAAAGCCTTTATGTTTGCATAGGAAAAGGCAAATGATAGCTTTTGAAATTTGTTTTGACTTCAATAACATGAAAACAATTGAAAAGGATAAATTGATTAAATGCAAAAGAATCTGCAGATTAGATTCTCCATTTTTGGAAAGACTATATCTAGAGAATATGGTAATCATGCATTTGTATTTTGGGGACAATGCCGAAACCAGCATAATCTGACTTTCACAGAAAACTAATTTTTGGTTACTGCTCAGTCTAACAGCTACTGCCTATGTTCTTCCTAAAATCCAACGTTCCCGCCAAACCACCCAGCACTCAAGATTGTCGCTCTGTCCCATTTTCCACATGCTCTATCCAACCACTACTGCTGCGCCTATGATTATTGGGTGGTCTATGTTGCCTGTTATGGATACTCCCTATCTCTTGTCTTAGGGATACCCATTTCTTATGCAGTGGCTGAAAATGGGATTGCCCTGTGGTTTCCATTTCTATTCGTGGTGGCTAGTTTTGTTTTCATGTGCGATGAATCTTGCTGTTTTTTTGCAGTGAGTATCTTGGTGGCCGAGAATTTGTGATTTTCTCTCTGTAATTTCTCAAACTCTCCCTAGCTCTCGTGCTGTACAGGTGAATTCGTGGTGTAGGCTGAGTGTTTTGCCTTGCATGTTGAGGAGTCTCATGTTGTGGGTGTCTTCGTATTCCAATTTGGGGTGGACTTCGATGAGTGCTGTTGGCTCTCAGCCAGCTTGTTTCCTTGGTAGGTCCAAAAAATGTAGTGGTTTTTGGAGGATTTTGGATGATGAATTTGCATGTGTTAAGGCTACACCCCATTTGGGTTCACTCTGGTGCTATTTGGGCTGGTTTGTGGCTAAAAAGCCTTCACACTGCTCCTGTTAAGCGACTTGCAAATTATTCCGCAACGCTTAAAAGTAATACAAACTAAAAAGACAGTGGCTGAAAGCTTTGGAAACTAAAGTTGTTGAAAAGCCTGTTAAGAGGCAGAGGAAAGTTGTCGTAACCAAAAAATAGGAATACCATGATCCCCATATGAAACTTTGACAAAAATACAAGATTGAGGAAGGCACAAAACTCGCAGTGATCGACACGAAAGAGGGCATATTGCTCAAGCCCAAGAAGACATTCTGGGATATGATAGGCGCATACCCAGTTGATGCTGTTACTGCGGATAAGATAGATAAGTTGCTCTACAAGCTCAGGCATGAGGAAGAAGATGAATAAAATACAAGTTTATTATAATCCTGTTGCTGAACTTTATAGTTCCACTAATGATGAGAAACGCAGGAAAATAAGGGCTGAAATGGTGCGAAAAAGAAAATACAATTTCTTTAGTGGTGATTTTTATGGTTTTCCACCAACACCACCCTAGCATATTAACGGGCGTGAAACAGCGAAAACAAAAAGTTGCCTATGTTTCTCCGAGGCTAGCTTTGAAATAATTCCAGTTGCATATGAAATAGCTGAGGTCTCGTTTGACAAGAGCCGAATTCCCGACGGGTGACAGCATGATCGCCGCAACGGCACTTACGCTCAAGGCGGTATGTGTCACAGATTATCAGCACATTAAACAAATCAAAGAGATCCAAACGCATGGATCTAAAGGCGAGAAATCATTGATGGAGAAAAGGAAGT
The DNA here is from genome assembly GCA_963823775.1 of Candidatus Bathyarchaeota archaeon. GTDB lineage: Archaea > Thermoproteota > Bathyarchaeia > Bathyarchaeales > Bathycorpusculaceae > Bathycorpusculum. Next base: position 3,128 of record CAWGMZ010000026.1, read on the forward strand.
TTGCAGTTTTTGTAAAATTCCAAATTGATGAAGTAATCAAAGTAGTGCTGCCACACGTGCCTAGATCCCAAAATGCAACCAAGTCAACCACTGCTGAGAAAGTTGAACAGCGCCCATAACCGAGCATAAACTGAATATTGAGTCAACATGGCAAAGTCCAACTGCCCATCCAACGGGCACCTCAAACGCCAGCAGAGCAACCCAAAACCAAAAAAGCAACCCAAAATGCAATCATCATCCTTGTGCAAAGTCTCTAACTTTCACCAAAACAAAAGTCTCAACTTAAAAATTAAACAAAAAAACCAAAACCTGAAAAAAAGCCAAAACCAACCAGGAAAATCAGAACCTACACTTTCTGAAGCTAAAAGTTTATATTTCTGTAGAACTTTTTGCTTATTTCCGATATAATAAAAAAACATGTTCTATTAAGATGGTGTAACATATGGTGATTACGTTACAAATTCAGGACAGCCGAAGTTCGCATTCTTAAAGAAAATACAATGATAAGCAGCAAAAGCAAGTCAAATCTAAAACAAACATGGGCCGGCAGATGCGTAATTGGTGAATGGAAAACAACCCAGTACCTAGGGATGCAGAAAATGCTCATTGATTGGCCCAGGCAAATTTCTATAACAATAACAAACGATGTGCCGCAAAATCCTCAATAAGTAATTGATGTTGCAACACCCTGAATATCCGGAAATGATGGTTGAAAATCCCAAAAACACAAGCAGCATGGTCGGGCGACTCAACAGCAAATGCCGCAGGTTGCCCCAAGTGAACTCCTCAAGGAGAACAACTTCTACTCAAAACATTGCACCTAATAGATTGGTTAGTGAAATACTCAAAAGCAGTGACAAAAGTCATTGAAATCATATAACAAATTCGCCACCCCCTCCTATGTCTAACAACAAGGCAACTCTTCTCCAAAATCTCCTTAACAAGCATGAGCAGCAAAGCAGTAGGGTAGTGCACGCGGAACACCTGGGAGTGAAATAAGCATCGCGGTGGGTGATGCAGATTGCTGGAGCAACGTGGAGCACAAAACCCATCGCAGACATTCACATTCAAACTGATTAAAGAGGCAAGTTCCTCCAAACCCAAACTCATCCAAGGCATATGATTTGACAAAGAAGTCGTTAACCCAGGCACGGCCCAAAAGCCAAGAAAACGCGAAAATCCTTGCTTTTTGACGATGGTGTTGCAAAATCCAGAAAACCGGAAATCAGCGCAGAGCTTCCCGGGCATAAAATCCAGATGAAAGCGTTCCTCTACCAGAAAAGCGACATGATGCAGAAGATGACTACCAAGCTTAAGGCTTCTAGGAGCAGACTGTGGTTTTTCTGCCAGAAAGGGATCACGTACATGGTTCACATTTCCTAAGCAAAGTCGGCATAATGGCGGAAGACGTGTCAAAAGAAAGTGACATGGAGAAGCTTTCGCGGTACAGCGACGCATCATCAGTGACTTAGACCACCTCAAAGCAGCAAGACTCGGATTCGCAGGCTCAGAGAACTGAAACGAAATGGGCGACGACAAACGCTTTTCGTAAGAAAAATGCAAGAGCCCACACAGCGTAGCCATACTATCTGCTGAGGCCAGAAACGCCTCGTTTGACGAAGCTGAAAGAGCCATGGTTGACTCACTTTTGTGGTTTCGCACATGTTATCCAAAACAACAAAATCGTTCCAGGCGGGCGGCGCAAGTAGAAATTGAAGAGCGGAATACTATGTAATTTGCTCACAAAGTCGGCGGAAAGAGACAACTTGCTGAGTAAGCATTGGCAGACGCAGTCAGATTCAACAAAAATGTTCGTGAAAACTGAGGTTTAGAACCCATAGAATATCTGGGCTTTAACTATGTGCTAAAAGCATGCACACAGGCAGAAGGCAAAAACTTCGGCATCAATGTTCACAGGCAAACTGCAAGACAGCATCGCAAAAACCAGTGATTTGAATGAATCGGTAGTCAAAGAACAAGCCATCAAATTCAGCAGGAGACCAGCCATGCAGTCACGTATTGATGATGCTCATAACAGCCCAAATCTCCCAAGCCGCAGAATAGTGCCAGGTGGTGGAATGCCGGCGGCGAAGAATGAAACCAAACATCTAACTTTATTTTTTCTTTTTTGTTTTAAACCCGAAAAATCCCTGTACCAAACTTTTAAACGTTTAAGGCTGAGTCTTCATCCTGAACCGAACGGCAGTCACTAGGAGGAGGCAGGGCGGCGAGCTTGTGGTTATTATCCATAGCCAGCAAAACGTCTTCGATGGAGGAGCCAAAATCAGGTGGGGAAATTCAAAACGGCGATTTCAGCAACTAGCATGCCAACGAAAAAACTTGAAAGCTAAATTACTGAAGTCGGCATCGTGGCCTCCCAACCCCACAAGTAGCCCTTCTTGTTCATTTTTTCTTTAGCTGCAATAGTTACTGATACTTGTTCTTTTCCACGACGAAGCTAAGTCCACGAGTTTCTGGAGACTTTTATGTCATGTTTTGGGCTGCTTAGGCTGACTCTTCGATGATGTCTTGGGGACCAACAGGTTTGCCGTACTTAACAAGATACATGTAAGTTTGGAAAAGTTGATGCGTTAAGCTCCTTGTTTGGTTCCAAGCCGAAGGTGCCCAGCAACCATTAAGTGTCCGCCTTAAAAACCCAAGCCAAAACCACGCAAAACCCTCCTTGAGAGGCAAACGAAAACCTCATCAGCCCCGCACTAGGTAGGTACAGAAGTTTTTCGGTGGAACCAACAACTACATAATTAAAACGTCAACCTTTTTGGATTCTGTTTCCATTGTTGGTTCCACCGAAAAACTTCTGTACCTACCTAGTGAAGTTCCGTGGGGGTTGATGAGGTTTTCGTTTGCCTCTGAGAGGAGGGTTTTGCGTGGTTTTGGCTTGGGTTTTTAAGGCGGAGCAGCTTAATGGTTGCTGGGTGCCTTTCGGCTTGGAACCAAACGAGGAGCTTAACGCGTCGACTTTCCAAACTTACATGTATCTTGTTAGAGTCGGCAAACCTGTTGGTCCCCGAGACGTAATGCGAGGAGCCAGCCTAAGCAGCCCAAGCGTCGCGTACAGAAACCTGCAGAAACTCGTGGACTTAGGCTTGGTCGTCAAGGACGAGTATAGTAACTATGCAGCTAAAGAAAAAATGAACAAGAAGGGCTACTTGTGGGTTGGGAAAACCCTGATGCCGAGCTTCGTGATTTTCGGCTTCGTTTTCGTTGGCATGCTGATTGCTGAAATCGCCGTTTTGATTCCCCACCTGATTTTGGGCTCCTCCATAGAAGAAGCGTTTTGGCTATGGATAATAACCACAGTCGCCGCCGCCCTGCTATTCCTAGTGACTGCCGTTCGGTTCAGGATGAAGAGTAAGACTCAGCCTTAAACGTAAAAGTTTGGTTGCAGGGATTTTTCGGGTTTAAAAACAAAAAAGAAAAATAAAGTTAGATGTTTGGTTTATTCTTCGCCGCCGGGCATTCCGCCGCCTGGGCCGCCTGCTCCGCCTTTGGGAGATTTGGCTGTTATGACGTCGTCGATGCGTAGGATCATGGCTGCTGATTCTGCTGCTGATTTGATGGCTTGTTCTTTGACTACGATTGGTTCGATGACTCCGTTTGCGATGCTGTCTTGCAGTTTGCCTGTGAAGACGTTGATGCCGAAGTTTTTGCCTTCTGCTGTGTCGTGTTTTTGGCGTAGTTCAACCAGGATGTCTATGGGTTCTAAACCTGCGTTTTCCGCGAGCGTTCTTGGGATGACTTCGACTGCGTCTGCGAATGCTTCTACGGCGAGTTGTTCTCTTCCGCCGACTTTTGTCGCGAATTTGCGTAGTTCCTTGGCTACTTCGATTTCTACTGCGCCGCCGCCTGGAACGATTTTGTTGTTTTCGATGACGTCTGAAACCACCGAAAGTGAGTCAACCATGGCTCTTTCAGCTTCGTCGACGAGGCGTTTAGGCCTGCGCGGATGAGTATGGCTACGCTGTGTGGGTCTTTGCATTTTTCTACGAAAAGCATTTTGTCGTCGCCGATTTTGCGTTCAGTTACTGAGCCTGCGAATCCGAGGTCTGCTGCTTTGAGGTCGTCTAAGTCACTGATGATGCGTGCGCCTGTTGCCCGCGAAAGCTTCTCCATGTCGCTTTCTTTGACGCGTCTTGCCGCCATTATGCCGACTTTGCTTAGGAAATGCTGAACCATGTCGTCGATGCCTTTCTGGCAGAAAACCACGTCTGCTCCTGAAGCCTTAACTTTGGTAGTCATCTTCTGCATCATGTCGCTTTCCTGGTCGAGGAACGCTTTCATCTGAGACGGGTCTTTTATGCGGATTTCTGCGCTGATTTCGGTTTTCTCGATTTCCAACGCCGCGTCCAAAAGCAGGATTTTCGCGTTTTCTTTGGCTTTTGGCATGCCTGGGTTAACGACTTCTTTGTCGATGATTATGCCTTGGATAAGTTGGGTTTCAAGGAGGCTTTTGCCTGTTTTCTTGATGAGTTGGATGTTGTCGATGTCTGCGATGGTTTTGTCTCCGCGTTGCTCAGCAATCTGCATCACCGCCGCGATGCTTATTTCGGCTAGGTGTTCGCGTGCGCTGCCTACTGCTTTGCTGCTCATGCTTGTTAAGGAGATTTGGAGAAGAGTTGCCTTGTTGTTGACGTCAAGTGGGGTGGCGAGTTTGTTTATGATTTCGATGGCTTTTTGTCCTGCTTTTCGGTAGCCGCTGACCAATATTGTTGGGTGAATGTTTTGGTCGAGGAGTTCTTCTGCTTTTTTGAGGAGTTCGCTTGCGAGAACGACTGCGGTTGTTGTTCCGTCGCCGACCATGTCGTCTTGTGTTTTTGCGATTTCAACCATCATTTTGGCTGCTGGGTGTTCGACGTCGATTTCTTTGAGGATTGCGGCGCCGTCGTTTGTTATTGTTATGTCGCCTAGGCCGTCGATGAGCATTTTGTCCATGCCTCTGGGTCCTAGGGTTGTTTTGAGTACTTCGCCGATTACGCGTGCCGCCATGATGTTGTTTCGTTGGGCTTCTTTGCCCCTGCTTCTGGTTGTTCCTTCTTTAAGAATCAAGACTGGCTGTCCTGAATTTGTAGTTGTTAAATACGCCATATGTTACACCATCTTAATAGAACATGTTTTTATTATATCGGAAATAAGCAAAAAGTCTGCGGAAATATAAACTTTTAGCTTCGGAAACTGTAGGTTTCTGATTTTTTCTGGTTGGTTTTGGCTTTTTTCGGGTTTGGTTTTTTTTGTTTTAATTTTTAAGTTGAGACTTTTGTTTTGGTGAAAGTTGAGACTTTCGCGGGTGGTAAGTTGCGTTTTGGGTTGCTTTTTTGGTTTGGGTTGCTCTGCTGCGTTTGAGGTGCCCATTTGGGATGGGCGGTTGCGACTTGCCATGTTGACTCGATGTTGAGGTTATTGTCGGTTATGGGCGCTGCGACTTTCTCGGCGGTGGTTCAGGCTTTTGGGTTGCGGTTTTTCGGATGGGCGCGAGTTGGCGGCGCTACTTCGGATTACTTGGCCTCAATCGGGAGTTTTTCTTCGCAGCTGCAAACTACCTTTTTCGTCGATGATTTCTCGCCTTTAGATCCATGCGGTTTGGATCTCTTTGATTTGTTTAATGTGCTGATCATCTGTGACGCATACCGCCTTGAGCGTAAGTGCCGTTGCGGCGATCATGCTGTCACCCATCGGAATACGGTATTTGTGCCGCAACTCAACAGAGACCTCAGCTATTTCGGTATCAACTGGAATTATTTCAAAGCCCTCTTTAATGTAGGCAACTTTTGTTTTCGCTGTTTCACGCCCGTTAACGGCTAGGGTAGTGTGGTAAAACTCATGAATCACCACTGAGGAAACGTATTTTTCTTTTCGCACCATTTCAGCCCTTATTTTCCTGCGTTTCTCATCATTAGTGGAACTATAAAGTTCAGCAAAAAACCGGGTATCATAAACTGCTGCTTTATTCATCTTCTTCCTCGTGTCGAATCTTGTAGAGCAACTTGTCTATTTTTTCCGCCGCAACAGGGTCTGGATACGCGCCAATCATATCCCAAATTGTTTTTTTAGGCTTCATTAGTATGCCCTCTTTCGTGTCGACCACCGTGAGTTTTGTGCCTTCCTCAATCTTGTATTTTCTGCGAAGTTTCACGGGGATGGTGGTTTGGCCTTTTTTGGTTACGACAACTTCCTCTGCCTCTTCAGGCGGGCTTCCGACAACTTCAGTTTCCAACTTTTTCGCCGTATTACTTTTAGTTTGTATTACTTTTAAGCGTTGCGGAATAATTTGCAAGTCGCCTTTAACGGGGGGTGCGAAGGCTTTTTAGCCACAAACCACCCAATAGCACCCGTGAACCCAAATGAGCCTACTTGACGCATCCGAATTCATCATCCAAAAGAAAATCCTCAGCGCCCACGAACACTACGATTTTTTGGACCTCCAAGGAAACAAGCTGGCTGAAGCCGACGGCAGCCTCATCCAAATCCCACCCAAATTCGAAATCAAAGACACCCACAACATAGAACTCCTCAACATGCAAGGCAAAACACTGAGCCTACACCACGAATTCACCATCTACGGCACAACTGGGGAAGAGTTGGGAACCATAAAAAAGAAAATCGCAACCCTCGGCCACCAAGAATACTGGCTCGAAAAAAACGGGCAAGAATTCATGCGCATCTACGGAGACTTCACCAGCCACGAATACCAAATGGAAACCGCCGGGCAATCCGTCGCCGCCGTGCATAAGAAATGGGTATCCCTAAGAGACGAGATGGGAGTATCCATAACAGGCAACATAGACCGCCGAATAATCATAGGCGCAGTAATCGTCATAGAGCATGTGGAAGTGACAGAGCGACAATCTTCATCAGGATCATTTGGCGGGAACGTTCGATTTTAGGAAGAACATAGGGCGGTAGCTGTTAGAGCCCAGAGCAGTAACCAAAAATTAGTTTTCTGAAAGTCAGATTATGCTGGTTTATTAATAGGCATTGTCCCAATCCGAAATGCATGATTACCATATTTCTGAAGTAGTTCTTCCAAAAATGGAGAATCTAATCTGCAGATTCTTTTGCATTTAATCAATTTATCCTTTTCAATTGTTTTCATGTTATTGAAGTCAAAACAAATTTGCAAAAAGCTATCATTTTCCTTTACGTTATGCAAAACATAAAGGCTTTCATACAGGGTCCCTTCGGTATAGTGCTCGCACGCTTTCCTAATTAATAGGGCTTCCTCGTTTTTAATTGAAGAATCAATGTTTTCAGTTCTGTTGGGCTCTAACTTCTTTTGCTCCTCTGCAATCGTTTTCTTGAGTTCTAGACTCTTTACTTTTTCAGCAATAAATGGATCGATTTTATAAGGTGGGTAATCACGATTTTCAAATTTTTCCTTTTCTATAGAAAACCCAAAGCAAATTCTGAAGGACCATGTCTTCTTTTGCGCTAGGTCGCAGGGTGAATTTAGGATTATGGCATATTTTGAATATTTGTCGCCGTCCTTGACCTTGTAAATATCTCCAGTCCAGGGGCCTTCTCCTTTAGGCTTATAGAACATAATTCGGTTGTGTATCTCCGCCTTCAAATCGGGCTCTCCAGGAACGTTCCTGATTTTTTTCTCATTTATTACTTTTACTAGTTTCTTTAACTTTTCAAATTCTTGTCCTTCTGTTACTCTTCTGGATATGAGTTGCATTACAAGATCGACTAATTCTCTCGAAGCTGCTTCATCACCCATTTCTTTGCACAATATCTTGATTATTGTCGAAATAGTGGAATCCACTCTTTCTGGTATTAAATCGTTAAGAGCAATGTCTGTTGCTCTATCGATAACTTCCTCCCATAAGAACGCCATCTCCAACATGGTTTGAACTGTTATTTCCGCCTGAATTATCTGCTGGATTGCTTTCGGATCTTCAATTTCCTCACATTTTGTCAAGCCCATCCTGGAAATGATACCACAAACGGGTTTACCGAAAGTCTCTCTATAAGCTTCAGCAAGATTCATAGGGTCCTCTTTCATAAAATCTCTGGCCATTATAATCACTAAATAAGGTCCTGGAATCTTGCTGAGCGCTTCGGCTGACAATTGATAGTGCAATAGACCAGGCGACCTAATACCAACGCCAGCTAGGTCTAAATCCAATATTATTATTCTTACGTTTTTTATGCTCTTGGGCAGCTCTCCAGCTCCATTCCAGTACTGAACACAAAGGTTTTTCTGAATTAACGTTGTTATCGCTTTTTCGACTGTCGCGTCATATTCATTGTCTATAACAAGAATCTTACCCCGGATGGCGCTAATCAAGTCTATGTACTCCTCTTATGGAAAACTACGGCAATGTTAGCACCAGGTAATAACCCTGGCAAATCCTCAGGTTCGAGAATTTTCAAATGAGAGTTACTCATTCCTGCAATGCGATCTGAAATGTATAAGCCTAATCCCATCCCATTGGGTTTCCTGGTAAAAAATGGAAGCGTGATAGTATTTACACTATCAATAAAACCAGGACCGCTGTCACTCACAACAAGTATTGGGTTTTCATCCAATAAATCCACGATTAATTTAACCGTTCGTTCGTTGGGTTTTTTCCTTAGCAACCAATAAAGGCTATTATCAAGAAAGTTTAGCAGCATTATAGTGATTAAACGCTCGGACCCTTTGATCTTAATTTTTTTTCGAATTTCTTTGTGATAGCTTACCGAATTTCGTTCAAATCTTGATTTCATTAACGCCAAAGCGTCATCTATTGGATCTTCCAAGTTAAAAGTTTCTTCTTCATGAGTTTGTATCATCAATCTGCCGATTCCTTGAACAGTTTCGTCGACTTGTCTGAGCAATGCGAGTACCGGTGTTGTGTTCTCCTCTTTGAAAGCCCTTGAAGCAACACCATTTCTAAGCAATTTCATCGATTCGTGCAAATCGCGACGGATTTCATGGGTTGGCATCATATATGTTAAACCTATTGAGGCTGCGACCAGTAGTGGCTGTTCATGTTCAGATAATATGCTGTCAAGAGCGGCACGGGCTTCATCGATAAGCCTGTTTGTTTCAAGTTTAAGCTCGGCAGATACTCCTGGATTACTTAGAATCGCATTCGACAACATAGCCATGTTTTGTGAAAACACCGTTCTTACTTTCTTTTCGTCTCTTAATCTTCCAGTTAATTCTTTTACCTTATGTTTATCAGGATAACGTTCATCTTGAAACGCCTTTATCGAAGCACGTATTAAGCTTTGGAAATCTCGAAAATCATCATTGTCGATTAAACCTTCTCTATCGGTCTTATCAACTAATTTCGGATTACTCGCCAACGAAATTTCAACTGCGCCGATAACCTGGTTTCTGCTAATGTTTGTTTCAAAGCGTTGTTCCACGCGCATTCTGTCCATACTTAACCAATCATTCTCAGGATTTCCGTATGGCAATACCCTGAACCCATCTCTGAATACCTTAACGCCAGCGTTTGGTTTCACAAAAAGTTTGTAAACAGATGAGTCGCCAAAAACCGCCTTTTTGTCCATCGGCGATAAATCCCAACAATACAAGCGAATTTTAAAGGGACCACAAATTGGCTTTCTTTCAGAAGGAAAAATAATAGGGTCCCTGACATCGATGATTTTGTCCGCTCGTCTGGATAGATTTAGGTCGGGACGGTTAAAGCTATAATGATAAGTTATTTTTCCTGTTTCATCTATTTCTCCTAAGAATTTGTATGTTGCCTTTTCGACGAGTTCCTCGACGCTTATTATTTCAACATCTGGCGCTTCCTTATCGTTTATTGTCACATTTATATCGAAATCGGAACATTTAGTGAAGGGAGATTTCATAGCTACTAAATTCCTATAAGCCTTGGCAAGCATATCTTTGGTCCATTCTCTTTGAATTTTTTTAATGGTGACCTGAGTTCCACTCAGGCAATTAGGATCGCAAAAAACTTTAGGCGCCGTAGTTTCATATTCGATTGGTATTTCATTTAAGACTTGTTCGCTATTTTCGAATGCACTCCAATCCAAAACTACTTTTATTTCCTCATCGCTGCCTGCACGCCTGGTAACTAACTCGGTTACATTGCCTAGCTTGTGAACCGCAAGACGACCTAGCCCTTTTTCCTTAGATATATTCGTTTTTTGACTTCTGAATATCTAACCGTCCTTTCGGAATCTCTCGCTTTATATGAAGTCCCCAACTCCAGCCACGACGACAAAACGGTATTAAGAGACATCCCGTGACCATTATCTCTGATTACAATGTATCCACTTTTACGATCGCTCACATTACAGAGAAGAACATCAACTTTAGTAGCATCGGCATCATACGAGTTTTTTACTAATTCCGACACGGCGGCGATTTCATCGGTAATTAACTGTTCGCCGAGCAAAAGCATCAGGCGTGCACGTGCAACAATGTGCGCTTGACCTTTATTTGCTCGTTTCATTTTATCTCACCAAATTTGAGTTCTGTGAGGGAATTAATCCAACAACTGATTCTTCGTTATTGGGATAAACAGATACGTTGCAACCTAAGCAATTAAGCCTTCTTAGTATTGCCTCTGAATTGTTTTTCGAAATTTCCGAACCGATCCATTGGCGTAATAACTTGTAACAAACCGCCCCAGCAGTTGCCGAACCTGCAAAGGGCTCGTAGATAACTTGGCCATTATTTGAAGATGTTTCTATTATTCTTCTTAACAGCGCCTCTGGTTTCTGAGTTGGAAAGCGATCTGATTTTTGCGTACCTGACGAAATATCCGTCCAAATGTCTTGCAGTGGCTTTCCTTTCATCTCATCTAAATACCTCTTCAACAAGGGAACTTTTCCTTTTTCATGGACAATTTTGCCAACTTCTAGTAAGTGTAACATCTTTGTTTTGCTATACCGCCAATAACGTCTAACACCTAGAAATTCATACATGGGATTGCCTTTAGATGCTCCTCCTGGACCAGTTAGGTCACCAACTGCATATTTTCTTTCCGTTATTGACTCAACAAACTTGTAGGTCTGCTCAACGTAAACTTCATCATAAGGCGTAAACTGTTGGTTCCACACATAATTCTTTGAGATAGTATAGACTAGAATCGAGTCATGAATTCTGCCAAAATGTCTACTTCCCTGCCTAACATCATTATGGGCACTCTGCCGTTTCCAAATTATTTCATTAAGAAAATTGTTTTTTCCGTAAATTTGGTCTGCTAAAACTTTTATGTAATGGGACATATGCGAATCGCAGTGAATATAGATAGTGCCAGATTGTTTCAGGATACGCTTGAATTCGCTTAGCCTTAGTTGCATCCACTGCAAATATTCGTCAGAGTTGCTCCACACATCGTTAAAACTGCAATTATTGGCTTCATAGTTTCTCCCCGAAAGGAACGGCGGGTCTGCGTAAATTAAGTCAACGCTTGACGTCGGTAGCCTTTTTGATGTTAGAAGGCAATCTTCATTAAACAGAACAAAGGCTCGCCGGGAGTTTAAGTAATCTTGGCTCATGTGTCACCAAGATTCTATTATCGTCATAGAAGTGCTTTTAACGTTTGCGTATGTTGTATTACTACATCACAGTCAAAAGTTGCTATGAACCGAGCAATAACTCGCAAGTCAAACAACAGATCTGACTCTTTTCAGTAAAATCATAAATACCGCAATGGAATCTTCAAAGTTGGTTAAACGCAAATCAATCCGCTTATTTTTTGCGTATGTTGCATTGGAGTACTTTGGGGCAGATTAGGCATTCGTCTTGTGTTAGCATGCTTTCGCCTGGCATGTGTAGGAGGCTGCTGTAGTGGGCGCATTTGGCTGGGCTGTCGAAGACGGTTGGGTATTCGGTGGGTTTGACTTCGATGACTTTGTTTTTTTCGGTGATGAGGTTGAGTTTGCTCATGCAGTAGGGGCAGGCGAAGTGGGTTTGCCGTGGGATGGTGTTGGTGTCGGTTATGACGGTCGGCTTGTCGAATAGTTTTTCGCATCCTTTGTAGGGACATTTGAGTTTTGGCTCGTGCCCGTGGAAAAGCTGCATGTCAGTCGCCTCCCATTGTTTACTTTACATCGAGTGTAGCAATATTTAATAAACTTTATCGACTAAAACTATATAGCGCCAAACTGCACAACACAAATACACAAACCTCAAAGCCCATCAAAACAAACGCAAAGCCACACAGACAATTATCAACCATTACCACAGTCAAATAGCGGAAATTATGCTTTTTATGCAACATTTCACAACAATTATGAACAAATCTCAACCACCCTTATATCGCTTGGCGACCCATCCATACTAAAAAAGAACGGTGAAAAAATGGAAAAACCATCCCCCAAAAAAGCGGTCCCAAAAGAAGTCCTGTACTTCCCGCATGTATAGGTGAAGCAAAATGTTTGCGGAGACAAGCATGCCCATATTTGTGCTAGCCACAAGCTCTCTGACGGCAGCCTTCGTGTACTACAATCTGAAGTACCGAAAATTCCTCAAAGAAAAAGCAGCCTAATCCACCATCCCCAGAGCAAACAGAAGGAGGCGACCCACAAGACAAAAAACGAAAAACCCAAAAAACATCCAAAGCCAATTCCGAACCCACTCACCCACAGGAATTCGGCTTCCCCTTTTCTTTTTCTCAGCGTCAAAGTTTTTATTCTCTCTGCAAGGACTTACGGCAGGTGTTTTCTTTGGTCACAATCAAGGGCTATTTATCGGCGTTGTCGGTACCCTTATATCGATTTGTATACATATCCGACTATTAGTTTACAGGTGTGCGCTGTGGAAACAGAAGTCTTGTCTGTCAGAGTTAAGAAAAGCCTCAAACATGAAGCGGAAAGGCTGGGTATCGACATAAAAGCCGCTGTGGAAGAGCGTCTGGAGGAGCTTGTCGAGGAAAAGAAAGCCAAAGCCAAAAGACGCGCGGAAGAACTTAGAAAAATAATGCATGTTACTGAAGAAGAGTGGATACAAGACGTCAAAGCAACAAGGCAAGAAATGTAGATATCTACTAGACGCCTCAGCGCTATATCCTATGCTTGTTAGAGGCATCCCTTTTAACCCTGAAGAATGCACGGTTTCATCGCTTACACAATATGAGATTGGCAACACCCTATGGAAACAGGGCAAGAAAAAAGAGCTGGATGACCCAAAGCGAATAGCCACAATTTTCCAGGAAATCCTCGCTCAATTAAACGAAATCCCTGTTGATTCCATCGTAAACATTCTAACACTTGCCATGGAGAGAAACCTAACTTTTTACGATGCCTCATATGCTTACCTCGCCGAAAGAGAAGATATGAAACTAGTTACCGAAGATGCCGATTTGATTAAGAAATGTAGATGTGCCATCCACGTAAAAGAGATGGAGCCAACTTAGCTTGCCTGTTTGAGTATGGTGGAGCCTCGAGCGGGCTTCGGTCCCGCGGCCTGCTGCTTACGAGGCAGCCGCTCTACCAGGCTGAGCCATCGAGGCGCACCGTTTATGTTTGCTAATCAGTGAAGCCCAAGTTTTTAAATGTTTTATTGCGGAGTTGCATGTTGAAAAACGCCGTTCCACATAGAAAAGGGCGCATATATTGGACTCAGGGATAGACGTTGCACGCAAACACAAATGGGTGCCGTGTTGGCTTTTTGCGTCTATTTGGCTCATCTAGATGTGCCTATTTGGATCATCTAGAAAACCGTAGGGGGGGCGGGAAGAAAATTAGAAACCCGACGGGAAGGGATCTAGTATTTGTGGTGAAATTCAATCTCAAAAATGACGGTAAACACGCGTAAGCCAAAAGCTAAAGGCAGAAATAACCTGTCGGCGTTTTCTTTTCTGGGAACGTTATGATTAGTGACTTTAATTTGGTGGCGACGACTTCACGGGGCAACGAACGCCCAATGTGCAACGAGCTACTTTACTTGCTTAAAGACGAGTTAGGCGACGCGGAGCCGCAGACAAGCAAAACCAAAATCCGCGGTTTAATCGTGGCTAAAACCACGCTGGACCCCTTCGTCGCCGTCGAGAAGCTCAAAGCCATCCTCAAGGAGCGACCCTACGAGTTCCGCTACGCCCTACGCATCGTGCCTATCGAGCGGGTTGTGCCGACGGATTTGGAGGAGATTAGGCGGGTGTCTCTGGAGTTGGCTTCCAAAATCGGGGAGGCGGAGTCTTTTCGGGTTACGGTGGAGAAGCGTTTCACGGCGCTGCATACGCAGGAAATCGTGGAGGCAGCCGCCAACGGCGTCAAACACCGGGCAGACATGAATAATCCTGACCGTATCCTGCAAATCGAGGTGTTGGGCGCCTTAACAGGCATCTCTCTGCTGAAGCCCAGCGACGTCATATCGGTCATGAAAGAAAAAATGATGTAGCCTACAGCTGCGTCGACAAGAGGGCTACGCGTTCCACGACGAGGCTGACAACCGCCGCATCCAAGCCGCCGCCATCCATCACGGAGTTGATTTCTTCATCTTTGATTTGGAAGGCTTCCTTGATTTGCTCCAGCTTGGGCGCGGTCATTTCCAGCACGCCGCCGTCGGGTTCCGCTCCGACGCAGACGCTGATTTCTTGGAGCAAAGCGTGGATTTCTGAGGGTTTTTCGCCGATTATGGTAACGGCCATGTTTCGGGTTTGAGGTTTGATGCCGCATCGTTGGATGGCTCGCTGTATTTGCCGTTGAGCGGAGGCGTAGAGCATGGTTTCGACGGCGAGGCTTTTGGAGAGGTTTGTTTTGCCGTGGAAGGCTTGCAGGGCGTTTAGGACTGCGAAGTAGAGGTGTCGGGTGGTGGCGATGAGGTCTGCGTCGAAAAACTGCATCTCAACGCCGAGGCGGCTTTTTTTTCGATGCTCTTTGAGGAAAGCCTCCGCCGCCGCGAATTTTACGCCTTGAAAACCTGCGATTTCCACGTAGACGCCGAATTCTTCTATGTGGTGCAGCACTATGGGTTTGCTCCGTCGTCTTTTAGCAGTTTCTCCGCTAACGCTTTGGGGAAACCTGAATGCACCAAGCGGGTGATTTCTTTAGCCATCGCCCGTTTACCCTCTGAGTGGCGGCTTAGGCGAGTTAGGGTTTCTTTGGCTTCCCATGGAAAAACAATCCAGCGGCAGGTCTGCTTTTCGAAATAGTCGGGGGTTGTGGCGGTGTCGGGTTTGCTGTAGAGGGTGGCGGTTTTGATTTGTTGGGCGCCGCTGTCTTGTAGGTGTTTTTTGGCTAGTTGCAGGGTTTTGCCGCTGTCGGATATGTCGTCAACCAGCAGAACCCGTTTGCCAGCCACGTCGGTTTGGAGGCACCGCTTTAGGGTGGGTTGAGCGGCGCTCTGGGCGATGTCGACGTAGGATTCGATGGTGACGGAGGTGAGTTCGGGTGTCTGCAGCAGGTCCGCTATGACGCATGAAGGCACCAGTCCGCCCCGCGCGATGCCCACGACTACGTCGGGCTGGTAGTGGTCGCCGCGGATTTTTCGGGCTTGCCGCAGAAGCATGTCGTAGATTTGGCTCCACGTTGGAACCTCATACTCGAATTCAGCAACCACGGTTTGCGCCTCGTCTTTAACGATGAGTGCAGGCGTACTTAGTTAAGTTTAACGCTTCCAAGCCAAAACCCCCCAGCCTTCATAGCGGCGCCCCAAACGATGTGTATGGGTAAACAGCCGTTATTCTCCCAAAAAAATCGGGGCTTTATTGTTTTCAATTCCATTTTATGCCACAATGTTTAACCTTAATCATTTTTTTGCCCGCTTGCTAACAATTTATAAGCAAGTTGCGGGTTATACTTGTTTTCGGAAGGAAGGCGTCTGCAGATATGTTTCATGTTTCGCAATATGATTTAAAAGCTTAAGACGCTAACTTTTGGATTAACAACAAACAAAGGAAAGGTGTTAAAAAAAATGGCAAAAAACGAGGACGAGAAGATCAAGCACATCCTAACCGACCCCAGGCTATCCGCCATCAAAACCATGCTTGAAAAAGACCACGCAATCGACTGTCTACTGCTGCTCTACGCGAGCCGAGGCAAATGGAAAGAAGCAAAAGACTTCATGCGCAAAAACAAACTCACACTAAGCGACGGTACATTCAGGGCAAGAATGATCGAAATCGAATCGCTGGGTCTAGCCAAAAGCGAACGAATCGACCCGCTCAAAAAATACTACCTGAAAACCGAACTCGGCGAAAAAGTAGCAAAAATGCTTCTCGAATTTTTCGGCGAGCTTGAATCCTAAGTGTAAATTCACAAAGTTTTTTTGTATTCGCCCTTTCATCTTTTTTACTTACTAAATCGCCAGGCAGGTGTGGCTGTGGATGAGGGTTGGTTGGCGGTTGGTTGCTGGGTGTAGTTGTGTTTAACATATCTATAATATTATGTATTAAGTCATAATATTTATTAGCCTTTGGGAGGAACCTATATTCAGAACCCAAAAGAGGGTACAAAACAAATGAATTTCAAGAAACTCAGAAAATTTAGGAAAAGCGCAAAAGCACTAAGCCCCGTAATCGCAACAATCATACTGATCGCCGTAACCGTAGCAGTCAGCGTCGTCGTCGCAGCTTGGATGGGAGCATTAACTATTGGTTTCATGGGAAACTCGGAACAAGCATCAATCACAAGCGTAGCCGTGGCCAATGACGCCACCGCAGACGGAGGCGGAACAGTAGTCTGCCAAATTCAGAACACAGGTTCAGCGCCAGTCACAATAAAAACAGCAAGCGTAGATGGAATGCCTGCCACAGCAACATACACAGTCGTCAGCGACCCAACCCCAATACCTAAAGGCTCTGCTGGAACTGTCACTGTAACAATCGTCGGTGGCGCCGCGTCAACCGATAATCCATTCATTAACACTGCTCAATACACGATCAGACTGCAAACTGCAAAAGGCAACACGCTCGTCTCCTCAGTCGCATACAACGGATCTTAAGCACGCAAGCTTTAATTTGAAAATTTGGGGGTAAGGTGAAAATGCTTCACCACCTTTTTCCTTTTCTTTCGTTTCCTCTTAGGGGGTAAAAAAGTATGGTAACTCAAATACAAGAATACAATTCAGCGCAAGCAATAGCAGATGCCCTAGACAAGGAGCTATCTGAAACCAAAAGCATCCTTGGCGAGTACCTGCGCCGTTTAGATGAAATTCGCACTTTGGCTGAAAAGTCAAAGAAAGTCCGCGAAGTCGTGATGAAGCTGGCAGGCAAAAAAGCAACCGCCGAGAACCCAAGCGAAATCACAGTCGGCACCCTAAACATCGTTCTTGACGCCAACGCATTCCACGAGTTAACCGCCATCGAAGCGGTCGTCCGCAGCTACCAGGAGCGGCTTTTGGTGCTGCAGAAAGTGCGGGAAGCATTAAAATGGCTGGATCAACTCGGCGACACCGAAGGCCTACGCTACCTCGTGTTGCAGGACGAAGGCATCCCAGAGCGAATCCTATTCAAAATAACATAAAAACGAGGCTGGCACAAAGGTGACCCAAGCCTCCCAAGCGCCGCTGCAGACGGTTTTGGGCGAATTCAGAAATATTAGCCCAGAACTGACCAAAGTCCTAGTTTTCAAGAAAAACGGAGAAATCTTAGCTGCCAACGAAGACAAAATAGCCCCCGAGCGAGCAAAAAAACTCGCAGATGCCTACGACGAAATAGCTAACCAAGCCGCAATCATAGGCGGCATGGAGAACCTGACTATCCAAGGCGTAAGCAGCCAACTCGACATAACAGCCACCGACAACCGCTACATGGCAACCGTTTCTTCCCGCGCGGCAGACCAAAAAATGGTTAAAGCCTTAACCTGCGTTATCGTGCCAACCATAATAAGGCTCCTGGACCAAGTTTCTCCATCAACCATCGACAACCAAACATCGGACGTTGAAGAATCTGAGGTTAAACTAAAAGAAGAGACCATTCAGCCGCCTGAAGAATCCACAATAACTGAGCAATTAACTGATGCGCCGCCGGCACCTCCTGAACAGGTTTTTCCTAAGCCGCCCGTGAACCAGTTCATGGTTCAGAAAATCGGGGGTTTGCTTGTTGCTTCAGACATGGTGCGGGTTGACGCCGACGTCGTTGCCAAATGGAGCGACCTGTACGGTGACCGCGAAATTTTGCTGGTGAACGTTGAAACATTGGAGGGCAAATCGGTCATGTGCAAATTCAAGACTATACGCGAGTCAGAGGGCAAAGCAAAAGGGGTAATTCAGATTCCTGAAAGGATTCTGCAGAGTTTGCGCACAGGCGAAGGCAAACTTGTGATGGTTAAACCCGTTATCCCAACGGCGTCGGAGGGGAAAAATTGACTTCGGGTGGCAAGCGAACGGAAACTGCGTTAACTAACGCGGTCGCGATAACTGCTGTAGACGGGGAAGATTCAGCGTACGCAGGTTTAGGCGCGAGTCTGGCTGAAATATGCAAGCTCAAAGGCGTATTAGGCTACATTATGAGGAGCAACACTTCAGCAGTGCTGGATCTGTCTGAAAGCGACAAAATTACTCAATATGCTTTTCTGTCTTACCAACTGTACGAGTCCTGCTTAGATATTGCAAGGCAGTTGAGTGTTTCCGAAATTGAAAGCGCCCTGGTTGAAGGCAAAACCCAAAAAGTGCTTTTCATGAAGGTCGGCGGCAACAAAATCAGCGTGTTCATGGAAAAAACCGTGAATCACCAATCAATAATCAAGCGAGTGCTGCTCTAAACAAGTTGCATGGCTTTAACTTGCCAAGTTTTCAAGTTACCCATTCCACCCTATTGCCTCACTCGAAGCAGTGAACATATAAAAACACATTCAACATTTACTATTCTGAAAGCTGCATCTGCTTCGATGTCTGTAGCGTAGACAACAGATTTTGGCAACCCTTGACTTTTCAATAAACGCCTTCTCAGCTGTAGCTTAGTTTTCTGAATTGGAAAAGGAGAAAAAATTTTGCAGAGTATTCCAAATGTTTCAAGTTGTTTGCTTCTTATTTTTATGGGCTCAATGGACTGCTTAACTACGGTCGTAGGCGCCGCGTTTTTTGGCACACAGGGAATTGAACCCGGTGCTTGCGGGGATAGTTAGCTCTAATTTGTCGGTTTTTGTGATTTTAAAATTAGCCGTGACAGTTTCCGTGGGTTTAATCTTTGTTTTGGCGCAAAAGACGCTTATGCGGACTTCGGACCACAAATCCAAACAGTTCAAAATTGCCTTGAAAACGTTGAAGATTGCTTACTTTACCATCGTATTGTTCCTCGCCGTGGTTGTGGCAAACAACATCCTTGTCCTTCTGCACGTAATTGTTTAAATCTGTGACGTGAGAATGCTAAGTTGGGAAGCGCTTTAAAGCAAGCTCGCATAGCAGTAAATGTGAACCGCGTTGCCAAGACAATTCATACTGTTCTCACGTTTAGGAAAAACCGACCCGACATTCCATAACCTCCACGACGCTGGACGCTTAGACATCGCATACGAATGCATAGTAACCAGCCTTTTCCTCTCCCACGGCTTACGCAGAGACGTCACCTTCCACGCAGTTTTGAATGGTCCGCCGAATCCTCCGCTGCACATAAAAATCGATGGGCAACAACTGTACGACGTGCGCACAGACGTGGACACATGGCAGCAAATCCTAAGAAAAACCATCGCTGGCAAATCCCACCCCGGCATCAGCGTGGACAGAACAAGTTTTGAAGCCTTGCTAAAATCCGAAGCCCAGACGCATCCCGTTTACGTTTTGGAGGAGGGCGGAAAAAACGTTGCTGAAATGGAGCTTGCCGACGACGCCGTTTTTGTGCTCGGCGACCATGTTGGGTTGCCTAAGAAACGTGGAGCGGTTTGCTCTTAGGTTTGGCGAAAAAATCAGTTTAGGCAAACAACCCTACTTGGCGGCTTCATGCATAACAATCATCAATTATTTGCTTGACTGCAAAGCTAAATCTTGCTTTTGAAGTGCTCCCAGCCGCGGGCTTCAACAGGACGTTTCGTGCCGTCAACGTCTAAGAGCATCTGCGTGTCCCTGGTTGCTTTTCCAATGGGCAGGAGGCATCCGCCGACGGCTTCAACTGCGGCTTCTGCTTCGACCCATTTGTCTGGCTTGATGGTTACGACGAGCTCGTATTCTTCGCCGCCGTAAAGCGCCAGCTCCGTGGAGTCAAGATGGTTGAATTCGGCGAACCGTCTAACTTCGTCGGAGACGGGGACGGTGTTAACGAGGAAGCCGACGTTGCTCATTTTGGCGATTTCATGCAGGCTCCAAGCTAAGCCGTCGCTTGAATCAATCGAAGCTGACGCTGCACCTGAACGGCTAAGGGCTAAGCCTTCTTTCAGCCGCGCGTTAGGCATGCAAACTGCTCCCAGCAAAACATCGCGCAGATGAGCGCGACGCCGAACAGTTATTCATCAGTAAACGTAATCCAGCGGCTGATTTGCCGAAGAACCCTGTGACAGCCAACACGTCGCCTGGCTTAGCTCCGTTGCGCAGCATCAGGCTTGTTTTTTCAGCTGTGCCGTAGAGGCTGATTGAAATTATGAGGTCTGAAGCTTCACCTGTGTCTCCGCCGACAATGTACGCGCCGTATTCTCTTGCGCCAGCGTTTAAGCCCCGCGCGATTTCTTCAATGTCTTTTTGCATGAAGCCTTTGGGTAACCCGAGGGATACAAGGGCGGCTGTGGGTTGGACGCCTTTGGAGGCGAAGTCGCTGATGTTCATGACCACTGCTTTGCGTGAGGCTTGCCACAGGCTCATGTTCGGCGGCACGTCGGTTTTACCTACAAGCATGTCAGTTTTGAGTACGGCAACCTGTTTTTCGTCCATGTTGACGGCGGATACGTCGTCTCCGAAGGGCACGGGCAGGTTTGGCATGGTTTCAAGATGGCTGGCGATGATGTCAATTATTCTTCGTTCGCCCAAGTCCTGTGCCTTCGCGGGCAGGCGTTTTTCCTGTTTTTTCGTCACTCAAATAATCGCTCTCTGAATTAAAACTACAAATCAAGATAGGCTGCTTAAGCCTTTTAAGATTGACGCTTAAGCAGCTTGGGCTGGTTTCGTAGCAATCTGTGGCTTGCTCGGCGGTTTTATTTTTTTGTACCCGCTTCCCCTAGAGGTTTTCTATAGGAACCAAATAGGCACATATAGATGAGCCAAATAGACACAAAAACGTCCTCATCTCGCCTGATTTGTGTTTGCGTGCAACATCTACCCTCGGTCTACTGGATGCACCTAATATGCTCAAACTATGAAACAACATACTTCAACATACATTTGCAACCTGCACTTTTCATGTGGAACGGCGTTTTTCAACATGCTTTTCCGCGATAAAACATTTAAAAACTTGGGCTTCACTGATTAGCAAACATAAACGGTGCGCCTCGATGGCTCAGCCTGGTAGAGCGGCTGCCTCGTAAGCAGCAGGCCGCGGGACCGAAGCCCGCTCGAGGCTCCACCATAATCAAACAGGCAAGTTAAGTTGGCTCCATCTCTTTTAGGTGGATGGCACACTTACATTTCTTAATCAAATCGACATCTTCGGTAACAAGCTTCAAATCTTCTTTTTCGGCGAGGTAAGCATATGAGGCATCGTAGAAAGTTAGGTTTCTCTCCATGGCAAGTTTAGAATGTTTATGATGGAATCAACAGGGATTTGGTTTAATTCAGCGAGGATTTCCTGGAAAATTGTGGCTATTCGCTTTGGGTCATCCAGCTCTTTTTTCTTGCCCTGTTTCCATAGAGTGTTACCAATCTCATATTCTGTAAGCGATGAAACCGCACATTCTTCAGGGTTAAAAGGGATGCCTCTAACAAGCATAGGATATAGCGCTGACGCGTCTAGTAGATATCTACATTTCTTGCCTTGTTGCTTTGACGTCTTGTATCCACTCTTCTTCAGTGACATGCATTATTTTTCTAAGTTCTTCCGCGCGTCTTTTGGCTTTGGCTTTCTTTTCCTCGACAAGCTCCTCCAGACGCTGTTCTACAGCGGCTTTTATGTCGATGCCCAGCCTTTCCGCTTCATGTTTGAGGCTTTTTTTGACTCTGACAGACAAAACTTCTGTTTCCAAAGAACTCACCTGTAAACAATATTCAATATGTATACAAGTGGATATAAGGCTATCCGACAACGTCGATAAATAGCCCTTGATTGTGACCAAAGAAAACACCTGCCGTAAGTCCTTGCAGAGAGAATAAAAACTTTGACGCTGAGAAAAAGAAAAGGGGAAGCCAAATTCCTGTGGGTGAGTGGGTTCGGAATTGGCTTTGGATGTTTTTTGGGTTTTTTCGTTTTTTGTCTTGTTGGTCGTCTCCTTCTGTTTGCTCTGGGGATGGTGGGTTAGGCTTGGTTTTTCTTTGAGGAATTTTCGGTACTTCAGATTGTAGTACACGAAGGCTGCCGTCAGCGAGCTTGTGGCTAGCACAAATATGGGCATGCTTGTCTCCGCAAACATTTTGCTTCACCTATACATGCGGGAAGTACAGGACTTCTTTTGGGACCGCTTTTTTCGGGGATGGTTTTTCCATTTTTTTCACCGTTCTTTTTTAGTATGGATGGGTCGCCAAGCGATATAAGGGTGGTTGAGATTTGTTCATAATTGTTGTGAAATGTTGCATAAAAAGCATAATTTTCGCTGTTTGCTGTAGTAATGGTTGATAATTGTCTGTGTGGCTTTGCGTTTGTTTTGATGGGCTTTGGGTTTGCGTATTTGTGTTGTGCAGTTTGGCGCTATATAGTTTTAGTCGATAAAGTTTATTAAATATTGCTACACTCGATGTAAAGTAAACAATGGGAGGCGAATGACATGCAGCTTTTCCACGGGCACGAGCCAAAACTCAAATGCCCCTACAAAGGATGCGAAAAACTATTCGACAAGCCGACCGTCATAACCGACACCAACACCATCCCACGCCAAACCCACTTCGCCTGCCCCTACTGCATGAGCAAACTCAACATCATCACCGAAAAAAACAAAGTAATCGAAGTCAAACCCACCGAATACCCCACCGTCTTCGACAGCCCAGCCAAATGCGCCCACTACAGCAGCCTCCTACACATGCCAGGCGAAAGCATGCTAACACAAGACGAATGCCTAATCTGCCCCAAAGTACTCCAATGCAACATACGCAAAAAATGACTCGAGCATAGCTATTTTCGAGACCTTAAAACCTCATGCTTACTGATGCCCCAGAAGAATGCTGCTCAGTTACTTCTATGTGTTCTATTACGATGACTGCTCCGATGACTATTCGGTGGTCTACTTGCCTGTTATTGAAACTCCCATTTGGTCTCGCAGGGAAACCCATTTTCTGTGTACGGCGGCGACGGACTGCCCGGCGATTTCCATTTGGTATTCGTGTCTGGTGAAGTCTCCGTAGATGCGCATGAATTCGGCTCCGTTTTTTTCGACCCAGTATTCTTGGTGAACAAAGTTTGCGATTTTCTTTTTTATGGTTCCCAACTCTTCCCCAGTTGTGTCGTAGAATAGTGAATTCGTGGTGTAGGTCAGTGTTTTGCCTTGCATGTGGAGGAGTTCTATGTTGTGGGTGTCTTTGACTTCGAATTTGGGTGGGATTTGGATGAGGTTGCCGTCGGCTTCGGCCAGCTTGTTTCCTTGCAGGTCCAAAAAGTCGTAGTGTTCGTGGGCGCTGAGGATTTTCTTTTGGATGATGAATTCGTTGGCGTCAAGTAGGCTCATTGGGTTCACGGGTGTTATTGGGTGGTTTGCGCTAAAAAGCCTTCGCACCCGGCGGCAATTTGCAGGTTTTTCCGCAAGGCTTAAAGGTAATACAAACTAAAAGTAATACGGCGAAAAAGTTGGAAACTGAAGTTGTCGGAAACCCATCTGAAGAGGCAGAGGAAGTTGTCGTAACCAAAAAAGGCCAAACCACCATCCCCGTGAAACTTCGCAGAAAATACAAGATTGAGGAAGGCACAAAACTCACGGTTATCGGCACGAAAGACGGCATATTGTTGAAGCCTAAAAAAACAATCTGGGACATGATAGGCGCATACCCAGTTGATGCTGTTACTGCGGATAAGATAGACAAGTTGCTCTACAAGCTCAGGCATGAGGAAGAAGATGAATAGAGCAGCAGTTTATGATACCCGATTCTTTATCGAACTCTACGGCACCGTCGATGAGGAAAAACGCAGGAAAATTAGAGCAGAAATGGTGAGAAAGCAGAAATACGTTTCTTCTGTGGTGATTCATGAGTTTTACCACACTACTATAGCGGTTAACGGTCGAGAAACCGCGAAAACAAAAGTTGCTTTCATTAAAGAGGGCTTTGAAATAATTCCAGTTGACGTGCAATTGGCTGAAGTGTCCGCTGAGTTGCGGCACAAGTATCATATCTTCGATGGGGACAGCATGATTCGCGCCACGGCGCTTACGCTTAAGGCGGTTTGCATCACCGACGACCAGCACATTAAACAGATTAAAGAAATCCAAACCGCATGGATCTAACGTCGGGCATCGATGAAAAAGCCGCGGCCAAGTCTCCAAAAATGAGCGGCTAATTAGATGTCAAGTAAACCCGACGCAAACTACAACCCGCCCCAGCAAGACGCCACTGGCGCCTAAAAAAAACCGCAACCCAAAAGCCTCCAAGCTTTCACCTTGGAAAACCAGCACTAAGCAAACCTGAACCCACCGCCGAGAAAGTTGCAGCGCCCATACGCGACAATAACTTCAACATAGCGTCAACATACAAAGTCGCAACCGCCCATCCCAAATGGGCACCACTCAAGCAGAAGCCAACCCCAAACCAAAAAAGCAACCCAAAACACAAAAACCCAACGCGGAAAGTCTCAACTTTCACCAAAACAAAAGTCTCAACTTAAAAAAACAGAAAAAACCAAACCTGAAAAAAACCAAAACCAACCAGAAAAAATCAGAAACCTACAGTTTCCGAAGCTAAAAGTTTATATTTCCGCAGACTTTTTGCTTATTTCCGATATAATAAAAACATGTTCTATTAAGATGGTGTAACATATGGCGTATTTAACAACTACAAATTCAGGACAGCCAGTCTTGATTCTTAAAGAAGGAACAACCAGAAGCAGGGGCAAAGAAGCCCAACGAAACAACATCATGGCGGCACGCGTAATCGGCGAAGTACTCAAAACAACCCTAGGACCCAGAGGCATGGACAAAATGCTCATCGACGGCCTAGGCGACATAACAATAACAAACGACGGCGCCGCAATCCTCAAAGAAATCGACGTCGAACACCCAGCAGCCAAAATGATGGTTGAAATCGCAAAAACACAAGACGACATGGTCGGCGACGGAACAACAACCGCAGTCGTTCTCGCAAGCGAACTCCTCAAAAAAGCCGAAGAACTCCTCGACCAAAACATACACCCAACAATATTGGTCAGCGGCTACCGAAAAGCAGGACAAAAAGCCATCGAAATCATAAACAAACTAGCCACCCCACTTGACGTCAACAACAAGGCAACTCTACTCCAAATCTCCTTAACAAGCATGAGCAGCAAAGCAGTAGGCAGCGCACGCGAACACCTAGCCGAAATAAGCATAGCGGCGGTAATGCAGATTGCTGAGCAACGCGGAGACAAAACCATCGCAGACATCGACAACATCCAACTCATCAAGAAAACAGGCAAAAGCCTCCTCGAAACCCAACTTATCCAAGGCATAATCATCGACAAAGAAGTCGTAAACCCAGGCATGCCAAAAGCCAAAGAAAACGCGAAAATCCTGCTCTTGGACGCAGCGTTGGAAATCGAAAAAACCGAAATCAGCGCAGAAATCCGCATAAAAGACCCATCTCAGATGAAAGCGTTCCTCGACCAGGAAAGCGACATGATGCAGAAGATGACTACCAAAGTTAAGGCTTCAGGCGCAGACGTGGTTTTCTGCCAGAAAGGCATCGACGACATGGTTCAGCATTTCCTAAGCAAAGTCGGCATAATGGCGGCAAGACGCGTCAAAGAAAGCGACATGGAGAAGCTTTCGCGGGCAACAGGCGCACGCATCATCAGCGACTTAGACGACCTCAAAGCAGCAGACCTCGGATTCGCAGGCTCAGTAGACTGAACGCAAAATCGGCGACGACAAAATGCTTTTCGTCGAAAAATGCAAAGACCCACACAGCGTAGCCATACTCATCCGCGCAGGCTTAGAACGCCTCGTCGACGAAGCTGAAAGAGCCATGGTTGACTCACTTTCGGTGGTTTCAGACGTCATCGAAAACAACAAGATCGTTCCAGGCGGCGGCGCAGTAGAAATCGAAGTAGCCAAGGAACTACGCAAATTCGCGACAAAAGTCGGCGGAAGAGAACAACTCGCCGTAGAAGCATTCGCAGACGCAGTCGAAGTCATCCCAAGAACGCTCGCGGAAAACGCAGGTTTAGAACCCATAGACATCCTTGTTGAACTACGCCAAAAACACGACACAGCAGAAGGCAAAAACTTCGGCATCAACGTCTTCACAGGCAAACTGCAAGACAGCATCGCAAACGGAGTCATCGAACCAATCGTAGTCAAAGAACAAGCCATCAAATCAGCAGCAGAATCAGCAGCCATGATACTACGCATCGACGACGTCATAACAGCCAAATCTCCCAAAGGCGGAGCAGGCGGCCCAGGCGGCGGAATGCCCGGCGGCGAAGAATAAACCAAACATCTAACTTTATTTTTCTTTTTTGTTTTTAAACCCGAAAAATCCCTGCAACCAAATTTTTACTTTAAGGCTGAGTCTTACTCTTCATCCTGAACCGAACGGCAGTAACCAGGAATAGCAGGGCGGCGGCGACTGTGGTTATTATCCATAGCCAAAACGCTTCTTCTATGGAGGAGCCCAAAATCAGGTGGGGAATCAAAACGGCGATTTCAGCTATCAGCATGCCAACGAAAACAAAGCCGAAAATCACGAAGCTCGGCATCAGGGTGTTCCCAACCCACAAGTAGCCTTTCTTGTTCATTTTTTCTTTAGCTGCATAGTTACTGTACTCGTCCTTGACGACCAAGCCTAAGTCCACGAGTTTCTGCAGGTTTCTGTACGCGACGCTTGGGCTGCTTAGGCTGGCTCCTCGCATGACATCTCGGACCAACAGGTTTCCCGACTCTAACAAGATACATGTAAGTTTGGAAAGTCGACGCGTTAAGCTCCTCGTTTGGCTCCAAGCCGAAAGGCACCCAGCAACCATTAAGCTGCTCCGCCTTAAAAACCCAA
>CAWGMZ010000027.1:0-76773 GCA_963823775.1 Candidatus Bathyarchaeota archaeon
AAAAAGTTGCCCAAAAAAGGAACTAAGCGGGGGCTTCTTTGTTCTGAGGTCTAGGTTGCGCAACAGCTGCGGAGCATCTGAAGCAGCGGAAGCGACAGCGCCCAAAGGTCTTCGTCGTGCCCAAGGGAAATACGCAGACCAATCGTTCCAGCCTCCGAAGTAAATCCACGTTAAGTAATTCCAGAAGTGAAATACGCGCCCAAAGCCAAGATGATGATGCTGACTCTTTTGAAGTCCAGTTCCTGCAAAGATTCCGCCCTTCTCGATTTTACCGTAAATTGTGCGGCATAAAATCCCAGAAGGAGCAAACCAAACGCAGTCAAAATGAAACTGGCGAGGTATTGCGGGTAAGTGGTCAAGTATGTTATTCCTTTTCCGCGCTCGTCTATCACAGAGATCCAACTGGTTAAGTTTAGAAGCCAAAACAAGAAAACGTAAAAATGTCCCCGTAATCAGCCCCCACCTTATCGGACTCTTGAGAGGCTTGTTCGGGTTCACTTTGTAAGCGAAAACAAACAGGATGATGGGGGTAGCTATGGATTCAACCAAAACGGGTAAAGTTCCTATTGCAAAGGAATGCAGAAAAGCTGATTGCGGAAAGATGGCTGTACATTTTGGTCCTAAAGAACATGAATTCAACTGAAAAGTACGCCGTGTCGTACAAAAGCCAGCACCCTGATAAGTAATCCTTTCAGAATTTAGGTTACCCTTGCCGCGTTGAAGGCAGCGGGGTTTTGACATGCTTTTTTTGCTAAAGTAGTATATGATGGCGGCGAAGGCGATGCAAACGGTTCCGACGAAACCAATATGATGGTCTCTTCGGCGAAGATTTCGAATAGGAAGTGCCCCGGGGGTAAATGCGGTTCCATTCGCCGAACCATGACAATGCTGAAAGGTGTCATGTAGGGCAAACAGGAAGTAGGATAAGACAACTATTAACAAACCCGTTTTCAAGTAGGCGTGAAGAACCGTTTTGTAGCCATAACAACTGCAACGCAAGGAAACTCGGTTCCCAAACTATATTACATTTGTGCTAGAGCGTTCGCACATATAATGCTATCTTGAAAGTTTGACGCGACAAAGGTTAACGTTAAATACAAACCAACATTAATTATTTAGCACTTCAAAGAAGGCTCCAAAATGACACTAGCCGGCTAACCACAATATTGTACTCCATCGAGGGAGGAGGCGCAGTCTTCGTAATCATCTTCCTTGCAGCTTACCTAGGGCGGCATACCCACCACCAACGCTTCTGCAAAACCAACCAGCCTTCCGAGACCCCCTCGCCGTCTTGGGTGGAGTAGCCTGAGATTTATTCTGGTGGAATAATTTTAGCAACAAAGTACCGCAAAACAAAAACCGCCGCCGCTTAAGGTTCAAGCCTAACCGCGGTTTCGTCGTTTTCATGCCCCAAAATATGCTTGTCTCCAATTAGCTTCAGCTGATAAGTCATGTTTAAGCCGTCAGAAAGCAAAAAAGGATTTTTGGAGCTGGACGAAAATCCAAAAAGTGCGCGGCACAATCGGCGCCCCCATGTATTTTAAGAAATCTGCAAATGCATTCAGATTCCCAGAGGAAGTCGTTACTCACATGAGGTCAAATCGGCTTACATTGCAGTTTGACTAAAAGTTTGCATTTCGTCGGCGACTTCGCCAAGTTGCTCCTCAAGAGAAGAGTTTTCGGTGCTTCTGCGCATTGTAACCCTGATCCGTGTGAAGCCTTCGCCGTGAACCGACAAATTCCCCCGCAGCATCTGCTCGCCGCCCCCGTTCATGCTGACACTGTCAATTTGCCCCGCGGCCTGAGCCATATTATGCGCTATGCTAAGCGACGATTTTTCTACGGTCATCTTGAGGGGCAAACGATGGGAACGGAGTTACCCTAGAGGCTCAAAGGTATGCGGCATGTCGAAGTGGATCGCGGGCGCAAAGATTTCGCCTTCCATGTTCACGTTAACCAGCCCCGAAGCGGAAACATCTTGCCCCCCAAGTTCACAGTGAAATCGTCGGGGTTACTCCGTCATCCGCCAAAGTTTCCGAGTGCGCAGCTGGCGTTGGGCATCCACAAGAGACGGAGTGAACTGCCATGAACGGCTTTTACCACTGGAAAACCCAGCGGAACGCCAACCTGCCTGTTCCAACGTAGATTTCACGGAATTTGAGGGGTTTTTGGCACTCCACCGCAACTATCGTGTTACATGCTGAGAAACAGAGTACGACGCTTCGAAACCATCAGCCAAATTGTAAGAAGGAACCAGCATCGACGCCACCGACTCCGGACAAAGGTTGGTTGAGTTTGCTTTTAAGTTTTAACCCGCCGTTGACTACAGGCTTAGAAGGTTGTGACTTGTGTTTTTTTGCCGTCCTCAAAAAGGTAAGCTTCCCCGATGATTGAGCAGGCACCGTTTTCATAGACTATTGCTGAGCGTGAGGGGACTGCGTAGATTTTCTCGCCCTTCGAGCGCCAACGCTGGGTCTTTTTGGGGTTTGTAGTGAGCTTTCAAGGCGAGTTCGGCTAACCCGAGAGCCTCGACCAGCTCTGAGATCTTTTCGGCTGCTGTGGCAGGTGGATTAGGCATTTTTTGCAGAGAGCCAAAGCGCCAGCGCTGTGCCGACCGATAACGCCCGGTAATCCCGAAGCAACGCGTCAACGTGTCTTTTTCCTTTGCTATCCATGAGGCGTTGACGTATCCGTCCGTGAGATAACTAAGGCTTGAAGAAGCGATTTTTTGAGCAATAACTTCGTTGGGGTCGGAGTATTCAACGAAATCAACGGAGCCTGCGCCTAGGCCGACGAAAGTAGTCGGTGAGTATCTTTCGTGTATTTCCTGTCGAATGACGCTTTTGCCCAAGAGGAAAACAGCGATGGACGCAGTCTCCTTCGCCTCTTGGAAAGCCCTCTCATTCACTTCAACAGCGCTTCTCTTAACGATGTTTTCTCCGCCTAAAAGGTAAAGCTTAGGATACAGCAACAAATTGAAAAACCGCCTTAAAAGCATGTTCAAAACAAGGCTTATTAGGTTTAAAGCCGAGTTAGGCTCGATGGAAAATGACTGTTGAAGGGTTCGCGGAGTATAAGCGTAGGGAATTCTCAAAGGAGGTTAGCTGCAGCGTTCAGACGAGCTCGATGCGCTTTTGGAGGGTTCGCCTGCTAACGAGCAGGCAAGGCAGAAATGCGGCAGCGGCCGCTCGTTTATACGTGGCAGTTTCATCATTGAGGTCATTGAGCATGGCTATTTGATTTTGAAGCCGTGTTCGAAATGAGTTGTTGCGGTTCCTGTTAATCACTGGGTTGGTTTATGGGGCTTTGCTTTTTTTGGCACCTGTTAGGGTATGACGCATGTCATAGCTGAATGTATATTTCGAAAATCGCAATATTGCGGCGTCTGGAACAACCCATTAAATCGTTTCCTTCGTTTTAAGACTTGAGTCAGGAGAAGGAGTTTTTGGAAGCCTCAGCAAAAGCATTCAGGAACAAATTAAGGAGTATGCGGCGAATTTTTTGAAGTCAGAGTACGAGAGCTAGCCCAAAAAAACTCTCAACCCTCCAAATATAAGCCGTGGATGCTTACGATACGGAGGCATATCGGAAGCCACAGAAAAGACGTCAAAATAGCCGTGGGGCGAGACATATTGGCGGGCAAACTCACTGAGACGACCAAACTGATTGTGAGACATGAACTGGGTATCCTTGACAAAAATTCGCCTGCGTTCCCCGAATTCGACGAGGAAATACAGCATGAAAAATCCGCTTGGGTAAACGCGAAGCGAAGTCGCCCGCGGAAAACCGGTACAAAAACGTGTCAATAAGAACCCACATTGACCCTCTGAAGATGCAGACGCTTGGATTTCCAGACCCGAAGCCAAAGTTCCGCCGCAGCGACTAAAGCAAGAAACTGACGCGAAGGTGGAGCGATGAAAAAAGACAGCGCGTTTGCCGACAGACACCTAGCCGAAAGATACGCGATGGCGAACCTCAACGAAAACCCAGATTACTATCTTCCAAAAACGAAACGCCCAGTTATGGAACTGGAATATTTCAGGGCTCGAATACTGCCTTAATACGGCGCAGCATTAAGTTTGTTTGGGCAAGAGAAGGCTTCATTATTAAGAAATTGGCAATAAAAGTCGGCAGTCGCCTGCCGCGCGGCGGGGGCTCGCCGCTCGACTTGAAAAGAGGGAAAGGAGAAAAATTCTTCAAGAAAGATTAAACCGCCATAAAACGCAAATTTAAGCCAGCCAAAAATCTGTCCAGGGCAAACGCGGAACCGCTTTGGTTTGTTTGGTTTCAAAGTGTGTGGTGACCGAGGGGTGGGCGACTTCTTGCGGAAAAGGTTATTTATTTCAAAGAGTAAAGGAGTCCATTCGGAGAAATCATTATGGAGTGGGGTATGAAAAACAGGTTAAGCCGACTTATCCATAAAGACGGAAAAGCACTCTTTTTGCCCATTGACCACGGCTACTTCCAGGGACCAACCCATTGCCTTGAAAAACCAGGCGAAACAATCAAACCGATCTACCAGTCCGCAGATAGCCGTTAATGTTAAACCGCCGCATCTTGCGCAACTGCATTGACCCGGCAATAGAGAAACCCATCATCATGCGTGTTTCAGGCGCCGACTACGGCGACGGCGCCTGAAACACGCATGATGATGGGTTTCTCTATTGCCGGGTCAATGCAGTTGCGCAAGATGCCGCGGGTTAACATTAGGGCGTCTGCGTACTGGTAGATCGGTTTGATTGTTTCGCCTGGTTTTTCAAGGCAATGGGTTGGTCCCTGGAAGTAGCCGTGGTCAATGGGCAAAAAGAGTGCTTTTCCGTCTTTCTGGATAAGTCGGCTTAACCTGTTTTTCATACCCCACTCCATAATGATTTCTCCGAATGGACTCCTTTACTCTTTGAAATAAATAACCTTTTCCCGCAAGAAGTCGCCCACCCCTCGGTCGCCACACACTTTGAAACCAAACAAACCAAAGCGGTTTCCGCGTTTGCCCTGGACAGATTTTTGGCTGGCTTAAATTTGCGTTTTATGGCGGTTTAATCTTTCTTGAAGAATTTTTCTCCTTTCCCTCTTTTCAAGTCAAGACAGCAGAGCCACCGCCGCGCGGCAGGCAACTGCCCGACTTTTCTTGCCAATTTCTTAATAATGAAGCCTTCTCCTTGCCCAAACAAACTTAATGCTGCGCCGTATTAAGGCAGTATTTCGAGTCCTGAAATATTCCAGTTCCATAACTAGGCGTTTCGTTTTGGAAGATAGTAATCTGGGTTTTCGTTGAGGTTCGCCATCGCGTATCTTTCGGCTAGGTGTCTGTCGGCAAACGCGCTGTCTTTTTTCATCCGCTTCATTTCCGCGTCGGTTCCTTGCTTTAGTCGCTGCGGCGGAACTTTGGCTTCGGGTCTGGGAAACCCAAGCGTCTGCATCTTCAGAGGGTCAATGTGGGTTCTTATTGACACGTTTTTGTACCAGTTTTCCGCGGGCGACTTCGGCTTCGCGTTTACCCAAGCGGCTTTTTCATGCTGTATTTCCTCGTCGAATTCGGGGAACGCAGGCGAATTTTCGTCAAGGATATGCCCCAGTTCATGTCTCACAATCAGTTTGGTCGTCTCAGTGAGTTTGCCCGCCAATATGTCTCGCCCCACGGCTATTTTGACGTATTTTTCTGTGGCTTCCGATATGCCTCCCGTATCGTAGGCGTCCACAGCTAATATTTCGAGGGTTGAGAGTTTTTTTAGGGCTAGCTCTCCGTACTCTGACTTCAAAAAATTCGCCGCATACTCCTTAATTTGTTCCTGAATGCTTTTTGCTGAGGCTTCCAAAAACTCCTTCTCCTGACTCAAGTCTTAAAACGAAGGAAACGATTTAATGGGTTGTTCCAGACGCCGCAATATTGCGATTTTCGAAATATACATTCAGCTATGACATGCGTCATACCCTAACAGGTGCCAAAAAAAGCAAAGCCCCATAAACCAACCCAGTGATTACCCACCGGACCCGCAACAACTCATTTCGAACACGGCTTCAAAATCAAATAGCCATGCTCAATGAGCCAATGATGAAACTGCCACGTAGTAAACAAGCAGCCGCTGCCGCATTTCTGCCTTGCCTGCTCGTAAGCAGGCGAACCCTCCAAAAGCGCATCGAGCTCCATCTGAACGCTGCACTTAACTGTCCTTGCAGAATTCCCTACGCTTATACTCAGCGAACCCTTCAACAGTCATTTTCCATCGAGCCTAACTCGGCTTTAAACCTAATAAGCCTTGTTTTGAACATGCTTTTAAGGCGGTTTTTCGATTTGTTGCTGTATGCCTAAGCTTTACCTTTTAGGCGGAGAAAACATCGTTAAGAGAAGCGCTGTTGAAGTGAATGAGAGGGCTTTCCAAGAGGCAAAGGAGCCTCGGTCCATCGCTGTTTTCTCTTGGGCAAAAGCGTCATTCGACAGGAAATACGCGAAAAGAAAGATACTCACCGACTACTTCATCAGCCTAGGCGCAGGCTCCGTTGATTTCGTTGAATACTCCGACCCCAACGAAGTTATTGCTCAAAAAATCGCTTCTTCAAGCCTGATTTACCTCACGGGCGGATACGTCAACGCCTTGGTGGAACGCCTCGGAAAAAGACACGTTGACGCGTTGCTTCGGGATTACCCGGGCGTTATCGTGGGCAGAAGCGCTGGCGCTTTGGCTCTCTGCAAAAAATGCCTAATCACCTGCCACAGCAGCCAAAAAGTCAAGCTGGTCGAGGCTCTCGGGTTAGCCGAACTCACCTTGAAAGCTCACTACAAACCCCAAAAAGACCCAGCGTTGCTGTGGCTCTCGAAGGGCGAGAAAATCTACGCAGTCCCCTCACGCTCAGCAATAGTCTATGAAAACGGTGCCTGCTCAATCATCGGGGAAGCTTACCTTTTTGAGGACGGCAAAAAGACGCAGGTCACAACCTTCTAAGCCTGTAGTCAACGGCGGGTTAAAACTTAAAAGCAAACTCAACCAACCTTTGTCCGGAGTCGGTGGCATCAATGTCGGTTCCTTCTTACAATTTGGCTGATGGTTTCGAAGCGTCGTACTCTGTTTCTCAGGATGGAAACACGATAGTTGCGGTGAGGTGCCAAAAACCCCTCAAATTCCGTGAAATCTACGTTGGAACAGGCAGGTTGGCGTTCCGCTGGGTTTCCAGTGGTAAAAGCCGTTCATGGCAGTTCACTCCGTCTCTTGTGGATCCAACGCCAGCTGCGCACTCGGAAACTTTGGCGGATGACGGAGTAACCCAGACATTCACTGTGAACTTGGGGGGCAAGATGTTTCCGGCTTCGGGGCTGGTTAACGTGAACATGGAAGGCGAAATCTTTGCGCCCGCAATCCACTTCGACATGCCGCATACCTATGACCTCTGGGTTTTTCTTCTGCGTTCCCCATGGTTTCCCCTCAAGATAGCCGTAGAAAAATCGTCGCTTAGCATAGCGCATAATATGGCTCAGGCGGCGGCTCAAATTGACAGTGTCAGCATGAACGGGGGCGGCGAGCAGATGCTGCGGGGGAATTTGTCGGTTCACGGCGAAGGCTTCACACGGGTCAGGGTTACAATGCGCAGAAGCACCGAAAACTCTTCTCTTGAGGAGCAACTTGGCGAAGTCGCCGACGAAATGCAAACTTTCACGTGGAAGCCCAATGTAAGCCGATTTGACCTCATGTTAGTAACGACTTCCTCTGGGAATCTGAATGCATTTGCAGATTTCTTAAAATACATGGGGGCGCCGATTGTGCCACGCACTTTTTTTGATTTCGTCCAGCTCCAAAGTCCTTTTTTGCTTTCTGACGGCTTAAACATGACTTATCAGCTGAAGCTAATTGGAGACAAGCATATTTTGGGGCATGAAAACGACGAAACCGCGGTTAGGCTTGAACCTTAAGCGGCGGCGCTGTTTTGTTTGCGGTACTTTGTTGCTAAAATTATTCCCGCCAAAATAAGAATCAGGAGTACTCCGCCCAAGACGGCGAGGGGGTCTCGGAAGGCTGGTTGGTTTTGCAGAACGTTGGTGGTGGGTATGCCGCCTAGGTAAGCTGCAAGGAAGATGATTACGAAGACTGCGCCTACTCCCTCGATGGAGTACAATATTGTGGTTAGTTTGTTGTCGGCTAGTGTCATTTTGGAGCCTTCTTTGAAGTGCTAAATAATTAATGTTGGTTTGTATTTAACGTTAACCTTTGTCGCGTCAAGCTTGCAAGATAGCATTATATGTGCGAACGCTCTAGCCGCAAATGTAATATAGTTTGGGAACCGAGTTTCCTTGCGTTGCGGTTGTTATGGCTACAAAACGGTTCTTCACGCCTCTGAAAACGGGTTTGTTAATAGTTGTCTTATCCTACTTCCTGTTTGCCCTACATGACACCTTCACGTTGTCATGGTTCGGCGAATGGAACCGCATTTACCCCGGGCACTTCCTATTCGAAATCTTCGCCGAAGACATCATCGGTTTCGTCGGAACCGTTTGCAGATTCGCCGCGGGAATCATCGCCTTCGCCGCCATCATATACTACTTTAGCAAAAAAGCCATCTCAAAACCCGCTGCCTTCAACGCGGCAAGGGTAGTTCTGATTCTTGAAGGATTCTACTGGGTGCTGGCTTTTGCTACAACGGCGTACTTTTCAGTTAAAGACATGTTCTTCACCAAAATGTACAGCCATCTTTCCACAATGGCTTTTCTGCATTCCTTTGCAATAGGAACTTTACCCGTTTTGGTTGAATCCATAGCTACCCCCATCATCCTGTTTGTTTTCGCTTACAAACTGAACCCAAACAAGCCTCTCAAGAGTCCGATAAGGTGGGGGCTGATTACGGGGACGTTTTACGTTTTCTTGTTTTGGCTTCTAAACTTAACCAGTTGGATCTCTGTGATAGACGAGCGCGGAAAAGGAATAACATACTTGACCACTTACCCGCAATACCTCGCCAGTTTCATTTTGACTGCGTTTGGTTTGC
Source organism: Candidatus Bathyarchaeota archaeon (assembly GCA_963823775.1). GTDB lineage: Archaea > Thermoproteota > Bathyarchaeia > Bathyarchaeales > Bathycorpusculaceae > Bathycorpusculum. The sequence goes on from CAWGMZ010000027.1 coordinate 8,974, forward strand.
TCCTTCTGGGATTTTATGCCGCACAATTTACGGTAAAATCGAGAAGGGCGGAATCTTTGCAGGAACTGGACTTCAAAAGAGTCGGCGTCATCATCTTGGCTTTGGGCGCGTATTTTCTCTGGAATTACTTAACGTGGATTTACTTCGGAGGCTGGAACGATTGGTATGCGTGGTTCCTTGGGCACAACGAAGACCTTTGGGCGCTGTCGCTTCCGCTGCTTGGGATACCGCAGCTGTTCGCCGCTAGACCTCAGAACAAAGAAGCCCCCGCTTAGTTCCTTTTTTGGGCAACTTTTTTTAAACAGATAAGCAGCTTACAGTCTGATTTGCCATGCGCAGATGTGCTTTCCTCGCAGTTGCTTTGGTTCTGTTGGCGGTTTGCCCGCTGGTCGGCTCCGCTTTTGCCCAAAGTAGTGTGGTCGGCGTGAAAACGGGCGATTGGATAAGATATGACGTGCGTGAAGTGGGCAGCGTCATCGACCCTGAATACAACATTACTTGGGCAAGAATGGACATAATGGCGGTGCAAGACGACGTCATCACAGTTAACGTTTTAACCCAATACGGCAACGGCACCCTGCTTCCTGAAAACGACATCCACCTCAACGTGACAGCTGGCAAAATCGGCGACGGCTTCTTTGTGCCCATTAACCTTAAACCCGGCGACCGATACAGCACCCAATACGAGGGCATAATAAACATGACCAGCCTTGCTCACACGCAAGCGGGAGGAGCAAGCCGCATGGTTCTGGTCGGAGTGGCAAGTGTAGGCATCTACAATAACATCTACAATTGGGACGCCCAAACGGGCATCATGATTTCCGCGACATCGTATCTACCTGGCTGCGTCATGTACACAACCACCAGCTCAACCAACCTTTGGGCACCCCAGATACTCGGCTTAAACCAAACCGTGTTCTACGCAGTTGTGCTTTCAATAGTCGGGGTGGCGGCGGTTTTGTCGGGTGTTGCGTTGCTTTTTGTTCAACGAAGGAGAAAGGCTTCGGCTGCTTCGGTGCCCGGCATCCCGTTGAGTAATGCCAAAGCTTATAGGTAGCTTGCTAAATAGCCAACGATAGAGAAACTTGCTGAAACATAAAGGAAAAATTCTTCGAGTCTCGATTTTAGGCTTCATTTGTTTACTGCTTTTCCTGCTTGCTGCCGGCTGCTTCAAAGGCGCCGCGGCTGCCGCTTCATCTCAGCCCACTGGTTCAGCAAGCGGACCCGTCATCATAGCTAACTTTAACGTCGCCGTGGACCCTGGCGCATCCACTTTTATGGCGCGTGTCGTCTCAACAGCGCAGGGTCAACATGCAGCCGCCATCGTCATCGAGATGAACACGCCTGGCGGGCTCGTCAGCGATATGCAATCGATTGTTGACTCCATAAAGGCGGCAAACTCAAGTGACATTCCAACATACACTTTCATTGTGCCTGACGGTTTTGGCGCCTCCGCTGGCAGCTACATATCTATGGCTTGCAACAGGATTCTTATGGGTCCGGGTTCGGCTATTGGTCCCAGCACCCCCATAGTTGTGGGGGGCACAGCTTTGGAGCAAAATCACACTCAAGCTTTCTTCCTCAGCTACATGCAAGCCCTAGCATCGGAGTGGGGACGCAACACCACCGCCGTTTACTATATGGTTCAATCTGACGAGGCGTTTTCAGCGACTCAAGCAGTCCAGTACCACGTAGCTGACGGCACTGCAAATTCATTAGCCGACGCAATCAATCAGTTTGGCTTGTCCGGGAACCCTCAGACCAAACTTGGTGAGAACTTTTATGAGCAGCTGCTAAGCGCGTTGAGCAACACCATTTTAGACGGCATCCTCTTCCTTATCGGAATCATCGCAATCGTGATTGACTTTTTCCACCCAACCATCATCCTCACGGTGCTGGGTGTCATCGCCATAGTTGCGGGTTTGGTTGGTGCGGAAGTGGTTGGTGCCTCTTTGCTGGGTCTTATCATATTGATTGTGGCTGCGGCTTTGGTTGTTTTAGAGTTGAAACTTGGGCATGGCTTTGCGCTTATCGCAGGCGTCGTTCTGGGCGCCATCGGAATCTACTTCCTCTCCTTCAACTTAGAGTATTCGCCTTCACCCATCGGTAACTTGGCGATCCTTGAACTCAGCTTGCTCGTCACGTTCGGGGTGCTCGCGGGCTTATACGTCAGATGGGTCATCGGCCCGTTAAGGCGCAAAGCCAAGCTCACAGGCTCCGAAGCTTTGATAGGCAAAACAGGTGTCGCCATCGGCGACCTCAAACCCAAAGGCGAGGTCAGGGTTGCAGGTGAAATTTGGCGTGCAGAATCGTTATCTGGCGACATCGCGATGGGCGAGCGGGTCACTGTTAAGGCAATGAAAGGACTCACCTTAACCGTCGAAAAAGCTCCCCAAGACGGAAGCCAAACGCCGCCAAACACGGAAACCGCAGCAAAATAGCCCAAGTCAGCGCTGTTCCTCAAAGTTCGGATACCCTAATATATCCTGCCCTCAGGTATAATTTTCTTTATTGATGCCGCCGATGAAAAAGCTTGCTTGGATGCTCCTTGTTCTCGTTTCCGTCGTTCTTGTCCTATCATGCTTCACGTCGGCAAACTCAAACGCAGCGTCAAACTCCAGAACCGAGTCTTGGCCGATGTTTCTTCATGACACAAGCCACAGCGGCACAGCCACGGCTCAAGGCTCAGCAAACTCCGCAAGGCTCCTTTGGAACGCTACCCTGATGGATTCTGTTGTGTCTTCCCCCGCGGTGGCGGACGGCAAGGTTTTTGTAGGCTGCAACGACGGCGCCATCTACTGCCTTGACGCCTCCAGCGGCAAACTGAATTGGTTTTTCTACCAAAACAAAACTCAAATCCAATCTTCCCCCGCCGTCTCCGATGGCCGCGTCTTCGTGGGCTGCAACAACGGAAACCTGTATGCTTTAAACGAAAGCAACGGCGATGAACTCTGGAATTACACCACCAACGGCTGGGTTGGCTCATCTCCCGCGGTTGCCGACGGCGTAGTCTACTTTGGCTCGCGAGACGGGAACCTCTACGCTTTGAACGCCGTCACAGGCGCGAAGATTTGGAGTTATCAAACTGGCAACGAGGTTGAATCGTCTCCAGCGGTTTTAGACGGAGTAGTTTATGTTTCGTCTGACAACTTTTTCGTCTTTGCAGTCAACGCGTCAACGGGAAAAATGCTGTGGCAATCCCCCACCGGAAGCACCATTTCGTCGCCATGCCTATCCAACGGCTGCGTCTATGTTGGTTCGTATGACGGGTACGTTTGCTGTTTGAATGTTTCTTCGGGAAACCAAATCTGGTCGTATCAGACTCCTGACTCCGTTATTTCTTCGCCCACTGTGGCTTTGGGCTGCGTCTATTTTGGCTCGGAAGACGGCAACGTCTACTGCCTTAATGCCTCGTCTGGCGCCAAAGTTTGGCAGAGCCCAACTGGCTACTGGGTTACGTCTTCCCCAGCGGTGGCTGACGGCAACGTTTACGTGGGCTCCGAAGACGACAACCTCTACTGCCTTAACGCTGCCACAGGAGCCAAAGAATGGATTTACCAAACAGGCAGCTACGTGGAATCTTCCCCCGCCATAGTAAACAATATTCTGTACGTAGGCTCCGACGACGACCACCTCTACGCCCTAACCCTAACCAACGCAACCACTCAAACGCTGCCCACCCAATCCACAATCTCTCTGAAATCGTCAACGATTAGCTTTGATGCAGGCGCGTGTGCAGTCGGCGCCCTGATTGTTTTCGGTGGTTTCCTTTTTGTCCGCTCGACGAGACGCGAAAAACAAGCTGCAAAAGCCGCAGACACTTCAAGCAAGGACTCGGGGTGGCTGTCACGGCATGTTGACGCGGTCTGCGTTTTGGTGATTCTGGCTTTTTCAACGATTTTTTTTGTCAATTTGGGAAGTGGGCATCTCATAGCGGCTGATGAGCAGACGTATTCGCAGTGGGCTTTTCACATGGTTAAAACGGGTGATTACTTTACGCCTTGGGCTTACGGCAGCCTGTTTTGGCTTGGCAAACCGCCGCTTACCATGTGGCTAATGTCCCTGTCCTATCAGGTCCTAGGCGTCACCAATTTTGCTGCAAGAATCTGGAGTGCAATATTTGGCGCCTTATCCTTGGTGGTCATCTACTATTTGGGAAAGAAACTCTATAACCCCTACGTCGGCTTCCTCTCAGCCCTCATCTTAGGCTCATTCGCAACCTTCTACGCCTATGCAAGGCTCGCAATGACCGATGTCCCGCTGGTTTTTTTCATCTTGGGCAGCATCTACTTCTTTGTTTTAAGCGAAAAAACAGAAAACCACGCTCTCCGATACGCCGCCCTAAGCGGTTTGTTCCTTGGGTTAGCGTTGATGACAAAACAAATTGAAGCTCTGCTTGTTCCGATAATCATATTTTTCTACCTGTTAGCAACAAGGAAAAGCCTGCGTTTTCTGGTTACCAAGCATTTCACCCTTTTCTGGGGAGTGGGGCTTCTGGTTTTTTCTCCATGGCTTATTTATATGGCTGCGCGTTTCGGGTCGCCGTTCTGGCAATGGTACTTCGTTTATAACTTTGTTTCACGCTCCGTCGGCACCGTTGAGAACCACGTTGGAGGCTACCTATTCTACTTCAACTATCTTGCCCACAACGAAAGCATATACTTAGTTGCGTTGATGCCTTTGTCGGCTTTGATGTGCTTTTTCGGGGCGATATGGAAACGCGTGAAAGCGGATACCTTGATTTTGCTGTGGATAGCCGTTGTGCTGTTGGTGTTCACTGCTGCCCAGACAAAGCTTGAATGGTACATTATGCCTGTTTTTCCAGCCTTCGCCATCGGCATAAGCAGCCTAATTTATCAAGTCGGCAAAAAAGCCTACCAGCTTGTCAAGAAAGCCGTGCAACTGTGGCAAGCTTAACGGCGGCTACGGACTTCTGGGCTTACGATTGTACAGTACAGTTACCAATTCAAGCATCGATAAAGCCCCAATCGAATAAAGCGGAATCCAATCGTACAAATACATATGCGACACCGTTGCCGCGTTAAGCTCCGTCGACAAAAACGAGAATCCCACCCCATTGTAGAAGAAAAACGGCAGGTTTGTGGCAACCAAAAAAACAGCGGACCCGCCGACGAACTTCCAAAGCGAACCCCTATTGTACCAGAGCAACAGCGGCAACGCAAACAGCGCCACCCGCGGGTCAAACACGCCGAAAGCAAAAAGCAAAGCGGAAAGCCACGGTTTTTTGGCGAACCCAAAGTAAATGGCGCCGACCAAAAGGACCGTTTGCAGGATGTGGGCGTTGGCGAGAAGGTATCCGCAGTAGTAGCTTGGTGAGAACGTTTGGACATGGAGGCTTAGCATGCGGTAATGAAGGAACCCGGTGATGGAGTAGCTTGCGGAAGGGGCAATTAGGATGGGGTCAACGAGAACTATTACGGCGGCTGCGACGCCTGCGAAGAGGTTTTTGCCTTTAATCAGTTCGTAGACAAAGAAAGCCAAGGGCAAAATCAAGAGGAACTGCACAATGTCAAAGGCGCTCAGAGCGTTCTGATAGCCAAAAGCGAGGGAAGGCGAGAGAAGAATCAAAAAAGAAGGCGCGTACTTGAAGGGTTGCGGCTGCCCAACAATCTGGTAGTCGCCGGGCTGAACGCTGGAAGAGTAGATTTGCGTTGGGTTATGAATTAGGCGCCATTCCCCCATGTAGTAGGCTGAGAAATCCCGCGCCAAATTAGCAGATTCAGGCTTGAAAGTTTGGGGATAAGCGTACGCGAAGATGCTAAAGTTCAGAAAAACCAATAAAGCAAGAACCAAAATGATTCCGGTCTTTCTGGATAAAACGAGCTTCATTGGCTTCCCCATGGGTGAAGCGACGACTCTGTTTAACTTGCGATTTATTCTTTGCGGTAAAATCCCAAAACTCCCCGACCCCCCAAAAAAGGCTGCGGCGGCGTTTGGTCGCTTGATAGAAAACCTTTAATTTTAGAAAATTTCTGTTCCCTCTCATTCAAGAAAGGAATCTGAAATGTCTACTTCACAAGAATCAACCAGCATCCAAAACGTCGCCAGCGATGAGCAGATTGCACGGTTGCAGAAAGCAATGAAGCGGGCTGAACTGCTAACTTACGCAGCTGTAGGTCTCGGAATAACTCTCATCGCAGTCATAATCCTGATTTCCCTGCTCTAACAGGATGAAAAAACCACGCAGTTTAGGAGGGTTTGGCAGAAAATTGGACGACGCCATTGAACAGACAATAAAAAGAGTGGAGCGGCTGAACAAGTTTTTGACCGTGATTGTTGTTGTTGAACTGATAGTTCTAATTCTGTTCCTTTAGACGCAAACTCCGTTTTTCATTTTTGTTTTTAGCCGCGTCGGCTCCACGCCTGCAGGCAAAAGATATAGGTGAGAAGTCAATAAAGCCCAATTGAGGGCGAATTGAAAAAATGGTGTTTGAAAAAGTCGCTGAAACCCAAGACATACCTTCTGGCAAAACGAAAACAATCAAGTTTGGAGCCGAAGAAGTTTTGGTTGCAAACGTAGACGGCAAATTCTACGCAATCGGCAACGTCTGCACTCATGAAGGCGGAAAACTTTCACAGGGAAACCTGCAGGGAACCACAGTGACCTGCCCAAGGCACAAAGCACAGTTCGATGTGATAACAGGCAAAGTTGTTTCTGCACCGAAAATGCTTTTCATTCATCCCAAAATCAACGATGCACCCACTTACGCCGTCAAAGTTGAAGGCACAGCCATACTGCTCGAACACAAATAGCACCTGCTCAACCAGCTAAGTACGCTTTTTTTGAAACGCCTGTTTTGGAGAAGCCCAGAGTAAACCCGGGATAGGTTCAAATTTTCGTTAAAACATTTTTTGGCTACTCAACAGAGTTTTCTTATTCGTCGCATCCATTTCATGGGTTTTGCCTCTTTCCCGAATTCGCAGCCCCATAGACACCAAGCAAGCGAGACATCGAAAGCCTTAAATTTCTTCTGAAGTGCATTCCTTGAAAGTGAAAGAAAGGACGATGAAAAATTATGAAAATTAAGCTTTGGAAGTTTGTTTGTTTAGCGCTTTTAACAATATTTGCTTTCTCTGCGATAAACATAGGTCATGCTACTTCAACACTATCGCCGACATCAACGGTTTCTTCGGTTTCGGGACCAATGGCTTATGATTCAGCCAAAGGAGCAATATACGTTCTATCTGACGACGGCACCGTTCAAGTTGTGTCAGACGCCACAAACAATGTAGTTGCAACAGTAAACACGGCAATAGGGGAACTTGCAGGTCATCAATTGACTTATGGCCAAGGAGAAATATTCGTTTCTTCAGGCGACGCAACTGCTGAAGGCTCAGCACCAACGGTTACAGTAATATCAGACAGCACAAACACAGTTGCCGCAGCCATAACAAATGCCCAATGGTGGTTCCCGGTGGGTATGGCTTATGACTCTGGAACGGGAAATTTGTATGTGGCTGACCGGGGTAACCTCAAAAATGTCGTTGGCGCGGTTTATGTCATATCAGGCAGCAGCAACACTGTTTCCACAAGCATTCTAGTCGGGCAATACCCACAACAACTATGTTATGACTCAGGTGCGCACGAAATTTTCGTAGCAAACTCCGGCGGTAACGTCACAGTCATATCGGACAGCACCAACCAAATCGTCGCAACAATAGCCGTGGGAACATACCCCTTCGGAATAGTTTATGACTCCAAAATGAACGAAGTTTTCGTTTACAACGAGAACGAACAAACCGTCTCAGTCATTTCCGACAGCTCGAACACTGTTGTTAAAACAATAACCGACGTAACTGGAAACACCATAAACCCCATAAACATTGCGTATGACCCAAACAAAAACGAGGTATTCGCTGGCTACTCAGTAATATCCGACAGCACCAATACGATTGTAGCGCAACTTCCAACCACAGTCACCGAAGTGATTTACGATTCGGGCAAGGGCGAAATCGTTGGATCTACATCAACCGGCACGACAGCCGTGTTTTCAGACTCCTCCAGCTCATCTACGTCAACAACCCCCACTTCGTCTCAGTCAGCATCAGCAACTGCCACACCCACGCCAAAAGTACCAGAATTCAGCAGTGCAGCGCTCGTTTCGGTGGCGGCAGCAATGGTAGTTGTAGCCTCATGTGCGGTCGCATTGAAAACAAGAAAGATCAAGAAAACTGCGCCAACCTAAAACAGATGACTCCAAAACTCTGCTTCTTTTTTTTATTTTTCTTTAAAACCTGATTTGGGAAGAATGTAGCCCGGGAGAGATTCGAACTCTCGTCAGGGGGTCCAAAGCCCTCTATGCTTGACCACTACACCACCGGGCTGCCTGCGCTTTTTTATTCGACGCTACCGTCTAACGACGATTTTTTTCCTAATAAGCGTTCTTGCAGTTCCCCACAATACCTGCATCGAACCAGCCAAACAGCTTGCCGTTAAATCTGTAATATACTGCTAAATCCTTGAAACCGAGTAAACTTTAGCGTCAAACCGAAAGGACCCAAAACTTTGGACAAGCGCTCCCACGTATATGGAAAGTGTATATGGAATCCGTATATGGTTTACCCTCCTATCGGGTACCCTTGCGCGCAAACGCAAACACCCAAGAAAAAAAAGGAACAAACTAGCCACTTCCATCTTTCCAGGCATCTTAAAGGTGGCGCCAAAGAGCTACGCGTTTAGCCGATAAGTTTCTTGAGGTAGGGCACTTTTTTCAAGCCGACGATTATCCCGAGGCTTACAAACAGGGTGATGGCGGTGTTGAGTGGGACGCCTATGATGGAGTTGATTGTGTTGCCGTTGATGGCGAATCCCAAGTAGCCTTTCTGGATGGTTTCAAGCACCATCACGTGGAATAAGTACAGCGGCAAAGTGTTCACGCTAATCAACCTGAGCAGTTTTCTTGCTTTTGATTCGCAGGGAGGTTCCGCACAAATTTCTTTGAGTTTCAAATCGTTTCCTGATTCGGATGGCACCGTGAAGGCTTGCGGCGGCGACTGAACGGCAATCAGCAACAGGAACAGAGAGGATGCTGCCAAAATCAACGTTGGGCTAAGGTAGCCTTGGAAGAAATACATTTCTGTTCCGCCTACGGTTCCAGCTATCACGTAGGTTCCTATCGCGGTTAAAGCAACGCCGACTATAAGGTAAAGGGTAAGTTTTGACGCTCGAATCTGCGTTGTGAGCAAAAAGGCGCCCAATATGAAGTATCCCACGTACCCAGTGATTGTTAAAACGTTAGTGTCTAAATGGAGCGGAGTCACGAGGGCGATCGTTGGCACAATTGCCGCACCTAAAAACCACAAAATCAAAATGTACTTTACCAGTTCGCGGCTCGCATGCGCCATAATTACACGCAGAATCGGCGTTATCAAATAAAGCCCCAGCAGCAAGTAGAGATACCAGAACTGATAGTATGGCCCAGTGAGGAAACCCTGAAGAATGCTGTTTTGCGTTATCGGTGCGGTGCCGATTTTGTGGACTACAAGAAAATCCCATGCGAAGTAGATGGCGCCCCAAAAAATGAAGGGCAAAGCGATCCGAGCCACCCTTTTCTTGAAAAATACTCCAATTGGCTCAGTGAGCTTGCTGGGTTGAAGAAGAAGGGCACCCGTGAGAAGGAGGAACAATGGCACGCCAAGCCGTCCGATGCTTTGGTAAACGGTGACTGTGTTCCAACGCACTATTTCAAACCAGTTCATTTGTTGGGTGGTTAAGTCGTTTGCTGAGTGGAGAAGTATGACTCCTACGATGGCGACGGTTCGAATTAGATCCACAGGAACGGAGAAGCCTCTCTCTTTCGACAAGTTTTCCCCTTTTTGCCCTAAATGCACCCGTTTTAAGAGGGTCTTAACCTAAATAAGGGTTAAGCTGGGCGGCTTGGTTTTGTTGAGGAGTCGGCCGCGAGGAGCTTTTTGCCGTAAAGCAGTTATACATGGAAAGCGATAGCATGGTCAAAGGCAAAATATGAATCGCAAAATTAAGCTGTTGACGCTTTTAATTGCTGTTTTAGTGGTTTTGTTGAGTGTGGAAACGTACGCTTGGCAAACCGCTGGGAACGGCAGCCAAAAAAACTTTATCCGAGTGGCATGCGTCGGCGACAGCATAACCTGCGGAACCTCTTACCCAGATGACCTGTGGCTGATGCTTGGCTCAAAATACGTCATCGGCAACTTCGGCAACAACGGAGCCACCGTTTTCCTTAATTCAACCAACCCATACATGGAAACGCCCGCCCTCAAAGCTGCCAAGCAGTTTCAACCCCAAATCGTAATCATCATGCTGGGAACCAACGACGCCGACCCCACGCTTAACGAATCTAACACGGTTTTTGTCGCCGACTACGTGAAGCTGGTGTCGCAGTTCGAGGGGCTTGCCAGCAAACCGAAAGTTTGGATTGTGAATCCGCCGCCGATTTTTAACAACACGGTCGGCTTAAACGGAGAGTTCCTTGTGCAGAGCATTTTGCCGGGTATCGTGCAGGTGTCATTGTCGACTGGTGCGTCGGTGATTGATGCTTATACTCCGTTGGTTAATCATTCGGCGTATTTTCTTGATGGGGTTCACCCAGATGTCAACGGGTCGATGATTGTTGCTTCGACTGTGTATGACGCCTTAACTGGTTAACGGTTGTTGTGGGCTGGTTTGAGGCGTATTGTTTGTGTATAATCGGGGAAGATGAGCCCTTGGATTGAACAGTTTTCTGCATTATTTCCCATAGTGGCGCTTTCATCATTGCTGGACAATCTAAATCATTATGTGCAATAGATTTATTAAGACCACAAAGCTTAAATAGTAAAACGTTGAATCTGCTTGTTTGCGCGGGCTGAGTTTACTATTTCTACCCCAAAAATGGAGAAAATTGGATATAGTGACGGCTCTACGCGTATCGAAAGTGAGGTTAGAGAAGATTGAGCAAAAAAGAAGTCCGAACACAACAGCGCTTAGCTGATAAGTGTCCAGAATGCGGAAGCGAAAACTTAGTTCACGATTATGACACGGGCGAAACCGTATGTGGCGATTGCGGATTAGTTCTGTACGAACAAATGATGGACAAAGGACCAGAATGGCGCGCGTTTACACAAGAAGAAAAGGCCTCAAGAAGCCGCGTTGGAGTACCAACATCCTATTCAGTTCACGACAAAGGATTATCCACAGCCATCAGCCAAGTAGACAGAGATGCATTCGGAAGAAAACTGCCCCTCTCCACAAGGCTCCAGATGTGGCGCCTAAGAAAATGGCAAATACGAAGCCGAGTCCACTCATCCATCGACCGAAACCTTGCACAAGCCATGGCTGAACTCGACAGATTATCCGACAAAGTATACATTCCCCCTCCAATCAAAGAAAAAGCCGCCGTCGTTTACCGTAAAGCATTAGACAAAGGCTTGGTCCGAGGAAGATCAATCGCCGCCATCGCTGCTGCTTCGCTTTATGCTGCTTGCCGTGGAAGCGGAACACCTCGTACACTGCGGGAAATTGCTGAAGCTAGCCTTGTTGACAAAAAGGATGTTGCAAGATGCTATCGGTTGCTGCTTCGTGAGCTTGAAGTTCACATGCCTATCGCTGACCCATTAACTTACGTGTCAAAAATCGCGGAGAAAACTGGGATTTCAGGCAAAACTCAGGGTGCAGCCATCCAAATTCTCAGGGAAGCAAGGCGTAAGCGTGCTGCGGCTGGAAAAGACCCGATGGGTTTAGCTGCTGCTGCTCTATACATTGCTTGTCTGCAGAATAACGAGAAAAAGACTCAGAAAGACATTGCTGAAGCCGCCGGCGTAACAGAAGTAACTGTTCGAAACCGCTACAAGACCCTTAAGAAACAGCTGAATCTTGAGTTGCCCGACTAAAACCCTTGACTTTTTGTCAAGTATCTGTTTCTTCTTTTTCTTTTTCGTCTTTAGGTTCTTTCGCGTCTTTGTCTTCTTCAAGTTCCATAACTACGGTTCCAACGTAGCCGCATTCTTCGCAGTAATATTGTTTCGGTGCTAAGCCGCCTATGGTTAAGCCTGTTGCAAGTTTTATTTTTGGGCTGCTCGCAGCATGGGCAAAAAATCATGCATGGTCTTCTATGTTTTGCGGATTTGAATACTTCGCGAACGTCATCTAACTTTTTCATTAACTGCGCCTTTCGTTTTTGACCCTGCGTTTACTGTACTTCAATGTTTTCCTGTGGATAACCGAGTTTTAGCAGGAAATCGCGTATTCGGTCTCGGTGGTCGCCTTGCAGCATGATTTGGCCGTTTTTGCTGGTTCCTCCGCATGCACAATAAGTTTTGAGTTTTTGGGCGATACTTGCCAAATCGATGTTTTTGTCTTCCATACCGTCGATTACGGTAGTTGGTCTGCCAAATTTCCGAGTTTCGAGCCTAACGCGTATTCGCTGTTGCTCTTTCTCTATTTCTCCACAAACGCATAAGTCTTTAGGAAGCCCGCATGTTGTACAAACTTCAGCCATGTGATACTCAAAAAAGAATTACAGCCTTGAAATATATAAGAGTTTCAAGAAAAAAATTAAAGTTGCGACTTTTGTTTTGGTGAAAGTTGAGACTTTCCGCGTTGGTTTTTTGTTTTTTGGGTTGCTTTTTTGGTTTGGGCTTGGCTTCTGCTTGAGTGGTGCCCATTTGGGATGGGCGCGATGCGCCTTTGTATGTTGACTCAACATAGACGGCTTTGTCGCTTATTGTCGGATATGGGTGCCGTTTTGGTTTTCCAATTGAGAAGGCTTGCTTGTTCTTGCAGGTTGCGGCTTTTCGGTTTTAGTGCTGGATCGAGACTTTCGAAGGCAGCTGTCGTTACGTACAAAAATGGTAGCCCCTGTTTTTGCTTTTTTAAGCATCAAGGCTTGCTGCTTTTTTGGCGAGTTCGGCGATTTGTGCTTTAAACTTGGCTTTCATCTTGGTGAAGCGCATCGCTGCTGAAGGGTGAATAGCTTCTATGTACTGGATGCCTTCATGCCGCGGGGCTTCCTTCGCTGACGCGCCCATGAGAACGATTATTTTTGGTTTGATAGCGTTGATTTGGGCGTTTAAGTAGGGTAAACACGCGGCTACTTCGTCGGGGAGGGGTTTTCGATTTTTAGGCGACACGTGCTTGACGATGCTTGTGATAAAGATGTCTTCACGTTTCAAGCCGTTCTCCGCTAAAACCTTGTTTAAGAATTTGCCTGACATCCCAACAAAAGGCCTGCCCACTTCATCCTCGTTAGCTCCAGGGTTCTGCCCAATCATCATAACCTTTGCGTTTGGGGGTCCTTCGCCTGGAACGCCATGTTTTGCTCCCTGCCAAAGCCTGCATTTTTTGCAAGCGTAAATTTGATAGCTTAATTCTTCAAGCGACAAAACGGGTTCTCCTGTTGTCGGCTATTCACAGTCACACATGCTTAAAAAATTGTTTTTTATTCTAAAGTTAAGTCCTTGCTTCAGCTATATAGGAATGGATATAAAGGCTTGCAAGACTAAGGGTTTAGAAGAATATTTTGAGGACTCCCCTATGGCTAACGACACGTCTGTCTCTGCTTCGCTCATAGAGAGCGCCACCCATGTTCTCTTACGGGTCGCTTTCGCTTTCGAACCCTTAGCGCCGACAGGCATCACAATTTTAGTCAATCAGCAACTGCACAAGTTCAAGGAGTCAGGCGCAATAGGCGACTACAAAACCAAAACTAAACGGCTGGGAAAGTTCCATTACCGAATTGAACTCGACCTTGACGTGACCGGGATGCAGACGGTTCATCTTCTAAGTAACCTATTTCCACGACAATTAAGCAGGTTTAGGAGGTGGTTCCATGACTGAAATGAACGAAAAGAAAGGCAAACTGAAAATAACGATTGAAGTTGAGGTAAACGAGGAACTTTTAGGTTTAGCGAAGGATGCAATGGAGAAGATGCCGATGAGGATGCAGGAAATGTGGAAGATGCACGGCGGCAGCGAAAAGAAAGAATAAACTCGCAAACCCAAGGATTTGTCAGGTTTCTTTTATTTCCTTATTTTTGAAAACAAAAATTTAGCTAATTTAAGACGCACTCAATAGCGAAAAAATGTTAATGCTGTTGAGTTCGATGTTCTCAAAAATTACTTTTCACTGGCTACGTGGAAGACCTGGGATATCAAGTCATCCCGAACGTGATTCGCTTCATCCTCAGCCTTTGTCGAGTTTCTCGCCTTTGCCCTGTGTTTTTCAACATGGGTTTCAATTGCTTCGCTCATGAGCTTGACGTTTGGAACTACGTTAATTTCAGCGCCGCAGCTGCAGCATTTTAATACGGGCGCTTTTTCATTAGCTGATATTTTTTTGCTGATGGTGCGGATTGGCAACTTTTAGACCTCTTTTTTCTGTTCGAGTACCCGCTCCCCCGTATAAAGGTTTATTTCCAATTCGCATTATTCCTAAAGCAGTACTTTTGGTGGCTAAAAAATTGAATATCCACGAATTTTACTATTACTTTTAATTAAATGATTGATTTTAGACTCCAAAACTGTTTTAAACAATTTTTTGCGTAACTGTTTTTTCCCTGAAGAAAACATTTTTTTACTTATGCCGCCATTTTTCATTGGGATTAACATGAAGTTTTTGGTGATTCAGAAGGTTAAACGTGAAGTTCCTATCGAGAAATGGGCGAAGCTGCTTCCGCTGCAATTCAAGTACTTTGACAAGCTGGAAAAAGAAAAGACCCTTGAAGTTTACTATCACCTTATCGGTCAACAGGGCAGCATGTGCGTAATCAACGTTGACTCAGACGAGAAGCTTTCAAAAATCATAGGGCAAGACCCGATGTTCTTTGAAAGCGAACGGGAAATCTACCCGCTAACTACTAGGCAAACACATGAAAAACAAATAAGAGAGTTGCTGCAGCCATAGTAGGTAAGGTTTAGGTTATGACTTGTCACGGCGGCTTCTCCTTAGATGATGCGACGAGGCGCTCATGGTACAATCCAGAGGCTATACTGCAAGATTTAGGTCCCGGAATGGTTTTTGTAGATGTAGGCTGCGGCGACGGCTTCTTCAGCATTTTAGCGGCAAAGAAGGTGGGTCCAAAAGGCAAAGTTTACGCCGTAGACTCGGATGCTTCAGCCATTGCAAAACTCAACAGCAAAGCCCAAACAGAAGAGCTAAAAAACATTGTATGCCGGGTTGGCTCGGCTGAGGAAACAGTTTTCTGCGTTGGCTGCGCAGATTTTGTTTTTTTCAGCATGGTGCTCCACGACTTCGCTGACCCAGCTAGGGTGCTGCATAACGCCCGAAAAATGATTAAGCCAAACGGGACGCTGTTTGACTTGGACTGGAAAAAACAGGAAATGACTTTTGGTCCGCCCCTCCAAATCAGGTTCAGCGAAGCGTATGCTTCAACCTTAATTCATGCTGCAGGCTTCCGAGTTGACGGGGTTAGGTCAGTTGGAAACTATCACTATGTTTTAACAGCTGAGCCCGTGCTTTAAGACTCAAAATTTTTCTGCGTCGGCGTAAAGCTCGAGGAGGTCCTTTTTGAAGGCTTCAGGCTGGCTCAGATAAGCCGAGTGGGACGCATCCTTGTAGACTAAAAGTTTCCCATTAGGCACTTTGGCAACTAAGGTCTTCATCTCTTCTCCCGAAACAACGTTGTCTTGTGAACCCCAAATTATCCTCACAGGAAACCTAAATTTCGGGTAAGAAGCAACCAAATCTTCCATAAGTGCATGTGCGGGCGAAACCAGAAGGAGCCCTTTTACAGGAAACTTTGAAGCATAAATCAACGCGATGTAGCCGCCTAAGCTGGCGCCCACCAACACTGGAATTGCCGAACCGAAAACGCTCTGAATTGCCTCCGACAAAACCTGCACGTTTGTCTCGGGGTTTCTGTTTCTGGGTTGGCAACTGGTTTTTAACCCGTAAGGCATGTCTAAAGCCAGAAAGGGCACGTGTTTTTCGGTTAGTAGGTCGGTGGCGCCGATGCGTTGCCAAACGTTGGCTGTGTAGGATAAGCCGTGCAGGAAAACAACTGGGACGCCGGGTACGTTGTGAATTAGGGTTTGGCAGGTGTGTCCAGCCAAGTTTAATGTTTTTTCCATAGCGAAAGTATGTTTGGTTTCTTATACGTTTGACTCCGCATAATTTGGGTCGCGAAAAGAATAATAGCCTTCAGCGCCTTTTTTGGTCGGTGACGTTTTGACGGTTAAAGTTGGCGATAAAGCGCCAGATTTCACTTTGCCTTCACAGCTAGGCGACAGCGTGACGCTTTCAGAGTACGTAGGCAAAAAAAACATAGTGCTGTATTTTTACCCGAAAGACGAAACCCCAGGCTGCACCGCGGAGGCATGCAGTTTTCGAGACAGCTACGACGAGCTGGCAAATTTAGGCGCCGAGGTTTTGGGGATAAGCGGACAAAGTGTTGCGTCGCACAAATCTTTTGCAAGCCATTACGGTTTGCCTTTTATCTTGCTCAGCGACAAAGACAACAAAGTCCGCAAACTCTACGACGTCCCATCCACCATGGGTTTAATCCCGGGAAGAGTCACCTACATCATTGACAAAAAAGGCATAGTTAGACACATTTTTAATTCCCAAACGCAGACCCACCAGCACGTCGAAGAAGCCAAATCAACGCTTCGGGAACTCGAAAAAGAAGAGCAAGCCACTGCATAGCTGGGATGTATGCATGCTCAACTTATATAACTCTCTTACACGGAAAACTGAGGTTTTTGAGCCTGCAGAAGACATGCAGGTTAAAATGTACACTTGCGGCCCATCAACCTACCAGAGGGCTCACATCGGGAACTACCGCACCTTCCTCTTCGAAGACACACTGCAACGGTACCTCGAATACCTCGGCTACAAAGTCAAGCGGCTAATCACCTTAACCGATTTGGAAGACAAAGCCATCGCTCAAGCCAAAAAAGAAAACCTCACAGTCGAGCAAGTAACCGCAAAAAACGAAGCCATCTTCTTCCAAGACTTCAAACTCCTCAACATCAAAACACCCGACTACCCCATAAGAGCTTCATCAACAGTGGACCAAGCCGCAAAACTAATCACTCAACTCACCGAAAAAAACTACGTTTACTGGTACACGTACAACGACGCGAAAAACGCTTATTTTGACCCGCTCAAATTCGAAGGCTTCGGCAAATTAGCCCATCTGGACATGAGTAAATGGCCCAAGAAAAGGCGCCGCTTCCACAAGGACACGTATCCAGGCACGCCTTGGAACATGGGCGACTTCATCGTTTGGGACGGCTGCAAAACGGGCGGTGTCTGCTACGAAACGTCGATTGGCAGCGGAAGACCCGCATGGAACATTCAGGACGCAGCCATCGTCACCAAACATTTAGGTTTCACCGTGGATGTTGCCTGCGGCGGAATCGACAATTTGGTACGCCACCACGACTACACCCTCGCCATTGCGGAAGCCGCCAGCGGAAAACAATTCAGCCGTTTCTGGCTTCACGGCGCCCACCTATTTGTCAACGGCAAAAAAATGTCCAAAAGCGTCGGCAACGTCATCTACACCGCTGACGTCACAAAAAACGGCTACACAGGAGAGCAACTCAGATTCTTCCTCATCTACGCCCCATACAGGGAAAAACTAAACTTCACCCACGAAAAACTCGCGAAAACAAGCCAAAAACTCGGCTCATTCAAATCCATGGTTGAGACGTTGCAGGGGCGACGAGAAGCAGATTCAAGCCAGGCTGAAGCGCTTATCGACAGCATAGTTCCCAGCTTCGAAAACGCCATGAACAACGATTTAAGTGTGCAAGATGCCTTCGACAGCCTCTACGAAACAATCCGCAAATTGTACGATAGCAAAGAGCAGCTGAGCGCAAAAGACTCAAAAAAACTTTTGGATGCGCTACGTCGGGTTGACTCTGTTCTGCAATGCTTGCTCTGACATGGACTGTTTAGACTAAGTCGCCGACAAGTTTGACTCTTGCAAAGTTTTCTTCCCGATGCGGAGCCGCATCTAGTTCCCCAGTCAAATCCTTCCCAGCCATATGCAACCCCAAATGGTCTCCGTCGCTCCAGAGTCCGCTCTGCGAAACATCGTAGACTTTTCCGTTATAGGCGAAGTAGGCGGGTTTGCCGTTTTTTCCGTTGCTTTCTTCGAGTTCTTGCTTGGTTACTTTTCTTGCTTCAGCCACAAAACCACTTCTTGCAGCTTGAAGTTGAAAACACCGATTTTAATAATGTTTACGGACTAGCCCCTAAAAAGCGAAGCAGCAAACGATTACTTGGCTGCAAAAGACGCCAAAACCGAGCTTGAGCCCTCTTTGCCGACAAATCCTGGGATGAAACGTTGCTTTGCCCTTTCGCCAGCCGAATCAAGAAACTGAAGGTGTTGAACTGCGAATGGCTCGACCCGTTGGCTTGGCTTACGTTAATTGCATTAAAGGCTGAGAGAACAAAGATACTGGCAATAACAATTACCGCAATTACCGCGACTACAATCAAAACGATTTCGAGATTTGAAAGAAGCCTCTTCGAGGCGGGTTTCACTGGAGCAACCAAAGGTGCAGGTGAAGCAGCCAAAGTAAACGTTGCGGTTTGTGCTCCGCATTTGTGGCAGAAACGTGCGTTTTCCCCAAGTTGAACGCCGCATCTTCGACAATAAGGCACTATCTGAAACCTCAACCATTGGTAGGGCTTGAAAAATTTAAGTCTTGTTCAGTTTTGAGAAAAATTGGACGGTGCAAAATTATAATTCTTTTTTCCTTTAATCTTCCAATTTCAGTTCTGGACGGTTAAAATTCTTCCGTTTGCCTAAATAGTACCCTCCTAACCCACCCGCAGCTAAAGCAACAAGCAGTAGACCTGCATAGTACCATTCCCCGAAGAAGGAGCCTATCCCTGAACCGTGAAAAGCCACAACCGAAATAACGCTGACCAACACGCCTCCGAGGAACCAAACGCAAATTCCTCCTAAAACTCCAAGAAAAATGAAAGCCGCTTGGCGAACCCGAAAAATGATGTTGACGTGTTTTCTCAGTTTATCGCTGTAGTTGGCTGATGCGAGTTCCGGGAAAGCAATCAAATCGTCCACGACACCTATGCCCTTTTCAGTTAGCGAGTATTGTCCGCATGGTCGTTTCGCGACGCCTTGCTCACTAAGCACGTACTCATCCTCCGACTCTTTGACTAAGTCTCCGAGAAACTCGAGCTGTTTGCGGATGTCTTCGGCAGCTTCTGTTTTCAACTCCTTTGTTAAGTCTTCAAAACTTAACCCGTCATGTTCACCCAGCTTAAGCAGTATTTTTCTGCGGAGGGGCTCTTTCAGAATTTCGTGAAGGGAAGCAGACAGGTCAGCGCTCATGCCGTCAAGTATGATTGATTCGACTTTTAGGTTTTGTCTTTTTTAGAGCCTTCGTCAATGCTTTTTTTGTAGAGGGCTTTGTCGATGATTCTCGCGTCCAAATTGTGTTTTGCCGCGGTTTTCCTCAGAGCAGCAAGAAATTTGATGTAGTTCTGAGGCGTGAAAAGGCCAGGAGGCGGGTTGCCAAGCAGACCTTTCCAGACTTTTAAATCGAAAATGCCGTATTGGCGGGGGTCAAAAAAAGTTAGGATTACGCTTGCGATGACGGGGCTGACGCCTTCAAGGGTTGTTAAGCAGCTGATTTTGTAGCTGTCGTCGCCTTGCGGCAGGTTGAATGCTTGGCTGGATATGCGGCTGACTTTTTCTTCTGTGTTTCTAGCCACTAACTCTTTGAGGTGGTCAACTTTTTCGGGTTCATCTTTGAACCTCCACTCGACAACCTGGTTTAGGTCGGCGACGGTTAAAACTTTTTGTTTGCGAAATTTGGCGCCTAACTCCCGTTCCCGCTGGGCAAGGTACCCATAGGCTTTGTCGTATTTTCGGCTCCAAGTAAGGTAATCCGGCTTATCCATAAAGTTCAGCTTTAATGATTAGGGTAACCGAAGCATTTCTGTATTTCTGACGTGTAACTAAAAAATAGACAATAAAAATAAAGAAGGTTAGTTTTGGTCTACCAGGTGTGCTGTGCCATCTGGGCAGTATACTTTTTCGTCTTTATTTACGCGCCTGTAGCGTTCACTGCACATATGCAGCATCTCGCAACCGTCGCAATCTCTACTCAGCATTTTTTCGCCTCCGTTGGGACTTCTCAACATGTCTTTTTTTGCTTATAAGACTATGTAACATGTATGTATATACATCCAAGAGCTTAACAGCGGGGTTTCCTACGCATTGAACAGGTCTTGTAAGCAATGCAATCCTCCGAGCAGGAGAAGGCTGTGTTGGTTTGGCAATCCAAAATAATCGTTTTGTACAAGCTTAAGCCCCCTTGCCTGAGATAGCTCTTGTTTGGGGATGCATGCGCGAGCCTTCAGGTGCCGTTAACTTGAACTGCAAGGTGGACACGCTTGAACTTGCCGATTTTTGGATTGTTAAATCCAACATGCCGTTTCATCCTGTTTTTGGTTTTGCTCTGAAACCAAATAGCGTCCGTGCGGATATAAACCGATTTGAGAAACGTTCATAACAATTGTGAAAACTTGCGCATACGTCTAACAAATTCTGCAAAACATGCACATAAGAGGTTACTTTTATTCGGTAATTAGTGCAAGTGCATTAATAATTATTGGCAATCATGATTTGCGCTTAACAAGGCTTTATAGTCACTTTTGCAGAGAAATCCGAAGCATGGAAAAAGCGCAGGCAAAGCCGGAAGAGATTTTGCCCCAAGTCACTCTTCTGCCTCAAATAGCGGTAGATTCCGTTTGCGGAAACAAAGAAAAAACACTGCGCGTCCTGCATGTTGACGATGACGTCTGTTTCTTAGAGGTTTCCAAAAATATTCTATCGTTACTGAGCAATTTTCAAGTTGACACAGCCGAATCAGTTGAAGAGGCACTCAGAAAAATGATTTCGGGCTCCTACGACGCCGTTGTGTCTGACTACGAAATGCCAAACAAGAACGGGCTAGAATTTCTAACGGAGCTCAGAGCCAAAAAAATAGATGTTCCCTTCTTGCTTTTAACTGGAAAAGGAAGAGAAGAAATCGCCATTGAAGCATTGAACCTTGGCGCCGACGGGTACGTAAGCAAACATGGAAACACTGAGACCGTTTACGGCGAACTCGTCCACTACATCCGCCAGTCAGTGGAGCGAAAACAAGCGAAAAACGCCTTAAACCAAACTGAAAAACAGTTAGAAGCCATAATCGTCAATGCGCCGATGGGAATTTCTGTGTCGTATCCACCCAACGGGTATCTCGACAACGCAAATGAGGCGTTTTGCAAAATACTCGGCTACAGCAGAGACGAGTTGCGTAAATTAACTTTCAAGGACATCACTTACCCTGAAGACCTGCCTGAAAGTTTTGCGAAAATGGCTGAACTTCGAGCTCGAAAGATTCCAGCCTTCAGATTAGAAAAAAGATACGTAAGAAAAGACGGCGACATAATTCATGGAAGAGTCAACGTAAGCGCTATTCGAGATGCCTTTAGCGAGAAACTTCTTTTCATGGTTCAACTCGAAGACGTCACCGAAAGCAAAAAAGCCGAGCTCGCCCTAAAAGAAAGCGAGGAAAAATACAAGACACTGTTCGAACAAGCAGGCGATTACATCTTAATCTTGGAGGCACATCCAAAAGGAATCCCAACAATCTACGACGCCAACGAAGCAGCATTGCAAGCCCACGGCTACACCAGGGAAGAAATCATCGGCCAACCCATCACTTTTCTAGATGAAGAAAGCGGCGACAAACAAGTTCTGGCACGCACAAGAAAGCTTCTTAACGGAGAAAAATTGAGGTTCCCTGCTCGGCATCGACGCAAAGACGGCTCAATAGTGGACGCCGAAGTCTCGATTAAAAAAGTAACTATCGCCGGTAAAAGTTTCTTGGTGTCTGTGGAACATGACGTCACTGACCGCAAAAAGATGGAAGACACCTTAAAGCAAGACCAAAACATGCTTGAAGCCCTCACCCAAAGCATAGGCGCAGGCTTCGTAATCATAAGCAAAGACTTTCACATAGTGTACGCAAACAACTTCATCACAGAATTCAGAGGCGATTCAATCGGGAAACTATGCTACGCCACCCTCAACACTTTGGATTCACCCTGTTCAGATTGCGGAGTAACAAAAATCTTTGCAGGCAAAAAAGAGGTGGACTCTCACGAATACTGCTCTAAAGCCCTTGACGGCCGAACTTACTGGGTTGAAATCGTTGCTTCCCCAATAAAAGACAAGGACGGAAACATAATTGCAGCCTCAGAAATCGTGGTGGACATTACTGAGAAAAAACAAAGAGAAACTGACCTCAGAGAAAGCCGAGAAGAATTCAAATCCCTATTCAACTCAAACCCGCAAGCAGTTGCCTACACTGACGAAAACCTCAGCTTCATCAACGTAAACCCCAAATTCACCGAAATCTTCGGCTACACACCTGAAGAAATCTGCGGCAAAAACCGAATAGACACTTTTGTTCCCGAGGAACTAAAACAGGAAGCCGCCGACTACGCCGAAAAAAGCTGGAGCCACGCGGTAAGTTTTCAAACCAAACGCAAACGCAAAGATGGGTCTATGGTTCAGGTTTTCGTTTCCTTAGCATCCGTCACGGTTGGAAACAAAAAGATCGGGAACGTCTCAGTTTACACCGATATGACGGACCATGTTGCTTCAGAGAAAAAGATTGAGGCGGCACTTAAACAGTCAGAGGTTCTAAACGAGAAGCTAACTGTAATCGGCAGCTTTACGCGGCATGACGTTCGCAATAAGCTCATGACTATTGAGGGAAACGCCTATTTAGCCAAGAAACAGGCAGGCACCAACGACCAGATAAACCATTATCTTGACCAGATACGTTTAGCGACTAATAGTGTAAGCCAAATTTTGGATTTCGCAAAGAACTATGAATCGCTTGGAAGCGAAAGGCGCAGCCAGGTAGACGTCGGAAAAGCAGTAACTCAAGCTGCTTCGCTTTTCAGTGGACTCAAAGGCGCACAGCTCATCAACGAATGCGAGGGCTTCAGTGTTTTGGCTGATTCGATGCTGACAACAGTGTTCCATAACTTGATTGACAACTCGCTCAAATACGGCAAGAACCTGACCCGGATAAGAATTTACCATAGACAAGAAGATGGGTCTGACTGCATCATTTACGAAGATGACGGCGGCGGCGTAAGTGAACGGGACAAAAAATATCTGTTCACGAAAGGCTTCGGGCAAGGCACGGGTTTTGGTCTTTACCTGATTAAAAGAACCTGCGACATCTACGGCTGGCAAGTTAAAGAAAAAGGCGACTTCACCAAAGGCGTAAAATTCATTTTCAGCCTACCCACAGTCGACAAATCAAAAAAAGCTGCCAACGCCCAAATCCCGAATTAAAATCGGCTCATTTCAAAAAAAGATTTTTTTAGACATGTCCATCAACGCGGACGATTGGTTTACCCATGATGTCACGCATCGTGTCCGCCACGGCGAAGGGAGAGTGCACAAGAAAAAGCTTCGTTTGGCGTTCACCCTGAGAATTAACAGTTATGTCCCCGTACCCGAAAATTCTGCCTCCGACGCCTTGATAAACAAGCAAATCCCCAAAACCCGCCGAAGTAACCACAAACGAATGCAACCTGATGATGCCTCGTCTAATCTCTATTCCGTCTTGCCGCAGAACATACGTGTTTGAAAGCCGAAAAATCAGCAGGTCAACCATGCTAAGCAGCCAAACCACGACGAAAACAACAAACGTCCAAAACCAAAGCGGCAAACCAATCAAGCCGAAGGAAAAGGCGCCGGCGTAGGATTCAAGGATAAGAAAGATGATTGCGACAATGATGACTGAAATTGTTCGGATGATGGCGGCTGGAAGAATCCAGGGTTTTCCAACCCAGACAGCCCCTTCAAAACGGACTTTTTTGTTAGAAGTCAAACGAAAACACAACCACTAGGCAATAGATGAGAAGTATATTTAAGGGTTAAAAACGCCGTCCGCACTCTTTTTTTCTCTGTATGGGCGGCGAGTCGCAAAACAACCCTGTTTTTGTGTCTATTTGGCTCCTGTAGATGTCCCTATTTGGTTCATCTAGAAAACCGTAGGGGGGCTGGGTACGAAAAAAGAAAACCCTCGAGGAGCGCGGTTTAGTTTTTGTTATAAAAACATCATAATTGACATTTACATTTGATTAGAAAAACGCTCAATCGCGTCAGAGCCCAAAATCGATGCTGAAGATGGGTAATCAGGGGTGGGCTGGGTGAAAAGCCAAGAGCTAAATACATACAAGCCCCTAATTTGGGAACCATAAAGTGAGGGAGCATTTGCGCCGTGAAGCCGTTTAGTTTTGTTCATGCCGCAGACCTGCATTTGGGTTATGCTCAGTACGGGTTAGAGGCGAGAAGGCAAGACTTCGACAACGCTTTCAGGGAGCTTGTGGACAAAACCATCGAGTTAAAAGTAGACTTCATCATCATCGCAGGCGACCTTTTCCATCAACCAAGACCCTCAAACGTCACCTTGGAGAATACGATTCGCAGCTTCAAACGGCTCAAAGACGCAGCAATCCCCGTTTTAACCGTAGACGGCTCCCATGACTCGGCACCTAACACCGTCACAGGCACAATCCTCTACCCGCTGGACAGCGCCGGCTTAATTCACCATCTCCCAAGACATGGGGGCGCATGCTGGCGGAAAAAAGACAGCTGCTACGTGTACGGCATCCCCAACTTTCACAACAAACACAAAACGGAAGAGGCGCTTCCGAAATTTATGGCGGAAAACCCAGTTGCGCCCGAAGGCGGCGTCTGCAACATCTTTGTTTTCCACGGCGCTTTAGACCTGCCATCCGTCAAGCCACCCTACATCGAAGCGGAGCTTTCCCCCGACCAATTGCCCAGCGACTTCAACTATTACGCGGCGGGACACGTCCACGAACAATTCATCCAGAAATTCAAAGGCGGCACATTGGCTTACAGCGGCTGCACAGAAACCGCTGATTACCGAGAAGCCAAATACCCCAAAGGCTTCATGCATGTAAAAGTTAACGAGAAATGCGAAGTGGACCCGCAGCCCATCGAGCTTACATCAAGCCGCAGATTCATCATTTTAGAGCAAGAGTACAATGGCTGGGCGTCCTCCAAAATCACGGAGTCAATGGCTCAGCAGGTAAAAGAAAACGACGCTGAAGGAGCCATAATAATCCCCGTTTTGAAAGGAACACTTCCGGTTGAAGCAAGCCGCTCAGAAATCGACACGGGAAAAATCCGAAACGCAGCTGAGAAAGCCCTGCTTGTCCACCCGCTGGTGCTGCTTAAAGAAACCGCGATTTCAGACGAGGTGGCACGGTCTATTTTTGAAAGCGAATTCAAAGATTTGAGAACCAAAGCCTACGATTATTTTTTGGAGATTTTCTCGCAAAGATACAGCCGCGAAGAAGCAGAAAAAATCGCCCACTCAGCCCTTAACCTGATTGAGCCGCTGAGCCGAAAACAGGAAGACAAAGTTAAACAGGCGATTGAGGAGCTGGTAAAATGAAGATTGAAGTTGTCCAGCTTGAAAACATCCGTAGCCACGTCAAATCAACCGTGCCCTTTACAGGCGGCTTTAACTGCCTTGTCGGCGGCTTAGGCTGCGGAAAATCCAGTGTCCTCTACGCGGTTGACTTCGCCCTCTTCGGCGACGCATTAGGCAGAAGCTTCGAGTATCTGCTTCGGGAAGGCGCAGACTGGGGACGCGTCACAGTTCAATTTAGCCAGAACGGCAGCACCTACAAGCTTACCCGAGGAATCAAACGGAAAGGAAAAAGCATCACCCAAAACATCGAGGAACTAAAGCTCTTCGAAGATGAGAAACTTGTCGCAAGCATGAAAACCGAAGCGATAAACGAGCAATTCAAATCCATAACGGGGTTGGATAAGGAGCTTTACCGGGAGATTGTTTGGTTTAGGCAGGAGCACCTCAAGGAACTGTTGGATACGGAACCGCGTAAGAGGCAGTCGCGTTTGGATGCGCTTTTCGGTTTGTCTGATTATGAGCTTGCATGGGGCAACATCGCGTTGTACCAGCGGGATTACGAGGCGGAGAGGCGAGTTTACGAGAAAGACCCCGATGTGTACGGACTGGAAAAACTCAGCGGAGAATACAACAAAACAACCGAAGAATACACGTTGCTGGAGATGGAGCTTGAAACCTCCGCGCAGAAGCTGGTGATTGCCAAAAAAACGTTGGATGAAGCTGATTCTAAGCTTAGGCGGCTGGAGGAGAAACGGCAAGCCATCGAGGAGCTGAAACGTAAAGAGGCGAGGCTGCACTCCGACGCCGTCAACACAGGCAGAACCCTGGCTTCTTTAACCGAGCGGATACAGGGCAAAAAAACGATTCTGGACAATCTGCATCAACGCCAAGTTTCCATCGATACCCAAGCCAAACTTTGCCTAGGCAAACTTGAGCAGGCAGGCTTGCCCACAGACCAACCCGCTCAGTCACTTCATACGTGTTTGGCGTCGTTTGATGACAAAATCAGCAGCTTACGAGCTGACCAAGAAGCCACTTCCAGAGACCTGCAAACAGACAAAAAACGAGCCGTCTCGCTGGCGCAGGAAAACAAATGCCCACTCTGCATACAGCCCCTAGACGGCGAATACAAAACCAACCTGCTTTCACGAATAGAAAAAGACAACTTTGACCGAGAAAAAACCCTCAACCAACTAAGAACACAAATCGACTCCATGCAGAAAACAAAAGCCTCCGCCTCAGACGCCTACGCCAACCTGCAAACCTGCCTGACCCGAGCCGAAGAATTAAAGAACCGTTTAAGCGAGGAGGAAATCAACCTCAAAAACCTGTCCTGCGAATTTGAGGAAAAACAGGGGCTTGAAGCGGACATCAAGATGCAGCTTGGGCAGGTGCAGTTTGAAATTGGCAGGTTCGACTCGTCTGAATTGGATGCGGCGCGGGCCCAGCGTGAGGTGGCGTTTAGGCAATATTACGTTGTGGATTCTGAGTTGCGTACCAAGGAGAGCCGCAAAAGTGACCTTTTCAGGCGCCTAGACGAAGTCAAAGAGCGCATTGACGTGGCTCAGACAAAGCTGGAGCGCATGGAGAAAAACCGCCGAACCGTGGAGGTTTTAGGCGCTATCCGCGATGCCTACCGCAGCATCCAGCCAAAGCTTCGCAGCGAGTTCGTGAAGGTGTTGCGCAACTACATCCAGCAAGTGCTCGACAGCTTAGTCGGCGCCGAAGCATCCATGCTAAACGTCGTAATCGACGACACCTACACGCCTTACGTTAAAAGCGAAGCAGGGGTTGACCGCGAAGTTTCCAACCTTTCAGGAGGCGAACGCACGCTTTTGGCTTTTGCTTACCGTTTAGGTTTGGGGCAGCTTATCATGCAGTCGCGAACAGGGCATGGCTTGAGTGTGCTGGTGCTTGATGAACCGACGGAAAATCTAGGCAGCGAAGACGGAAGCATTGAGCGGCTGGCTGAAGCCATAAGCCGATTTAAGGCGATAGAGCAAATCATCGCGGTTACCCACAGTGAAGCTTTCGCTGGGAAGGCTGACCACGTGATTACTCTTGAAAAAGAGGCTGGAGTAAGCAAATTATCAATTGAGCGATAGCGACATTTTCGGCTGAAGATGGCGATGGTTTCTATTTTGCAGTGAAAATCTTTCAGTTTATTCTACGAGAGGCGCTCTTTTTCCCATGAATTGTTCGTAAAGAAACATGTTTTGCCGAGAAAAAATATTTTCCAAAGCAACCAGCCAAGCGCTTTAAAGTTGGTAAAGGCTTATATCGAACCCATTCCATATCTTGAAAAGCGTAAATAATAGTGCTTGAACGAATTGGGAAAAACATTTCAGGCATTATCGCAAATATTAGGAGTTTAAGAAAATGTCTAAAACAAAAAACTTTAAAGTTATTGCCATGATTCTGCTAACAACAACACTTTTGGTACTAGCGATCTAGCGCGAGCATCTCAAACGTTAAAGCAGCAACGACGGAGAACTTAGTTCTCTACACTACATTGGGCATGAGTTCAGTAGATGCAAACGGCACAGCCCTGACACCAGGGTCGGCAACAGCAAACGTCATCACCAGCGGCGACACATATACGTTCAAAGCGACAGCCTCTTCTGGCTACCAATTCATAGGCTGGGCATACGCTGACACAAACGGCGCGGTTGGGTCGACAAGCGCCACATTCTCAAAAGTCCTTTCCGGAACCTGCTCTTTGGAAGCAATCTTCGTCCCAACAAGCAACACAACAGTAGCACCATCAGGAAGCGGATCATCTGCACTCGCCGTCTTCGCCACAGCTGGCGGAACAACAGCACCTGTTGGATCCCTTACTGGCGCATCAGTCACCGGCACAGTTGGCTCATCTACGCAATTCAAAGAGACAGCGCTTAGCGGCTACACATTCCTGTGTTGGGTCGTACAATGCGGTCAAAACAACTACTACACCTCAACCACACTTAACTACGTTCCAACCTCAACAAGCGGAGCAGCCGTAGAAGCAATTTGGGTTCCAACCAGCAGCGGAATAACATTGCCGTCCGCGTCTCCGACTCCAACGCCAACACACTCAGTCCCAGAATTCTCATCAGCAATAATCGCCATCCTTGCAGTAGCCTTAGTTGCAACAGCGTTCGGAACAGTCGCATACACCAAGAAAAGCAGAAAGTAAAACCTACTTTCTTTTTTATCTTTTTTAAAAACTTTTTTTAATTTTGTAAATCCTTCCTAATGCACCGATTTTATTTTGACAAAGTTTGGACTCTCGCAAAGAGCTTTTCTTGATTCAACCCCGCAAATAATTTTTTGTGCCTAATGGTTCCCAAAGCACCGCAATTCAAACTCCTCTCACAGACAAATTCCCAAGCCTTATATAACGCACCCGTGCACCCTTAAACCACCAAAAATGGTGGCGGCGACACAAAATGAAGTTTGACGTAGGAATCGAAACCATCCAAGCCGAAGTAAAGGACAACATTCTGGTAATTTCCTCCAACGAACCTTTGAGGGTCCTCAGCTCAGCCGTTTTAAACGGAGGATTAGTCGAGGCACAGGGGATAATTAACGTTCAAGTTCCAGAAGGCAGCGGCGAAGACAAAAATGATGTCCACTGGAACGCCGAGGAATTCTTGAAAACTCAAGTCCAAAGGCTCAAGCTTCCCAACGGCAAAACTGTTGCTTTGATGACCGCCGCCAAAATGAAAAACTTAGCTTCAGCCACAAGAAAAACAGGCAAAACAACCATAACCCTCTTCGTAACAGCTGGAACAACCGTCGCCGTCACAGCAGGGGAACCTGCAGCCTCAAAAAACCCTCAGAAACTTGGAACAATCAACATTGTTTTGCTGGTGGATGGAGACATGACGGATGGCTGCATGGTTGAGGCGCATAAAACCATTACGGAAGCAAAAACCGTTGCGTTGCGGGAGCTGGATGTGCGAAGCCAGTTTTCAGGCGACCTTGCCACGGGAACCTTAACCGACAGCGTAGCAGTGGCTTGCACCAAACGGGGAGAAGTCATCAGTTTCGCTGGAACCTTCACTTTAATCGGGGAACTCATCGCCCAATGCGTGCGGGAATGCGTAAAGACGGCTATTTACAAACAAGAGGCGGTTGCGTCAGGCAGACCTTTGACGGATAGGCTGGCTGAGCGAGGACTACAAATTGAAAAACTCATGTCTTTTTTGAGCGAAACCCAGGTTCCCGTGGAAAGCGACAAGCATCGGCGGTTCAAAAAGGAGCTAGAGCAAACTTTGGCAGACAAAAAAATTGCGTCGCTTGGTGCTGGCAAGCCTAAGGTTTGACGACGACCTAGCCAAGGGCTTGATCCCTACGCATACTGAAAACGTTGTTGACCAAGGTGCCTTTGAAGAAATTGCTGTGTCGGCAATCAGGAGTTACCTATCAAACAAATGCTGCTCAGGCGAAGAATGCACGGGAGAGGAGACGAACGACGGGCGTTTGGGTCCTTTGACCAGTTGCGTATTGAAGGCTATTCTCAAAACCGCTTACTCCAAAATTGATTAGCCAAATTCACCTGAAGGCTTCGTTGGATTCAACTGTTCGCCCATAGTGCTCCAGATTGCGCCGATGTACAGTTAACTTTAATAGTGCTGTAACTGGGTTTTTTAGCAAGGTGCAAATTTACGTGGTCTCCATAAATCCCAATGAGCTGCCGTATGACACGCTCAAGCATTGGCCTCCCATGACTTATAGAGACAACAAAGCACCAAATCAGGCGGCACTCAACGATTTTGCAGGTTTCCTTAATACGGAAAACTCTTCGAAGGGACCCAAAGAGTTGCAGCCTTGGATTCCATTCTGCGATGGAAGATGCTCATTTTGTTATTTCCCAGTTAACTGCGAAAAACATGACATTCCAGCCTACATCGATGCATTGAAGATTGCGCTACATCGCTACGCCCAAACCAAATACGTCCAATCAACAGTTTTCGAAGAGATATACGTCGGCGGAGGCAGCCCATCCATTCTTTCGGAGACGCAAATCGCGGAGGTTATCGATTTTTGCCGAGGCAACTTCAAATTCACCGACAAATGCACAACCAAATTTACCGCGTGCACCTATGGATTGACTGACAAAAAAATTCGTCTTTTAGCTTCCCACGATGTTGACCAGTTAGACATCGGGGTCCAAACCTTTGAAGATGCCTTCAGAAAAAACCTTACTCTTCGCGACGGAACCAAAGACGCCACGGCAAAGCTGAAAGCAGTCAAGAAAAATGGTTTGCACCTCAGCATCGACTTGCTCTATAACCTTCCTGGGCAGACGATGGAGCAGTGGCGGGGTGATTTGAAGCAGGCTTTGGAGCTTGAAGTTGAAAGCGTAGACTGCTACCCGCTGGATTTGTATGCGGATACGCCTCTTGCCCGAAGAATCGCTGGCGGAGAACTTCCTTCGCCGGGGGACTACCGCAAAGAACTTGAAATGTACCTGGAAGCCAAAGATATCTTTAAAGAAAACGGGTATTTCCCAACTTGCCATAACAGGTTTTCCAAACTGAAGGAAGACCAGGGCAAAGTGTCTTCGGAGGTTGTGGGAACAGGCGCAGGCTTCTTCATGGGGCACTTAGGCAACTACCAATACTCAGACATCGACAACGTAAAAGACTACATAGCGCGAGTTCACCAAGGCTCTTTCCCGCTGGCTTCCCTTGCAACCCTCTCCAAAGAAGACAAAATGCGAAAAGCCATGATGCTCATATACGTCCGCATCCGCTTAGACCGCAAAGACTTCAGAGACGAATTCGGAAAATTCCCCGAAGAAGCATTCCCAGACGCAATAGAACGGCTAAAGCAAAAAGGCTTAATCGAAGTAACCGACGAAGAAATAAGGCTCTCAGAAAAAGGCGACCCATGGCGATTCAACATAGCCTGGGAATTCTTCAAATAAAAGCTGACTTTTCGCCTTTTTGATTTCAATTTAGACAAGCTGGCTGAATGGACTTTTTGGGTTTCTGGTTTGTTTGTCGAGTGTTGTACGTGATAGTTGTGTTTATTTTTGAATGGTGAACTTGGCTTTAGTTTTGGTTTAGGGTGGCTTGTCTGCGTTTTTTCCGTAAGTTTCTTATAGTAGGTTGGATAATCCAACCTAACACAATGGGGATTAGAAGGATGGTAAACAAAAATATCATTTACATCGCAACCGTAATAATCATCATAATAATGGTTTCAGGCGCTTTCCTCTACGTCAACTACAAAACGCCAAATCAAGCAAAACACACAAAGCAACATCTCAGTCGTGGATGACGAAGGCTCACCACCAATCTAACTGCGTTCCTCAAAGAATCATATCGTTGGCACCCGCCTGCACCCAAATTCTTTTCGCTCTAGGCGACGGCAACAAAGTCGTGGGCGTAACTGACTATGACAACTACCCGTACAATTTCTCAGCGTGGATCGCGGCTGGCAACATGACAAGCATCGGCGGCTACTCGACCCCGAACATGGAAGCCATCGCCTCGCTTCGCCCAGACCTGATAGTATCCGACAACATCAACGATGCGATACTGCCGAACCTTAGAAGCTTAAACTACAAAGTAATCGTCATTAACCCAACCAGCATCGACGGCGTCTACCAAGACCTAACCATGGTGGGCAAAGCAACAGGTGCCCAAACAAAAGCAGCCAGCGTAATAGCCAACATGACCACCACAATCAGCAACATACAAGCCAAGATAGCAGCGGCAAACATCGCTACTAAGCCGACAGTTTACTATGAAGTCTGGTCAGACCCGCTTATGAGTGCGGGCTCAACTACCTGGATAAATGACGTCATCAGCAAGGCTGGAGGAGTCAACATATTCGCTAACGAAACACAGCAATACCCAACGGTTGCGTCAGAAACAATAGTTTCGCTTAACCCCGACGTAATTCTGCTGCCCACAAACATGGGAACTGGAACTCCGTTTTACGGAACCGTGCAAGATGTGAAATCGACGCCGGGATGGAGCACAATTAGCGCAGTCAAAAACGACAAAATCTACGTAATCGACCAAGACCTATTCGCTGAACCCGGACCAAGAGTCGCTGACCAAGTATATGCAGTCGCACAGTGCCTTTACCCACAACTTTTTAACTCCACAACCTAATTTTTTTGTCGTGTAACTCATGGACAAGCCGCAAACTGAAGGATCCTTGGTTAAGCGTTCGTCAAGATGGAAGCTTATCTTAGCGGCGCTAATCGTGGCTTTCATCCTGACCGTTATCGTCGCGCTCAACGTCGGCTACGCACCTATTTCATTTTCACAAATTCTGCTTATACTGGGAAAACAAATCCCGTTTGCCCCCATCAGCTCAGCATCCATTTCACCTAAAAACAGCGCGATAATTCTGCAACTCCGTCTCCCCCGAGTTCTAGCCGGAGCATTGGTCGGCGCTGGATTGGCTGCGGCTGGAGTGATTTACCAGGGCATCTTCAGGAATCCCATGGCTGACTCATACTTGCTTGGCGCCTCTGCGGGAGCGTCCGTCGGCTACACTATTGCGGTCCTTTACGTTACATCGTCATTGTCGTTTATCGGGCTTGGGAATGACACAGGTTTTCGCGTTCATATTTGCGTTATTAACTGTTTTCGTCGTGCTGACTATTTCGCGGGTGGGCGGGAAAATTCCGACGACCACTTTGTTGCTTTCAGGTATAGTTGCAAACATTTTCCTTTTAGCGATTGAGACGGTCATGCAGCTTCGGTCGGGCAAAGTGCTCAGCGGCATAGTGGCGTGGCTTGCAGGCGGGTTTTCCGACACCGTCTGGACACAATTCTACGCGGTTATGCCGATAATTCTCATAGGCATTGTGCTTACATTTTTTTTCACCCGCGACCTAAACGTGCTCTCCATGGGCGAAGACACAGCGCAGCATCTAGGGGTAAACACAGAAAGAACCCGCCAAGTCTTGCTTGCCATTGCATCTTTGATAACTGCGGCGTGCGTCGCAATAAGCGGAGTAATAGGTTTTGTAGGCTTAATAATTCCTCACATGACGCGACTTGTAATTGGACCCGACCACCGCATCCTATTGCCTGCCTCCGCAATCGTCGGAGCCATTTTCCTGGTAATTTGCGACTCCGTAGCGCGGGTTGCCACGGGCGCGTCTGAGTTGCCAGTAGGCGTCATAACTGCCCTTGTAGGTACCCCATTCTTTATTTATCTGCTTAGAAGGAGAAAAACAAGTTATTCGCTTTGAGGCTGATGTATGATGTTGTTGAATGTTAATGGTGTGGAATGCCGTTACGGCTCAAGGAAAATCTTAGAAAACGTTAGTCTCTGCGTGAAGGAAGGCGACTTCGTGGGAATCCTTGGCCCCAACGGCTCAGGAAAAACTACGCTTCTAAAAAGCATAGGCCGAACCCTCAAACCCTACAAGGGAGCAATTTTGCTTAATGACAAGGACATTTACTCGCTCAAAAGCCTCGACGTTGCGAAGCAAATGGCAGTGGTTCCGCAGGAAAACGCAATCAGCTTTAACTTTACTGCTTTAGAAGTCGTCATGATGGGACGTAGCCCTCACCTGGCAAGGTTTGAGATGGAAACTGAAAAGGACATGGATGTCACCCGAAAAGTTATGAATCTAACAAACACTTGGCATCTGGCGAGTCGACCTGTGACCGAGTTAAGCGGCGGCGAGCGGCAACGTGTCATCATTGCCCGAGCCTTAGCGCAAGAACCCAAAGTTCTGCTGCTGGATGAACCCCTCACCTATCTGGACATTATTAATCAGTTGGAAATCATGGATTTGATAAAGTCGCTTTGTGTTTCTCAGGGTCTTATCGTTATGGCTGTTGTCCATGACCTCAATTTGGCTGCGCGCTACTGCAATTGTGCGTTGCTTCTGAAAAAGGGATGCGTCTTTGCTGCGGGTTCTTTGGATGAGGTTATGACAAGTGAAAACATAAAAACTGTCTTCCAAGTAGATGCCATAGTCAAGAAAAACCCCGTCACAAACTCTCTGTACATTATTCCGTTGTCACCTCCAAAATCTTCTCCGCCTCGAAACTGCGCAATCCACATTGTCAGCGGCGCCGGAACAGGAACCGTGCTGATGAAGGTTCTCCAAGAAGAAGGGTACCGCCTCACAGCAGGCGTCCTTAACGTTTTAGACACTGATTTTGAAACAACCGAGTTTCTCAACATACCCGTCATCAGCGAAACGCCGTTTTCGCCTATAACCGAAAAAACCCGCAGCGCCAACTTTGACCTAATGACCAAAGCCAGCATGATAGTAATCACGTCGGTTCCGTTTGGCTACGGCAACCTTTCAAACTTGGAGTCAGCGTTTGAAGCCGTTAAACTAGGCATCCAAACATACATTATCGAGGAAGAACCCATTGAAGGACGGGACTTCACAGGCGGCAAAGCAACCGCGCTGATGCAGCAGATGAAGCAGCATGGCGCCGTCTTCATCAAACACGCCTCCGAACTGCCTGCCCTGGTCAACGCAAAACATGACTTGATGGAACTGCAGAAAAACGCCCAAGACGAGGCTCCTGGTCACACCAAAAAACTCGCCAAAGCCATAGTTCAACCTGCTAATCTCAAAGAAAAGAGTTAAGGTACCATGACCGAAAATGACAAGACGAAATCGTTTGCGTTCCTCAGAGCGCGAGCTTTAGAATTAGGCGCCAAAGAGGCAAAAGTAATCTCCACGGAAAAAATCGTTATTGAAGACCGCGTTGTTTTCAAATGCAGGTTAGGCTGCGAAAAGTACGGAAAAACCTTAGCCTGCCCACCCCATGCTCCCACGCCAAATGAATTCCGCAAAATCGTCAGCGAATACCGCTACGCAATGTTCATGAAGTTTCAGTCGCAGGCGGAAGGCGATGCAGAACTTATAAAGCATCTTGCAAAAGCAAATGACCCGTCTATTTCGGCGGAGATGAAGGCGAAGGTTGAAGCCTTTTGGTTGGCGTGGAAGGATGACATGAAACTTTTGTTGGAAAAAGTGTTGACGCTGGAGAAGGCGGCGGCGGAAAAAGGGTTTATTCTCGCTGTAGGTTTGGTTTCGGGTTCATGTCAGCTTTGCGAAAAATGCAATGTTCAAAGCGGGGTGTGTGTGCATCCTGAGAAGAAACGTTTTTCTGAGGAGGGTGTCGGAGTCAACGTAAAGGCGACGGCGGAGAAGGCAGGCGTAAAATTTACTTTGCCATTTGAAAAAAACCCTGAAACCTACGCTTTGCTCCTGATTGATTAGGCAAAGTTTGCATTTGGACTGGGGAAACTAGAGATTTTCTGGTCCGAACGCTGGTTCATCGGCGACAGATGCAAAAATTTGTTCAGCGAATTCTTCCTGCTCTTCGTTCCCGCTGACCGCTATCCAGCATGATCCTTCGGCTCCGCAGACTCCGCCCGAAGCGATAAGCTCGACATTAGCGCCTGTTAGAGCGGTCAAAGCATCCAGTTCAGTGAACACTTCTCCCGGTACGGGTAGCAAACGGCTTCCTCCTGCGCCTGGCTCGTTCAGCTTCTCGGCTAAAGCGTACAAGTCGCCGTTTATGCGTTTCTCCACGCCTACGGGTATTATGAGTTTTACTCGGCGTCCCACAACCGCAGGCAAAGCTAAACCGATTGTTCCAGCTTTCGGGTGCCCAATCAAAATAGCCGCCTGTTTACGGGTTAAATCCAGGGCGTTTGCGCCTTTGAGGATGACGTCGCCTTCCTTCATGGAGTCAACAACGTCCTCAATCGACTTGCCCCTCTGCCAAACCCCTTTGACTATCACAACGTCGCCTGGAAACGCGCTAACGTCGGCTAGCCGCCCTGTTCCTGCGACGGATTTTTTTGTCGGCAAGGTTATGCCGCGGAAAAAGTGTTTTCTGGAAAAGTCTTTGACGTCAAGGCTGGTCAGTATCTCTTCAGCGACGTAGCCGTTTGTTGTTCCAGCCACAATTACAAGCGTCCCGTTCTTGAGTGCTTTTCTGATGGCTGGATGATTTGCCAGGGTTTTTGCGATTAAACGTTTTCCCGCTGCTGGAGTGAGGACGAACTGTTTCATTTCGGTTGCTTCCTTCTGGTTGCAGCGTTGTTATTTGAGCCGTGAATTATAATAATTGCGGTTCAAACGAAATGGTTGCGGGCACGAAATGAGTTAAAGAAAATAAAAAGAAAATAATGAGAGACTAACTTAAGAGATGTAAGCTGATGAGCTTAATATCGTCTTGGTGGTCTTCGTTTTGCGTAGCATTCTCGGCAATAAACTGGCCTTGTGCCGTCTGGTTTGAAAGGAACATCGCATTCTTTTCCACAGTCAGCGCAGGTTGCCTTGTGCATTTCGCGGTTGCCATATGACATTTTACTATTTTCAACTCCTATTATATTCGGTGTGTAAGAGTCGCTTCTCACACAGTATCCATTAACCCGTCATTCATCCTTATAAATTAAGTGCCTTTCAGACCGGGAATGGGTCGACAGCCCCTCAGATTTCCCAGCGTTTTTTCGGGTCAAGCGAAGAATTTACGTGTTTTCTGCCGTTTTAGATGCCGATTTGCGCTTTTTCTCCCTTAGTTTTGTTTCCTTTAGAGAGCATTATATTTATACGCGTACAAAATAATGCATTGGGAGAAACAAGAAGGGAAAACTCTAACTTTGACTGTTATAGTTGACGACGCGGGCAGCGGCGACTTGCTTTTCGGCGTCGTAGTCGGTGCGTACCGGGAAGAAACCGGTGAATTCAAGTATGAAATGATAGACGTCCGATTCTACCAAGAAATTTTCCGAGAAAAAGAGTACCTAAAAGAATCCTCGCGCGTCGTTTCCAAACTTGTAAGCGGCTTCAACCTTAAACCCGACGAAGCAGTCCACATTTGCCAAGGCTGCATCTTCGACGTAGCCGCAGAAGACCTCCGCAAAGTCTACGGGGAAGACCGTGTAAAACGAGTCAGAGTCGTGGGTGAAACACAGCGGCTGGTCGAAATCGCTTATTTGGATGAAATCCGCAATTTAGGTTACGAGCCGTTGGCTGAACGTGAAGAGAAAAGAGGCAAAAGCTTCTTTCACATGATGCGTTGGCTAAAAGACAACCCCGCGATGCTGCGTTACGCCAAAACAGGATGGCCACGCCTGAAAAATTACCATCTTTTCGAGCAGTTCCATGACGTACCAGTCCACACAGCAATTTGCAGCGACTGCGGCGTCGAATGCGAAGTTCCTTTTCAACCACGCGAAAACCGACCTGTATACTGTAGAAAATGCTGGCCTGCCCACAGACCACACAAAAAAGACCCGCGAAAAGTCGCGCGTTAATCCAGCCTGCAGCATAAATTTATTTTAGGCACACCCTCCAATAGTTCCCTTAATGTGCGGTTTATGGATAAGGACTGGGAACGGCTGGGGCGTCTTAAACCAGAAGAAAAAGTGCAAATCTGCATGGATTTGACTGACGGATGCGTCCGAGTTTGCGCTGAAGGCATAAAAACCCAGTTTCCAGGCATAAGCGAAGATGAATTGATTAAAAAACTGCGTGAACGCCTGCAATGGTCCAAACGGAGCCGCTGAGGAGAAATCAAACTTGGACGCCTACACAGCTTTCGCAAAAAAACTCGCCTGCGCACTCCAAAACGCTAGTCTCGATTACGCTTTCACAGGCGCTTTAGCCGTTAGCTTCTATGGTGTTCCACGAACAACCACAGATGTTGACGTATTAATCGCGGTTGCTGGCGAAGCTGACCTTGAGGCAAAGATTTTTGGGGCGCTGGTGCAAGCTGGCTTAGAAGTCGAAAAAAGAAAAATAGGTGCCGCGTTAACTTCAGATTACAAGATAGCTTCTTTCAAAGACAAAACATCCCCATTCACCGTTGACATCATAATTTCCCCAGACAAGCTGGATAAAACGTCGGGAAAAATCGGCGACGCAGACACTTTTTTCCAGTCGCCCGAAGGTTTAATCGCCGCGAAGCTCAGGATGATTAAAGCCACTTTGCCGCCTGAACGGTCAACCAAAGATAAAGAAGACATCAAAAGCATCTTGGCATTTACAAAAGTAAACATAGCCGCCATCAAAAAACACGCATACAAAGACAACACCGCTGAAATCTTCGAAGCTCTAACAAATGAATAGACTTGGCGCGTTCGACTGGCTTTCTCGGAGTCATTTTTGCGGCGCTTGAGCATTGATGTTCAAGCTATTTTTGCCTAATTGTTAGGTCTTGCCTCGGGGTTTTCTTTTTTCGTACCCAGTCCCCCGACGGTTTTCTAGATGATCCAAATAGGCGTATCTATAGGAGCCAAATAGGCAAGCAGGCAAGCATTAAGGCTAAAAAATTGTCTTTCGGAGCCGCCGTGAAGCTGCTCGGAAAAAACGCCCTGAAAATCATGGTTTCTGAAGGGGAAAAATATAAGCAACTACCCACAACTATGTTGGTAAAAAGGCGCGCTATTTAGATGAAATGCCAAACGTGCAATCAGGAGCTCGATCTTCCTTTCCATTGCCCATTCTGCGGTGGAGCGTTCTGCGGTGTACACCGCTTGCCAGAGAATCATGCGTGCCCAAAAATCGATTTTGCCCGTGCACAGCGTCAGGGACAAGTATTGACGCCTCAATCATACAACTCTTACCAGTACAGCTACAAAGTGGGTCCACCACACCAAAACCACTTTACCTCCAGCCCCAAAGAAGTCAAACACATATCAGTGGCGGCGGCTCTTATCGTGGCAATCGGCTTCTCCATCGGGCTGTACGGACAATACTTCGGAGGATTCAACTTCACCTGGACATGGACCTTAATGGCTGCCTTCGCAACTATCATGACAGCCTCCGTGTTGACTCATGAAATGGCGCATAAACTCATGGCTCAAAGAAACGGCCTATGGGCTGAGTTCCGTCTAACAACATGGGGCGTAGTGTTAACTTTCGTTTCAGTATTTCTGCCTTTCAGAATGATTGCGCCAGGCGCAATGATGATTTCAGGGTCGCCAAACGGCGATGAAATAGTCAAAATTTCGCTCGCAGGACCCGTCACCAACATCGCGCTCTCAGCAGGCATCCTCGGCGCCGCATTTGCCTTATCCCCAAGCCCCTTAGGCTCGATGCTTTTCTTCGCCGCATACATCAACGCTTTCCTCGCAACCTTCAACCTGATACCGTTCGGAATTCTCGACGGCTTCAAAATCTTCAGCTTCAACAAGAAAATCTGGCTCTTAGCCTTCCTGCCAAGCGTAGCATTAGCCATCGCAACCTTCGTTAAAATTTCATTCTAAAAAAAACAGCTTCTTTTCCCGAACGCTGTTTCTATCTTCTTAGAACTAGGTACATGTTATATTTCTTGGAACGATATGAACTATTAGTTTGTTGAGGGATTGGTTTGGCTTCGGATTTGGATTCGTTTAAAAATCGTTATCTCTCGTCAAAATATGTTGATTTCTGGATGGCTGACAAAGGCATGGAAGCTGGTCGAAACGTTTGGCGCCAAAGGTTGCTGTCTTACTTGGCTTATGAATCCGCTGACGCCTTCCGCATACTGGATTTGGGTGCGGGAACGGGCGCGTTGAGCCTCGAAATTCTTTGTCGTTACCCAAATGTTTCGCTTACTTGCTTGGATTTTTCTGAAGCTATGCTTTCTCATGCCCGTGAGCGGCTGGAAAAATTTAAAGGAAAAGTAACTTTCGTTCAAAGTAACCTCCGAAATCCCGGCTGGTCCAAAGCCGTCGACGGAACTTTCAACGCGGTAGTCTCTTCTTTCGTTACCCACACCATCCCTGACAAAATCCAAGCCTTGTACGGCGAGCTCTTCAGAATAGTAAACTCAGATGGATGTTTCTTGTCATGCGATATTTTTCCTCCGCCCGGACCCGTTTTGGAGCAGCTTTACCACAAATCTCGACTCATCGAACGTCAATACGGCATCAAAATGCGGACTGGCGAGGAAAAAACCATCCCTGAAGTTGAGCAGCAACTGAATGAGCGTCGCGAAGGCTACAAAGCCTTTTTTGAGGGGGACAACCGAATCTTGTCGATTGGTTCGCCGACGGTGATGGATCATCTGCGGTGGCTTGAGGAAGCTGGGTTTGATGAAGTGGACTGCTTTAGAGAAGCATACCCGAAACGCCGTCATCGGCGGCTTCCGACATAGCCGCTAACAAAGAATTCTCTTAATAACAAAAAAGTCTGCAATAAGCGGAGAAAACTGATTTTCGCAAAAAATTGCGGTTTTAGATGAGTTCGATTGTCACGTGGACTTCTTCGGGTACCCGGATACGCATGATTCTTCGCATGACCCGTTCTTCCGAGTCGATGTCGATGAGCCGTTTGTGAATGCGCATTTCCCATCTGTCCCATGTTGCGGTTCCTTCGCCTGACGGAGCCTTCAAGACTGGAACTCGAAGCCGTTTGGTTGGCAGACGGCACTGGGCCGTTGATTTTTACGCCTGTTTTGAGTGCGATGCTTCTGAGTTCTCCGCATACCTCTTCAAGTTTGCTGTAGTCTGTGCTTGTGAGGCGTATTCGTGCTTTTCTTACCATTTTGGTCAATCAATCCATTAATTTTCTTTCTAATATATGTTGAGCCAGCTAAAACACTTAAACGGCAAATAAAAACCTATCGACCCGTTTTATCTTTGTTGTTGCTCGGTTTTTTCCGTTGCATGAATTTCATGGGGCTCTTGGGGTGGGTCTTTATCTTAGTTTGTTTCCGCAGTTGGGGCAGAATTTTGCGTCGGATTCCAGTTCTTTCCCGCATTCTTCGCAGAATTTTTTGCGATTAGTTGCGGGGGCTGCTGCGGCTGGTTTAGGGGCGACTTTTGCGGTGTTTGGGAGTTTTATTGCGTCGGGTTCGTTTAGGAATTTGGCTATTAGCCCGACAAGTTGCATGCCTGAAACCGATCTTACAACTACTTCTGTGTCGTGGTTTTCAAGGTACAATATGTCGTTTACGCCTGCTTGAACCGCTGTAAAGTTCGCGTAGAACAGTTTATCCTTCGAGTCGAATCTGCCGCTTTCAACGCTGACGAAATTATCGATAATGGGAAGTCTGCCTGCAAAATGGCTTAGCTCTTCACTGAGTCGAAACTTGCCGTTTTCTTGCGTAACCAGTTTCTTGTCAACCAACATTTTCAATCCAGACTCAACCTGCTCAGAAGTGGGAGATTCATCCAGCTCAAGCTCCGACTGAAGAACAAATTCGAGCGATTGAAAACTCTCTTTGACATTCAAAACCTTGCCCACAACTGCCGAAAGCTCGAACGCACTGCTCTTAACGGGAGTCTCATCCGCGATTGCACGAAGATTCGCCGCTCTCTCCAGATCCATAAGCGCGAAGGCAGCCATGGCTTCTTCTGGGGAAAGTTTGGCTGAGAATTTGCTGCTTGCCATTTTGCTGTGGCCAATGTTCTGGTCAATCAGGGTGAAGGCGTCTTCAACTGCGGCGGGAGCTTCTATGATTAGTTGGTTGTTGTCATGGAGAATTGAAATGGACGGCGGAGTTTTTGGAGTCGGGGAAGTTTACGATGAATTCGAAAAGGCGGCTTCCAGCAGTGTACTTTAAGGTGGCGACGTTGCGGACTTTGGCAAGGGCTTCTAGAAGTTGGCGGTACTGTTGTTTGATGGTGCCTGCGGCGTCTATGATGCCTGCGGATTGTAGCCGAGCCATTTTTTCTGGGGCAACCTTGCTTGCTTTTACGTTTAGGATTGACAGTTGGCTTTTTTGGGCTGGAACGGCTTGTGCTAGCGCATCCAGCAGGTCTTCGTTGATTGTTAAACTGGTTTTGGTACTCATGTTTTCATCCTCATTTTTTCGTCATGTTAATGTTGTAACTTTATTCTCCTTTGGCAGGAGCTTCCTCTCCCGATGGCTCGGCGCCTTCAGTGTGCCCGCCGTGCTCGGCTTCTCCTTCAGATTCTTCCAGTCCAGCCTTCTTCTTGATGTAGTCGCCTGCTTGCTCGGGAGCTAAGCCTTTGATTTTGTCTTTTGTCGCGTCCACCATAACATCGTTTATCGATTCGATGCTTACATGGGTTGGCGGTTCGCCTTCTTGGTTAATGTAATGAACGAATTTTCCTGCGTCGCTTTCATGCCCTAAAGTGTGCTCAAGTTTGTGCCACGTGTAGTGTTCGACCAGTTTCTCACCGATCTTGATTCCTGCTTTTCCAAGCCCTTGCCCTGTTTTTCC
This sequence comes from Candidatus Bathyarchaeota archaeon, assembly GCA_963823775.1. Lineage (GTDB taxonomy): Archaea > Thermoproteota > Bathyarchaeia > Bathyarchaeales > Bathycorpusculaceae > Bathycorpusculum. Next base: position 51,551 of record CAWGMZ010000027.1, read on the forward strand.
GTCAGCGGCGCTTTCCACAAATTCTGAAGTGACTTCGTAAGCGTCAGAGACTGTTCTTCCTCCTGGCACCGTGTACTTGCCAAGCCAAATCGCCCAGTCAGCGCCTTTCTTAGTGTACACAGCGGCATTCTCCAGTTTCTCGAAGCCTTCAGCTTTGCTAAGTTCGTGTTCTGCTTCCCATGAATCGAATTCATTCCTGTCTTTGTAGTAGTCTTTCCAGAATTTCTTGGTCTCATCATGCTCGTGTTCCTGTGCATCGTGGAACGCCTTGTCATCGTTTGCTGCCTTAGTCTGGTCGTCGTTGATTGATTTCTGAGCATCTTTTTGGAAATCTGACATATATTTCTCGTTGATTGCCTGTTGTTCCTTAGCTTGTTTTATAGCGTCGATGTCGGGTGGTTCTTCCGAGGGTGGAGCCATCGGAGCCGTATCCGTCGTGTCCGTTGTTGTTTCGGGTGTTGGTGGCTGAGCGGGAGGTTCAGGTGAGGGCGGTGAAGTTTGGTCGTCTGGCGGGTTTCCGGAATCGCCAGAGTCTCCTGAGTCGCCTGAAGATACGCTTGTGGTGATTATTCCTGCGCTTACGCCGGCGACTACGCCGGTAAAGACGCTTGCTACGGCGTGGTGGGCTTCTTCGAAACCGGTGCTGAAGTCTTGGAACTGAATTACGGAGAAGTTGAAATGCATGTTATGTAGCTGAGTTAAGAATAGGGCTACTGCAAAAAACGGCATGATTGACATTAGGCGGTTGTTTTTTGGCCTGTTGGTTTAAGCGCCGTTGGAGCGGGGGTTTTGAGGATGCGGTGAAGGAAAAACTTGTCAACAACAATTAGAACTAAGCCGATCCACCCAAGGTAGTAGCCTGCCGCGTAGGAAGTGACTACTGCTGAAGTGCGTGGGAACCGCTGACTGACGCTATCCACGGCGAAATAGTGTACAGAATTAAGCCTGAAAAGGCGATGACGAAGTTTTTTCTTTTGTAAAGGTTTAGGCTTCCCCAAAACATCAGAAAAACACTTAATGCAACTATGATCGGTATGCCGGGGAAAACATTAACAATTGGGGCGTTGCTAACTATGTTTTTTGGAATCACCACCATGATGCTCAGGTACTTCATGAAGGTGTCAGGATAGTGCCCCGAAGGCAACAAAAGCCCAACTGTGCCGTCTGCAACTGGAAGCACCAAAATCATCATGAAGCAAAGCCGCGCAATTATCGGCATCAAAGTGGTGACGGTTGCTTGCCACGGTTTTATTGGAAGATGAAACTTTTTGAGGAAAGTCAACAAGGCGAGACCGAGAACCGTTGAAAGGAAAATTCCTACGGCGCCGTCGACGAAGACGCCTATAATGAAACCCAGCGCAATCACAAGCAGGTACGGTCTGCCGTCCTTTGTCAGAAGCCACCTGATTTTCGCGATAAGCTTCTGCATCAATGATTGATTTTGTTTTTCGATTGGTGCACTATATCGCCTACTTGTTTGTTGCACTGCCGATTTTCCCCTTGTACCCCCATAATCTAAAGTTTTTACTATATAATAATTGTGACTTTACAAGATGTATTTGATAAATTGATTTTTAATTGCAAATTTAACCTGCCTATGCATCTATTGATTTACCAAAACCTTTTTTGGCATAGTGACTCATACGCAAATTTACGCGGGCTTATTCAAGTTTAAAATCACTTATTCCAAGGGGTTCCCAGTTAGGAGGGTCAGAAATTAGAAAAAGAAAAAGGGGAATGGAGGTTTCGCTTAGCTTGTGGATGTATTTCGTGCTCTGTTTCCGCGGCTTCTTAGCGCCAGCACCGCTCCAGCGATGACTATGACGATTACTACGACGATTAAGCCGTAGATGTAGCCTTGAGGTATGCCGCCTGTCTTCGGTGAAGGCGTAGGCGTGGCGGTTCGAATCGGCGTTGGGGTTGCGGTGGGTTTAGGTGTTGGAGTCGCCGTTGATTTTGGAGTCGGGGTCGGCGTGGAAGCTGAGCTGGGTGTTGGAGTGACGATTGATGGCGAGGTTGTGGGTGCCGCTGTTGGCGCTGCGGTTGGAACAGGCGTTGGGGTGGGTGTCGGAGTGGGTGTAGGAGTTGGCGTTGCAGTCGGGGTTGGAGTTGGAGTGGGCGTCGGGGTAGGTGTTGGAGTTGCGGTGGGTGTCGGGGTTGGGGTTGTGAAAGGCGAGGTTTGCAGTGCCAGAACTTGGCCAGATATGCTTCCTGACGGTACAGCCGTCAACACGAAGTTAACGTTAGATGTCGTCTGGCTTACAGTCACGGAAACTCCCGTTTGCTGCTGCGAGGTGTATCCCGTTTCTGACACGCTGACCGTGTAGGTTCCTGTTCCAAGACCCGTCGATATGACGTAGTTGCCGTTGCTGTCGGTCGTAGCCGACCCAGAGCCGCCTGGACCCTGCGCTGATACAGATGCATCGACTACTGGTCCGCCGCTTGAGCTTGTCACTTGCCCGCTTATGGTTCCTGACGCCGCGACGGTTAACTGGAAGTTTATGCTGGGTGTGGTTTGACCCGCGGTGACGCTTACGCTGCTTGGATATGTGACAAATTGGGTTCCGTAGAATGCCTCAACCGTGTAGGTTCCTGTTGCTAGGTCAGTGTTGACTTGGTAGTTCCCAGACGAGTCAGTTGATGCGAAGCCGAAGCCGCCTGTCGAGGAGGAGACTAAGATGGAGACGCCTGAAATGGGTTGACCATTTGCGAAGTTGGTGACTGTTCCCGAGATGACCCCTGAAGGACTAAGCGCGATGTTGGCTGTGGTGGTTGCGCCGGCTGTCACGGAGATTCCTGTCAGTGTGTTCGATAAGTAGCCTGTGGGGAACAATACTGTTACGTTGTATGTTCCCGTAGGCAGGTTTGTGTTCATGGTGTATTGTCCAGCGGAATTTGTTGTTCCGAAAGAAGCGAAGTTTCCTGAAGCATCTACCGCTTCAACGCTTATGCCTTGCACAGTTGCGCCTGAATTCGCGTTAGTGACTGTTCCAGTTATCACGCCCGACGCGGGAAGAGCCAAGTTCACGTTGCTCGTCATAGCCCCAGCAGTCACGGCGACGCCTGTAACAGTGGTGTTCAGGTACCCAGCTTCATAGGATACTGCGACATCGTATGTTCCAGTTGCAAGATTTTGAATGATCTGGTAGTTCCCGTTGGCGTCAGTTATCGCAAATTCGCCATTACCCGTCCCCGTTGCGTTGTAAGCGTCAACCACGACGTTTGGCAAAGGCGTACCCGCGGAATCGGTTACCTGTCCAGAAATGCCTCCTGAAACGCTCAAGTAAACGATGACATTTGCGGTTTGAGCCCCCGACGTCACAGCTACGTTGTCGGTTTGCCCATCAATGTAGCCGGGCGCCGACGCCATCACCGAGTAAGTGCCTGTGCCGAGGTAGGTGGAGATAAGATAATTCCCAGAAGAGTCTGCTACCGCACCTCCCGACCCGCCGTCGCCAGAAGCAGAAACCAAAGCGCCTGGAACAGGAACATAAGTCTGTGCGAAAGCTGCTTTGTAGGATTGACTGTTATTTGATGATTGAATTGCGTAGACTGAAGCACCTATTAGTATCCCTAAGAGAACCATGGTCATCAAAAGTTTTGCTATTGCCTTGTTTTTTGGCATGGAAAAGTCTGTTTTCTTCATTTTTTAACACCAGAAAAAATTTTTGCCCTTCTAGGCTCTTTTGGAAGGTAACTAATATAGCATTGTGACTTCAAAAGGAAGTCTCAAACTTTTTGGCTAAGAAAATACGGCGAAATGGCGGTTTTGGCGGCCAACGTTTGCGAGATTTCGTTCGTTTCTGTGAACGGGAATTTAGAAGAACGTTTTTTTCTTGACGAAGGTTACGAGCAGGTATCCGATGTAGATGACGCTGAAACCGATTAAGCCGATTTCGGCGAAACGGATCATCGGGTGCATCTCGCCGAGGATGAAGTATCCTTGGGTTGAGATGTCGTAGAAAGTCCAGCACATCATCAAGACGGCGCTAAACAGCGATGAAATGCCTACAACGTGAAAAGCATCTTTCAAAACAGTGAACAAGCCAAGCCCACCCGCCGTTTTTGCCTGAAGTGCATCGGAAGTTCCGCGCAATAGAGCCCTCTCTCACTATGGGAAATTGAATTCAAATCCCTCTCTCCTCTCTCTTCCGTTTTCTGAATGCCGCTTATGGTACTTAATCTTTACTGAATAACAAGGAAAAATCGAGAAATCCCAGTTCGACATTCAGGCAGAAAACACGACTAAAAAACCTGCGTCAACCATTTTTTCGTTTTAGAGCTGGGTGGTGTCGCTGACTTTTTTAGCGATTGCCTCGACCTGCTCAGGCGTAAACCTTTCCTCTTGGCATGACGGGCACCTGAGAGCTTTCACGTTATGCAAAACAACGCCGTCTACTTCGAAGTCGAATTCTACCTCAACATATTCGACGCAGCACACTGGGCAAAGCAACGCGCCAGCCTTGGTGCCAGCCGCTTTATTGCGTGAATTTTTTTCCAAGCTCTTCTGCCCAAGCCTCTACCTTAGTCATGTCTGTGTTGTCTAACATTGTTTTCTTGAAGTATCTGATGCGTCCGCCGAAAGCTTCCGTCGATACGGGATTGATGTTGGGGTATTTTGTGAGGGTTTTTTCGACGAATTTGGTTTTGGCGTTTTCGTAGCTTCCTGGTGTGCCTGCCCATGAAGAGGAAACGAAGAATGCTATTTTTTTGCCGCTGAAGTCATTTTTAAGGAATTGCAATGCCTTGCTGTAGACTCTGCCGCCTCTGACGCCTCCGCCGACAACTACACTTCGGTACTGCGCCAGATCAAGGACTTTTTGCTCTTTAAGGTCAACCAAATCAACTTCCAGCTGGAATTTGGTGCGCAAAACATCCGCGATTTTGCGTGCGGCTTCTTCAGTCGCGCCGATTTTAGTTTCGTAAGCTATGAGGGTTTTGCCGCGGTTTTCAGAAGCCATTAAACGCCACTGCCATGCGGCTCTTCAGAGGGCGCAATCTTGGCACCGCAGTTATTGCAGAAGACTGCTCCAGTTGGGTTCTTTGTATTGCATTTGGGGCAGCTGACGGTTGGTTGAGATGGATTTCCTCCAAGGTCTTCCCTTGCTTTCTTGATGGCTGCATGCGTTTCTTTGGCTGCAAGAGTAAATGCTCTTTCAAGTTCTGCCCCTACGCTGTAAAAAGCATCTGTCAACTGGTCTGTCGGATAAACCACTTTGGCGGCTTTACCTTTCAGGGTTTTAGTGCCACATTTGGGGCAGAAATTTGCGTCTTCAGCGATTTTTTCGCCGCATTTAGAACAGTAAGCCAAATATTTTCACCGCTGACTAGCACGTAAACTCCAAATTTAAGCCTTTATCAAAACGAAACTTAAGTTGGACTGATTAAAAGACAAAATAAGCTTAAATCTCAAAATAGACTAGTCATTTTTACCCTATGACTCCTAAAGCAAAGAAAGTCAAACCAAACAAAAAAGCACTAAAGAAACGCATAGAACTACCCGAATGCGAGGTTAAGGAAGGCGAGGTTTGGTATCCTCCAGATGAATTTCTAGTTTACGCCCACGATATTATGATTGAGAGGTATGGCTATTGGTCAGGATTCGAAACAGGAATAGAACCCTATCATCATTTTGTTGAGGAAGCAAAGAATGCGGAGGGTATATACCGTAAAGCGGCAATTATTTTGCAAAGAATTGCTACTAGCAGAATATTTCAAGATGGGCATCATAGAACTGCTTTTGAAGTAGCAAAAGCTTTTCTTGAAATGAACGGCGCTGATTTCAAAGAGAAAGATGAGCAAAAGATAATCAGATTTATAAAAGACATTCGTAAATATTCCATTGAACAAATAGAAAGTTGGCTTGAAAATGGCTCAATGTAAAAAACCCTATGAAATACTCCTCAGAAACATCAAGGCTGATGATAAAATTCTCAAGGGACTTAATAACAGCGCTGTCAAAACCAAAGATTGATTGTAGCCTTATTCAGAAACGAAAAAGAAAAAAGAAATATTGTTTATTGCCCGAGTTTTTGTTTTGCTTCTGCGATGAGTTTTACGGTTTGCTGTCGCCATGGTTCAAAGCCCAGTGGTGTCTCAGGGTAACTGTTGTAGTGTGCGCTCAACCCACGCATCATGACTACTGTGGAGCGGAGTTTGGTTAGGAACCCGACGCGTCGTATGCCTCTGAAGACTCGTTTGGCTGTTTCGGTGATGTTTAGGTGGAAGTCGTCGCCCATGCCTGCTTTAAGCACGTCGTCTTCAGTCATGAGTTTCTCGTTCATGCCGTAGTTAAGGTCTTCGTCGCTGCATGACAGAAGGAACATTTTGAAGATGTCGAGAGTTCCCTGCTTTTTGCCGTAGCTTGCAATGTACTTCTTGTTGTATCCCCAGAGCGCTTCTTTTGTCGGTTCACCTTTGCCGAGGGCTTCAACGATTTGTTTTCCAGCTAAGTACCCGCTAAGCATTGAGGGTCCGATGCCGCCGCCGTGAATTGGGTTAACCAATGAAGCAGCGTCTCCAACCAACATGACACCGTTAGAAACCATGTTGTCCAATGGTCTGCGGACAGGGTCAAACCATGCCCCGCCGTTTAAAACTGTGGAGCCCTCAAAAACCGGTTTCTTTAAGGCTGTTTCATAGAGTTGCTGTTTGGGATTAGGATAGTTTTCGCGCATGCATGTGCCTATGCCAACGTTTGCACGTGCGCCGCTTTTGGGGAAAATCCAGATGTAGCCGCCAGGGGAGGCTTTTTGGTTGAGGTAAATTTCGCAGAAAGTCGTGTTGGCTGTTTCCTGTTTGAGTTGGCGGATTTCGCGGTAGCAGGCTTCGACGTCTTCGTTTGCTATGTCGCGGTCTATGCCCATCTCGGCTGGGAGCTGCTTGCGAACCATGCCAAAGTAGCCTGTAGCATCAATTACAACTTTGCTGCGGAACTCCAACGTTTTGTCCGCCTTCATGTCTTTAGCGGTTAAACCAACCACAGCGCCCTTTTCAATTATGGGTGCGCGGAAATTCAGGTTATCTTCAAGGACTGCGCCTTTGTCTGTTGCCTTTTTAAGTAGCCATTGCCCAAAAAGCCGTCTGTTCAATAAGTAACCGACGAAGTCTTTGTCGGCTATGGTGAAAATCGTGTTTTCGTCTGGGGAATAAATCTTGATGCCTTCGATTTTTGTTTCCAACTCGCCACCCGTGGGTTTCTCTAAGCCCAAGAATTTGAGGTGGTGTTCGCCTAGGGCGTCGCCGCAGATTTTCTCTCCTATTTGGTTTCGCGGTTTCTTTTCGATTATGCATACTTTTAAGCCTGATTCAGCGATGGTTTTTGCTGCTAAGCAGCCTGCTGTTCCAGCGCCTACTACTATTGCGTCGTATTTTTCCATGTTTCTCTCTCCAAACGCTTCGCTGTATTTTGTATACCATGTTGTATATGTAAACCTTAATAAAGTGTGAAGTGAGCAAAACCACACCGAGTGTGCAACAAATGAGCGCTCCCTTAACTCTAAGCGCAGAATTCCGCAAAATCGTCGAAGCCCGAATGAACCAAGTCCTCAAAGGCGTAGAAGTCACCTTCAACCAAATAATCGAAACACAAAAAATAACACCCACAGAACTCAAAGAAGAAATCGACAGCCTACAAGACACCTTCAATTTGCTTTTCCAAAAATGGAGCCTCGAAATACTCTACACGCTACTGCTAAAGGACGTCAGCGGCTTTGGAGAAATCAAAAGAATCCTGCGGGTCAATTCTCGGACGCTTTCAGATAAGCTAAAGATGCTGTCCGCGCACGGCTACATAACCCGAAATGTTTCGGCTGGTCCGCCGCTGCGGGTGGATTATGCGTTGACGGCTAAGGGAAAGAACACTGTGCTTTTGGCTTTGCCGCTTCTGTACTATTCAAGCAGCTCCGAATCTACTGCTTAATCTGCTTCGTCTTTGACGGCTGCGGCAGGCTTGTGCTTTCTTTCACGGTTTCGAAAACCATGCATGTGAGAGTCTTCTCCAAACCTTTAATCAACCGCAACTTATCAACCACGAATCTGCCGACTGCATCGACGTTTTCAGCGCGAAGCTTCACCAGCAAATCCCAGTCGCCGGTGATTATGTGGACTTCTTGGACTTCGGGGAACCGCGCGATTTCTTCTGCTACGGCTCTTTGGGATACGGGGGCGCCTTCGGTTTTTGTGGTGTAGGATACTGAGGCTAATATGAATGCGGATGTGCCTAGGTTCAGTTTTTCTGGGTTGAGGATGGCTCGGTACTGTTTTATTATGCCTAGTTGTTCCATGCGTTTTGTTTTTGCGAAGACGGTGGTTATGGGTGTGTTGATTTTTTTGGCGATTTGGTTGGCTGTGAGTTTGCTGTTTTCTTGTATGAGTTGGAGTATGGCTAAGTCTTTTTCGTCGAGTTTTGCGCTCATATGTAAATATTACAACTGCTTATAATAAAACATTGTGTTTTATTGTAATTTATCCATGTTTTATTATAAAAAACTTATTATCTGGTTCGCACAATGTAGCTTCAATAATCAATAAGGAACTGAACAAAATGAAAGACACAGAACAAATCCAAATGCCAAAAACCCTAGACCAACTAACACCCAGCGAACTGGAAAGAAAAGCCTGCATAGGCAAAGTAATGACATACACACTAAGCAGCCTCACCTCAACCTTCGTAGGCGAAGGCTTCCAGTGGCTTCTCCCCGTGGCTCTTAGCCAAAGCACCGACCCGCTATGGCCTGACCCAGGAGCTTCAATCGAGAAAAGAATCGAAGTAGATATCTACGGCAAACCCGTACGCACAACCGCAAGCATGATCATCCACAAACTCGTCGCCGCCTCAACAGCCTACCCCAAACTCTTCATACTTTCACCCAACATACGCATCGAAAAAGCCGAACGCGCCAAAACAGGCAAACACATCTACGAATTCACACAACTCGACTTCGAAGCCCAAGACGCCAGCTCAAAAGAAATCCTCACACTCGTAGAAGGCGCACTCTGCAAACTCGTCAAAGACCTAAAGAAAGACATGAAAGACGATTTAACCACATTATGCCGATGCGACACACTCAAAGCGCCGAAGGCTCCATTCAAAGTTTACGACCGTGTAGAACTTGAGGCAAAGTACGGTGCGGACGGTTGGGAAGCAGGCATATCCGCTGATGCAAAAGAGCCGGTTTGGGTTACAAACATTCCGCGGGAATTCTACGACTTCGAAGACTTCAAGACTGGCAAATGGGACAACTACGACTTGTTCCTGCCGCAGTTCGGAGAGGTACTTTCAGGCGCCAAACGAGAATGGGAATACAGCAAAATCTCAGAGAAAATTGAGCGAGACCAAGTCAAAAAGGAAAACTACGCGTTGATTCTGAAGATGGCTAAAGAAGGGCGGCTTAAACCCACTGCTGGCGGCGGAATAGGTCTCGAACGTTTAGTCGGCTGGATTGCAGGCGTTAAACATGTTGCTGAGTGTCAACCGTTCCCGAGGATTCCTGGAACTGTAAATGAACTCTGATTCTATGTAAAGAAACGGATTGGCGAACGATACAATCCTCAACTTTTCTTTTAATTGCGAAAAGTTTATCTTTACTTATGCAGTCAGAAAGGAAAACGTTTAAGCATAAACTGTTTGGAGATTGAAAGGAAATGGCAATAATGAATCCTTACCTTGAAGCGCTTCAGCCTAAACTCAGCGACTCCGACTTCAAGAAACTAAGCAGCATGGACAACCCGAACGTTCACGAATTCATAGCTAAAGAAGCTGACCTTTGCCAGCCTAAAGACATATTCATCTGCAGCGACTCCGCCGAAGACCTAGCCCACGTCCGCAAACAAGCAATATCCACAGGAGAAGAACAAGCAATCTTAACCATGCCTGGACACACCGTGCATTTTGACGGCGAATACGACCAGGGACGAGACCGCCAAGCCACCAAGTACCTTGTACCCAAAGGAATCGTCCTGAGCAAAGCCCTCAACCAAATGGATCGCCAAGAAGGCTTAGCCGAAGTCAGGTCTATTCTGCGTGATTCCATGCAGGGCAGAACAATGATTGTGCGCTTCATATCGCTTGGGCCTCAAGATTCAATCTTCACAATTCTCGGTTTACAATGCACCGACTCATGGTACGTTGCTCACTCGGAAAGTTTGCTTTACCGCTCTGGATATGACCAGTTTCTGAAGGCGGGGCCAAAGAGCGATTTTCTACGTGTCGTTCACTCCGCGGGAAAGCTGAACGGCGACATGATAAGTGTTGACCACGACAAAAAATGCGTCTACATCGACCACATGGACAACACCATCTACAGCGTAAACACCCAGTACGCCGGCAACTCAGTCGGATTCAAAAAGCTGGCTTTCCGTTTAGCTATCCGAAAGGCAAGCAGCGAAGGCTGGTTGGCAGAACACATGTTGCTGATGGGCGTGTTCGGTCCCGGCGGGCGCAAAACTTACTTTGCAGGAGCGTTCCCCAGTGCTTGCGGAAAAACATCCACAGCCATGCTTTCTGGAGAGACAATTCTCGGCGACGACATCGCCTACATCAGAGACATAGATGCAGTGGCTCACGCAGTTAACGTGGAGTCAGGCATCTTCGGCATCATACAGGACGTTAACCCGAAAGACGACGCCTTAATCTACAAGTTGTTAACCAACCCGGGCGAAATCATCTTTTCAAACGTTCTCGTCAAGGATGGTAAACCATACTGGCTAGGCATGGGGCAGGAGCTTCCTAAAGACGGCTGCAACTATACGGGCGCATGGTTTGACGGCAAAAAAGATGAGTCAGGCAACGATATTCCGCCAGCCAACAAAAACGCACGTTACACCTTAGCGCTTAAAGCCTTGGAGAACTGCGACCATGAACTTCATAATCCGATGGGCATTGAGGTCGGCGGCATAATGTATGGTGGACGTGACTACAAGGCTTACGTGCCTGTTCAGCAAAGCTTCAGTTGGCAACACGGCATAATCGCCTACGGCGCCTCACTTGAAACGGTAACCACGTTTGCCACGGTCGGCAAGGAAGGTGTGCCTGAAATTAACATGATGAGTCTACAGGACTTCATCTCGATTCCGCTTGGAAAAAACGTTCACAACAATTTGGATTTCGGACGTAAACTTAAGAAGCAGCCGATAATCTTCGGAGTCAACTATTTCCTCAAGGAAGTCGGAAACGGCAAGTACCTCAACAGCACACAGGATAAGCATGTTTGGATAAAATGGATGGAGCAAAGAGTACACAACGAAGTCGGCGCCATCGAAACTCCAACAGGCTACATCCCCAAATACGAGGATTTGCATCGGCTATTCAAACAGGTGCTAAACAAAAACTACGCCAAAGAAGACTACATCAAACAATTCACCATCCGCGTCCCCGAAAACCTCGCCAAGATTGAGAGGGTCTCACGGTTCTACCAAGAAAACGTTACAGACACCCCTCTGGAGCTGTTCGGCATCCTGTATCTGCAGCGTCAACGCCTGCTTGAAGCCAAAGAAAAATGGGGCGACTACATTTCCCCCGAGAACTTTGAAAAAGAAAAAGCAAAGTAGGCTGGATGCATTGCTGAGCCATCTACCTTTTTTCCCTCTTTTGGGTAAAATCTTAAAAGTATCCTCTATACAGACTTTAAATTCATAACCGTTAATTAAGAAAAACGCGGAAAAAGAAACACACAAAAGAAAACCAAACTAAGAGTGAAGCAAAATGATGATGAAAAAGCTGGACAAAAAAGGTTCCCCCTACACCATAAACCTGGCTGCCATTGAAGGAGACGGTACATTCGCATGCCCCAAATGCGGAACAATGATTTCGCCTGACGACGAATCCGAATCTAACTACAAAATCCTTGATACCACAGTCAAGAATGATGAACTTGCAGAATTAGTCATCGAGTGCGGCAAGTGTAGTAGCACTATACGGATTACTGGCTTCCAAGCAGACATCGAAGCTTAAATACGGCGAAATTGGGCAAATTCATAATATGCCTGCCAAGCTTCACTGAAATCTGCCTAATCCAAAATTTAACGTCAAAATTTTAATTTAACAATCAATTTGTTTGTATAACGTTTTGTTTTGAGCAAATGGTTTATTTCGGCTTTATGCATTACTCGAATTGTTGGTTTGAATGCTTATTGAGACGTTCACGGTTGGCGGCTTGTCGACAAACTGCTACGTCGTTGCCTCCCAAGAGACCAAAGAAGCAGTCATAATTGACCCTGGGATAGACCTAATTTTTGAAGCCGACCAAATAATCGATTACGTAGCTGAAGCGGGTTTGAAGATAAAGCTGGTGGTAAATACGCATGGGCACTCAGACCACATAAATGGCGACGCCATATTCCAAGAAAAATACAACGTACCCATCTGCATCCACCGTTTAGATGCGGATTGCCTCGCGATGTTGGAAAACACAAATTTTCCTGCAACCGTCTTGCTTGACGACGGTGCCATAATCGAGTTCGGCGACCAATCCCTAAAAGTAATCCATACGCCTGGGCATACTCCAGGCAGCATCTGCCTTCTGGGAGACCGATTGGTTTTCACAGGGGACACCTTGTTTGCAGGCGGAATCGGCAGAACTGATTTTCCCGGCGGCTCCGACAGCGACATGCAGAAGTCCCTTCAAAAACTGCAGAATCTCCCCGAGAACCTGCTAATTTACCCTGGACATGGACCAACATCGATGATTGGCGAAGAAAAAAGGGTCAACCCATTCCTAACAGGCTAACTTTTTCCGCGAAACAAATTATTTTGCGTTAGCAACCAAGATGAGCCTGTTAGAGTCGGGGCTGAACTGTTGCCCTTCGTAGTCTCCATAAACCTGTTTAACTGCAAAACCCGCTTTCTCCAACAGTTTCTGCAAGCGCTCAAATGTGTATAAACGGGCGATGTGCCTGAAAGACCGTGTTTTCCCGTCAACTTTGTCACAAATTACCCACAAATCGCAGAGTTTTTCGCCGTTTTCGTCAACGGTTCGTTTTTGTGAGAGATAAAAACTTGGGTACTCTCTCGGTTTGGAATTGGCTGAGGGTTTGGCTGAGTATTTTTTCAGCAGCCGTTCCCGATTGAAGACATCGACAATGATTGTGCCGTTTTGCTTGAGTGCTTCACGAAGTTCCCGAAGGCTTTGCATGTCCTCCTCTTCGGTGGGTAAATATCCAAAACTTGCATCCATACTTACCGCGGCAACGAACGCCGCAGACTTAAACGGCAGATGCCGCATGTCGGCTCTTACCAGTTGGATGCTGCTTTGGCGGCTTTTGGCTATTTTGAGAAGCTTCCGCGAAATGTCCAACCCCACAACGCCATAGCCCTCTTCGCTGAGGGGAATTGTGTGCCTTCCTGTTCCGCAGGCAAGATCCAAAATCAAACCCTCAGGTTTCAGAGTGTTTTTTATGAATTTCACTTGTTTGTGCGTGGGGTTTTGGTCAGCTATCTCTGCCCAGTAAACACCCATCGCATCAAAAACGCTCAATACAATCATCTTTCCTGTGAAAACGCCTAAGTAAATTACTGTTTGCGTGAATTTAGCTTTTCATGGGTTAACGAAGAAAATCCGTGGAAATTTTTCGAGCCGCTTAAATATCCTTCCCGCTTAGTCTAACCCGTTGGAGACACCGCCTTGAGTGAAAAGCAGGATTGGCAGCACCTCTACATGCTTCTTAAGCTTGCCGAATTGGGTGCTTACCGTCGAACCGCCAAAATCTCAACAGAATATTTAGCTGGGAAACTTGGGTTTACCCAGCAGACCGCGTCACGCTACCTCATCGAGCTTGAACGCAAAGGCTGGATTTCACGCAACATTACTCCTGAAGGCAGCTTAATTCGGATTGAAGAGCCAGGCGCAAAAGAGGTGCAGAAGCTTTATTCCAGCCTCAAATTTCTGGTTGAAAAATCCTATCCGCCGTCGGTAACTTTGGAAGGGACAGTCTTCACGGGGCTTGGCGAAGGCGCATACTACATTTCCAAAGAGCATTATCGGGGACAATTCGCTGAAAAACTTGGTTTTGACCCGTACCCCGGCACCCTTAACCTCAAGTTGACAGCGGACTATGACATTAAAACCCGTTTGGAGCTGGAGGCTTACCCAGCCGTCGAAGTCACGGGGTTCAAGAACGAAGACCGCTCTTTCGGCTTGGTGAAATGTTACCCCGCTGTGATAGATAACAAAGTTAGAGGCGCCCTTGTAACGGCGCTGCGAAGCCACTATGATGTTTCGGTGCTGGAAATCATCGCGCCCGTCTGCCTAAGAAAACAGCTTTGCCTCAAAGACGGCAACAAAGTAAAAATCGAAATCACAACCGCCCCATAACCTAAAACGGATACAGCGGATGCTTATACTTAACCGAATACTCCTGCTGCGGCTTACGCGAAGTCGCTATCCAGTAGCCGACCAGCAAACCAAAGCCTAAGCCGCCAAGATGCGCCAAATCATTCACTCCAGCGCTTAACCCGCTGATAAGCAGCAGGAAAAAAGCGTAGATAAGCGCTCCAACGATGGATTGCCGAACGGAACGCCTGTCATAAATGACACATGCGCCGAAAAGCGCGAAGATGGCGCCTGAAGCCCCAACTGAGAGAAAATCTGGTCCAAACGACAGCGACAGAACGTTGCCTACGAAGCCTCCTACGAAGTAGATTCCGAGGTATTCTGGCAAGGAAAACATTTCTTCTGAGCGTAACCCGAAGATGAAGAGGAAAAGCATGTTGCCGACGAGGTGCGGTATCGAGGCGTGGATGAACATGGATGTGAAAAGCTGGAAGTACCAGCCGTGCAGAACCTCGATGTTCCATTGGTATAGGGGCGGGATGCCGGCGAGGTTTGTGGTTAGAGCGTTGCCGCCGACTACCGATGTGTAAACGTACATTGCCACGTTAAGGGCGATTAGAATGATTGTCGGCTTGTACTTCTCGCTGTTCATCGGCTAAACCAAACTTAAGTTTTAAGCTTGTTGATTATTTCCTGCTTAATCTTGCTTGAACTATCTAAAGTATTCTGCCCAAACTTGCCGATCCGCACGACTTTAACGTTTGAACCATGGGTTTTTACGTATTCCAGCACCTGCCTTGCCATGTCCTGCTGGTCGTATCCCAACGCAATCACGTCTGGGTTAATGTCTTTTATGACTTCGCCGATGTCAAATTCTTCGTAGCCAAGAACCGCCCTGTCCACCACCTTCAAAGACTCAACCAGCAGGCAACGCTCAGTCTCAGACATAATCGGTTTTCTGCCCTTGGTTTTCTCAACCGTGCTGTCCCTCGCAACAACAACAATCAACTCGGCGCCTTCTCCACCCGCCTTCTTAGCTTCCTCTAAAAACTTCACGTGCCCCAGATGCAGCAGGTCAAACACGCCTGAAGCTAAGACAACTTTTTTCTTTCCTGATTGGTCGGCCATTCGAATTTCACAGCGCCTAACAACCTCAAAGCGTCAAGGAGCCCTTCACAGTAAGCTACCGAGGTTAAGCTTGTTTCAAACTTTCCCTGAGCCTTATAATACTTTGCGTCCTCCAAATAATCAGCCGCCCAACGCAGAACCTTCGCAGCATCAGCCTCCGAAACCGTCAATGCCTCCTTGGTCTGCACAAGCTCTTTGAACACTTTTTCCGCGGAGCCGATGTATTTTGCCGCAAGCTCCTGCGCACTCACTTTGCAAGCCTCCGAAACTCCGCTGGCGCACCTGCAAACGCAATTAAGGCTTCAACTTCCATAAAATGCATGTCGCCTGGAAAAATCAAGCTGAAAGGCGGCTCACCGAAATCGAAGCCAACGATGTCCCTGAGGAAATCCGCCTTCAACGAGGGGTTCCTGCTTCCCGCCCGAGCCACCCCCACAGCAACCGTATCAGGCGATGCGGCACCCAGTTTCTTCCTGTTTTCAACCACTGAAAGCAACGCGACGGCTTGGCTGATGCTCAGAAACTGCTTTTCAGGAGCCTTCAAATCAAGCAGGCAAAGCGTATGCAAACCAGCCTTCTTGTTTTGGGCTATCACGTCGTAGGGAGTCGCAGAAAAATTCTCTGGGAAAGGAACCGTGACGGTTTTTCCAAATTTGTAATTATGAAGCCCCGACAGGCTAACAATCGCCGAGATTATTGATGCGCCGTGGACAATGCGGGTTTTTACTCCTTGTTTTTCCGCGTCGATTCTTAGGGTGACGTGGGTTGTGGCGATGAAGGGGTCGCCTGGGACAAGAAACACTGTTTTGCCTTTTTGGGCGGCTTGCAGAATCGCCTTTCCGCTTTCTTCTTCGAGTTCGCGTCTTGAAACCAGCTGGACCCGTTTGCCGCACAAGGCTTCGAAGCGTTGCAGGCTAAAGTCTGGCATGAGGCTCGTGTATGTTTCCATGAAAACGGCTTCTGCGGTTTTGGTTTCTTCTAAGCCGCCTACGCTGATGCCTTTTTCGTCGTTTAACCCTAAGCCTACGAATACAAGTTCCTTCAAGTTAAGCCCCGCTAAGCTAAGGGGGGTTTAAAACTTAAACGTTATTTCTCTTTTATGTCGCCGCTCTCGACGAGCATCTTGTAGTAGACGCGGCATGTCTCCATTGAGATTCCTTGCCGCTGGCAAAACACCGATAAAACCTCCTCCGCAGACTCGCCACGTTTCCTTTCCTTCACCATTTCCCTCAACAAATCGAAATTATGCTTATCTTCCGTATCGCTCATAAGCCAAAAAACCTTCCTAATTATCATCCCTCGCCGACCCAAAAAAACTTTTGCATGTCGCCAACAACTAACAAGTCCCGGTTTTCAAGGTGATGCCTCCGCTGTTTGAAAACTGCGAAATCTGCATCCCCTACTTTTTCCTTGCAACAAGCTTAACCAAACATTTATATGATTTACGTCAAAGAGAAACCCATGCATTTCAGCCCCCTAATGACTGAAGGATGAAACCCAATGAAGCCTCTGGAAAACTTAGTCAGCGACCACATAAAAAACCTCAAGCCCTGCGTGCATGGCGGCGAGGTTTTGGATGCGGCAGGCAAAAGCGGGCTGAAACGAGAGCAAATTCTGGATTTCAGTTCAAGCGTGAACCCTCTGGGTCCATCTAAAAAAGCGCTTGAGGCAGCAAAGAAGGCTTTCAGCGAAATTCCAGCTTACCCCGACTCAAACTCCACTCTGCTTCGGCAGGCAATTGCCAGTCACTTCAACGGAATTGACAAAAACAACGTTGTTGTCGGGAACGGCTCCACAGAACTAATGTACCTGTTCGCTGAGGCTTTCCTCAAAAAAGGGGAAGTCGCCCTAATTCCGGCGCCGACGTTCGGCGAGTACGAAAGTGCCGTCAGAAAGACAGGTGAAACGGCGAAATTCATCAAGCTTGACGCAAACTTCAACGTTAACGCGGAGTCATTCATCCGTGAAATGGTCGGCGCCAAAATAGTTTTCCTATGCAACCCCAACAACCCCACAAGCCTCCTTATTCCAAACCAAACCCTTACAGCCATTATTGAGCGTGCATTGGCGCAGGACACGCTTGTTTTTCTCGATGAAGACTTTTTGGAGTTCGTAGAAGACGAAAAAGCCCTAACGTTAATCGACAAAATCAAACGTTACCCCAACCTGTTCATCCTGCGGTCTTTCACCAAGATTTTCGGGTTAACGGGTTTGCGTGTCGGTTACGGCATCGCCAGCGAAGAAATCACTGGTGTGCTTTCATGCGCCAAGATTCCTTGGAACGTTAACTGTTTAGCGCAGGCAGCCGCCGTCGCCGCTCTCAAAGATGAGGAGCATCTGCGGGTGACTCGTGAGCTTATCAAAAAAGAGAAAGCGCAGCTTTTGGGGGAGCTGGAAAAATTCGGCGGTTTCAAGATTTACCCAGCTGACGCAAACTTTTTCTTCATCGACATCCGCAAGACGGGTCAAACCGCGACTGAACTCTCAGCCAAGTTGCTTTCGCAGGGGATTCTGATTCGGGACTGCACATCTTTTCATGGACTCGACAACCACTACATTCGTGTGGCAGTCAAGACGCATTCTGAGAATGAACATTTACTTGAAGCTTTAAAGCGGACAGTGAAGAATCAGCAATGACCAGGTTTGATTGCTAAGCATGTTTTCCCTTGACCTATCACTCTTTGTGGATTCCGCTCTGATTTTCATCCTGGCGTTTTTGATTGACATTGTATTTGGGGAGTACCCTGACAGGATTCACCCAACCATCGGCATCGGCAAAATCATCAGCTACCTTAAGCCGAAGTTGAAAAACCCAAACCCCAAAATTGAAAAAGCAAACGGCGTCCTACTCGGCGTAACCGTCATGCTTATCGCCGCGTTGCCTGTTTTTCTGGTGCTTTTCTGGCTCAGGCAATCCTTCGGAATCTACGGTCAAATAGCCTACATAATCGTCGGCGCAGTTCTGTTCAAAGCTACCTTCGCAATCCGAGGCATGGGTCAATATACTAAGCCGATTGCGGCGGCTCTTAAGAAGAACGATTTGGCGGAAGCCCGACGTTGGCTGCCATACATCGTTCGCAGAGACCCAAACACCCTAAACGAGAAACAAATCACATCCGCCGCAGTTGAATCCATCGCGGAAAGCACCACCGACGGAATAACCGCGCCGTTCTTCTTCTTCGCAATCTTCGGCGTCCCAGGCGCCTTCGCCTACCGCGTCATCAACACGTTAGATTCGATGGTGGGCTACAAAAACCCCGAAAACATCAACATCGGATGGTTCAGCGCTAATTTAGACACCATAACCAACTACATCCCCGCACGGCTCACGGCTTACCTGATGGTTGCCGCCTCATATCTGCTCGGCGAAAACTGGCGGGAATCATGGCGCATCCTAAAGCGCGACAAATCCAAAACCGTCAGCGTAAACGCAGGATGGACCATCTCCGCCATGGCTGGAGCCCTAAACACGCAACTTGAAAAGCCAGGGCACTACGCGCTCGGCGACGACCACGGCATCACCCCAGAACACATCAACAGGGCATTACGGGTAATGACGTTAACTGCCATCCTGTTCGGCGCATTTGTGGTCTTGCCAATTTTAGCTTTAAGAATTTACGTTACAGGATTATGATTAAAGCGCTTTAGTCGGAACCTAAAATTTCCAACTTTATTCGTAATTTAGAAATTTTCTCATTGTTTAGCGTGTCAGTTGTGTTTTCCAATTCAACCACGAATTTCTTTGTTCTGCTAATCATTTCCTCTAAGTCGAGATTTATTTCTTGGGTGTAGTATTGGGCTTCAATGCGGTTGCCTTTGGAGTTCCGCAAATCTTTCATGGTTTCTTTGGGAATTATATCGCTGAATAGGTACTCAAATAGGGTTATGGTGCAATCGTGGATTTCACATTTGACTCCGATTTTGGAAAGCAGCGAATACACGGCAAAGTATTCGGCATAATAGCTGGCTGAAATAGCCCAGTCCGCGAGACCTGCCTGTGCATTGATTTCCATGGATTTTAAGGCATTTCTGGATTTTTGGCGGTAGGCTCGCATCAAGTTCTCCGAAGGCTTGCCTACCCGTATGCCCTTATTCTGTTTAAGGCACCACTGTAAGTATCCCTTGTCGTTTTGCATAGTTTCGCCACAGCAAGTCGCATATATTATCTATTCCTTTAAGAGTGATGTGGTCGGCAACAACTTCAACCATTAAAGGGTCATTGCTTGCCAAACCGTTTAAGAACTGTTTCTCCGAAGCGGATTTGACGTTTATTTCTCGCCTAAGCAAACTGCCCACTTCCCTCAAAGGACCCAAATCGGGTTTAATGTCGCCTATGATTAAAATGTCTATGTCGCTTTCAGGAGTCATATTCCCCTTAGCGAAGCTTCCAAACAGCAAAGCCGTTCTCCCCAAACTATCGTTTGCTTCACTTACGAGCTTTTTAATTTCAAAGTTCCGCTCCAAATATTCAATTGTTACTAAGCCTTCGGCGAGCACTAAATAGTAAAAAGTGCTGCAATTGCCGAGGTTTAGGCTGTATTCTTTGTTTTTCCCTCTTTGGATGCTGGTCAGGATGTTTTCCTTTTCTAGCCTGTTTAAGTGTAGACTGACGGCTTTTGCATCGATTTGTACTGCTCTTGCTATTTCTCTTAGGTACAGGGAGGTTTTGTAATTGTTTCTGAATAGGCTGAGGATTCTGATTGTTGTCTCGTTAATGCGGAGATTATTGACGTATTTATACAACATATGTGGTATTAATACCACAGTTTACCTTTTAAACATAATGCATATCCCGTTTCACCGTCATTTCCGTCAACATCAGTTGCATAGTTTTTATTCTGGCTCCGCATCTGTTAACTGGGATTTAAGAGGGAACTTTGGGTTTGAATGGGAAGCCGCTGGTCAGCATCGTAGGTGCTGGCATGTCAAAGTTCGGCAAGCATGATGGCTTACTTGCACGAGAACTGTTCGCGGAGGCAGCTAAAGAAGCGTTCAGCCGCTGCCCCAAACTTGACCCAAAAAGAGACGTCAAAGCCCTGTTCATCGGGCACATGGGCGAAGCATATGAGCATCAAGGTCACATGGGCGCAATCGCCGCGGATTGGGCTGGACTCGCAGGAGTCGCCGCCACCCGCACGGAATCCGCCTGCGCTTCTTCAGGCGCCGCGCTGCGTTCAGGAATCTACGCTGCGATGTCTGGGCTTGCCGACGTAGTTATCGTGGGCGGCGTTGAGAAAATGACTCATCGCACCACCTCTGAGGTAACTGAGTATTTGGCTATGGCTTCCGATTTTCCGTTTGAACAGTGGCACGGCATCACTTTCCCAGGCTTGTACGCTATGATGGCCACAGCCCACATGCACCAGTACGGCACCACTGAGGAGCAAATAGCGATGGTCGCCGTCAAAAACCATTATCATGGAAGCCTAAACCCCAAAGCCCACATGCAAAAAGAAATCACCCTGCAAGCCGCCATGTCTTCGCGCTACGTCGCTTGGCCGCTTAAACTCTTCGATTGCTCCCTGATAACCGACGGCGCAAGTTGCGTTATTTTAACTCGACCTGAACTCGCCAGCAAATACACCGACATGCCCGTGCAAATCGTCGGCAGCGGACAAGCAACCGACACCATCGGCCTCTACCAACGCCAAAGCCTAACGTCGCTAAACGCCACCAAACTGGCGGCGAAGACAGCTTACGAAATGGCCAACGTGAAACCGCTGGACATCGAGTTGGCTGAAGTTCACGATTGCTTCACTTTTGCGGAGCTTATGGCTTACGAAGACCTCGGCTTCTGCCCCGTTGGCGAAAGCGGCAAAATGGTGGAAAACGGCGAAACCCGTCTTGGCGGACGAATCTCAGTTAACACAAGCGGAGGCTTAAAAGCCAAAGGCCACCCTGTCGGCGCCACAGGAACCGCGCAAGCCTACGAAATTTATTTGCAACTCACGGGTCAAGCTGGAAAACGCCAAGTGAAAGACGCCAAAATCGGGTTAACGCAAAATGTCGGCGGGTCAGGCGCGACAGCGGCTGTCCACATTTACAGGAGAGACCGATAATGAGCGCACAAGAACCCTTCTGCATCGATCAGTTCTACAAGTTCCTGCAGCAACACAAGTTGATGGCTGCAAAATGCCTCAAATGCGGAAAAATCCATCTGCCGCCAAGACCGCTCTGCGACAACTGCCTCTCACAGGAATTTGAGTGGATCAACATCTCTGGAAAAGGCAAATTGCTTACCTACACGGTCATAAGCGTGGCGCCCGAACAGTTCCATGCGTTGACGCCTTACGCTGTTGGCATTGTGCAGCTTGAGAACGGCTTAAAGATTCCAGGCATGATTAACGGCTTGATGCAGGAACAGTTGAAGATAGGCATGGATCTCACGTTGGATTTTGGCGCGTGTAGCACGACGCAGGATTGGCCGCAGTGGCCCAGGTACTGCTTTAAGCCCTCAAATTAGGTCGCCAAATTTTAGAAGTAGCTTTTGCGTTTTATCCAAGCCCAAACAACAATCACGAAAACTGGCAGCAGCGTTAGGAAAACCAGCAGGTAGTTCAAGTTGGGACTCAAACTCTGCGGAAACACGATGCTAACGAGTAGGTCCCTGACGAAAAATTCCCATACTGCAATGTACGAGATGGCGGCGGTTATGACGAGGGCTAGGAACTCGATTTTTCGTGTGTTGTAGATTTCGAGAATGTCGATGTGGGCGCGGTGTGATTCGGCTAAAACGCCTATGTGGTCGTTTAGCTCTTCAATGGCGTCTTTAATCAAGAAGTCCAATTTGGGGTTTGACTCACGAATTTCTTCGCTTATGTAATCCCATTCATGCGACAAATCTAAAACAGCCAGCTTTTCCCTCTGCAGCTGCTTGTAGGCTTCCCAAAGCTCACGCTCATCCTCTGTTTCCTTGCTTAGCGTAGGCTCAATTCTGGCTGTAGTTTCCTTAAGCGAACTCAGAAAACAAGCGATCCTATCCTTTGTCTCCTTATCTCCTCCTTGCAGTCTGTCTACTTCAACTTTGATTTTGTCAAATTCGACGTGAACGCTAAACTCGTTTTCCTTCATCAGAACCAACTTACCACAAACTTGCAGCCTTTAACGTCAGCATACCTATAAAACCGAAAAGGTAAATAAAAAATTATGCTGAGCAAGCTGGGTTTTCAAGCCATGTTTTTGCTTTGTTCGCAGCGGTTTCTGGTGCTGAGCAGTTGAGGTCTTTTTTTAGGGCGATTTTTGAAAGGTTTAAATAAAAAACGCCTAATAATTCTGGGCATGAGCTCCAAACGAAACAGCAAAGTCAAAACTTACAATCCTAAGACACGAAGCAAAAACCGAAAGCAAATCGCCGCCGCCATAATCGCGGTCATTCTTGTTGCTTTTGTCGGTTACGTGGTGATTACTCACTTGGGTCCAAACTCAGATGTTTCCAGTCAGCAGACTCCCACGCCGACTCCAAGCGCTACTTCGTCGCCAGCTTCAGGCAACCCATATCCATCGGTGACTCCGCTCACTTCGCCAGTAGGACAATACAGCGCCAGCGGCACAAAGATACTCTTCGTAACATCTAAGGGCGACATAGTTATCCAGATGCGAGATGACAAACCCATCACAACAGCCAACTTCGTAAACCTCGTCAAGAAAGGATACTACAACAACACCATATTCCAACGCGTCATCGCAGGCTTCATGATTCAAGGCGGAGAAGGCAAAACCACGCAACCGACCATCACGAACCTCGAGAGCGGAGAAGGCAACAGCAACCTCAACATGACCATCGCGATGGCTAACGCAGGCGGCGCAAACACGGCAAGCACCCAGTTCTTCATCAACGTAGCAGACAACAGCGACCTCAACTCTGGCTACACGGTCTTCGGACAAGTAATCTACGGACAAAACACCGTTATGGCAATCGCAAACGCACCAGTCGGCTATAGCACCGAATACCAAGCACAAGTTCTCCCGACCCCGACAATTACCTTAATCGGCGCCGTCGTCATGCCGTAGTTTTCCCTCAACTATCTTTTTATTTTTTCTCACTTTGTTTGTTAGTATTTTTGCGCTTAAATATTTGGGCGCGTTAACTTTAAAAAGCAAGAAAGGCAAATGCAGGTCTTACCGCGCAAAAGGAGTTGACTAATTGAAGTATATCCTGGTTGTTGGAGATGGAATGGCTGACTTTCCAGTGGCGGAACTCGGAGGCAAAACCCCCCTTCAAGCCGCATACAAACCCAACATGGATTCAATCGTCTCACACGGACAAAGCGGACTGCTAAGAACCGTTCCCGACGAATGCATCCCAGGCTCAGACACCGCCATCTGCTCACTGATGGGGTACGACCCACGCATTTACAACACAGGCAGAGGCCCACTCGAAGCCCCAACCCGAGGCATAAAACTCGGCGTAAACGACGCGGCTTACCGATGCAACCTGATAACCGAAGCCGACGGAGCCATCCTCGATTATTCTTCGGGGCACATAACCAGCGAGGAAGCCTCACTGCTGATAGACGCCGTAGAAAAGGCGTTCGGCAAGCCTGGCAAAATCGAGTTTTATTCTGGCATGGGCTACAGACACTTCCTGATTTTGCGCAACTTTCCGTATCCTGAACTTGTCGAGTGCACTCCGCCGCATGACGCCATCGGCGTGAAGGTTTCAGCGGTTCTGCCGAAAGCCAAAGCGGAAAAAGCCGAAAAAGGCGCTCGCCTGCTCCGCGACTTAATCGAGGGTTCCAGAGACATCCTGCGAAGCCACCCCGTCAACGTCGCGCGTGAGAAAGCAGGAAAAAGACCTGGAAACCTGATTTGGCCTTGGGGAGGCGGCAAAAAACCTTCAATGCCGACTTTGAAGGAAAAATTCGGGTTAAAAGGCGCGGTTATATCGGCTGTGGATTTGGTTAAAGGCATCGGCATCTACGCTGGCATGGAAATCATCAAGGTTCCCGGCGCAACAGGCTTGTATGATACCGACTACGAGGGCAAAGCAGATGCAGCCTTGAAAGCCTTGCGAACGGTGGATTTGGTTTTCGTGCACGTTGAAGCGCCAGACGAGGCAGGTCACGCAAAAGACGCCAAACTCAAGGTGAAAACGATTGAGGATTTAGATAAGCGGCTTCTTGGCAGAATTCTCGGCGGCTTAACGGAGCCTTACGCAATTTCGATTTCACCCGACCATCCGACGCCCGTGGGAACTGGCACCCATTCAAGAGAGCCCGTGCCGTTCGCGATTAAGGCACCTGAACTTAAGCCTGACGGCGTCAAGAAATTCGATGAGGAATCCGCTAAAAAAGGCGCCTTCGGCACAGTAACCGACGACTACTTGATTTCAATGCTTGTCAACGCAGGCAAACAGGTTCCACCAAAAGAATAGCCAACCTGCGAGGCTTTGGGTTTTTTTGCTATTTCTTGAGTAGACCCACTATTTCCTTCTTGTAAATCACAGCCAGGGTGAGAGCATTTATCGCTATGAGGTACGCTGGAAACGCGTATTCTGAAAAGGTCCACATGGTAGCGGCGGCGAAGCTTGTTGCAGGCGCGAAGGAACCCACTATGAAGGGCCAAGGCGACTCCGACTCAGGGTGGCTCCAACTCTTTGTCAGCGTTGGGACGGCGGCTAAGGCGTCGCTTGCAATTGCCAAGGTTATCGCCAGGTTCGGGTCCCTTGTGACGAGCCAAAGGATTATAGCGAGGGCTGAGAGGACGCCGCAGGCGTAGTCGAAGGACGAGATTTTCCAGGTTCCCTTTGTGAAGAAGGAAGCAACAAAAATCAGGAAGGGACCGAACCCCGCCATGAAAACTGGAAGAACTGCCCACCCCACGCCG
>CAWGMZ010000028.1:0-8643 GCA_963823775.1 Candidatus Bathyarchaeota archaeon
TGGAACGGCGCGTTTTCCCAGAGCAGTTTCCACCAATCGTCCTGGTTATGGTTTCTCCGTGAACAATGATTTCTAAAACCATCTTCAGCATCTCATGGTGCCTGTGTTCATCTGCCAATATGGAGTTTAAGAGAAAAACAACCTTGCTGTTTTCAATCGTAGGAATCATAACTTCCAGCTTCTTGATCAGTTCAGATTCGATTTCAATGTGTTTTTCCACCAGTTTTCTCTGTTCATCCAGGTTATCCTGCGTTAACGCGGTCGATGCCCCAGTGAGAAGGGTAATGGCTGACAAGTAGAGTTCAGCGTGTTTTATAGAATCAAGCGAAACCCCTTCAGGACGCCTTTGACAGCCGGATTCTTCATTTCACGCAGCGGTTTCTCAAGAGAAGCCACTATGTCTCTTTCAACTTTCATCTGGTTTTTCAAGAATTCAAGCAGATTATCCTTAGGTTTTTCCATAAAAGTCTCCACAATCCGCTAATGTTAAGCCTTGCTCATCAAGTTTTCGGAAACCCTTTTGCCCAAGCTCTCTGCAGCCAGCCAAAGTTTTCTCATCTGGCAGATACCTTGCAAGCAAAGGCGGTTCAGTTACCTGCATCTCAAACTTGAACTTCATGATTTCCACGACCAGCTTGGGCGCTTCGCCCAGTCCACCCGTAGGAACCGAAAGCTGCGCCAATTTTGCCCTTCAAGTTTACGCCCTTTGCAGCGGCTTCCTCAAAGAGGTTTTTGAATTCCACCGCCATTTCATGATGGTAAGTCGGTGTCCCAACGATAATCGCGTCAAACATGCTTAGATCTTCTGGGTCAACGTGATAACTCAATTCCACATTAACGTCATCATTGATTCTTGCGCCTTCAGCTACGGCTTTAGCCATCCGTTCAGTGTTGCCTGTTCTGCTGTAATATAAAACGAGAATTTGCTTCATACAAGAGAGTTCCGCTGGAAACTATTTCAACATTTTGCCAGCGACAAATGCAAGGTCAAATTTTGGATGCCAAAAGGAGGGTTAAAGAAAACAGGTCTTAAGTAGACGCTACTCGATTTTTCCTATTTCCTTGGTTATGTCTATCGGCGACTTGTAGGTTTTGCTTGGAAGCCGGTTTAGCATGTCCATCACGTTTTCAGGCGCTTTTTTACTTGAGGCTTTGTCTACCAGGTTCTTCTTTTCAGCTGGAAAATGGATGCCTGCAAGAAACTTCTCAACGATTGCGGGGCTTACGTGACCCGATTTACCTGCTCTGCTAGTGTATTGATGCCTCGCTCCTTTACCTTGACCTATCCCTGAGCGTCTTGTTAAAACATCTTGATTACTCGTCATTTTCACCTCCACTACCTAAACAAGTTTCCAAAAAAAACGTTAACCGTTGACAGTTAATTCGTCTTCCCGCGCTTTTCCTTCCGCAATCAACCGGCGAACCCTCTGACCGCCTTTGCTTCCTATTTCACTGTAGAATCGGCGTCCATGTGTCTCTGAAGTTTTCTCTCCGCCTATGCGCCCTGCTTCTTGAACAGTCATTTTTCCCTTCTTTTTGTCTTTAGCCAAACCATTCACCTCCAGATACAGGAAGAAAATTGAAAAATCAAAACATAATCACCATCAACAAAACATAGTTAGATCCTTTGTTAAAGAAACTCGAAACTCTATTTAAGCAAAATTTGGGTGCTTATTCATCTTCATGTTCTTTTCCCGCTTGAATTAGCCTGCGAACCTTTTGGCCTCCTCTGTGTCCTGCTTCTTCAAGGCTTGTCTTTCCCATAGCTTCGGGTGAACCTTCATGCTGCTTTGCTCGCTGTGACCCGCCTTTGCTGCCGATCTCACTGTAAAATTCAGGTCCATGGGTTTCAGCCGTCCTTTCTCCGCCCAAGCGTCCAGCTTCTTCAACCGTCATCTTTCCTTTTCTTTTGCCTTCGCTCAAAAACATGTCACCTCCAAAAACTTGCGCCGACATTTCTCAGCGACTTGGTCGCTTTCTCATTTTTCTAGCCCTTAACAACGCACTTAAAGATATGTGGCTGCCCTAGCACAGCAACATGGAAAGAAGCGTTTCTTTAGAAATCAAGGTCTAAGATGCAAATTGATTGAAAAGCCACGATTTGAACTTTAAGTTGATTATTAAGAATCAAGAGCAAGAAAAGAACGATTTACTCTCGTTCATGCTCCTTTCCTGCCTCAATAAGTTTGCGGACTCTTTGCCCACCTTTCGGCCCACCTATCTTGCCGCCTTTACGGCCTATTTCACTGTAGAATTCTTCTCCATGGGTCTCAGATGTTCGCAGTCCACCTTTCCTACCTGCTTCTTCAACCGTCATTTTACCCTTTTCTCGGGACAACTAGTTCACCTCCCTAAAATGCTCGAAAAAATAGATTTTGCCACGGATCAAACAAAAAATAAACCTAAAAAACTTAGATAATTATTCTTCTTCGTGTTCTTTTCCGGCTTGGATCAGCTTTCGGACTCGTTGTCCGCCTCTGTGTCCTGCTTCTTCAAGGCTTGTCTTTCCCATCGCCTCACTTGTGCCTTCGTGCTGCTTAGCGCGCTCAGACCCGCCTTTGCTTCCGATTTCACTGTAAAACTCTGGGCCTCGTTCCGCAGAAACCTTCTCGCCGCCTTTTCGACCGATTTGCTCATAAAATTCGCGGCCATGGGTTGACGCGGTTTTTTCTCCGCCTTTCCTTCCTGCTTCGGCGACCGTCATTTTGCCTTTCCTGCCTTCTTCTCGCATACTCAAAAATGTCACCTCCATTTAACTGACCAAAAATTAACAATATTAAAAGTCGAATAACCGCTTATGAACTTATGTGGTTGTAGCATAACAGTAACATGCCAACTAAGCCTTTGTATCCGCTAGCCGACTATGGAGAAATAAACAGAAAACAGATAATTTTAAAAATGTTCTATATCAATTTAAGCTAAGAAGTTAATTTAAATACCCCAAAGAAACAACTCTATAATCATTGGGTAACCCAAATGAAGATCCTTCTCATCAACCCCCCTCAGACATTTTATCCAGGCTCCGAACCGCCCGCAGGCAACTTACCTCTCGGCTTAATGTACATCGCCGCGTCCCTTACCAAAGCTGGCTACCCAACCGAAATATTAGATGCCTTCATGACAAACAGCTTACCCCAAAAAAACGGCGAAACCCTAAACGTGGGAATGCCTTTCGAACAGATAAAACTTGAAATTGAAAGGCGAAAACCAAACATAGTCGGCGTATCGGGGCCGTTCACTTGCCAAATAGAAAACTCGGTTAAAGTAACCGACATAGCTAAACAGGTTAACCCAAAGATTCTAACGGTTGTAGGCGGACCCCACGTGACCACGGTTCCAGCGGGGTTTCTTGAAGACGCCAAAAGCGTCGACGTTGCTGTTGTCGGCGAAGGCGAATTCATAATGCCTGAGATAGCCGCTTTTCTTGAAGGAAAAAAGGCGCTAGAGTGAAATTTTAGGCATTGCATTCCGCCAAGATGGAAAAATCAAAGTAAACCCTCCGAGAGATTTCATAAAAAATCTTGACGATCTTCCTTACCCAGCCTACGACTTAGTTGATATGGAGAAATACCTCAACTCCGCCATGGGTTACCGAAGCTTCAGGAAACGCGCCGTATCGATGATTACCAGCAGAGGCTGCCCGTTTAACTGCTGTTTCTGTTCGGTTCACTTGCACATGGGCAGAGGATTTAGAGCAAATTCGGCAAACTACGTTCTAAACCACATCGAATACGTCGTTGAAAAATTCGGCGTCAAAAACATTTTCTTTGAAGACGACAACTTAACCCTTGACTTGGCAAGGTTCGAAGCTATCTGCGACGGGTTAATTGCGAGGAAAATCAAAATCGGCTGGGAAACGCCAAACGGCGTACGTGCGGACTGCTTAAACTTGAGTTTGCTTCTGAAAATGAAGAAGTCAGGTTGCAAAAGCGTCTTTTTCGGCGTGGAGTCAGGCGACCAGCAGATACTGGATAACGTTATCTGCAAGAGTCTGGACCTTAACCGCGTAGTTGAAGTTGCAAAAATCTGCAAGGAAATTGACCTGAAAACAGGCGCCTTCTACATCATCGGTTTCCCAGGAGAAAAAAAGGAAAACATGCAGAAAACAGTCGATTTCGCCCTAAAACTCAAACGCGACTACGACGTCGGCATGCACCTTTTCATGGCTACACCATCCTACGGCACAAGACTCTACGAAGAATGCAAAGCCAAAGGATACATCCAAGAAAACCTGCAGTGGGACGCCTTCGCCGCGGCGCGACAACCCAAAGGAATGCCGCTAATTTCCACACCCGACTTCGCCCCTGAAGATGTAAAAGAAATCGCCGCCAAAGCCCTCGAAGAATACAAAAAACTCTCCTTGAGAAACCACCTAAGAAATCCTCGAAGGGCCCTGAGAACGGCGTTTGAGCAGCCGCAGCTTATTCTGAAATACTTCAGAAACCTACTCACCTAAAATCACGTGGTTTCGAGGGTTCAAGCAATAGCCAAAAAAGTGATTCGATGAGTAAGCGAAAGCGGAAAAGTAATGACTTATGAACCGAAAGCAAAGGATAAACTGTTTAGTAGGTTACTTTAAAGGTGCATCCGCACTGGTCACAGTTGTAGAGTTCTACGCAGAAAAAGTTGTTTTCAATTTTTCTTTCGGGCTTATTGAGATTTTTACCGCAGTTTTGACAGGCAACCATGCAGGCACACTTTCGCGAGTTTAACCTTAATTCGCGTTGGCAGCATATCAATACTTGTTGTCTCAATCTGCGACAACAACCACGCGGACCCTTAAGCCTTTGCAAATTTGTGAGGCGCAAGCTTTCCAATTGAATTCCAACTACTTTTATATGGACTTGTAGCGGTGTCTTGTAAGGATAGCAATGCAGAAACGCTCTTGGCTGCTTATCGCACTGATGTTTCTTATCCTAATTCAAGCCTTCAGCGTGCCAGCGGCTTTAGGAAGCTCTGCCAGCACGGGTTCCTCTGGCGAGTGGCCGATGTTTCATATGGATCCAAATCATAGCGGCTACACGGATGACACGTCAACGGCGAATTCTGCCCAGCTCCTGTGGAATTATACGACTGGAAGAATGGTGCAGTCTTCTCCTGCCTTTGCCTACGGACTTGTTGTTGTCGGCTCAAGGGACAGCCAAGTTTGGTGTTTCAACGCCTCCGACGGAGCAGTAGTTTGGAAGTACCCAACCCACTATGAAGTATGGTCGTCACCAGCCATCTACAACTATTGCGTGTACGTCGGCGCCGACGACGGCTACCTCTACTGCTTAAACATCACGACTGGAGCCATGCTTTGGCGCACTCCAATCGGCGGCACCGTGAGGTCTTCCCCAACAATCGTGAACGGCGTCGTCTACGCGAGCTCCAACAGCAACCTAATCGCCTTGAATGCTTCAAATGGAAAAACGTTTTGGAGCATACAAAACTTAAACCCGATGGATTCGTCGCCTGCAGTCTCAAACGGTGTATTGTACATTGCCAGCGATGACGGTCACGTCTACGCTTTCAACGCTTCCAACGGCGCCGAGGTTTGGAGTCATCAAATTAGAACATCTGATTCATCTTCCCCTGCCATCGCAAACGGATGCGTCTACATCGGCTCCTACGATGGCTACATCTACGCTTTGAATGCTTCCAGCGGCGCAGAGGTTTGGAAGTATCGAACAGCCGATGAAGTTGAATCTTCTCCCGCCGTCGCCTACGGCTACGTCTACGTGGGCTCCGACGACAACAACGTCTATTGCCTCAACGCGTCAACAGGCAGCAAAATCTGGCAGAGCCCAACTGGCTACTGGGTTACATCTTCCCCCGCGGTGGCAGGCGGCAACGTCTACGTGGGCTCCCAAGACGGCAACATCTACTGCTTCAACGCCCAAACAGGAGCCCAAGAATGGCGCTACCAAACAGGCAACATCGTAGAATCTTCACCCGCAATCGCAAACAACATCTTGTATATCGGTTCCGACGACGCCAAAATCTACGCCTTAACCTTAACCAACTCGACAGGTCAAACTCAGCCTTCGCAAACCGCCATCTCGACCCCTCTCACAACCATCGTCTTCGACTCAATAGCTTGCGCCATAGCAGCTATTGCCATATTTGCGCTAGCACGATACGTTTACTTCAGTCGACTGCAGAACAGAAATGCTGAGGCAAGCGGCATTAAACAGGAAAATCAATCTTGGCTCCAGAGGCACGCTGACGCCGTTTTTCTTTTGGCGATTCTCGCATTTTCACTGATATTTTTTGTTAATTTGGGAAGCGGAGTTCTTCAGACTGCCGATGAGCAAACGTATTCGCAGTGGGCGTATCACATGTTTAAGACTGGCGATTACTTGACGCCTTGGGCGTTCGGCGCCGTTTCCTTTGTGATTGGGAAGCCGCCGTTTTTGATGTGGCTGATGTCTCTTAGTTACCAAGCCTTCGGAGTCACCAACTTTTCCTCGAGAATTTGGACAGCCGGATTCGGCGCCCTATCCCTTGTCCTCATCTATCATTTGGGAAAGAAACTCTACAACCGCCCCGTCGGATTCATGTCGGCCCTTGTCTTAGGCACCTTCCTAACCTACAACATTTTTGCAAGGTATGCCATGACTGATGTCCCCTTGACCTGTTTCGTTTTGGCAAGCATTTACTTTTTTGTTTTAACTGAAGAAAAAGAAAACTCGGTACGAAACGCGGTTTTAGGCGGCTTGTTTTTCGGGTTGGCGCTGATAACAAAGCAGATTGCCGCGCTTCTGATTCCATTAATCATTTTTGCCTATTTGCTTGCGACCAGGAAGAGCCTGCGGTTTCTGTTCACGAAGACTTTTACGCTTTTTTGGGGCGTTGGGGTTTTGCTTTTTTCGCCCTGGCTGATCTATATGGCGGCGCGTTTTGGGAATCAGTTTTGGCAGTGGTACTTCGTTTACGCTGATGTCAATCGCTCCGCTGGCATGTTGGAGGGTCACTTTGCAGGCTACCTCTTCTACTTCAACTATTTACTGCATAACGAAAATTGGCTCTGGCTCGCACTATTGCCCTTCGCCGTCGGACTCTGCGCGTACGGAGCCCTTATCAAACGCAGAAAACAAGAAACCCTGGTTCTGCTTTGGATGGCAATCGTGCTGTTGGTGTTTAGTGTGGCGCAAACAAAGATTTACTGGTACATCATGCCTGTTTTCCCGGCCTTCGCGCTTGCCCTCGCAGCCCTTCTGTACCTAATAGCCGAAAAAACACTGGAAAGGAACCATAAATTAAAAGCCAATAACGATTGAATTAAACGTATGTTCAATTAGCCAAAGATGCTCAATCCTCACTAATGCGCCGACCAATGAGCCATCCTTTTCCTCGCAGTTTTCTTTTTTCGTCCCCGCTACCCCTACGGTTTTCTATAGGAGCCAAATAGAAACCCCTTTTCGTTAGAAACCAGTGGCGGGCCCGCTGGGATTTGAACCCAGGATTCTCGGCTCCGGAGGCCGATGCCTTAATCCGTCCTAGACTACGAGCCCACAGCTGACAATCAAGAAACCAAACAATCCAGCAAATTTAAAGTCGCCGCTTACTCCTGGATTAATTCTTCGTCTACCCACCAAGCCTTCTTCTTGCCCGAGCGTTCCCCCGCATAATATTCAATGACTGATTTTCCCGCTTGTTTTCTTGACTTTTTCTGGATTCGCCTCAGGTGGTTAAGCACGAGCCACCTGTTGGTTTTTAGGTACTCCGCCAGCTCCGGCGTGGTTGCGCCTTTGTAGTGCGTGAGGTACTCCATGATTTTGTGATCTACCTCGTCGAGGCAGAAGCTATGCGGGTTAGTTTTTCCATGCTGAAAAGTCAGAAGCTCCAAGTCGGCAAGATACTTTTTGATTTGCCCCAGCTCCCCCTCGATCCTGCCCATTCGCTCCTCTAAAGCCAAAACCTTGTCTGCCTTGGGTGTTTTCTCGAGTTTTTCGCTTATGGCTTCCCGAACAAAGCTGCTTCTGTCGCCCTCTGGAATCCGTAGAGCCATCTCCAAATAGACCTGTTCAGGCAACTTGACTGAAATCGTTCTAACTTCGCTCAACTTGGCGCTTCCTCAGCCACTCATATCTGCATCTGCATATTTCATATTTTCCTTAGTTTGCCCTTTGGTTTTTTAAAAAAGATTAAATGTGCATCCAAAAGTGGGCAATTTTAGTGGGTTCTGCGAAACTGTAGAAGCGATGAATTGTGATGGAGAAAACTTTTGGCGAGCTTACTCGGGACAGATAGGTTGGCCTGCGAGAGTAGCTAGCTGTATGTATCGTTGCTCAACGATTTCGTGTAGTTGGCTGCGAAGTTCCTCTCCAGCCACGTTTTTCTCTTTTAAATCGGCAATTTTCTTGGCTAGGTCTGCGTCGCCGAGTCCTTTGAACCATGTTTCGAAGTCGCCGCGGTTCATGTGAAACTGCACGGATTCCACGTCGGCTCGCTCAACCTTGTTGGCGAAGTCCCGCAGGTTGTGTGCATGCAGGTTGATTGGTTTTCCAACGTCTGCGTAGAAGTGGAATGCCTTGTCATGCGGCGCATACGCCAAAATCGCCTCAGCTTTTTCCTTGCTGAGATTAGGCATCAGAAGCGCTTCTTTCCCTTGCTGAGTTATTGCGTAAAGCCCTTTTTCAGGCGTACTAACGTACCCCA
>CAWGMZ010000029.1:0-84813 GCA_963823775.1 Candidatus Bathyarchaeota archaeon
AAGCCGTATGAACGTGGGCCAGATTCTGGAAACCCACCTGGGCTGGGCCGGTTATGAGCTGGGAAAGAAGATTACCGAACTGCTCAAGGAAAACTCCAAGGCCGAGCATGTCCGCAAGGCGCTCAAGGTCATGTTCAAGGACACGCCCTTCGTGGACAAGCTGGTCAGCCTGGACGACGAGACTCTGGAGAAGGTGGCAGACGGAATGCAGGATGCCGTGTTCTTCGGCTCGCCGGTATTCGACGGCTCCAAGGAGAACGAGATCAAGTCGCTGCTCGCCGAAGCCGGACTGCCGGAGTCGGGCAAGACCTCTCTACGACGGCATGACCGGCGAAAAGTTCGAGCAGCCGGTAACGGTTGGCTACATCTACATGCTCAAGCTGTCGCACCTGGTTGACGACAAGATTCACGCGCGTTCCATCGGACCATACTCGCTGATTACCCAGCAGCCGCTGGGCGGCAAGGCTCAGTTCGGCGGTCAGCGCTTCGGCGAAATGGAAGTCTGGGCGCTGGAAGCTTACGGCGCCGCCTACATCCTGCAGGAACTGCTCACGGCGAAGTCCGATGACGTTTATGGCCGCACCAAGATTTACGAGGCCATCGTCAAAGGCGAAGCTGCCATTGAGCCGGGAGTTCCTGAATCGTTCAATGTGTTGATTCGCGAATTGCAGTCGCTGTGCCTGGACGTGGAGCTGATCAAGACCAACGAACGCAAGGGCCTGGCCGCAGCTCCGGTCGCCGCCGACTAACTATGCAGATCGGAAGCCGGCCTCCAGTGTTCCCGCAGGAGACCACGCCCGAAGACATGAAGATGACGGGAGCCGCCGGCGGACGCGTAAAGGCCGCAAGGTCCCTGCAACCCGCGACGGCGGGAAGCGCAGGGGAGGAGGAAATTTGTACCGCTCGAGTCCCTTTGATCTCGGAAACGCCATCGCCGACTTCGACGCCATTCGCATCAGCCTGGCTTCGCCGGAAAAAATTCGCAGCTGGTCGCACGGTGAGGTAACCAAGCCGGAGACCATCAACTACCGCACCTTCAAGCCGGAGCGTGATGGCTTGTTCTGCGCCCGCATCTTCGGGCCGGTCACCGACTGGGAGTGCCTGTGCGGCAAGTACAAGCGCATGAAGCACCGCGGCGTGATCTGCGACAAGTGCGGCGTGGAAGTCACCCTGTCGAAAGTCCGCCGTGAGCGGCTGGGCCATATCGAGCTGGCTTCGCCCTGTTCGCACGTGTGGTTCTTCAAGGGTCTGCCCAGCCGTATCGGCCACATCCTCGACATCTCGCTGCGCGACCTGGAGTCGGTGCTGTACTTCGAAGCCTATGTCGTGGTCGAAGCCGGCGAAGCGCCGGTGAAAGACCACGAAGTCATCAAGGACGAAGCCAAGTACCGCGAGCTGGACCTGGCGCACCGCGCCTCGGGCTTCAAGGCCATGATGGGCGCTGAGGCCATCAAGGAACTGCTGAAGCGAGTGGAAGTGGAAAGCATGTCCACCGAGCTGCGCGAGAAGATGCGCAGCGAGACTTCGGTGCAGAAGCGCCTGAAGTATGCCAAGCGCCTGAAGGTGGTCGAGGCCTTCCGCAAGAGCGGCAACAAGCCGCAGTGGATGATCCTGGACGTCATTCCGGTAATTCCGCCGGAGCTGCGTCCCCTGGTTCCATTGGATGGCGGCCGCTTTGCCACCTCCGATCTGAACGATCTGTATCGCCGCGTCATCAACCGCAACAACCGCTTGAAGAAGCTGATGGACCTGCACGCTCCGGAAGTCATCGTGCGCAACGAAAAGCGCATGTTGCAGGAAGCCGTGGACGCGCTGTTCGACAACGGACGCCGTGGCCGCGTGCTGCGTGGCGCCAACAATCGCCCGCTCAAGTCGCTGTCCGACACGCTGAAGGGCAAGCAGGGCCGTTTCCGCCAGAACCTGCTGGGCAAGCGCGTGGACTACTCCGGCCGTTCGGTGATCGTGGTCGGTCCCGACCTCAAGCTGCAGCAGTGCGGTCTTCCCAAGAAGATGGCGCTGGAGCTGTTCAAGCCGTTCATCTATCACCGCCTGGAACAGACCGGGCATTGCACCACCATCAAGCAGGCCAAGGAGCTGGTGGAGCAGCAGGAGCCCATCGTTTGGGACATCCTGGAAGAGGTCATCAAGGACCACCCTGTGCTGCTGAACCGCGCTCCCACGCTTCATCGCCTGGGCATCCAGGCCTTCGAGCCGGTGCTGGTGGAAGGCAAGGCCATCAAGATTCACCCGCTGGTCTGCACCGCTTTCAACGCCGACTTCGACGGCGACCAGATGGCCGTGCACATTCCGCTGTCGCCGGAAGCGCAGGTGGAAGCCAGCGTGTTGATGCTGGCCTCGCACAACATCCTGTCGCCCGCCTCGGGGCAGCCGATCACCGTGCCTACGCAGGACATGGTGCTGGGCATCTACTACCTGACCAAGGCCAAGCCGGGAGCCAAGGGCGAAGGCCGCGCCTTCGCCAATATCGACGAAGTGCTGCTGGCGAAGGAGATGGGCGAAGTGGAAACGCTGACCCCCATCCGCCTGCGCTACAGCGGCGAAGTGATTGACCTGACCACGGCCTACGACGATCAGGACGTGATCCACACCGAGCCCACCAACTTCGAGCGTCAGTACATCTCGACCACTGTGGGCCGCGCCATCATGAACGACCATCTGAAGCGCGGCGCCGAGGGCATGCCGTATATCAACGGCCTGCTCAAGAAGAAGGGCGTTGGCCAGTTGGTGAACTACTGCTACCTGCGCTTCGGTCTGGAGACCACGGTGCGGATGCTGGACGGCATCAAGCAGTTGGGCTTCACCTACGCCACCAAGGCCGGACTGTCCATCGGCATTGACGACATGGTCATTCCGCCGGGCAAGGCTGGACTGGTGAAGGACGCCGAGAAGCAGGTGATCGCCGTGCAGCAGCAGTACCTGGACGGCGCCATCACCAACGGTGAGCGCTACAACAAGGTGGTCGAAATCTGGTCGGGAATCACGGAAAAAGTGGCCGACGATTTTGGCAGGAGCTGCAGTAGGCGTCCTCTGGTGCTTGTTTCCTCTTTTCCGCCGAGGTTTACCCAGTATTTGCCTTCTTTGAGCCACGCCAACATCACCCGTGCTTCAGCCACTTCGGCTTCGGATTTTGCGGAAGGGAAAACTAATCCATGACTAACTGCGTCTGTCATGAATTTTTCTAGGGCGGCGGTTACGGTGTAGCCGTTTTTGGATGATAATTCTTTGAATTCTGTATAGATTTTTAGGTCGAATCGGAATGTTCTGACGGGTCTTGGCAAAGTGCTTTCACCTTGTATATGGAAAGTGTATATGGAATCCGTATATGGTTTGCCCTCCTATCGGGGTCTCCGACGAAAAAACACAAAACAGACAAACGGGGGCAAGGTCAGAAAATTATTAAAGCTAGAGTT
Source organism: Candidatus Bathyarchaeota archaeon (assembly GCA_963823775.1). GTDB lineage: Archaea > Thermoproteota > Bathyarchaeia > Bathyarchaeales > Bathycorpusculaceae > Bathycorpusculum. The sequence goes on from CAWGMZ010000029.1 coordinate 3,432, forward strand.
CAGTTGCCTTCTCCTATTGGGTGGTATGCGGTTTCAAGTCTCTTTCAGTAGCGAAGTTCGGCGGCAGCCTTCTGGATGTTGAAGGGAAAGGTATCCCGAAAATTGTTAAGCGTGTACGGGAGATTCGGGAAAAAGACGGGTTTGGCCCCGTAATTGTTTTTTCGGCTCCTATGGGCACCACTGATGCCCTCATCGGTATCGGCGAATCCTACGCGCAGTCATGCACTCTGCCTCTTGCACCCGTCTTCCAAGTTTACAGGCATCTCGTAGCGACTCAGGTCGCGGAAAAATGGCAAAAACAAGCCTTAGAGGATTTAGCCAGCTACGAGGCGTTAACCCAGGCGACTCTTGACTCCATCAACAAACGTTTCAGCGGCAACCTCAAAGCGAGGATTCTAACTTTCGGCGGCGAAGTCGCCATGTCCACCCTGATGGATTACGTTTTGAAAAGCAACGGGTTAGATTCCCAACGTGTTTCGATGGAGGAGTGGCCCATAGTGACAGATGACAATTTTGAGGATGCCCTCCCCCACTTTGCCCAAAGCAAAAAGAGGCTTCACACCCTAATCGGGCCTTTAGAAGACGGCAAAATCCTGTGTTTAGCAGGCTTTTTAGGCATGACCTCAGACGGGTTAGAAACCATTTTGGGAAGAGGCGGCTCAGATTTAACGGCGGTTTTCACTTCTTGCCTTCTCAAAGACCTGTACAGCACCCAAACGCTTCTCTACAAAGACGTGCCTCTGCAAAGCGCCGACCCAAAAGTCGTGAAAGGACAAAGAACCGAACATGTCAAAGCCCTCACCTACAACGAAGCGCATAAGGCGTCGATGATGGGTATGAAAATCGTGCAGAGCCCCGCGATAGCCGTCGCCAGACGATTTGGTCAGCCGCTTAAGGTTGTGCCGATTGATGAGCCCGAAATGTACTCGACGATTGAGGCGCAAACCAGCGGGGGAGAAGTTGTGAAATGTTTAACTGGCAAATCGGGCTGCGCAATCTTAACGATGAACGATGAGAAGAGCCGTTCGCTTGAGGATTTGCTGCGGATTTGGGAGCGGAGAAACGACTTTTTGGATTTGGGTGCGGAAGCTCTTGAGACAGGCGAGAGAATCCGCGATTTCCTCTTCTTGGATGCTGATTTCCTGCGCAAAAGCGAGGAGAAGCTGAAGCGGTTTGACGAGAAGATGCGGATTGAATATGGCTTGGGCGTGGTCACTTTGATTGGGGACAAAATGAAGGATTCTCCAGGCGTCGCCTCCATGGCTATTAGCGCGCTTTCAGGAATCAACATCAAACGAGGAGTCTTCGCCCCGCATACATCGCAGATTATACTGGTTGTGGAAGAGAAAAACGTGCATGCAACCGTCGCAGCTATCCACCGCAAAAAACAAGAACTAAACAAACTCTAACAGAACGCCTAAAAACTTCCCGTTGCCAAGCTGTGAAGTGCAACGCATCTTTACTTGGTTGAGCCGCCACTTTGCTTGGCTTGCAGCTGTTGCTTTTCGTAGGCAGCCATTACTTTTTTGGTTTTGCGGCGTATGCCGACGAATATGAGGATGCTTCCCACGACGGCTACTGCCCCTACTATGATGAAGTCGGTTAGGGGGACTGCTCCCATGTTGGTGTTTGGAAGCTGGGGGTCTGCGTTGTAGGAGAAGGTTACTGTAATCGTGTTGGGCAGGTCGTTTTCGAAGTTGAAGGTGTAGGTTCCGTTTTGCTGGGAGACAAAGCTGAAGCTGCTTTTTTCGTCTATTATGCCTAAATTGACGATTTCGGCGTCGTTGGGTGCGGTAACCCAGAAGCGAACCATGCCTGTGGTGGCGATTGAACCGTTAAAGGTGGTTCCAGCAGGAATATCATACTGGATTTGATTTGACGCCAACGCAAGGCTAAACTTTGTTGTGTCCGTGGCGAACGCTGAAGAAACGCACAATGCGCTCAACATGACAACTGCCAAGACGGCTAAGGTTAACAACTTGATTTTTTGCATTTTCTTCTCTCTGCAGATGCTAAGACAATTAAAAATAGGTCTTAATAACAGTCACGTTGCAAAAGAACAAAAATGACCCGTTAAAAACGTCTCTGCGCTAATGGAATGGTCTTTTAGGTTTCCTCTTTCTGCTTTGTTTTTTCGTTTTTCCGCAGGTAGATCAGGCACACTGGCAATGGGCACGCTGGGTCCTCGCTTGGGTCTTGCTGTAGTTGTGTTGTGCTGTTCATGTGTAACACTCTTATACACCTCAGTGTAGGGAGTCGTCATATAAGGCGTATTTTATTTCTCGACATATATCGAAACTCGATATATCGAGCTTCTAAACGACACGCGACAAAATGCAAGAACCCAAGTTTTAAGGTCTGAACTTCCTGTTTGACCTACCCGTTTTCTGAGGATAGAGTTGAGTCCACAGCCATTGGGTCGCAAGCCTTCGGCGGGTTAGTTTCATACAGGTAGCAGTCCTCGCACAAGACTTTCCATGGAGGTCAAAAAGGCTTCCCCTTCGCATAGCGGCGCCTTGCATCATTCACAATTCCTTTTCCTCACCCTTTATTCAGGTGGTTTTGAAAGTCTGATTCAAACCTATCAATCAGTCTGTTAAGGCTGGTGGTTATTTCTTTGACTCTTTCCTTTGCATGTTCTTTTATTACAGCGGGGCTTTGTAGGGAGTACGCATGGTAATATCCGCCGCCCTTAAGAGTCATGGTTTGCTTGGTGATGATATCCAAGCTGACGAGTTTGGCGAGGCAGCGATGCACTGAACTGCGGTCTTTTTGTAGCAACTTTGCGATTTGATCGAGTGATGCGTTTTCATGTCTTGCTGTTGTCTGGAGGACTTGGAGGTCGGCAGGTTTTAGGTTGTATAGGCAAGTGAGCAAGTCGGTGCAAGATGCTCCTTTCTTTGTTAGTTGATTAATGCTTTCCATGAGGAATTGGATTGCGGCATCTGACATATAAATGGTGTTGTTAGGTATTGACAACACCGTAAGATATATTTGGTTGACTACCCATTCCATGAGCATAAGGAAGCGAGAAAATGGAGAAAAAATTTCAGTGCCCAAGAAGCATACCTGAAGAAATGTGCGACCACGCGCCACATTGCAACGTATGGAAACTGCGTGAGGCAGCAAAGAAGCAAGCATAAGACGCAATTCACGCGGGGTAAAATTATGACTGAAGAAAATGAATTAAACCAAATACGCTCAAGGAAGATTCAAGCTATGATTGACCGAACAAGGAACTCAGGGCAGGCTAATAATCAGCCCATGATAGAAACAGACAACACTTTCCAACACGTTATACAAATACATGACCTTCTGGTTGTAGATTTTTGGGCTCCCTGGTGCGGACCCTGCCGAATGGTAGGACCGATAATTGAGACTCTATCAGCTGAATACGCAGGTAAAGTAGCGTTTGGAAAAATGAACGTTGACGAGAATCAAATTGTGCCGGGTAGCTTTGGAGTAATGAGCATTCCAACGATAATCATCTTTATTCACGGCAAAGAAGTTGAGCGATTAGTTGGTGCTTACCCCAAAGCACACATCGAGGCGATGATCAAACGGTATCTGGCATAGAGTCACGGGGGATAATATATGACAAGTGTTGAAGAAAAAATGGACGCAGTAAAATCACGGTTTGCTGGCGGCAAACTCCTATCTATCCGCTGGAACAGCTTATTGCAGGGGCACGAGTTTGTTGTGCCAAAAAATCCTTATATAACAATGGCTTGGAAGAGGCTGTCATGACAGAACCAAAAAACGGTCGCCCAATATTCTTCCCAGAAAACCTGGTTCTGCTTGGTAACCTAGCGCTTTTCCTTTGGATTGTTATTGATACAGTGGCTTTTCTGCTATACGACTTCGCAGCCGGTATTGCGTTTTTTATCGTGACAATTATCTTGATTTATGGTGTACTGCATCTTTTGGGTTGCTTGCGTCCATGCTACAACTGTATAAAATGTACGCATGGTATGGGGCGCTTGGCAGCCTTGTACTTTGGTAGACGCATCTTTAAAAGACTACAAATACAACTACAAACTGCCCACAGCGATTTTTTTCACATTATACATCGGAGGATTTCCCGCAGCATTCGCACTTTACTCAGCTATCCTATATTTCTCTGCCATCAAAGCGGCGGTATTTGTGGTTCTCCTGGTGTTTACGATCTACAGTGCCTTAACTTGGCGACCAAGAAAACCAAAAACCCAAAGAGAGGTAGTGTAGCTTCGGCGGAGTTTAACGTGATTAGGCTTTTGTCGCTTGTTGGCCTTATACTATGAATTTCGGGGTTTGCTGCAGTCAGTCGGGCTGTGAATCGCGATAGGGCTTTATTGGTGCCTTCAAAGTGAAGATTATGCATAAGGCGTTTATTGATCCAGAAAAGTGCGGTCATTGTGTCGAGTGTAAGGCTGCAAAGATATGCCCCCACAAGGCGATTAACCGAATTGATAGCAATGAACCGAGCGTTGTTGACGCCACGTATTGTAGAGGGTGTGGCGACTGCTTAGCAGAATGCAACTTTTCAGCAATCATATTAAAGACCGTGTGAGCTCTTTGAATCATAACATCTTGGCAACTTCGCTTAAAGGTTTAACCGGTCTAACATCCACAGCCATTTGCCCGAAAAATCTCTTGACCGCTTCGGGGTTTTCGGCGTCCATAGTGAAAAAACCTTTATGGTCCACTGAGGTATCTTGCGGACAACTCATGTATGCGGCTACCAGATTGACGCCTGAGCTCTTAATGTTCTGCTCCGAGAAAAGCTGCTTAAGCATGGCTTTGCCTTCAGTTGATAATAACGGGCATCGAGAGGCTTGATGCGAATGCGTGGCTTCATACAACAATCAAAATCACCTCCTTCAAACGAATGCTGCTCAAAAACAACTATTACTTAGCTGCAACTGCCATAAATATTTAATGTCTTGAACCCGAACGCTTTGAGACCCCACTATGGACCGGGCGGGGTTTGAACCCAATTGGGGTCATAACACAAAGCTTAAGGAGTAAAAGTTCGGGCATATCATCTGAAGGTTTTCGCCAACCCTATATTGGTACGAGGTTAATGCGGAACGGGCTTACTCGAATCAGTCTGATTCCTTGGCTCAAACTTATCGAATAAAGCGACTTGGCAAATTTAGGTTAAAGTTTGACGCTGCCCGTGCCCATACCCAAAGGGGTTCAAAACACCTGTTCAACACTTCACATTTCTGTTTATTTTTGGCGCGGTCAAACTTTAATTGTCGTGCGCATATTAAAAATAATCTAACATAACGGTATTTTTCATATCATTTTATATAGACGCTCCTAACTTTGCACATTAGGATCCCATAAGTTAGGTAGCGCATGCTACGATGCGTCCTAAAAATAACAAGAAACATGAAGGATGAAAAACATGAAGAAACTACAACTCAACATAATCGAATTCATAATTTCGTTTTTAACCTGTGCATTCACGAGTTTGCTAGCTAAAGCTCTTGTATACTCAAGCACTGGTGACATGTCTTTAACGTCAACGAAGGGTTTGACTGGTCCGGTGTAACAATGAATCAAAGACAACAAAAATTTAGAGTTGGCAGCATCCTTCTGCTCATCTTCTTCGCATTTTCTCCTTTTGCATTCCTGCTTCAACCGGTTCGAGCGGATCAAGTGTATTCGCCTTTGTTGGTTGCGCCATCTTCTGCAGCTTTAGGGGTGCCTACAGAGTTTAGTTTAAGCGGGTTTGGCTCAAATGACAAGGTTGACTTGCAGATTTTCACTGTAGGAGGGGGGTATCTCTGGTTTGATTTAGGCACCTATACCTGCGATAGCTCTGGGGGCTTCACTGGCTACTTCACTGTTCCAACTACAGTTCCAGTGGGCAACTACCAGTTTATGGCTGTTGACCAAACTCTTAGCGATGTCTATGCTGGACCCACAAGCCTACTAGTGACGCCCACTGCTTCCATCATGTTAGCTTCGTCTTCATCTGGGAGTCCAGGTGACTCGATTGGTTTCTCGCTCAAAGGCGAGTTTCCAAATGACCAAATAAATGTGCAGCTTTCAGGGGCAATTAACGTTGACTTAGGTACTTTTACCTGCGATGGTTCAGGCGGCTATTCTGGTTCATTCACCATACCTATGGATGCTTCCGCTGGCAACTATGTAGTAACCGCCACCGACACAACCATCAGCAGCATGATTGCCACCGCTAATCTGCAAATATACACCCCGACAATCTCGTTGCCTTCTTCGGTTTCAGTGGGCGGAACTGTACTGTTAAAACTAAGCGGGTTTAGTCCAAACGACATAGTTGACTTGCCGCTTGTCACTTTTCTTGGGTCTCCAACTCAGTTTGATTTAGGAACCTATACGTGTGATGCTTCAGGCAGCTACTTAGGCGTCATCACTGTTCCCTCAGACATCTTGATTGGCAACTATCAAGCTTTAGCCAATGACCTTAGCGCCAGCAGCATAAGCGCTGTGTCAAACAATTTCTTAGCTACACCAACATCGTCTTTGACGTTGGCTGGTTCTTCTGTAAATGTTGGCGGCACACTTAGCTTCTCTTTGAAAGGTGAATTTCCAAACGATAAAGTTGATTTAACGCTTAGCGGCATCGGGGTTTCCTATGATTTAGGCACTTTTACTTGTGACTATACTGGCGGTTGCTCTTCGTCTTTGGTTGTTCCTGTCGGGGTACCTGCTGGCAGTTATTCTGTGGTTGCTCAGGATGTTGAGATTAGCGTTATGGTTACGTCTGCTGATGTGCAGGTGTATTCGCCTTTGTTGGTTGCGCCATCTTCTGCAGCTTTAGGGGTATCTACAGAGTTTAGTTTAAGCGGGTTTGGCTCAAATGACAAGGTTGACTTACAGATTTTCACTATCACTGGCAATTTATGGTTTGATTTGGGAACCTACACGTGCGATAGTTCAGGCAGCTACGTTGGCGATTTTACGGTTCCAACAGTGGTTCCAGTCGGTACTACCTACCAGATGATGGCTGTTGACCAATCTCTCAGCGATGTGTTTGCTGGTCCCGCCAATATTCTGGTGGCGCCTACCTCTTCTATTGTGTTAGGGTCGTCTTCTTCTGGGAGCCCGGGTAACTCGATTGGTTTCTCTTTGAAGGGTGAGTTTCCAGGTGACACAGTTGATGTGGCGCTTTCGGGAAGTGTGAGCGTTGACTTTGGCGCCTTTACCTGCGACGGTTCAGGCGGCTACTCTGGTCAATTTACTATTCCTGCGGGTGCTTCTGTGGGCAGCTATGTAGTCACCGCCACTGATATCAGCATCAGCAGTATGGTTGCGACGGCTAATCTGCAAGTATACACGCCAACCATCTCGTTGCCCTCTTCAGGCCAAGTGGGTGGATCTGTGCAGTTGCAGCTGAGCGGGTTTGAAGCTGGCGACCAAGTGGATTTGTTCTTTGTCTCTATGCCGATTCCAAATATTGCAGCTGACTTTGTAACTGTTACTTGCGATTCATCGGGGGGCTATTTGGGCTCTGTCACTGTTCCTGCGGGGCTTTTGGTTGGTAACTACCAGGTTTTAGTTAATGATCTTAGCGCCCCCAGCGTAAGTGCTGTGCCAGTCAACTTCCTAGCTACACCAACACCGTCCTTGACGTTGGCTGGTTCTTCTGTAAATGTTGGCGGCACACTTAGCTTCTCTTTGAAAGGTGAATTTCCAAACGATAAAGTTGATTTAACGCTTAGCGGCACTGGAGTTTCCTATGATTTAGGCACCTTTACTTGCGACTATAATGGCGTCTGCTCTTCGTCTTTGGTTGTTCCTGTCGGGGTACCTGCTGGCAGTTATTCTGTGGTTGCTCAGGATGTTGAGATTAGCGTTATGGTTACGTCTGCTGATGTGCAGGTGTATTCGCCTTTGTTGGTTGCGCCATCTTCTGCAGCTTTAGGGGTATCTACAGAGTTTAGTTTAAGCGGGTTTGGCTCAAATGACAAGGTTGACTTGCAGATTTTCACTATCACTGGCGAATTTATGGTTTGATTTAGGAACCTACACGTGCGATAGTTCAGGCGGCTACGTTGGCGATTTTACGGTTCCAACAGTGGTTCCAGTCGGTACTACCTACCAGATGATGGCTGTTGACCAAACTCTCAGCGATGTGTTTGCTGGTCCCGCCAATATTCTGGTGGCGCCTACCTCTTCTATTGTGTTAGGGTCGTCTTCTTCTGGGAGACCCGGGTAACTCGATTGGTTTCTCTTTGAAGGGTGAGTTTCCAGGTGACACAGTTGATGTGGCGCTTTCGGGAAGTGTGAGCGTTGACTTTGGCACCTTTACCTGCGACGGTTCAGGCGGCTACTCTGGTTAATTTACTATTCCTGCGGGTGCTTCTGTGGGCAGCTATGTAGTCACCGCCACTGATATCAGCATCAGCAGTATGGTTGCGACGGCTAATCTGCAAGTATACACGCCAACCATCTCGTTGCCCTCTTCAGGCCAAGTGGGTGGATCTGTGCAGTTGCAGCTGAGCGGGTTTGAAGCTGGCGACCAAGTGGATTTGTTCTTTGTCTCTATGCCGATTCCAAATATTGCAGCTGACTTTGTAACTGTTACTTGCGATTCATCGGGGGGCTATTTGGGCTCTGTCACTGTTCCTGCGGGGCTTTTGGTTGGTAACTACCAGGTTTTAGTTAATGATCTTAGCGCCCCCAGCGTAAGTGCTGTGCCAGTCAACTTCCTAGCTACACCAACACCGTCCTTGACGTTGGCTGGTTCTTCTGTAAATGTTGGCGGCACACTTAGCTTCTCTTTGAAAGGTGAATTTCCAAACGGTAAGGTTGATTTGACGCTTAGCGGCACTGGAGTTTCCTATGATTTAGGCACCTTTACTTGCGACTATAATGGCGTCTGCTCTTCGTCTTTGGTTGTTCCTGTCGGGGTACCTGCTGGCAGTTATTCTGTGGTTGCTCAGGATGTTGAGATTAGCGTTATGGTTACGTCTGCTGATGTGCAGGTGTATTCGCCTTTGTTGGTTGCGCCATCTTCTGCAGCTTTAGGGGTATCTACAGAGTTTAGTTTAAGCGGGTTTGGCTCAAATGACAAGGTTGACTTGCAGATTTTCACTGTAGGAGGGGGGTATCTTTGGTTTGATTTAGGCACCTATACCTGCGATGGCTCTGGGGGCTTCACTGGCTACTTCACTGTTCCAACTACAGTTCCAGTGGGCAACTACCAGTTTATGGCTGTTGACCAATCCTTTAGCGATGTTGTTGCTGGACCCACAAGCATACAAGTGACACCGCCTAATCTTTTTTGTGCACCTGAATATGCCCTAGGCAGTTTTATGGCTTTAATTGCATGCTTTGTAACGTTCGGGGTATACCTAACATTCAAAAAGGCTCCAACCTTTCATCGCTTACTAAAACCAACTGAGATAGCTTTAGCTCGGCGCGCTCTCGTAGATTAATTGATTTGGCTTTTTTTGGAGGCGTGTCTAATTCTTTCTGAATTTTTCGGAATATTGAATTAGCGTCTAAAGTGGGTTAATTCACTACGGGATTTGAACTCAAACTCAATGTAGACTGATCTATTACCATAGAGGTTCAGAACTAATTATGGACCGGGCGGGATTTGAACCCGCGGCTTCCGCGTTGCGAACGCGGCGATCATACCGAGCTGATCTACCGGCCCGACATAGGCTTTGGAAAAATAGCTGTGCAAGCAAATTTAGAGGTTTCGGTTAACAAAAAAAGAGGGTCATGGTTACCCGTGGTTTGTCACGCAAGTTAGCTCAACTGGCTTAAACCGACGCCATTTGGCTGGAAGAATTTTTCTTTAGCAAGGCATTTTCATTTTTGCTTTGTGCGGTTTTTCAGGTTTAGAGTTGGAAGGTTTTTTCTTTTGTGTATTGTCAGTGCCAGTAGGCATGCGCCCAAAGCTGCAAAGGCGCCTATGCTGTATTCGGGCATCACGAAGAATGAGCCGACAACCACTGGGGAAAACGAGGGATTGTGTAGAACCAATTTGCCGTTGGAGTCGTACACTGCAATGTAGTATGTTCCATGCTGCGCTGAAGACCACAGTTCCCTGACTCCAAAGGTACCTGTTTTGTCGGAGAATACCGTGAGTCTTTCAATGGGTGGTGTAAAATGTCCGTCGCTCATATAAGATGAGGCGTCAAAAAGGCAAATCGTGTACCTGGTGTTGGCGTCGAAACCTGTCCCGCAACAGTACACTGGTTCCCCTGAGCTGAAGCTTGTCTGCTGCACCCCATTTAAGTCACAGCTTGTGACCGCTGGAACCACCGTAAACCAAGCAGAAACCGATTCGTGACCCCTGCTCAGTTGGCTTTTCGCAGTTACCATGTAAGTTCCCGCCGCGGAAGATGGAACGACGAAAACCACCCTAAAGTTTCCTCTGTGGACATTTGCAGTGACGCCGACTGCTGCTGAATTAAAGGTGATGGTTATGGCCCGAGAGTTTGTGAAGCCAGAACCCGTAACGGTCACAGCTGTTCCAACTGTGCCGCTGTTTGGGTTTAGAGTTATTTGTGCTGTAGCGCCGCGAACTGTAGGCGTATTATAAGCTATGATTAAAACGGCAGACAAAAAGATCAAGAAAGCGGCCGTTGACGCTAAAGCTTTTCTTCGCATTTTAGCGCTTCTCACCCTTTCAAGCAAGCATACCGAAGTGAGTTTTCCTATTAAGGTGTTTATGGACAATTATGAGGGATGTTCTACATAAAACATGCAAAGTTCCATGTTTATCCTGAAATGCAGATTATTCTTCGCCGTACCCGTGTTCCAATCTTCCGTGTGTTTTGCGGTAGGAAAATTCGTGTTCTTCTTTGCGGTCACCAAAGCGGCTCAGGTGTTTTTGCAGGTCAGCCGCAGTTAAGAATAGGCATGCGCAGTGGGGGCACTTGTAGAAATGGTTGTTGTTTCCCGTCTTCCGCCATGTCTTCTCCCTTAGGTGGTACCTAATGATTGCGCATCGGATATAAGTAGGCTGTTGCTGGGGTTTTTGGGGGTTTTGTAATTCGGTTTCTAAACAAGCAAACCATATAAAGTGAGTATGTTATAATCGGAAAAGCGACACGATGTTGAGTGGGTAGCAAAATGCCTCATTGGGCTCTTTCGCGATGCATGAAATTGCTTTTGGTCGGTTGCCTACTTCTTGCTGCCTGCTCGTTTGCTGCGCATGGTCAAACCGCAAATAAACCCGTGGGTTTTACTCATGTTCATAGCACGTTATTGCCTGTCGCATCTGGCTCTTCTGGACAGAACAACCTCTTATCCACGCCTCCTCCAGCATTATATGATGAGCAACTTGGAGAAACCTTCACCCAAGACTTCACCGCTATCTCGTATAATGTCACGGCTTTGAGTCAGGTGGATTCGGATGGCTACGGGCCAGGTTATCTTTTGAATGGGTTGTCAAATGATGGTTACTGGTACCAGGTAGGCATAGGTTTTGATTGGCCGCATTCAAACGGAGGGTACAATCAGGGTTTTTACCTTCTTTATGATGTTTTCAATTCGGCTGGAAATGTGGTTTATCCAAGTGGCGGCGGCGGAGGCATGAAATCTTTCTCAGGCACCGTCAATTCAGGCGACTCAGTGCTGCTTAATCTCTACTTCAACAATGGGTTTGTCTGGATGTACTCCAGGGACTGGAACACGGGAGCTACTGCATACGTGACTTATGGTAATAGCCACTCCGCCAAATTTGTTGGCCTGCCATCAACGACTTCGAATCAGAATGGCTTCTTCACGGGACTTATGACGGAGTGGTATCATGCAGACCCGTATTATGGGGATGAAAGCGCGGTCACTTATTCTGACTGCGGCTTTGGGCTTTCCTCGGCTTGGATGTGGATGGATGAATGGGCACCGGGCAGTTCTTGGTCTGGAACATGGTCCTATCAAACCCCAACCGTGGTAACTTACTCTTCAAATCCAACTCAACTGCAATCCTTATCCTACAATGGAGCTAACGATTTCAGCAACGCCTACGATTACATCTCCGGCTCTATTGGTACCCAAGTGACGTCGATTACTCTTGCTCCATCGGGCTTTTCCACTCCCCTTTCCTGTACGAACGAATTTTCGGTTTCGTACGTTTTGAATGGTCAACCACAAGTAACCTTTGCCCAAAGCGGCACTTTAACGCTGTTTTCCGATGCTGGCACCGACGTAACTCTTTCAGGCGTCTCCACGGGTTCCATTTCTACAGGAAGCCTGCAGGATGGCAATTTAACCGTTGATGAATGGGTGTTAAATTCGCAGGGAAATTGTGTAAAAATTGCCGCTGGATCAACTGTGACGCTTTACTATTTTGAGCTGCTCAATCAGCAAGTAGGTTATTTTTGCGGGCTCCAGCCATCGTCAAATCCAATTTTAACTTACTGCACTGCCCCTCAAACAGCATCTTCACAGCCAGATCCGACAGCTACAGTGATGTTCTTGCCTTATTCTTCGCAACAAACAATCTTTGTTCAGAAGGGAACAACCTTGTCCATTACCGATGTCGCTGGAGCAGCGCAAGATCAATGGGCAACCCCCACTCTGTCCTGGAGTATTTCTCAACCAAACCAAATCTACACCGACATACCCTACTACCACCAATATCAAGTCACAGCTAACTTTACAACCTCGGACGGTTCAGCTCCAACCAATGCGCCCGATACTATCGGGAACACAATTCGGCTCCAATGTCCAACTGCCTCTTGCCCTGGTAAATCAAACATTCTGGCTGGACGAGAATACACAATGGTCATTATCCACAGACATAGTGGCGCAATCCTTGACTGAGCGTTGGGTCTTTTCCGCAGATTCTGGAACAGTTACGCAAGCGCTCGCTGTAAACCCAACTTACATTCATCAATACTATTTGGCAGTTTCCACACCCTACAGCTCTTCCTCAAGCTCGGGCTGGTACAATAACGGAACCGTCGTATACGCGGAGCTTGGATGCAGGAACAGTTCCAATCGGATTAGGCAGCCAATACTCGTTCGCCTCTTGGAGTCTAAGTTTCGGAGGAAACACAGCGGATGCGGGAGGAACCAACTATGCGCAAAGCTCCGCGATATTGATGGATTCTCCAGTTACTGCAACCGCGAACTGGGTCACCCAATACTATTTGACGGTTACTTCAGGTTACGGGTCGCCTTCAGGCGCTGGATGGTATAACTCGGGTTCCACAGCAACTTTTAACGTGACCACACCCTTTTCTGGCGCAGCAGGAACCCAGTATGTTCTGAGTTCTTGGAGCGGGTCAGGCACAGGCTCGTACAGCGGTTCAGCGGCTTCAAACACGATAATCATGAATAACCCGATTACGGAGGCGGCAAACTGGGTAACGCAGTATCAAATAGCATTTGCCGTTTCACCTTCAGGCTCAGCGTCGACCACCCCGTCAAGCAGCATTTGGGCAAGTCCAGGTCCCCTGCCAATCACGGCATCTTCCAACTCAGGCTACACCTTTTCCCAATGGACCGCCAGCACCAGCTCAATAACCTTCGACAACAGCAACGCGGCATCCGCCACAGCAAACATAAACGGACCTGGAACAATCACAGCAACCCTCACCGCAAACCCAACCCCAACACCACAACCAACGCCGACCGCCACCGCCAAACCCCCTCAACCGTCAAATTCACCATCGACAACATCAACACCTACACCAACACCGACCCTCGCGCCTCCGCCAGCGGACGCCGTGCCAGAATTTCCATGGGAACTAACGCTATTTGCTTTGATGGCGGCGTCTCGTCTCCATCGGAGTCTTGGCTGCCTCAAAGAGGCGAGGAAAAAACTAAGAATGAGCCGTGTAAAAACAGCGGATTAAACAAAAATAGAAACGCCCATTTCCGCCGCTGACGGTTAATGGATGTTTAGGTATATTTTTTTGTTGTCTAACTCGGATTCATGCCATTGCGCGCCAACTTCGTCTTTGCAGCTGCTGTGCAAGTAAACTTTTCTTGCACGCACCAGCCCCGCCATCTCCTCCAGGTACGGTTCAAGCAAACCCATGCTTTCCTCGTCTAACTCAGCGATGTGCACAGACTCCAAAGTTTCGGTCGGGACAAAACCCATTTCTTTGCGCAGAGCCTGAACGCGTCGCGCTAAGTCACGCATTATGCCTTCGCCCAGAAGTTTCTCGTCCCGTTGCCCGCTGACAAACACGGTGACGTCGTCTATTTGCGATGAAACCCAGTTTTCCCCGCCAACATACTCGGGAACCACGGTTGCGTACTCGACGGCTTTCACGTTTGACGACTCCAGAAAAATGGCTTCCAAATGTTTGAGTGCGTCTAACGTTTTTTGCGGCGCCACAACAATTGCTTTGCTTAGAGGCCATCGACGCTTGAGTTTGCCTTGTTGCCTTGCAGCGTAGCCGATTGAAACGGTTTTGAGAAGCGTGTCGAATTGTTCTTCAAGGGTTTTGTCTCGGAGCTTGGGGTTTGGCGTTGGCCAAGTTGCCATGTTGACGGATTCGGGCAGGTCGCTTTCAAGTTGGCGGTAGATTTTTTGGTAAAGTGCTTCGCTCAGGTAAGGTGTGACGGGGTTGAACAGCAAAGTCACTGTTTTTAGCGTGTGGTGAAGTAAGGCGTAGATTGTTTGGCGGCGCTCAAACGTTTCAGGTTCGTCGGTCCAGAGTTCCTTGCGAATCATCGGCACATACAGCCTGCTGAGGGTTTCAATCACGAAGTCATCCAAAACCGCGACAGCCGCGTTGAATTCGCATTTCTGCAGCTCCGCGGTGTAATCTTCAATTTTCTGTTGAAGCTTAGAGAGAAGCCACAGGTCAGCCGCCTGAAGCTTGCCTGTTTGGGTTGCCCAATCCAGCGTGTATTTGCTGGCGCTGAATTCGTCGAAGGTCGCGTTTTGCAGAAAGAACCTGCTTAGATGGTACAGTGTGGACAGGACTTGGTAGGGGCGGCGGTTGAGTTCCTGCATGTCGAAGTTCATGAAGTCGGTTGAGGAGCATTTTCGCAGCATGTAGAATCGGCAAAGGTCCGCGGAGTTTTTTTCCAGAAGCTTGTTGGTTTCAACCACGTTGCCTAGGCTTTTGCTCATTTTTCTGCCTTTCGCGTCCTGCGTGAGCCCCTGAAACAGGAATGACTTGTAGGGTGCTTCGGCTTTGCCTGTTAAGATGACGTGTTCAAGCAGCAGGCTGTTTGCCCAGCCTCGGGTTTGGTCGATGCCTTCAGTCAGAAAATCGGTAGGCACAAACTTCTCAACTTCCTCATCGGAGAACCGTGCATACGGAGAAGCCCCGCTGTTATGCCACGTATCCAAAACGAAATCTTCCCGACGCATTTTCCCGCCGCATTTGCCGCATTTCAAAGTGACGCGGTCCACCCACGGCTTATGCAGCTCGAAATTGTCTGGGACCGCTTCTTGTGCGCTGTCAAGGAGCTCTTTTTTGCTTGCGATTAAGCGTTTTTCTTTGCATTTTTCGCAGGTCCAAATGGGCAGGGGCGTTCCCCAGATGCGTTCGCGGCTGATGCACCATGGTTTTCCTTCTTTTAGAAAGCCGAGGAAACGGTTTTTGGGTTCTTCAAAGAAGTACTCTACTTTTTCTGCTGCCTGCAGCACTTTGCTGTTTAGTTTGTCGGTGCGCAAAAAGTATTCTTTTCGTGCCAGCCAAACCAGTTTGTGGTGGCTTCGCCAGCATGTCGGGTACTCGTGTTTTTGCATGGTGACTTTGACGAAGGCGTTGCGGTTTCGTAGTTCCTCAACTACAAGCTTGTCTGCGTCTCTTGCAAAAACGCCGACGAATGTTCCAGCGTCCTTGGTGAATTTGACTTCATCATCGAACGGGGCATAGATTGGTACGCCTCGGCGTTGGGCTGCCCAAAAATCGTCCTCGCCGTTCCCAGGTGAAAGATGAACGACGCCTGTGGCGGTGTCTACATCAACGAAATCTTCGCCGATAACGTGGTGTACGAGGGGATGTTTGGTTTCGTTTTCTGCTTGTTTAGGTATGAGGTCTTTTAGGGGGTAATCGTAGGCTGTTCCTTCCAAGCTTTGCCCCATCATCGAGTCGATAATTTGGTATTTGCTGATTTCAAGTTCCTGCATGACAGCTTCAAGCCGCTGCTTCATCAGTATCCAGATTTCCTCGCCAACCTGCACCTTCACGTATTCGACATCTGGCTTAACCGCAAGCATGGTGTCGGTTATTATGGTGAAGGGCATGGTTGTCCAAACGAGGAAGAACTCGTTTTTGCTGCCTGAAACCTTGAATTTGAAGTAGAGTGAGGGGTCTTCGACTTCTTTGTAGCTGCCTTCGTAGCCGACTTCGGCGCTGCTCAAGCTGGTTTGGCAGCCGGGGCAGTAAGCGACCACGTAGTGCCCTTCTTCAAGCAAGCCTTGGTCCCAAGCGCGTTTGAGGATTTGCCATTCCCGCTCGATATAGCTGTCTTTGTAGGTCCAGTACGCTTTTTCTTGGTTGATGAACACGCCCAGATTTCCGTCGGCTTGCAGCCACATAGCATGGTAACGCATGATGGCTTTCTTGCATTCCTCAATGAACCGTTCCATCCCGTACTTCTCGATGGATTCCCGCTTGTTGCGCACGCCCAGAAGCTTCTCAACTTCCAGCTCCACGGGTAAGCCTTGGCAGTCCCATCCTGCCCAAAACGGCATGTAGTAGCCTTCCATGGTTTTCCAACGGTACCTAACATCCTTCATCACCCGTCCGCGGGCATGCCCAATATGCGGGATACCGTTAAGCGTAGGCGGACCCTCCACGTAGCCCAGCAAGCCTTTGGCGTTTTTCTCTAAAAGCTCCAGTTTTTCGCGGATTTGAGTTTTTGCCAGAACTCGCGGATTTCCTTCTCCAAGGCAAGCGGAGCGTAATTTGCAGGTAAACCTGATGCGTCATTTTGGGTTTCTTCGATGTCAGACACGGTGTTCATCCCGTACCGCAAAATAAGCTAAAAGACTATTTAAACCATAAAGTGCCCAAAACCAAATGGAATGCTTCCGCTCCAATATTCATGCTGAATCCTTGAAAGCAAAGAAGAAGGAAGCGCAAAAGCAATCTAACTTATATGCAAAAATAAGTTAACATTAGCTAACAAGCGAGGAAACGTGGAGCAAATGGGTAAGTTTCGGTTAGCCGTAATGAACACTCAGCCGCCTCACCTTTACTTCGGAGGGGTAGAGAGACGAATAATCGAAACCACCAAGCGATTAACAAGCGAAGCGGACATCACCGTCTACAGCGGAACCAAAGCAGGCTTCAAAGTGCCCGTCAGCATCAACGGCGTAAACTTTGTCCCATGCCACTCAACCGACAGGCTTTTCCCCTTGATAACTGGTCCTTTAACCGAAGTCTCCCAAAGCAAGAGGCATTTTCGAAGCGGATGTCTACGAAGCCCACAACGTAAGCGGCTATAGTTTCCCCCAAACGCTTGCAAAGCGGCAAGCCAAGACGCCGTTTATCCATGTCGTTCACGGTCCGCTGAGCGACGAGTACCGCCAAGGCCTACATGAACAACGGTCGCCAAGAGGAAGGTTAGCTAACCTTTTCATGAAGTATCAAGCACGGCTTGAGCGGGAAACGGCGGCGAAGGCGTCGGTCATCATCGCAGTAAGCAACTATTCTGATGCAGAAGATAATCGAGGACTACGCCGTAGATAAAGCCAAGATTCGCGTGGTTCCCAACGGAGTGGACCCGCAAAGCTTCAAACCCGCCAAAGACCCTGCAGCCATCAAACAGCAGTTTAAGCTTGACGATAACCCATGTGTTCTTTTCGTCGGCAGCCTTATACCCCGCAAGGGTTTGCATTTTCTTGTAGATATCGCTGGAAAAATCTTGAAGGAACATGCATCAACAAAGTTCTTGATCGTGGGAAAGGGACCGCTCAAAGACCAATTTGTTAACGCAATCAACAAAAGAGGTTTTTGGAACAGTTTTCTATTTGTAGATAGTCTAAACGAGGATATGCTTGCCGCCGCCTACAACGCAGCGGATGTTTTTGTGTTGCCATCCTTGCAGGAGGGACAGGGCATTGTGTTGCTGGAAGCCGAAGCCTCAGGGAAACCCGTCGTCGCTTTCAACGTTGGCGGGGTTCCTGAAGCCATGCGTGATGGGGAAACTGGGTTTCTGGCTGAACTTGGCGACACCGACAAATTCGCGAACGCGGTGGCGAAGCTTCTTTCCGACGTGGAGTTGAGAGAGAAAATGGGGGAGGACGCAAGAAAATTCGTTGTCGAAAACTTCACGTGGGACCTTTGCGCCCAGAAGATGCTTCGGGTTTACCGTGAAGCGCTGGGTGATTGAACGCCCACTGATTTGGCTAACCGCGAAAAATCATCGTCGCTCATCCACTCCGTCCGCAGATAGCAGAAAATTCTTTGTTCGCTAAGACCCATGCGTCTGGCTTCTTTAACCGCGTATCGGTAAGCTTCGATTTCTGTGGGTCGGTCAACGTATTCGTATCTGGGGTCGAAAAGTTCTCTTCCATTCATGAACTGCTTAACGTGGCAAAGCTCGTGGATTAGGTCAAGGTAAATGTCGGTTTTGTCGCCGTTGTTAAGGTAGTTTTTGCTTATGACAAGGTGCCCGTCGCTGCCGTCAACGTACATGTAACCCATAATCCAGCTAATCTCCACGGTGAGGTGACTTAGGACTTCATGGGTTTTTTCGCCGAAGATGCCTTGGACAGCCCCGTTTTTTTCGAAGCCCTTGAAGTAATCCGTGAAAATGACTTTTTGATTCGTAAGGCTCAACGGGTCAAAAGGAAGCTTTCTGATCATCCGCAAAAGCCTGAAGAACGCGTATTCAAAAGCCGTCAAAGCCTGCTTGCTCCTACTTGAAAGCCGAGAGATACTCAATTTTCATTCCGCGCCGCACCAAGTCTGGGAGGTCTTCGATGCTTCCGATGCTTGCGTCGATGTTTCGGTGAATCGGGTGGCTCCACATGCCTTCTGGAGCAAGGTTAAACTGCAGAGGCACCTCCAAATGGACTCCGAATTTTGTGTTTAAATTCTTGATGAGTCTGCCTTCCATGCATGCATGATGGGCGGAAGTGTAGCTGGTTAGAAGCCCTGAAGAACCGAAGGCGCCGATGCCATGCCACATAGTCGCGTTCTCAGGCGAACCCAACGAGTACAAAAAGAATTGCGGCGAAGAAGGCGTCTCCTCAAAGCTGTAATCTGAAAGTTTTTCTCCCGTCACTGTGAAGCTGTCATCGCAGTGGGCAACCGCAACATCCTCCTCATCCATAGCGTTTGGGTAGAGTTTGGTGGTTTTATATTTCACGGCAACGTCGAGAAGCTTGTTGTTTTCAAAGTGTATTTTGCCTCGGGCTGCCCGTTTGGAGCCGTAGCCTTTCTTTGAATGCGGCACCGTTAGCAGGGTCGTTCGGTTCGACATGCTTCTGCCCATGCAGCGGTAAGCGTCGTTGACTGCGTCGTAGTCACGGTGGCTTTCGCCGATGATGTGATGCAGCAAGCCGTCTTTGCCCTCCGACTTCAACGTCGACAGAGGCATCCGCAGCGAATACAACGACAAGTTCATGCCGAAAAACTTGGACAAAGGCTCAAGCTGCTGATACTTTACCGAATCAACAAAATCCAGATATGACCCGTTGGAAGCCTTCAGATTACTTGTTATCAGCTCCGTTTCGCCCTTCGAAATCAAGCTTCCATCGTATTTTTTCGCGTAGGCTTCATCAATTTTTAGGTTGTCGGTTTTAACGTAGGCGGCTGGAAAAGCGCTTTGTCCGCTGTCAACGATGGATTGCTTGAGCGGGTTCATGGAGTAACGGTCAGCCTCAACATCATCAGTGTTCAGGAGGAAAGGCACGATGTAGCCTTCAGGCGGCTTCTTTAAACGTTCGCACAACTGGGTAACGTCGCCGCTGTCGGGTTCATGCAGCCCCACCTTGTCAAAGTAGTTTGCCGTAGCCTCAAGCAACCGAGTACCGATAAGTCCCTGAACTTCCTCAACAGTCAAATGCGGATTCGTATATTCGACCGAGCCCCGCAAGAAGAACTGGTCGCTCGTGAATTGCTGACTGACTTTCTTGCCGTCAACGTAGCGGAACAGGGTTACCTGCCTGCTCCGAGTTTCCTGTTTGAATGTGGAAAGTTTTTTTACTAGGATTTTTACGGTTGACATGGAGCTTTTAAGAAAATCTTCAACCAAAGCTTTACTGTTATCTTCGTAAATCAAAGTTTATCCTCGCTCTAAAGATTCAGCCATGTATATACAATTTTTCGCTACGGCTTTACCAAAAAACATCCTAGAGACAGAAAAATCTTCCTTAAATCCGACGGTGAAAAGCATGTCCGCGACGCTTTTCTCTTTCTTTGGAATAGCCGTGTAGACGCTTTTGCCCGCCAAATGGGGAAGAACTGCCTTAAGAAGAGAGACGGCGAGGTCTACTCTGCCTTCCCGGCACACCAACGGTCCTACCCAAGCCATTTTCTCATACACCGTAGCCGCAGCGTACCCGATGACTTCGTTGCCTTGAGACTTGAAGTAACCCAAGTTGCCTTTTTCAAGAACTATAGATTCAAGCAGTTTCTGCCTGTCTGCACCGAAACATCGACCATCAAACTCCTCGATTGACTTAACCTGCTGCTTTCCCACTCTTAGGCAAAACCTCGGCGTTCAAAGCACGCAAACTCTCTGCCTGCAAAACCGAGAACTCCTCATCGGCTTTGAAACCCAATTTCCCGTAGAAAC
This sequence comes from Candidatus Bathyarchaeota archaeon, assembly GCA_963823775.1. Taxonomy (GTDB): domain Archaea; phylum Thermoproteota; class Bathyarchaeia; order Bathyarchaeales; family Bathycorpusculaceae; genus Bathycorpusculum. The sequence goes on from CAWGMZ010000029.1 coordinate 24,090, forward strand.
CGACGAGGTTTGGGTAGGCGTAGAGCCCGATGGTTTGGGCGCCTTTGGCTTGAAGATAGCTAATTGAATGTTTTACGAGAAGGCTTCCGACGCCTTTAGTCCGATACTCCTCTTTCACTATCAGGTTCCCGAACCAGCCTACCTTGCCGAAACTGATGTTCGTGGCTATGCCGACGCGTTCTCTGCCGTCAAACGCGACGAAGCAGCCTGCGGGTTCAAGATTAAGCATAAACTGGAAGTCTTCGTCCGCCATATTCCAATCCATGGTGTTGGCGAGCTCCGTCGCAAACCCAAAATCGCCTTTGACCATCGGCTTCACGGTAAACATGAAAAATAATCTGTAATCTCAAGGAATTAAGGCTTAACGCAGCTGGCTTGAATAGACAAATCAAAATTTGCACGCTAAAATCGTTTTGCCACGCATCGGTTTACTTCTTAACAAATACTTTTATTTTGTAGCTTCTTCATAGGTTAATTGATTATTTTGGGGTCTGGCGTTGACTGCAATCTAGTGGATAGACAATTTTTTCGGTGAACATGTGATGGAAAAGAGAAGGTTTCGTAACCGTGCGGTTTTACTTTTTGTCATCTGGCTCATACTTTTAGTGGTGTCCCTGTCTTTTTTGTCGGTTCTGCTGTCGATTTTTGCCAGTAATCCTCAGGGTGAAACCGTTTCAAGTGCAAGCTGGGCTGGATACATAGTTTCCAAAGACGCCAACCCGAAGATTCCAGTCAACTCCATAAACGCTTCTTGGACAGTTCCAACTGTTGCTTTTTCAGCGACCGAGGAGCATTCATCTATCTGGATAGGGGTCGGCGGACAGCTTGAATCAACGTTGATTCAGGAAGGCACGGAGCAAGACGTTATCGGTGGGCAACAAACATATTACGCTTGGTATGAACTGCTTCCCAACTACTCCGTGAAAATAAACACCTTGGCTGTTTCGGCTGGCGACATAATTGTTGCTTCTCTGCGTCTTGTTGACTCATCCGCAGACCGCTGGAACATAGCGATAAGCGATTCTACCACGGGGCAATATTTCGGGACAACCGTCGTTTACAACTCTTCGCGTTCTTCAGGCGAATGGATACTTGAGCGGCCAACAGTAGGCGACAAACTTACCGTCATGGCAAATTTTACAAACGCTTCCTTCACAGGATGCCACCTTTCCGCAGACACAAAATCAGGAGCGATAAAGGCATTTTATTTCTCAAAAGTAGAAATGACCAACGCCGTCAATACTCCGCTAGTTTCAGTTTCTAACCTTTCAGCTGACGGAACAGGCTTCAACGCCAAGTATCTTCGTTCAAAATAAGGAGGGGTTTATTTGCCGGCGGAAAGCGCGGCGGAGAGAGCCTCGGCACTTTTCTGTATTTCTTTTGTCACGCTTGACAGCAGCTTGATTCGGTCTTCAAGTTTTCGTTTTTGCATGCTGGCTAATCCTTTGAATTTAGGCATGGCGTTTTCTATGACTGCGGTGAGGAGGTCACGGTTTTTTTCTTCACGCAGGTCTTTAAGTTCTACATGGTCATCTTCGTATTGCAGAATTAGGTGCCCGGTGGGGTCGAGATGAGCTTGGACAACATCGCCAAGTTTCGCTGGAAGAGCTAATTGATCAACGACTATTGTGGGAGATAGAGGCTGCATCAATTTAAGGAGAGAAGAGAAAAATTGCGCTACCAATATTTTTTCTTCCGAGCTCAACTCGCTTATTTGTCCAATGTCATCTGCGGTGCTTTTTAGGGATTCAACGAGTTCCTGAATGGACACTTGTTTTCTTTGTTCTGCCTGCTTAAGTGGCTGCGCTATGTAGGGTGCCGGTGGCTCATGGTTAACTATGGTTGCTGCTTCTTGGGTCAAGGTTCATCGAAAATAGATGGGCTTCAAGCGACTTATGCGCTTGTACGTCTCAGAAAAACATGCACACAAATAAGCTGTTTCTGTCCACGTTTGTTTCCCAGGTGCGATCTATGCATGCGATGATTTTGATGTAGTTGGGCGCGTTTTCATTTCTAGTTGGCTTCGTACTGTTGAAGGTCGTCTGTGCTATTTGAAACCGAGGGGTAGACCGTTCACCGAGAGCCAACGTAACCTCGAATTCTGCCTCTTCGCCAACGTCCTGAGGCGGCATTAGCTATTAGGGACCTATAGATGCCCCAAATAGTCGTTAGATGAAACTCCTTTTCCAGAAGATCACGCCAAAAGTTCAAGCATTTCAACCGCAAACCCAAAAAAGCAACCCTAAAACAAGCCCCTCAAAATGTGCCTGCCCGAGAAGGATTATTCCATCTTTACCTAAAACACAAGTAAAAATGCTAATAGTCACCAAGGGAGGGCGTCTAGTATTTGTAACCAAAACCCAACCAAAAAGCGGAGAAAACAAAAACCCTTTTCAACTCCGATCGTTGAGAAGCCAACGACGTTAACCGTTTACGCAGAGCCAGGGAAACTTGTTGGCGCCTGCATCTGCCCGTAGGATGAATTCTGGTGTGCAAACACGAAGAATGCTCCGACTGGGATTACTTGGGCGTTGAGGGGCGTGTTGTAGCCCATTTCAGCGTTGCTTCTGGGGGCGTTGGGGCTATAGATTAGAACGTGCATGGTTTGCGGGTTGTTGAAGAACATTGTGGAGGGGCCTTGCAGCTGTGTAAAGTTGGTCGGGCTCATTTGGTACCCTGTTACCTGAAAGTTGCTTGGAAACGGCACGTACTGCGAAGCAGTCAAATTCGCGTTAAAATTCAACTGCAAATCAACCATGGCCAAGCTCACGGCGACCGCACAGAAAATCAGCAGAAATGAAAGAACCAAAGCCAGGCGGGTGTTTCGGCGGCTCCATCGGCTGCTGCTCGGCTTAGACGCTGAGATATGCCTTAACCTCGTATCTAACCTTGGATGCGTAGCAAGAATCCCTACCCGATGCAGAACTGAAGATGTAACCAGCAGATTTGACGATAAATTAACCAGCATGCTTTCTTTAGGCAAGTTCTGGATTGCTTTGCAAATCTTGACAAGAGCATCAGCCAAAGCTGAAGGCTTTTCAAGAAGCGCCACTGCACGTTCGTCAGCAAGCATTTCTCTTTCCCTTTGAGCAGACGAAGCCGAAATATACGCGAGCGGGTTGAAGAAGGAAACGGTTGTCAGGGCGTTAGATATGGTTTTGAAGAAGAAATCGTTGTTTTTGACATGTGCCAACTCATGCGAAGCAACCGCAACAACTTCATCCTTGCTTAAAATGTTAAGCAGCCCGACAGAGAAAACGATTGTTGCCCTTTTACCGTAACCGATCGTGAAGGCGTTTGGCCGAAGGTCTTCTACCACCCCGATTTTTGGGGATTTGATGGCTAATCTCTTGGAGAATTCACTTACCTTTGCCTGCAGCCACGGATGCTCTTCTGGAGATAGCAAAATCACATGCAGAACCCTTCTCGCCAACCTGTCGTCAGCAAGAACCATCGAAAACGCAAACAAGGCGCCAGCAATCAACCCGACACAGCAAATTACACCTGTAACCGAAAGCACAGTACTTGTTGAGGTGATTAACTGTGTGGGAGGCGCAAAAGGTCCAAACGGAAACGAACCTACGGCGGATGGAGGCAAAGTTTTGATTTGCTGGACGGTTGTTTCAATAACCGTGGATGGGAAAGCGACAAGCATAACAGCGATAGGCAGCGCCAGGGGAAAAATGTAGAGCAGGCTTTTTGTTTTTTGGTCTATGAAGCTGCAGTATTTGGTTAGGATTTTGACGCAGGCAAACGAAACCACTAGGAATATGGCTGAGTAGTAGAAATATGGTTGAAAAATCTGGTTCAGGATGCCTTCAAAACCCATTCAAAGCACACCTTCAAACCTATTTCTTCTTCGTTATGTTCCTGTTTAACTGGTCTTTGAGGGCACTGCGTTCTTCCTCGTTCAGACTGGTCTCATCGACTAAACAGTTAGCCACCACATCGCCAAAGTTATCAATAAGGCTGGACAAGACCTCGCGAACAGCGGATTTCTGAAACGACTGCTTCTCAAGCGAAGGCCAATACACATAGTACAAACCGCCTCTGCCCTTCTCTATTTTGCGGTCCAAAAGATGCTTCTCAAACAGCCTATCCATGGTAGACATGACAGTTGTATAAGCTAAGCCCCTGGTTTTCTTTAGCGCCTCGTAGATTTCCCTAACCGTAACCGGTGTTTTTCTTGAGTCCCAAATTGACTCCATAACGTTGGCTTCCAGAGGACCCAGAAAGGCTTCTAGGGCTTTGCCGTCCATGTTGTATTGTGAGAATTCGGGTTTTTTGTCTTCAGTCATAGCCTGCAACCGGACTACTATCATCCTTAGTAGCTCTTTAAGTTTTTCCCAACTCTTGCCCGTCTTCTATTTTCAAAAAAGAGGCGGGTTGTCGCCGTTTTTGTGTTTTTTATTGCGTTCGCTTTGTCGGGTGCTTGCGGCTCCAGTTGGCGGGTGGGTGTTGGGTGTGGTAGCAGCTACTACCTTAAATAGTAGCAACGTGTATAGGGTAACCTTGCAGGTAAACCAAAATGATAACCTACGATCGACCCATAAAACAACTACTCGGATGGCTAATCACAGGAACAAAAGGCGGCAAAACACGCGCAAAAATAATAAAAAGCGTCAAAAACAACCCCAGAAACGCAAACCAACTCGCTACACAACTAAACGTTGACTACAAAACAATAAGACATCACCTGACAATTCTAGAAAAAAACAAACTCGTCATCCCCGTTGGAACCCACTACTCCACCGTGTATTTTCTCTCCCAGCCCATGGAAGACAACTATTTCGTATTTCAAGAAATAACAGATAAAATGGGCGTTGCCAAGAAAAGAGCGATTGCGAGGATCGCATAGATCCAGTTTTTCTTATTTGCCGCAAAAAGAGAGATGCGGAAGAGACCGTTAGGCCTCTAAGCTTGCCAGCCGCTCTTTTGAATTGTCTGCGCCTGCTTCGGGAAATTGCTGCTTGAGTTTTCTCTCGGTGACCATTTCTGCTTCTTTTAGGATGGCTTCTGCTTCAGGGTCTATTCTTGTTGTGTTCATGGGAACGTCTGCGGTTTGGCAGGTGGAGCCGACGATGTCGTTGAGTAGGTTTCCGATGTTTCCAAGTTCGTTGCTTGCTTCGGGCAAGATGTCGCACATTCCTGTGCGGACGCTGTTTATGACTGATTTTGCTGGGCTCAGCACTGCGACGAGGTCGCCCATTTCTGAAACTGTGTTCAGACGCATGGATACGCTTTGCATGGCGAGGGAGGCGTGAGACAGCATTTTTTCGATTTTGCGTATCTCCGCCAGCTCAGTGGCTAAAATATTGGCTCTTGCTTCATCCCTCTCTGAGAAGGCTCTAACTACACGGTTGAAGACCTCTTGGTCGCGGCTTTGAAACCTCTGCACCGCCCCGTCCAAAGTTCTGGTTTGAACATCAATGCGCTGGATTACTAGGCTGATTTGTTCTTTGAGGTTCTCTTGCGGTTTAACGACGCTTTTAACTTTCTCTACGAGCGTAGGCTGCTCCTCTTTCTTTTTCCATCTGTCAACGAAACGGTTACCCAAATTAATTCAACTCGCTAAATGTCTGGTTTAGGAACGTATAATAAAAGAGTGTTTGAGCTTTAACGTTAAACTTTGGGGTTGAGGGTGGGCTGTTTTTAAACTTAGCTTTAAAGCGTCTGGCTGCTGTGTTGCCTGTGCTCCGTGGAGGCTCATGCTGGGGCATGGTGAGTTGGCTGATTTTGTATATATATATAGAGATTGTTGTCGATTGATTTTGCGGGTTTTTTTGTTGGCTGGTTTTGAAAAAGCTTTGCATGCCTGAAAATCCTTAGAATTTAACATTAACTTCCTTAGTCACTGTGGCGGTTCTTATGGCGCTATCAAAAATGACGGCTGAAAAGAGATGTGAACACTCGCCTATGGCAGGTCTTCTTCGGTGATGTGGACGTACAGAAAAGCCTCAAGTGGCAATTGTGAGAAAATGTGGAAAAGACGCTGCTTACGATTGCTACTTTGCCAATGCGTACGATTGCTTTAACAGTTCCACAGCATAGGCAACTTGTTCTTTTCCAGTAATCTTAATTTCTTTTTCTTCTCCCACTCCATCGTTGAAATACCATTTGTATGTTTTTTCAGCAATCCATTTTTGAGGGTCATTAAGAGATTTGGTGTTTGCCCTCAACCTAATGGTCACTCCATCTTTGCGAAGCATCAGCACTGCAAACCTGTTTCTTAACCCCCTCGGTCCCCTGCATATTGCAAGGTCATCTCCAATTGATCCAGTGGCTAAATCAGAAAACTCGTGTGTAAGAGAAAACAGCAAGTCTTTTACTAAAAGCTTAATCGGGTCATTGTTATCTTCCAGCTTCTTTTCCCAGCTCACGGGCAATTTCAAATATCCATTACAGCCTTTCTGATCGGCTAAACCTGTTTCAGATGTTTTTGTTGGTGTGTTATTTTTTGTTTCTTGCAAAAGCTTTTGCAGGTCGGTTTCTGCGTTGTAGAGTTCTTTTACTGCGTTCATTTTACGTTTCAGGACACTGTATTTGGTGACGCCAATGGTTTTGATGACTTCCTCATTTCTTATAGGGACAGCGGAAAGTTTCCCGTTGTTGGTGAACCTGTAGGCTTGGAAATCAAATTGGTATTTTTCGGGGCATTCTTTCCAGTGGGCTTTGCCGCCTGTTCCGTTTTGCTCAAGGATGTATCCTAAGAAGCACCCATTCGTTGCTGTGTAATCTTCATCGGTTACGACGAAAACAATTTCAGAAACAGTTCCGACTTGCGGGGTTTCCCAAGTTACATCGAAGACACTGAGTTCCCGAGTCAATTCCACATTCACTTTTGCTGCATTCATTTGCCGAACGCCCCTTTTTTCAATGACCGTTTTTTCGTTGCTTCTTACCCATGTTGGATTGCTATAAACATTACTGTTAACAAAAACATCAGTCACCTTCAGTATCTGACTTGAGATACTCAGATTCCCCCTCTAGGAGGCACAATACAATCTTGAATTTTTCGCTGCAAACATATGCTATGTATTGACCAGATTGGTCTTGGATGTTCATTTCAAAGCAGGGCTCTGTTCCCGCTTGTACTAAACTCGCGGAGTTCGCTAGCCAAAGCGCAAGCTTGTACTCTGAGTTCCCGCCAAGAAGAAATGTTACTGTTGGTTCAGCTCCGTCTAAGGCTGCTTCTTTAAGGAACAGAATTGTCTTTCCGATGATAGTTGATAATGCATTAATTTCTTTCTTGATGGCTTGTCGGTCTCTTTTCGGCGTCTTTTTTCGAGTATCCCAAAAAAGTTCGCATTCAGTAATATTGAAAGTATCCATTCAGCATCGTTCTCTTAACTGCAAACGTTTGGTTATAAGCCTTCAGAAAACTTGAATCCATTCTAATTGATTCGCCAAATGCGCGAAGGAAACTGCCTGGTAAGAGTTACTAAGATTCTTTTCACGTATCCTGCGACACCACATTTCTAACCAATTTCTAAAGTCGATTCAAAAACTGAACAACTGCTCCACCTTATATCTAACATTTATTTTCTAATTAAAGAGGCAAAGAGAGCTCAAGCCTATGAGCGCAAGTTAGAGAATCAAACGAAATCTTGGCTGCTTAACATGATTGAAACAGAAAACCTTACCCGAAAATTCGGTGCTTTGACCGCAGTTGACAGCCTGACCCTTCGCGTGGAGAGGGGGGAAGTCTTCGGTTTTCTCGGACCTAACGGCGCGGGAAAAACGTCGACCGTCAGAATGCTGTGCTGCCTAATATCCAAGACAAGCGGCACCGCAAGAGTTGGTGACTACGAAGTTGGTCACCCAGATGATGCTTTAAAAATTAGGAAGATGATTGGACTTGTACCCGACAACGTAGGTCTCTACGAGTCCCTAACCGCCTACGAGAACCTCGACTACTATGGGACGCTGTATCGGCGCACAGACTCCCAGCGCAAGGAAAGCAACGAATACTTCCTCAAGTTGCTGGGGCTCTGGGAGAAGAGGGATGCTTTGGCAGGGTCGTTTTCGAAGGGGATGAAGCAAAAGCTTGCCATTGCACGGGCACTTGTCCATGACCCTGAAATTCTTTTTATGGATGAGCCGACTGCGAATTTGGATCCTGAGGCGGCTAAGGCAGTGAGGGAATTCATTTTGGATTTAAAGAAGGAGAAGAAAACCATCTTCATCAATACGCACAACCTTGATGAGGCGCAGAGAATCTGCGATAGGATCGGCATTCTAAATACTCGGCTGATGGCGGTGGGTACCCCTCAAGAATTGGAACGTTCGGTCCATGGGCGAAAAACGGTGATCCAGCTGCGGCGGGTGACCGAACCGATTTTGGATTCGCTGAAGAAGCTGGCGGTGAAGAACATGGTTGCGGAAGGTAACAAGTTGACTGTCGATGTTGCGAATCCTGAGGAGGAGAATCCTGAAATGGTAAACGCCATTGTTGCAGCTGGGGGACGTGTCGAGACAGTTACGGTGACCAGCAGCTCGCTGGAAGACGCTTACCTGAAACTAGTGAGGGAGAATACGCAATGACCACTTGGATGCCGTGGAAGATAGCACGCAAGGAACTCAAGGTTATTAGCCGAAAGAAAAGCATAATGTTCTACACAGTTGGGCTTCCACTCCTCATCGCAGTGGCTTTCTCGTTTGAAATCAAGAACCTGACAGCCTCTGGAATCCCAGGCACGCTTTCGCTCGGCGCAGAATCCATCATCTACCTCTTCGTAATCTTAGCAACAGTTCTCCCAAGTACCATTGCCGCATACAGCATAGTGGGAGAAAAAATCGAGAAGACGCTTGAGCCGCTGCTTGCGACGCCGACAACTGACGACGAGATTCTTCTCGGAAAAGGCATCGCAGCGTTCCTGCCGCCTATCCTGTCAACGTGGCTTGGTGCATCGATTTTTATGGCGGCAGCGGACTTCATACTGAAAGACGCGGGGTTGGGTTACTATTACTTCCCAAACTGGAACGCGGGGGTTATGCTGTTGCTTTTGGCGCCTCTCGCAGCGGTTCTCAGTGTCGAGGTGGCGGTCATCGCGTCGTCGCGGGTAACTGATGTTCGAGGTGCAAATCAGATTGCTGGGCTCCTGTTTATCCCGTTTGTGGTTGTCTTCTTTTTGGGGGCGGAAGGCGTTTTTCCATTCGGAGTCAGCATCCTTCTGGTTTTTGCGTTTATCGTGTTTGTTCTCGATTTGGGTTTATATTTTGTAGCCAAAGCCACTTTCAACAGGGAAGAGATACTTACAAAATGGAAATGAGGCAATTGATTGGCAGCTGCGCTTATCAGCAGTGAAACAGCAAGCCCCAAGGAACGGCTACTCTACATCGACAACTTACGGCTGCTGGTAATCGTGCTGGTAGTCTCGATCCATTTGGCGGTGACAGTCAGCGGCTTGGGCAGTTGGTATTACGTTTACGGCACGCATCTGGACACTTTATCCACCGTTTGGTTCGCCTTCTACCAATCGTTTACACAGGGATATTTCTTGGGGCTTCTGTTCATGATTTCAGGCTATTTTGTCGCTGCAAGCTATGACCGCAAAGGTTTCGGAGGGTTCATCGGAGACAGATTCAAACGGTTGATTATTCCCACCTTGATTTTTATGATAGCGATAACGCCTTTTGTCGAATTCGTGGAACTCGGCAACAAACCAGCAGGCTTTGATTTTGTCGGCTTTCTTTCAGGCACGGGTCCGATGTGGTTTGCGGCGGCGCTTTTCGGTTTCTCCTTGATTTACGGCTTGGTGCGTTTGACATCCCGCAGCTCTCGCAGATGCTTCTAGTGGAAAACGGAAGCAGCTCACGCCAACCTTTGGGTTCGCAGTTAGCCTTATCCTGATTATCGCCGTTTTTGCCTTCTTGATCCGAATCGTCCAACCCATCGGAACAGACATCCTGAACTTCCAACTCTGCTACTTCAGCTCATACATCGTGCTCTTCATCCTGGGCATACTCGCCTACAGAAGCAACCTACTCGCCAAAATCAGCTATCAAACAGGAAAAAGATGGGTAATCGCCGCCTTGTCTTTGGGATTCATAGCTTGGTTTTTTCTTGGTAGTAATTGTTACGGCGACAGGGACAACGGCTGCAATCGAAGGCGGTTTGACTTGGCAGAGCGCGGTCTATTCGTTTTGGGAATCCTTCATAGCGGTTGCAATGAGCATCGGATTGATCGGCATCTTCAAAGAAAAATTCAATCGGCAAGAAGTGGTTAAAACGTTGTCGGATAACTCGTTTGCCGTTACATGTTCATCCAAGATAATTATCCAGTTACACTGTTCTTAGCCGTTGCTTGTACCCGATAGCAAAATGGGCGCTACTCTGCGTCATATGCATTCCCTTGTGTTTTGCAGCAACGTACTTTGTCTTCCGCAGAATACCACTATTGAAAAAAATGCTTTAAAAAATCCAGAATGGCTAAGCCAAGAGTCGACGCGTTTTAATACTTAGGCTTTTCCTAGTCGAGTGGGGGAAAAATATGTCAGTTGAGATGCGCTGTCCCAAATGCGGCTCCACGGAGATTGAGAAGAAAAACAATCAGGAACGCCGCTGCAACAAATGCGGCGAAATCTTCTATTTTGTAACTCCACAGTGCGGTTCACAAACAGATTTAGAACGATACGACCTCTGACAAAGACGGGCTTCAAAAAATAGTTGGGGTGCTTCAGAGGTACGCTTGGTCGTGGTGTGTATACTTTACGATTCTCACGGTGGGTGGGTTTTCTATTACTTGGTATATGAGGACGAATGAGCCAACGTGAACCCTTCGTAGACCTTCCAGCGGGTGCCTTAGAGGTTTGAATTGAGATGGGTTTGATAATACCTGCTCGATCTTCTTGTTTACGGCTTCTAACTGTTTTCTGTCCTTTTTAAGGAGCTTTTCGAATGTTTTGGAAACCTCTTCTTCAATTTCCAGACTGTACAAGCAATCACTTTAGACCGTATTCTTCCGCAAAATCCTTTACTTTAACGAATTTGCCGTTTTTCATAGTGTCTTCGATTTCTTTTACGAATTCGGGGCGGAGTTGAGGTTCAAGCTCGCATTCTTCATAACGTTTGATTATTACGCTTAAGGCTTGGCTTTTATCTTTGAGACCGTATTTTGCCTTAACTATGTTGATTACTCGGCTTTCCCTTTCATCTAATTCAATTACATTTTTTACCAAGTGGCACCCTCAAACAATTACACAATGTATTCTAAGATTACACGGAATTATTTAACATTACGTGTTGAAATTAAAAGTTAGTTTGCATCAAAATACACTGCAAGTTAGTTGTGGTGGGCCGGACCGGATTCGGACCGGCGACCTTCTGCACGTCAAGCAGATGTCCTAACCAGGCTAGACGACCGGCCCACAGTGCGCTTACTTTTTACGGTGTTTTCCTATATAGAGGCTTCGTCTTTCGGTTTCTTGCATATTGGGATTTCCTGCCTCTATTAATCTATTTTCCTGTGGTTTGGCAATCAGAAGAGTTTTTTGATTGTTTTTTGGTGATTTTCGCGTTTTGCGACATAGGGGTTTTAAGGTACTGGGCGTATATGCATTGCGTGGTTTGGATTTGGCAACCGATGAAGTGCTTTCGCTGTTGGTGGATTTCATCAACAAGAATTCTGATGCCGCCGATGTCCAGTGGGACCGACGAATGAGTCCCCGGCTGCTTTTTAATCCCTACTCGCAAAACTATGAAGACAGAAAAATCATCGCCCAATACTTCTTACTCATTGCATCCATCCTTGATGATACGGTGGTGGGTTACCCCGAAAACGCCCGTATGCTGCTCTCGTATCTGCATGAAGCCTTCGGGAACACGTTGTTTGAGATTAAGAAGGGGCATATTTTCGACGAGGAAATTGTTAAATCAGATTTTTACTCGGATTTGGGTCCGAACAAGAAGGCAGCAGGCGAAATCTTAGCCTCCGTCAACTTGTTTGTGAAGATCAATGCCGAGAGGAACCTGTTAAAGTACGCTCAAAAATTCAGGAAGCCAAGCGAGTTCGTTGAGGACATCGCCAAGAACGTAAAACCCCTCAGTGGACCACACATTGATAAAGCGTGGATTTACATGCGTTGGATGGTTGGACCCTCGCCCGACCTGCAGATTTATGACCATCTCCTGCCTGAAGACCTCTATGTTCCGTTAACCTTGGAAAACGCCAATGTAGCGGCGAGTCTTGGCGTAATCGAGACGGCGTCCCCGTCGCTGTGGAGAGATGAACGAACCTCAGCGTTGGCAAGACAGAAAATTACTGCCTTCGCAAAACGGCTGTACCCGCAGGACCCGGCAAAGGTCGATTACCCATTTTTCCTGTTGGGCAGATGGCTGCGCCAGAAGCCGCTAGACAGAACCACCTTGAAGACGGCGCTTGATTTTCTGGAACACATGCAAAAAATAACCGGGCAATCCCAAGCCTACTACGCCAAGATGAGCCGTTACAAAAGCGGGTGGGAGAAGAAAACCGCGTTGACCCTTCTGAAAATGCATATTCCCTACGGTTACGAAACCATCAGTTTCCCCTTGCCAAACAATGAAGTTTACACGCCTGACTTTATTTTGGAGCGTAAGCTTCAGGGCAGAAAAATAATTCTTGAGCCCCATTTTGAAATGACTAAGAGGCAATCGCTCAAGTACGCTCTTTTTAAGAGGACGTATGGGCATGAATTTCTGCTGATTTTGCTGCTTAAGAACGATTTGATTCCGATGTATCATCAGAGGAAAATATTGACTGACGACGTTTGTGATGACGTGTGGCCAATTGAATTCGTTCATTTGCTGGCTGAAAAAATCCGAAGAGGCACCTACGGCGAATAACCCGTCGCCCGACGATTTTGTGTGTCTTAATTAGGCGGAACCGCTCTTTATTGCTGACTCGACATGGCGCAGGATAGTTTTAAAGCTGTTGCAGTTTGGCTTATTCTTAACGGAAAAACGGAAGAGGCCTTAGAGTTGCTCGCGAAAACCTATAACGTGAACGTTCCTAAACTGAAGGTTGGGCTGCCGAAGGGACACAAAGTTACCGCTTATGGCTGCTACGCCGCGAAAAACCAAACCATCACCGTGATGAACAGTGACGTGCTGGCGAACCCGTTTGTAATCATCCACGAGTTTTATCATCATCTGCGCAGCAAAGGCGTCGATAAAATGCATCGCGGCACCGAAGGCAACGCTGACAAATTCGCTCTCGGCTTCATTGAGGCGTACCAAGCGGCTGCGAAAAAGGCTCTGAACCAGCTTTAAAGGTCGTCTTCGAAATCTTCTTCATAATCTTTGCCTATCGGCTTGGTTATTTCGATAGGTAGCTTTTCAGCTCGGCAATTGTAGGCTGCTATGCAGTTTCTGCCCTGGAACGGAGTGCCGACAATCATCATTATTCTTCCGAAAAAGTAGTTCATGTCGACGTCGCTTGGCGATATGTTGCCTGACGGATGCGAATGAACGGTGCCAACCAACGAGAAATCCCCTGAAAACATGTACGGGTTAAAATGGACTGTGCCATGTCCATGCGCCGTGAAAGGCGCCAGAACCAGGTCGGTTATGTTGATTATGCCTTTTTTGCTTTTGCCTCGTAGAAGCAGAAAGCTTTCGCGGGGGTAAAGTTGTTTTGCGCCTGCGTAAATGGTGTCCAGTATGTCCTGCGGGATTTCTATGGTTACGGACGGTGTTGCCATGCCAACGATAGTGGCGCTTGATGGATAATTACTTTGCTTTGTTCGCCCCCGCTTCTTAACCCCGTTAACTCGGCAAAACAAAGCTGCCCGCGTGAAAAATTGTTTGGGCAGTTCGGTAAACATTTAAAGAGCGAGAGAAATAGAATGTTGGCTTGTTCAGTGCCGAGGTGGCAGAGTGGTTAACGCGCGGGCCTTGAGAGCCCGTGGACTCTCGAGTCCGCATGGGTTCGAATCCCATCCTCGGCGCTTAAATGTCCTCGATTTTCCATGCAGTTTACTGTTTGCAGCGGTTTTGTTAGGTTTGGTGGGAATTTGGGTGAAAGTTTGAAGAAGGTTTTTAACGGATTTTGGAATGAACGCTATTCGGCAGGATGGTTACGGGGTACATTTAGGTATGACTTTAGATTTGTCTGGGTACGGTTGTGTGCGCTTTTTCGGCGGTTGCTGGAATGTGCCTAACGTTTTTTGCCGCAAATCCGATGTACTTATAAATAGTTCCTCCGTAAGGAGTAACGGGGTTGCTCGGATGCTCAACATTGAATTTCACCTGTCTTACATTTACAATTCTAAGCGCCTCTTTATTGGAAAGCAGCCCGCTTCGAACGAAGCCGCCAGAACATTAGTAGAGGATTGAGCTGCGGCATGGACCTGCTCGTTTACGTGATTTCTGCGATTTGGCTTTCCCCCATTTGCTATCTTTTGATTCTGCTTATTGGGAAATGGGGTAAGCTGAGGCGAAGGAAAAATCTTATACGGCAGAAAGGGATTTCAGGTAAGAAAGTTGACAAAATTATTTTTCAGATTCCCACCATAGGGAATTTTAAGCCGGTAAACAGGGCTTTTGAAACTGTCAAAGGTTATGATCTTCCGGCTCCTTTGGAAACTTGGGTGGTTATTGAAGAGTGGGATACCCACAAAGACGAGTATGTCTCCGACAGGGTCGTTGTTGTGCCTAAAGATTTCGAGTGTGAGGACCTGTACAAGGCGCGTGCTTTAGAGTTTGCCCGCCGTTTACGCGTCAAAATGGTTGCTGACGGTGAATTAAGCCCAGACTATATTCTGCTTCAAGGGGATGACGACGCGGTGCCGACGTTGGGTTTTGTTCGGGAAGGCTTGACGGTTAATGCGGACATCTCGATTGGAACGATTACTCCCAAAGTGGGCGGGGTGTGGAGCACGATTATCGATTATGAACGATGTGTCGCCTGCGGGATTTTCTGCAATTTTTTCACTAATTTTGGGCAGCCGCTTTGGGCTCACGGCGAAGGAACAGTCATAAGCAGCGAAGTTGACCAGAACGTTTCTTACGACATTAGCAGTTTTGTGAAGAATCCGAAAGAAAAACTGATAAGCAGTGAAGACGCATTTTACTTCCATAAAGCATTCGCCTTAGGCTACGACATTTACAATTCTGAAGAACGAGTTTTCATTCAACCTCCCCTATCGATGGGCGATGCTGTTAAGCAGAGGCGCAGATGGCTTTGGGGGCAATGGACTCTGATAAGAGAGAAGATGCTGCCCCTGTCAAACAGGCTGAGGCTAGGGGTTTTAGGTTTTTCTGGGCTGTGGCTTTACTTTATCGGGATGCTTGGGCTGCCGCTAAACTATTTGGGAATACTTAAGGTTCCTGCGCCGGTTATGCCGTTAATCATTGCTACACTTTTCATTTGGCTTGGAATGAGAGCCTACATCATTGGAACAGCCATGGGGTGGAAACAGGGACTAATCGGCGCCGCATTAAGCTACGTGACCGTGACGCTAAACACCTTCGTCCATCTTGTCGGCTTGCTGAAAGGTGACCCACACAACTTCGAAGTAATACGAAAAGAATAACCCAAAAACACGTTCCCCACGCAAAGCAAAACTTTCGACCTATGCGGGTGGTTCTGGCAGCGGGCTGTTAAGCTTCGGCTTGGAATTTTCCGTCGTTTTCATTTTGCGTGCAAATGAGGGCTTCAGATGCCATTCTCGGCTGCCAATTATATTTATCACTTCAACTATTGTCAGCACTGCGACGGCGTAGACCGGAATCCAATCGTAGGCGTACATTTGGAAGGGAATGTCGCCGCTTAGTTCTGCATGCAAGAAATTGAATCCAATGCCGTGATAGAAGAAGAAAGGCAGGTTTGAAGCTGTGAGAAAAATGGCAGTTCCCGCTACGAATCTTTTTAACGCTCCCCTGTTGTACCAAACCAGCAGAGGGACAGCAAGCAAGGCGGCTCTGGGGTCGAAGGCGCCGAAGGTGAACAGCAGAGCTGAAAGCCACGGTTTTTTGGCGTACCCAAAGTACAAGGCGGCGACAAGCATGGTTGTTTGGAGAACATGTGCGTTTCCTAACAAGTATCCAAGGAAGTAGCTGGGCGAAAAAGATTGCGCGTTTAGGCTAGCCACACGGATCGACAGAAGGTTGAGGTTTGTTCGGGTGAAAGAAAGTGCAGGAAGCGGATCTATTATGACGATGACTGAGGCGATTGAGGCGAGTGTGAGATTTTTGTTTTTGACGAGTTTGTAGACGCAGAAAGCTAAAGCTGCAATTACCGCGAACTGCAGTAAGTCGAAGGCGGCGAGCGCATTTGCGTAGTTGAGTGAGAGGAAAGGCGCGAAAAGAAGCAAAAATGACGGCGTGTACTTGAAGGTTTGTGGTCTGGGCAGAATCGTGAAGTCCCTTCGGATGAGTCCGCCGTAATAGATTTGTGTCGGGTTATGGAATAGGCGCCATTCTCCAATGTAGTAAGCTGAAAAGTCTCTTGCGTAGGTTGAGTTTTTGGGCAGTTGGAATGCTTCGGGGTAGGCAAGGAGAAAAGTGAATATGTTCAGGGACACCGCTATGAGGATGACTGTTAAGAGTTTTTTTTGTTTAGGATCCATCGACCGCAGGTTTCTCCATGTTAAACAATGTGTGTGAGTTAAAAAAACTTGGTTAGATTAGCCGTTGTTTTCGGGGTTTTTGCATCTGAGCTATTTTGACGAATGTTTTTTCGGGTAGTCTAAACCTAAGGCTTTACCATGGTGGAGTTAAATCGTGAATTAAAAAAGAATGGCGGTGGATAATAGTCAAAAAGCGACTAGTAATAGTAGGTGATGGTTACGGTTACGCCGTCTACAAGCCTGTCAGTGGTTCCGACTCTTATTTCCACAGTTGTCGGCAAAACTGGAAACGCCGCGGTTCCTGATTTTCCAACCGTTACATTCTCGTTGTAGGTGACGCCAAAGACGCTGTAGATTGTCTGGACGTAGGTTGCGGTTGAGTTTGAGGATGCTTGAACCACGACATATCCAGCGTAGGGAACTGTGTTGCTGAAAACGTCAGTGTAGTTTGCTGTATTGACCGAGGTTGAGGTTACCAGTGCTTCAGATGACTGCAAATCCAAAATGCCTTGAGCCAAATTCACTTGATCAGTCAGATTCTGCACCTCAGTTGTAAGTACCGAATTCTGGTCTTGAAGCGTTGTTTTGGCGTCGTTCGCTGAGGCTAATTGGCTTGTAAGATTCGTCACTTGGGCATTTAAATCGGTTATTTGGTTATTTTTGTCTTTTATCTGCGCTTGCAGACTAGTCGGCTGATAAACCGCAAACACACCGACCAAGCTAGCCGCAAGAATAATACAGACCGCCGCCAAAGCAACAACTTTCATGTTCATTTTACCCGCTGACGGCGGAGGCGGCAAAGGTAAAGAATTTGAGCTACTGTCTTGACTCATAGTTATCTTCCCGTTTTCTGTATCATCTGTGCGCGACTGATTAATAATTTTTTCCACATTTGACCCTAAGTAGCCTCAAAGATGCTTTCTGCGCCGTGAATATGCGAGGATGCTTATGCCGCAGGGTTTTCAGTATTTCACGCTAAGGTACAATAACACGGTTAAGGCGACGAATTCGAATAAGCCGGGAAGAAACGCGAATGGTCCCAGCCCGTATGCTCTGAAGCCGTATATTGCAGTCACAAACGGATTTGATAGTACTTCCCTGACAAGGAAAACAAACGCGAAAATCACCAATCCTATAGTGAATGGTGAACGGGTTTTTACGTAAATGTTAAGGTAAATTACTATTAGGAAAACTAGCATGGCGACGTTGATTGTGGAGATTATTGTGTTTACTAGGTAGAAAAGCTCGAAGTCGCCTGCAACGAAGCCTGGCGTGGCGACTCGTCTTTCGAAGAAGTCAAGGTGCTGTTGAATGAAGAATAGCGCCCAAACTGTTGCAATTACGGCGACAATCGTCAAGATGACGACTATCAACCCAAGTTTTAATCTTCTGCTCATTTGTTTTTCCATGTTCCTGTTTCCCCTTTTTCTACTTTTTCCCGATTCTCTTCGTAATCTCCTCAAACATCACGTAGTTGTCTTCCAATACTTGAGACAAAAAGTACGTGGCGCCGTACCTGTCGCCGACTGAAGTGATCATCTTGTTTTTCTCTAAAACGTCAAGGTGATGCCGCATCGTCTTATAATCCATCTTTAATCCAATAGCCAGCTGATTTGCGTTCTGCGGGGTTTCCCTGAGCGACACAATTATTTTCGCCCGGGTAGGACCGCCTCGCGTCCCTGCGATAAGCCATCCTAGCAAGTATTTTAGCGAGCGAGCATTCACAGACATTAAAGGGCTCCCAACGGAAGAGATTCTTGAAACTTAAATCGTAATCAAGTAATAAACCTGTCTTTTAAGACCCAAATGATTTTTTCATTAGGTTAAAATTGGGTCTAAATCTGGGCTAGATTTAGAAAAACCCCTTAATAATTTACAACTGTCCTGTCTTTTTGGTGACAGGAGGTGAAAACGAAAACCATGGACAGAAAAATTAAGGTTTTAGCGTTAATTTCCATTGTTGTTGCAGCAGCCTTCGGCACCGTGATGGTGCTTGCAACGCAGGCAATGGCAAAAGCTGATACCCCTGGCTTAGACCTACAGTCGGCACAGCCTGAGATTTCGTCAATAAACGCCACAAACGATAACGGCTTTAACAATTGGCACATGGGATTCGGAGGCCCGAGAGGAATGGGCGACGGATTCCAGGGATGCGGCGGATTTGGCGGCTTCGACGGCGGATTCGGAGAAAACTTCGTCAACGGAACAGCACAGAGATATGGCCAGATTCAAATAAGCTCAGCCTACACACAGAACGTGACTAGCATATTGAACAGCAGCACGGACGTTCAAGCATTGTCCAGTCAAGGTTGGAATGTAACTTCAATCAGACCCCAAATAACAACGACACTCGACGGAAACGGCAACATTGTAACTCAGGCAACCAGCGCAAACGTGATTCTGCAAGGCACAAACGGACATGCCCTTGTAGTAGTTAACATCGCAACAGACAAAGTGACCAAGATAGTAACAACAACAGTCAACGACAACCCAACCTAAGACAGAAGCCAAAACAAAATTTTTCTCATTTTTTTTTGAGTCTCATCCATCAAGGGAGCATTGTTAGTTCAAAATATTTTATTAAATCGCATAAAACAGAATGATTCAAAAAACTTTTCTACATATCAAATATCGTCTTTGTTTTCAATCAAAAACGAGAATTGGGTGAGATTTGGGTGATATTCTGACAAATTGTTTAATACTGTCAAGTCGTATTCTGGGAAAGGCAGTCAGAAAAGAGAATCGAACACAAAGGCCAGAAGCCCAATTAACTGCCCAAAAAATACCCCTTCGTTCTCCTTCTGACTGCCTTATGATGATAATTGAAAGGTGAATCCCTTGGGAACATTTAATAGAGCACTTAGAAATATTTCAAGACGAAAAATTCGAGCCTTGCTCGTAATTATTGCATTAGGTTTTTCAATGGCAATCTTGGTCACTATACCAGCCGGTGTTTTGGCGAACCAGCAAACCGCTAGTAACGTGACATCAGGTCTCAGCGGCGCCATAAACCAAACCGGTCAAACAATAAACCAGACGTTGTCCCAAATCGACGTCACTTTGGCATCAGGCATGTCGGGCTACGGTTTTAACCCGGGCAGCGGAACCACCCGTACAGGCGGCTACGGTGGATACGGTCAAGGCGGCAGCGGCTTCACGGGCGGCGGCGGAGGAGGCGGAGCTGTCTTTTTTAGGCAATTTGGTGCTGGTCAGCCGTCAATCATGAACCAGAGTTTATACAGTGACATTAGCAGTATTAGCGGTGTTGCAGCTGTCGAGCCTGAACTGCAAGTCAACGAGGGCAGTCACAACGAAACAGTTCAAGCCCCATTCGGCGATCAGACATTTACGGAGTCGGTTCCCACTTATGTCATTGAAGGCATCCCCTTAACCACGGACTTCGTCGATACCTATGCAATGCTGCCGACAAACATCACTTCTGGACAAAACTTGCAAGTCGGCGAAAGCGGCGTTGTGGTGCTCAGCGAAAGCGACGCCGCATACTTTGGCGTAACTGTGGGTCAAACTGTCAGCATTTTAGGCGAAAACTTCCAAGTAGTCGGCATCCATGGCTCCTCTTCCCTCTCCACTATGGGCAACTTAGATCCTAAAGTGCTCTACATGAGCCTCTCCGACGCCCAAACAATAACTGGCAATCAAGGAAACGTAACCAGCTTAATCGTTTATGCTCAAAACCCCGATTTGGTAAGCCAAGTAAGCACCTCGATAACTTCTGCTCACCCTGAACTATCCGCCAGCCAACCTCTTGGAGCGCGGCTTGAAACAAGCCAATCTAACTCCACTACTGTAGAGCAGAGCGCCGTAGATGCACTTAACTCGTCTAACCAGATGGCGTTAGAGGAAATCGTCATAGTCGTCATAGCAACCAGCCTCATAGTCCTCTTCGTCATGC
Organism: Candidatus Bathyarchaeota archaeon; assembly: GCA_963823775.1. GTDB lineage: Archaea > Thermoproteota > Bathyarchaeia > Bathyarchaeales > Bathycorpusculaceae > Bathycorpusculum. The sequence continues at coordinate 44,554 of CAWGMZ010000029.1, forward strand.
TGTACACGGTTCGGGAAAGGACACGGGAAATTGGCACCCTCAAAGCAATCGGCTTCAGCAACAGCACAGTCATGAGCCAATTCCTAATCGAAGGCATAATCTTAAGCGTAATAGCGGGCGTCGTCGGCATAGCAATCGGGGTCTTGGTTGCGCCAAGTTTGGCGGCATTGTTAGTTCCGATGAACCCATTTGGAAGTTTATCTACAGGTGCAGCGGGCGCAACAATCACAAGGGTTAGCTCGTCATTAACTGCTTCGGTAACTGTAAGCCCCGAAATAATCGGCATAGCATTCGGGGCGGCTGTTGCGCTTGGCGCGTTAGGCAGCCTGTATCCAGCGTGGAGAGCATCTAAGATTAAACCAGCAGAGGCGATGAAGTATGAGTAAACCTGTACTGCAACTAGAAAAGCTCGGCAAAACCTACATGCTTGGCAAACGGCCAGTCCCCGCTTTGTCAAACTTGAACCTGACAGTGAATCAAGGAGAATTCATCGCAATCATGGGACCATCCGGCAGCGGCAAAACCACACTGTTAAACGTTATAGGCTGCATAGACAAACCAACCAACGGCAAAATTGTCCTAGACGGCGTAGATGTTACCGATATGCCAGAAAACAGTCTCTTCAAGATTAGACGAGACAAAATGGGCTTCGTGTTCCAAACATTCAATCTTCTGCCCTATCTTAACGCAAGAGAAAACGTAGAGTTACCGATGGAAGGCAAAATCAAGTCTAAAGCTGACCGGAAGAAAAAAGCAAGCGAACTGCTGGCAATGGTTGGCCTCTCAGGAAGAGAAGAACATCGTCCAAGTCGCCTCAGCGCAGGTGAACAGCAACGCGTGGCTATAGCCCGAGCGTTAGCCAACGACCCCGCCATAATCTTAGCTGACGAGCCGACAGGAAACTTGGATAGCCAAAACAAACAGGGCATCATAAAGCTGCTGGCAAACCTCAACGTGTCGCAAGGCACAACCATAATCATGGTTACCCATGACGGCGAAGCCGCGCATCACACCGAAAGAATGTTGCTGCTAAAAGACGGAAAAATAATTAAGGAAAAACAGGGAATGCACGCGATGAAAAAGAAACTTGTATGCCCCGCTTGTGGAGCGGCAATTAAATTAAGCGATGATAAATGTCCCAGCTGCCAGAAACCAATCTACTCAAGTGACGAAGCATTCTGACCGAAGACCCACCGCCAAACACAACCCTTTAATTTTTCCCTGTTGAGACGTGTCCTTTATGGAAACCCCTTCAATCCCGCAAATTCCCCAGATTCCCCCTATGCCGCCTCCAGGACAGCAACCTCCTGAGCAGCCCCGTGAAACCCCGCGGCAACCTAAAAAAAGACGTTTTTCAGCGGTAGTTATCGTCACCCTCATGCTGGTTTGTTTGGTTGCAGGCAGCTTAGTCGGGTACGCTATTAGCTACTCCTCTTTCAACAGCAAACTAAACAGCGTTGAAAACCAGTTGGCCTCGCATTCCTCGGGGAACACTTACAACACTTACCCAAACGCCACCTACATAATCGGCGACAACGCGTCATTATCAACACTCTACTCCCAAGTAAAATCGTCAGTCGTCGTCATACAAGACATTGTATTGAGCCAGACCCTTTTCGGCGAGGTTTACTCCCAACAGCAAGGCTCAGGCTTCATAACCGCAGTCAACAACCAACTCGTCATAGCCACAAACAACCATGTCGTTAACGGCGCCATCAACATCACCGTAACCTTCGCCAACGGAGCAACCTACCCCGGCACCGCGATAGGCTCAGACCCCCAAGCCGACATCGCAGTCCTCACCATCAACCCGATGCCAAGCGGCTTAACCCCGTTAACCCTTGTCAGCTCCAACGGCTTGCAGGTTGGTCAACCCGTCGTCGCAGTCGGCTCACCCTACGGATTACAAGGCACCTTGACAACAGGCGTCATCAGCTCGCTTGAGCGAACCCTCCAAGAAACTGAACCTGACGGCAGCGCGGGTCCAACAATCCCAGACACCATCCAGACAAGCACCGCAATCAACCCTGGCAACTCGGGCGGACCTCTCCTTGACTACGCGGGCGAAGTTGTTGGCATAACCACTGCGGCTGTCAGCAACTCAAACGGCTTAGGCTTCGCTATTCCATCCGCAACCATAATCCGTGAACTAAGCACAATTGTGTCAACAGGCACCTACAGTAATCATCCTTCAATCGACACACAAGGAACAGACATGACCTATCAGCTTGCCCAAGCTATGCACACCGACACAACCTACGGCTATCTTGTTGAAACCGTATCCGCCCAAAATGGCCTAAAAGGCGGCACATCCCAAGTGTCGATTCTGGGACAAAACTACATGGTCGGCGGCGACATCATCGTAGGCATCAACGGAACACCAATAACCAACACCGATTCTCTTCTCTCCTACCTTGAACGAAACACGTTGCCAGGGCAAAGCGTCAGCTTCTCAGTAATGCGCAGACGGAGAAACACAAAACGTGCAAGTAACAATCGGCAAACTATCTTCGTAACTCTACATTTTTGGGAAAAAAAAGATTTGAATATTAATTCGTCAATTTAAGACGTCGTTTTCAAGCGTTTAACTGAGAGTATTAAGCCGCCTGCCAGAGCCGCAGCGATTACGATTGCCCAAAGCCACCATTGCATCCACAGAGGCGGTGTTTGCTGGGTTGCGGTGTTGCTGATTTGTAGGTTTTCAATTTCGGTTTTTGAGTCGTGCCCGATGTAGATGTCTGTTGGGTTCGGGACAGGTCCAGTTGGGTTTGCCGTTCCGCAGGCGACGGTTACTGCTTGTTCTTTGCCGTTGATGTAAATGTGCATTCCAGTGGTTGTGCTGCGGGTGAAAACCACGTGGACCCATGTGTCGTTCGGAAGCACAGCTACGGTGTCAATTTCGTTTAAGCCGCTGGGTGTAACGACGTAGCCGCGGAGCGCTCCAACTTGGGGACTGCTTGAGTTTTCTGGGGTTTGACCGTTAACGGCGAGCCCCAGGATTCTGGTGGGCAGGGCTGCGGTGGTTCTGACGGCTTCGATGTAGATGTTGTTGTACGCTACGCCCGCTTTGATTGATTGCACGTTTACCCAGGCGTCAATTGTCACTTCGTTAGGGGTTAGAAGACTCTGCGAAGGCAACACTGTTGCGAAGACGTTTCCCGTGAAGTTCAACGCCATACCCAGTTTGCCTTGAACCAGCGAAGGTGTATTATTGTAAACGGGTGTTTCTGACCCTAAGATTGCTGGGTTGTTGCCCGTGGAGTCAGGCGAAACAAGGCTCGCCTCAACCGTATCAAACGACCAGGAAGCGACGACGCTGTCGGGCTTTGCTGTTCCCGCCGCGATTGCGGAGGGAGGGTTGCCCAGGTTCGCCATGTTAAACTGGGACATAAGCGGGTAATTATCTTTGTTTGCTGAGTTTATCACGTAAGCTATGTTTCCGATGCCTGATGAACCCTGCTGAGCAGCGTCAGGGTACTTTGTGAGGTAGTCGCTCCAGAAGTTCCCGCTGGATTTCCCGTTGTCCCAAATCTCCGTCAAGGCTGAAGAGTTGTCAAACGCGTTAAAGCGGTTATTCACAAAGTTGTTGCTGTACAATCTGTTTTCTAACGGGGCAAACAGCTGCGTGGTTACGAAGACGCCGTACTTGTTGCCTCCGATGTTATTTTCGGAAATGATGTTCTTGGAGCCTGCGAGAAAGATGCCTGACTCCGTGTTAGATTGAAGGTTGTTGCCGAAAACCACGGAGTTGCAGGCGCCTAAACCAACTCCTCGACCGTTGCCTTCAACGTCGTTGTTTATAATTGTGTTCGAGTAGCCTGCCACTTCGACGCCTGAAACCGCGTTTCCAATGACTGTGTTGTCGGCTATGACGTTTTGGCTGCCGCCGTAGAAGCAGATTCCGTTTTTGAGGCTTGCCTTCACGGTGTTGCCTGTTATGGTTGTGTGGGCTTGGGTGGAGCAGAAGATGCCTGTGTAAGTGTGCACGATCATGTTGCTATCGATTGTGCAGTTGTCAGCGTCAACCCAGATGCCGTACGCATACATGGTGGTTGTCGTGTAGTTGAGGCTTTCAACAGTGAAGCCTGAAACTTTCACGTTATCTGCCGCTAAAATCAGCACCGCCTCTGGGGGTGAGCCGCCGCTTCCCAATTATGGTTGTGTTGGCGCTGCTTTGCCCCTCAAGCGTCAAAGGCTTGGTGATTTGCACGTTTTCACGGTAAACCCCGCTTTCGACGAAGATTGTGTCGCCTGCGGAGGCTGCGTTGACGGCTGCACCTATAGTTGGGTACTGGTCGGGAACGGTCAAAGTCTGTGCGGCTCTGCCCACTTTAATGCATGGTCGTCATACCTGCAACAGCGACCAAAATTGCGATTAACGCCAAGGTTTTGATGATTTCTCTCTTCATTTTCTCCGCATCCCACTTGACTTATCCAAGCTTAAATGGGATACGGTGAAATATTACTCTCCCTAAAGAACAAACTGTTCTCCGCAAAGAACACCCTGCCTTGCGCTTGGCGCTTTCAGGCTTTAGTCGCTCAACTATAAGTTTACGCGCAGAAAAAACCGCGCCGAATCATTTCTGCGATTTCTCATCGGCGGAAAAGTCTTCGTATTACAAAAACGATGAATTGCCCATGTACAGTTTTCACCAAATTGGCGTAAACTTTCACAGGCATCTCTGCGCCGCCTTTCCGCAAGTGCACCATTTCAAGGCTTGCGTCTTTCTTCTCCACGATATGCTTTAGAAGCCCATCGAGCGAAGATGCGTCTTTAGCAGGCATTAGCACGCGAATGTTCATGTTGAGGAATTCATCAAGGCTGTACCCGTAGGCTTCCTGAGCTGCGCCGTTGGCGTAAACGAAGTCGCCTTTTGTGTTCGCGAGAAAAATCGCTTCTTTCGCGCTGTCCAAAATTGTTGCCCTCAGATTTAAGGCTTCTTCCGTTTTCCGTGCCTGCTGATTTTTCCTTGTCAACTCCTCGTTTGTCTGGGCGCACTCTGCTGTCCGCTGCGCCACCACATGCTCCAGCCTACTTCTGTAAGCGTTAAGTTCAGCCTCGATCTGCTTGTTTTTGGTGATGTCGATCGATAAAATCAAGACTCCCTCGGGCACAGGTTCCATATGAAGCTCAAACCATGCTTTGGCGCCGTCTGCAAACGTGAATTCGTTGTCCATCTGAAGTGGAACGCGGTTTGCCATGCAGCCCCGAAGATTGCCGAACATTTTTGTTTTGTCGATGTCGGGGTAAACCTGCATCATCGTGTAACCGAGCAGCTCCTGCTTTGTCTTTCGTCCCTGCTTCGCCGCTGCCTCGTTAACGTATAGGTAGCGCCAGTCGAAATCGATGATTTGGCATCCTTCAATCATGAAGTCCAAGGCGGCTTGAAGCCGATTCTCAACCTCTTTGGAAACTGTGCCTTCGCCAACGTCACTTCCCGATGCAAGCACCCCCACCGTGTTGCCTTCTTTGTCGCTGACAAGCACATTGTGGAAATCAAATGTGCGCTGCTTGCCCTCACGGGTGATTATTGGGTGTTTGGTGTGAACGTGGCGCAGTGAGCCTCTTAGCATGTCGCGGAAGACGCGTCGAGCCGTTTCCCTGTCTTTTTCGGGAACAAAAGTGTCGAACCAATTTTTCCCCTTGACTTCTATCCTTGAGTAACCAAGGATTTCAGATGCTTTGCCGTTTATGTCGGTGATTAGCTCGTCTTTGCTGATTGCAATCATCAACGAGTCGGCTAAGTCAAAGTACAATTGAGCTAAATTATTTTGTTTCTCCAACATGTGCCACCTCAGCCGGATTGATGCTTGTTGCTTGCTGTCCGGCGGCAGGCAAGTACATCTGCGAATTATATTCCTCCATCATTCGACAGGCGTTGAAGTTAGGCGTAACGGTTCTGATGGCTTCCTTAACCATCTGCATCCACCTACGCGGTATACCTTTGCGGTCGCGTTCATAGTAAAGCGGAACAATCTGGTTTTCCAGTTGGCTATAGAGGGATTCAGCGTCTTTTCTGTCTTCATCCTCAGGATTATCCAGCTGCATGTCGCCTATTGCCCACCCGTTCTTGCCGTTGTAGGCTTCATCCCACCAGCCGTCGCGGACACTTAAGTTAAGAACCCCATTCATCGAAGCCTTCATCCCGCTTGTCCCACATGCTTCCTGCAGCCTTCTTGGGTTGTTGAGCCAAATGTCGACGCCGCGGACCAATTCACGGGCAACGTTAAGGTCATAGTCTTCCACGAAAGCAATTCGTCCCTGAAAACCCCTATCCAACGCCGCACCGTACACCTGTTTAAGAAGCTGTTTTGACTGGAAGTCAGCCGGGTGGGATTTTCCAGCAAAAATCAGTTGCACAGGCATCTCGGGGTTGGTTATGATGCGTTTGAGCCGTTCTGGATTTGACAGAATCAGGTAGGGACGTCTTGTACTGGGTGAATCGGCGCACAAAAGCGATGGTTAAAGCGTAGGGGTCAAGTAGGGAACCCATGGCGATTACCTGCTGCGTCGTAACTTGGTCTTGTGTCCAACGTTGCTGCGCTCTATCCTGAATCGTCGTAATCAGACGCTCTCTTCAGGTTCTGGCGGCTCTGCCACATTTCTTCATCAGGTATGTCGTCGAGGCAAGTCCAGTATTCCTTGTTGTCTTGGTCGTGAAGCCATTGGAAATCAATGTATTTTTGGCATAGCTCCGTGACTTCTGGGGATTGCCACGTGGGAAGATGCACTCCGTTGGTTACAGCTTTGATTGGGATTTCGTCTTCTTTTTTGTCAGGCCAAAGCTCCTGCCACATGCGTCGGGTTACCTTGCCATGCAGCTTGGAAACCGCGTTGGCTTGACCAGCTAAACGAAAAGCGAAAGCCGTAAGGTTGAAGCTCTCAGCCCCTGACATGTCTGAGTGTCCCAGCCGCAGAAAGATGTCGCGGTTGATTCCGAGGGGTTCCCAAAGGCTGCGGGCGTATCTGTCCATAAGCTGGAAAGAAAACACGTGGTGTCCAGCGGCGACGGGCGTGTGAGTGGTGAAAACCGTGGATTTGCGTACTTTCTCTATGGCGTCTTCTATGGAGGCTCCTTGCGCCCGTTCCAGTCGCAGCCGCTCAAGCATCATAAATGCGGTGTGGTCCTCGTTAGCGTGCCACACTGCGGGTTCAACATGGAGTTCCCTGAGCGTTCGGGCTCCGCCGACGCCTAAAACGATTAGTTGCCGTAAACGTTCCTCCTGATCCGAGGTGTAGAGACGCGCTGAAAGCATCCTGTCGGCAGGGTTGTTTTCTTCCACGTTCGTATCCATCAGGTACAGGTTCACTCGGCCAACATTCACCTGCCAAACCTTAAGGTACACTAATCGGTCGGCAAGTTGAACTGGAATAAGCGGGCCGCACCTGTCGGGCCAAGAGCAAGGGGAAATTGGCGCGTCGTCAAAGTTTAGCTGACTGTATTCTTCCTGTTGGTCGCCTTGGGGAGACATGCGTTGGCGGAAGTAGCCTTGGGGATACATGAATCCGACGGCAACCAGCGGCAAACCACGGTCAGAAGACTCCTTGCATATGTCGCCTGCCAACACGCCTAAGCCGCCCGCGTAAATCGGCAAAGAATAATGAATCGCGTACTCCGCAGAAAAATAGGCAATCTGCCCCTTGGGCTTATCCATCTTCACTTCGCCGCACCACTCATGACCCTTCGTCATTTCTTCATCGAACTTTGCCATCACAGTGTCATAAAGCTCAAGAAACGCTGGGTCCCTGCTTGCCGCCTCCAAATTTTCAGTGGGCATGCTGCGAAGCTGCTTCACAGGGTTGTGTCCGCTGGTTCTCCAAAGCGCATAGTCAAGCGAACGAAAAACCTGCCGCCCCTCCTCATGCCAACTCCACCAAAGGTTGTTCGCAAGCTCAAAAAGCCTGCCGATACGTAGAGGAAGCTTCAAAGTTACTTTTTCAGGCTTAGTTTCGGTCATGGCGTCAATTGTCCTCTGGTCACTAATTAGAAAGGGTTTAGGCGATCCCTAAATTAGTATCTGAAACGCCAAGTTATATATGTGCTGTGAATCGGGCATCCAGCCAGCCGTCAAGTTTGAAAATTAAGTAAAAAGGGGTTGAAAAAAGAAAGAAAGCTCTTGGAATGTCGGCTTAGATGGGTGCCAGCATTAGAAGAGTATAGTTGCCGTCGGCTGTCTGCAGCTTTGCACCGATTTTCAAAGCCACTTTGCCTGCAATCCACGAGTACGAGTATTGCCCCGCAAACTTGAGCGTCACGGGCTGCCCGTTTGCGTCGGTGCCTTGCGCCTGAAGCAGAACCGCATGTCTTCCCGTTAGGACTCCGCCGTTTCCGCTTGCAAAGGTGTATGAGACGCCGTTTGCCGTCACCAAAGTTCCGCCTGTCACATCAAATTTTTTGACGGCGCCTGCCGTCGATGTCGGCTGAACGGTCAGCGTCAGGTTTGCTTGATAGTACTTTATTGTGTCGCTGTCGATTTTCTGGTAGATGTCGCCTTTCGCGTTAAGGGTCCTTATGTTTGAAGCCGCCGTGTTCGCGATGGTTTGCGCGCTAACATACGGCACAGTTACCGCCAGCACAATAGCTATGGCTACTATCGCGGCTATGGCGATTTTGTTTTTTCTGGTTAATTTACTCATTTTTCTTTTACCTCCAACTTGTTTAATGAACATTTTGTTGTTGTCTTTAAAAAGCGAGCCGCACCTTGGGTATGCACCATAAATGTACATTTAGGGTTTGGATTCGGCAGCTTCAATTTCATTCAGTTTTTCAGCCATCATTTCCTCCTCCATATGGACAAGCAAGCCTATTCGACGCTCCCACTTGTTGAGGAACCTGTACTGGGCATACATCGCGTAAATGCTGTACCCTAAGATGACGGCAGCTATAATCAGCAGAATCAGCCCAGGCAACCCTAAACCAAAATGCCTCGTCCTCAAAATCAAGAAAAGAACAACAATGAACAAAACCATCGATGAACCAAGCCCGATTAGGGTTCCGTTGCGGAATTTCGTCCATTCCTTTTCTAGCTCGAAGAGGAAGTCATGCAGAGACTTAACTGGGTACAGTTTCTCGTCGCGTGTTTCTTCAGGCATTTTCATTTCCAACCTATTCACAGTTTTTTTTGTTTTTATACCTAGTGCACCACAGGTGAATCCTACAGAATAGACGGAAGCGACTTTCGCAAATCCAAATACAGGTTCCGTCCATCATCAGTCAAACTGCAATTCCCATCTGCGGATTCCTTAACCAGATTTTTCTCTTTAAGAAACGCCAGATGCTTCAAGAAATCATCGTAGGAAACATTGGTGGATTTTCGCCAAATCACCGTCCGCAGCTGGGGTTTCGAATTGAAGAAGAGGTACTCTAAGATTTCAAACCGAATCTGAACAGCACTCTTCCGCGTTCTCGCCATTTCGTAGGTGCACCAGTAAACAGAGACATATCAAAGGGGATTATAAAAAATGAATGCATCACGGGTTAACCTCGACGTTTCTGAGCGGGGTTTTGGGGTCTGTCAATTTTCAATCTTCATCTTTCCCAATCAGACTGGGACGGCGACATCATCCCCCGCCACTTACAAGCAATCCAGTAAGATTTAAACATTGAAAAAGCGCGGTCAACCCACTCAATAACGGGTTCACCTTTAAATTTAATCACGCATTTCAGATAATTAACGTTAGAAGGTGCAAAAAATAAGTCCACTTCGAGAAACCTTGCGGCGGCTCCAAAACAGCGCCCCAAAACTGGATTTCTATAAACACAAACACGGAGAATGCCAAAACTTCGACAACGGAACCTGCACATAGCTCACTTCACCAAGTTAAAACCCACAGAAACAGCCTGCCCTCACTTTAAAGCCAAGGCGAAAGCAGAAGATTAGAAAATATTTTTTTCCCGAAGGGCACCCTCCTCAAACCTAAGGACTCTGTTTTTTCACAACAAAGCCTTGGTTTACGAAGAAAGAAAGCGTGGTTTAACATCTAAAATACTAAGCAATTTGCCGCTTCTTTTCATTTAATCTAACTTGCCGCGCAATATGGCTGCTTCAGGCTTTTCTAGCAAGGTTTTTATATATATTTGAAACAAACAAGCGATTTAGGGCACGTATTAATAGCGTGCTACCGAAGAAACATTAAGGGATAAAAATGAAAGTTAAAATTTGGAAGCTTCTATGCTTAACGTTGATTGCGGTTTTTGCTTTGTCAGTAGCCAACGCAAGTGCAACACCTACTATGTCAAGCATGGCTGGTACGTATGTCGAACAAACTTCAAGCGGAACAGGGTACAGTATAATTCTTTATGAAAATGGCACAGCATCATTTAGTGGACATTCTGGCACATGGACTTTAAGCAACTCAACCACTTTCGAAGGCATATATAGCGTGCTAGGCATAACTCAAGACGATTTCTTTACAATTACAAATAACGGTTTCACCGCAGTTCAAACAGGAAACGTTTATGTTAAAACCGCATCTGCGACATCAAGCCCAAGCCCAACTGCATCTGCTACCGCTAGTCCGATAACTTCTGAAACGTCAACTCCGACAGTACCTGAATTCAGTAGTGCAGCGCTCATTTTAGTTGCGGCTGCAGCGGTGGCTGTGACCCTTTGCATGATTGAATTGGCAGCAAAAAAGCGGCAAGACAAGAAAACTTAGCTAAACATCTTCTTTTCTTTTTTGTTTATCTGCTTGTTGTATTCACGTTGTATGCCGACCAAGAGACGGCGGAATCATTGTCCGTTCTTCGCTTTCATGAGAAGCCTTTTATCGAAACCCGATTCTAGAGTAATTATGATTAGCAGCAAGCTTTTGGCATTTATTTTTACAGTTGTTTTCATTTCGTCTTTAGTTATGTTGCCTGCTGTGAGAGTTAACGCAGCTTCAAGTGGACCCATTGCTTTCTCCTCTGGACTTACCCTTTACTCGCCAGTCAACACAACCTACAGTTCCAAAATCATAAACTGTAGCGGCACATTCATCGGCCCAAAAGATTACGAAATCTCCTTAAATTACAGTATCGACGGAAGCTATCAAGGATACTTGCCTTGGACTCTTAATCAGAATGCTACAAACTCAGCAAATTACACGTTGGATTGGTCATTTCAACTGCCCCAACTATCCAGAGGGGCGCATCAGCTAAGCATAGGAATCGAACAGCAACTCTTTGGCAATAATGACAACATATTAAATCAAAAAACATCGGTAGATACCTCGTATTTTTCAATAAGTTCGAGTCAACCGACTTCCGCGGTTCTAGAATTTTCTTTGTTAGCTGTTTTGGTTGTTATAGTCGGGGTGCTTTCCGTTGTGGCCTATTTGAGGCATCGAAAGCGCAATTTACGCAGGTAACTGATGTTGGTTGTTTACTCTACCCGTCTTTTATTCTGTTAGTTTAGAAATGTTGACGGCTGCCTGCCAAGTTTTCACAACTAAGCCAGATTTGAGCCCTAAACCGAAAAACCAACCCTCCACAAGCCCCATCAAGAAACCACATGTGCGAGAGGGGTACCCCATCTTTACGTCAAAAAACCAAGGTAACGATGGATTCAGCGACCGAGGGGAGGGGGTCTACTATTTGTGACCAAAAACCAACACAAAAATGCATAAGAAAAAGCCACATTACCACGCCAAAGGAAATTGTCTTCTAAAAACAAGGTACCAAGAATGAATTAACAAAACTTAAAAAAAGAAAAGAAAGATGGTTTTGGTTTTAGGTTGCGTTGAGGTTTGCTGCTGCTGTTGCTAGGTTGCATATGTCGATTTGGTAGTGCATGCAGTAGTCCATGTTGATGTTGTAGTTGCCCCAGCCCGGCATTGACCCATAGGCGTTTGCGATGTTCTTGAGGTCAGCTTGTGTCACAGTGGTTGAGGTGCTGTCGGTTCCCAGCATGAATGGGTTAAAGACGGCGGAAAGGGTTACTTCCGCAACGACTTTCCCAGTTAACGGGGCTACGCCGTTTATGGCAAGCGTGAAAGTGCTCCATCCAGAGGGCACAGTCAGATTTCCGTAAGCGTCGGTTGCCAGCGGAACCGCATTTTGGTTGCTGTTCACTGAGATAATGCGTCCAGTGGTACTGTTGGTTTTAATCGTGAAGGTTTCAGTAATACTCCAAACGTTCCAGGTGCCGTTCAGGAAGAAGGCGTTTCCGTTTAAGTCTAAAGCTGAAAAGTTGCCTTTTACCAGCCTAGCTGCGTAGAAGCTGTAGGTGAAGTTTTCTCGGGTTCTAACTGCCGCGATTGGCCGTGTTGTATTGGTTGTCCAGATGGCTGACGCTGCATAGCCTTGGACGGTGTTCTTGGGTCCGACTGAGGTTCGTGCTATAACTTTTATGGAGCCCACGACAGGGGTCGGTGTCGGAGTCGTTTGCCACTCTTGAACGGAGCCGTACATGCGTACCGAGTTTCGAAGAATGCTCATTGCGTTGGGTCCCGTGCTGGAGGTTGTTGGAACTGTAGTGTAGCTCATAAAGGGCATTGCATATGCACCTGCGACCAAGCTTAGTGAACTGACTGCGATGATTGCGATGAGAATTATTCCGAATTTGCTTTTCATTTTTCTCTACCTTTTATGCAATTTAGCTCTTGTCGGGTGGGAAATAAAAGGCTTTCTTGGGCTCTTTTAGGGTTATGGGCACAGTAACTGTTCATTTTGGTTCACAAAGGTTTATTCATGTTTTTTATATGTTTTTAACCCTCAACCGCTTTTCATCGCCGCACACGAGCTCACCTGGAGGCTTAAGCCTTGTAGCATGATTTCCGACGGTATACTGAACAGGTCTTTTGGCGGGGGAGAAAGAACAATAAGGATTCAGAAAACTAAGTATCATTCTGCAACCCTTAAATAATAAATGCAGACAATGCCTATACAGGTTCAAATGAAGCTTCGGACTGCATCAGCCCTCTTCCTAACCATAGCGCTAATTTTGATAGCGGTGTTTTCTGGAAGAGTAGAGGCTCAAACTTACACCCAATACAAAATCCAGCTTAACAGCGACAACTCAGCCACGTGGACCATAACTCAAGTATCAGGCATAAACGGCACCGTCGACACATGGGGAGGCTTCGAGCAAAAAGTCGCCACACTCATCAATGCCGCCGCAGCCCAAACAAATCGGCAAATGAGCCTCGACGATAACTCACTCCAGATGAGCACATATAGTCAATCAAGCAACTCGAAAAGTACAGGGTACACGTTCATTTGGCTAAACTTCAGCCAAACCCAACACGCACAGCTTGAAGCAGGAGACGTCTTCACCGTCCAAGGCTTCTTCAACCACCTCTACGGAGACGGCGAACTGCAAATCAACTACCCAGCAAACTACACCCTGCAATCGGTTGCGCCCACCCCAGACCAAAAGGACCCCGCCACACAGACGTTAACCTGGCTTGGCACACAGTTCTTTGTAACTGAAACCCCGCATATCATGCTTGAAGCACAGGGAGAGGCTAAGTCGAATTCTGCCCAGCTGTCGCCATACGTGCTGTTTTGTGTCGGTAATCGCGGTCGCCGCAGCGGCTGGTGCGGCATGGTTTCTTGTTGTCAATCGGCGTCAAAAACTTAAGGTTTCAGCGGATTTGCGGACTTTGAGTTTGCCTCAGAGCTGAGGAAGAGAAGGTTCTGCGTGTTCTTCGCTCAAACGGCGGCGGCGTGTACCAGTCTGCTATTGTGGAGCAATGCAGGTTTTCGAAGGCTAAAGCAAGCCAGCTTCTGGGTGCGCTTGAGCGCGAGGGGAAGGTACGAAGGGTTAAAAAAGGAAGGGATAAAATAGTGAACCTTGTAGAACAATCAAAGGCGAAAAATAATGCGGGTTAATCATTGGAAGGCTTGCGTAATTGTTCTGTTGTTTGTGGCTTCACTATTTGCGGTTTTGCCGATTCAGATGGCTAATGCTCAAACTGCGGCAGTGAGCGTTACTCCTCAGGAGAGTGCCGTCGGAGTTGGTCAGACTTTTTCGGTTCACATCCAAATCAGTAATGTTCAAAACCTCTACGCTGTAGACATCTCGTTGACATGGAGCACCACTATGCTGAGGCTTGTCAGCAACCAGTCGTTTGTGGGAGTCGCTAACGGAGTCCTAAACGCCCCTGTGCTGGTGGTTCAGGACACGGCAGACCAATCCATAGGCACATACAACATCATAGCCACTTCAGAGAACCCAGCGGGACCCTTCAGCGGAACCGCAACCGTAGCCACCCTGACCTTTACAGCGACAAAAGCGGGACAATCCGCCCTAACACTTAAATCATCTACGTCTGCCACTCCGCAATTGGCTAGTTACGCTGCGCCAGGTTCAGGCGACACCTCAGTGCCCATAAGCGCAACAGTAAACAACGGCAACGTCGTCGTGTCGTCAAGCACAAGTTCAACCTCGCCTTCGCCATCGGGCACTCCCACGGTATCTTCGAATCCAACCTCGTCAACTTCAAGTGTTTCTCCAACTCCTACACCAAGCGTTCCCGAACTGTCAGCCATTGCGTTGGTGGCGGTCGCTGTGTTAGTCGCGTCGGCGGCGGTATTGTCTGTGAAGTTAAGAAGAAAAACGGTTTAATCCGGGTTTCTTAGCTGAAATTTCAAAGAAGGATTCGCCGATTTGCTCCATATTCATGTTTTTAGCGCAAACGGCTAATTGAGGCATGAAAAAGCTTTTATCCTTAAAGCGACCCAGAAAAAGCAGAGGAAAAAGCGATGACTCTTGAATCAAGCAAAACTTTAGGCTTAGTCGGCGCAGTTCTGACTTTAATCGGGGCATTAGGAATCTTCGGCGTACCCTATTTAGGAGTGCTGTCACTAGTAGGAATAATTATTATTCTGATTGGTTTGCATGGTTTAGCAGATGTTTACCAAGATAAAGGCATATTCAACAACTCGCTTTACGGATTTATCGCAGGCATAATTGGAGCTGTCGTAGCAGCGGTTGTGTTGATCGCTGACGTTTTGATCAACATGGACGCGCTAAAAGCTTTTATCCAGCAGATTTATCCATCTTGGAACGGCAGCTGGTCCACGATTTCTTCACTTGCAGGCCAAACTGCTAACACTTCGAACTTGGACACCAAACCGCTCATTCCATTCATAGAAGTTGCGCTTCTGGCACTTGTGATTCTGTATGTTTTCCTGATAGTTTGGGCTTTCTTTGCAAGAAAATCATTGAAAACGCTCGCGACAAAATCAAACGAAGGCTTATTCGGAACTGCCTCTTTGGTGCTGATTATAGGTGCCGCTTTAACGATAATTTTGATAGGCGCAATCATCATGTGGGTTGCCGTGCTACTGATGGCTATCGCATTCTACCGACTTAAACCCCTGACCGAACAGCCCCCCGTAACCTACGTCAACCCCCCATCTGCACCTACGCCAGTCTAAAAACCAGAAAACCTTCTTTTTTTCTTTTTTGTTTACTTTATGCTGTTTGCGTTTTTTGTTTCGCGATTTTTGTGTACGTTGTTTTTTGTGTTGGTTTTTTGTTACAAATACTAGACCCCCTCCCCCCTCGGTCGCTGAATCCATCGTTACCTTGGTTTTTTGACGTAAAGATGGGGTACCCCTCCCATTCAGTTAAACGTGTTTTCAGGTTTATTTTTTGTTTTAGAGCTTGGATTAAGCTTGGATTAAGGTGCAATAGCGAGGAAATATGCGGCATGATTGGATGTAGATTTTTTGTGGTTTTCAGTGGTTAAGTTAAATTATCTTATTGTCATAATCCAAGGTCAAGGTGCTGAAAACCATGACTGAGGCCGACGACGGCAAGGGGCAAAATGGCGGAGGGAAATCTGTAAAGTTGCCTTGCGGCTGCGTCTACCAAGATGAAGGCTGGATGCTTACAAGGGTAGAAGAATGCGAATATCACAGGCGCAGGAGAACAACCAAGCGACCTTACCGTCCTAAGGCTGAATGCGTCAGACCCTGACGTGTGTTTCTGCTATGTGTTTTTTCTTTGGGTTTTTAGGTTTTTTCCCGCAAGACATTTAACAATCAAAACGGATGCTAAATGGCATATTGACAACCAACGAATCAGCGCCTAAAAAATCAATGCAGAAAAGCCGAATCCTAAGGATTTCTCTTCAAGCAGCCTTTATGATTGCCATTTTGGTAGCATTGCTGTGGTACGTCGGCACAACCGTCCCCGCTAGCTAT
The DNA here is from genome assembly GCA_963823775.1 of Candidatus Bathyarchaeota archaeon. GTDB lineage: Archaea > Thermoproteota > Bathyarchaeia > Bathyarchaeales > Bathycorpusculaceae > Bathycorpusculum. Next base: position 60,693 of record CAWGMZ010000029.1, read on the forward strand.
CACCCGGGCGAAATGACAATTCTCAAAGGCGTAGACTACATCTACAACACCATACTCACAATAAAAGTTGAGTTCTTAGCCCTTGCTTTTCTGATGTATTTCGGAATCAACCTTCTCTTCACCGTAAGGCTAAGACGTGTCCTTGCCAAAAACGGAGTCAAAACCTCATTTGGAAAAACACTCCTCGCCCAATATGCGGGCATGCTGACAAGCGACGTCACACCAGGACGCTCAGGCTACATTCTCACACCAGTATACTTGCGAGACCAAGATGTACCAACATCAAAAAGCCTCTCAAGCGTCCTCGGCATCCAAACATTCGAGTTTCTAATTAAAGTAGTAGGCGGTATAGGCGCCGTAATTTTCCTCGTAGGCGTAGCACCGCCCGCAACATGGGATACCGTGTTTCACCACGTAAACCTTCTTGGAGTAAACATTGGCTTTCTCGCGGCAATACTCGGAATAAGCCTAATGATGACAGGAGCCATTCTTCTCGCAGCCTTCACATGGTCCAAACGAGCAATCTCAATATTTGACAAAATCGCAAATTCTAAACTTCTAAAAAGGTTCACAGGTGGCTTACTAGGAAAGCTTGAAGAATACAAAGAAAGCTCAAGCAGCACAAGCAAAGCTATCCCGGAAATAGTTGCTTTGACCAGCGCATGCTGGGTCATAAAAGGTTTTGAATGGTGGTTCTTAGGTTACGCATTAGGAATCTCACAGTTAACGCCATGGTGGTGGCTAGCGTTTCTTCTTGATCCACCCATTGGTAACTGCCCTCGCTTTCATACCGATTACTCCAGCAGGCATAGGCGTGCAGGAATTCGGGATAGTCGGAATCCTCGGGCTCCTCGGTGTGGCTGCTCCCATAGCAGGCGTGTTCGCTCTACTGGCTCGAGGTCTATTAATCTTTGAAGACTTGGCAGGTGTACCGCAAATCGTACGGTCAACAAGCCTAATTTTCTCCCACAAAAAACCTGACGAACAGCCGCTTTCAACCCCCAGCACACCGCCTCCAATCGCACCCATCTAGAACTAAAAAAGTTTTTACGTTGAGTTTATTTGTAGTTAGGTGCCCAAGAGGTGAGGTTTGTGTCTTCTGAATGTGAGGTAAGGCTTATGCTGCCATCTGATGCGGTGAGGGTTAAGGAAATCATTGATTTGTCGTTTTCTGCGTTTATGGGTTTTTTTGCATTGCGGAGTGTGCGGCAGGATGGGCAGGTGCTTGTGTGCGAGGAACAAGGTTCTGTGGTGGGGTTCGCGAAGCTTATAGATTTTAGAGTAGGCGGCAAAAAGTTCGGTTGTATTCTTTGGATAGCAGTGCATCCGAAGTTTCGTCGAAAAGGTGTGGCAAACGCGCTTACGACTGAGGGTTTACGGCGTCTTAAGCATGGAGGGGCTAAAGCAGTTTTTGCTTCTACACAGGGACGAAACGTCGCTGCTTTGCGTGTTTTGAAACAGAATGGTTTTCGAAGAATCGGTTTTGTTGAGCTTTGCAAGCTTTTCGGTTCACGCGTTTTAGAGTTTTACGGTGACATTTGGCTTGCACCCGGCGAAGTTGTTCTAATCCATGACTAACAAACAAAAGCCACGTAAAACGGGCGCATTTTTGAGTCAACAAAATTTATATCTTATCGAATGGTAAAACAGAAGGCGAAGTTTTATGGCGTTGATGAAAGCTGTTCAAGTTAGCGCTCGTGGAGGAGATTTCCAGTTAGTTCAAAAAGAGATTCCTGAGCCTGGCGAACATGAGGTTCTTCTTAAAGTGCATGCCTGCGGCGTTTGCCACGGAGACGCTATCGTTAAAGAAGGCTATTTTCCTGGTTTGTCATACCCCAGGACTCCGGGTCACGAAGTCGTCGGGACCATTGTCAAATTGGGTTCTGAATCCCACTATTGGAAGATTGGGCAACGAGTCGGTGTTGGCTGGCGTGGCGGACACTGCATGCGTTGCAGGTCATGTTTGAAGGGTGATTTCTGGGCTTGCGAGAGTCCGTTAGCGACCGGAATCTCAAACGACGGCGGATACGCCGAGTACATGGTTGCCCGCATGGAAGTTCTTACTCAAATCCCACCTGAACTTACTTCGGTGGAGGCTGCTCCCCTTCTTTGTGCTGGCGCAACCACACTTGGCGCAATGAAGAGCAGCATAGCCAAAGGGGGCGACTTAATCGCAATCCAAGGATTAGGCGGTCTTGGGCATTTGGGAATCCAGTTTGCGGCGAAGCTTGGCTTTAGAGTTGCAGCGATTTCCCGAGGCGAAGAAAAAGAGGCGTTGGCGCGTCAGCTTGGGGCTCAAATCTACATTGATTCCAGTAAGCAGAATGCAGCGCAGGAGCTGATGAAGATGGGCGGGGCAAAAGTCATTTTTTGCACTGCGCCAAACAGCAAAGCCATCTCTGAACTTGTCAGCGGCTTGGCACGGGGTGGGCAGTTGATAATTATCACTTTTGTCAATGAGCCGCTGCAGATTTCGCCTATTGAGTTGATGCGTGCTGTGCGGTCTGTAAGCGGATGGGTCGGAGGTAACGCATCTGACACGTTGAACTTTAGCGTTCTCATGCATGTTGTTCCTATGGTTGAGGTGTTTTCGCTTGAGCAAGCCGCCACTGCCTTTGAGAAGATGATGACGGCGAAAGTTCATTTCCGAGCAGTCCTTAAAGTGAGTGAGGGTTAAGCATGAGTGAAATACTGAAGATTATTCGGGAAAGGCAGTCTGCGCGGGTGCCCTTTGACAAGAGCCGTTCCATACCGAAAGAGGACTTGCTGCAGATTCTTGAAGCTGCAAAATGGACGCCTACAGCGCATAACATGCAGAACTTCGAAATCGCAGTTGTTGATGACCCCGCCGTTTTGGATAAGATTGGAGCCGTCAAATCGCATATTTCCGAGGAGTTCCTGCGTGAAAACTGCGAGCAACTCTCATTCTCAAGAGACGAGTTGATGAAGAAGAAAACAGGAATTTTAGCTGCGATGTTTCCGCCAGATTGGGTTGACCCAGCGAAAATAAGCGACGCCGTAAAGAACGCCTCGCCAATGCCAATATCACAGTCAATCCGGGGAAGCCCAACATTGCTATTTGTCTTTTACGATTCCCGAAAGAGGGCGCCAGCTTCACATGGAGACGTTTTAGGCTTCATCAGTCTGGGCTGTCTCATGCAAAACATGTGGCTGACGGCGCAGTCGCTGGGCATTGGGCTTCAAATCCTCAGCGCTTTTTCAGCTCCGCCCGTGGAAGGCGAGATAAAAAAGCTTTTAGGCGTTCCCGACTACCTCAAAATCGCGTACACGTGCCGTTTAGGCTACCCTGTAGGGGCAAGCAAATACCTCAGAGTCCGTCGAGACGTGGAAGAATTTACGCATCACAACAAATTCCAAAACAAAGGACTCTAGCCAACGGCGTCTAATTTCCTCAAGGCTCGAATTATCCCGTTCATAAATGCAGACTCCACTCTGGTCGGTTTTTATTTTTTCGTCCCGGCTACCCGTACGGTTTTCTAGATGATCCAAATAGCCACATCTAGATGAGCCAAATAGACTGTTGACAACCAAAAACATGGGAGGCAGCCGTGTTTGCCGACCATTATCCATTTAACTTAGCGGTGCTGAGGCTGTTTTTCCTTTTGTGTGTCCATGGAATTTGCGTCGTTTTTGATTCTTAATATTTAAAAGTAAGTAGAGCACTTAGTAGGAACTAAGTCGGGGTAGTAGGGAGAAGTTAGTAACTGTGTGGGAGAGACTACTATGCAACCAAGCCAACGGCACTTCCATGTGCGTTAGCCCTCTTCTTCAACCTTATTTCAGCCACAACTCAAGCAGTCGTGACTCTGTCCCTGCCCAACCCAAAATAACGATGGAAAGCAAAAGTGGAGAAATGTTTGATGATTGAGGAAGCCATAATCGCCTTCGTACTCATATTCATCTGCACATACGCAATTTACAGCCTAGGCAAACGGTCAGCGCCTAAAACCACCGTAAGCGAAAACGAGCAGGCATCGTATGCTTGCGGAGAGAAAGTAGTTTTCCACGGGCTGCGAATCAACGTGTCGCTCTACAAGTACCTGATTTACTTTGTGATTTTTGATTCAGCCGTTTTAGTCCTCGCCTTTGCATCTTTTGCATTGGCAAGCACCAACCCGCTTCTTTTGATCCTGTATCTTGGCATAATCCTTGCCGCAGGCGTCGTTCTTCTTGAAGGAGGAAAAGAATAAATGTCTAACACCGTAACTTGGGCACGAGTCAAATCCCCTTGGGTTCTGCATTTTAATTCAGGTGCCTGCAACGGATGCGACATAGAAATCGTTGCTTTACTAACACCAAAATACGATGTTGAACGCTTCGGCATAAAACTTGAACCATCTCCAAGACACGCCGACGTCCTCCTAGTCACAGGCTGCGTCACACAGCAATGCGCAGAACGGCTAAAACGTGTCTATGATCAGATGCCGCAGCCAAAATTCGTCGTCGCTATCGGAGCATGCGCATGCAGCGGCGGAGTCTTTGCGGGAAACTACAACGTAGTCGGCGGCGTAGACAAAGTAATCCCAGTTACAGCTTACATTCCAGGGTGCCCACCGCGTCCAGAAGCACTCATCGACGGTGTTGTTAAACTCTTAAACGCCCTAAACGCGCCAAGGCAAAAGAAGCAGAAGCAACCCAAAAAACCTGAACCGCCAAAGGAGGCGGAAAAACCAGTTGCTGAACCGCAAGTTGTGGTGGCTCAGCCTGAAGCTAAACCAGAAATAATGGAGGCAAAACCAGATGCCAAACAGTGATGTTGACATAGTTAAGTTGATTGAATCGAAATTTGGCACGAAAGTGCAAATTCAGCCCAACCTACTTGGGACAGCCACGATATGCACCAGCAACGGCTTGCACAGAGACGTCCTCAAAGCCATGGTGGAAGCCGACGGAAAAACAGGCATAACAGCCATAACAGGATTGGACCTTGGAGCTAACTTGGGCTTAATTTATCATATTCACACTGCAAAGGGGTTCTTCGGCATAAAAGCCGAGGTGCCTAAAGAAAACCCCAAAATCCAAACGATCAACGACATCATCCCCGGTGCAACCTTCCATGAACTGGAAGTCACCGATCTTTTCGGCGTAGTTTTCGAGGGCAACCCGCTTCAGGGGCACTTTCTTTTGTCCGAATATTGGCCTGAAGGAATTTTCCCGCTTAGAAAAGACGTTGACCCCAACGCAGTCAAACTAAACCCCTCGATGCCTGAAGAAAAGATTACTGACGAGAACAAAAAAATCGTAAAGTTTATCATAGGTCCACAGCACCCTGCGCTTTTGGAACCTGAAAAATTCGCGGTAACCGTCGACGGCGAAGTTGTAACTAAGGTTGAACCCAGAATCGGCTACGTACACAGAGGCATAGAGAAATCCGCTGAGAAACGAACCTACATCCAAGACGTTTACTTGGTGGAAAGAGTCTGCGGAATCTGCAACGCCTGCCACGCCTACGGCTTCGTCGGCGCAGTCGAAAAAATCCTTAAAACTGACGTTCCGCCCAGAGCCAAATACCTGCGAGTAATTACGCTTGAGCTCAACAGGCTCCACAGCCACCTGCTCACCCTTGGACACGCTGGTTTGGAAATCGGGTACGAGACTTTGTTCCAGTATTTCTGGAGAGACAGAGAGCCAATAATGGATTTGATTGAGTTGACAAGCGGCAACCGCGTTTACGCTTCGCTTATGACTATTGGCGGGGTTAGACGGGACCTCAAAGACACTGATGTTCCTAAGATTAGATCTACTTTGACGGATCTGAAAAAGAAGCTGCCGTTTTACCGAAGCGTTTACACCGATGAGCCGTCGATACGTGCCAGAATGCAGAATGAAGGTGTACTTTCCAGAGAAGACGCAATAAAACTGTCTGTTGTTGGCCCAGTTGCACGAGGATCAGGTTATGACGTTGATGTACGCAAAGACGACCCCTACGAAGCCTACGGAGAAATCCCATTCAAAGAAATAGTTTACAGCGCAGGCGACACCTGGTCCCGAATGAACGTGCGCATGGATGAACTGGAAGAAAGCATAAACATCATCGAATACGCGCTTGACCACATGCCCAGCGGACCCTTCCGCGTTGACGTGCCAAGATACGTGCCCGCAGGTGAAGCAATCCACCGTGTCGAAGCCCCAAGAGGCGAGCTGTTCTACTACGTTAAAGGCAACGGCACCGCTTCGCCTGAACGAGTAAAAATCCGCACCCCAACATACGCTAACATTCCAGCGTTCCTAAAGACGGCGATAGGTGAGAACATAGCTGACGTTCCCCCTAACTTTGTCAGCTTAGACCCATGCTTCTCATGCACTGACAGGTGATTTGAATGATTGACTTCTGGCTGATAGCGCGGATACTAGTGTTCCCAGGCTTCACATTCATCCTGCTCTTGACTTTGTTCTGCGACTGGGTAGAACGCAAACTCGAAGCGCGTCTACAAAACCGCGTTGGCCCAATGGTTGCGGGTCCAGGCGGGCTCTTTCAGCCACTAGCAGACTTCATAAAACTGCTAACAAAAGAGGAAATTAACCCGAGAAACGCAAAGAAAATCGTCTTTCAATTTGCGCCGCTCGCAGCCTTCGCAATTATGATTTTCGCGATGTGCTTCTTGCCTATTGACGGCGGAAGCGTAATTTCAACAGGCGGCTTCCCCGGCGACTTGGTTGTTATTTTAACGTTCTCCACCATAGCAAGCTTCTTGCTGTTTCTTTCAGGCTGGGCATCCTCTAACCCCTACGGCACCATCAGTTCAGCCAGAGTCCTGACACAGTTTTTAGGCTATGACATACCGCTTTTCCTGCTGGCTTTAACCCCGGCTTTCATCGCGGGCAGCATAGGCATATTCGCCATAGCTGGGTATCAAGTTCACACGGCTGTTCCATTCATCATCATGGCACCTTGGGCTTTCGTGCTTTTCCTAATAACAATTCAAGCAGAGCTTGAAAAAGACCCCTTCGACGTTCCCGACGCAGAAAGCGAATTGGTCGGCGGAATAGAAACCGAGTACACAGGAGCAAAGTTGGCTTTCCTTCACCTGACACGCGACGTACAAATCGTGTTTGGTGCGGCACTTGTAGTTGAATTGTTCCTCGGCGGACCCTACGGACCTGTAATCGGCGGGTTACCAGCTTTCTGGTACTCGCTATGGTTCGTTCTTAAACTCCTAGCCGTCGTGATAATCACAGAATACATAACAACTCTCTTTGCAAGGCTACGCATCGACCAAGTGCTGTCGGCTAACTGGAAAATAATCTTGCCTCTATCAATATTGTCGCTTATGTTGACCGTGGCGATGATAACATGGGTTTACCCGCTGTTGTGATGAAGATGACTGAAAAGAAAACCAAGAAATCCCGAAGACGAATAATATCTCCAATGTGGAAGAGAACCGTCTCGCACATTTTCACCAAACCAGCCACCACCAAGTACCCCTTCGTTAAACCCAAGCTACCCGACGACTACCGAGGCAAACCAGACTACACAATCAGAACATGTAACATGATTGACCTTAGCGGCACCCAACGCCAATTCGAGTTTGACGTCCAAAAACTGGTAAACACGCATTGCACGGTTTGCGCCCGGGATTGCCCAGCAAACGCAATTGAAATCGTTGAAGTAGACGGCAAAAAACGTCCACAATTTGACCTAAACAAATGCGTTTTTTGCAATCAATGCGTGGAGAGCTGCCCCAGAAACGCAATAACATCTTCAACCGCCTATGAACTGGCGACAACCGACAAAAACTCATTAGTTATAAAACCCAAACCCGAGGAGGCAACTAAAGAATGATTCTTGAAATCCTATCCGTCGGCCTAATAATAACCGCGTGTCTCGCCCTGTTCCTTGATGAAGTAGTTTATTCCGTCGCAGCCTTCGCTGGAACCTTCCTATTCACGGCGCTGCTTTACGCGGAAAACGGCTCAACCTACGCCGCTATCTTCCAGTTCGCCGTCGGCGTCGGCACATTAGCCATCCTGTTCCTCTCAGGTGAAATGCTCAGCGACAAACCGCTCAAGAAAACGTCACCTGAAAAACTCGCGGCGTTGCTCGGAATAGGCGTGGTTTTGTCTTTGCCCGCGATTTTCCTTTCAGTTTCGGCTTCAGGCGGGTCATACGGCGTCTCCAACGCCAGCTTCGGCGACGCACTGTGGAACCTCAACGGAATGGATGTTGTTTTGCAAGCCTTGGTTCTTTTAACCGTGGCGCTTGGAATCGCCATTATCTTGTATGAAAAACGCAAGAAAGGTGCATCTTAATGGACTTTGTTATCCTCTCAATCGTTGTCTTGTCACTCGGCGTCTACGGTCTACTGACTAACCGCCAACTGATCAAAGTGTTCATTTCCATAGAGTTAATCGCGGTCGGCGCCACCCTCAACTTCGTCATGCTTACCACCGCTATGGGACAAGGGCTGGGACAGGCTTATCTGGTTTTGGCGTTCTCAACGGATACCGCGGTTAGTGCGGTGATTTTGGCGTTGCTTGTCATCGTGTCGAAGCGGTATGGGACAAGCGACATAAGCAAAATTATAAAGTCAATCGGGGAAAAAGCTGAAAACGAGGCTGATACACAATGACCTTTGACGTAACTGAGTTTTCTGCATGGGCTGTTTGGGTTCTCCCACTAATCGCCTGCCTGTTCGTTCCAGTGATTGCTAAGAAAGGCGAAAAAATCCGCAATTACTTCGTTATCGGCGTTATGGCAGCCGTCGCGGGCTTGGCGTTTTCGTTAATACCAGCCGTCTGGAATGGAAACGGGACAGCCATATACCACGATATTCCTTGGATCTCCTCAAACATCAGCGCAGGAGTATACATCGACCCGCTCAGCGTGTTGTTTGTTTGCCTTGTTGCGTTTTTCGGCTTAATCATCGCCGTTTACTCATGGGGCTACATGAAAGGCGAAGAAGGCTTAACCCGATACTACTTCCTAATAATGCTCTTCATCGGCTCAATGGCGGGCCTAGTCATCTCGGACAACCTGCTTCAAATGTTCATTTTCTGGGAGATGGTGGGGCTTTGCTCCTACGCTTTGATTGCGTTTTGGTATAAGCGTCCCGAATCGGTTAATGCAGGTGTCAAAGTTTTCATTATGACCCGCATCGGCGACATATCCCTCTTAGCCGCCATAGGCATACTTTATGCGGGACCAATCGTCAACGGGTCAGGACCCCTCTACACCTTCAGCTTCACGGGCATAATCAACGCGCTCACCTCAGCAGCCCACGCTGGAACCCTCAACACAGGGCTTCTGGTTACGGTTTTCTTCCTGGTTTTAGGCGGCGCAATCGCAAAGTCCGCTCAATTCCCACTATTCACCTGGCTATATAGCGCAATGGAAGCTCCAACCTCAGTCAGCGCCCTCTTACACGCCGCCACCATGGTTAAGGCAGGCATCTATCTTCTTGCAAGATTCATCCTAATAGCCACAGTTGCAGCACCCCTCATCATCGCGCTTCAACCCCTCTGGTTCCCAACAGTCGCGTGGATCGGCGTCATAACAGCGCTCATCGGCGCCACGTTGGCTATAACCACAACCGACATCAAAGGAGTCCTCGCTTACTCCACAGTCAGCCAAATCGGCTTCATGATGGCTGGGCTTGGCGCGGCAACCGCAGGAGCCGTATCCGCCGGCTGGTTCGCTAGCTTGTTCCACATGGTCAGCCACGCTTTCTTCGAAGGGTTGGGATTCCTAATTGCAGGAGGCATCATCCACGCGATCGGTACAAGAGACATGCGGCTGATGGGCGGCTTACGAAAATACATGCCTGCTTCATTCATACTAATGGGTATAATGATTATCACTACGAGCGGTTTGCCGCCGTTCGCCGCTTTCTTCAGCAAAGGCTTGATCATCACAAGTATAACCAGCGTAAACGTGATACAGGGAATCCTGCTTTACGGTGCGGCAATCATAACATTTGCTTACTGCATACGCATGTTCAGCTTAGTATTCATGGGCAACCCATCAGACCACATTAAGAAGCAACACATACATGAAATGCCTAAAGTCATGCTTATCCCCGCCGCAGTTCTGACGGCGTTATGCTGCATCTGGGGCTTGTCGATGACCGGCATCTTAGATTTCATGTCAAAATCAGCCATAACCGCAGGCTTGAGCAATCTTGACATTTCACTTTTAGGCTCATTTGATGCTGTAGAACTGATATTCCTTGCGCTGCTTATTCCAACTTTCCTGCTACTGTACTGGAGCTACTACAAGAACTTCCTCGGCGTAAGGAACATCGGCGGCGGATCGAACCCACTTGCAACAATGCTCAATCACGCCTACTTCGTAGACGACGCCTACTACGCATTCGCTAAAGGACTCGGAAAACTCTCATTAGGCGTCAAATACATCGAAGATTCCGCAAATAAGCTCATCTGTCAGCTTCGCCTACGGAACCGAACGCGCTGCAAACCGACTCAAAAAAGTGCCGTCTACAACTGTCCAAAACTACATTGCCGCGTCAGTGGTCGGCTTCATACTGATCGTGATATTGATAATATTAACTGTGGGGGTCTAAAAAATGACGCTTCCGATTTTACTCTCAGTATTCTTAATTCCCGCGATAAGCATCCCGTTCGTCTACTTTGTCGGAAAGAAATCCGAGAAGTGGGCAGCAATCTTCGTCGCATTAATCGCCCTCGTAAACATCTTGCTTGTTCTCTCAACCGTGCCCTCAATCCTCAACAGCAACTTGCACAGGTACGTTGAGAACTTACACTTGGTTCACGACTGGAAGCACAACCGTCAAATTCACGTTGTTCACCGACGGCATAAGCGCCTCCATAGCCCTCGTCAGCCTATCCCTTATCCTGGTTGCAGCCCTGTTCTCGATTAACTACATGACAGGCAAAAAACACTTAGCCGTTTACTACGCGCTTCTCGCCATGCTCTCCGTGGGATTAGTCGGGGTCTTCATAACTTCAAACTTGATTCTGTTCTACCTCTGTTGGGAACTAATGCTTGTCCCAGCCTACTTCATAGTCGGCGAATGGGGCTACAAAGACTCCTACAAACAAGCCTTCAAACTCTTCATATGGACACACGCAGGAGCAGTCTTCGTGCTGCTAGGCATCGGCGCAATCTACATAACCACAGGAACAGCCGACATGTTCACCGCCCAAGCCGCCCTGCTCACAGCCAGCCCAACCATCGTCAAATGGGTACTGCTTGCATTAACAGGCGGATTCGCCGTAAAAATGGCTGTCATACCTGTCCACATATGGTTGCCTGACGCACACTCCGAAGCCCCCGCACCCATGTCCGCCCTCCTCAGCGGAGTCATCATCAGCGCGGGAGCTTACGCCATTCTGCGTCTTTCGCTGGGCATGGTTTTTCCCTCAGTTGGAGTTGTTTTCGGAACCGATTTTCTGCATGCCCTCTCAATAGTCGGAATACTCTCGGCGTTTTTCGGCTCGTTAGTAGCGTTGGTTTCAACCGACATTAAACGGCTTATCGCTTACTCAAGCATCGCCCACATGGGCTACATAATGTTTGGGCTTTCGCTTTTCCCAGCAAACGCCGCCGCAGGCACAGTTGTGCTTCTCACTTCAACCATCGCAATCACGGGCACCGTCATGCACATCATAAGCCACGCCCTGAGCAAGGGGCTTCTCTTCCTCAGCGCAGGAGGCATCATGCATCAAACCGAAAAACGAGACATCCGCAAAGATGGGCGGCTTAGCAGGCAAGATGCCCTTCACAGCGGTTTCCTCAACCATCGCAGCTTTAAGCATCGGGGGAGCGCCGCCTTTCGCGTGTTTCATCAGTGAGTTCCTGATTTTCGTAGGCGCCTTCGACGTGATGCGCACGGACTCCTTCTACGTCATACCTACCGCCTTGATGCTTGTCGCGACGGTTCTGTCGCTTGCGTACATGCTACGATTTGTTTCGATGATTTTCTTTGGGCAGCCGAAAGGTGAAGACGGCGTAGAAACCGCGGATGTCGAGGCAGCGAAAGTTGGCGAACACACGGAGGAAAGCCACAAGGGCTTTGACGTTCCAAACTACATTAAACTGTCATTCGCCATCTTGGTGGTTCTGGTCGTCATCGTCGGGATTTACCCGCAGTTCTTCATACATCTAATTCAAACAGCGAGCATAGGTTAACTGAAGGTGAAATGAATGCTTCAAACTATAGACGTAATATTACCGATACTAACTCTCGTAGTTGCAGCTCTCTTAACAGTCCCAGTTTTCAGGTTCATACGAAAAAGCGCCAACCCTACAGCCCTAACCGTAGGCTGGTTCATAGCCGTGTTCGCGATTGCAGGCGCAACCGTAGCCAACCTAGCCCTAAGCTACTACAGCACTTCTTCGCCAGGCATCCTTAACTTCGGCTTAAACGGCTCCACAAACGCGTTTTCAAGCGCATTCCTGATAGACGCCATCTCCATCTTCATGGCAATAATCGTCGTGGGACTCAGCGCCGTCGTCGTGCTCTACAGCGTTTTCAGCGTAGGCAACCAAGAACGCCCATCAGAACGGTACTTCGCAATAATGCTAATCACCACCGCAGGCTTACTCGGCGCCGTCATGGCAGGCGATTTGTTGACGCTTTTCATATTCTGGGAAATAGCCACCGCAGGAGCCGCTTTCTTGATGCTTTACAAGAAAAACGTAGTCAGCATCAACGCGACCCTCAAGTACCTTATCATGATTATCATTGCGTCTGCATTCGTGATTTTAGGCATCTCAATCGTTTACGGCTTAACAGGAACCCTCAACTACATCGCCGTAGGAACTGCCCTGCAAACCGTGGGAGCAAGCAACCACCTGCTCATCATAGCCTTCATATTCATCGCGGCAGGCTACGCAATCGAAGCCGCAATCGTACCCTTCCACTTCTGGTTGCCAGACGCATACACCGCGGCGCCAGCTTCATCAGCCTCGTTCCTCTCTGCGCTCGTTGACCAAGGCAGCTACTACATACTCATACGGGTACTGCTCTACATCATAATTCCAAGGGGACCAAACGCCGTGCTGGATTGGACCTTAATGCTGGCGGCGCTGGCTTCGGTAACCATGATTGTCGGCAACCTCTTCGCACTCATACAAACCAACGTGAAACGCCTAATCGCATACATCTGCGTCGCAGACGTCGGCTACAACCTCGTCGCCATCTCAAGCGTAACCGCCTTGGGCATAACAAGCAACCTCTACTTCTTCCTCGTCGGAGGCATCACCACGGGACTCGCATTCATGGCTATCGGCGTCATCAACAGCAAAGGCTTCCACACCTTAGACGACATGTCAGGACTCGGCAAAAAAATGCCGCTGGTCTGCTTAGCGTTGGTGATGGCTAGCCTTTCATTCGCGGGTGTTCCGCCGTTCGGAGGATTCCTCGCTAAAGTATTCGTCTTCAGCGCCGCAATAGAAGGCAACCTGTGGTGGCTCGCAGTCATCGGAGTCGTCACAAGCGTGCTGCAAACCGCTTACCTGTTCCGCCTCATCTACATCTTCTACGGAAAGAAAGCCAAAGACGAAACATCAATCAAAGAGTCAAAACGCATACTCGTTCCCATCTTCGTAATGGCAGGCGTACTCATATTCATAGGCATCTACCCGGAAAGCGTTCTAGGCCTAATACACCCCGTTGTCCACCAACTTCAAACAATAATACCGACCCTACCCATCTAAACCATCAAAAATCGCCGATTGCACGACATTTTTATACTTTTTGTTTAGTCCAAGCCTTAGTTTTGCGCGGGGATTCCATGAGATGAGGCGAATTTTGAGTGAAATTGAGCATTTATTTTCTTATTTGCCCGCTGCCCAAGATAACGTATTTTGTTGTTGTCAGGTGCTGCACGCTCATGGGTCCTCTCGCATGGAGTTTCTGGGTGCTGATGCCGATTTCGGCGCCTAACCCGAACTGGTTGCCGTCGGTGAATCTTGTTGAGGCGTTCCAGTAGACGGCGGCTGAGTCGATTTCCTGTATGAACCTCATTGCTTTGTCGAAGTCTGCTGTGAGGATGCTGTCGGAGTGGTGGGTTCCGTACTTGTTGATGTGCGCTATGGCTTCTTTGAGGTCTTTGACGACTTTGACGCCGATGATGAGATCCAAGTACTCGGTGCCCCAGTCCTCTTCAGTTGCGGCTTTTACGTCGGGAACGATCCTGCGGGTTTGCGTGTCGCCCCGAACTTCTACGCCTTTCTCTCTGAGCGCCGCAATCACGACGGGCAGGTACTTTTGGGCGATTTTGCTGTGAACCAGAAGCTTCTCGGCGGCGTTGCATGTTCCGGGTCTTTGAACTTTGGCGTTGATGACGATGGGTGTGGCTTTTTCGAGGTCAGCGTCTTCTTCAACGTAGATGTGGCAGTTGCCTGTTCCCGTCTCAATAACAGGGATACGCGAAGTCTCAACTACGGTTTTGATTAGGTCTGCGCCGCCACGGGGAATAAGAACATCAATGTACTCTCGCATCCGCATAAGCTCCTCAGCCAAATGGCGGTCAGCCGACTCCACCACCTGCACCGCATCAACAGGCACCTGAGTTCCAACTAACGCATTTCTTAGAACCTCGCCTATCGTGACGTTCGAGTTTAATGCGTCGGAGCCGCCTCGCAGAATTACGGCGTTTCCTGATTTGATGCAGATGCCGGCTGCGTCCGAGGTTACGTCGGGTCGCGACTCGTAGATGATTCCGATAACTCCGAGGGGCACACGGACCTGGCTGATTATCAATCCGTTGGGGCGTGTCCAAGTGTTCAGGATTGTGCCGATGGGGTCAGGCAAAGCTGAAACTTCACGAAGACCCTTAGCCATAGTCTGAATTTTATGTTGGTCAAAGCATAAACGGTCAATCAAAGCCGCCTTAAGCCCGCTGTGCATTGCAGCGTCAACATCCGTCAAGTTAGCAGCCAAAATCTGCTCCGTGTTCGCTTCAAGGGCGTTTGCCATTCTGCAGAGCGCCAGGTTCTTGGCTTCCGCAGTAAGCTTCGCCATTTCAACTGATGCTGCTTTGGCTTTTATGCACATTTCAGTTATCATTTTTCTTCCCCGATCAGATGGATATTTCTATGCTCCACTGCTTCTTTAGGCTTATCTGCGCCAAGCTTCTTTTGGACGTCGGTTACTTGGCAGCCTTTAATCAGGTTTAACTCTCCGCTGGAAAAGTTAGGGTTGCCTTTGGCGAACTCAACCTTGCATTCATCCATGATGCTGACGACGTCGCCGACGTTGAACTGCCCCACAACGCTGGTTATGCCGACGGGAAGGAGGCTTGAGCCTTCAAGAATGGCTTTTTTTGCGCCTGCGTTAACGTAGATTTCGCCTTTGACGGCGGCGCCGTAAGCTATCCAACGTTTAACAGCGGACATGGGGTTTTGAGGCTTGAAGAGGTGCCGACATCTTTTCCCGCAAGAATGTCCAAGATGACGTTTTCTCGTCGGCTGTTCGCTATAACCATGGGGATGCCGCATGAAGTTGCGATTTCCGCCGCTTTGATTTTGCTTTGGATGCCGCCTCTGCCCAGCTTGCTTTTTCCGTTCAGTGAGTTTTTTAGTTCGGGCGTTATGGCTTCAACGTTTTTTATGAGTTGTGCGCCTGGCTCTTGGGGGTCGGCGGTGAATAAGCCGTCTACGTCTGAGAGTATGATTATCATGTCTGCGCCCATGGCGTTTGCGACGAGACTGAGAGGATGTCGTTGTCGCTGAAGTTTACTTTGTAGCCTTCTTTCTGCCGCAATTCAGCCACGGAAGTCACGTCGTTTTCGTTGATGATTGGGACTAACGCCTGTTTTCAGAAGCATGTTCAGCACGTTGCAGGTGTGCACGTAAGATGCTCTGTTTGAAAGGTCTTCTGCGGTAAGCAGAATCTGCGCAGCCTTTAGCCCATGGGTTTTGAAGAGTTCACGGTACTTCGCCATCAGCACGCTTTGACCCGTCGCCGCCGCAGCCTGCTGAAACACCACGTCGTTGGGTTTGGGAGGTATCCCGAGTTCCGCGATGCCTGCCGCCACCGCGCCCGAAGTTACAAGGACAACTTTGTCGCCTCGCTTTGTTGCTTCCGCTATTTGACTGGTTAGTTTCTGCATTTCTTCTTGGTCAAGGTTTCCCTCGCTGGTTGTTATGCCGCTGGTTCCAACCTTGACAACTATCAGTCTTGAAGGCATCTGCTAATCACTTTTAAAGGACTGAATTGAGATACGCGGCGGTTCCTTAAAAATGCAACCAAATTAGCGCCTGTAAAAATCAGCTATTTTAGACAAAATTTCCGTTTTATACATACCGTTGACAGAACATATTAGAAAAACATATAAGGAAAACGGACATGGCTTTTAGAACATGCTCATACCTTTACAAGCGCTAATAACATCAAGTAGTAACTCAGTTTCTCCACTTGTATTTTGGATTGCACCCATCGCGGGTGTTATCGCCGTTGTCGCCTCACTTTTGCTTATGCGTCATATAGGCAAAATGAGTGCTGGCGGACCAAAAGCACAGGAAGTCGGCGCCGCCATTCGTGAAGGCGCGTATGCTTTCCTGAAGCGGCAGTACACAACAATCGCAGTTATCACGGCAGTCGTGTTTGTTCTGCTGTGGGTTGCCTTGCCTTTGAAGGGCACTCCTTTAGGCGTTGGCACTGCAGCGGCGTTTCTGGTAGGAGCAGTCGCTTCATTGGCTGCGGGCTACATCGCCATGGACAACGCCACCAAAGCAAACGTTCGCACCGTCGCTGCGGCAAAAAACGGCGCTGAAGCAGCTCTTAAAACCGCGTTTTACGGCGGCGCAACGATGGGCATGGCTGTTGTCGGTTTATCTCTTTTAGGCGTAAGTTTTCTATTCTTGCTTTACGGCGGATACAACTCTTTGTTTGGCTCTCTAAGCACTACTGATGCTGCAAACTTGGGCAGAACAGCGGCAAGCGGCATAGTCGGTATGGGTTTTGGCGCCTCATTAATCGCTTTGTTTGCTCAGCTTGGCGGCGGAATTTACACTAAAGCCGCAGATGTCGGCGCAGACCTCGTAGGCAAAGTTGAAGCAGGCATCCCTGAAGATGACCCACGCAACCCCGCAGTAATCGCCGATAACGTCGGCGACAACGTAGGCGACTCGGCTGGAAGAGGCGCAGACTTATTTGAATCAGCCACTGGGGAGAACATCGGTGGAATGATTATCGGTGGCTTAATCAGCATCGCCACTGGAAACCTGCTATTCCTCATTTTCCCGCTTATAGCCCGAGCTCTAGGAATCTTTGCAACATTAATCGGCATGCCCTTCGTCAAACTTAACGAGGCAGAAGCCAAGCATCCAATGAAAGCATTAAGAAAAGGCCTCATGGTGACCACGATTGTTTCAGGTATTCTATTCCTGTTTGCAACAATTTTCCTGCTAGGCAACGGCAGCTTTTCAATTACCTTCTTCTACCTATACTTCTGCTTGCTCTCAGGCTTAGCTGCAAGCGTAGCAATCGACTACATCACAGACTACTATACAGGAAGCGACCGAGGTCCAGTCGGAAGAATAGCTAAAGCCAGCCAAACAGGCGCTGCAACAAACATAATCACGGGCTTCGCAGTTGGACTTGAAACAACGGCGCTACCCATAGTTTCGCTGGTTATCGCTCTAGTAACCTCCTATTACTTCGGAACACAATTCGCAGTTTCGTGGAACGCCTCTCATGTAGCTCAAATTACACCTTTCATCGGCGGAATCTACGGAACCACACTTGCAACCATGGGTATGCTCGCAGTCATGGGCATGGTATTGGCGCTCGACGGCTTCGGACCAATTGCAGACAACGCAGCAGGCATAGCTGAAATGTCCGGCGAAGGCGGCGCAGAATCAACCATGGAAGCCTTGGACGCAGTTGGAAACACAACAAAAGCACTAACCAAAGGATTTGCACTCGGCTCAGCACTGCTCGCAGCGCAACTGCTATTCCAGACTTACGCTTCAGAAGTTTCTTCAACTGCAGCTTACGCCGGCAAAACCTTTGTCGTTGACATCTCTAACCCAGCAGTGCTAATCGCAGGATTCATCGGAGCGATGCTGCCATTCTTCTTCTCGTCACAAGCCATCAGCGCAGTAGGAAAAGCAGCGGCTGAGATGGTGGAGGAAGTCAGACGCCAATTCAGAGAAATCCCCGGCATCATGGATGGAACCGGTAAACCCGACTACGGCAAAGCAGTAGACATCAGCACAAAAGCCGCATTAAGAGGCATGGTGCTTCCTGGACTAATCCTCGTCGTCGTTCCAATAATAGTCGGTGTCCTTCTGGGACCTGAAGCCGTAGGAGCATTCGTGATTGGCGCAACACTCTCAGCGGTACCGTTGGCTCTTTTCATGAATACTGGCGGCGGCGCATGGGACAACGCGAAGAAATTCATTGAAACAGGCAAATACGGCGGCAAAGGCTCACCCGCACACGCAGCAGCAGTAGTAGGCGACACAGTCGGCGACCCATTAAAAGACACCGCGGGACCAAGCCTTCACGTACTCATAAAACTGCTAAGCACGCTATCAATCGTCTTTATCCCGCTGTTCATAAACCTGCTACACCTAATTTAGGCAAGCAGACAACTGGGAATTTCTTTCCCAAAACTTTTTCTTTTTCATGAATCCGAGACTAAGCCTTATTGCACGAGTTTTGTTTGTTCGGTAGCGGACCCTGCGATTTGGAGACTTTCAGGCAGTTCTCCGCTGTAGTTTTGTTCCTTCATTTTCTCAACCATTCCCACACCCAAATCGGTCAGGTAAAACAGTTTGTATCGATTGCGTCCGTCTCGGGTTGTTTTTACTTCTTCTAGGAAAAGCCCCGCATCCGTTAGCAACTCGCAGTTTTTAATATCCACCGATGGCAAAGGGGTACCCAGACTCATATCTAAGTAGCAGAGGTATTTGTCTTGGCTGTCCAAGGCTGCCATAAGGTACTGTTTGAAAATAGTTGTTTGACTCGAAATGTACTTGCACATGAAACCTTCAAACGTCTCAGACATAAAACACACCTAAAAACAGTCTATCAATTAAACTAGGGAAACGGGAAAATTTAAGTTTTGCCCACAGAACGGCTCCTGATTGCCTACAGGTTCGTTTTCCAGCCCCATTAACCCGTCTATTTGGGTTCTGGTGCATCTTCGGGCGTTGGAGAGGGGTGTTGATTGACGGGTGATAACTCAGAAGAGCATGAGGGAAAAAATAAAAACCTACCCTTGAAGATAGGGACTTATTTTTTTATTTTTGGGTTTATTACAATACTCCTGCTATTAGTGCTGGCTATGTATCTTGGGACAGCTTTCTTACCAACTAATTTTGAAATGGTTTGGGCAATTCTTGGCTTAGGTTTAATGATGATTGGATTAGATATAATCCTTTATTTTTACTTTTAAAATGAGTGCAGTAAATCCAATCGTGATAGGTAATAAGAAAATATCAACAATTATCCACACTTCTCTTTTTTGAGCATCGGCTTGCTGAAGGTTAAATTCTTGCTGTTGCAATACATTGAGGCCATTAACATAGACATTCCCGTTATTGAGAGGATAATTGAGAATTGTTCCGTTTTTAAAATCTATTATTGCATACGGGTAGTATTCCCCTTCTGAGTTCCAAGTTATCGCTTTGTATTTGGCTAGGTTGTTAACATCTGGAACCAAAACTGGTCTATCATATGTTGGCAAGTCAGTGAAGTTTATGATAATCAAAGGAATAACATTCATTTGCGGTGATGAATATTCTGAAGAACTTTGATAGGCAAAAACCACTTGGTTTATGGCTTCTTGACCTTTTGGGAACATTTCGCCTATGGTGTAAATATAAAACGGTTGACCAATAGTTAGAGTGCTATTATACACATCGGTTACTTGAATAATAAACATAACATCTGTACTCAATGGTGTATATGAGCCGTTAACTATCCCCCCCATCACTTCACGGGCATTCTGTGGATATTCAATATAAAACTGCAATGGTTTCATATTACTTGATAAATTTGAGTTTGTGTTTAGTCCGTTTTGCCAGTTGAACAGATTTGTTAGAAAGTCAAAAGCAACAAAGAAGGTTAATAAAATAACAATCATTGCGAGGAATTTTCTTTCATGTGAAATTTTAGGCTTATGTTTTCTATTTCGGTTTGGCAATGAAAGAATCCTTCAAGTGACTGGTTTGGGGATTAAGGTTTATTATATTTCATATTTAACGTTTGCTTGCGTTTTGTATGAGTGTTAACCATTTGTTTTTTCCCTCAACCGTTATTCCGCATGCTTCCGAAGGGGTTTTGCCTTTTGAGTGCTTCATGGGGTCTAATATAGTTGTGGTAGATTTGGTAGCCTTTTAGAACTGTTGTGTTGTCAATTTTTAAGCCCCGCATGACTTTTTCTCTGTCTCGGATTTCGCCGTTCATGCGCTCCATCTTGTTGTTGTTTCTGATGTTGTCGAATTTGATTTCTCTGATGTGCTGGGCTTCGTCAAAGGCGATTTCTGATGCGGTAGAATAGGTTGGTAATCCGTCTGTGATTATGGTTTTTGGCTGTTTGCCCATGAGGGTTTTTGCTTGCTCAAAGAGTTTGGTTGCATCATGGGTGTGTTTGGTTTGAGCTACTTCTTGGGCTATCCAAAATCTGGTTTGGTCATCCATCATGGCGAAAAGGTATTTGAGGTTGCCGTTGATTTTCACGTAGAGTTCGTCTGCTCTCCATGTGTTGCCCACGTTTGGCTGTATCTTTTCAACGTATTGTTGCATGAGAGTGACGTATTTTTTGACCCATCTTAGGATTGTTGAGTGGTCAACGTTTACGCCTTGCAGTTTAAGGAATTTCTGAACATTTCTGAATGATTCACCAGTGAAGTATAGTTGCATGGCTGAGGTTACTATTTGCGGGGTTGCTTTCATTTTCTCGAAACCTAAGTTGATGCTGAAGCGTTTGCCACATGCTTTGCATTTGTATCTTTGGATGTCGCCGTTTTGGTTG
The DNA here is from genome assembly GCA_963823775.1 of Candidatus Bathyarchaeota archaeon. Classification (GTDB taxonomy): domain Archaea; phylum Thermoproteota; class Bathyarchaeia; order Bathyarchaeales; family Bathycorpusculaceae; genus Bathycorpusculum. Next base: position 81,627 of record CAWGMZ010000029.1, read on the forward strand.
TGGCGTACTGAGTCTTTGACTATATTTTCTGAGTGGCAGATGGGGCACTGGTGAACGTTGACTTCTTGGATAACGTGGTTGTGGGCTACTTTTTGCCGTAGTTGGGTTGAGAAGTCAACGGCGTAAATGTGTTTACAGATGACGCCTCGGTATGTGTTATCGGGGCAGGTACAGCTCCATCCGTAGCCTGTTCTGGTTACTCTGTACCATTTGAATTGTGACTGTGATTTTACGCTGTAAATGTCTTCTTCTATTCTAGTTACTTCGCCTGTGTGTTGGGCGATTTCTTGACCCCGTTCTTCTCTTGTGGTTATTTGTGCACTTGCCATGTTTACCAACATAATTACCAATAGGCACACCAACTAATAAGGCTGTTGGTAATTGTGTTGGTAAACCTAATATAGTGGTTACCCAATAGATATACCAACAGAAGGCAAACCCAATGGGAGAAATAACCAAACTAAACAAACAAACACCAAAAAGTCAATCACTCCGCACAACCATACCTTTCAGCATAATTAAACAATTCAACCTCACAGAATACGATGATTTGGAGTGGTCACTTGTCGTGGAAAACAATGAACTTATTATCAAGGTCAAGCCGATTAAAACGGGCAGAACTGAGTGATTGAAAATGACGCTATCACCCGATATGCACCACTTAGAACAAAATCACCCGTCACGCACCGCTTCTTTCCGTCACCCGAAGAAGCACCAGAACCTCTATTTGGCTCATCTAGATGTCCCTATTTGGATCATCTAGAAAACCGTAGGGGTAGCCGGGACGAAAAAATAAAACCCAGACACCTAGTAGCATGTTTTTATTTCCTTGTGCGCACTTAGCCTAAGAGTGCGTGCTGTTGAAGATTATTGAGAAGAACCTGCGTCAAGGCTTCGTTAAAGTGGTACCTGACACGCCGGATGATTTGTGGCACCTCTATAATGTCATCTACAAAGGCGACGAAGTTTACGCTTACAGCAGCCGAGCCATAAAAAGCGACACGGAAACAAGCCGCCCCAAAAGCGCCGAACGCGTCTCCGCCTTCATGGGTGTCAAAGTGGAGTCCGTAGGCTGGGACAAATTCCTCGGCAGGTTACGAGTCCACGGTTTAATCTGTCATGCACCAGACATAATCCCCACTGGCGCCCACCACACTCTGAGCATTTCACTGGATAAACCTGTAACCATCGTCAAAAACGAGTGGCCTGGTCACCTGCTCGAGCGGCTTGAGAAAGCAAGCCAAACCGAAAAACCCATGCTGATTCTCTCCATAGACGACGAAGGCTTCGCCATCGCAGAAACCAAACAGTACGGTTACGAAACCCGAGTTGAACAACGCCTGCGGCTGCCGGGTAAGCAGGAAGCTGACAAACGTGTTGAAGCAACAAAAGCCTACTTCCGCCTGGCAGTGAACAGCCTCGAAAAACTGTGGAGCCAAAACCACAACCCAATCGTCATCATCGGCGCAGGCTACGTAAAAACCGACTTCGTACGCTACCTAAACGAGGAAGCCCCAGAAATCGCAAAATCCGTCGCCGACATCAAAAGCGTAAACAACGGCGGCACAGCAGGCATCGACGAGGCATTACGCAGCGGCGTCTTGCTCAAGGCGGCGCATCATCTTCGGTTTGTAGACGAGATGGAAACCATAGAGGAAGTTATGAAGCGGCTTGGGAAAGGCGAAGGCAACGTCACTTACGGGCTGGATTCCGTGGAGAACGCGGTAAAGCTCGGCGCGGTTGAGAAACTTGTCATTGCAGACACCTCTATCCGCGACGCAGACGAGACGCAGCGGCTCAAGCTGGAAGAACTCATGAGAGAAGCCGAAAGGCGACGCGCAAACGTAACCGTAATCAGCACCGAACACGAGGCAGGAGCAAAACTCATAAGTTTAGGCGGCATCGCAGCCTTGCTACGGTTCCCACTCTACCAAGACAACACCTCGCAGAGTTAGTCAAGAAACCTGAACAAAGAAAACCGTTATTAGTCAAGGATTCTGGACAAGAACCCTTTTATCAGCTTTTCACTCAAGAAAACCCGATTTACATGAATAGACACAGAGTCATCGCTGGGATAGTTCTTGTTTTGGCTCTTGCTTTTTCTCTGCTGGTTGGAATTCAGCCTGTCAATTGCCAGACACAGGATTCAGGCATTCACGGCAAGTTGGTTATGACGAGCCCCAGCGGCTTTACGGTTTACAACAACTCTATGACTTTGAGCATTGAAATTTATTGGAGCGTCACGGATCCGATACCTTGGATGTCTGTGAACGTTCACTACAGTATAGATGGCGGTTCAGCCGTTCTGCTGGTAAATGGAAGCAATATTATTTTCTACCACAGCTCGGACGTTATTGGCACGAGCGGGGACACAGTTGTCGATGTCTCCAGCCTGGCAAGCGGAAAACACACCGTAACCATATCTGCTGATGGCGACTACAACCTCGACGACGACTTCATAGACCCACTAAACTACACATTCTCCCCCATACCTTTCTACGTGAACCTCCTTCCAGCCCCAGACATCTCAATCCAGTCACCCCAAAACAAAACTTACCACACTGCGGATGCAACGCTGAATTTCACGGTTGACCTGCCCGCTTCCTGGTGGGCTACAGCTTAGACGACCAAAAGAATGAGACAATATCTGGGAACATGACGCTACAACGATTAGGAGATGGACCCCACAGCATCGTCGTTTATGCCAATAACACATTAGGCAACATGGGTGTATCACGAGTGGGTTTCGCCGTTGCCACCCCACCCAAAATCTCGCTTCAATCCCCCACAAATCGGACCTACAGCCCGAACGCTGTCCCGCTGACTTTCACTTCAGATAAACCCGTAAGCTGGACAGAATACAGCATAGATGGAACAACAAACGGTCACCTTAACTGGAAACACCACGTTGACAACGATTTCTGTAGGGCACCACAACATTACGGTATATGCGAATGACGCGTTTGGAAACAGCGTCGCATCCAAAACCATTAGTTTCACAGTAGCAAAGCCTGCTTCTCACCTATCAGAAGTAATCACCGTTGTTGTTTTGGGAGTCGCTATTGCCGCAGCGGTCTGCACGTGTTTCGTCATCAACTGCAAACGGCGCAAGCGTAGTAGCGTGTGAGAGCCAGACAGCTTGCCATTTATAAAGCCCTTTAAATAGATGCTTTATATACCCCCTGTG
>CAWGMZ010000030.1:0-319707 GCA_963823775.1 Candidatus Bathyarchaeota archaeon
CATCGGGTCGGGTCCAGTTCGCGCTTTGGCGATGAAGCCTAAAGACGTTTTCGAGGAAATAGGCTACAAGGACCAAAGCGACAAAGCTGTGTTGACCTTGGAGAGCAACACTCTGCCTTCAGACGCACTTATCGAAAAAGTAACAACCGCCAGCAATGTTTTAGCTGCAAACTTGATTGTTGTTGTGGCGCCGACTGCAAGCATCGCTGGTTTAACTCAAGTGGCGGGAAGAATCGTGGAAGTTGGCATTCATAAACTTCGAACCCTCGGCTTGAGCCCCAAAATCATCCGTTACGCGCTGGGATACGCACCTATTCCGCCGCTTGGCAAAGACTTCGAAATAGCGATGGCACGCACAAACGACGCGATTCTTTACGGCGGAAACGTCTACTGCACAGTTGACTATGATGATGAAGCGGCGTTGCAGAAAATCGTTGAGCAGGCGCCATCGATGGCTTCGAAGGATTACGGGAAACCGTTCCTGCAGATTTTCCGTGAAGCAGGACGCGACTTCTACAAGATAGACCACGGCTTATTCGCACCCGCAGTCATAACCATAAACAACGCAAAAACAGGCAACACGTTCAAAGCAGGACAAATAAACCCTAAGGTACTCTCAGAATCCTTAGGATTCTAATTTTTTATTTCAGTTGAATCTTGAAAGTACAGGTATTGCTATGGCAAACGCGATTGGTATAGTGTAGAGTGCTACTGTGCCGTTGAATAGTGCGCCGAGGGGGATGAAAGCCAAGGCTGCGGCTGGCTTGTATGAAAAGCCGACGGGAGATGGTTGCTGGAGCGTAAAGTAGTTGACGACTGATGTAATGATGATGCGGACAACGATGCCTAAAGCTGTTGCAGATATGCTTATCATTTTAGCATGCTTCTTTAGCGTATCTGCCAAGTTTTCCGTTTTGCATCCACGAGTTGCAATCAGGTAAGGGATATAGATTCCTAACATCATCGAGAGAATTGCGACAAGATTGTAGACTGGACCCAATATGGAAAATCCTCCGGTGAAATACGCTGTTAAAATGACCGTGTTTATTGCTGAAATTATTAAGCCAGCTATTACTCCAAGAGCCAAGAAAGCAACGACTATTGGAATTTCCCAGATTTGATAGTAGAGGAAGGGTGCGTAGGGTGCTGGAATTTTTGGTCCAGCCACATTTAGAGCCATTGTCAACGCGACGAATATTATGATTAGTGCCAGTGTTTTGGTGTTCATTTTTGCTTGTCTCGTTTGATGGTTCAATTCTTCGTTAGCTATTTAAGAGTAGCTACCCAAAAAAACGTAGGTGAAATCGGGTGGAATCAGGGCTAAAATTGATAAATAAGCCCTCAATAACATAAAGGATAAGCAGTGAAAAGTATTGACTGAAACCGTCACCAAATTCACCTCACCCAGCGAAGTTAAGCCTTGGCTTGAAGACAAAACAAACTCCATACTCTCACCTGTACATGCCCAAGCCAAAAAGCTACGGGACGACATGAAACTGGCAATCCAAGGCATCGACGACATGAGCAAAATGCTTCTGGACAACAGCACAAAAGAAATCGAAAAACGAAACATGAAAGTTTACAACCGCGCCCGAGCCCTAAACAAGCTTGCGCACCTGTTCGTTGATCGGCTCAAGAAGCTTGAAGCCCCCGAAGAAATCTCTTTTGACACATTAAGCAGGTACGCTGGGGAAATCCAAAAAATCTTCATCGTAACAGACATTGACATAAAAAATTGGTTCCCAAGAATCTCCCCCTTCTTCATAATGGACCGAAGAAGATTCCTAACCGTGTACGAGAAAGCCAAACAAACCCACACGTTCCTAAACGACTTCCTCACAAAAGAATACGTCAAAACAAAAACTCTCGAAGAAGCCTTCAACCTGCTAAACGAACTCCAAAACGTGCAGAATCAACGGAGCACGTTAGGTGAAGAAAAAAACCAAATCACAAATGAGCGTCTCCCATTAGAGAAGGAAATCGGTGATTTGGAGCAGAAAATTGAAGAGTTGAAAACCAAAGGCCCCATCGAAAACTTAAACGTAGTTAACAACGAAATATGCACTTTAACCAACGAATTGAAAAACACGCTGCGACACCTCCAGAAGCCGTTCATAAAGATGCAGGCGTTAGCCACCTTCGGCGGCGGAGGAGGAATAACTCCTGATGAGCTGACTCGAATAAACCTGTATTTAGAGAATCCTTTTGACGCGTTGGTAACGGAGCAGGAAGGGTACCCTGCTTTCAGGGAAATTTTGGAGAAGCTCCTGCGTTTTCTGGCGGAAGACAAGTTAAAGTTAAAAGACGAAAAGGCGAGGAAAGCTGAGCAGTCAATAAATGAGATTTTAAAGAACAACTCGCTTTGCCAAATCCAGGTTAGAAGCGTAGAGTTGGCGAAACAAAGAGACCAGCTGATGGCTTCCTCGGATATGGATGAGACGAAACGTTGCCTCGCCGCTTATCAGCAGCAGCTTGAACAGCTTAAAGCTCGGAAAACCAGCGTCGAAACACATGAGGCTGTTAAGGAAAACGCCTACCACGAAGCAGTTGACAAAATCAGCAGCCTGAAGCGGACAATTGAGAAAAACATCCTTAGCTCCACGGACATAAAAGTCCAAATCCCGTAATTCTTCTGGTGCCCCGTTTGGCTTTACACGCGTTAGTTAAAGAAGCCCAAAATATCCAAAGCCAAGACCTCATTGAAACATTGGAAAAAGCCGTTTCTTTGCTGCAAAGCGAAAACGGGAAAATCGGCAATCTAGAAATCACCAATCGACTTGTCACCGTGGAGCCGCATGGGGAAGCTTTAGTTATCGGCGACTTGCATGGAGACCTCCAAAGCCTCGCCGTCATACTTCAGGAAAGCCAATTTCTGCAAAAAATGCAGAAGGCAAGCGACGCAACCTTGGTTTTCCTCGGTGACTACGGCGACAGGGGAGACAAACCAGCCGAAATCTACCAGCTGATTCTGCGGCTAAAGCTTGACTACCCAAAACAGGTAATTCTGCTGCGTGGAAACCATGAGGGACCAAAGAATGTAGAGGCTTCACCGCATGATTTACCTCAGCAGCTGCAAACCAAATTCGGCGGAGACTCCAATCGGGTCTACGAAAAGATGCGTGATTTGTGGGGTTGGCTGTACAACGGCGTGTTTGTGGAGGGGCGTTTCTTGATGGTTCATGGCGGTGTCTCCCCAGAAATCGGCAGCCTCCAAGACATAGCGCAAGCCAGAGAGGGAAACAATGAGGCTTTGCTTGAGGATTTGCTGTGGAACGACCCCGCCGAGGGCATGCAGGGTACTGCTTTGTCGCCGAGGGGCGCGGGGAAACTCTTCGGCAAAGACGTCACTGAGCAGGTTCTTGCCAGATTGAACGCTCAAATTTTGATAAGAGGTCATGAAGCAAGCGGCACGGGCTTCAAAATCGACCACGACGGCAAAGTTTTAACTCTTTTTTCAAGAAAAGGCACCCCATACTTCAACAGGTACGGAGCCTATTTGCAGGTGCCGCTGTCGCAGAAATTCGAGAACGCCAAACAGCTTACCCCATTCATCCACAAGTTTTAGTTGACGTGCTCTTTTGCGTGGTCAAAATGCTTAATTGTTTCACCGATAACTTTACTAAAATACAGCTAATCGTTTCTTGTTGCAACGCTAATTAGTTGCAAAATCATGTTAAGTGACAGCAGAGGTTTAGAAGTGCAAAACGAAAACGCCATCCAAACCATCAACCTGACAAAAACATTCAAGTCAACGCTTCCGAACGGAGGCGGCTTTTTGAGGCGTAAAACCGTCGCCGTCAACGCCGTCGACCACATTAACTTGACTATACGGAAAGGCGAGCTTTTCGGGCTTCTCGGTCCCAACGGCGCAGGAAAAACCACGTTGGTTAAGATGCTTTGCACTCTTCTTCCGCCCGACGGAGGAACGGCGTTGATTAACGGCTATGACATTGTTAAGCAGCAGATGCAGGTTAAACGTTCCCTTGGCACATTGTTCAGCGTTGGGGAACGCGGTTTCTTTTGGCGGCTAAACGGCTATCGGAACTTGGAGTTTTTCGCTGCAATTTATAATGTGCCGAGGCAGAAGAGGCATGAACGGATTCTGGAAGTGATGAAGCTGGTGGGTTTAGAAAACAACACTTACCAGATTTTCCAGAAGTACTCAGGAGGCATGAAGCGAAAGCTGGCGCTTGCCCGAACCCTGCTGCCTGACCCCCCCATAATCATGCTTGACGAACCCACAACGGGTTTAGACGCGATTTCCTCAAGAACCATCCGCGACTTCGTCCAACAAACCGTCAAAGAATCCGGCAAAACCGTACTTTACACAACCCACTACATCGAAGAAGCAGCGCAAATCTGCACAAAAATCGGCATCCTCAAACAGGGCAGAATCGTCGCATTCGACAGCCCAGAGGCATTGAAAGCCAAAATAAAAAAGGACGAGCAAATCGAACTGGTGGTTGAAGGCATTGAGCAGGCTCAAATCGAGAAAATTCGGGCACTGCCAGGCGTGATGGAAGTCGCGGAGAAAAATGACTTGCCTCTGATGCCTGGACAACGAGGATTGCATATTGGGCTTCAAACCGTTGACCAATTGCCGTTGATTTTCGATTTCCTTTTTGAACAAAAAATCAAGCTTGTGAACTTCAAACGCGAAGAGCCAACGTTGGAAGATGCGTTTATTGAGCTAACGGGGAGGGCATAGCGGGTATGGCTGTGTTAAATGAGCTTGAGAAAATTTGGTATTTTATGAAGCGCGACATAGTCAGCTTCTCCACCTACAAAACAAACATCTTCGTTCTTCTTCTCACCGCGGTTTTCGGCGCCTTATCCTTCGCTTTCGTGGGGCAAAGTTCAATCAATCAATCAGTTACTGACCAGTTCGGCACAAACTACACTACGTACCTGATTATCGGCTTAGCGTTCAACACTTACTTGGGACAAGCCTTGACGCTGGTGCAGAAAACGATCAATCCTTGGGCTCTTGAAGAAGTCTTGGTTTCCCCTACGGGCTTAGCCACCTTTATTATCGGCAGCTCGATTTGGGGCTTTATCTGGAGCACAGCGGTCGTGGCAATTTATCTTCTTCTCGGAGTGTACGCCTTCGGCATAGTTTTGAGTATCAACGTTGTTGGAGCATTGATAGTGCTCGCGTTAGGCATAGGCACATTCCTCGGGTTCAGCATGATCGGATCAGGAATATTGATACTAACCAAACAAGGCGACCCAATAACCGCACTAATAACCATCGCAACAAGCCTCTTTGGGAACGTTTTGTTTCCTCCCTCTGTGCTGCCACCACTGCTTCAAGTAATCGCCTACGTGACGCCCCCATATTACTTCTTCACATGCATCAAGGATATGTTTCTAGGCTTTACAATCCCAATGATACTCCCTAAACTGCTGATTTTAGCCCTAATGTGCGCTATCATCGTGCCCGTCGGATACGCCGTCTACGCATGGTGCCTCAAAACAGCGAAGAACAACGGAACCCTATCGTGGTTCTAAATTTTCTAGCTTTTTTTGCCTGAAATGCCTATTTACTTTTCGCGAGGGGAATTCTCTGGAAATTAACTTCGAATGCTGCAACGGGGTTTTCCAGTTTCCATGCCTCAAGCACAGACGGATCTATTTCGCCTACGAAACCCACGTTAACGTCGCCCACGCTTACTTTGCCCACTCTGCCTTCAATGAAGCTTGGATGCGCCGTCTCCGTAATTTGCCATTCGACCCCCAGGTTCCTGAAGAAGGCGTCAAGAGCTGATTTCGCCTCGGTGAAGTTGGCGTTTGCATGCGTCGTCACCGCGCAGACCCATTCCTCATCCCGAGTCTTCGTCTCCGCAGATTCGTCTGGCAACGTGACTTTTCCAAGCTCGAATATTTTCTGTGGAAACTCGACGGATTGATTGTTGCTGAGGAACTCCATTAGGCTTGGCAGAAGCCAACTGCGCAGGCAAGTCATCGAGGAAACTTTCGGGTTCGCAAGCTCCACGTGCCCCGCGGGTTTCACGTTCATTTTTGTAAACATGTTTTCTTCGTTTGTAAGCGTGTAGCTCAAGATTTCTTGGTAGCCTAAGCCAACCATCAAGTCCCGTGCGATGTTGATGCTTTGCTGGTCAGGTTTGGCTTTGCCTGTCGTCGCCATTTCACGCCATAGCCCAGCGATGTTGTTGTAGCCGTAGGCGACGGCGACGTCTTCGATTAAGTCAACCTGATGCATCACGTCAACACGGTAGAACGGAACCGCAACCTCAACGCAGCAACCGTCCACTTTTCCGACGCCTAAACCCGCCTTCAAAAGCAACTCGCCAATTTGGTCGGCTGAAAGTTCGAGTCCCAAAAGCCTGTTCGTATACTCCACGCTCAGCGGCATGGTTCGGCTGCTAAAATCTGGGGTGACGGCGTCCATGTGTATGTCGCCTGAGGTGTCTTGATAGTTGATTGTTGCTGAGCAGGCTTTTCCTCCGCGGTCAACCAACGCGGCAGTCACCAAATTCAACGTGTTAACGACGGTTCTGTTTAGCGTTCCAGTGACCTCGACAAGCAAATTCCGTGATTCCTCAGTAATCTTGCCCAAATCGTTTGAGTTGATGATTGGCGGGAAAGACAGAACTTTGCCTTTTGAATCAAAAAGCATCGGGTACAGCGGGTTCTTCTTAACTATGTGCCCGTACTCGACGCCTTTGGGATGCCGCTCCAAAATCTCATCCAACCCCATTTTCTCGGTGAATCCCAACGGAACAAAACTGACTTCATGCGGGTCGACGGCGCGGTACTCGATGGGCGGCGTGATTAACTGGAAGTTGTAGATGCCGATGGAGGTTTTCTGGCGGTTTCGCCCATAGGTTTTGTCCAGCTTATCCTGCAGATGCATGAGCCCTCTGATGACGGGGTCGGTTAGCTGTACGTCTTTTATGACGGCGCAGGCGATGAAGGGGCGTATGTTGAAGAGCTTCGCGTCCACGTTGACTTCCACTACGGGTTTCTCCGCGGCGTAGTGCCTTGGTCCTTTTTCCAGACCCATGTAGCATCGTAGTCCCCGTGCTAATCCTTCTGCGCTCCAAAGGTCAGGGCGGTTAGTGTCCTTCATTTCGATGCTAACGATGCCTTCCGCCTCGTTGAAAAGCTTCACCTCAGCTTTAACGTACGCCAAAATTTCGTCGAGCTTCTCCATTTTCCAATTCAGATTCAACCCCAGCAGGCGCTCAAGTTCCAGGTATTCAACGTCGATTGTCGGCATTTACGTCACCTCTTTGCGTCTGAGCCAATCAAGGTCTTGGCTAAAAATCATGCGAATATCTTCCAGCCCCGCCCGCATCATGAAGAGTCGGTCGACGCCTAACCCCCATGCAATGACGGGTTCCTTGACGCCTAAAGGCAAGGTGACTTCTGGGCGGAAAATGCCGCTGCCGCCGAATTCCACCCAGCCGTAGCCTTCCCGATACGCGCTGAGTTCAACGCTTGGTTCAGTGAAGGGGAAATAGTCGGGTTTGAATCGGACTTTGTCGGCTCCAGCTATTTCCATAGCGAATTTTCCCAAAACACCTAGAAGATCTTTGAGGTTCAGGTTTTCGTCTATTACTATGCCTTCTACCTGGTTAAATTCGGATAAGTGCGTTCGGTCGATGAGTTCAGGGCGGTAAACCCGTGCGATGCTGAAGTGCTTGCTGGGTACCTGAAACTTTTTGGCTTCAAGCGTACGCGCACTAAGGCAGGTGCCGTGCCCACGCAAAATCAACCGCTGCGCCGTCAAAAGCGAATATTTGTATCCCCACCCAGTGGAACCCGTTGTCCACCCGTTCTCATGCGTTTCCCTCACATGCTCAACGCGCTTCGGAGTGCCCGCCTACATCGCCGTATGTGGGGTCTTTGGCGTAGTAAATGTCGCTTTCTTCCCTCGCCGGATGATCCTGCGGCACGTAGAGAGCGTCGAAGTTGAAGAAACCCGTCTCAACCGCCGTACCCGTCATCTCCTGAAAACCCAACTGCACAAGTTTAGCGCGGACTTCGTCGAGGAACTGAAGGTAAGGATGCTTCTTGCCTGGCCAAGTCTTAGCTACAGGCGCCGCAATGTTGTATTTCTGAAGCTTCGAGCTGTGCCATTTGCCTGTGATAATGAGCTCGGGCGTTAGCTGGGTGATTTCTTGGGGCGCAGAAATGGCTTCTGATTCGGCTTTTTTTCCTTCGTCGGTGATTTCCAGTGTGCGGCTTGTCTTCGGCTCAATGGAGAGAACTTTGCGTTTCTTGAGCGCCTCAGCGGCTTCCTTCAAATCAGCCTCTTTTATTTCTTCAAGCGCAACCTGACCTTTGCCAGCTACAATTGCAAGAAGCCTCTCGTCTGCGCCTTCGGGAACAAAAGCTTGATGAACGAGGTTTTCGTTGAGACGCAAAGTGTTGTCGCCAGAAGTGTAGAGACCCCATTTTTTTCTAATAGCCCATCCGAGCGCAATCTGGATGAATTGAAGTTCAAGACCTGCCTGCTGAGCCGCCACTTTAAGGTCCGCCGCCCCGCCCAAAGCCGCCACCGCACGGATCAATCTGCGTTCAGGCAACCCCTCTTTAGCGTAGGCTTCTCCCTCAGCGGTTAATTTGACGACGTTTTGATGCTTCGCATGAATGGCTATGAGGTTTTTTTCCGCCAATGTGAGGCCGATGCGCATGACCGCTGAATCCTGCAGCGCTGTTTTCTCGATTAGCTGCTCTACTGTGGCGTTTCCGCCGATTGCCTGCAGGGCGGATAAGAGTTGGTTTTCCTGTTGTCTTAGTTCAACCATTTTTGCATGCGCCTTCTTGGCTGATGTTTTCGAAGCTTGTTAATGGATAGTTCTTTCGCCTCAAATAAAAGCATGCTGATAACCACACAGAAGCCGCGTTTGGGCCAAGCGTAGGGTTGCGGAGAAGGTTTGGTTAAGGGCTGTCTGGAACCTTCAGGAAGAGAGAAGGGGGTGAACCAGAAGGCAACCCTTAACCAGAGTGGTAATCAAACGAGTTAGCATAAAAGCCTTTCCATAAACCCAGTTTTTCGCCATGGAAACCCGCGCGCAAAAAACGTTCCAGAAGAAAAAACATCGCCCACGGGAATTCTTGACGATTTTAAGGGCGGATTCCGTTAAGGCTTAAGCTACCTTTTAATCGGCAACATGTTTTGAGGTGTCAAGCCTGGCTAAGCCATCGCTACTTTCCGCATTTCAAGGTTTTCCAAATCTAAGCATTCGTCGCAGAGGTCAGAAGTTGGTCTGCCCAGACGTTTCCTGACGACGGCTTGAGGGTACTGCTTGCAGTCTTTCTGCCAATGCCACCTGTCAGGCTCAGGACCCTTAACGTACTCAATATTTTCCGCCATCTGAAACCTCCCACAAAGCTTCAATTAGCACAGTTATAGTATGCGTGAACTGTTATTTTTAACTTGCCAATCCCTTAAATAGGGTCAAAAAAAGGCGGGTTAACGATATGGAGCTTATTTTGCTTTGCCCGCTCTCTTAGCGCAAGCGTCACTGCAATATTTGCTCTTCGCGTTAAACGTCGTGTAAACCCTTTTACAAACTGGGCACTTCTTATCCAAACTGTACAACCTCGACTAAACATGTCGCATGCTTACGCTTAAAACTTTGCGGAAAAACAGAAATTTTTGTTTAGCTCCGTTCCAACCCACGCCAATCAGCCTTTCCACTGCGTTTTCTCTTTACCTTCACCAAAAAACGGTACGCAACGATGGCAATTATTATTACCCCCGCATATAGCAAAAACGATGCTGGGTTAAGCAAGACGCCAATTGCCGGCGAGGCTCCATCGGGGTTGGTGACTGAGGCGTTGTTTGGGTATCCACGGCTTTCCCAGTATCCACGGTAGCTCGAATCGTTGGACACGTCGATTTCGGTTACCCAACGTATCCATTTGTAGCCGTACTGGTCTTGCGGGATAAGCATGAGAGGCCAACCTGCGGCGGCGGGGAGGGTTACGTTGTTTATTTTGTAGGCTAATGACAGGTTGTTTTCGGCGGCGTAGGCGAGGGGAAGCGAGGTGGTGTAGCCGTCGGAGGCGGTGAAGATGAGGGTGTTGGCATCTGGGCTGACTCCTGCGTCTTTGATGAGGTCGCTGACGAGGGCGCCCTGCCACAGACACGTGGCGCTCCAGCCTTCGACGCAGATAAGCGGCGCCACATACTGGTAAGAAGTAAAGTTGCTGATTATCTCGCTGTACGTGTACTCCACGGGGTGATTTACTAAGCCAGTGACGGTTAAACGGTACGTTGTCTGGTTCAAGTTCTGCACTCCACCGATGGAAACATCAGGATGCGCAGAGAGATCATTGAGGTAATCGTAAATCGGCGTCAACTTCTGTCCTTCAAACTGGGTGACTTCCCCGGGATAAAGGTTAGACACAGGCTCGGCAGTAGGCTGAGCTGTCGGCGAGACAGTTGACGAAGAAGACCCTGACCCAGCCGGAGTCTGCGAAGCTGTCGGTGTGGAGGAAGCCGTCGGAGCAGGAGAAGGCGTAGGCGCCGAGGAGGGTTTAGGTGCGTTCTCAAAAACAAACAGCGAAACAATCAGCACCACCACTAACAACAACCCAACCAGAACTGCTCTTTTATGCTGCTTAAGAACTTGCATCCTAAAATAACATTGAGCATGTCTCCTTATTTAATTGTAACGCAACCCCCCGCTTTTGCTTGCAGAGTGTTCCTATCGCAGGCATCCGAAACCTCGCAGGCAAAGCTGTCCTCTAAACGATATTATTTATTATCGGTATGCCGCTTATTTCCTTTAGCCGATATGCTGAAATATCGGATAGATGTTTGATAAGTCGCTATGAACTTACTCGACGAAAGAATCCATGAAAGAATAATTGCTAAAAAGGTTCGCTTAGATAGTTATAGGCCTCTTTCTGAAAACCTCGTCCGAAAACTCCATGAAAACATGGAAATTGCTTATACCTACAATTCGAACGCCATTGAAGGCAACACTCTGACACTACAGGAAACCAAGCTAGTGATTAGAGAAGGCATAACGGTAAGCGGAAAAAGCCTTAGCGAACATCTGGAAGCTGTTAATCACCCAAAAGCCATCGCATACATCGAAGGCATGATAAAAGACAAAATCGAGGAAAAAAACATTCTTGAGTTACACAAAATACTTTTTTCTGGTTTTTGCGAGAATGCCGGAAATTACCGGAACTGTCAAGTTTACATTGAAGGCAGAGACTTCATGCCCCCTCCCGCATTCGAAGTGCCTGAACTAATGAAGGATTTGGTCGAATGGTTGGACAAGAATCCAGAAGAACTAAGGCCAATAGAGCTCGCTGCTATCTTTCATCATAAGCTTGTATTCATTCATCCCTTCGATGATGGAAATGGCCGGGTAGGCAGGCTACTCATGAATCTCATTTTAATAAAAAATGGGTACCCCTTAACTGTAATTAGGCAGGTCGATCGACGAAAATATTATTCCAGCCTCATAAAAGCTGATAATGGCGATCCAAAAAATTTGGTGAATTTTGTTGCCCGTTGTGTTGAACAATCGTTGGATATTTACTTGAGATCTTTTGAACCAAGTGAACCCAAGAATAAGCTTCTGAGCCTCGCTGAAGCCTCAAAATTAACGCCGTATAGCCCGGAGTATCTAAGTTTGCTTGCCCGACGAGGACTCATCGGGGCTGTTAAAGTGGGCAGAAACTGGCAAGTAAGCCAAAACGCATTAGAAGAATATTCATCCAAATTATCTAAGACCAAAGTTAAAAGCCCAGGTTATGGCGACTCTGCATGAACCTTGAAGATTGTAAATCGGTTCGTTTTGTTTATATATTGGTTCTTTGACTATGGATGTGCTAAAAGAAGGAATATCTAAAGTATGGGTTCCAAATCACCAAGAGGCGAATTCGCCGCAAGGCAACTAAAAGCTAAACGGAAGAATTTCCGCTGGCACGATCGTTATTTTAACCGTCGCATGCTTATGCTCGACGAGAAAGTTGACCCGATGCAGGGTGCACCCCAAGCAAGAGGCATCGTTCTGGAAAAAGTCGGAGTTGAATCAAAACAGCCTAACAGCGCCATCCGCAAATGCGTCCGCACACAACTCATCAAAAACGGCAGAACAATCACTGCATTCCTGCCCGGAGACGGCGCCCTAAACGTCGTTGACGAACACGACGAAGTCGTTGTTGAAGGCATCGGCGGAACAAGAGGCGGCGCAATGGGAGACATTCCAGGAGTCAGATGGAAGGTCGTTATGGTTAACGGCGTAAGCCTAAACGAACTCGTCTACGGACGGAAACAGAAACCAGCAAGGTAATTTATATGTCACAAACTGTAGCTCAACCACAAGAAATCATGCTTTTCCAGAAATGGAGCTTCAAAGACATCTCAGTAGTAGACATTGGACTGCAAAGATATCTTAACCTTACACCGATGGTTGCCCCCCATAGCATGGGACGCCACGAACACCAAAGATTCCGCAAAGCCAAAGTCAACATCGTCGAACGCCTAATCAACAACATGATGCGACCAGGCAAAAACTCAGGCAAAAAAGCCAAAGTCACCAACATAGTCAAAGAAGCCTTCGAAATCATCTACATACGCACAGGCAGAAACCCAATCGAAGTCCTCGTTAAAGCAGTTGAAAACGCTTCCCCCTGCGAAGACACCACACGAGTCAGTTACGGTGGAGTCGTTTATCACCTATCCGTCGACGTCGCACCGCAACGCCGCATAGACCTCGCAATAAGACACATCGCTGAAGGCGCACGCTTAGCCAGCGCAAATACCCCACGCAGCATCCAAGAAGGACTCGCAGACGAATTGATACTGGCAGCAAACAAAGACATCAAAAGCGCCGGCGTAGCAAAACGCAACGAAATCGAACGCGTCGCACAATCCAGCAGATAAAAAAAATCTTCCCAACCTTATTTTTTCCGTTTTCTTTTCATGCATCGCCAAATGAACACGTTAGATTTTACTCCACATTTGACTAAGCACGAAAACGGCATGGATTCGGTTTTAGTCAAGGTTTCTTGACTGGATTTCGTCAAGGAATCTTTACGAGAACCCTTTTATCGGCACCGTCAACGACGCCTCAGCACCAAACTCAACCTGCGAAAACCATGAAGTTGGCTGACGTCAATTCGTTGATTGAAGAGGTTATTGCGGTTCCGTCGGTTATTATGGTGACGTTGTTCGCGGTGAAAAGAAAATACTTCGAGGACGAATAGCCTCGCTTTTTCAGATGCCCTGAGATTGTGGGGTTTTTAGCTGTCGTTTTTTTCTGCTATTGCTTTGGCTAGGGTGTAGGTTATGTAGCCTGAGAAGCTGGAGACTCCTTTGACTGCGTAGTCTTTTTTGTGTGCTGTCCAGTTGGCGTAGTAGTGGTCGTAGACTTCAGCTTTGATTGTGATGCATTTGTAGCCTTGTCTTGGCGTTTTTGTTCCCCTCTTTGCCCGTTAGCGTTAACTGTGCGTACATTATTTAAGGTTATGTATGTTGATGTGGGAAAGGGACGGGTTTTTGGGCGGCTGGTTTTTCACGTAAAGCTAATTAATAACGTACCGTATTGTACGGTACCAAGCAAGGGCAAACATGAAATCCAAACCAAAAAAAGCAAAAACCAAAAAAATAAAAATCAACACCGAAATCTACGAAAAAATAAAAAAACAAGCAGACCAAACCAACCAATCAATCGACGAATACGCCGAAAAACTACTCAGCAACCACAAAGAAAAAGGGGAGAAAGAGGGCAATGGCGCTGATTGTGGTTGATTTTGACGTAGACGTCGCGTTTGCCAGGTTTTTCTGCGACGATTGCGGCTCAATGATATTTGAAAGAATCGTTCCCGTAGAGGAATGCCGTGAAGCGTGCGAAAAAAAGATTTTGTGCCACAAATGCAGAAGCCAATAAAATGAATAAGGAAACGAAGACGGCAAACCCTGAAAAGCTCTGTCGGTCACCTTGTTTTCATGGCGCCTCTTGGGCGCTTGCCTACTCGTTAATTCTTAACCCAGAAAGCCAAAACGACGATAACCTTAAACTTTTGTAATATTTCAAAACTCAAAGCAGAAACCACCTTTTCTTTGCCGCACCCAGCCCAACCCTGCCACCGGATTTAAGCCTAAACCAAAAAAGCAACCCAAAACAACCCCCTTGAAATCTGCCTACTCGAGGGAGGGTACCCCATTTTTACCTCCAAAAGTCAAGGTAAAGATGGTTCGGCGACCGGGGGAGGGGGTCTACTATTTGTGACAAAAACCCAACACAAATACCAACGATGCAGCCCGAAAGCCTTAGAGAATCGGCAGAATAACCAGCCCCATAATCAAGCCGCCTGCTAAGCCAAGCATGATTGGGAACGGCAAGCCTGGGAAGATGCCTTTGCGTTCAAGCATGAAAAACGTCACGACGGAGCCGGCGACGATGCCGACTATCGATGCTATGCATGGGAGCACGCTCGCGGAAAAGCTGAAGAACATGACGCCGCTCAGCATCGAGTAAAACACTAAGTCGCCAAGCCCCATTTGGATGTCACGAAAGTCGTAGCTTAAACCCTGCAGGTCGTCAAGCCCGCCTTGGCTCTGAGCGATTTTGCCCACTGGACCCCGATAAACCGCGAACACATCATAAATCGCTAGGAAAGACAGAATCAACACGGCTGTCCAAAGATTGATTTCAAACCCGAAGAAAACCCCCAGAGCGCCCCCTATACCGATAACCGCCACGTTCCGCGCCAAGTTGCCCAAACGGAAAACCGCTAAATCAAACAGCGCGGTAATGGCTATGGACAGAGGAATCCACAGGAAGCTAATGTTCGTTTGGCAAAGATTGCGGCTAAGTAGACGAGGGAAAGCAGCAGGGCTGCGGTGGTCATGGCGACGACGATTAAGCCTTTGATGATTTTTTTGCTTCTGCCGTTTGAGCAGAAGATAAAACACTGTTGCCGCGACAGCCACCAAGATAACGAAGTAAAACGCGTTGCCAAACGACCCTGAAGCCGTGTTCTGGGGTAGAGGCGTAACGGGGATGGTTGCGGGTTGCTGAGTGCGAAGAAGAGACGCGCAGAGTAAGCCGAAGATGAGGCTTGCCAGTATCGGAATCAAATATACGATGTCGAAGCTGAATCGGTCCTGCTCTTTAGGCGGCGTGTTTGTCGGCTGCGGCTCACTCATAATTTTCCCTAACGTTTCCTGTGGCTAATAACGTCTGCAAATAGGATTGCATACAGAATAAGGTTTCCCTTGTATTCACCAACAAAAACCACTTGGGAAAAGGCATGAAAAAACTGCCTTTCAATAATCTGGCTGAGCGGCTGCCTAAATTTGGTAGGTTTCTCCAGTCTTCGGCGCGACAGCTTCCAGTCCCAGCTCGGTTTTCGCCCAGTTCGCCAGCAATTCACAGTTGCCTTCTGCCCCGTGCACTGCGAAGACTTTGGGTTTGCCGCCTAAGCGTCTTAACCCCTCTTTAAGATGGCTCGCTCCACAATGCGATGAGAAGTCAAAATGCCTGTATTGAGCCTTAACCTTTTGTACCCTGCCGTCAATCGTTGTCACACCCTTCTCCAGCAGCTGCTTCCCAGGCGTGCCAGGAATCTGGTAGCTGACAAGGAAAATCGCGTTAGACGCCTTCTTGCCGATTTTGGAAACATAAAACTGCGATGGACCACCCTTCAACATGCCTGCAGGAGAAATGATGACGCATGGGTCCTTTGTTGCTCTGCGACGGTCACGCCACCCGTCAACCCAATCAAGCGAATGCATAGCGTTCGTGAAAAGCCGCGGGTCCCTAAGGAATTCTTTGTGATCCATTATTATTCTGCTGGCTTCCCTCGCCATCCCGTCTAAAACGATTGGAAACTCGAAATGATGCGCTGCCAACACGCAGGCGATTTCCTGTGCGCGTCCCACTCCGAAAGCGGGAACCAGAACTGTTCCGCCCCGTTCAACTATATCGCTGGCTGCTTCGGCGAAGCTTTTCTCCAGTTCAGGCCGTGCTGTGTGGTCTTCGTTTGCGTAGGTGCTTTCTGTTATGACTGCGTCGAAGTCGCCGTAATCCATGGTTGCGCCTTTGAGCAGCATGGTGTCTTCCATGTTGTAGTCGCCTGTGAAAAGAAGCTTTTTGCCGTCTGCTTCAACTTGCACCTGTGCGCTTCCCGGCGTGTGTCCGGCATCAAGTAGTTTAATCTTCATGTCGCCGACGGTTTCTTCCACGCCGAAATTCAGGTGTTTGTTGCTTCGCATCAACGTTTTAAGTTCAAGATACTCAAAAGGCAAATAGTAACTTGAAAGATGAATAAAATCCTGAATCAAAACCTCGGTCAACTCAAGGTTAAGCATGTTCGTGTAGAGAGGTTTTTTGTCGTTGATGTAGAAGATTGGCAACGCGCCCGAATGGTCCAGGTGGCTGTGAGTTAGAATTAACCCGTCAACATCTTTGGGTGGAACATGCATTGGGAACCCAGGCTCATTGCCGAGCATAACACCATAATCCAAGATGACCTGTGTTTTTTCTGATTTGACAGATATGCCCATTCTGCCGACTTCTCTTGCGCCGCCTAAAAATCCAATCTGCAAATAAAACCAATCCTTGTAGCTTTGTCTTTGAGTTTCCCCTTAACATTTAGAAATTAAACTCTGCTCTTTTAAAAACATATTTATCCCTTCGTCACCTGAGCAGATAAAGAACCCTTCTTAATCGCCTTCAAAACAGCTTCAACACTCAAACCGCAGTCGATTTTGGCGTTCACCCGAAAAAGCTCCGACACTTGATGAGCATCGCTGCCTGCGGTGCCGGGCAAACCCATGCTTTTCGCAAGAGCATTAGCCTCACTGTTCGCCTGAGTAGACGAGTTCCCGTTAAGCACCTCGACCGCGTCGAACCTATAATTTCTCGCTAAATCTCCCATGCCGTACTCGCGGAAAGGATGCGCCACCGACGTGACTGCACCAACACTTTTCGCATAGTCAACCACGCATTCGGGGCTCCAAGGTTTCGGCGGCAACTCATCCGTGCCTAAAACCAAAACGTCGCCTTGCGGCGTGCTGATTTCAACCCCTGGAATGATGAGAACGTCGGGGTAGGCTTTTGCTAATTCAACTGTGGCTTTGATTCCTCTTATGCTGTCATGGTCGGTTACGGCTGCTGCTTTGATGAAGCTGTGGGCGGAAAGCATGTCGACTAGGGTTTTTGGTTGAATTAACGAGTCGGAGGAATAAACAGTGTGGATATGCAGGTCAGCTTGAATCAACTTTGCCCACCTAACTGTTTTCGGAGAATGTTGCTTAAACAAACTAAAATCTCTTTAGTCTTCGCCGCATCAGCATCAACCGAATCAAACAGCAACCCCTTCACGCTGCAAGCCGCCGCCACTGCCGATTTAATCGTGTCCTGCCAAAACTTAGGGTCATTAAGCAAAACAACACCCACGTAAGGCGACCTTTTAATGTATTCAGATGTTTGCTCCGCCACGTAGCTCACGGTTTCTAAGTCAAGCGGCAACGCCGATTCATGCTGACTAAGCGGGTAAACCTCGTCAAGTTCCAACGGAACAACCCCGAATGGGGCAGTGTAAACGCAAACATGAACTTTCCGCGCCATCTCCTCGCCAAGAATTCGGAAAAGCTGCCTAATCTTCTTGAATTCAGGAGCTTTGTGGAAGGGTTTGTTTCTTGTTTGAGGCACGAGGAAGAGAACTTTGGCTTCTTTGGGTGGGCCGTAGCGTTCGGTTAGTCGTTTTCGGTAATGGGTGATTTCGGGGCGTGCCAAGCCGACGGCGTCGAAGTAGAAGAATCCGCTGCTTTTGACGGTGGGGCTGAACGTTTCAAGGAAGTCAGCGTGGCTGCGGAGTTTTTTGAGGGCTGAAAGCAATGCTGGGTGACTGTGGACCCGCATCTCCGTGTGCTCCCAAAGCCTGCCGTCCCTGATGGCTTGTTTGATGCTTTTAAGCTCCGCCACGCAAACCCAGAGGTTGTGTTCGGCTAAGAAAACCTCCCGTTCCTCCTTAGGCTTCGCAAGTAAATCTTTTGGAGTTTCGCCTGAGCATCGTGGGCAACAGCATGGGAAATAATCGAGCTCTGGAAGCCGCCAAGTGCCAGTGTCAGTCATATAGCGGTCTTCGCGGGCGTAGAGGGCGTATGCGGCTGAGTCGAATAGGTCGCATCCAAGCGCTACCGCCAAGGAGAACATGGCTGGGTGTCCTGCGCCGAACAGGTGAAGCGGGCGGTCGACGGGTAAGCCTTTTTTGGCGGTTAGAATCATGTCTGCCAAGACATCGTAACGGTAGCTTTCCATAACTTCCGTGGGGCTTCCCAACGCGTGGATTTGAAAGGGAAGTTTTCCCATTTCAACCGCTGAATTTGCCACCAAATCCAGATGCCTTCCGCCCTGCACTGGACCCACCCACAAAATGTCGTCGCGCGTCTTGATTTTGAAGAAGTCTTTTGCCCTGCGTAGCGTTTCATCTACCGTCACCTGCGCCTGCTCTTTGGTTATTTTCCAGCCTGTGGGTATGTCGAGCATGGTGGCGATGTCGCTGCCGATGCCTTCCTGATACGCCACGATTTCCTTCTGATTCACCTCAACTTCGCCGTAGACCAGAATTTGGTACGCTCCCGAATCAGTCATCACGGCGCCGTCGTAACCCAGAAACTTGTGTAAGCCTTCGTTGATGACTTTGTCGCCGAAGCGTTTTCTGATTATGTAAGAATTAGTTATGACGGCTTCGAACCCGAATGTTTCCTTAAGTTTCTTGGGCGTAACAAGTTGGATGCTGGGGTTAATCACTGGGTACAGGAGCGGGGTTTCCACTGTTGCGCTCTTAGTTTTCAGTTTACCGATTCTGCCGAGCAGGTCTTTCTGTTTTATTTCGAAACTCAAGGTTGAAGCCTAAACAAGAATCACGACTCGCCTATAAAAAACAACTAGCCCGCAAACCTGCGTCGGTTGCTTGATGGAAAAAGTGCTTTGGATTCTTCAATTATCACGGGGCGCGGAAATGACCCTTGTCATTTGGAGAATTGGTCATCGAAGCGTGCAATCAACACTCCGCTTATTATTGAAACGACGGTTGACGCGAAAATGAACACCCAAGGAACCGCTAACGAGTAAATGCCAAGCGCATAAGTCACCATGCTGACGTTAACCGTCAACGGGATGCAGACGGCGAAAATAGCCAACGCCTGATTCTTCCGCCTCAAAGCCATAACGCTGCCTAAAACACCCACACCAAAGGAGATTACACCCGTTGCCGCCAAAATGAGCCAGCTAAACCCGTGTGACGCGGCTTCAATTGCGAGAGCGCCCCAGTAAAGGCTGACAACAGACGTCGCCAGCAGCAAAGCGCCGCCGATTAACGGAAGCATAGCTCGCTTCGGCGATGAAGCAGGTTTGCTTGGCTTTTTATGCATGAAAAAGTACAGCGCTAATAACGCAGCGGCAACGATAACGACGATTATTATGGCGTAGTTCCAGATTACTTGATTTGATTTCTGGGCAAAGCTGAAAGCCGTGTGGGTTGTAGTCCACCCGTTTTGTGAAACTGCTACCAGCACGTACGCCGTGGGGAATATTGTTGAGACCTGCGCTGAGTAGACGCCTGTTGATTCGTTTTCTGCGGCTTTTACCCCGTTTATGGTTACGTCGGCGCCGCTAGTTATCTTTGGCAGGGTTGTCTGGTTTGAATAAGTGTCTTGTGCGGGCAGGGTCAAGCCTTCTTGGGGAAGCAGCAGATACGTTACGTTCACTGACACACCGACTGTTCCTGAGCTGTCAGTATCCTGCTTTACGATGGATACTTGAAAGGTATCCCACCAAACCGTAACCGGCGCCGATTGCAAACCATAAGCCTCTGCCCCGTTACTTGTCACAAGGGCGGACCCGTATTTTGTTCCATCCTGTGTTTTGAGCTGGGTGGGTGTGAAAGTTATTTTGTCGGCGACGGATGACGAATAGTTGAAGACGAAAGTTCCGGAAGTTGTGTTCAGCTGAAGCGAACCTAATGATCCCTCTGACGCTCCAGAAACTTCCATTGTGACCGCTGCGTTGCTGATGAGTTGACCCGAATTGTTGCCGTAACTCCAACGCGCCTCAAACGACAACGTCCAATTTCTGTCGATTGTGGTGTACATTTGTGGGTCGCCTGTAGGTTTAACGGTTACCCAGTAATTCTGGTTTGTTTGTGCATTTGATTTTGTGATGAAAACAGGTGAGAAAGCAGCAAGCAGTAATAGCGTTAGCAAAACAATGGGGGCAATTGATGTTTTTTGCATATGCATAGCTGGTCTATTACCGTTTCACCCCTAGCTCTTATATGCCTTTCTTACATCTTGAGCATGTTGCAACTTGCACGAAACTTTGCTGAATCGTTCTGCAACGACTTTTCAAAACTTTAGCTGCTTGTGGGGCTCGGCTTCGAGCGGCTTAATCCGAAATGTCAGCATCCTTATATCGCAAAGTTTGTCTATACTTGACAAAAGAGATGTTAACCATGGTCTGCTCCATCGACATCAGCGAAAAACCAAAACTAAACGACCCAATCCTAATCGAAGGATTACCCGGCATAGGCTTCGTAGCAAACATCGCAGCCTTACACTTGATAAAAGAGCTTAAAGCCACACGGTTCATTCAAATATTTTCATCATCTTTCCAAGATTTCGCGGTAACCACCGGAGACGGCAAAGCACTCTCGCCTGCAAACGAACTTTACTACGTCAAACGGGAAGGCGCTCGCGACTTGATTATCTGGTACGGCAACACCCAGGCGCTGACAACCGTGGGGCAATATGAGCTTGTCGGGAAAGTTCTTGATTTAGCCAAAGAGTTCGGATGCCGCTTTGTGATTTCAATCGGCGGCTTCAAAAAAGACGAGGCGCAACCTGTGCCTGGAATCTACAGCACAGCAACAGACTTGGATACGATGCAGGAAGCGCTTAATTTGGGGACAAAGGTGATGGTTGGCCACGTTTTTGGCATCGCGGGTTTGTCTGTTGGTTTAGCCAGAGTTAGGGATTTTAAGGGCTTTTCTTTGCTTGTTGATACGCCAGGCATGAATCCTGATGTGAATGCTGCACGCTACGCGTTGATTACTTTGGGCAAATACCTTAATCTTGCTGTGGATATGTCGAGGCTTGAGGAGACTGGCGGCGAAATCAAAAAGGTGTTAGAATCATTCGGTATCATTAGAAGCATTACAGAAGAAAAGAAGAAAGAAGAAGAGCAGTTGCGTTGGTTTATTTAGGGTTTAACTTCGCTCATGAATTGGTCGTATACCTTTTGTACTCGGTCGGCTGCTGGACCTGAACCTTCTATGACGCCTTTTTCCGTCAATTTCACTTTGTCCATGACCCAGATGAAGCCTTTGTCATCGTATAGTTTAACCATGGTTGGGAAGACTTTTTCGAGTCTTGTGGCTAAGGCTTTGAGGTCGAAGGGTTTTTCTGCGCTTGAAATTTGAGAAACCCCGCTTCCGTTCAGGAAAAGCCGGTGAAGTGTTTTTCCAGCTTCGTCCCTTGCGTCAGCTAAAACGAGACTCATGTTGTCTGGGTTTATGCCGAGGAGTGTTCCGATGAATGTTTTTCCGTTATTAGTCGCTACAGAAACTGTTTTATCTGCTAACAGTGAGACTTCAGTGAAATACTTTCTTTGCGCTACAGACAAATTTATTTTCTCCTTACGGATACGAGATTGCATTACCAGTATTTATCTTTAATACGCCTAAAACGCTAGAAAACGGTTGCATGCTTGGTTTCATTTCGTGGAAGCGCTGGTTTTTTGGTTTTTTTTGTGAAAATAAATAAGTTGAGACTTTTGTTTTGGTGAAAGTTGAGACTTTCCGCCATGGCTTTTTGTGTTTTGGGCTGCTTTTTTGGTTTGGGGCTGGAATCTGCTTGATAAGTGCCCATTTGGGATGGGCGCATGCGACTTTGCATGTTGACGCTATGTTGAAGTTATTGTCGCGTACTGTCGGATACGGGCGCTTTGGGCTTGAAGTGCATACTCTAATTAGCTCTTGGCAATTTGAGCGGTGTAAACATAGTGTCCTACAGCGCAATTGTGTTCTCCAACCCTTTTTGCCTTTGATGGATTTCTTAATCAAGGCTGATGTTTCGCATCGCGATTAAGACAAGACAATTTTGGGTCATATCTGTCAAAAAAATAAGCGTAGTTTATTCATGCCAATTAAGGATTCTGATTTCGATTTTGCGGTGGGAGATTTCACAGTTAAACGCTGGATAAGAGAACTTAACCCAAAAAAACAAATTATTCGGGAACGATTTCCCACCTATTGAGATATGCTATAAGTGATTTTCAGTTGAAGATGACTTACGCTCAATTGTCTCCCCATAAAATTTAGTAGCCGACGACGGAAGCCATCTATTGGCAAGGATTAGTTCTTCACTTGCTACCTGACAATTGCTCGAACAACTCAATGAATGTTTCCTCTGGTTGTGCGCCTGTGATTCTGTATTTGTCATTTACAATGAATGTTGGTACACCACTAATATCGAGTTTTCTAGCTTCAGCACAGTTACCTGCAAAACTGTTCTGATACAAGGGATTCTTCAAAGAGTCTTCAACTTCGTTCTTGGATAAACCAACTTTCTGCGCAATTTCTAAAATAACTGCATCTTTTCCAATATCTAAGCAACCATCAAAGTAGGCTTTGAACACCTCAAGGGTGAATTCTGAGTTCTTGCCGACTTTTCTAGCGTATTCACCAACTATCAAAGCCTTTTTAGAATTCGAGAGGAGTTTAGCATCACAGAACTTGAGACCATATTCTTTTCCTCTGCACCTGAGATTCTCATACATCTCTTCTATTCCGTAGATTCTTCCTCTCAGGTCTACTCCTTCTTCAGGAGTTTCAGGATGAATTTCGATACCGATGTATTCCATTTCTATGTCGAATCTATTTTTGAGTTTCTCAATGATTGCCTCACCCAGATAACAGAAAGGACAGATATAGTCTGAGTACATCTTGATTTCTATCTTCATCTAATCGCCTTTACTTTGTTAGCTTTATTTTTGAAGGTTAAGCATCTCCTTAACAAGAGCTAAGCCTTTCTGAGTTATGATGTAATCGCCCTTTGATGCTTCTTGAGCTATCAAATTTGCATTAACCAGTTTTTTTAGGTGAAATGTTAGATGACCAGCTTTGAGGTCTACTATTTTTGACAACTCTGAGAAACTCTTCTTTCCCTCATACAGACTAGCTAGTAATTTGAGCCTTGAATCATTTCCTAAAGGTTCAAACAAGTTCTGCAAAAGAAATGGAATATCCAAAGACTGATTGTCAACTATCTCATCATTGCTAACGTCTTTTACCAAGACTATTTCTTGGTACGCTCTTTTTTCACGCTTTAACTTCTTATCAAAGTTAAAAGAACAGTTTTCGCATTGCTGACCTTTGGTCTTTTCAACCATTAACTCGTTTTCAGCTATTTTTTCATCCAAGTCTGCGAGAGCCATTTTTGGTCCAGACTGTTTGATTATTTTTGTGTTTTCTTCTATTGTGTTTTTGTAATGCTCAAGGCATTTGTCTCTGTTTTGGCAATCTTCTTTGAGCAACGTTGCAAGGTCTTGATTGAGAGATTGAGACCTCTGACCAGCATACACCAATAGGTGATTTTGCGAAAGAATATCTTCAATTGCACGAAGACGTTCCTTCAAAACGGTTTCTTCAACCTTGTTCATATCGGCTCTTAAGCCTTTAATCTCCATCTTCAACTCAGCGATTGCACCAACTAGATAATCGGATGATGAGTCTCTGTCTTTGTTAGCCAATATATTGTACTTCCCTTGCATTTGCTGAGTATATTCTAATTCCCTAAAAGTTTATTAGAGTTTTGCAGTTTTGTTTCCAATAGTAGGATGTGTGATTTTTGGTTAGTATACCTAAAGAAGTAATGGATGTTTTAAGTGCGAGCGATTCAGCGAAAATGATAGCAACAGTAGACGCTAAAGGCATTCCAAACGTAATTCCATTATGGAGCTTTGTAGCAGTAGACCCCGAAACTATTGCGTTCGCAGAAGTTTTCATCATAAAAACAAAAGAAAACCTTGAAAAAAACAAGCAAGTTGCTATTGCAGTGTTCAAAGGACCAATGACAGGCTACCAACTAAAGGGAACATTCAGTGGTTTCCAAACAAGTGGACCAATTTTCGATAACTTCGCAAAGAAGAGTATGGAAACCTCGAAAATGAAAATAAAAAGTGTTGGAATAATAAAAGTCACTGAAGTCTTCTCTGCTTCGCCAGGACAAGGTAGCAAAAAACTAGCATAGATGCAAACGTTTTACAAAACTCTCAAACACTTTTTTCTTTTTGTTGGTTATTTTGAGTTCAATATTTGGGTGATTTTGGATGTCGGGTGAGATAGAAAAACAAGTCGAAGAAATCGTCAATGAAAAAGCCACTGTCGAAAGAATATCAAGTGTAATAGATGTTGCTGGTAAGGAATTTCCTTGCTTAACATGCGCTTCGAGAGATGAATGTGGAAGTTTTAAATGGTTTATCAAATGGTTTGGAACAAAATTTGACTGTGGACAGAAGTAGTTATTTCGTATGTTTTTGTGGTTTATTCTTTTAGTTTTGAAGCAAACTCTTCAGCGTATTTGAGGTCTTCAGCGTTAGGTCTGCCTTTATTCATTCCGCCAAATCGACCATAAATTCGATTAGTGTTGAAACCTTTACAATTAAACTCGCCAACAACAGTGTAGCCTTTCGATTGCAGTTTCTCCCTAAGCGCAGTGTGAAATTTACCTGAAACACTCCCAAAGACGTGCGAATCAACACTCACAAAACTTGTTGAGAAAATGAATGCTTTCTTATCGATGACTTGCGGAAGTTTATCAGCTAGTTCAAGCAGACTCTCATGGTGTTTTTCATCAAATATCCCTGACCCGAACCCTACTAAATCAAACTGTTGAAGCTCTTCTGGGCTAGTTTGTTGTGGAGTCTTTATCTCTGCATTGAGAACCTTTGCCATAGCTTCAGCTACTTTCAGCGTGTTATTATGGTGAAAAGAAAAACAAACTATCAAAGACTTCATGATGTTTTGTTTCCCAAAAGGAAACATATGCATCGAGGCATTTTAGCTTTAACAAGGAGGAAATCGCTTTTCCTCACCCTCGAATTACACGGAAGCTTTACTGTTGCTTCCAAGTCTTTTTTCCTTTGTTTTTTGTTTGACCTTTTACTTCGCTTTTCGGTTTGTTTTTTGCTTTATTCTTTATTTTGATTGCCCTCCTTCACCGTTCCATCACCCCCTTAAGTGTCTTGCACCCTTATTCAGTCTTGCCTATATCCAAGCCAACAAAAGAGGCAGTCGCTAACAGAACGGCACGGCAAAAACTTTGGTTCTTTAGATTATGGGAAGTGGGTTCCAGAGTTTTCTGGAAGAAGCAAAAGGTGATGGCGAACCATCAAATGCATTTCCCTCTGGACCCAATTCAAGAAAAGAGGATTTGATTCTAAAGCTTTATGAACCCAGAATTCACAAAACTGGGTTTCTAACCTTTTTGAGCTTCGCCTATTGCTTTTTTTTCTTTTCTTGTATGCTGCAGTTTTGCTTTTGGAAAGCAACCGCGTCGGCGGGTAAATCTTGTTCAACCATGAAGCCTGCTCCAACCCAGCTGTTTTCACCGACCTTTACGCCTGGCATGAACAGCGATTTAATTCCTGTTTTTACGTTGTCGCCGAAGACAGCACCGAGTTTTCTTCTTCCCGTGTTAACCATCTGGTCTTTCACCATCATTTTGATGGAGCCTGCGTCAAGTCGGTAGTTAGCTGTTATGGTGCCTGCGCCAAGGTTGCAGTGTTCGCCGAGGATGCTGTCTCCGATGTAGGATAGGTGCCCGACGTGTGTGCCAGCCATGATGATGCTGTTTTTGATTTCGCAGGCGTTTCCAACGCGGACTTTTCTGCCGAGGCTGGTGCCTGGGCGGATGTAGCAGTTTGGTCCGACGTCGCATTCTTCATCGATGAAGCATGGTCCCTTCAATGTAGGCGCCTGAGCGTACCCGCGCTGACTCAGCCACCGTGACTTGCCCGATGAGGTGGGCTCCCTGCTCAACTGTGCCCAGGACCTTGTGGTCCATGCGTTTGAGCGCCCAATTGTTAGCGTCCAGCAAATCCCATGGTCTGCCCACGTCAAACCAGTCATCCTTCGAAAGCTCCGCAGCCAAAACAGTTTTGCCCTCCTTCGCAAGAAGCGTAAAAGCGTCAGTTAGCTCCCATTCGCCGCGGATGGAGGCTTTGGTTTGGCGTATCTTGTTAAAAACTTCAGGTGAAAACACGTAGACTCCAGCGTTGGCAAGGTTTGACGGCGCTTTTGCGGCGGCTGGCTTCTCAACTATGCCTTTGACCCTTTTCTTCTCATCTAACTCGATTATTCCGTAGTTTTCAGGGTTATCAACTGGGACAACGCCGACGACAGCGGAGGTTTTGCCGCTCTCAAACAGCCGAAGAGTATCCTTAACAGCATCTATCCCGAACAGCAAATCCCCGTAAACCAAAACAAAGTCCCCATCCACATAAGGCTCGGCGGCAGCCGCAGCGTTTCCCGTTCCCAGAACCGCCTCTTGCTCAACATAACTGATGCTTAAACCGAATTTTTCGCCGTCTCCAAAATACTGTCGGATGGCATCTCCCATGTAATGCGTTACGATGACTGCTTCGTTGATTCCTGCGTTTTTGACTGCTTCCAAGCAGAACTGCAGGATCGGTTTTCCGCCCAGTTTGATGAGGTGTTTTGGGCGCGTGGCGGTTATGGGTTGGAGCCTTACGCCTTCGCCAGCCGCTAACAATACAGCTTTCATGTCACTTCAGCCTCAACTTGCTTACGTATTAAATCAGTAGCCTTTTGGGTTATATCGTTTGCCACAGCCGCAGATTCTCCCTCAACGGTCAAGCGGATAAGCGGCTCCGTTCCTGAAGCCCGAACCAGAAGCCACCCATGCTTGAGCGCCAACCTGACGCCGTCAACAGTCGAGAAATCCGTGTAGTCGGGAAACGTCGCTTTCAGGGCTGATTCCAATTTTGCTATCGCCTTGTATTTTTGTTCGTTTTTGACTGAAATGTTTTCTCGCCGTTTGGTTATGTACTCGGGTACGGCGGCTATGAATTGGCTCATGGTTTGACCCGTGTCTTCTAAAGCTTTGAGCATCAGCGCTGCTGAGAGGGGTCCGTCGGGGCAGAAATGGAATTTGGGGTGCACCCATGCGCCGCAGGGTTCGCCGCCGAAAACCGCGCCTGACTGTTTGATTGCTTCGGAAACGTAGATGTCGCCGACTTTGGTGCGGATGACTTTGCCGCCGTGTCCTTGCGCCATCGTTTCAACACACATAGACGCTTCAACGTTGGTTACAACCGTTCCGCCTCCGCCCAGCTTAAGCGCGTAAGCAGCGTACCCTGCCAATGAACGGTCAAAATTCACGAATTCGCCTTTCTCATCGACGAAAGCCACTCGGTCGCCGTCGCCGTCGAAAGCCACTCCGACATCTGCCCCCAGCGCCTTGACGGTGCTTGCTAAGTCTTTGAGTGATTCGGCGGTGGGTTCGGATTTTCTGGCTGGGAAATACCCGTCGGCTTGAGCGTTGAGCGCGGTGACTTTGCAGCCTAAGGCTTTGAGGAGCGCGGGGGCGACGTTGAAGGTGGCGCCGCATCCGGGGTCAACGATGACTCGCCATCGCCGTTTGAGCTTAACGGCTTTGGATGCCATTTCCAGATAGATTTGGCTGGCGTTGACTGGGATGGTTTTGCCCAGTTTTTGCCAATTAGCTCGTGAGTAGGTGCCGTCAGCTACGTTTTTTTCAACGGCGTCTTGGTCGGCGTCAGTGTACGATAAGGTGTCGGGTCTGAACACTTTTATCCCGTTGTACTGAGGCGGGTTATGTGAGGCGGTAAGCATGAATCCCGCGTCTGCCCCCAACGCTCGGGTAACGTAGGCTAAAGCGGGCGTAGGAACGATCCCCGGCTAAATAGACGTCTGAGCCACAAGACAGCAAACCTGAAACCAACGCCTCCTGCAAGCATGCCGCCGGAAACCCGCGTGTCGCAGGCAACCACGGTTTTTTTGGCTTTCGCGTAAGCGGCAACCGCCAAGCCAACTTTGCATGCTAATTGGGGCGTCAAATCAACGTTTACCAGACCCCTAACACCTGAACTTCCAAACAGCTTCGCCATATGCATCACTATTAAACGCAATCGGTAACTGAATTGCTAGAGGATGTTGCTTAAAATTATTGCGTGTCCGCCAAGGGCTTGCGACGCGTGGCGGTTAGGAAAGGCTAAATAATTTTATCGCGGAACAGAAAGGGGATGCCTCATGAAGTTATTGCTGGATGAGATGTACGCTGGTCTGAAAGAGTATTTCGAGACTTTAGGCTACGACGTGCTGACTGCCCAAGAGGCAGGCTTGAAAGGCGCAAAAGACCGCGAAATCGTAGAGTTTGCTGGCAAACACAAACTGCTCTTGGTAACGCAGGACCAGAAGCCTGCTGAGCTGGCGCAGTTGCTGGGTGTGAAATGTGTTTTTATTTCTAATTTGATGATTGCGCAGTTGGTTGACGAAAAAATCAGGCAGCTTTGCGTTTAGACGCGGATGTGACGCAGGTACTTGTTCCATAGGTAAGCGGCGGCGTAACCTGACACTATCCCTGTGGCTGGACCCATAAACAGGACAAGCATGTCAAGCATTGTGCTTCTCTGGATGAACAAGCCGACGCTTGAAAACTCCTTTGCCAATGGAACGAACTGGGGGAAAATAGCGAAGGCTGAGTAGCTGATTAACCCGATTAGCATGGTTGCAAGCGCCATGGCAAGGATGAGTCTGTTACGGTTTACTCCCTCCGATGTTGCGTTGATTCGAAAGAGGCGAAGCGACCCGTCGGTTAACGCTCCGAAGAGGAACGAGAACAGAAACGTGAACGGACCCAAGCGCGGGGCTTCCCAAGGCTGTTAGAAGTCCGCCCACTGCGCCGACGTAGGTTGCGCCTAGTTGTTTGACGAATAAGCCGCTTAGGGCGAGGACAACTCCTTGAACGACCATGAGGATGTAGTTTATTGGGGGCGGCAGGAAAGCGTTGATGACGAAGATTATTGAGCCGAAAAGCGCGGTTATGAATAGTCGGTTGAGCCTCTGCGTGAATCTTCCCCTTTGGTATAGCACTTGGTGTGGTGTCTAAAAAGTTTAATGTAAAAGGCGCCAAATATGCTGTCTTGTGTCTTTCTGCACTTTTTTAGGCGGCATTTTCCATGCGCTGCCTTTTATAGACAGAAACCCATAAATTGCATCGCTGCGATAGTACCTAAACGTCGATTAATTAACTTATAAATGTACAAAACAGGGGATAAGGTTTAGTTGAGCACTCACGCAGAAGATTTGAAACTACGATTAATGACCATTGAACTGTTACGAACAGCAAAATACAAACGAAACATCACCTACCGCGAATTAGCCTCAAAAACCGACCTGCCAGTCACCGTTCTTAGCCGCTACGCAAAAGGACACGTACTGCCAAACACCGCAAGAGCCAAACAGCTCTGGCGTGTCCTAAACAAAATGGTCGGCTTAGAAGCTGAGTTGCGTAGCAGAATAAAATTCGACGACGCAGGCTACTTTGACAACACAGAAATCGTCGGCGACTACAACATCCTGCAGCAAGCCGCCAACCACGCCCTCGCAAACTTCGCTGGAAAACGCGTCACCAAAGTTTTAACCGCCGCCGTAGACGGCATCCCCTTAGCCACCATGGTTGCCAACGCCCTTGGCGTAAACCTTATCGTTGCAAAACGCAACAAGGAAGTCGGCGTTAAAGCGTTCCTAGACGAAACCTACATTTTAGGGCGAGATTCAGGCGTAACAGTCACCCTGTACATTCCTAAGGAAGCCATCAAAAAACGCGACAGCGTCCTGATTGTCGACGACATGATTAAAAGCGGCGAAACCCAGGAAGCGCTGGTTACCCTCGTGAAGAAGTCGAAGGCTGAGGTTTCAGGCATCTTCTCGCTAATCGCAGTCGGCGAAGAATGGAAGAAACGGCTTAAATCAGGCGAAGAATCACCCGTCGAAGTCGTCACTCACCTAAAATCCCCATTCGACAACTCCGCATAAACCCCCGCTTAAGCTTATATGCTTAGGCAAACATTTTCTTTTCATCTTCGCAGATTTCGGGAGCGGATGGCATGAAGATTGGTCACGTTACCTTGTTAGTTAAGGATTTTGATGAAGCAGCAGCTTTTATGTTGAAAAGTTGGGTTTTCTGAAAAGGCGGGACGACAACTTTCGGGGGCGGCATGCGTTGGGTTACGGTTTCGCCGAAAGACCAGCCTGAACTTGAGTTGACTTTTGTTTTAGCTGATACTGAAGAGAAACGGAAAGCGTTGGGGAAGCAGGCTGGAGACCATGTTTTTATGACTTTGCAGACCGACGATTGCCGACGAGACTACGAAGCCTTGAAAGCAAAAGGCGTCAAATTCTATGGTGCCCCCACTGAGCAGATGTACGGTGTCGACGTGGTTTTTGAAGACCTATACGGTAACCTCTACGACTTGGTTCAACGGACCCAGAATTAGCTACAGAAAATCTTTAACCGTAGCCAAACAACTAGGCAAATAACATATTCATTTGGGGTATCAAAAATGCGGATGATAAAGTGGCAAAACGGGACAGTAATTACACCTGACCAAACCAAGCTTCCCCTCCAAGAAGTCACCTTAGAAATCAAAACCGTCGAGCAGATGGCTGAAGCCATAAAAACACTCCGAGTCAGAGGCGCCCCACTGCTGGGTGCAGCCGCAGGCTTCGGCGTCGCATTGGCAGCCTACCATTCGAAGGCGCAGACCCGAGAAAAACTGCTCGTTGAACTTGAAGATGCAGGCGCAACGATTAAGCGGCAGCGTCCCACCGCCGTAAACCTGTTCTGGGGCGTCGACCGCGTGCTGGGCAAAGCCCGAAGCGAAAAAGGCACTGTGGAATCCGTCAAGCAAGCGGTTATTGTGGAGGCACAGAAAATCGCGGACGAGGATGCCGCTCAGAACCGAGCTATCGGGAAAAACGGCTCCGTGCTCATCGCGGACGGCGATACCATTTTGACCCATTGCAACGCGGGCGAGTTAGCCACCGTTGAATATGGCACTGCGTTGGGCGTGGTTCGTGCGGCTTGGGAGGAAGGCAAAAAAATCCGTGTCATCGCGGACGAAACCCGCCCGCTTCTGCAAGGCGCCAGACTCACCGCCTACGAGCTCAAACGCGACGGCATACCCGTCACCCTCATCACCGACAACATGGCAGCCTATGTTATGAGCAAAGGGCTGGTTGATCTGGTTATCGTCGGCGCCGACCGCATCGTGCAGGACGCCGTCTTCAACAAAATCGGCACCTACGGCGTTGCAGTGTTGGCGCATGAACACAAAATCCCCTTTTATGTTGCGGCGCCCAAATCAACCTTCGACCTGACCTGCAAAGCCGCAGACGTCAAGATTGAGGAACGCAGCCCCGAAGAAGTCACCCGTTTCGGCACATGCCAAAGCGCACCCGACGGCGTCGCCGTCATGAACCCCGCCTTCGATGCAACACCTCTAAAATACGTCTCAGCCATCATCTGCGAAACCCAAATCTACTACCCCAAAGACTACAGCAAATTCAAAAAAACCCCCCAGCCAAAAAAACCTGAGAAAGGTTTCCTGCTGCCCTTCATCTCGGTTTGTATCGGAGCAGAGCCGCAAAGCCGCCTAACGCCGCCAGCTTGGCTTTTTCATCCGACTCCGTAGAAATCACTTCAACAGTCGCGTTCGTCTGAGAAGCCAAATCCTCCAAAACATCCACCATATCCTTCTCCTCAACAACGTAGCCAAATCCGTCGCACTTTTCGCATGGGCTCGACTTCATTTCCTGCACGGCTTGATTCTTCTCAGTTTTACGTGAAATTTTGGCTTTTGAATATCCGCATTTCTGGCAAACAGCAACAACCTCCGTTACGTCTGTGCAATCTGTTACCAATGCAACCTCGGCTTCACCCGCCTTAAGAGCCGACAACACCGAATCCAATCCGTAAGTGGCTAAACCGTTTTGCTTGTTCATCTCAGCAAAAAGCCGTTGAGCAACCATCTTTTCCTCGGGAGCACACATGTTTTTGAGGGCATCTGAGGATTTTTCAAGAACCTCTCGCACGCCTTCTTTGCCGACTGATTGAGTGTCTACGACGCTTAGAAGCGCATTTTTCAACTCGTAGTGAAGGAAATCGCCCTTCAGAAAATCCTGTTTCGTTGGGCCTGGTCCTCCGACTGCCAACGCGGTGACCTTGTTCTTTTCCAAAAACTCTTTTGAGGCATGCTCTGCGACTCGATGGAAAAAGTATGTGACTTCCATGTCGCGTTCCCGCTCGTAGCGTCTTTGGCTTGACCCGCCCTTCCCCGACTTCCCAGGAATCCCCGACGTAATATCTTCGAGCAATTCTAAGGATTCACCTCTTGCGACGCCGAAGCTAGCCTCCTTGGAACCCATGGCGATAAGGCCCACGACCTTTTGGCTTCTCAGCATCTCCCTGAGCGGCTCTAAATGGAAGTGGTTGTCAACCTGGTAGAGGTAAGTCGAAATCGGCTCTGGCGGGGCGAGTTCCTCGACGTTCAAAACTTCGTTTCCTGAGCCATCCGCCATGAATGTTCCTGCAAAATATGCCAGCCCGTTTTCAGGAACTTCCTTCTGCTGCCTCAGTCGCTGGATCAAATTTTTGATGGCGTCTTGGAGGCGATTCCTAACATCTCTTGCGCCGTCGGGTTTTGCGGCGGATTCAAGTTCACACTTGAGGTTTGCCACAACGTTATCCACCGCAGTTTCATGTGGTATGTAGAGCGAGACAAATTCCGACCCTCTTGCTTCTTTGGTTGACAGCGACGCAACGAATTTTCTGAGCTTATGCATTTTCACCGAATTAGAGGTTGCCATCTGACATCCAAGAAAATGCGTTACTTTTTCGGAAACCAAATTGATACCCAACACAAGCTACCGCAGATACCCATTTATGAGTTTTCTTGCAACAGCCGAAAAAATGGGTTTGCCCAGCATAACGTTAAAGAGCCAACAGCCCTAAAA
This sequence comes from Candidatus Bathyarchaeota archaeon, assembly GCA_963823775.1. Taxonomy (GTDB): domain Archaea; phylum Thermoproteota; class Bathyarchaeia; order Bathyarchaeales; family Bathycorpusculaceae; genus Bathycorpusculum. Next base: position 33,070 of record CAWGMZ010000030.1, read on the forward strand.
TGAAGTTTATTACGGTTGATTTAACTCATGACCGAGAACAAAAAAACTCCGTCTCCAGAATTCAGAACCAGCGGCACCCTCAGCAAAAAAGGCGTGTTGGTGGCTGAGCAAAGCAGCATCGACGCGCTTACCCAACGTGGATACGGTACGTCGGAGGATAAGGTTTTCACGCTTACCTTCTTTGAGGCGCTGTATCTTGCGGATAAGGGTATGCTGGATGTTAAAGGCGAAAAGGGAAACGCCTTGAGTTTCCAGGACCTGCTGCGCTGCTACGAAGCCGTCAACGAGAACGCTTGGGTCAGCTACATCGTTTACCGTGACCTGAGAAGCCGAGGATACGTGGCAAGGGAAGGTTTCGGCGGCGGCATCGACTTTCGAGTTTACGAACGCGGAGCCTACGGAAAAGACACAGCTCCCTACCTGGTGTTGAGCATTCAAGAAGGCAAACCGCTGGGCATAACGCAGCTCTCCGACGCGCTGCGGCAGTGCCAAAGCCAAAAGAAAGAGATGGTCCTCGCTGTCATGAACCGCCGAGGCGAAATCGTCTACTACTCCGTCTCACAAATGGCATTCAAATAAGCAGGCGCAAAACATGGCAAACCGACCCTACAACTGGAACGCTCAGGACTACGCCAAAAACAGCGAAAACCAGTTCCAATGGGCAAAAGAGCTTATCCCAAAACTGAACCTTTGCAGAAACGAATCTTTGCTCGACATCGGCTGCGGCGACGGCAAAATCACGGCGGAACTCGCAAGATGCCTACCCCACGGCAAAGCAGTCGGCGTGGACAGCTCAGAAAAAATGATAAACTTGGCAAAAACCAGCTTTCCGCAGAAAGATTATCCGAACCTGTCGTTTCAAGTGATGGATGCACGCAAATTGGCTTTTCACTCGGAATTCGACATAGCGTTTTCCAACGCCGCACTACACTGGATTGTTGACCAAAAAGCCGTGTTGGCAGGTGTACAAAGAAGCCTCAAGCCATGCGGGAGGTTGCTGTTTCAGATGGCTGGCAAAGGCAACGCGAAAGACGTTTTAGGCATCATAGGCGAGTTGGCGGATGTGGAGCCATGGAAAGGCTATTTGAGCAACATGGAGTTTCCCTACGGCTTCTACGACCCCCAAGAGTACACGGCTTTTTTGAAGGAGGCGGGCTTGGTTGTGGAGCGGGTTGAGCTTTTCCCCAAAGACATGAAGCACAAAGGCGCAGAAGGCTTAGCAGGGTGGGTGCGAACCACATGGCTGCCCTTCACCGACAGGCTTCCAGAGGAACTTCGCGCGAAATTCGTTCAAGAAATAGTTGACCGCTACCTGAAAAGGCACCCAGCCGACGCCGAAGGAACAGTCCACGTCGGGATGATGCGCATAGAAGCCGAAGCCCACAAGCCCTAATTCACGGCGACGTTCAGGTGCCTTGGAGTTTCCTTGGCATAAAGGCTTCATCTTTTTTGTGATAGTCAAGCAACGACAACATACCGATATTAATCGTTTTTAAGTGTGTTCGATGGAGGAACCACTAAATGCAAGAAACAAAAATAAAACCTGACCACTACTCTGAAAAAGTTATTCGCTTTCAAGGAAAAAACAAGGACTTAAACCAGCTATCGCAGCAAATCATTCAACAACTCTCAGCCGAAGGCTACAAAACACAGTCAACCACCGCGCCACTGGGAATAATCATACAAGCGCAGAAAGCCGGGGTTTTGCGAGGCATCGTCGACGCAAACAGGGCGTTCACCATCTTGATAGCTGGGCAACCTAACGATTTCACAGTCCACGTAGGTATAGGCAAGTTAATCCAAAACCTGGCAGTAGCAGCAGTCGAAACAATTCTGCTTAACATGGCTGTTTCTTAGCCGTTGACGTGCCAGAAATCCTTTGGACTAGGGAAGTAGAAAAAACAATAATCAAAGACATAACGCAGATTGTAGGTTAAACCAAAAATAACCAGTTTTTTCTCTTTTTCAATTTTTTCGAAGCAACTCGCCAGCGACGGCTACAGAGGCTCAATCGCATTTCATTAAATCAACCCTGAAATCACGGACACTCGCGCGCTTATCCCGACTTTTTATAGATCTTAGGCGTAATTGGCGTGTATGAAAATGAAAGCGGTTGTGCGCACGAGGTATGGGTCTCCGAATTTTCTTCAATTCAAAGAGGTCCCTAAACCAACTCCCAAGGACAACGAGGTTTTGATAAAAATATATGCCACAACGGTAAACCGAACAGACTGCGCCTTTCTGAGAGGCAAGCCATTTATCAATAGACTTGTCAGTGGCTTCTTCAAACCGAAAAGAACGATATTGGGCAACGAGTTCGCTGGAGAAATTGAGGCGGCGGGCAAAGGCGTAAAATCGTTTACGAACTGCTGACCGTGTTTTCGGATTCAGCGGAGTAAGTTTTGGTGCTCACGCAGAGTATTTGACTGTGCCCGAGCAAGGCATGCTGACCACTATGCCTGCAAATATGTCCTATGAAGAAGCCGCACCCAGCAGTGAAGGAGCACACTACGCACTTAACAACATTAGAAAAGCAAACGTTCGAAGCGGACAAAAAGTCATGATCTACGGCGCAACTGGAGCAATCGGTTCAGCAGCAGTCCAGCTTGCAAAATACTGTGGCGCGGAGGTTACTGCGGTGTGCGGTACGAAGAACATAAAGCTAGTAAAATCTCTGGGCGCAGACGAGGTAATTGACTACACAGTGCAGGACTTCACAAAGAAGGGTCAGGAGTACGACTTTGTTTTTGACGCAGTAGGGAAAAGCTCCTTTGGTGCATGTAAAAAACTGCTAAAACCAGGCGGGATCTATTGTTCAGCAGATTTAGGTTTTTTAGGGCAGAACCTGTTTTTGGCAAGGTTACCTTCAGTTTTTGCCAGCCGGAAAGTTATTTTTCCAATTCCTAAAGAGAGGAAAGACGATATGCTCTTTTTCAAAGAACTCATCGAGGCGGGAAAATTTAGAGCAGTCATTGATAGGTGCTACCCGTTGGAAAGGATTATTGAGGCTTACACGTATGTTGAGACCGGGCAAAAAACAGGGAATGTGGTCATAACAATGGGAAATGTTAACAGCGCATAAAAGACCGCTGCCGTAGCCTACCGCATCTTCAGGCAAGGTAAAATGAGCGCAAAAGCGGGACAAACCGTTAGTCGTGATTCGGCTTTCTTGTTAGAACCTGCGGTTCGATTGGCATTCGAAAACGGCTCCTTAAAAATTCCAAAATAGGCGTGAAAATCGACACTTGCATGCAGCAAAAACACACCCTGCACCCCTGTTTTCGCAACTACCTCCCACAAAAACGTGAAATCACCATGGCAAGTCGGCTTTTGCCTTCTAACCGCCACCGTTTTTTTACGCGATTAATTTTCTTAAACTTCGAAGTACAAAAAAACCATCAAAAACCCCTTTATCCAAAGATTCCGCATAAACTAAAACGGGAAGAATGTCCCCTTAAAAGGAAAACGTTTGGCTGGGTCAACATTGGCAAGACACGGAGGCTACTTAGCCCAAAAACAAGACCCCTGCGCGTCCAGACCAGTACGTGCTTTGACCCGCCAAACATATCTCTCCCCATTTTTTATCTTAATTTTTTTTCGGCATGGAGAATTTTTCCAGACTGGCGTTTCAGTCGCAATTGTTGGCTGTCCTTCATGATAAATGTGAATACTAATTGTTGCAGTTTTGCGGCTGGATAAGTTTCCAAGATTCAACGTTGAGTTATTGGGTCTTCGAAAGATATGTTGGTGTTTTTCCATGTTATTTTTGATATTCTTAGAATTGACTTGTCATGAGTGTACATGATCGATATTTTGTTTGCTAAGAAGTTTGCTATAATGAGAGCGTCTCTACCGTCCAACTTATGCTGCACGGACAAGTTGAGTGCGATGGTGCTTATTTTTCTTGTCTGGTTAAGAAACTCGACGTTTGGATTTTGCAACAGTATTTTTAGGGAGTCTGCGGCTTCTTTAGGCGTCCATTTTTGGCTGAAAACGAGAGTGTGGTAAGTTTCATGTATTACTGTTGGGTTAAGGGCAACCTTATTCGCCACAGAAAGGAAAAGCAAACATTTAGCTTTTTCATGTTCAGGATAGGCATTATCCAAAGCGTAGCACAGCACATTAGCATCTAAGCCAGCTAACACTTGACAATTCTCCAGATGCTCTTCATTTCTTCTGGGCTAGCAAACTTAGGCTGACCTTTCCGCTTTGGTTCAGATGTGACTAGTTCTTTGAACTCGCGGAGAAATTTTTCGGAACTTTTCATTGTTCAGTCTTGTTCCAAATGGATTTCATTTTTTCAGGTGACCAATTCTCAGGTTTACCTGTTCGGTGATGTTCTGAATTGATGATTTTCAGTAACTCCGCATTGGCATCCATGCGGTGTTCACCTGGTACGATGAGATACCCGTCTCGGGTTTTTTTTAGGGTGGCGATGTCTCCGATTTCTTCGCGTATTTCTGTTGGGATGCAGATTCTGCCTTTTGAATCCATTTTGACGGTAAATTGTTCTTGCGTTTGCATCTTTCCCACCAATACAGAGTGGGACAGTCGCCCATTTAAGACTTCCCAATTAGGGCTGAAGATTAGGGATAGTTTAAAAGAATAATTACATCATCTTAAGCAAGGAGATTAGCTATGCCCTCTTTCCAGACTGTTCGCGGAATGCGCGATTTACTAGGCGAAGAAGCCCAAGCCTTCACCGCAATCATCAGCAAAGCCAGAGAAACAGCCAAACTGTACGGCTACAAAGAAGCCATCACCCCCGTCGTCGAATCTTTCGAGCTGCTAAGCGCCAAATCAGGCGAAGAAATCCGCCAACGCATGTTCATCTTCAAAGACCTCGGCGAACGCCAAGTGGCTTTGCGCCCAGAATTCACCGCCTCCATCGCGCGGCTAGCCACAACCGCCCTCAAAAACGAACCCAAACCCCTGCGCCTTTTTTCTGCAGGCAGCGTCTACCGCTACGATGAACCCCAAAAAGGGCGGTACCGAGAGTTTTACCAGTCCAACTTCGAATTGATGGGTTCCAGCCGAGCGGAAGCCGACGCCGAAATCGTTTTGTTAACCGACAGTCTCCTAAAGTCGCTGGGTCTGCGGGGTTACGCCTTCAAAATCGGGCATATAGGCGTTGTGCGTGGGATTTTGAGCCAAGAAGCTGTGGATGAAAAAACCCAAAACGCTATTCTGCAACGCATGGACAAAAAAGAGTACGAGGAAGCTTTCAAGCTTGCGCCCACCGAGCATTGCCGAAGCATGCTGCAAGGCTTACTCGCCCTGAAGTGCCCCGACTGCTTTGAAACGGTTGAAAAAATCAAGGCTTACGTAGCGGGATGCGAGAAGGCGAAGGCTGCCGCAGAAAACCTCGGCGACATCCTCAAACTCGTCGTCGAAGCCGGATGCCCAATCCAATTTGTTGAACCCGCCTTCGCACGGGGGCTCGAATACTACACAGGCATGATATTTGAGATTTACATTCCCGAATTGGACATTGCACTGGGCGGCGGAGGCAGATACGACAGGCTCATCGAACTGTTCGGCGGCGAACCAACCCCCGCAGTTGGCTGCGCACACGGCATCGACCGCATCGCGCTTGCTCTCCAAACGCAGAAAGCCGCCGTCGGCACCGAGAAGGGAAAACGGGTTCTTGTGCTCGCCGTCAACGACGCCCTCAAAGTTGAGGCGCTCAAAATTGCCCAGCAGCTAAGGCAGTTAGGGGTTGCGGTGGAGTTCGAGGTTATGGGGCGCAAGATGGGCAAGGCTTTGGAGGACGCTGACAAACGCAAAGTGGACTTTGCTGTCATCGTCGGCGAACGCGAGCTTAAAGAGGGCAACGTGATGGTTAAGGATTTGGCGAAAAGAGAACAAACCATCGTTCCCCTCAAAGAAATAGCCGAAAAAATACGCAGCACGGATTAGTTAGATTTTTTCTTCTTCGCTAATTTTAGCTTTGCTTCAACATCTTCAATTGTCAGCTTTTCAGTAGCATTTCTGAGTTCAACTACGCTGTCGCCGTAGCACTGCCTGATTTCACTTACGAATTCCATCGCTCGCTTTACCCCTAGCTCCTTAACGAGAGCTTCAATCGGAACTTCTACAGTTGCTATTTGTGATTCCGTCATTTTTTCACTTTTTATTATTTCCAAATAATCAATGGGGTTGGTAACTTTAACTTATATCCTTTCTCCGAGGTAAGCATTTCGACACAGACAGCTTTACGAATTATCTCGTTGTCGCAAGTCAGAAAAAAGCCTGCTTTACCCATACTGTTTTTGTCAAAATTTTACCACAAAATCGGCAGCAAAAGCCATTTACGTTTCCGCGGTGTAGGCAACTAGCAAAGATTTCTTAGCGAGGCTTCAGATGGCTCATCAGAAAGTCAGCAGTCCCTTGAGCAGTATCAGGGTTACTCCGTTGGCGGCGGAGAGCTTCGGAGTCCGCTCGATGTGTACGCTTGTGGAGACGCCTGATGTGTCGGTTCTTTTGGATGCGGGGGTTTCGCTTTGTCCTTGGCGCTTCGGTTTGCCGCCGCACCCCGCACGAGTTCCAAGCCATCATCAGGATGCGGCAAAAAATCGCGGAGGCAGCCCAACGCGCCCAAGTCGTCACAATCAGCCACTATCACTTTGACCATCACACCCCCTCCTTCGAAGACTGGGTAGTCAACTGGACAGAAGCAAACGAGACGGCAAAACAAATCTACCAAGGCAAAGACGTGCTTGCCAAAAACCCGAAGGAACAAATCAACGCCAGCCAGCGTCAGCGGGCATGGATGTTCCAGCAAACGGGCGGCAAACACGCCAGAACCTTCGCGGCGGCAGACGGCAAAACCTTCACCTACGGCAAGACCCGGCTTCGCTTCTCCCAACCCGTTGCGCATGGCTCGCAGGATTCGATGCTGGGCTGGGTAATCATGGCGACGGTGGAGTTCGGGGATGAGCGGTTCATGTTTGCGCCTGACGTGCAGGGACCCATGACGCAGACCACGCTTGAAGCCATTTTGAAAGCTGAGCCAACCGTGGTTATGCTGGGTGGGCCGCCGACGTATCTGGAAGGCTTCAAGGTTGCGGCGTCGCAGTTGGAGCGGGCTCTGGAAAATCTTGGGCGCATTGCCTCCTCGGTGCCAGTGACGATTGTTGAGCATCATGCTCTGCGAGATGAGCAGTGGAAAAGCAGGTTAGAGGGGGTTTTTTTGAAGGCTTCGGAGGCGGGGCACAGCGTTGTCACGGCGGCGGAATACGCGGGGGAAGATAACCTCTTTTTGGAGTATAGACGTTCCCAGCTTTTTCGTGAAGCTCCGCCCACGGAAGAGTTCATGGGGTGGACAAAAACTTTGAGCAGCCGAAACATCGCTAAACCCCCACTTTAGCTCGGCAACTGGTGTAAGGTAAATAAAGAAGCGGACAAAAATAACCCTCAAACAGCAGGCGTCGATGGAATACGTGGTTAGCGTTTAGTGTTGCTGCCTTTACGGCTTCTTTTGGGCTCATATTGGTGGCTGAGATGGGCGACAAAACCCAGTTCATAGCTATGTCGCTGGCTGCTAAACACAACCCCTACAAAGTGCTCTTCGGAATCTTTCTGGCGACGATAGCGAACTTTGCAATCATGGTGGTTATCGGTCAACTCATAACAACCGTCGTGCCGCTCGACGTAATTTCTTTTGCCGCGTCGCTGTCATTCATCGGCTTCGGACTGTGGACTCTGCGACCCGAAAAACCCAAAGACGAAAACCCCAAGCCAAGCCGCTTCGGAGTCGTCGGAGCAGTCGCCGTCGCCTTCTTCATCGCCGAGTTCGGAGACAAAACCCAGCTGACCACCATCAGTTTAGCCGCCGAGTACCAAAGCGCCTTGGCTGTGTTGGCTGGGGCTGTTCTGGGAATGCTGGTTGCCGACGGATTAGGAATCGCAATCGGAGTCGTCTTAGGCAAGCATATTCCCGAAAAAATCCTAAAGTGGGCTTCAGCACTGATTTTCATCGTGTTCGGGCTGGTTGGAATCTACGAGGTTTTGGCTGGCAAAATCGGGTTAGCATACACGGCGCTCACGTTGGGGTTGCTCGTTGTCTTCTGCATCGTGGCAACCAAGCTTTTAACGCGGAAACCCAAGACGAACGTAGACGCCGCCAAAGACGCAAAATCTGAGGGTTCTAAGAAACTTAATATGGCAAGCCAAAAATAGTTCAGGCTGAGGCGTCCTGTTGGCTAAGAATCACTGTTTTATAGCTGAGTTCAGCATTGTGCCCGTGGGTTCAGGCGAAACAAGCGTCAGCCGCTACGTGGCGGAGGCGGTTCTGGCGTTTCGTAAAGTCGCTGGGCTCGATTTTGAGGTGACTCCTATGGGCACTATCCTTGCCGCCGACAGCCTCGACACCATATTTGAAGCTGTAGGCAAAGCGCATGAAGCCCTCGCAGCCATGGGCGCAAAAAGGATATCGTCAAGCCTGCGGATTGATGACCGAAGAGACAAACCCCGAACAATGCGGGACAAAGTAGAAGCCGTCAACGCGCGAATAAAAGAATCCGAGGCAACCCAAGCTCACCGCTAAAAAAATGAAACTTTGGAGGAAAAAGGGGCGAATCCGCGGTTTAGGTGATTTGCAGTTTCTTGGTTTCTTTCGGCTCCTTTTTGGGCAGGCTGATTTCGAGTACGCCGTCTTTCAGGTTTGCTTTGGCGTTGTCGGCGACGACTTTTTCAGGCAGCTGGATTCTTCGGTAATAGGTTTGGGCGGATCTTTCGCGGCGGATGTAGTTCTTTGTTTTTTTCTTCTTCTGAGGCTGTTTTCTTCGCCGAAATCTTCACGGCGTCTTCAGCTACTTCGATGTTTACGTCTGCCTTGCTAAAACCAGGCAACTCGACGCTTACAGCATAGTCTTTGCCGCGGTCTTCCAAATCCACACTCGGCATCGCCAACTCTTTCGGCGTCATCGAAAACCCCAGGAGCCATCCTCATCCAATGCTTCAGACGAGGCGGCATCTCCCAGAAATCGTCAAATTCCCGTTGAAACCGCTCCATCATCGAATCAAAATCGTGCTGAACTGGGTAGGGCGCCATTTCGCTTTCGGATTTCTTTTTGATTTCGCCGGCTTTCTTTTCTTTTCCCGCGTAGTAATAGTACATTTTCTTTTTGTCTTCAGCCAAAAAATTCACCTATAAAAATAGGGTTTCTTCGCTGGGGTATTAACGTATGTGGCTGTGCCACGCTAGCCTCACGGCGGGCTCAGGTGGTTTCTCGGTACGTGTAGCCGCATTGTACGCATCGGAAAAACTGGGTTGACGACTCATCCGTTCCCCGCGTCTGCACCTGCCAAACGTTAGCGGTGTTGTTTCCGCATTTGGGGCAACTTATTTGCAGCGTCGGCAACGTGCTAAGCTGCTCTTCTTTGCCTATGACGGCGACAAGCTGCTTGGGGTTATGCTCAAAGACTTTGCCGCTGCGAGCTGCCGCTGCAGGATCCTCCTTTCTAAAATGGCATTTAGTGCAGACAAGCATAAGCAACTCTTGTTTTCCTGAGCTAACTTTTTTCGGGACTAGTCGTGAACCACATTGGGCGCAAAATTCCATAGTTTAAGTCTCCTTTTTCAAAAAATTTTTTGGCAAATGATGGTTTTGACTCTGACGCAAGCCAAAAAGGTGTTCGGAAGAGAGAGTGGGGAACATTTCTTAGCAGCCTGCGTCACAGTCAACCATTCACTTGCTAAACGCAAAGAACTTACCTCTCTGCGCTCAGTCAGAGATATTGCCTACTGCAAGCATAAAAAACAATGTGACTGTGCAGGCACTACAACAAGCAGGCAAGCTATTGGTGTCGACGAGGCTTAGCCATCACGGCAGCAGTTTTTAGGTCCAGAGGCGTGGTTACCCGAAAGAAAGTTTTGAAGTCAGGGTCCAACTGCTCAATCACCATCGTCGAAACGTAGCGTACCCCACGCAGGCAACCAGCGATTGCTTCAGCGCCAACTTCTCCCGCAGCCAACGCTTTTTGCGCCGCAGTCATCGCCAACTCAGAATGATAAACAGACTGCAACGGCTCACATAGGCAGTCAGGCCAACGGGGAACAACCGCGGACTTGCGCGGCGACAACTCGAAAAGCAACGACACAACCTCTCTGGAGACAAAGGGCGCGTCGAAAGGCAAAAGCACCGAATAATCGCCCTGAGCAACAACCAAACCCGCTAGCGCAGCCGACAAATCGCCCTTCGGCGCATCACCAATCTCGACAAAATTAACATTAGCCGACGAAACCAACTTGCCATACAAGTCAGATTGCTCCTTTGAGGCGGTAACCACCAAAACTTCGCCGACAACCCCCTTAACCGCACCAACCACACGACTCAGCAAAGCCTTGCCGTCAACCTTCAAAAACGCCTTATCCTCACTGAACTCGCCCCGCGAATCCACAGCCAAAATAATAGCAGACCTATCCAAGCAAACAAACACTCCACCCATAAATCACAAAACAACTTAAAAAACATACGGCGAACCGCAACAAAAACCAAACACAACAAAACCTATCTAAATAAGCTGGTGGTAAAAAATGGCGTTTTCGGTTAAACCCAAAAACCAATTCACTTTCAGTTACCTCTCCCCTGTTCTGGTTGGCTGTGAAGGCGATTTGCTTAATTGTGACTCACGGCGAGTTAACAATCCGAGGCGGAGTCCTCGATTGGAGGATTAGCCGTCTATTTGGCTCATCTAGATGTCCCTATTTGGATCATCTAGAAAACCGTCGGGGGTCTGGGTACGAAAAAAGAAAATGAGGAAGAGGAAGCGACCGTTGACAAATTGATCGCGATTGAATGGGACATTCTGAATGACCTGAAAAACATGTTGAGCACAACGACTGTACGGACTGAGAAGCTCAGGCTTTCAAACGCCGTGGCTTATCACGCCATCATTCTTAACAAGCTGCTTACACAAAAAAGTGCGGAAGCCGAGTTCAACGAAGAAACCTTAGGCGACTTTGTCGCTGGCAGGCATAATGCTGAGGGCAGGATGCGTAGGTTGATTAGAAGGGATTTTAGGGATTGGCAGAAGAAGCTTTCGCCGAAAGAGTAGTCAACGACGTTGGGTACGCAGCTTCGGTTTGCGAGAGCCTGTTGCAGAAGCCTAAAGCTCTTAGGCAGCTTATCGCCAACAAAGAAGTTGCCGACAAACTGATTGAAGACCCCGTTTTCTTCGCCATGCTTATGTGCGGAGACAAATGGCTCGCCGATGCGCCCGAGCACCAGAAGCTTCTTCGGGATGGCAGCCCAAGGCAGGTGGCTGTTTGCGGAAGAGGCTGGGGCAAAAGCTTGGTTTTCAGCAGAAAAAACCTCTGGCTTCTCTACACTCGCGCCAAAGTGGAGAGCCTAATCATCAGCAGCACCCAGCGGCAGTCAATGATTATGTTCGATTACTGCTACTCCACCATCTATGCGAACCCATTGCTTAGAGAAATGGTTTTAAAGCCGGGGACAACCCGCACGGCGATAAAGCTCAAGCCGCCTCTCAGCGGAAGGATCATTGCGTTGCCCTGCTCGAAAGACAGGCTCAGAGGCTACCACCCCGACTTCGTTTTCATTGATGAGGCTTCCATTGTTCCTGGCGAGATGATTACAAGTGAAATCATGATGATGCTCACAAAGCCCGGCGCCAGCTTGGTTATGAGTGGGACGCCGATGGGTTCTGACCATGTTTTTCGCAAGGCGTTTTTGGATACCAAACGATACAGCGTACATCACTATGCCAGCTACCAGAGCCCGTTGGTGAGCCCTGCCCAGCTTGACGAGTGGAAAGAGGTGATGACTCATGAGGAGTGGCAGCGTGAGGTTGAGGGGCTGTGGGTTGAGGCGACGCACACGTTTTTCCCGATGGATTTGATTGTGGGCTGTGTGGATCCTGAGCTTGGCAATCCCGAGTCGGCAAAAGCGTACATTGAGGACATGGAGAAAATCAAGCCTGAAAACAAGCTGCTGGGTCCTTACTATGCTGGGTTGGATTTGGGTAAGCAGATGGATTTTAGCGTGCTTGTTGTGGTTCAGAAAAGCTACAATGGCGACGTAAGGTTGGTGCATAAGCAGCAGTTTCCGCTGGGAACTAAGCTACCCGCAGGTTATCGGCTACGTGGCGAGGGCGGAGCAGGTTTTCGGTTTTGAGCGGCTTTGTGTTGACAAGGGCGGTATAGGCGACGCCATCGTGGATGAACTCAACAGCATCCGCGTACCCTCCGTCGAAGGCGTTTTCTTTACTGATGTGGAAAAGGAAAACATGCTTAACCAGCTCAAGTTGTTAATGGAGAAGAAGCGGCTCAAAATCGCTGGGGACGACAAGACGCTGATTGTGCAGCTCAACGAGCAGGAGTATGCGTATTTGCAGCCGAGGACTGCGCAGGAGCGGATTCACCTAAAGTTTTGGCATCCGATTGGGAAGCATGATGACCAGTTGATGGCGTTGGCGCTGGCGTGTAAGGCTGCTGGGAGTGCGGCGCCGCCGGGTGTTGGAGCCTTTATCCTTTGACGACCGCTTACTGAGGCAAAGCAAAACATGTTGCTCGTCACTCAACCAATTGTCTGCCATGATTAGACACTTTCGTGCATAATCGCGACTGCATAAACCGCCAATTCCCCACCTACAAGTCAACTTTACCAAGTGGGCAGCATTATTTCTGTTTAAAGCAGGCTTCCCATAATATCTGTCAAAAAGAATGTTGCCGCAAAGCGTCTCTCAGCGGGTTTTTTTACTTTTGTCTGTCAGTAATTTTCTTAAGCCGTCGACGTGTACTGATTGATTTACGTGGTAGCTTCATGCGAAGGCGCGAGGCAATACAAATTTTCAAGAAGATTTGTAAGTGTGTACCAGACGCTTTTGTGAGTAGTGTTTCGCTGTCGCCGATTACCTTTTCCAAAGAAGACTTTGAGCTGAGGATAAATATGGTTCTTGACGGAGAACGCCTAATGGATGTTGCATCTTTGGTTAGGAAAAATGGGTTGATGTTGAATCAGAACAAAGAGACTCTGCTGATTTATGGGTCTAAAGCGAAGCCGAGTGAAATGCAAATTTATGCATAGCAGTGTTTAGGCAACGTTGTGCGGGTGTGTACGCCCAGTGAGCAGCAGAATTGATGCATGCGCCAGATGGTTTCTGAAAGGAAAAACAAAGGGGGCGGGAGCCGATTTTTTGGGTTAGTCGATTTGGTTGGTTTCGATTTTCCGCGCCATCTCCGCCAAAATTTTGGTGAAGGGGTGGTCGGGTTTGTCTTCGGCGAAGATAAAGTTTCCTTCGGCGCGCAGCACCTCGCAGAAGCATGGAACTAGTCCGAGGAGGGGCACTTGGTAGGTGTCTTTGATTTTCGCGGCCATCTCCGCTTTTTTGGCGGTGGCGGAGGCGTCAAGCACTTTGTTAAGCACCAACCCCGTTTTTTTCTCAAACAGGTTGTAGAGTTCGGCAAGCATGCGTTTGGTTCCGTCTACGTCGGAGCGGTCCCCGGTGGTGGCTACAATCACGAAGTCGGCGGCGACTATGGCGTTTATCGACGAGTACTGCAAGCCTGGGCTGGTGTCGAAGAAGAGGTAATCGAATTTTTGGGTGGCAAGTAACGATTCTTTTAGGGCAAGAAGCTTGCCGAGCGCGCGCATTTCCCATTTCCGGTCTTTGGAGGACATGTCGCGGATTGCCTCCGTCGAGGGGTTAGCTAAACCCGCAAAAAATTTGCCGCCTCCCGAGAGACGAGCGCTTAAATCCAGCAGAACCTTGCCGATGTCGGCGGTGTCGTTGAGGTAATCGTTGAAGTAGTGGCCGGCGGATTCAGCTTTAAGGATGGCGAAGAGACTTGGGGCGCGGAAGTCAAGGTCGAAAACACAGACTTTTCGGCCAGCCTTCGCAAGCGTCGCCGCCAAATTCACCGACAACAACGTCTTGCCTGTGCCGCCCTTATACGAATGAACCGCAATAATCCTACTCAAACCACTCAACTCCTCGCCTCAGAATCAACAAAAAAATAAGCCTTCCGACCCTTCCGCTCCTTCTTCAAATACCCCATAATAACCAACTGATTAAGATACGCACTCTCAACCGCACGAGCACGACAAGTAGAAACCGAAATCTCCTCAGCAGTCGCACGACCACAACGACAAATCGTCATAGCAGTCTTACGAAGATGATCAGGCATCGACAAAAGAGTCATAACATCCAAAGACACATCAGGCAACACAACAGACCCACGCCCACCATCACCACCACTCTTCTGAATCTCAATAATAACCTCCATCTTCTCATTCAACCTCTCTAGACTCTCCTCAATCTTTTCAAGAATGGCTATCGGCCCTTTAGTTGTCATTTGCTCTTTAATACCAAGACCCCCTGACTTGTTTTGCACATCTACAGTTCCTTTAAGTGTTTATTAAGTATTACGAAACACAAGTACATATTTCAAACCACTAAGTCACAACCAAAAAACAACAACAAATAAATTAAAGCATTCACAATATCAAAAACTATTGATTAAAAAATAAACGATTAGCTGAGATTAAGGTAAATTGGGTGGTGGTTTAGTAGGGGATTGGCGTTTGGTTTCGGGCTTCCTCTACTATTGGTAGAACTTGTTTGAGTTCTTTGAAGTATTTCAGTACTGTTATACCTCGTTGTGTGACTGCGTATACGAGTCGGTGTTTTCCTGCGGTGCGTTCTTCCACCAGGCCTTGTTTTATGAGGAAGTCGAGGTATTCTTTGAGGACGCTGCAGTTGACGTTTGCTTTGTACATTACGTGGGTTAGTTTTAGTGGTCCTCTGTGGGCGAGTACTGATAGGATGTCTACATACATTTCAAGTTTTGATCGACGCACTTATACTCCTCTTTTTTAGTTAGTAATCCGTTTATATATAAATCATTTATGTATTGAGAATCAATATTGTAGTCCATTGTAGGGGTCAATTTTGGGGTTCTTTGCCTATGCGCTTTAACACTTTTAGTCTATTTTCGAATGCTGTAACCATGTCATCTAACAATATTTCACGCAATTCTGTCGGCAATTGACCAATATTTTCTTGAAAGGCGGTTGCCATTTTGGCTTCTAGCTGTTTTCGGTCTTTTTCTTCGAGATTTTTCATTTTTTTTCCTCCAGATTATGAAGATTTGTTGGTTGACGGTGTTTAACTAACTTATGAAATCGCAGTCTGTATCCAGAATCAGGATGCAGAAAATAGAGGACAGATGTGGGTTTGGGTGGGTTGGTTTGGCGGTTGGGTTGGTTTTTTGTTGGGCGGGCTTGTTTTTGTTTGGGTGTTTTTTGTGCGTTGTTGTGGTTTGGCAGTCACAAACTAATTTATGCGTCAAAACATATGATGAGGCTGGATTTGGCGGTTCAAACCGCGTGGCAACCCCCCTTTTCAGAGGTGATTTTTAGTGCTGACTTCCTTTAAAGATAAACCATGGAGCGTCATGCTTCTACAAGGCTACATAACAAACGACCAAGTCCGCGCCGCACCCTGCACAAACTGCAAACAAACCACCCAAGCCCTAACCATCAACTACGGCAACCCCAACCTGTTACTCTTCGGCTGCAAAGACACCAAATGCAAACACCGCCTACTCCGCTTCGACTTCGCCGAAATGGCAAAATCCAAACTCGCGGCAAAAAGCTGAAGAAAAGGGCTGGCTTGGTTTTTTCAGGCATGTTTTTCGGTTTTCGTGGGGCTGGGAATTGTTTTTTGGAAGGGAAAAAATTTATCCATCATCATTAACAACGGTGGCGAGTCGGCTTGCTTGCTCTGTCTCTCACCGCTACCCCCTCGGTTCATTGTATGCCCCAAATAGGCACATCTATAGGAGCCAAATAGACAGAAAAATCGTGCGATGGGTGTCTCCACGGGCAGAATTTATTTTTTCGTACCCAGACCCCCGACGGTTTTCTAGATGATCCAAATAGGATCCTATTAGGATCCAAATAGACGGCTAATCCTCCAATCGAGGACTCCGCCTCGGATTGCTAACTCGCCGTGACTCACAATTAAACAAAGCGCCTTCACATCCAACCAGAACAGGGGAGGGGTAACTGAAAGTGAAGTGTAACTGAACCCTCAGTGATTGAAGCTTTACAAAAATTAGAATTAGAAAAGGCCTGTGTAACCAAAGGAAAGCGCATGTTGAGCCTTAAGTATCGTTCTTGTCAACGTGGCGAAAAACCTTTAATGAAGAGTCGCTTGCTAATAGTAACTGATGGGTTCAATGGAAAACGAAGTTATTGTAACTAAAAAAGGTCAGACTACTATTCCTGCCAGACTACGCAAAAAACTCAAGATTGAAAAAGGTACAAAGCTCCAAGTAGTCGAGACAAATGAAGGTGTACTTTTCAAGTTCAAGAAACAAACGGCAAACCAAGCCGAAGCCAACGTACAATTATCAACGCCTAAAGAAATCAAAAAGCTTCTTGCTGACCTTAGAGAAAAAGACAAAACCGCGGCATACTTCATAGCGTTAGACCACGTCTTGGCAGACGACTCGACACTCTCATTTGTCCAACCTATAATAGCTAATGTTTCACTAACAAACAATATTTACTCTTGCCAAAACAGCGAGCTAGGAATCCTTGCCATGTCACCCAAGCTCGAAGAATGCGTAAAAGACTTTGAAGAAGAAATTCTCTTTATCTGGAATGAATACGGCAAGGAAGATAACTCCAAATTGACAAATGACGCTAAAGAGTTGAAGGCAAAAATTCTTCGTTACATCAAGTAATAGGTGCAATCTGATTGGTCGCAATTAAGACAAGGAAGCTTCTTATCGGCTTACAAAAGAAAGGCTTCCTTCAAGCTGAGGGTGACCATACATTCCTGATTCTTTATGTAAATAATAAGAAAACCTCCATCCACACAAAAGTCAGCCATGGAGGCAAAGAAATCGACGATTACCTGATTAATAAAATGTCTATACAGCTGAAGATAGAACGGAAAAAGTTTTTGGATTTAGTTAACTGTCCTCTTTCACATGAGGGTTACCTCAAAGAGCTAAAATCTCAAGGGTACCAATTCACAGAATAACCGAATAAGGAAAAACAAAATGATGTTTTTGGTTTATAACGTCTGAGTTATCAATGTTCTTAATGGATTGATTACTAACAGGGCGCAATAGTTGAAGCACAAGTGTCCTGCTTACGAGTTAACTAATTGCTTGAGGTCATCAGGTCAGTGGGCTATGTGACTATTTGTATCGGCGTTGTTTCAACCGTTAATCCATTCATGTTAAAAATGTAGCCGGTTTGACCAACGATGAAGTATGTTCCTGGCGAGGCGGGAACGCCTTCAGAAAAAGCGGTGTTGTTGCAGGTTTGTCCCCAAACTAAGGTTTCTGTAAAACTCTCTTCGGCATTAAGGAGAAACGGAATAATACATGGTCCTCCCGGATTATTCGGATACAAGGGGAAATTGAGCGATGTCTGGTAGATGCTGTTGTTTGTGTCATTGTAAACTTCAAAGCCAAACCGATAATCCGCGTATTGGCCGAGGTTTATTGTTTGATTGCTGATGTTGGTCATTGTGAATGTCATGTTCACTGGTTCGCCGAGGCTATAGTTGGTTTTCTGAAGTGTCAATGTAAGCTGTAAGCCAACCGTTTGATTAACACCTTCCACAATGCATGCGCGTGAATTTAATTTGGAAATCTGAGTGTTCAAAGACGAGATTGTGTTGTTCTCGCGGTTTATTATTGCCGTATATGTTGGGACCGCAACCCCTACGCAAGCTGCCAAAATGATGCAGATTATTCCCAATGCGATTTGAATCTTTTTTCTGGCAGCTTTCGGTTCCTTTGTTTCGCTCACGTTTGACACCGCCTGTGTAGGGTTCGGCGTAAGATAAAAGTCCAAGCGTTGGAACATCACGTTCTATAGTCTGGTACGGTTCCCAAACCATACTTTTACAACCATCAAAAAAGCCCAGACCCTCGTTTTCCTTCGTCCACGGTTTTATTGGGGTTTCCATGTGCAGCGGATTGCTTTGCTGTCGCAGGATAAAACGCATGGGGTTTGGTTGGTTTCGGGTTTGCATGCTGAGCAGGTGTACTTGATTTTTTTGCGGTGCTCTTCGGTTACTGAGATGACGGTTTTGTCTTCGAGGTCGATGAACATGGCTTCGAGCTGAAGCGCGTTCATCGGGCACGCCGTGACGCATTTGCGGCAGCCGCTGCATTTGTCGGTGTCAACTGTGATGTAGTATTCGCCTGAGCCGTCGCTGTAGCCGTAATGCGTAATCAAGCCGTGGCGCCTATCCTTTTTGGGCTTTTTCGTAGAGGGCTTTGCCGAAGAGTGCTGCGCCGAAAGCGCCTGCAGCCATGGGGTCTAAGCCTTTTTCTCGCCAGTTAGGCGGCGGTAGGCATTTTACGCCGAGGACGACTTCGATTCGGCTGACGATTCCGATGTTTTTGCTTTGCCCCCCCGTGATGACGAGTTCTCTCTCTAAGCCTACTCGGTTAATCAGATTCGCCATACGTACCGCCATTGCCCGTGTGTATGCTGCTAAGACTTTTTCTTTTGTCCAGCCTTTGCGTAGGAGCCCGATGGCTTCGGTTTTTGCGAAGGCGACGCATGTGCAGCTTACTGGCGGGGGTTCTTCGGCGACTTGGAGTGAGATGGCGCCGATTTCTTCGATGGGGATTTTCATGAGGTCGGCGAAGACTTCCATGCCTCGGCCTGTTCCCGCGGCGCATTTGTCGTTCATGAGAAAGCTGATGACTCTGCCTGTTTCGTCGCTGCGGATGGCTTTGATGTCTTGTCCGCCTACGTCAAGCACGGTTCGCACGGTTGGTCCCCAGATGTAGTTGGCGCCTTTTGCGTGGCAGGCGATTTCGGTGATGGCTTTGTTCGCCATGGGAACGTTGACGCGTCCGTACCCGGTGCCGACGATGTATTTTAGGTCGCTGTGCTTCAGACCCGTGCCCAGAAGAGCCAAGCCGAGGGCTTTGGTTGCGGATTCGGGACTGTTTGAGCCTGTGCGCGTGATGCCCCATGAGTACGCGTTGCCGTTGACCATGATGGCTGCTTTGGAGCCCACGGAGCCGACGTCTACGCCTGCCGTGATTAGGTCGCTGCTTTTCCACTCCATGCCTTCAACGACGCGGTTGTATTCCCGCCAACGCCAAAACTCCAACTCGTCCTTCACGCTGCTTGGCTCCTTCATCTCTGAGCCTCCTTCGCTTTGTTTGCCGCCGTCAACGCCGCTCCCAATGCGCCTGCGTAGTCGGGAAAATCGGGGATGAGGATTTCAACGCCCAGTTTTCTTTTTAGGGCTGCGATGAAGCCGACGTCTTTGGCTACGCCGCCGATGAGCACCACGTCGGGGTTTACGCCTAGGCGGTGGGTCATGGAGCTGACGCGGTCTGCCATGGCGTCGAAGACTGCGCGGGCGATTTCGGGTTTGGATTCTTGTCGGTGGATGAGTGAGACGACGTCGGATTCGCCGAAGATGACGCAGGAGGCGTTTATGGGGCTGGCGCGTTCTGCTTTAAGCGAGAGGGGACCCATGTCTTCAAGTTTGACTTCTAGCGCCCGTGCCATCGCCTCGATGAAGGCTCCCGCGCCTGCGGCGCAGCGTTCGTTAACGACGAAGTCAACCATAACGCCTTTGTCGTCGCATTTTACTGCTCGGGCTTCTTCAGCGCCGATGTCAATTATCGTTCGGGCTCTCGCAAAAAGATACACGCCTGCCTTAGCGTCTGCACCCATCATGCTAACGGTGCCGTCGACTTGGGGCGCATTTTCCATCGATGAACCCGTCGCAACCGCGTAGGCTACGTCTTTGCGTTGAAGATTCGCTTCTTTTAGAGCCTCCGCAACCGCTTCTTGCGCCGCTGCCGTGGCGTCAAAGCCAGAAAAAGCCTGCCCCCTCGCAACAACGGCGCCGTCTTTTAGGATAACCGCTTTTACTCGTTGCGTGCCAAGGTCCATTCCCAGAGTTATCATCTGCTTGCTCCTAGATGTCGACGCGTGCGGTGAGCATTTCAAGGAAGGCTTCTACGCGGGTTTTCATTTGCCCGACGTCTTCGCGGGTGTATTCGGTGTCAAGGTAGTAGGTTGGGACGTTGATTTTGTCCAGCGCCTTTTTGATGCGGGTGTACTCCATCGCGTAGAGCATGCAGCCGCGGGTGACATAGTAGATGACGCCTTGTACTTTGGATTCTTTGACTTTGTTTAGGAGCCAGTTGATTCGGTCTTCGTTTCCGTCGCTGCTGGTGAAGCAGGGACAGGTGGATGCCATGAGGTAGCGTTCGCCGATGGCGTTTAACATGTCGTCCATGGTCCATTCGTCCACGCCGACAGGGTCATTTAGGATGCGTTCACCCGAGCAAAGTTCGTCGGCGACGATGATGCCTTTGGGGTCGCTTTCCTCCACGAGATTCGGAACTTTCCAGCTGTCAGGCCAAAACATCGGCGTACCCGTCACCAAAACCCGAGGCGTATCAGGCGGACAAACCCAATCTTTACGCTGCACACGCGCCTCCAACTCATCGCAAAGCGCCGTGGCTTTGGCGGTCCAACGTTCCTTGTCGTCCCACATGTAGGCTTGGTTGACAAGCATGGCGTCTCGGCCCATAATCACGGGGTTGCCTTTGCGCAAATCTTGCAGGCTGCGGAAAACCCGTGTCGCCGCCTGCGATTGCTCGATGGCTGCTTTGAGGCTTTTTCGGGTGATTTTGTTTCCTGTGAAGGTTTCAAGCTGTTTTTTCATGTTGACTATTTCGTCGTCCCAGAAACGTAGGGAATGCGGGGCGTCTTTGACTCGGGGAATGTTCATTTCCCAGATGGGTTTGTAGTCGCTTAGGATTTCGCCCAGTTTGGTCATGCCGTCGCATGTGAGTACGCTGATTAAGGCGTCGCTTTGTTCAAGGAATGGGGAGAGCCCGATCATTTTTGCGCCGATGGTTGAGCGGATAACTGGGCAGACTTCGACGGGGACGACGCGGTCGCCGATTTTGGATGTGTCGTACCAGCCGCTGTTGACTCGGATTGGTATAGCGTCTGCCGCCATGATAAGTTCGGTCGGTGCGAAGAGGCACATGTAACCGATGATTTTTTTGCCTTTCTCTTTCTCAGCCGCAAGCTCTTTTTGGCGTTGCCCGAACAGGTTTGAGATTTCGTCGAAGTACTTCATGGCTTCGGGTCGATGGGGGTCAGCTTTCTTCATGCGCTGGATGTTTTCAGCCATTATCTTCTCTGAAGAAGCTTGTATGGTTGCTTTGAGTTCCTCGATTTCTTTTTGTGGGATTTCAGGCGTGTATTTCTTTTCTATTTTCTCGTTTTTCATTGTTGGTTCACTCGGCGCTTGATGGTTCAAGCCAGTTTCTTGATTTGAACACTGTTTTGTTTCCGAACTTTACTTTGAGTGCTTCGGCGTAGGGGCACATTTCAGCGCACCGCAGGCAAAGCATGCACATGGACGTGGCGATTTTCCCGCCTTTCTGGTCGTAAACCTCAGTCACCTGCGCCTGGCAAACCCGTTTGCAGACGCCGCATTTGGTGCATTTTTCCTCGTCTTTTTCAATATGCAGTAGAGGTGCCCATTTGAAACCCTTAAACCTATTGACAGCCGCCAATGAGACGCCGGTGGGGCAGAAGCGGCACCAAAACCGTCTGAAAACAAAGGAGGCAGCCAATGTTAACGCGACGAAGGCGAGCGATAGCTCTAAGCCGACGTTTTTGGGCGCCCAAAAGATGATATCTTGAACGTAGGGGTAGGTAAAGTTGACGTGGAAAACTTGCACGGCGCTGCTTGTCCACGGGACAACTTGGGGTATCATGGGGTCGAATAGCACTGTATACGGGCGAAATGGTCCCCCGAGAATTTTAGGGTAGCCACAGCGTAATTCATGTTTAATGGTTGGATGTACCACACGTAGATGGGCAGAGCGAGGAATACAGTGGCGATTATGTACCTGAGTTTGTGAAGGATTTTGTTGAGGCGGTCAGGCATGAGTCGGTAGCGTATGCGTAGGGCTTTTCGCAGCATGACTTCGAGGTCCATTATAAAGCCGTACGGGCAGAGCCACCCGCAGTAAAACCTTCCGAAGACGATGGTGACGGCGAAGATGATGATGAAGTAGTAGAGCAGCGGAGGGAAAGCGAGAAGAGGTAGAATAGGGCGGTGAAGGCGACTGCTTGAACCACGAAGCGCAGGTAGGTTACTTTGGTAGCCAGGTTCTTTTTCCAAAGCAGAACCGTAAGTATCCCTGCTAACCCAAGCCCCCCCAGCACTACTAACCTTAATGTGTCCCCTACGATCTCCCAAGCCATCGTTTTCCTCGCCTTTCAGTTACTATGATGAGACGTCTATGTTTTACAAGACACCTAAAAGAAAAGGCACGCACACAACCCACGCAAACGTGCAGGCTCCCCACGGCACGGTTTGGGTTTTCCAGTTTTTAACGGCATGTGCATGGTCTCGTTGAAGGTTTTATTATTGAAAATACGGGGGTGCACCATTTAAATCTTGCACAGTTTACGGTACCTAACTGCCCGATTCTATGTTGAGCAAAAAGAGGTGCTTATGTGGGTGGTATTGTGCGTGTGTTGTAGGCTTTGAGGTATGCGAGGTGTGCTGGGTCGTAGGGGTAGGTTTGTGTTGCCGTGTAGGGGAAGCCTGGCATGCCGATGTATGGCAGTGGGTTGACGGTGAAGTCGAATCCGTAGCCCCATTTTCCAGGTTGGTCTTTGAACCAGCATGCTACGAAGAGGAAATAGTCTCTTTCCATGCCTGGCGCAAGCTTTGTGAGGTTGCCGACTGGGAACTGCAGTGTAACTTCGTCGCCTTGTCTGCCAATCACGTACATGTTGTCTGCGCTGGAAAGCAACGAGGATACGTCGCCGTATCTGGTAAAGTTTCCAGAAGACGTAGACTGCGTTGGTGCCCAAGAGTCAAGGTTGGCGATGGGAAGGATTGTTTGTACGGTTGTGCTCTGCTGGCTGGAGGTATCTACCGCGATGTAGTCGTATGTGACGTTGAAGAAGTTATTGATCCTGAGCTGGTAATCAGTTACTCCTTTGGGAAAATCGCCTGTTAAATCAACCACGAAGGTTCTTGCGTTCCCATCCGAGGGCATTGGAATCTGCTTGTCCGCCGACACCTTTACCCAGTTGCCGTTTGCATCCTTAACTTCCATGAATGGACCAGGATAAATCTGTGTGCCATTGGTCAAGTACCCCGCTGAAGCGGCGCCTTTAAACTGGGCTACCCAACTGTTGTAGTCTTGGTAAGCTCCCCAATCCACGATGCCGTTAACTACGAGTTTGATGTTTTTTGCGCCTGACAGGTTGCCTAAATCCAGCGTGAGCTGGTTGAGGTAGGTGTTGTTCCATGATGGGCTGAGGTCTCCGCTGTTGCCGGGTGTGAAGGTTCCGTCTAGCTTTGAAATTTGCGGTAGCACATTTTGGCCTTTTGCGGTGGTTCCTGCTGGCCCAAAAACGTAGGTTGCGGCGACTGGTGTTAGCAGGTTGCTTGGGTTTACTGTGTAGATTTGTCCGTTGAAGGCTTGGTTGACGTAGTTGCTCATGGTTGAGTAAACGTCGGTTCCGATTGGGTGATCGACAACCACCATGTAGGCGGTGTCTAAGTAGAATAGTTCGTCCCATTGCTGGGCAAGAGTCATGTCGTAGTAGTTGTTTCCCCCGACGTTTTTGAGGGCTAACAGGTTCGGGTTCAGCTTCACGTAGTCCCAAGGCGTTCCGCCGCTGTAGGTTATGACTGCCGGTGCTTGACATGGTGCCCATGTAGCCGAGCCATCCCGAGTTTGAAACGTCAGTGATGTACGAGTAGCCTGTGCCGTTCCACGTGAACAGCGAGGGGCAAGATGCGTAGCCGCTGATGATGGTGTAGGTTGCAATCATGAAGGTTTGCTGAGTTAAATCGAAAGTTCTCGATAGTGCTGGTGTCGCCGTCTTGCCAATTTTGGAAGCCAACAACGCCTGTTGCGAGGGTAACGGGGTTAGGCACCTGCAGGCTGTATTGTCCGTCGGGAAGAAGCTGGATGTACGGTGTGTTGTGGCTGACTCCGTTTAGCTGGAAAGTTAAAGGTATGCTGCCTCCGCCGGTTCTGCTGACTTCAAGCGTGTGGTACCCCTCCTTCACAACGGTGTAGTACCCGGTTAAGGTGTTTAGTTTTACTGTGTGGGTTCCTATCACGGAAGACGAGTTAACTGGGAACTGCACGGTTCTGGTTTCACTTGCGTTCAACTCAATAACTTGGGTTTCTACCCAGGCGCCGTCAACTGTAACTCTAACGGTTAGCTTGTCGGGTTGAGTTGTTGGGTTTTGGGCGGTAGCCGTTATGTTAACTGGCTGGTTCGGCCAAGCCTCATACGGGTAAGTGTTTACGTTAGACAAAATTATTTTGCTGGATCCCGCGGGTGCAGGGTTAATCACGAATGACCCAGTTAAGTCGCCAACTTCAACGGTGTAGTTCCCGAAGGTAGTTTCAATATCGTTATACTGGAGGACTTGGGTAGTTGCGGCTTCAAGCGTCACGTTCTGCGTGTTTTTTACCACGTTGTTGACTTCGAAGTTTACGGTGGTGTTGCCTTCTAAATCGCCCACGTTAGTCACATTAACCGCTATCAGCACGGCGTCGCCTTCCGTCGCGTTCGGCGGGTCTATGATTAGGTTTGACAGCAGAAGCTTTGCGGGTTTGGTGACGCCTCCGATGACGCCTTGATTTTCAAGGTAAAAATAGGCTCCTGCAGCCCCGCTGATGATAATTAAGTCAATTATGAGGATTGCTTTCAATTTAACCGAGGCTGAACGGGAAAACATCAAACCACACCCACATTTACAGGCATATTATGCTATGAGCCACGTTAAAGCCTTTTTGGCTTTCAAGAAAAAACAGCTGGAAAATCCGCTGTTGCTGTAATGTCGCAATCTTTTCAGTCCAGTCATCTAGGAAAAATAAAAAGCAGCTTTTCGTTTCTTTTTTCTTCGCTCTCTCTATTTCGGGAGATATTTTCCAAGCTGTTCGGTTACGCATTCGGGCTCCATATGAACGGTGACTTCGGCGCCTGCAAATCGTTCCTTGGTTTCTTTTTCGATTTCTGAGGCGATTCTGTGGGCTTCTTTTATCTGGATTTGCTTGGTGAAGCAGCAGTCGATGTTGATGTAGCGTTTGCCGTCGGCGGCGTAGGTTACAATACGTTTTATCCGCAGGTTCTCCGCGAGTGGCTTTAGCGACTTCGTAGACGGCGTTTCTAAGCTGGGATTCGTCAACTTCCGTTGCGGGAACAGCTATGCCTGAAGGTTCAACATGCACCGTCACGTTTTCAAGCGGCTTAATCTCCGCCTGAAGCCTCAGCTCAATAGTTTCCGCAATTTTATGCGCCTCCTCCACTGAAAGCTCAGGGTTAACGTAGGCGTGCAGGGTGATGTAGAATTTGCCGCCTGTATAAACCGTAGATATTTCATGTACCTCTTTCACGCCATCCACCGTTGCGAGCTTCTGCACCTTCTGGTCGAGTTTGCTTTCTTTTTCGGATGGTTCAACATGGATTGTGGCGTCTACGTTGCCGAAAGCCTGCTTCAGGTCCGCCTCTATCGTGGATGCTAAAGAATGCGCTTCTTCCAGCGGCATGTGACTTGGAACCTGAATGGCTGCGTCGATGAAAACCTTAGAGCTAACTTTGCGAACCTTCAAATTCGCCGCTTTAACAACGCCGTCACGCTTAACGATGATTCTTCTGGTTTTCTGCACAAGCTCCTTAGACGCGGTGTCGCTGAGCTCCATCACGCTGACCCGCACAAGCTTAACGCTCAAGTAACTAAGCATAACCCCCAGAAAGATTGACGCGATGGCATCCCCGTAAAAGAAGCCCAAAGCAGCTAAGCTGAAGCCTACCAAAGCCAGCAGGGTTGAGCTGAGGTCTGAGATGGCGTCGTAGAAACCGACCCGCATGGAGGCACTCTCGACATGTTGGCTTTTCCTAAAAACCGTGACTCTCAAAGCGGCGATGAAGATGGCGTAGCCTACCGCGACGAAACCAGCCAACGCCACATCCTGATGAATCTGAGTGTTCGACATAAGCCGCATGGCTGCTTCATAGAAGATTAGAAGCGCAACGGCGATTAAGGTGATTCCGCCGATGAGTCCTCCGATGGTTTCGAATTTTTCGTGTCCATAGGTGTGTTCTTCGTCGGGAGGCATGATTGAGGCGCGGACAGCGAAAAACAGCATAATGGTTGACACGGCGTCGAGCAGGGCATGTAAGCCGTCGCTGAGGATAGCTAAACTGTTAACGAAAAAGCCGATGGACACTTCAACGACTACGACGCTGAAAATCGCGACTGCTGCAATCCGAAGCGCCCTAAGTTTATAGTTGCCGTCCACTGACTCTTGCATTTACGAAATCAAAGAAACGTCTCTGCGAGGGCGATTTAAGAATTGCGGGGCGCAAACCAGCGAAATCATTTTGGAGACGTCGTCGTTTTGAGTCCACTGAGCTTTTTGGTGAGTTCATCAAATATGAGCTGTTTCTTTTCTTCGTTTAAATGAAAGATGACTTTGGAAACCATTTCTTCTGATATTGTGAAGATGTAGTTGAGTTTTATGACGCTGTCTTTGAGTGCGCCTTCGCTTTTGGTTAGCGGGATTCCCTTCATCTTTAGATTGCTGGTTACGCCAGCTATCACAACATTTCCCAACTCTTCGAGCAGGACTACTGCCGGTCTGGTTTTGACTTCGTTGGAGTCTGCAAACTGCACGCTTGCAACGATAACGTCTCCTGCTTTAAGCATCTTCCCAAGCCTCATCTTCCTCGTTATCCCATAATTCCTGCATTTTTTTCTGCTGGATTCTATGGAGGAACTCGTCGTATTGTCTTCGCTTCTTAGAATCTTTTGCCGCTTTTATCAAGTCAGAAATGACTTCGTTGTAAGTCTCCCTCGGATACTTCTTGATGCTTTGCAGTTCCCTGACTACTGATTTCTTAAGCTGGATTGTAGTGTCGCCCTTCACCATAATCGCCTATAATTTACTATTGCGCACTATATTTAAGGTTTTACCGCACACTACAGCAAACACCCAAATTGCACTTGCACCGGCAAAAAATATCTGGGTTACTGATTCCGAAATCCAAAACCTAAATCGATAGGCATTTAGGTTTGAATTTAGGTAAATAGGGACGGTTGATGCCTGATGGCTTACGCAAAAATCGGCGACATATTAGACGGGTCATTTAAGGACCAGAAGGTTGCGGTTCGCGGGTGGGTTTACCGTAAACGCGAAGGCAAAGAACTCATTTTCCTAGTTATCCGCGACTCAAGCGGCTTCATACAGTGCACAGTGAAGAAAATCAGCCCTGCATGGGCAGAGGCGCAGCGGGTAACGATTGAATCCAGCCTCACGCTTGAAGGAGTCGCACGGGAAGACAAGCGGGCTCCAGGCGGCTACGAAATCAGCGCAGAAAACGTCGCCGTCATCGGCTTAGCAGAAACGTTCCCAATTGCCAAGGACAAAAGCGAAGAATTCATCCGTGACATGCGGCATCTTTGGCTCAGAAGCCGAAAAATGAACCTGATGATGAAGGTCAGAGCCGAAACCTTGGAGGCGACGCGTGAGTACTTCAAAACACAGGGGTACACCGAGGTTTCCCCGCCGATGTTCATTTCCGCGGCGGTTGAAGGCGGCTCCACCCTTTTCGGCTTAAAATACTTCGACCAAGACCTCTATTTGACCCAGAGCAGCCAACTGTACCTTGAAATCCTCATCTACTCACTCGAAAACGTATACTGCATTGCGCCGTCGTTCAGAGCGGAGAAAAGCCGAACGATACGGCACCTCACGGAGTACTGGCATATGGAGGCTGAGTGGCCCTTCGCCGACATGAACGATTTGATGAGGTTCGAGGAAGGCTTAATGGAGCATGTTTGCCACACCATCGCCGACGGCTGCCAAAAAGAATTTACGGAAATCGGCGCCGACATCGAAAAACTCAAAACCGTGAAAACCCCATTCCCACGCATAACCTACGCCGAAGCCATAAACAGGCTAAAAGTAAAAAACCCCACGTTGAGTTGGGGCGCGGATTTGGGTTATGAGGATGAGAAGGTTTTGGCTGAGGACTTCGGCAAACCATTCTTCGTCTACGATTACCCCACCGCGATTAAGGCGTTTTACTGCAAGACCTATCGTGAGCACCCCGAAATCGCGATGTCTGTGGACATGATGGTGCCGCGGATTGGGGAAATCAGCACGGGCGGCGCAAGGGAAGAAGACAAAGACGTGTTGATTCAACGCATGAAGGAGCAGGGGCTTAAGCCCGAGGAGTACGAGTGGTACCTTGACCTGAGACGCTACGGCACGGTGCCGCATGTTGGCTTCGGAATGGGGCTTGAGCGGCTTCTGACATGGATGCTGGATTTAGACAACATAATCGACGCTATCCCGTTCCCGAGAACAACCCGCAGATTCTATCCTTAACCTTTTTCCTTTTCTGGGTAAAAAATTAAAAAAGAGCTATTTTAGTAGCCTGTGAAGAACTCCAGCTTTAGCTGCGTTTTAGGCAATCCGAAGCCGTCAATGAGTTTTCCCATGGCGGTAACCATGCCGGGTGGTCCGCAGCAGTAGAAAATGTTGTCTTTGTAGTCAGGCAACTCTTTTTGAATCATGTCTGCCGTAATTATGCCTGTTGCACCCTTCCAGTCGGGGGTAGGCTGATTGACGACAAAGTGCAGTTTCAAATGCCCGTTTACCTGCGCCATGTCTTCTAGTTCCCGCCTAAAAGGAATGTCATCTGGGGTGCGGCAGCCGAGGAAAAGCGTGATTTGCGAAGGCAAACCTTTGTCGGTGGCGTTTTTGCAGATACTGACGAATGGGGTTACGCCTATGCCGCCTGCCAGCAAAGCGATTTTTGGGTGTTCGCCGTCGAAGGTGAATTCGCCGTAGGGCGCGTCGATTCTTGCCCAGTCGCCGACTTTGGCGGCTTTAAGAGCCATCGAATATTCGTGGTCCGTTAGCCGCTTCGTGAATTCGATAAAGCCTGCCTCGGTTGGGCTGCTGCTGAAGCTGAAATGCTTGTTGAGTTCTTTGCCGTCCTGTTTTAGGGCGACAAAAAAGAATTGCCCAGGCTTGTAGGTTAATTCGGC
Organism: Candidatus Bathyarchaeota archaeon; assembly: GCA_963823775.1. Taxonomy (GTDB): domain Archaea; phylum Thermoproteota; class Bathyarchaeia; order Bathyarchaeales; family Bathycorpusculaceae; genus Bathycorpusculum. The sequence goes on from CAWGMZ010000030.1 coordinate 62,164, forward strand.
GGGTCGGGGGAAACGGAAGCTGGTTATGTCCGCGGTACGAGGAATAATCTCAGCTATTTTGGTTTCAAACTTCATCAAATATCAAGCTCCGCAAAAACTAAATATAGTAAGATTATTTGTGACAATAAACTTTGCGGCGACAGCTGCCACCTCAAAAAGAGGCTGAGAAACCGCCCTGTCCTTCTGGCGGAGGTTAAAGCTTGAATCTGTGTTTGGGAACGTCGGTGCCGAATTCTTTAGCTAACTGCTCGATAAGCCCACGCTGCTGGCTTGTCAATTTCTCCGGAATAGAAATCCCGATTCGCACATGCAAGTCGCCTTTGCCGTAGGATCTGAACCTGGGCATGCCTTTTCCCCTAAGCGTCAACACTTCGCCAGCTTGGGTTCCCGCATGAATCTTCACGGTTGTCGGTCCCTCAAGAGTCGGAACAGCTATATCGGCTCCAAGCGTCGCCTGCGGAAAAGTAACCATAGCAACATACCATAAGTCGTCGCCTTCCCGCAGAAACTGTTGACTTGGCTTAACATGGACAATAACGTAGAGGTCGCCTGCTTCGCCGCCGTTAGCGACGTTTTCGCCTTCGCCCCGCAGCCTAAGCTGGTTGCCGTCATCTATGCCGGCTGGGATGCGTACGGTGATTTTTCTGTGTTTTCGCACGAGCCCTGAGCCGTGGCAGTTGGGGCATGGGGTTTCGATTATTCTGCCTTTTCCTCGGCATTGTGGGCAAGCTGAAACCTGCACGAAGGTGCCGAACGCGCTTCTCTGCATGTTTTGGATTTGGCCTGAGCCGCCGCATCTTGGGCAAATCTTTGCTGAAGTGCCTGGTTTTGCGCCTGAGCCGCCGCAGACATCGCATTTTTCGGTTCGCGGAATCTCCACTTCCTTTTCGGTTCCGCGTGCAGCTTCCTCCAACGTGATTTCAAGGTCAAAACCTAAATCTCTGCCCCGGTTGCTTCGCTCGCTAAAGCCTCCGCCGCCGAAAAAAGTTCGGAAAATGTCGCCGAAGCCCATGTCTCGGAAAATCGAGTCGAAGTCGGCTCCCCTGAAAATGTCCTCTGAGGTGTAACGTTGGTCAAACCCTGAATGGCCAAGAGTGTCGTACTGCTGGCGTTTTTGGGTGTCGCTGAGCACGGCGTAGGCTTCGCTGATTTCTTTGAATCGCTCTTCTGCGCCGGCATCCTTGTTTCGGTCAGGGTGAAACTGCATGGCTAGTTTTCGGTAGGCATCTTTGATTTCGTCTGGCGAAGCGTCCCGTTTAACGCCTAGAACCTCGTAGTAATCTTTCTTTTCAGCCATCAACCATTTACCGCTAAATCAGGATTTTTTGTTTAACTTTGTCTATTAGCTCGGGACTGGAATTTATACCATTTCCCTGTTTGAAGCCTGTTTTTCGGGATGGAAAGATTAGCTATTTTTTTGTTGCGACTTTTGGTTTGGTGAAAGTTGCGACTTTCCGTCTAGGCTCTTGGCGTTTTGGGTTGCTTCTTTGGTTTGGGACGTGGGGCTGTTTGATGGTTGTTCGTGTACACGGGCGGATTGCGACTTCCCATGTTGACTCAACATAGGCAGCACGACCAGACATGGGCGCGAATTGTCGGCGGCTTGTTTCCCCGTTGCTTCTTGGTTTGGAGCTTGACCTGCCTTGGCGTTGCGACTTTCAGGGAAAAAATGCATCTTTCCACGTTGACCCAGCACAGGCGGGCATTGTCGGATATGGACGGATGAACTCTCGACCCACGTCGCTTGACCAACTCTCTGGCACCTCACGAAAAGCCGAAAAAAAGCAACCCGTGAACCAAGCCACCCAACAGCCCAACCCATGCAGACTCACATAAAAATTCTAACCATACCTATTCGGGATAGTTAAAATTCTTCCTCGACGGACCAAGGAAATCGAGAGGGCAATCGAAGAGGAGTTCAGTCAAGAAGCTTTGACTTGGATTAGTCAAGGAATCTTTACGAATGTACCTTACAACCGATAGAAATTTTCAATCTGACTGATAAGTTTATCATAAGTTGACAGTCACCGTCGCTATAACATAGTTATAATTGTATTGCTTTCACTTCAACTTAAATGAGCTTCTTTAGGTTGGCACAAATATTAGTGCCAAATGCAACCCAACGATTGCTAACCCAACTAATGAAATGTAGTTTCTGTAAGGGAGTTGTTTTGAATTAACCGTTGCCATAATGCCAATTTTTGATTATTTGAATTTTAAGCTTTGTTATCGCTGTTTACCCTATGCAGATTTGAGGCTTATTACTTTATTCAAAAATGAACTTAAATTATAAAAGGGAAATCAAACTATAAAGCAGGACAGCATGCAACCTATTGATGAAGCTTCAAGAAAACAGAAAGAATTGATAGAGTTAGTAGTGGTTGTCATCCTGATTGGACTAATATCCAGTATTGTATCCTCTTATCTATCTACTTTTTACTTTAAGGGTTTACCTATTGGACTTTTGTTTATACCAGTTTTAGCTTTATTGACGATAGTGCCCGTATATCTAATTATTTATCCAAAACAAACTGTTAAAACGGCAATCTATACCAATTTTATGGTTGATAGGTCTAATGAATGCATGCACCGTTCTCCTTATGCTCCCTTTTCCGTTCAATATGCGGAACTTTATTGGGCGGCATTAAAGCAGGACAAATCTCAAAAAGCTAAAGATATTCTAACAAACCTTCATGACTCAAATGGCAGTAAACTTGATTTCGATTTTGTCGAAAGTCTTCTGTTCCTTACCCTTTCTGGCTTCGAACCGTACTGGGCTTCAAGCGTAATCGAATACTATGGCTATCCTACCTCAATCTTTTCAGGGCAGTTAGGGGAAGAGACAGATTATTCGGACTCCACGATTTACCGCTTTCAGAAAGAAGCAACACAAAAGGATGACCTTCTTAATTTCAAGAACTTGAAGTTTGAAAATCTGAACGAGTTGTTAAAAGACAATGAAATAATTTCTCATTTTTTGGGAAAGACCAGCTTAATGTATGTATACAAACCGAATAATTGGTTAATCTTTGCTCCCAAAGGCACTAAAATATCAACAGAGTCCAAAAATTTTTCCCGAATAATCCATTTTACTCATAGATACTACAAAGCTAATATCTCAATACAAAAAAACTACGTGGCTACTGGATTACCATACGGTGTACGCATAAAGGAAAAAGACTATAATGAACAAAATTATTTCACGTCTGACTTTAGATTAGATTTAGAAATAGTCTTTTCACCATGGCTTCTCATTAACTGGCGAAGAAAAAAGTATTATAATTGGGCAATGCGGTTAAGAAGAAAACTTATCGCCAGTTTTGCTTTGGATAAAACCGAGGTAATCAGAGACCTTTGATATTCGGTCTATTGACTTGTTTTTTCTCCCTTAGCTCACTGTAATGGCCCGTCATTTTCGGAATGGCATTTAGGGAAATAGGCAGAATTCGTTATGTCAAAAGGCTATTAACGTAGCAATGGAAAGACAGCATTCTGGCTTCAAGGAGTAATAAAAATTGAACATAGACAGCGAAGAATTAAGAAAATCTTGTTAGTTCAACTATTGAAAGCATATAGCAAGGTGTGAAAGATAAAAACTATCACCTAAGCGGATGCATAGGGTTTGAGGTTTCTGTTGTAAGTATGGAAAATGTTCAGGGTGGCATTAAGTTATTCATTGTTGGGCTTTCTGGAAAAATAGACAACCGAAATGTTTCTAAGATTAAGTTTGAAATCGAGAAAAACAGAACTATTACAAGGGGTTCCAGTGCACATCCATTAATTAGTTTTAGGCAATGGTAAAACAATCCGTCAAACCCTGCCGTCCCAGAGTTTTCTTGGTTGGTGATTGTGCCTTTGCTTCTTTTCATATTCCCTGTTGCTGTGGTAGTTAGGCATCGAAGACAAGTCAAGAAACCTTGACTACCCGAATATCCTTTGTTCCGTCTGCCTACCTTGGGGCTTTGCTTGTCGCCGTAGCAGGTTGCCTTGCCCCGGGAGCTGTCGCCTTACGAAGAAAGAAGAATCAGCTGACTGAGTAGGTGAGTGACCAGTCGAAAAGGTGGGAGCCCAAACTTGCTTGCCCGTTCACTCTGGTATGTCCCAGAAGCCAAGCTGGGGGTCGCGGTCACCGTCACTGAATAGATGTTTGCGTTTCCGCTCCAGAATATGTCAGCTGGATTGTCGAGAAACTCTGCGGTCAAACCTTCTGGCGCGGTGACGTTCATTCTTAGGGGGTCTGACGCAACGGCGTTCAATTGACCTGTTGCGTTGAATGAGCCAATGGAGAAGCAGCCGAAGAGGACAGTTGTGGTTTGCTCAGGCGAAAGCTGGATTGTCGGCACTTTGGGCAGCAAGTAGGGTGAAGGAACAAACATGGGCCACGTAGCAGGGCCCGAGGAAGGCGTGTTCATCACCAAGACGTTTGAAGGAATCTCCTGCTCGTTCACCAGGTACAGGCATGAAGGAACGTATTTTGCAATCAGCAGCGACGGAATGCCCACGGGTCCTCCTCCAACGTAGGGTTCGCCAGTTGCGCTGCTCTGCCTGTTGGTTTGAATGGCAATTGTCGGCGAGTAGTACGCTGAGGGCGCGTCTTGGTCCACCGTTATGGTTAAGGTTGATGCCGCTTGCTGCCCGGGGTTGACGGTGAAGTTTGCCGGGGAAATGCTGAAGTGTACGCCCTTTTCTGTTAAGTTCTCCGACCGAAGATACATGCTTAGTGAAACCGTGAAGGATACGTTGACGGGCGATGACAACGTGAACGGTATAGTGCCCGAGCCGCCAGGCGGCAGCACAACCATGGGTGAGCTGTTCTCGCCAGCCACCATCAACGAGGATCCAAAGCCACGAGACTGATTCAACTCGACGTTTGAAAGGACTGGCCACATCATCGGTGTCATCATGGGGTTCTCAATGGATACTTTGGGAAAAATGTAGCTGTGGATATCGGGGAAAACAAGAACAGATAGAGCTACAGCGACCAACAATAATGCAACTACGGCAAGAATTACTTTCCTCTTTTTTCCGACCAAGTCCGCCGCCTCCGATATTGCACCGTAATTGAATTTTAATTGGCGCGGCGTTCATTTAAGACTAAGCTTTAGAACGTCATATGAAATCCTGCCGACCGAAAAAAGTTACAAACAAAGAAGAAAATGAAAAGAGAGGGTCGCAGGTTTATTCAACTTTGTACGTTTCCCTCAAGTTCTCGTGTTTTTGGGTTAAGAATTCTTTTAAACGGGCGTTTTAGTGGATACTCTGCGCCAGAGCACCACCATGCCGACAGCCATGACTGCAATGGCTGCAACTAAGATTATCAACGCGGTCTTTTCCCAATCCAACGTGAAGTGTGACCCGGTTTGTGTGCTGGATAGGTTAACTGTAGCTGTTGGGTTCTGAGCAGGTGAAGGCGTTGGGAAGTTTGGTTGATTTGTCGTTGGGGCGGGCTGCTGGGTCGATGTGAGTGTTGCAGTGTTGCCTATTTTGTATTCTTGTATGCTGCTCCAGCCGCTGTCTCCAAAAGAAATGAAATCGTATCCAAGTGGCTGCGGAATAATGTGTCCGCCATAATCTGGGACTAGGTAGCCTTCTTGTGCGCTGACTTGAAAATCTTCTTGGCCGCCTTGAGGTATGATCACGTTTGCGTAGCCCATTAGAATATCGTTGTCGGAGCTTCCTATCGTGAAGGTTGCAACTGTATAGTCGGAGGTTGATGCTAAGACTCGCCGAAAAGAATAGCCGCCGTCGGCGACGGGTGTCCAATCCGCGAAGTGCCCCTTCATGCGAATGCTATAGTAGAGTTGAATGACTGTGCCGTTGGGTAGGGTGGTGGGCGTGTAGAGTTGGTTTTGGATTGTGATGTCGATTGTTTTGTTTACTACGTATTGGCCGCCGCTGGTATGTGTCACTTGTTGCCCTGTGAAGGGGTCAGTTGACTGAGTCGTAACCACGGGTGTTGTGTAGGAGCGGTCTACGTACTTCACGGTGAATTCGGGGACAGATGGCTGAGCTGTTTGAGCCCGCGATACACCCAAAATGACTAAATTCAAACTCAATATCGCCAACGCAACTATGAAGAATAAAGTGCGGTCTTTGCCCATCGTCATCATCAAATGAACGTGCGCTAAATTGGCTTTAAAGTGTTGCCGTATAGAAAACTTGACTAAGCTAAGTCAAAGAAACTTGACTAAAGCGGAAATCAAAAAAGGAAAGGAAAGATGGGACTACTTTACTTTGTAGTCTTCTGAGTCAACGACTTTTTCTTCGCCTTGGGGTTCTGGCCCTTCAGGTTCGCCGCTTGGCGGCATTTGTGGTCCTTCTCCGCCTGGCGGTGCCTGTCCCGGTTGCTGTTGTGTTCCTTGCTGTTTCGCGTATTCTTGTGCGGCTTGCTGGTAAACTTTGGTTCCGACTTCCTGCAACACTTTCTGCAATGTGTCTGATTTGGCTTTAACTTGCGTCATGTCGCCGCTTGCCAGGGCGTTTTTGAGTTCCGTTACAGCCGCGTCGATTTTTGCGGTTTCTTCCGAACTGATTTTGCCTGCCAAATCCGTCTTTGTCCGCTCAGCCGTGTAAACTAAGCTGTCAGCCGTGTTGCGTAGCTCGGCTTCTTCCCGCTTCTTCTTGTCCTGCTCCGCGTATTGGTCGGCGTCTTTGATTAAGCGCTCTTTCTCTTCTTTAGACAGTTTAGTAGCTGCGGTTATGGTTATTTTTGACTGTTTTCCCGTGCCCAAGTCTTTGGCGGTTACGTTCATAATGCCGTTTGCGTCAATGTCGAAGGTCACCTCGATCTGCGGGACGCCTCGGGGCGCCGGAGGCAAATCTACGAGGTTAAACATGCCAAGCGAAACGTTGTCTTGCGCCATGGCTCGTTCGCCTTGGAGCACGTGAATGGTGACTGCTGTTTGGAAGTCTGCGGCTGTGGTGAAGATTTGGCTGCGTTTAGTGGGAATTGTAGTGTTCTTATCCATAACCTTGGTCAACACGCCGCCCATGGTTTCAACGCCGAGGGTTAGAGGTGTAACGTCGAGCAGAAGCAGGTCTGTGACTTCGCCTGTGACTACTGCGGCTTGGATTGCTGCGCCTATCGCAACGCTTTCCATCGGGTCAATTCCACGTTCGGGCGATTTGCCCAAGATTTGCTCAACAAACCTCTGTACAAGAGGCATTCTTGTCATTCCGCCGATTAGGATGACTTTGTCAATGTTTTGCGGTGTCAGTTTTGCATCTTCCAAAGCTTTCAGAAGGGTCGGCTGAGTTCTCTGAACGATTGGCTGTGCTAAGGCTTCAAGTTTGGTTCGGGTCAAGGTCAGGTGCAGGTGTTTTGGTCCTGAGGCGTCTGCGGTCAGAAACGGCAGGTCGATGTCGGTGCTCATGAGTGTTGAAAGCTCGATTTTGGCTTTTTCAGCTGCGTCTTTGAGCCTTGGCATCGCCATTCTGTCGGTTGAGATGTCTATGCCTGTTTGGCGTTTGAACTCGCCCAGTATGTAGTCCATTACTGCTTTGTCAATGTCTGTTCCGCCAAGCTGGGTGTCTCCGCTGGTGCTAAGCACCTGGAAAACGCCTTTGCCGAAGTCCATGACGGTTACGTCGTGGGTTCCGCCGCCGAAGCTGAAGACAAGGATCTTCATTTCCTGCTGCACCTTATCGATGCCGTAGGCGAGGCAGGCTGCGGTGGGTTCGTTGATTATTCTCATGACTTGGAACCCTGCGATTTCTCCCGCGTCTTTGGTGGCTTGCCGTTGGTTGTCGTTGAAGTGGGCTGGGACAGTGATGACTGCTTTGCTGATTGAAACGCCAAGATACGTTTCTGCGTCTTTCTTTATTTTCTGCAAGATAAACGCTGAAATTTGCTGTGGACTGTACTCTTTTCCGTAAACGTTGACTTTGTAGTCTGTGCCCATTTTGCGTTTTATCTCGAAAATAGTTCCTTCCGTGTTGGTGGCTGCTTGGCGTTTTGCGGGTTCACCTACCAAGAGTTGCCCATCTTTGGTGAAGGCCACGACTGAGGGAAACATTTTTCCCGCCATGGTTGGTCCTTCAGCGCTGGGGATAACCTGGGCATGTCCGCCTTCGTATATGGCGGCTGCTGAGTTGGTTGTTCCCAAATCGATTCCTAATACTTTTTGAGTTGTTTTTTGATTTTGGTTACTCATTTACTTTTTTTCCTCCGTTTGGTTACTTTGATTTTTTGGTTTAACTGCTACTTTGACGATTGTGGGGCGAATTACTTTGCCCTTCATCATGTAGCCTTTTCTTATTTCTTCTATAACGGTGCCGTCAGCAACATCGCCCTGCTCGACAGCGGCTACTGCGTTGTGTCGGGTCGGGTCAAAAACTTTGCCTTCGGGGCTCTCTATTGCTGTTACGCCTTCTTGCTCAAGAACTTTTCTAAGTTTCTTTAGCGTCATCTCGACGCCCTCAAGCAAGCCCTCGGATGAGACAGAGATTTCCCCGTTTTTCACGGCAAGCTCCAACTCGTCAACAACATCTAACAGCTGAATGACTATGCGTTCGCTGCAGTAGCTCCTTATCTGTTCAGCTTCGCGGTCAGAGCGTTTCTTGAGGTTTTCAAAGTCCGCCTGCAAATACGTCAGCCTAGACAGGTAATCTTGGGAACGTTTCTTTTCGGTTTCCATAAGTTCCTCAAAATCTGTTTGCGCTGGCTCTTTATCGTCAACCATATCGGATTTGTCCCTGTTTGTTTAGTCTAACTGACGTATTTCTGCGTTTTTGTGTCTGAATCCTTTGACTGTTCACCGGGCAAGGCTGGAAGCTGGTTTTGGCTGGGTTGGTTGCCGTCGGCTAAGCCGGATTGTTCTACTAGTTTTCTGAATATGATTTCTGCAACTTGGTCCCCGACGGATTCTTCTCTGAGTTCTGAGCTGAAGGCGTGTTTTTTGAAGGATTCGACGATTTCGTTTTTTGGTATGAGGACGTTGGGGTTTGCGGTGTCGCTCCATGCGGCGATCATTAGTTTGTGTCCTAATTCGATGAAGATGTTGACTAGTGTGGTGTAGTCTATGTCGAATGGGTTGTCTCCGGTTAGGAATTTTCCTTTTGTTAGCAGTATGTTTTTGTCGTTTTCGGGGGTTACTGTTAAGCTTCTACGCATATACTTCACCAGTGCTTTGGTGCTATTGCACCGCTTCACCTAATGCACGCATGTGCATAGTTGCTTATAAGGTTTCTCCTAGCCCCAAACAAAAAAATACATAAACCAAACTATTTTCCCCAAAAAAACGCAGAACCCAACCTCTCAAAAAACAAACGCAAGAACAACAGAGCGCAAAACAAATGCCTTAGATCAAATTCGCCCATTCGTTTCTAGCCAGAGCCAAGAGGAAACACAAAGCAACCGAGCGGTAGGATGCCGCCACGTTTTTATGCGATACAAGGTTAAACAAGTTGCGGGTTAAGAGGGAAGAGAGAGAGAAACTTAAAGGCAAGCGGAAAAATTCGGGAAGAGAGAGGGGAGAATCAGTTCGCCTGCCTTTAAGCTATTCCCTTATAATCTACTATAACGCTTCTTGCATCATAAATATTGATGTGACTGTACCCACACTACAACAACCAAAAAAAAAGATTTATTTTTTGAGTTGTTTCTTGACGGTTTCTTCAGCTGCTTTGACTGCTTCTTTGAGCTTGTCGGGTTTTGTTCCGCCGCCTTGCGCGAAGTTGGGTCTGCCGCCGCCTCCGCCTCCGAAAATCGGAGCCGACTCCCTCACTACGTTGCCTGCGTTGACGCCTTTCTGAACCGCGGCGTCGCCAGCCATAACCATGAGCCTGCAGGTTTTTCCGTCTGACCCGTAGAACAGCGTGACCGTTGCTGGGTTGTGTTTTATCATTTCTGTGGCTGTTTGCACCATGCGGTCAACGTCGATGACTTCGCCAAAGTCCCGTTTAACAACCGCTACTCCATCCACTTCAGCCGCTGCCTCTGTCGCCTGAGCCTGCCCAGCAGCGCCTTCTTTCGCCGCTAACTCCTTCACGAGTCTGCGTCTCTCAACGTTGGCTTCTTTGAGTTCTTTAACGATTTTCTCCGCGGTTTTGTCCAGTTTATCTATGGGTGCCGTGAGCACTTCTGAGGTTTTCCACAGCATGGTTTCCTGCTTCTGCACGGCTTTCACTGCTTCCAACCCGACTGCGTAGCCGAGGCGTTCAACGCCGTCCTGCACGCGTTCGGTGTAGATGATTTTTACGTAGCCGACTTCCAGGGTGCTTTTCAGGTGGGTTCCAGCGCAGGCTTCCACGTCCCAGTCGCCTGTTTTGACGACGCGGATGTCTTTGCCTGGGACAGCGCCTCCCTGATAGAGCCGAAAGCCGTAGAGTGATTCTGCTTCGTTGCGTGGGTACCATTTTATGGTTACTTTCATGTCGGCGGCTATCGCTTGGTTTGCCTAGCTGCTCGATTTTGTGTATTTCTTCTTGGGTTAGTCTTCGGTAATGCGTGATGTCGAGGCGTGAGGTTTCCAAGCCTTTTTGGGTTCCTGACTGCCAGACATGTTCGCCCAGCACCCGTCTTGCCGCGCCGTTGATGAGGTGAGTGACCGTGTGTGCCTTCATCAATGAGTAACGTCTATCCCAGTCGAGTATGCCGTGGACGACGCTGCCTTCCTTGAACGCTGCCTCTGAAGATAGTTTGTGCACGATGACTTTGCCGATTTTCTGGGTATGTACCACTTCAAATTTGGAGTCGCCCGATGTTAGCCATCCGTGGTCTGCTGGTTGCCCTCCTCCTTCAGGGTATAGGCAGGTTTTGTCAAGAACGACGTTGACGTCGCCGATTATTTTGAGGACTTTAGCGTCGAACTCGCGCATGTAAGTGTCAGCATAATAGAGGGTCTCGGTTGCAGGTAGCTGTTCAGCTTCTTTCTGCAGTGTTTTTTCGGCTTGTGCCTCCACTTCTTCGGTGGGTTTAGCCGCTCCCATGTGCCTCTGAGCTATCAGGGCGTAGAAGTTCTCGGGCAGCTCCACTTGGATGCCTTCCTTTTCGGCGGCTTGCTTCACAATCTCAGGCGGCAACCCGTGTGAATCGTAAAGCTCCGTGAGTGTGTCCATTGGAAGTTTGCCTGTGCCTTTTGCTTTGAGGTCGATGGCTATGCGTTTTACCATGCCTTCTCCGCGGAGCAGGGTGTCGTTGAATTTTTCTTCCTCTACTTTGAGCATTTCGATGATTTCGTTTCGCATCGCCTTGATTTGTGGGAAGTCTTTTGACCAGTAGTCTACCTGCATGTCTACGATGTCGTAGAGTTTTGCGGGTTCAATGTTTAGGGTTCGCATTAAACGGTATACGCGGCGGAACAGCAGCCGGGCCAAGTAGCCTTCCTGAATGTTTGACGGCACCACGCCTTCAGCAAGCATGAAGCACAGGGTTTTTGTGTGGTCTGTAACTGCCCAAGCGTTCTCGATTGGCATCAGCACGGACTCCAAAGTTTTTAGGTCGATGCCTGAGAGTTCAGCGACTCGTCTTCGGGTAACCATGCGGTTTGCGGTTTTGTCGACGCTGACCAAACCCGAATACTTCGCTACCCTGGACAAGAAGTCGTTATCAACATTTGTCAATCCAGCCATCGCGTAGATTTTGTCAAGCATGCTGCCGTAAATCGCTTGAAACGCGCTTGGCACACCTTGGCTTATCCATGCAAAACGGTCAATCCCGTACCCCGTGTCCACCGTGCGTATGGGCAACTCTACGAAGTCGTCGCCGACAACCTTGTACTGCATAAAAACCAACGTGCCCACCTCTAAGCCGCGGCATATGCATTCCACGTCTGGACCAGCGTTGCCTCCGCCAACCCAAACACCCTCTTTGTAGATGACTTCCTCTGATTTTATGCCCAACGCCTCAGTGGCGAAGCGGTGATGGAACTGCACGGTTTCGTTTTTCCAGTACACTTCCTTGTCTGGATAGTTGAAGGCGTGTGCTCCGCCCATTTCAAAGATGGTTAGGTGCCGCCCAAACGTTGGACCCGTATTGGAAATGTCGGTTAGTCTGATGGATGGCTGAGAAATCACCAGCGGGTTAGCGGGAGGCGGCGCGATGCCTTCGGTTACGTAGGGTTGAAAATCGATGATGCTTGCATGCGTCAGGTAAATGTCTTTACGCCAGCGGGCAACCACAGGGTAAGGCTTGATGCGTGTGTGACCGTTCTTCTCGAAAAAACTCAAAAACGCCTCGCGCATCTCGGGCAACGTGAAGCTTTTTTTGGTTGCGGGGTTGTTGATAAAAGTGTAGTATCCACATTCGTCTGAGCTGGATTCGCCGCAGGTTTCCTGCGCTTGGTTCTGCGTCCAGTACCATTCGCCGCATTTTGGACAGTGTTTGCGAACGAAGCCTTCCTGTTTGAAGAATGGAAGGGCATAAGCTTCCGCCGGGAACGTTTTATCAGTCATGACATTTGCCTCGTTTTTGCTAATATTGCTTGTTATTGGAGAGTTTCTATGGATTTCACTGATTTAAAGGATTTCAATGGAATTTGCGGTTGCTGGCGGAAGTTAAGCGATGATTCTTCTAAAAAAGCGGGTCATGAGGAAGTATCGCGCCAGTTTGTGCGTCAACTAAATAGAACCCCGGCGGCGGAATGCTAAAAAACTGGGTTCCACTAACTTGGATTTCCCAAACATAACGGTAAGTTGTTGTGCTATTCATTTGCAAGTCCGAAAACGACGCCGGTAGGCTGGTTACCTCATATATGGTTTGACTGCCGATTCCGCTGCTGGAAGAATTATAAAACTCCATGTATTGAAGCGAGACCGTTACAACCATCTTTTCGAGGGAGGTGGCGTTCCAACTGTCGCTTTCCAAAGCTATTTTCAATGCGTGGTACATGGTTATAGGCGGGGAAAAACTGTAGTTGGGGCTAACGATTAATACGTTTCCAAATTCGTTGATGAACCCTGCATCGGCGGCGCTTGGAGACCCTGACTGAATTTGCGTGAAGAAGTAAACGTTTGAGGCAACTGAGCAAGCCAGCATGATCGCCAATGCAATGACAATGTATCTTATCTTATTCATTAAAGCTAATCCTCGTTATCCATTTGACAGGCATGTTTCAGTGCAGACATGTATATTTAGTGCTAAGCTTTAGAACAGCCGCTTTCACGGACAATGCCAATTGCCAATCAGCCGAACCGAAGTTGCGTCGGATTTTTCTTGCCCGTAGCGCCTAAGCGGCTTAGTTAGGTGCCGCTGAGACCTTGTCGAAGTCACATACAACCCGACCCTGAGCGACCTTGGAACGGTTAAATCCCTCCTCTTCAAATCCCCAAATTTTCCTCCGCATTTTTCGCAGCGAAACCCCTGGTTTTTCCCCATCGACTTCAAATGTTTCCCGCATTCCGGGCAAAGCGGGTTCTCCGTCCGCGTTTTCGATGCAAGGCTTATGATGTTGATTTTTTCAAGGTTAATCGTCAACGGCTTATTCTTGGTCGCTTTGTGGGCTGCCCCGTACACTTCGACGCAGTCCCCGACCAGCAGTTCTCTGGCGATTTTACGCAAGTCGCCCGTGGGTTCGTAGGCGGCGCAGTCCACTTCAGCCGAACCGTCCCGCAACGAAAAGATAACGTGTCGCAGGGGAACAATGCGGGGGTTTTGGGAAACCTCTCCTTTGGCGATTACGGAGCTGTAGGGTTCGATGCTGCCGAGGGTTGGGGCGGGTTTGAGGTGGGCGTCGGTGCCTTGGTTTGTGCGGAAAATTACCCATCGTTCAACGGGTTCAAGCGGTTTAACCAACCCAAAAGCCTCCTTTACTACATCTGGCGATTCGCCTCTGATGCCGAAAAGGATCGGGTCTGGACCCCGAGGGGTGATGATGACCCTGTGTTTCTCCATATCCACATTATTAAAGACGGATGGCTCAAGCTGCCTGTCCATTTCGAAAATTGATGCTTCATCAACCTGCCGTTTTGTGCCCCACATCTGCGGCGTTCGATAAGCGATTAGCTCGTAGGTGTGGTCGCGGCTGAGGGTTTCGCCGATGGCTGCCAAAGACCCGATGATGCCTCGGCAAGAGTTAAACCCGCAGGCTTCCCCGCCAAACCTCTTGATAAGCAACAGGGCTTCCCGCAGCGTCACGATGCTTGTTTCAGCGCGTTTCGCAAAAGCCGTAAATTCCTCAGGAATTTTTTCTCCCCTGAAAAACACTATGCCTGGATCCGTGCCTTTTTCTTTAACAGCGGAGTTTTTTTCCCACAGCGTCAGAGCTGCTTCCTTTATTTTCTGTTCCAGGATGGGTGGGTGTTTGAATCTTAGGCATAGGGCGCCGTTGCCCCGTGTTTTCCACGGCGCGTTTGGGTTAAGCCGAATCAACAGCGGGTAATCGATGAATTCTGCCTCAAAATCCAGGAGTTTTTCAACAAGAAACGCGGCGAGGTAGGTGGTGCAGCCTCCTTTAGTTGAGTCTGTATCGTCTAACCCGATATGCATTACCTGTTGCGTAGTCAAGCAGCCTTTCTCCAAGCTGATTTAGAGAATGGACTGCAAGGTTAAAAAAATGTTGTTTACTTAAAAAAAAATTGGGTTTAGGCTAATGGATTAAGACGGTTTCGGTCGGGTTCGGCTCAAAAAACACTTGTTCTTCCAGTGTCGGCTGGGGTCGATCCGTTATTATCATGGTTAGCTTCGTGTTTATTCTTCCGATTTGGCCGATTTTTTTGGTTATGATGTATCTTAGTCTCTCCATGCTTTCCGCCTTGACGTTTGCGATTATGTCGTATACGCCCCAAAGGTTGTGGGCTTCTTCGACGCCTTCAATTTTTCTAAGTGCACTTAAAACTTGGTTTTCGGCTCCGATTTCTGTATTTAAAAGTACAAAAGCTGTTGGCATTTTTTTTTCAAACTCCAAAGTTTTTAAAATGGTCGGTTTCAGAGATTGGGTGCTCTTCCATGTTCAAGGGGAACGAGAAAAAACGTCAGTTTGAATCCAAATCTCTTCGACGCAACCAATAAAAAATTTAGCGCACCTGCTAAAAATGAGAGTTTCGTTGTCGGGTGGTGGTTGCTCCCTGGCACACTATTGATTTCTCGCATTTTTGTTCTCTCGCTCAGTGGCTTTCAGATGCACGGTTGTTTATTCCATTGTAAAAAATTTAAGATTATGTGATTGTATAGGTACAGTCACAACTTAGCGCTGGGTTGGTTGTGGGTTTTTTGGGTTGGCTAAATTGATTTTGAGTAGTGCTCTCTGGCATGTGTGTCTAGGTCTTTTCCATTTCGGAAGTCGTTTCCGCACCATGGACATCTAAATTCTGGTTTCATTTTTATCACTTCACATAAAATTTAAGATTCAGCTTTAAGCTTGTGTGCATGCTTAAAGTAACAAAAAATCTAAAGATGCTTTTGTGTCGAAAGAATAAGGAGTTAAAAAATGCTTATTTTTCTTCCACGACAATCATTGTCAGCGTTGACCGCACTTTGTCTAAGCGGCGAATGCGCCAGGTTACCAGCTCTTTGAGCCTATCCATTGTGTCAGCTTTTACTCTTGCAACAATGTCGTAGACCCCGTAAACTGCCGATGCTTCCCCTACACCTTCGACTTTTTTCAATTCTTTAAGAACGTCAGATTCTGAACCAATTTCAGTGTTTATCAGTACAAAGGCTGTTGGCATATCAATCTGTCCTACAATAACTGATTAGCTTAGGTGCATTAAAAGTTTCCTAGCAAACAAACAAGACAGCGCTGCAGAGCGGAAAAAACGTTTACTTGTTAAGCATAACTTTTATCCCAGCCCACTGAAACGCAGCGTAGGAAACCACCAGACGGAACCAAAGGCTCACAACCCTCGTAAGCAAGGTAACCGAAACTCCGAGAGCCACGGGGATTCCCAGCGCAGTGTACGACACAGTCATGATTAACTCGGGAAACCCAAAAAAAGCAAAACCCACCGTTTGAAGAGTCCCAGTTAAAGTAAACACGATAAGCACCTTATCGACGGGTACAGGGTAGCCTAAAGCGACAAAAGTGATGAATGTAACTGAGATTTCAAAAATAAAACTTGTAACAGAATAAATAATCGGCTTAACCAAAGCTTTTCGGTTAGCCTTCATATTCTGCATCCCGACATGGAACGACGACAGGAGCCCCTCCGCTTTGGCCCTGAAGTTCTGCGGGTTCCAGGTTTTTTTGAAAACCGAAATCACACGGACCGCCCAGTTCAGCAAGGTTTTGGTTGCCGACGGCTTGACGCTTATGAGGTAAACTAGGACTAAAGTAAGAATTAGCAGGCCTAAAACCAACGAAATCAGGAAGGTCACAAGGATAGGCAGTGGGTAGCCGACAAGCATCACTCCCAAACCCAGAGACATCGCGACGACGGTTATTGTCATGTTGAAGATTTTTTGGCTGACAACTGAGGCTCCGATTTTTCCCGCGCTGAGGCTGGAGTCTTTGGTTAACATGTAGGTTTTCGAGATTTCGCCTGACCATCCGAGTTGCGGAACGGTGGCGTCGAAAAACAAGCCGACCCAAGTGAAAAGGAAAGCTTTGCGGGTGCTGACTTCAACGGAGAGGCTGCCGAGGAGGCTGCGCCACACTAGCGAGGAGAATAGGGTGTAGGCGGTGTAGGCGACGAATGCGACGGCGTAGATTGCCAAGTTTGTTTTTGAAAGAATCTTGGCGACCTCTGCGGGTTTGATGTACAAAAAGAAGTAGAGTAGAAAGGCGAAGAGACCTAAAATCAGAACTGCAAGAATCACCTTTTGCCCCAAGGGTTTTCCAGCGGGTTCCATGCGAATTTCCAAGCCTTCCCTTACCTTTCAGCGGCTAAACTATTAAGCAATACGCAAAGAACCTCCGCCGCCGATTAAGAAGGAAAAACAGTTCAGAGCTACATCTGTGCTGGGCTTTTCTTGCTATTTTTGTGCCAGTTGCTGCGGGCTGCGTCTGTTTGAAGGAAAAAAACTTGGAGCCAAAATGTTTCTTATTCTTCCATCATGATAAGCGTCAGCGTGGACCTGACTTTGCTGATGGTTCTCATTTTCTGCGAAACGGCTTCCCGAAGTTTCTCCATGGTTTCAGCTTTTATCTTGGCAATGATGTCGTATACCCCGTACGAATAGTAGGCTTCTTCTACCCCTTCACTTTTTTTGATTTGCTCAAGAACCTCTTCTTCCGAGCCCGACTCAACATTTATCAACACAAAGGCTTTAGGCATTTCAGTCTCCACACATATCTAGCGCAGTGACAATTAAAATTTTTCTGAAGAAAAGGCAAACCCTCACGCTCAAAAAGAACAAACCCTGGAAATTCACGATTTCTCTGTTTTAGAAAGGAATCATTTTTGGAGATTTTGGTTTTTTTAACCATTCGAAACCATTGGACCTGAAGTTTTCTTGCTTTGAACGGGAAAAATCTGGGAAGGGCTGGTGGATTCAACCGCAAATGCACGCCTGCCTGCTGTTTTCCTGTTTGTTTTGTTGTTTTTAATCATGGTTGGTTGCACGTTTTTGCAGCTGCGCACACAAAAGAGTTATATTAAGATTGCATGAAAGGTGTGGTTATTGCGGGGAAAATCATGGTTAAGTACATTTTCATCACGGGAGGCGTGTTAAGTTCCGTAGGCAAAGGGATATTGACTTCTTCCATTGGAAAGATGCTTCAGGCAAGGGGTTTAAAGTGTACAGTGGTTAAAATCGACCCTTACGTTAACGTTGACGCGGGAACGATGAACCCGTACATGCATGGCGAAGTCTACGTTACTGACGACGGCGGCGAAGCTGACCTTGACCTCGGCTGGTACGAACGCTTCCTGGATTTAAGCCTAAAGCAAGAAAACAACTTAACTACAGGCATGGTTTACAAATCCGTAATTGAGAAAGAGCGGCGCGGCGACTTCCTTGGGCGATGCGTCCAGATTGTGCCGCATGTAACTAACGAAATTAAAAGCCGCATCAGAAACGTGGGCAAATCAGCCTGCGCAGATATCGTTCTCACCGAAGTAGGCGGCACAGTGGGCGACATCGAAGGCTTACCGTTCCTTGAAGCCATCCGCCAAATGCGTCATGGAAGAAGGCTACGAAAACACGTTCTACGTGCATGTGGCTTTGGTGCCGATTTTAGATGTCACGGGCGAAATGAAAACTAAGCCTCTGCAGCACAGCATTAACGAGCTGCGACGCATCGGAATCCAACCCGACACCATAGTTGCCAGAAGCCCCAAGATGATTGACGCCGACATTCCCGCAAAATCGCTCTTTTCGGCACAATTCCCGAAAACGCAGTATTCTGCAGCTACAACGCGGAATCCGTTTATCAGGTGCCGCTTATTTTGGATGGGCAAGGCATGGGCGACTTCATCTGCCAACGGTTAGCCATCAAATGCGAAGGCAAAGACTTCACCGCATGGCAACAATTCGTCGACGGCTTAATCCACCCCGAACACGAAGTCAAAATCGCATTGGTCGGCAAATACGCTGGGTTAACTGACAGTTACGTAAGCATGACTGAGGCTCTAAGGCACGGCGGCGGCGCATGCAAAACCAAAGTCTGCATCAGCTATCTTGAAGCAGAAAAACTTGAGCATGACCCGCAATGCGTGGCAGACCTCGCCAACTTCGACGGCGTTTTCGTTCCCTACGGGTTCGGACCGCGGGGCACGGAAGGCAAGATTTTGGCTGTCCAGTTCGCCCGAGAAAACGACATTCCGTTCCTCGGCATCTGCTACGGCTTCCAGCTTGCCGTCATCGAGTTTTCACGGAACGTCTGCGGTCTCAAAGACGCGAACAGCACCGAAATCAACCCTGAAACCCCCTTCCCAGTAATCGACCTGATGCCTGAGCAACGCGGCATCGAAATTAAGGGTGCAACCATGCGGTTAGGCGCCCACAAAGTGGTTCTGCAAAAAGGCACCTTAGCCTACAGCATGTACCAGCAAGAAGAAATCTACGAGCGCCATCGACACCGCTTCGAAGTCAACCTTGACTTCCAAGAAACCCAGAAAAACAACGGATTATGCTTCACCGGCAAAAGCAGCGACGGACGACGAATGGAAACCCTAGAGTTACCCGACAAATACTTCTTCTTCGCATCGCAGTTCCACGGAGAATTCAAAAGCCGACCCGGAAGACCCGAACCCGAATACGCAGGATTCATCCAAGCATGCATCAACAAGAAACTTGGCAAACCAAAAACCCCCATTTCCTAAGCGGCTAACTCGGTTTTTTAGAAAAGGCTATAATGCCCCGTTTACATGAAACGTTAGGATTTGATTGGAAATGGCAAATGAAGGAAAATGGGATTCGAAAGGTTTCGACAAACTGATGAAAAACAGCAAGAACGAACTCCAGGATTTGCAGGATGAACTGCAATGCGTTATGGTAAAGTTCGCGATGCGTGCCCTACGGGTTTATCAATCGACGCGTCCAGAGCCTCTGCGCCCCGGAGAAATCGCCCTGCTAATCAAGAATGAACTCAACAACGTCATCATCGACCTTACGGCGCAGCCTAACTTGGAAAACATCACGAAACTTGTCAAGGAAGAATGGGCTAAAGAGCAAAAAGCCTAAATTTCTTTTTTAACAGTTTTTTAAAAATCTTGCTTACGCTTATTTTTTGTTTTCTTTAAAAATTTAAAAGGATAAAAAAAGGTTACCGTTTGCGCTTATTTTGTTCGACAGAACTCTTCCATCGTAGACATCAAAGCGGGAACCGAATAAATTATGTCCCTGTCGTTTACCATGCCTACGAGTGCGCCGGCTTTGTCAACGATTGGTAAATGCTTTATTTTCCATTCTTTCATCAGGTTTGCTGCTTCTTCAACGGTTGCGTTTTCGTCTATTGTGACCAGCGGGTTTGTGTAGACCATTCTTGCGATGATTGTGTTTAGGGGTACGCCATGTTCAACTGCTCTTACCAGTACGTCTTTGACGGTTATGATTCCAGTTGGCTTTCCGCTTTGCACAACAAGGATTGAGTCTTTGTCGAATTTGTTCATCAAAGCAATAACTTCTTGGACCGTAGTGTTGTTATTCACGGTTTTAACGTCTTTAGTCATTATGTCTCTTACGGGAACATTACTTGCCATTCAATTTTCACCTTAAACGCTTCTACAAAAGCACTTCCCATTAATCAATTTTACGTTTATTCGGCGCACCCTCCAGAAAACGCAGGTTAACCTGCTTGCTTCACCACACTAAGCGAGGTCGAGTCACGGCATTTCTTTTTGCGGCAAAACTTCAGTTTGCCCTGCGAGCTTGGGGCTTGAATCGAGTTGTAACTAGTCGTAGCTTTTAGCCTCGAAAATTCTGTGAAATTTCCGCGGTGAAAAGTCTTTTATATGGATTTGGATTTAACTGACTTAGGGTTAGCTTTCACGTATCAAGTGCAAGCTACAAAATGAAAGGTGAAGAAATGCATATGAAAGGCAAAGTTTGGAAACTCTTAGGTTTGTTTTCAATAGTTATTTTTATGTTTTCTGTAGCTGGCTCAGTTCACGCCGCCTCAGTGACAACCACAATAGCAACGATGGTTACTCCTGTAGGAGTAGTATATGACCCTGCAATGCATGAGATTTTCGTTTCCAATTACGATAGCGGCGATATCCAAGTTATCTCAGACAGCACCAACCAACAAGTCGCCGACGTAACAGCGCTTACACAGTACGCAGGCCCTCCCTTCAACTTAGCCTACGACTCCGTTAAAGGCGAGATATGGGTAGCAGACGGCACCGGAGCATACGCCATCTCAGACTCCACAAACCAGATTGTTGCAAACGTATCTGACGCAAACGGTTTAGAGCTAGCCGCTTTCGATGCCAAAACAGGTGAAGTCTTTATGTCTTACAACGGAGTCATTGCAGTAATCTCAGACAGCACCAACACCATTGTTGCTAGCATTACGCAATCTGTAACAGGGATGGTTGACGATTCAGCCAAAAGCGAAATATTTGCCGCACAGGGCTCCGAAGGCTCCGCCGATGTTTGCGTTATATCAGCCAACACAAACGCCGTCACAACCACTATACCAGTCAGCGGCTCCCCCGATTACTTGGCCTATGATTCTAACAAAGGCGAAATTTTCGTTGCAGGCTCAGCTTTCGATTCAACCCAAGGCACCTATACCTACGTCGTCCAAGTTATATCAGACAGCACCAACAAGGTCGTTGAAACCATCAACTTGCCCACGTCAGCTAGTATAGGCAATATGGCGTACAATCCTAACAAAGGCGAAATTTACATGAATAACGGTGCTTCGGTCACAATCATTTCAGACAATTCTAACAGCGTGGTTGAAACAGTGAATACCAACGGTACTATAAGCTCATCCAACGGAATAACTTATGACTCAGGAACAAGCACGGTCTACGCAATCAACAGTGCCGGTTCTACAGAAGGTTTCATGGGCAGCCTAGCAGTCATATCCGACCCATCCAGCGGAACCTCCACCTCCACAACCTCAACACCCACATCAAGCACAGCCACCTCTCCTTCTACAAGCTCAACTTCCACGCCGAAAGTTCCAGAATTCGGCAATGCAGCTTTAATTTCAATTGTTGTAGCCATGATTGCATTGACCGTTTCCGCAGCCACATGGAAAAAGCGTACAGGAAAAGCCTTCGCGACATAAAATAGATTGAACTGCAACGAAAAACCTTAAAGTTTTTCCTTCTTTTTTTGTTTCGACAATTCGGGGCAAGCAGGCCCGTGAAAAAATTGGGTTGGATGTTATTGCATCTGTGGGAAAGAGACTAGTTTATCGTATTTTTTGTATCGCCAGTACCCGAACGAGAGTAGCCAGCCGAAAATGAAGATGCCGATGATGCCGAACCCTATCATTTCAAAGTTCAATGCGTTGAGCCAGCTCCAGAATCCGCCGCTCAAGTTGAACTCGCTTGAGAGCACCTGCAGCAGCTCCACGCTGCCGATTGCCCACGCCACCAAAACCGAGATGACGGTGACGGTGAGGTTGTAGTATATTTTGCGTATGGGGTTTAAGAATGCCCAGCCGTAGGCGAGCCGCATCGCGACGCCGTCTGCGCTGTCTACGGTTACCATGCCGCAGGTGAATAGGAGCGGAAGAATGAGGATGTAGTAGAGGGGTATGCTTGTGGAAACCCCGATGCCCACACTGATAGCTATGAGCGCAACTTCGCTTGCCGTGTCAAAACCCAACCCGAAGAGGACGCCAACTGGGAAAATCTGCCACGGTTTACTTATAACTTTGAAGAGGGGTTTAAAGAAGCGGTTCATGAACCCACGGTTCTCCAGCAAATTGTCAAGTTCCTGCTGGTTGAGTTTGCCCTGTTTTAGGGTTTGGAAAATCTTGTAGATGCCGATTACGATGACGGCGTTTATGAAGCCGATGATCCACAGAAAACTTCCCGAAACCAACGTGCCGACCACCGCACCCGTGCTTTGCAGCGCCGATATGCTGCCTGCCACCGCCCGCGTCGCCACAACCAACCCGACGATGAGCGCCACAACGACGGTTGAGTGCCCCAGCGAGAACCACATGCCCACTGTGAAGGGCCGTTTGCCTTCCTGCATGAGCTTGCGGGTTGTGTTGTCGATGGCTGCTATGTGGTCAGCGTCTACGCCGTGGCGCAAACCGAAAACGTAGGCGACGATGCCTAGCCCCGCGAGGACAACGGCGATTTTTCCGATGACAAACGCTGCTGAGAACCCGAAGATGGTGATTCCGATTAGGACGCCGAAGATTATGGCTATCTTTGCTTTTTCGTTGCCTGTGAGGTTTTGTGTGGTTGGGTTTTGAGCCAAATCTTCAGCCTCCGTAACACGTTCAACTGGAAAAGTGTTACTGCATGTATAAAGGCTTTTAGGTACAAACAGCCAACAATCAATATGCGATATCTATGTCCAAAGTCACTCGTATAGGAGCAACGTTTCCGCCTGAGCTTCTCAAGGAATTCGACGAAATAATCGAGAAGATGGGTTACCAAAGCCGCAGCAAGGCCCTGCAAGACGTGGTGCGCCTCTACGTTTCGGAGCGCAAATGGATCAAAGAAGAAGACACCCCCCAAACAGGCATAATCCTAATGGTCTACGACCACGACGCAAAAGGCTTAGAAAGCGACCTAACCGAAACCCAGCATGAACACTCAAAAATAATCACCAGCACCCTGCACATCCACATAAGCGAACGCGACTGCCTCGAAGCCATCGCCGTCAAAGGCAAAGCCTCAGAAATCCGCCACCTAAGCGACGAACTGACCACTAAGACGCGGAGTAAAAATCCTCAAAACGACGATTGTGACAATCTAAACAGCAAACATGCGTTCTAAGCTGCCCCGCGCCTTCTTGGCAACTGCCTCTGGAACCTTTATGACGTTCTTTTCTTCTTTGAGCGCCGCGTAGAGCTGTTCAAGCCTTGTCAACTTCATGTTTGGGCAGACCGCGCCTTCGTAGGCTAAGTAGAAGTTTTTTTGCGGGTTTTCGCTGCGTAGCCGATGCAGGATGCCCTCTTCGGTGCCGACAATGAAGTCTTTGGCGCTGGATTCTTTGGCGAAACGGCACATCTTAGACGTGCTGCCGACGTAGTCGGCGACTTTGCGCATTTCCGAGCTGCATTCGGGGTGAACCATGACGGTTGCGTCGGGGTGCTCCATCTTTAGGACTTTGACGTCTTCAGGCTGGAAAAGCAGATGCGTGGGGCAGAAGCCGTTTGCTGGAATCGGAATCAGGGTTTTGCCTGTTTTTTCGGAGACGTATTCGGCGAGGTTTTTGTCTGGACCGAACAGGATGGTTTCTGCATCGAGGCTTTTTATGACTTCCACGGCGTTGGCACTCGTGCAGCAAACATCGCATTCGGCTTTGCACACAGCCAAAGTGTTAACGTAGAGGACAACAGGAGCCTTCGGGTACAGCTTCTTGGCGCGTTTTATTTCGTCAACTGTGAGCATCTGAGCCATCGGGCACCGTGCGCCCAAGCAGGGCAACAAAACCTTCTTGCCCGGGTTCAAAATAGCGGCAGATTCAGCCATAAAATCCACAGCAGAGAAAACAATCATCTGGGCGTCTTTTTCCGCGACTGCCTTGCGGCTAAGCTCGATACTATCTCCGACGTAGTCCGCCACATCCTGGATTTCTGGTCTCTGGTAATTATGAGCCAAAATGACGGCTTTTTTTTGCTTTTTTAGCTTGAGGATTTCTTGAGATAAATCCATTTTTTCGCCAGTAACAAGTTAAGTTAAAAAATAACAAGTTAAGCCTAAAGATATATGCCTTTACCCTCGCAACTAAACTTTAAACCTAAAAAACTCGGGAACTTGAAAGCTTTGGTTTTTTTGGGAAACGCTAAAATGTTTCAGCGCCCTTGTTTCTGCGAGTGATTTGCATGCCGTACAATGAGCTTAGGAAAGATTACTTGCTTGACCGTTGGGTTGTCATTGCGACTGAGCGGGGTCGGCGTCCGTCTGATTTTGCGAAGCAGAAAACTGAGAATGCGAAAGCGGCGGTTTGCCCGATGTGCGTAGGCAACGAATCCATGACGCCTCCAGCCGCGATGCTGTACCTCAAAGACGGCGACGAAGTCCACATAGCTCAGGACCCGCTGGTTGGCGAACGCCCAAAGAATTGGCTTGTCCGCTGTATCCCCAACCTTTACCCAGCGTTTAGCCCGCCCAAGCAGCCGCAGGACACGGAGCAAATCTTTTCGAGCGAATGCCTTGGTAACGCAGTGGGGCACCATGAAGTCATAGTAGAGTCGCCCAACCACGACGAAAGCCCGGCGGACGCATCGCTGCCCCAGTTGGAACTGCTTATCCACGCCTATATCGACAGGCTCCGGGATTTGAGCGCTAAACCCTACTTGAAGTACGTGTCGATTTTCCGCAACTACGGGCAGCTGGCAGGCGCATCCATGTCTCACGCCCACAGCCAAATCATAGCCATGCCGATGGTTCCGCCCCTGATTTTGGAGGAGCAAGAGGCGAGCAAGAAATTTTACGTGGAAAACGGAAAATGCGTTTTCTGCGACATAATCGAGCGGGAAACGAAGGGTCCACGGCTTATCTCTGACGGCTTGGACTTTGCGGTTTTCGCGCCTTACGCAAGCATCAGCCCGATGGAGTTCTGGATTGCGCCCAAAAAACACGCCGCCAACATCCTTGGCTTGGGCGACGGCGAGGTGGCTGCGTTGGCTAAGACGCTTAAGGCAAGCCTCAAAGCCTTGAAGGATTCGGTGAATGACCCACCCTACAACTACGGCTTCCACATGGCACTGGACAAGGCTGAAGCGGACTTTTATCATTGGCATCTGGAGGTTTTGCCTAAACTTTCGATTTGGGCTGGCTTTGAAATCACGACGGGAACCTACATCAACACGGTGACGCCTGAAACCGCAGCTGAGAGCCTACGGCAAGCAATGAAGCTTTAGTGTTGGCTTAATTTTCCGAGATTATGCCTTTCTAAACCGAAAAAGCAGTCCGAAACATTTTCTGCAGGGAAGTAATGGTTTGGGTAAGTTGGAAACTTGGCGATAAGTCTTAAATCCACAAAGGGTAGATAGAATAAACATGGACAAAACTATTGGGTGTATCTTGATAGTTCTCGTTCTTACTTTAGTTCCAATATTTCCAATGGCGAATGCAACAACGCTTGGTCTCCATGATTTAGTTGCAGGCGGGATAGAGACCGCCACCATAACATGTCAAGCCAATGAGCGAGTGTCAGGGTCGTTTAACATAAGTTCAGCAAGCGCAATTGACGACTCAATCATTTTTTCAATCAGAGACCCACTTGAGAAAACAATACTCAATTCTGGAACAGTTGTTGGCGGAGAAAACTTTACCTTAACAACAGATTATAACGGCACTTATACACTAATTTTTGACAATAGCGCCAGCTCATTCCCAAAATACCTACAGTTAGAATATACCGTAAGTTCACCCTCAGTTCCCGAAATGACTCCATTAACTTTACCCATCGCAGCGATAATAGTTTCAAGCGTTTTTATCATGGTTAAGAGAAAGAAAAAAGCATCTAAATCAAATAAATAGAAACGCTATCGAGAATAGATAAGTCTTAAATCTGAAAAGCGTAGAAATACAGGGAACTAAGGGAAAGAATGAGGATAGGGCTAATACTGGTATTTATCGGAATCATGCTACTAATAACTGGTTTGGCTTTTGCTTATATCAAGATTGGAAGCTTGGAGCACAGCGTAACAGCTTCTAACTTTATTTCAAGTGTTGTTAGCTTTCTGGAAACTGAGCTAATAGCTATTGCCTTTTTAGTTGCTGGCGGTCTGTTCGCGCTAGTGGGATATGAAAAACTTAAATCTGAATAGCGTAGAAATAGCCTAAACATGGCAGACGACAAAACAACAAAAGAGTTGCTTAACGATGCATTGGCAAAACTACAGTCTATTGACGAGAGCGTTAAGAACCTTGCTTTAGAACAGGAGAAATTAAAGAAGAATAGTAAAGTTGTTAGAGACGCTTTGAGTCTTACTTTTGCCTCCATTGTAGGCGCTGTAACTGCAGAATTGTTTATACCTTATTGGAATACAGGTAGCCAAAACGAGAGGTGGATTTTAGCCCCTATCATACTTGGAGTAATTTTTTTGTATTCTTTGTTGTTTCTAGGTCTAATCGAGCTGTCAGAATTGATACAGGATAATTTAAAGAAAAAACCAAAAAGCAGCTTGAAAAAACAAATTAGCCAAAAATCGAAAAAGAAGGAGCAAAAGAAGAGAAATCAGAGAGTCACAGCAGTTAAACCACCCTCAAAAATCGAAATTTAATATATGCCTAGACACTAAAAAAGCCAATTTCAAACCCAATAGTATCGTTATTCTTATTTAGCAGTAGCTCGCTTGTTGGTTGTGGTGGGTTCGTGGAGTTTAAGGGAAGAGACATCATATCGATTGAGGATTTCTCACGCAAAGAAATCGACTACATACTGGACAGGAGCAAATCCATGGAGCCGCTGGCGCAGACGGGTTCAGATATGCTTAAAGGAAAAATTTTAGCCACGCTTTTTTATGAACCCAGCACCCGCACACGCCTAAGCTTCGAAGCCGCCATGCTAAAGCTGGGAGGAGGCAACATCGGGTTCGCAGACGCCGACATCGCCTCGGTTAAGAAAGGCGAAAACTTGGCGGACACCGTGCGCACAGTCGAAAACTACGCCGACGTCATCGCACTTCGGCATGGACTGGAGGGCGCGGCGAAGTTGGCTGCGGAGTTTTCTAAGGTGCCCATTATCAACGGCGGCACGGGCGCGGAGGAGCATCCGACGCAGGCGTTAACCGACCTCTACACGATACGCAAGGAAAAAGGCAAAATCGACGGATTAAAAATCGGGATTCTAGGCGACCTGCGGTATGGCAGGACGGTTCACTCGCTTGCCTACGCGCTTGCATCCTACAACGTTGAGCTTTTCCTGGTTTCGCCCGAGGGCCTGCGGATGCGCAAAGACGTGGCAGACGCAATAAAAGGAAAAATCCCCGTAAACGAAGACGCAACGCTTGAAGCCATAATGCCGCAAATCGACGTCTTGTACGTTACGCGAATCCAGAAGGAACGGTTCCCAGACGCAGCAGAATACGCCAAAGTCAAAGGCGCCTACAAAATCGACCAGAAAACCCTCAAAACCGCCAAGAAAGACATGATTGTTATGCATCCGCTGCCCCGCGTGGACGAAATCGCCCCCGAAGTCGACGGCACACCCCAGGCACGGTATTTTAGGCAGGTCAGCAACGGCGTCGTCGTGCGAATGGCGCTTCTCGCGCTGGTGCTCGGAGCCATCAAATAAGCCCGCTATGTTGAGGCGAAACGGTCAAAAGTTGCCAGTGCACTCATGGAGCCGCAGCAGGGACATTTGTGCAGGGTTCCGAACCAGCTTTTCTTGCAGGTGTCACAGTAGCTGACGATGCGGTTGTATGTGAAGAACTCCAGAGACTGGTTTTCTATTAGGCGGCGAGTCAAATCCATCAGCGCCTCAGCCTTGTAGACGCCGCCTTCCAACTCGATAATTTCGAGGGTTCCGCCTGCGTTGAGCCCCTTCATTTTCTGCGCCGTCTCCAACTGCTCCGTCGCAAGCGCCAGGGTTTCCCCCATCATCTTCATCTGGAAACGCCGCGTGTTCGAGTAGAAGGGTTTTTCTCTTGTTCCCGAAAACTTGACTTTAGCCACGCCGAACCGTTCAATATCCAGCTGCGCAAGCCGCTCAGCCGATTCGCTATTGCCAAGCAACGCGGGGTAGAGGCGTCTGCCATATTTTCTGCCGATTTTCTGCTTAAACGTCAAAATCGCCTGGATAGCTTCTGCGGCGAACGCTCGGGCTTCCTCTGAGTTGACGCTTTTTTCCGTGAAGGCTTCCACGGCTTCCCGAAAACCAGCTAGATTAATCATGCGGCTGCTGTTTTCCAGCCTGAAGTAGACGTCGCCGTTGCCGTTTCGCAGAAGAAAAGGCAAAGAGTTTCTGCCGAACTGCTTGAGCGCGGTGTTTTTTATTCCCAGGGCGCGGGCGGCAAGCTCGAAGCGTTCGCGGACAAGGTCGAAAAACTTGTTTTTGTCCTTCTCGCATTCCAACGCGATTCTGGGCATGTTAATTGTTACGCAGCCGAGGCAGCCCGTGCGCAGGGTGTCGGTTTCCCAGTCGCTTGTCAAATCCGACGTAAGCTTAACGCCTGTGGACGAGTAAACTGCGTTTTCGGTTTCTTTGCGTGACGCGTTCGCGAAGTAGGGTGCGCCTTTTTCCGCCGCCAACTGATGAGCCCTCAGCAGAAGAGCTTTTGCAGCTTCATCCCCAAACGATTCTTTGCCGACTCGTACAATCAGCTTGGGGTTAAGCAGCGGCTTCTTTTGGCTTTCCTCCGAAAAAACCTCAATCACCAACGCCGCCAGCAATTGGCTTTCCACTGCGTAGTCGCTGTATTTGCCGCAGATTTTTCCGTTCGGACCCACGGCTTCCCTCTCCGCGGTTGCTTTGGGGATGGAAAGCTCAAGCGCCAACGCCGATGCGCATGCTGGTTCAGGTTCAGGATGAATAGTCGCAGGTTTTCTTTTAGCCGCGCTGCGTCGACGCCTTTTGCGTATGGGTGCAAGGAAGACGTTGAAGTAGCTGCAGGTTTGGGTTCGGCTGACTTCTTTGTTGGCATGCAGCAAAACATCGAGTGCGAGGGCGAGTGCTGATTCGAAGGTGCTGGGCGGCTCGATGCTGGCTTGCATGGGATTGTCCAGTTTGAGTCCGTTCTGCAGAAAGAACCGTAGGTCATGGTTGACTTCGTTTGGTTTAGTTATCCAGGTGCCTAAGCCGTCGATGTGGATGGCGCCTGAGAGGTGGGCGTCAGCGATGTCTCGTGGAAAAATATTAAGCAACGTGTACTCTTCCAAGCACGGCTTCTCCTGCCTTCGTGATCATGGCTGCTGAGTCCCAGGCTTGGTCTTTGGCTTCGATCTGACGCGGTTACTTCGTGGACGGGCATGCCGACCCGTGTGAGTTTGTGGCGGTAATCTTCGTAGCCTTTCTCGATTAGAATGCCGTTGACTACTTCGCGGATCAGCGCGGCGGTAAGATACTTGGTTTTTGATTTGACCAAGCGTTTTTCAGCTTCTTTAGCTGCTTTCTGCGCCAACTCCGCAGGCACCTTCGCCTCTTTAATCAGCGAATTCGCGATTTTGTTGGCGTCGAACTCTTCCAGCGTCAAATGCGAAGTGCGAACCACCATGCCTCTTGGCTTAACCGCCTTCGCTTCAACGCGGTCAGCCACATCCAAAACCATCTTGCCCAAGTCAGTCAGGTAATATTTTTTTGCTTCAACATCCGCCTCAACCAAATCAGCCTTCAACAAAAACTTTAGGTGGTACGCGAACCTGCCTGCGTCTCGGCTGGGGTTCATTTTCAGCGCCATCATGAGTTCCGTGTAGCTCAGCGCGCTTCTGTCAAAGAGCAGGTTTAGGATTTGCAGCCTAAGCGGTGAAGAAACAGCTTTAAGCACTTTGACGCCGCGTGCGCGAAGCGGAGGCTGATTAACCATAAATCCTTCCCCACCAGTCCCAAATCGGTGCCACTCATATTGTCAACGCGACCGTTTAAAGTTAACTAAGAGTTTAATTCCTTGATTTTGGAGCCGTTTTTCGAGGTTATCGGACGTTGCAGCCAAAAAAGTGCCGTTCGTCAGGGAAAGAGTTTGAGCCCGAGAATTTTTAGGCGACTAAGATATTTTATGTTGAAGGTGAACGGTTTTGCATCGTTATTTATAGCTATCGCGGCCATCATGGTGTCACGTTCTTTCTATCGATGTACCTTTTTCTTCCATTTCAAGTTCAATTTTGCTTGAAAGAAGCCATCACGCCTGAAAATCTCTTCTCCCCTCTTGAGAATAAGGCTTAGTGCTAGAGTATTTTTTTAGATTTCTAACGGAGAATTTCTATAAAACCTCAGAAGAAGTAGAATTAAAAATATCGACGTTTGGCTCTTTTGGAACGTATTTCGGAAAAATATTCTTCTTTTTCGCTTCGCTAAATTCGACTGGCTCCTCTTATTTTTTTCAGGATTTCTCGCGGTTGAATTTTTTTCAGCTAGACGGATATAGCAAGCTCGCTAAAGCTTTCATCTTTTCTTTTAGCGGAGAGCAGTTTTCGATATGTTTCTTCTCTGACTTCTGATTGTTCTTAACCAAATGACCACTGACTCGGGTTATGTTTAAACATACATTTAAACAGCACGCCTGTCGTGCGCCCTACAGGTTGCCTCGGAGCCATGTTTTGACTGTTTCGTAGGTGCAGAAAACGGCAAGTATGCCGATGGCAAGCGCTGAAAACACGTATTCACGGGTCAAAAGCACGGGCTTCATCAGGGTCAACTCAACTGCGAGGGCGGCGACGGCGAAGATGGCGTAGAAGAGGAACCTTGGAATGAGGAAACGGTTGACTTTGACGCTGTTTTCCAGAAGATACTTGCTCACTGAAAAGCCGCCTCCTTCCCTCTTAAGCAACCCAGCATCCTCCAGCTTGGACAGATGATACGTGGCTACTGAGGGGCTGCTTAGGTTGAGTGCTCGCTGAAGTTCCCGTGTTCCTACTGGCTTGTTGCTTTTAAGCAGGAAACGGTAAACTTCCAGCGTTGTTCCCCTGAGCACCTCTTTGGAGTCGTCTTCAGGCAAAGCCATCCACAAACCCAAACAAAGGCGCAGAGAGCAATTTAAAAACTACCCCAGAACGGCTTTAAAGCAAACGTTCGAAACCTTAGTACAGACAAACTAAAATATAACATTAAATAACGGTTCGCACCGTTTATTGGCGGTTAAAATCAAGAGTTCACGGTTGTGAGTTTACTGAACAGAAAAATGTTGTTAGCGCCGTTTCTTGCAGTTGCGTTAGTGCTGTCGCTTGCCGCAGCCGCAAGCTACTTGCCCGCTGGACCGCAAGCTTCAACTCAAATGCAGCCTTCACCCGAGCCGACCCCAGCCCAAAACTTCATTCCCACCACACCCGCGACTCCCAGCCCAACTGGAAGCTACTACTACGTAGGCACGCCAGCCCCAACTACCGCACCCACCGCGATCCCATTCGCGGGATTAGCAACCCAAACAGTCTCCTCCCATCTGCTACCCATTCTCGCTGGTGTAGCTGCAGTAATCCTTGGTGTTGTTGCTGCGTTGCTTTTCTTCTCAGAAAAAAGCCTCAAAAAAGAACTTGGCGAAACCCAGCAAAAGTGAAAAAGCACGGGTTGACGGCGCCTTTTGCGCAAACTTTTAGGGTTTCCAACGAAATATATTCAAAGGGAATGTATCGAACATGTTGCCTGTTGACGTTTTAATCAGCGAACACCGCTTAATCCTCCACGCGGTCAGTGTCCTCAAAAAAGAGCAGCAGAAAATCGCGGCTTCGGGCAAGGTTGACCCAAACTTCATCATAGCAGCCGTAGATTTCTTCAGAACCTACGCCGACCGCTACCACCACGGCAAGGAAGAAGGCATCATGTTCAACGCCCTCTACAAAAGGAAACTGTCCGAAGCAGACGCGGCTATGCTGCGGGAACTCATTTTGGAACATGCCGCCGCAAGGAGAGCCGTCACTATTCTTGAGAAACAAAAAACCAGCTATGTCGACGGCCAAGCTGACGCGTTAAGCGGCATTCTTGAATCGTTAAACACCCTCATTGAACTGTACCCTGCGCACATCGAAAAAGAAGACAAACACTTCTTCCTCCCCTCCATGACGTACTTCACGGAAAGAGAGCAGCAAGAAATGCTCCAGAAATTTTTGGAATACAACCAAGCCTTCACCGACAACCACTACAAACTGGCAATTGAAACCCTGGAAAGAGGGATCTAAAACGATTTACACATATCTTCCTAATCTAGCCGAAGTTCTTTGTCCAGCTTCCATTGTCTGCGATAATTGGCAGTTCCGACTCTATAGTGTGGTATAGAGGGACATTTTCGTATTCGCCATATTGGTATGTGGCTTTTGTTAATCCTGTTGTTTCATTAAATGAGACGTTTACGGGTAAATTTTGTATGAAAGCAGCTCCAGCCAAGCCGCCTATATCAGAATCAGCCACTTGCTGTGGAATTTCCCAATAACTACTAATGAACGCAATGTAGTTTTCACTCCATGTCTTGCCTGAATTATAAGGCGTTGCAAAATAACTAGTCATACTCTCATTGAGCCAAGTTGCATTGTTGATATACCTTTGATTTAGATGCCATTCGTATACAACATAATTATAGGTTCCATTGGTGGTTTCTTGTCCCGAATAAATACTTGGGGTTGGCGGGGAAGGCGAGGTAGTGTGAACTAGTGGCGTTGGCGTAGGAGTTTGGTTTGGATTTGGCGACTTACTAAGCGTTTGTGGATTGAGCTGGTTTATTTCTTGCTGTAAATAACTAAAACCAACAAGCATGCACACTATGATAACAAGCAAAAACGCAATTATTATTGTGCTTGTTTTATTATTCATTTTTCGGGCTGTCCAATTCAGCAGTGATTGTCAATGTATTAAACACTTTTCATAAAGGTTTATTGACTATCTCAGTCAAGAAATCTGGACTAAAATGCCTCTATGTGCATTGTGATAAGGATGCGGAAAGAATTTCTACCCGAAACCCCAATAACAAACTTGAACTAATAAGTTACCAGTAATTGACTGGAGAGAACCCGATGAAAATGCCGAATTTGAGTGATGAACGCAAGGACAATTTGCTTGGCGGAATCGCAATTATCCTGCTTGGCGTGCTTCTCAGCGGGTCAGCTGTCTGGGGCGCCGTCTTCAACATCTACTCGATGAGCGGAGCAGCACCCGTACTGTTCATTATTTTAGGCGTTGGATCAATCATCCTGGGCGTGGCGATAACGCGTTACAAACCCGAAACGCAGACAAACGCCGCCTGACCCGAAAAACAGGTTTGGGGTTTAACTTTAAATCTTTAATTAACATTTTTTAAATCATCAAGAAGCGGGGTTTTATCATGGTAGATAAAAAAACTGGAAAATTAGACTACTCATGATGCGTGCGTGAGAACTATTGCCCAAGACCTCAAAAAAGACAATTGGCTGGTGAAGGCGAATGCGGAAGGCTGGGAAAAACCCTCCGAGGTCGGCGGCGTCGTACCTGACGTTTTGGCGCATAAAGGTTGCTTGAAACGGATTTGCCAAATTGTGAAGGAGGAAGATTTTGAAGGCGACAAAACGCAGTGGAGAGATTTCAAAAACTACTGCCGAGAATACGATTTTCAACTGTACATCACCGACAAAGATGGGAAACTCGTGCCATTTGAACCCAAACCTTCCACGAAAAAATAAAAGCACTCAAGTTCGCACCCGTCTGGTTCAGTCGTGAAAAGCATTTATGCTAAAGCCTATCTAAAACTGGGTATGACGCGACAATTGTACGCGGCAGAGAAAGTGTGACAGTTGGCTGAAAATCGTGAGTTAACGAGATGTTGGAACGTTGATGACCCGCTTTACATAAAGTACCATGATGAAGAATGGGGCGTCCCAGTCCACAGCGACAACAAGCTGTTTGAGTTTTTGGTTTTGGATGCTTTTCAAGCGGGGCTTTCTTGGCTGATAATTCTGCGAAAAAGAGACGCCTTCAGAGGAGCCTTCGACGGCTTTGAACCGCAGAAAATCGCAAAATACACCGCAGACGACGTGGAGCGTTTGGTGAAGGACGCTGGCATAGTGCGAAACCGAGGCAAAATCGCAGCCACCGTCAACAACGCGTGTTGCTTTTTGAAGGTTCAAAAGGAATTCGGCAGCTTCGACACGTACATTTGGCAATTTGTCCAAGGCAAAACCATCCAGAACAATTTCACCCAGCTATCCGACTTGCCCGCAGAATCCGCTGAGTCGCAAGCCATGAGCAAGGACTTGAAAAAGAGGGGCTTCCAATTCGTGGGTCCGACGATATGCTACGCGTTCATGCAAGCAGCAGGCCTAGTAAACGACCACTTAATCAACTGTTTCAGATACAAACAAATTCAACAATCTCTGTAGGAAACGTACTCATCTTTTTTTTTCTACCTTTACTTATCATGGAGTTAAATACCAAAAGAGTATATTCGTTTAGCAAGGGCTATCCATGGGATACTACTGCAGTATTTGCAAGAAAACGATAAGCGATAAAGTCTATCATTATTCAATGGACCACTTTGGGAAGGCTCTCTGTATTGAGCATCAAAGAGCAACAGGACAACCGCCTGCACCAACTGTATCAGTTCCGACACGTTTTTGCTCTATTTGTAATCAAAGCATCAGTGACCAAGTTTACAGCTATTCAATGGACCATAACGGTGCCCCTCTTTGTATGGTCCATCAAAAAACAGTTACACCCCAAGCAATCAAACTGTCAAACGCACTCAAAAACTTGGATGTGAAGCATACATTGGAATACAGCGACGGTTTTAAACATGTAGATATTGCGATTGAATGGGCGAAGCTTTACCTTGAATTGGATGGAAAGCAACATGGTTTCAGTTCAAAGCAGATGTGTGCGGACAATGACAGAGACAAGGGTTCGTTGAATGATGGTTTCGCAACAAAGCGTATCCCGAACGAGTGGGTCGACGAAAATGTTGAAAAACTAGCTTTAAGCGTTGCAGGGCTCGCAAACAAGAGATACCGTGCAATTTTGGAGAACGAAAACAGGCATTCACTAACGGGCATAATAAAAACTGTCATGACAAAACTTTCTGAACAACTGGAAAATTATGAATAGGTAACTTGACGTGATTGTTTGACTAAAATGATGTTACGTTAATCTCTGAATGTACAAATTTGTTTTAGATACAAAAAGATCAAAAAATCGAGAAAGAATAAACTTTTTGTTTATGTTAACATGACCATAGAATTCAAAAGTTATGAGCGTTGCTTTTTTCAGAGCGTGGCATCAAACTATCATTTTTTCTTATAAGATAAAAAAAATAAAAAAAGGAAATGGGGTTTGTTTTGCTTTTTTGGGTTATGGTCGTTTTCTGAGTGAAATCATTGCGAGGACTGCGCCGATTACGATTATGACGACGATGATTGCGACGATTCCATACATGAGAGTGCTTTGAGTTGCCAGACCTGTCGCTGGAGTTGCTGTTGGTGCTGTTGTGGTGCTGTAGCGCTGGCGTAGATGTGGGTTTCAGCGGATGAGCCGTAGTAAGAGTTTGAGCCTGCGAATATTGCGGTGACGGTGAAGTTGCCTGGGATGTCAGGTATCCAAGTGTAGGAGTATGTGCCGCTAGCGTCGGTGGTTGTCGTGGCGATGACTCTGTAGTTGTTGTTAGCGTCGAGGACAGCTAACGCGACTGGAACTCCAGTTACGTTTGTTGGCTCTGGCTGTTGCATGTAGACGTATTCCATCCATTGACTTTGGCTTGCGTCAGATACGCATGGAACTCCGTTTGGAAAATCTGCTGCCTGCTGCGCCTGCGTTGTGCCAGCCGAAATATCTGTCACTGAACCCGTTATGGTAATTGGCGTGGTCGTTGTTACTCCTAAGTTGGGTGCGGTGATGGTGGTTTTGCTTGGTCCTTGACCGAAGGCATAAACTTGGTTGTCATACATGTTGTAGTTTACGTATTCGCCTGATGCAGCGAGACCGATTGGGTATCCTGGGCCGCCGTTGTCTCCACCCTGAAATTCTTCCGCCCAAATTTGTTTGCCTGTAGTTGCGTTGAGACAGTACAGCATTTCGCCTTTATAGTATGGTGACTGAGCGCCGTTTCCATGTTGGTTGGTGTAAACGTACACTTTTCCGTCGGCAATGCAAGATATCAAGGTTGGTAGAAGACCCCAAGGTGAATTAAGTCCGTCGTTTGTGCTGTTGCCTTCGCCGCCGTTGCCGAATTGCCAAAGAAGAGTTTCCGTTGGCTGTGTCATAGCACCATACTTCTCCGCCGTAGCCTGTGACGTAAATTTTGCCGTAAGCGTTAGCAGCGTTTTGTCCGATGCCTAGTCCACTGCCGAAGAATTGGTAGCCTTGGGCGACCACTGTGTTTGTTGGACCCCACAATGGCGTTCCAGTGTCTAAACTGTAGCCAACCCACTGCAGAGTTTCACCGATCATCATAGTGATTACGCGGGTTGTTGGATCTATATCTACGATTCTTTGTGTGTAGCTTCCTAAGTTCGCGTTGTTTGTCATTGGATCCGGTGCAGTGTAGTTCTTGACCCACAGTACCGTTCCTACTGCGCCTTTGCTTGCGTTGAGATTTATTGCCCACATTGTGAATGGGTTTGGTGTGAATTGTGGACCAACTGCTTCTGATAGTCCGCTGCTTGTTCCCATCATGATGTCGCCTGGAATAACCGCGTTGATTGTTGGGCCAGTTATTGAAACTCCACTAGCGGCGGTGGCGTTGATGACAAGTCCGTTTAGATCAGCTTTTACTGTTGCATTCCAAAGATATGCAGTCATGTACGCTGTAGCTGGGGTGCTTCCATAGACAGCATTAGCGGCTCCGTTGATTACTTGTCCTTCCGGTCTATATGGGCCTCCTGGGTTTGCGATGTTGAAAATCAGTGTAGTGGTATTCCATAGACCTAGCCAACCCGATTGAGTGGCAGTGTTGTAGTCGAAGACATATCTTAGCAGGCTGCCGCTTGAATCATATGCCGAAATAATGGTCTGTTCTTGTAGCAGCTGGCCATTTGTACCGTAAACGCTGTAGCTTTGCGGAACGTTTGTTATGTTAAATTCCCAGTTTCCAGTGAATCCATCATAAGCTATCCATGTTACGTTGGGCATTGTTGTTGCTGCTTCTTGGCCGGGAACGGTAGGTACAGATGTTGCTGTGGGCAGGGTGAAAGATTGCCATAAGTAGCCGCTTGCGATAACGCCTGATTGGTTAGGATCAACTTCATTAAATAGTTGGCCCCACGTGGGATTAAAGTAAGGATTGCTGTTTGTCCATACAGTTTGTCCGGTGCGCAAGTTTAAGCAAACGTAAGATCCTCCGTCAGCTAGACCGTTTGATCCAGTGACAGTTGTGCTGCCGACCCCTCCAAAGGGCATTCTGAAGTAGAGATATCCGTCCATCACTATTGGGTTGATGAATCTGGGTTGGTATGAACTTCCTGAATAGTAAGATGCGCCTGATACTACGGTGTTTGATCCTCCGACAATTCCGCCGAATTCTATTGGGACTGTCCACAATATGTGACCGCTGTTAGGTGCTGTGCCTGAGTTCTGGAAAAGTTGGTAGCCGCTTTCATCTGTAGAGCCTAATTGGGCTGACGATTGAGCTAGCCAACTTGAGGCGATACTATACCAGTCTGTATTCTGGCCATTTATAGGAAAAGTCCAGTAAGCGGTGGGAAGCGGAGCGGAAGAAATTGAGCTTAATGGCTGTTGCTGCACGGTGAAGGTTGTGCTTGTGGTGCTGGGTTCAAAAATGTCTCCTGCATAAGCATTAATTGAAGCGATGGTTGCCGCTGAAAGTGTAAATGCGGAAGTTACCTGTGCCAGAGTGGGATAGGTCATTCCTCCGAAAGAGAATGTCGCTGTGTAATCGCCGACAACACTAGGTACGAATGTAGTTGTTAGTTCACCACCCGGGTTAGAGACAACAGGCCAACTTTGTGTGGTATTTGCTCCGTTGGGGTCAGTGATGGTTAGCTTGTAGTTTTCTTTTCTGATGTTGTTAGCGGTGCCAGCATTAGCCAAAGGCTGAGCTGTCCATATGCTGATTGTTTCTGTTTGACCAATTCCGACTGGGTTAGGTGCAAGAGAGATGTAGGCATGATCTGCAATGTTCCATGCTGGAGTATGTGCACTAGCATTGGGCATCAGCACTATTGAGGCTGTCATCGAAAGTATGAAGAAGGTTGCAATCACAACTGCAAATGTTTTATTTTTCAAGTTTTTCATATTTTTTCTTTCCTTCCTTATTTTTTCTTTATCGAGTAAAAAGCCGCAAATGAACGAAAGAAAAAAACGCTCTTAAAGTTAACATTTACTGCAATTGCTCTTTTTACTCGATTAAGGTACTTAATCTGACGTTTTTCCTTATAATACTTTTGCAATTTAAGGGTAGGACCACAAGTGGTAACTTGATTTGATATGGAAAATGAAGCCTTTGTGATAATTGTAAAAACTAAAAAATACAAAGCCATTCCGCGAATCAGAAGCAGTTATACTGGGCGCCATCTGATTTTGGTCGATCAAACTGACGCGGGAATCGAACCAATCCGCATCAGGAAAACGATTGAGTCAACGTTAAAAACGAGGCGCCAGTATGGTTTATACGTTAATAATAAACAATTATTTATTAGGTTAAACTCTTGACATTACGTAGTTTACTGGGGCTTTAAGACATGAAAGCATTCATAATTCAATTTCCATTCGGCGTCGCAGCTTTCGACGACCAGAAAAGTTTAGTGGACAAAGTTCTGTTTCCAAAGAAACCTGTAGCTGCCGCAAAAGGCTTGCTTAAGACAGAAGCAGGAAAGCTGTCTGACGAAGTTTTCGCGTTAGTAACCCTGCTTAAAAATGGGGGTTACGACATGTTTGTTTTTGAAAACGCCACTTTGGCAGAGGAAACCCAACGTAAAATGAACGTTAACGTTGAAGTCGCCAAAGCCTCTGAAGCAGAGGATTTACGTGCGCTGATGAATACGGTGGCGGTGGAATCGGGTTTTGTCTCTGATGAGCAGGAGTTGAGCCTTTGGAACCGCAACGTCAGCATGGAACTAACTAAACTCCGCGTCAAAGGCGCCGCTGAAAAACGGGACTTAATCGTGGCTCAAGGCATTCAGACTCTTGACGACTTGGACCGAACAGTTAACCTGTTCATGGGCAGACTCCGCGAATGGTACGGCGTCTACTTCCCCGAGCTAGACCGACTAATCGAAAAACACGAAACCTACTCACGCCTCGTCATGAACCTCGGATACCGAGAAAACTTCACGCCAGAAGCGTTAGAGAAAGAAAATGTTCCTAAAGACCGCGCGGTTTTGCTTGCGAAAGCCGCTGAACAATCAATGGGCGCAGACATCGCCGAGCTTGACCTGTCCCAAATTCAGGAATTAGCCCAAAACGTGCTTGCCTTCTACGAGCTGCGCAAGAACATGGAGAACTACGTTGACCGAATCATGGAGGAAATGGCTCCCAACGTTCGAACAGTCGCAGGCGCACTCTTAGGCGCACGGCTAATCGCCATCGCAGGCAGCCTGCAAAACCTCGCTATGAGACCAGCCAGCACCATTCAGGTTTTAGGCGCCGAAAAAGCCCTCTTCCGCTCGCTCAAAACAGGGGCAAGACCGCCCAAACACGGCTTAATCTTCCAGCACACCCTACTGCATGACGCCAAACGGTGGCAAAGAGGAAAAATCGCACGGGTCATCGCTGGGAAACTAGCCATTGCAGCCAGAGCCGACGCTTTCGGAGGCAACTACATCGGCGAACGGCTAAAAGCAGAAATTATCAAACGCATAGAGGAAATCCATGTGAAATACAAAGAGCCGCCGGCACCCAAAGAAGCTAAGCCAAGACCTGAAAGAGGTGGGCAACCGCCGTTTAGGGAACGCAGGGAAGGCGGTCGCGAACGATCATTTAGACCTTCTTCGCAAGGCGGCGAACGCTCCTTCAGACCACCGCCACAGGTTGGACCGCCAACTCAAGGCGCCGAGCGACCTCAAAGTGAAGAACGCCCATACAGACCGCCACCACAAGGCGGAGCGCCAAATCAAGGCGGCGAGCGTCCATTTAGACCACCGCAACAGGGCAGCGGCGGAGGGCGACCTTTTAGGGATAACCGTGGGGGTCCGCGGCGGGATAGGCATCGGAGAAGAGAGCGGCGTTGACTGTTAGGGTTAAGCCGCATCCGAAGTTCAAGGATATCTATGAGGTTACGCTTGAAGACGGCGCGAAACGTCTTGCTACACGCAACCTTACGCCTGGCTTGAACGTTTACGGCGAACGGCTTGTCAAGCATAAAGGCGTTGAGTATCGGGTTTGGGATGCTTTTCGAAGCAAGCTTGCTGGAGCCATCATCCGCGGCTTGCAGAATGTGCCGATTGAGGCAGGCAACAAAGTGCTTTATCTGGGAGCCGCGTCGGGAACTACGCCGAGCCACGTATCCGACATCGTGGGCGAATCGGGGCATGTGTACTGCGTCGAGTTTGCGCAGCGTTCCATCCGCGATTTAGTCAACAACGTCGCCACTTTCCGACCCAACATCACGCCGATTCTTGATGACGCACGCATGCCAGAGCGGTACGCCATGTTCATCTCGGGCAAAGTGGATACGATTTATTGTGATGTGGCGCAGCCTGAGCAGGCAAAGCTGCTGGCAGACAACGCCGACGTTTTTCTAAAGCCGCAGGGCTGGGTTATGATAGCTGTCAAATCGCAAAGCATCGACGTCACCATGGATCCTGAAGCGGTTTACCGTCAGGAAGCGGGAATTTTGCGCAAGAGAGGCTTCAACGTGGCTGAGGTTGTTAATTTGGATCCTTTCGACAAGTTGCATGCGATGATAGTGGCGCAGAAGCAGTAGCCGCAGAATAACAGCCTAAACCAACAAAGCAACCCAGAACAAGCCCCTTGAAATCTGCTTACCCGAGGGAGGATACCCCATTTTTACATCAAAAAACCATTGTAAAGATGGATCCAGAAGACCGAGGGGGAGGGGTCTACTATTTGCGGCAAAAAACCAGCACAAAAAGCACCCAAAAGTTAAGCTGGCGGGAAACTCGGCTTAAGCTGCAGCACATCTTCAACGTAGGCTCTAAGCGGCTCAGCAACGCTCCACGCCTGCGATATGCAGCCTCCCGGCAGATTCGGCTCGTCGGCATCACAAACTTCGCTTATCGACCCCAGCCCAGCCTTCCTAATCCCGACCGTGAAGAAAGGCTCAACAAGCTTTTGCAGGGCAATTTCGCGTGCGTTTTTGCTGTGGTTTTGGGTTTTGAGGTACGCTGAAATGTAGGGTCCAAGCAGCCAAGGCCAGATTGTTCCGTTGTGGTAGGCGCGGTCTCTGCTGGTTCGGTCGCCACCATATTTCCCAGTGAACCTTGGGTCAGACTTCGAGAGCGTCCGCAACCCATGCGGCGTCACAAACTCGCGGTCGACAACCTCGACAACCCGTTGCCATCGGGCGGCGTCAAGAATCGGGTAGTCAAGTGAAACAGCCAGAATCTGGTTGGGACGAAGCGATGCGTCAGGTCCGTGAGGCTCCAAAACGTCGAAGAGGCAGCCTAAAGATGGGTTCCAAAACTTCTCATTGAAACTCGCTTGCGTCTTTTTCGCCATTGCAGAATACTTCTCGACCAAACCTTTTTCGCCGAACTTGCCAGCCAAAAACCGCATGGTCAACAACGCGTTGTACCATAACGCTTGGATTTCCACGGCTTTCCCCGCTCTAGGAGTCACCGCTTCGCCGTTGACTTCCGCATCCATCCACGTCAGCCTCGCGCCATGCCCCAGCAAGCCGTCGCCCTCTAAACCTATGCCGAAGCCTGTGCCTTTCTCGTGGCTGCTTATTATGGTTTGTAGGTTGCTCCAGAGCTCGGATTCCACGAAGGGGTAGTCGCCTGTGTATTTGATGTATTGGAGGACTGCGTTGATGTACCAGAGGGTGCCGTCGACGGTGTTGTAGGCGGGTTCGCCTGATTTGTCAGCGATGTAGTTGGGGATAAGCCCGTTTCTGCAGTACCGATTGAAAGCTTGCAGAATATCCCGTGCCGTATTGAACCTGCCTGTAACCAGCAGCAAACCCGGCAACGAAACAAACGTGTCTCTGCCCCACGGCTCAAACCAATGGTACCCCGCGATAACCGCTTTTTTTCCAGCAGCGTCGGCGACTATGAAGGAGTCGGCGGCTAAAAGAATCCAGCTCAACCAATCACTCAGGGGAGCGTCAGGGTGCAAACCGTAAAAGCCGTAAAGCAAACTTCTCTGCCTCGTTTGCTCCGCATTTAACAAATCATTGATTTCTGTAGTTGTTTTTCCCAGCGAATCCAAAGCTTCCCAAGCAGCTTGACTGTTAACAGCGGCGGCGACGTTGAGTCCGAGCAGCTTTTCTTCTCCAGCGGCAACACTCAACTCAAAATAACCCGGCTGAAAGCAATCGTCAAGGCTGGCTTCCCCTCTTGCCGCCTCCGCACGGTACAGCAAGCCGTCGACCCTGTTGGTTTTCTCGTGAAACTCGCCGTCCGTTGCTCTGCACACGGTTGTTGCCGTGGGGTTCTGGAATGAGATTTCTGTTTCATGCAAGCGGCTTTTCTGGATAAACTCCAACGGCTTTTCCGCTCGGTTTACAACGGTGTGGAAGTGTCGGCATGTCAACATCGGGTAGACGGCGACTTTGGCTTCTGCCGCTCCACGGTTTGCGAGCTTGTAGATTGCTGAGACGGCGTTTTTGCCCTTGAGCATAAAAACCGTTTTGTGGAGCTCCACTGCGCCCACGTGGTAGGTCCACTGGGG
This sequence comes from Candidatus Bathyarchaeota archaeon, assembly GCA_963823775.1. Classification (GTDB taxonomy): domain Archaea; phylum Thermoproteota; class Bathyarchaeia; order Bathyarchaeales; family Bathycorpusculaceae; genus Bathycorpusculum. Next base: position 104,987 of record CAWGMZ010000030.1, read on the forward strand.
GAATGGTGAAGCTGAAAAACCCGTTAGAAAATCGTAGCCACGCGGGTAAATCGAGCCTGCAAACTCGTTGGTGCCCAAACGGTAAACGTCGCTGCCTACAGAGATGTCTTCGTCAAGTTTTGAGAGGCAAACAGTGCGTTCGCCAGGCGGATTCAGACGCGGCAACAAGCAACCCATGATACTTCCTTGTGTTAACGCCCAAAATCGTGCCTGATGCGTAGCCGCCTAACCCGTTAGTTACAAGCCACTCTTTGCCGATAGCCTCGCCGAAATGGGAAAGCTCTTGTTGGTTGAAGGCTATGGCGGGCATCTTCATTTTACGGCATCAGCTTGGCGATGTTTTTGTCGCGTGGAGCGCAGAAATAGTTTGCTACGGGGACACATTTTGTTCTGAAAAGCAGCAGATGCGGCTTGGTCAGTTTGTATTCGGTGAGGGTTTCAGCGTAGCCCATGCCCTTGGCGAAAACCAACTCCGCCGCATCGTAAACTTTGAGGAACTCGGGCGAAACCTCTTTTTTGAGTAAGCCAACCGCGTCGGTGCCTGTGGTCAACACGTCGTCGGCTAATGCATCCATGCCCGTTAAAACCACGTCTTCCATGGTGGCGTCGTTGATGACTGAGCCCCCTTTAACGACGTAGGTTACTTTCAAACCCATGTTCTTGAGCTGCTCAACCAGCAACTTGTCAAAAACGATTTCCCCCGCGTTATCCGCCAAATAAAGCACGCTGTCAACGTTTTTCGCTAACTCATACGCGCGGTCAATGTCGTCGATGAAGAGGTCTTTGCTGGCTTCCCGAATGCACGCAGCTAAACTGTCAAGCGTAAACTTGTGCCCTGGAATGTCAAACTCCATTATGTTGCCCACAATCGCGCATAGACAAGCCTTCTTGAAGCGTTCCTGCTGACTGTAAGCTGCCTCAACAAGTTTTCTGGCATGCGGCAGAAGCTTGAGTGCTTTTTCGTTTGCGGCTTTCTTGGTTCTGCTGTAGGGGTCATCGTTGCCTGTTAACTCTTTGATTAGGCGGTCGCGTTTTGTTCCCAGGTCTGCGGCTACTGAGGAGGATTTGAATTCGCGGTTCAGGAGACGAACAACTTCTGCGAGGCATCGGAAACGCAGGGCGGGGTTAGTTGTCGCTTGGTAAGTTTCGGTTTGCGCCCTTGAAAGCAGGCATGATTCACATTCGGGTTCAACCTTCAAAGCCAATCACATATTTACTGTTTTGTTGCGTCGGCAAAAGCACGCAGAATCATATATGGGTCTTTCGCCTTGACAATGCCGCTTGCAACAAGAACCCCGCTGGTTCCCAACTTTAGCGATGTCGCGACGTCTTCGGCTTGGCTGATGCCTGCACCGCATAAAATCGTGACTTCAGCGTTTACTTTGCGAACCAAGTTCACGGTGTCAGTGATTACCCCCGGCTGCGCTTTGGAAACCGCTATGCCCGTGCCGATAAGCTCAGGAGGCTCAAACGAAACAATGTCAGGATGCATGGCGGCTATGCCGGCGCTTACTGCAGGGTTATTTGCGCAGACGCAGGACACTAAGTTTTTCTCGCGGCAAAGCGAAACAATCGCTTCAATCTCCGAAAGCTTCAGCTGCCTCTCAGAATGATTAATCAAGGTTCCAACCGCGCCAGCCTCTTTGATTGCTTCAGCAAGGACGTGACCTGTGCAGTTGCCTGGCTTAATCGGGTCAAGGTGCTGGCTGAAAACAGGAATCTCAACGGCTTCGGCAACCTTTGCGATGTCGACGAATTGGGGCGCCACAATAATTGATGCTCCTGTTTCCTTAGACGCTTTCTCTGCGGCTTTCGCAAGTTCAACTGCTCTTTGCCCTGTAGATTCAAGGTAAGTCTTAAAATTCACAATTATAACTGGCGTTTTAACGTTCAAGTAGCTGTCCCTTGCTTAAACGTTAACGCTTTTAGCTAATATCATTTGCCGTTTATTCCGCTTTAAGAAAATAGGAAGAGGGATTTCTTATTATGCAGGGGTTTTGACTTCAATGGTGGCTTTTTTGGATATTGGCTCTACCAGCATGCCGATGAGTTGCCCGTTCTTGACCAATGCGGCTCGTTCGATGCCTTTTTCGCTCATGTGTTTCATGGCTGTTATCATGTTTTCGTTTTCCTGCATGTTTATCAGCGGGGTGTAGTTGAGGTCTTTGGCTAGGGTCTTCTCGGGGTTCTTGCGTTTATCTACGATGTCTTTGAGGATGTCGCGGTCGTTAATTACGCCGACGGGTTTTTGCTGCTCCGTAATCAAAACCGAAGTAACTCCGTTTCTGAACATTTTGTCAACAATCATCGCTACAGTTTCGCTTGTTGAAACCGTGACGGCTGGGAGTTTGGTGCCTGCTTGGCTGCTGACTTCCTGGATGTCGATGCCTCGTTTCCAGATGTCGTTTAGCATTTCGCTTACACGTTCAATCTGGCTCGGGTCAGTGGAGTAGAATGTGTCTGTTAGATAGAATGCGGCTTCAGAGCCGAAGTCGTTGAGCGGCGGCATCTTGAACATGAACAGGTGCTGGTTGTCGACAAGCATCATTGTTAGGTAGCTGATTGGGACATGTTTGATTTCGTAGCGGGTGGCAAGTTTCTGGGCGGGTTCTAAATTGTCGAGGTCGATTGACGCCATAACTCGGACTTTTAAGCCTTTTTTGGAGTATTCTATGAGGGGGTCTTCTTCTGCGAGTCGGTTGATGCTTTGCGATGAAGTAATTACCACTATGTCTTTTTTGGCTCCCTCAAGCACCTTCGTAACCTTGCTCCACGCTTCGTCCGCATCTTTGATAACCAACGTTTCACCTATCGGAATCCCGCTTCTTATCTCATCGATTCTTCTTGACGCTTCAATGCCGCTCTGCCACATCTGAACAAAAAAAGCCTTCAAAACAGAAATGAACATCTTATCGTTGATCCATAGGCCTTCATCTTCCAAATTGAGGACAGACGCTTCATTGCCGAAGGGCGCATACAGCATGGCTTCTTCCTCGTCTTTTATGAGGAATCTTGGGAAGAACTTGCTGGTCATGCCGACGTGGCGAACCTTCATGGATAGTTTTTCTTGTGTTATGGTGCGGTCTATTCTTTCTACTGTTTTGTAGTTTTCTTGGGAGACGTCGGTTATTACTTGTAGCTGTATGTTGCGGTCCTGTGACGCGGTGATGGCTGAATCGAAGACTCCTGCAATATCTTCCTGGATTATTCCCAAGGAAGTGGTTAAGATGATGACTTCATGGTTTGATTCTTCAATCATTGAAAGCATCTTAGAATGAATCTTTTTCTTGCCCGTGATGATTGAGAACTTAGCTACCGGGTACTCTGATTCGGGTGCGCTAATCGACTGCCAAGCCGTCAGCAGGGTGGATTTCTGGTCTGAAAGGTTTGTGACTTCGTTCTTTTTGGCTGTGATGAACGAGTCGACCAGGGCTTCGAAGGAAACGATGGTGAATCGGGTAGGCCGCTCCAACGTGGCTTCGATGAAGCCTTTCTCCTGCAGCTTCTTGAAGGTGCGGTACGCTTGGACACGCTCCATCTTTAATCTTTTAGCGACAAAGCTTGTGGATTGGACGCCGCTTTTAGCTAAGAACATGTAAACCTGAATTTCCCTCTTTGAGAGACCCAGGATTTGGAGGAACCTCGTAACATCTTTTTCGCTCATCAAGCAACCGCCGTTTAAAACTCGCTTATTTCCCATCTTAAGGGATGTTGCTCGCCATTTATATGTTTAATGTTTTTTTGTAGCTGTTTCACCTAGCTATTTGACTACAAACGCGACCGAGTTACCAAAAACATGCTAAGTCAGAGTGCTTTGGGTTGTGCCCCTCTCGCTTTTCGCTTTTTTCGCAGGCTTCCACGATTTCCTGATGAAACTCGGGTACTCTTCGTTTTTCTCCAGCAGTTGCCGTAGAAAAGCCATGGTCTTGCTGTCGGTTAAGTATCCGCTGCCAAAATCGCCCCACTGCGCCCTCAACGCCGCAACTTCCCGGTCCCGCTCAACCTTCGCAATGATAGATGCCGCGGAAACCACAGGATAAATCCTGTCAGCTTTATGCCGCGAAACAATTCGGGTTTTAACTTTGAGACATTCCCGTATATGGTTCCCGAACCGATGTTCAACCGTGTCCGCCGCATCAACGTATGCCTCCTCAGGTTTTAGCTCATCAATAATCTGCGCCATCACCTGAGCCTCCAAACGGTTCAGCTTATGCAGACGCCGGGCGCTCTCAACAACCGTGTCAATCTGGCTCGGAGGCACCTTTATCGTGTGGTACCTTTCGGCTAGCTGGAGAATCGCAGGGTACAGCAGTTCGCGTTTTTGGGGTGTAAGCAGTTTGGAGTCTTTAACGCCTAGCTCGGTGAGAATCGGCAGTACTTCAGCTTTCACCATGACGCCGGCGACAACCAGGGGTCCGATGACGCATCCGCGTCCCGCCTCGTCAACGCCAGCAATCAAAGATTTAGCCAAACCCACACCAACTAATCACATTGGCTTGAGCGAACTAGGCTATAACGGTTTTCCAAAAGCTTCGGTTTCGAAGGAAATGAGTGGAGGTGCAAATTTTGGGAAATAGTTTTTGTGTTGATTTATTGTCACAAAACACCAGACCCACTTCCTCGTTCCTTTGACTTGTGGAAGTATCCGACTTTGAAACCTTACAAAGACTGTTCACATATCGGTTTGTTGACGACAAAAGACCCTGAGAGTTATTCGCTGACTAGGGATTATGTACAGCGTTAAGAAAAAGTCACCATACCTTAAGTGGCAACAAGGGCAAAACTCGAAGGTACGAAAACTTTAAGTTAAGTTCAATAGAATAAGGCTCTGAGGTTGTAAATGAGGAAAGCTATTTTCACAATCGGTGTCATTCTTTTGTTTGCTTCCTTCGTTATGGCACTTATTTGTGACAACCCCTCAATTCTATAGCTCAAACAACCAAGTAATCTCAGATTTGATAGGTCAGTCTCAGTATCAAAACTTATCTTATAATGGTCAGAACTATTCATTATCCTATTTGTATTACAGTATTCAAGCTAACGTAGGCGACACGATTCAATTAACTGTGGTGGGCAACAATGGTGAAGTTTCAGCTATTGCCTTCTTCGAACAAAACAATGGAATACCAATTTTTGCATACCAAACTGACAAAAATTTTACCTCCACATATTTTATGACGCTTGGAACTCCGAACGTGCCCTATTATGGAGTTACGCAATTACCCTACAATAACGTGGGTAGCACAACTTATCGGGTTCAATTAGGCGTACCTCAACAGGATATAGTAAACTCAACATGGGATGATGGTAATACTGGCTGGAGCGTATGTAATCATGGTCAGCGTCTACTCCCATAGTTTATTCCTAAGTTATGAGGTTGCGGCAATCGTATTCTTGATTGCTGGAGTTATTACCACAGTAGTTGGATTGAAACTAAAAAGGCAGGAAGCTACACTAGTTCCAGCAAACCCAATAAGACCTTAACAAAGTAACGCCTTCACAAGTACTGAATAATCCGTGAAAGACCTTTTAGGTTTTTGAAAGTCAAATAGAAAACTAAACTAAAACCAGAATCAAGGAATGGCAAAAAAGCAAAGAGCAAAAACTTAAACCGCTAAACCGTATAGAAATGCTAACCTGGATATTGATACGAGATAGTTTGTGTATTCGAGCGCATTAGGATTAGGAAAGTCTCTTTTGGAAATTCATGCGGCTATTGATTTTGCATCCTGCGCGGCAAGGTAAAAAGTAAAAATCTGGTTTTCCGCATGGAACTGGTGAGACGGGAAAATGGCTGCCGCTTACCTTTTTTCTGCAAGTCAGTGCTTATATGCTTTTGTTGTTGTCGATTGACTGTAACACAATTTTAATAGAGACAAGTTAGCCCTACATATTCAAGCTAAAAAGCAAAATTTAAAGGCGTTTTTTATGGAAACAATCTTGGATAAAGTAAACAAACGACAAAAAACCACAGAGATTTTTAGTACCCAGGATACATGCCAAGAGTGTACGAAGTGAGAGCTCCATGCCAGTGGCTTAACCATTGCGACGGCGGAAAGTGCCCAGCATTCACGAAAATCAACGGAAACTTTTACTGCGCACGAGCAAAACAAATCCACAGCTAACAACAAACCATAATTTTCGGTACCACGGGTTTTTTGCGCAAATCAAAATCTTACGGTTAATCAGCGTTAGCTCTTCAACGTGGCTAAGGCTTCTTTGACGACGGCAACCGATTTTGTGAAACGCTCCTGTGATTGGCTGCTTAATTCCAGCTCGATTATTTTTTCGACACCTTCTTTGCCTAAAACGACTGGCACACCGATTGAAACATCTGAGTCTCCGTATTCCCCGTCAAGGCAAGTTGACACGCTCATAACCCTGTTTCTGCCTGTTAAAATGGCGTCAGCGGTGGTGGCGATGACGGCTCCGGGAGCGTAGATTGTTGAGCCTTTAAGCTTGATTACATCCGCGCCCGAAGTTACGGTTAGATGGACGATTTTTTCTATCTGGCCGCCCGTCAGAAAATTCGTGATGGGAATCCTGAGATTGAGGCGTATTCGACTAGCGGAACCATTGAGTCGCCGTGTTCGCCGATAACCAGGGCGCTTGTGTCTTCTCGGGAGACGTGCAGTTCATCGGCGATGTAGGTGCGGAAGCGCATGGTGTCAAGGATGTTGCCCATGCCGAAGAGGCGGGTGCGTGGGAAACCTGACTCCTGGAAAGCCACATAAGTCATTATGTCCACGGGGTTTGTGACAACCATAAGCTTGCATTCGGGCGCGTACTTAACAACCTCCCTAACGATTGAGCGCATTATTCCCGCGTTAATGTTCATCAAGTCGATGCGTGTCATGTCGGGTCTTCTGCCCAGCCCCGCAGTCACAATAACCAGGTCGCTTCCCCGCATCGCAGAGTAATCACCTGTCCCAGTGATTTTGCCGTCAAACTCAATGGCGGGCGCAGCCATCATCATATCCAAAGCCTCCCCCTTCGCCTGGTTCTCGTTAGAGTCGATTAGGACTACGTCGCTTATTTTGTAACGTAAAATTTCAAACGCCGCTGTGCTTCCCACTTTGCCCGCGCCGATAACGTTATCATGGTCAAAACACCTTTTATTTTACTATTATGACGGTGCAGGGTGCGGAATGCGCAACTTTTTCTGCTTACGCTGCCGAGGAGATGAATTTCCCCGCGTTTTGCCGAACCCACGGTGCCCCACAACCGTAACGTCAAAGCCTCCTTCCTGCGCGGTATTCACTATTGCAAAAGCCGCGTCCCCCGCCCTCGCCAGAGATGAAACCGTCAAGTTCGGCGAAACTACCTTCGCTGTCCATGTATTTTGAAACCCCTCGTTTTGAATTGCCCTCAAATCCCTGGCTGTACAAGAGTCGCGTTCCCGCTTGGGTAAGACCCTGTCTCTGAGGTGCCGCCGCCATCACAACCGACTCCGAAACATTCAAAACCGTAAAAGCGACGCACCAAATTTCTCGGCGAAATCCAAAGCCAAATCAAACGCCCTATCCGAGTTTTCAGACCCATCTACAGCAACCAAAACACTCTTAATCGGACAGAAACCCTCACATTAATTTCTCCGAGAAACCCATTAAACTTTTCCCCAAGCGGCGTGGCTTGCTGCGTCTTCGGTTTTGGTTCTGCTTGGCTTGCTATGTTGGTTTGTCTTAGCTGTATTTCTTTAAACATTATAAGTGTAAAGCGCTAATATACGTAACATCATACGGTGGGGTACCAATAAATAAGCATATCCAAATTCCAGCAGTCATGCTTATTATTGCACTAATAGTTCTGCCAGCCTTCAACTTACCCCATGCAAACGCACAGGCAACCAAAACCAAAATACGTGGGCTTCCCTCGCATCTATGCCTACAGCCCGAGGAGGATTCGGCGTCGCGGCCGTTAACGGAAAAATCTTTGCTATCGGAGGCTTCGACGGAACTTCGCCTCTTAGCGTCAACGAAGAGTACACGCCTGGCGCAGACATTGGACCACCATGTCGTCGATGCCTACAGCTAGAAGCGGCTTCGCAGTCGCAGTCTACAACGACAAAATTTACTGTATAGGCGGAATCGTCGGGACACGGCGGCACCAACCAGTACGTTGGAAACAACGAAGTCTACGACCCCGCCACAGATAGTTGGCAAACCGAAGCCTCGATGCCTACGCCCCGAGCTGATTTGTGCGCAACGTGATTAACGACAAAATCTACCTGGTAGGCGGAATGCAATATTCAAACAAAAGCCCATTTTACGTTGAAACAAACATCAACGAGGTCTACGACCCAGCCGCCAACACATGGAGCACCGCAGCCTCGATGCCGCAAGCTGTTTACGGTTACGATTCAGGATTAATCAACGGCAAATTACATGTTGTCGGCGGCTCTAGAAGCCCGGGAACCGAAGGAGCCGGCAACTTTGTCAACTCCAACCAAGTGTATGACCCCCAAAGCAACAGTTGGGGTTTGAGCGCAAACTTGCCTTCGGACGCTACCTTCGCCGCAGCCGCAGTAACACGGGTTTTATGGCGCCTTCTCTGCTGTACTCTATAGGCGGATTTAACGAAAACTCCTTCGGCAGCGCCGTGCAAATTTACAACGCAGTTAACAACTCGTGGGCAGTCGGCGCCTCGATGCCACTCGCCAGAGCATACCTTGGTGTTGTGGCAGTAAATGATGTGCTCTATGCCGTTGGCGGATTCGACGGAACAAACTGGCTCAGCACACTTGATAAATACACGCCGATAGGCTAGGAACCGCTCCCCCAACAATCCAAATCAACTCGCCCCTCAACGAAACTTACTCCAAGGTAATCCTAAGCTACAGCGTCAACAGGGACGCTTCCTGGGTTGGCTACAGCGTCGACGACACGGCGAACGTAACCGTTAAAGGCGAAGTTGAACTCTCCAACCTTACCCAGGGCGAACACAGCATAGTTCTCTACGCAAACGACACTGCAGGCAACATGGGCAGCTCAAACAAAGTCATCTTCTCAGTCGACTCGCTCCCCCCAGAAATCAACATGATAATGCCGCTAAACCAAACCTACGGCTCAACCGACCTACAACTAACCTTCATCCTCAACCAAAACGCCACCTACATGGCTTACAGCCTAGACGGGCAAGCAAACAAGACAATAGTTGGAAACGTAACCATAGCCGCCCTATCCAACGGCCCACACCACGTCACAATCTACGTAGTGAGCGCGTATGGGCTTTCGAATTCAAAAACAGTTTACTTCAACATCGCCCCCTTCCCCACCCTAACAATCGTCGGAGTCGCGGCTTCAATCATCATCGTAGTAGCATCAGCCTACCTGCTTTTGCCGAAAAAGAAAACAGTCAACAGCCCCAAACGAAAGTTGCCTGTGTAAACGCCGCTCATTTTATTTTTTTAGCTACTTGGAAAAACAGATGCAGTTAAATCCTGAATTCGAATTGGGAAAAATGAATGCCATTTAAGCGGTATTTTTGCTGTTCGGGTTTACTTAGGCCATATTGTTTCAGGCAGACCCTTAAAATGTTGATCGCCTGTCAAGATTTTGGCGCCCAGAGTTTTTCCTGTGGCAAGTATTATTGCATCGAATAGGCCTGGAGAGCTTAACCGTGATTTCTTCGCGTTTTCTTCTATTTCTAAGAAGCATGCAGCCGAGACTGCCGCGAGTTCAGCGTCTATGCACACGATTTCTGAGGCTTCTTCTATCTGAATCAATCTCTCTTCGATGATTTCCTTGTCGATGCCTTCACGAGCGTATTTTCGTGCGACTTCCGCCAGAACGATGTCTGGAGTATAAACGTCGTCAGCGTTTTCTAAGATTCTTTCAGCTTTACACCCTTTTTGGCTTCCAATGAAATGTTCGATCCAAGCGTAAAGCAAGTAATTACGATCTTCACCGCGGTCCGCCTCTGAGAATGGTTTAATCCTGTTATGGTCTTTTCCAAATGATTTTTCTAGAATAGCTTTGCGTTGTTTTTTGACAAGGGATTGAATGGTTTCATCGAGGCTTTCGGCGCCGAGTTTTTCGCGTAGGTTTTCTATGTTTTCCGCGGTTTTCTTTGAGACTCTTATTGTTGTGGTTTCATTCAAGAAAATCACTTTAGTAAAATAATATTGTGTACAAGTAGTTAAGTATACTTGTATACATGTTCCAAATGGCTATTAGTTAGGCATTTTCCTGGAAACGCTGATTCGTCAAAACCAGGACTATATGCGCAAATGAAATTAATTGAAGTGGCTGCAAAGTTTTTATCAAACCAACAGTAATACTATTATGGTGTTACCGTATGGGTAGTCAAGTTTACTGTTTCCGCAAAAATCCCGCGCGAACTCAAGAAAAAACTAAACACGCTAGGAGTCAACGTCAGCGGATTAATGCGTGAAGCCCTGCAATCCGAAGTTAAGCGTTTGGAAAGAGAAAGACTAAGAAAACTCGCCCAAGACGCAGGCGAAATCCTCCAGAAGATTCCAGAAGACGAAATCGTCCAATCTGTCCGAGCAAGCAGGGACAACAGATGACAAAACCATCCATGCTGTTCGACGCCAGCAGCATCCTAACAATCGTCAGGGAACTAAAAGGCGACGCCCCAGACAAGCTCGAGGATGGAACAACCATATCTTTGGCTTACTATGAGGTTGGCAATGCCTTGTGGAGAGAAACTTTTTTGCTTAAAAGAATAAGCCGACAGCAAGCCGAAACTCTCCTAAGTGAAATATACGCCATCATCGGCGAAATGAACGTGGTGATGCTGCAAGGTGAGGGCTCAGGAAACGCCATATTGGATGCAGCTTGCAAATTTAATCTAACATTTTACGATTCAGCCTACCTCGCCGAAGCAGACAAAACAAAAAGCACACTGGTAACAGACGACAAAAAACTTGCAGCCATGGCGCAGAAGGCTGGCGTAAAAACCTTAACAAGCAGAGAATTTATGAGTTTTTAGCTTAGGCGACCGCCGCACATGGGGCAAACTACCTCGTGACGGCACATCAACTCAAACCAGCAGATTAGCAAAAGTAGATTTGGCAATGGGCGCAATGCACAAAGAAGCCGCCTGTGAATTTTCCGCAAGTATCGCAAGGTCATGTTAAGTCAACGTGTGACATAGCTGTTTTGAGGATTGAACTAATTATAAGACAAGTGTTGAAACGACTATTCTAAACAGTAGATGGTTGACTGAAAGAGGATAGGGGCAAAAAAACGCAATGCCAAGACTAAAGGCATAAAAGCAAACCGAAACATACGAGAATAAGCGAGAGTTAATATGTTAATCTCGGAATTTCATGGCGAATACTTAGGCGGTCATGTAAAATTCCCAGATAAATGCAAAATATTGTTGAAGCTCGGCAATGAAGCAATAGATGTTTACCCTGATGATAGTTCATCTAAAAGTTGGGTACCACCTGAACCGTTTCTAACAATTTCATATAAAACGATTACTAATATTCAGAATGTCCCATCTGATAAGATTGATACTCTAAGGGTGCTTGCTATCGGTTTAATTGGCGGCTTGCTGTGGCGGAAGAAAGAGAATGTTTTATTGTTGACTTTTAAAGACGACATAGGATTTGACCAAACTGTTGTTCTCAAGATGCTGAATACTGAGGGTGTACATGAAGCTGTTTACAGTAAGGTCGCTGAATTAAAAAGGAACAAAAAGCCAGGTTTACGTTAGAAGCATCTGATTTGACCGAGGAGGAAGGGGTACGGGAAACATAAATCGGGCGCGGGTGCTGTTTTTTGGGGTCTATTTGGCTCATCTAGATACGCCTATTTGGGATATACAATGAACCGAGGGGGTAGATGGTGAGAGAGACAGAGTACGGGTGGGCTAAAGGAAGCAAGCCACGCTTAGCTTGATTTGTTGTTTGTGGCGAGTGACTCCACCCATTCACGTTTTTCCCACAAAGCGCAGCCATGAATTTCTTTGAGTTCAGCGTGGTTTTCCCGAATTGTCCTAAGCATTTTAGACTGCAACGCTTCTCGAAGCGGGATGTTTTTGAGGTTTGTGTCTGAGTAGGCGATGAATGGGCAAGGCTCCACGTTTCCCTCCGCGCTCACGTGAACGAATCCGCGTCCAGCTGAAAGGCATCCGCCGATTTCATCCTCATCCCATGGCAGGGCGATGAAGAGAGCGGGGTATTTTTTGCGGAAGCCGTTTCTGATGGGGATGACTTTGGCTTTTTGCTCTTCCGTTAGAACCCAATCTTCAGTTCCAGCCGTCACAGGGGTGTATTCGACAAGCATGAAGAATTTGCATCCTGCTTCGACAAGTTGCCCAATGAAACCCTCGTCCACTACCTCGTCGAAGTTGGTTCTCGTCATGGTTAAGGTTGCTCCCCAAAACAGGTCCGTCTTTTTCAATTTAGCCATTGACTTAACCAGTTGGCTGTACACTCCGCTGCCTCGTCTTCCATCAGTATCAACTTGGTACCCTTCGAGGCTGAGGAGAGGAACGATGTTTTTGTTTTTTGCCATCTGCCCAAGCACATCATCGTTGAGCAGGAGCCCATTGGTGAACATCAGAAACATTATTTCAGGCGTCTGCTTCGAAACATCCAATATGTTGGGGCGCATGAGGGGTTCTCCGCCTGCAAGAACAATGAAAGAAATCCCGAGCTCTTTAGCCTCATCCACCAGAGACGCAATCCGTTCATCGCTCATCTCAGCATCCGTCGTTGCCCGCAACGCATGATGGTAGCAGCCTTCGCAGTGCAGGTTGCATTTGCTGGTTACGCTTATGACTAAGATGGGGGGCACATGGAGTCCTTCCAACTCGAGTTTCTGCCTCACCTTTGCTGCCCGATTCTGCCACCGAAGCGTCCGCAGAAAGAAAACCGACTGCGTGGGGCTGGTGAGGGCGATTCGCAGGGCGTCCTTGTAAAAGACCTTTAAGGCTTGGTTGACGATTTTGTTAACGTTAAAATTTAAATTGTCATCTGACTGCCCAGTTTTGCCCATTTGCCATCGCATTGAAAACCCATGGAGCAACCTATTAACCTATGCGTCCATAACTATTTAGAAAAAAATCAGTCTATATATGCGGTCACTCGAACCAAATTGTTTTCGACCTGAAACAACAGATGCTTCTTTTTTGCGTTTGCGATTGCATTTCTGTATTAAAAGATGTAAAAACCAGTGGTGGTGCCTAATAGAGGCATCTGATTTGACCGAGGGCTGGCGTTGCATTCAAACACAATCGGGGTATGGCGGCGGTGCTGTTTTTTGTTTATTTGGCTCATCTATAGGAGCCTATTTGGATCCTCTAGAAAACCTCTAAGGGTAGCGGGTACGAAAAAATAAAATCTGCCGGAGAAAGGCAGTGAGAGGTTTTTTCAAATTTATTAGGTGCGTTTTGCATTCATTTGCTGTAGTGGTCTTTGATGGCTAAGACTGTGTATTTAGATGAGGAGGACCGTAAGCTTCTCGCTGAAACCAAGCAAAAGCTTGATGAAGCCACCAAGCTTATGGCAGAGCTGATGGAGACCTTCGAGATTTTAAGCGACCCCGAAATGGTGAAGGCTATCGAGGAAGGGCAAGAGGACCTTAAAGCGGGGCGAGTGAAAGAGTTGCGTGCGCTTCTGAAGGAAGAAGCTTAGTGAAACCCAAGTACAGGGTTTTTTTGTCAAGACAGGCAGAGCATTTCTATATGAAGTTAGATGGGCAAGTCAAGGGTCAAGTTCGAGAATGCCTGCTAAGTTTAGAAGAAGAAGAAGCTTATGGTGGAAAACGGCTTCATGGAGACTTAAAAGGAAACAACAGTTAGCTATAGGTCCCAGGCGAAATGTCTACGAGTAACAGGATCTGTTTTTGTGTCTATTTGGCTCATCTAGATGTCCCTATTTGGCTCCTATAGAAAACCGTAGGGGGGCTGGGTACGAAAAAATAAATGCCTGCCTAACCCGCCTGAAGACAATTTTTTTGCTTCCTTTTCCAAAACCAAACGTCCAGCAAAAAACCAGACAAAAAAGAAGAAAAAACCCGAAAAAAGGGGCGTTTATTCGAGGATTATTCGTGCGTCGACGGTTTTTGCGCCGCTTTGGTAGGCAAGGACGGGGTTCAGGTCTAGTTCTTTGATTTCGGGGTTTTCCACTACGAGGCGCGACGTGGCGACCAGGATGGCGACTAGGGCGTCGATGTCGGCGGGGGGTGTGTTGCGGAAGCCTTTGAGCAGGGGGTAGGCTTTGAGTTGGGTGATCATTTCTTTGGCGTCGTTGGCGGTTATTGGGGCGATTCGGAAGTTTACGTCTTTGAGCAGCTCAACGAAAATTCCGCCGAGCCCGAACATGATGGTTTGCCCAAACTGCGGATCCTTAATCGCGCCGACGATGGTTTCAGTAGACGAAGGAGCCATCTCCTGAACAAGGATGCCGACGATTTTCGCGTTCGCATTGTATTTCTTGACGTTCTCCAAAATCTTCCCATACGCATTCTGCACATCAACGCTGCTCTTCAAATTAATCATAACCCCGCCCGCATCAGACTTATGAATAACATCAGGCGAAACAATCTTAAGCACAACAGGGTAACCGATTTCCTCAGCGATTTTCGCCGCCTCAACCTCACTTGTGGCAACCTTAAACTTCGTCACAGGAATACCATACTCTTGGCAGATCATTTTCGCTTCAGGCTCCAAAAGCGCCTTCCTACCTTCCGCCCTAGCCTGATTAATAATTTTAGTAGTTTGCTTCACGGCTATTTCTCCGTAATTTTGGTCTTTTGTGTAGTGACATTACGTGTTGGTTTAAATTTGTTTTGTTGTTTGGGCTGGTTTTGGGTTTGGTTGTGTTGGTGTTTTTGGTTTGTTGTAGTTGTGTTGAACACTTCAACATTAGTGTGTATTGAGACATAATATTTAATAAGTGAAAACCTGACCCCTAAGATAGACCAACAATGCCCACCCAAAGCCTAAAACAAAAACTAAACCAAACCTTCGCCAACCTAAAGCCAAAGAAAAAACCCGCAAAAACACAAAAAGCGCCACAAGAAAACAAACCCAAAGAAAACCAAAACGAGAAATCCAAAAATAAATTCAAGATGCCGAAAATAGGCGGTATCTTCAAAAAGAAAATGCCTGCACAAGAGCTTCCGACGGTAAACAAGGCTTTGCCTAAGTCTTTGAAGGTTGTTGACAAGTATTCTTTGTATGAGCCTTTTTCGCAGGTTTTTATTGTTCAGGATCCGAAGACGGGTGAGTACCGGTATATTCTTGATGAGCTTCAGTTGGATAATTTTGAGCGTGGGATTTATAATCGTGTGTTGGAGATTTTGTTGGCTGAGATTGATTCGCCCAAAGAGGAGATTGCGGATCCGAGGAAGTTTTTTGCTGAGGCGGCTAAGAAAATTGTGGATAAGTACCGTATTAGTTTGGGTTGGTTGCCTGATGTTTCGTGGTATAAGATTTTGTATCATGCGGAGCGGGATCTTGTTGGTTTTGGCAAGATTGATCCGTTGATGCGTGACCCAAACATCGAAGACATTTCCTGCGACGGTGTCAACAAATCCGTTTACATTTGGCATCGAACCTTCGAAAGCATCGAAACCAACGTCCAATTTGAAAACGACGAAATCCTCGACAACATGGTCGGCAAACTTGTCCACATGGCTGGCAAACACGTTAGCTCGGCCTTCCCCATCGTTGACGCGTCGCTTCCCGGCAAACACCGCTTGGCCGTCTGTTACCGCCGTGAAATCACGCCTTTCGGCACAGCTTTCACAATCAGAAAATTCCGTGATGACCCATATTCAATCATCGATTTAATTAACATCGGCACTTTTACCGAGGATTTGGCGGCTTACCTTTGGATTTGCCTTGAAAACCGCGCTTCAATCATGATTCTTGGAGGAACAGCCGCAGGCAAAACCACCGCTCTGAACGCTATGGCGTGCCTCATTAAACCCGGCAGCAAAATCATCACCATCGAAGAGACTGCCGAGTTAAACTTGTCTCATGAAAACTGGGTCTCGCTGATTAGTCGTCAAAGCTACGGTTTAGGCGGGAACGCAGTTGGTGAAGTTCCTCTCTTCGACTTGGTTAAGGCTTCAATGCGGCATCGCCCTGACATGTTGATTGTAGGCGAAGTTCGAGGTCAAGAAGCATACGTTCTGTTCCAAGCGTTGGCGACAGGACACGGTGGCATGTGCACCATGCACGCGGAAAACCTGGATTCAGCCGTGAAAAGATTAACTCAGAAACCCATGGAGATTTCTCCCGCTTACATTCCGCTGATGAACGTGGTTATTTCGGTTCAACGCGTTCACCTGGTTAAGTCTGGTGTGAAGAAGGCTTACAGACGCATACTTTCAACCAACGAAATTGCAGGTTACGAAAACTACGTTAACATTTTCACTTGGGATCCAGTTGCGGACCAGCAAGTTTCTTTCCTTGAAAAAAGCCCACTATTCGACGCTGTCGCAAAACGGGTTGGTCAGAGCACGTGCGGAGTTGGTTGAAGAAACGAAGCGGCGCAGCGAGGTTCTGCATTGGATGCGGCAACAGAAAATCCGAAGCTACAAAGAAGTGGCGCATATAATCGCGGAGTACTATGCAAGACCGAAAGAGTTTTACCTGAAAATCAAGATGAACGAGGAGGAAAAATCGGTTGCCGCTGCTCCAAAAATTTGAGGCTCTGTCCTACCGCCTTTTCGGGCGCTGGGCTCCATGGTTTGAGGGGCATATCTTCCCCGTTGCGGGATCCCTGGAGAGGGGACGGGTTAGGATTTTTCATGACACCTATATTTCAATGATGTTCCTCGCAGCCCTGTGTGCTCTTCCAGTTTCTTTCATAGGCATTGTACTTGTTTTGGTAACACATATTTTGCCTTTGCTGATTTTGGTTCCTATTCCTCTTTTCATTGCCGCGGGTTTCTTGTTTATGCCGACGTCGAACGCGAGCGATAGGTCTTCATCTTTGGAGCGTGAGATGCCCTTTGCGGCGGCGTACATCAGCGTTATGGCTTCAGGCGGCATCGCCCCGTACACAAGTTTTAAGCGTCTTTCAGATGTGGATTTGATGCCTGCGATGCGTAGAGAAGCAAGAGACATAATGAAAGACGTTGAAGTTTTCGGCGTGGATCCTTTAACGGCTCTTGAGCAGGCTGCAAAGAAAAATCCTCTAGATATTTTCAAAGATTTCCTAAGTGGCTATGCGTCAACCGTCGTTATCGGCGGAGACATCGGTCACTTTCTGGAACGCAAAGCCGAAGACATCTTCAAGACACGCGCGCTACGCGTTAAAGCGGCGGCTGAACGGCTCGGGATGCTGCTGGAAACCTTCATCATCGTCATGGTCATGATGTCGCTTTGCTTCTACATCCTTTTCGCTGTTCAGCAGGTTCAGGGCGGCGCATCTACGGCATCACCAACCCTATCGACTTTCTCAGGAATACTCATGTACACCTACCTTTTCACGCCGTTGATGTCTGTGATGTTCATTTATCTGGCGCATAGCATGCAGCCCAAGACACCCATAATTGAAATGAAGCCCTACAAAGTATTCGCGGTTTCCGCAGTCGTTGGAGTGTTCGTGTTCCTACTGATGCACCAACTTCATGTACACAACACAATTGCCCATATTCACCCAGCTTATAGGGATGGGTCTTGACCTGCCAATAGCAATAGCGGCTTGTCTGTGCATCTCGGCTGCACCAGCTGGAATCGTGCATATGCGAATGGCTAAGAAGCAAGCCAGCTTAGAAGCGGGAGTCACAAGTTTCCTACGCGACCTAACCGAGGTTCGAAAAACAGGGCTTTCACCTGAAAAATGTATCGAAAGCCTATCCAAACGCGATTACGGAGCATTCAGTAAGGAACTCAGAAAAATCAGCGCTGAAATCTCTTGGGGGATACCATTGAAGCGGGTTATGCTGGATTTCCTGCATAGGACAAAGAGCTGGATGGTTCAGATCGTAATGTTTCTGCTCGTGGAAACCGTGGATGTGGGCGGCGGAACAATAGCGATGATTGAATCTTTGGCTAACTTTAACAATTTGACTTCTGAGGTTGACAAAGAAAAGAAAATGTCGGTTCGACCATACGTGATGATGCCGTATCTCGCATCGGTCCTTTTGGTCGCAACAACCACGATGATGCTAAACTTCACTACTGGCTTCGGCGTAACAACAACAACGGGCGTTTCAGCACAGGCTAACGCGGGCAAGGGCCTCACACAGACAATATTCCTGACTTCGGTTATTTTTAACAGTTACCTCATCGGCATAGTCGGCGGAAAAATCAGTGAAGAATCAATCGCTGCTGGATTCAAGCACGCGGCAATCCTTGTCGTGATAGCCGTCATCGCTGCAAAGTTGATTCCGATGTTCATCAAGCTTTGATTGGAGAATGCGAAAATGGCTAAAAACATGCTTGGGCGAAGGACAAAATTGCTGGGTAAGGACAGCAGAGCGCTTAGCCCCGCTATCTCCACGATAATTATGACTGCTACCATCATAGTGATTGTTCTTGTCGCCATGGAGTACGGGCAAAGTTATCTTACTTTAAGCATAGCTCAGAACGAATTCAGCACAAACGAGCAGTTTATGCTTACGACGGGGTTGCAGATTGACAACGTTGCTTGGATGATTGGTAGGGCGCAAACGATTCAGTACTCAAGCACCTATGGAAGCCTTCAGACGTTGCCTGACATGTTGATTTACACTGTTGAGATGTATCAGGCGGAACCTTGCTGAATACGACTACCTTGGAAACTGGCTTAATCGTGTATAACGTGCCCACTGCCGAGTACTCGCTTGGCAAAAACTACATGCACTTTATCGGGTCGTCTAACAGCTCGTTTCTGCAGAGTGGTTCAGCGGCGCCTGACAGTTTCGCATACTCAGTCGAGAAGATTCCGATGAGCGGCGGAAACTACCTTCGCATAGTAGTTGTCCCCACAATTAGGATGATGACAACCAAAGTCGGCAGCGAAAACTACGCTGAATTCTACCTGCCTCTGCTTACTAACGGCGCAAGTCCCTGTCTTTCAAAGTCCGTTACGTTGATTTGCCAAAACGTCAATCAATGCATGCAAAGCAGCGTCAGCGAAGTTAAAATCACCGCAAGCTTCCCTAAGGCTTTAGAAGGTTTTGACTCGACCTTTTTCCCGTTCCCAACTACCTCTGTTACGGTGCCATTAGATGCAACGGTTCAGCTATACATCGGTCAAGTTTCGGTTTCGGTGGGGCTGTACGCATAGACGGAGTGACTTGAATGCAACCCACAATTGAATACATGATTCTGATTCCGGTTCTGATTCTTCAAATTTTCCTCTTTCCCATGTTCGTCAACGTGGCAATGGGGCAGTGGGTAGGCGACCGTCAAACGCTTGAGCTTCAAGCAAACAGCCAGCAGCCTAGGCAGCGTAATCGAGCAGACTTACCTTTCGCTTAATCACACTTCGATTCTGAGCTGCACCTTCAACAGCACCCTTCCGTTTCCTGCGACAATTGAAGGCTACAATTTTACTGCTAGGGCCTCGCTGCATTCCATTTCGGATGCCGAGTATGGCTCTAGCAAAGTGCTGAATGTTACTATGAGTTTAGTCGGCAAAAATCTGTCAGCCAGCACCGAAGTGACGCTGGGGCAAAACGTGGTTTGGGTAAACTCGGTGCTCGTCGGCAACCCGCCAACAGCTTGCCTAATTGCGGAGAAATTTCCTGACCAAACCATCCAGCTGTCATTCGGCAGCTAGCGGAGGAGAATGAACTGTCAAGCGTATCTGTAGACCACATGGTTTCAATCGTCATTTTCTTAGCCGCCATTCTGCTCTTCATCGGTCTCTTCGGGCAAACCATCCAGACCGCAGTCATCTACCAGCAACATCAAGCCATCGCCACAAAATGCAGCGACCTGCTGGATGAAATAATGCTTAACCCCGGTAGCCCAAACTATTGGGGGCAAAGCGATTCGGCTCCTTCAAGCTTCGGCGTGCAAGACCCAGAGTTCACCGAGTATCGGTTGAGCGCTTTTTCGCTTATGCGGCTGGGCGCTTCTACGGGTGACCTGGTTGAATACGACAAAACACCCAGCACAATGTACACAAGGGTCACCGGTGGGGCTGGAGCGGTTTTGTTGACTCCTAACTCCCAAGCTTTAAACTACACTGAAGCGTTGGCTCTGCTTGGCGTAAACGGCACCTACGGGTTCCAGTTGTCCTTAACTCCTGACGTGACGGTGTCGGTCGCTGTTAATCATGCCTTAGTTCGCCGTTGAGTCTGACTGTAACTGCAAATGGTCCGGGCTTTCCCTTCTCTAACGCCGTTGTAAATTATTGTCTTATTTTGGTCAAGTTGGGGGCAACTGACGCGCAGTACCCATCGTACACCATGCTTAACGGCACTACAACTGCCAGTCCGCAAGGCGTGACAGATCCCATTGTGTTTCCAGCTGTGACCGATCAGAACCCGACTTACGCGTTTATCGCCTATGCTCATTTAGACGGAATCGTCGGGAGTAGGCTACCACATTAGTGCCTCAACATCAGACGACACCGTGGTTCCCGTCATGCAGAACATGGCGTCTCACTCTGTCGCTTTAGCAAACAGCTACGACTTCAACAACTCTGGCCAAGCAGGCTTAATCATGAAGTACAACGTGACCTGCGTCATCTCAACGCAGGATTACTCACTCAGCGAGTTGTCTCTCGGCTCAACAAGCAGCCCCGGCTTAGTAGGCACCGTTGTCTCTGGCGAAGGCAACCCGTACCCGACTATTTCTATGCCGACAGCTACAACAGGCATTTTGATAGTTACCTATCAGCAGACCGCCACGCAAGGCGGCGTCGTGGTGATGCCTTGGGGCGTGAGCGCCTTGAGTTTTCAGGTGAATTACGGGGGGAATCCTTCGAGGCAGGAGTGGGTTGCGACGGATTTGCGGCAGGTTATGATTGGCGATGTAGCTTACCAGGCTAAGCTGTCGCTTTGGAGCACCAAAGGCATACAGGTGGTTAACTAAAATGATGCGTACTGTCGAGGTTCTGATGGTAATAGTTATTTTGACTGGCGCGTTTATGGCGTCATCGTACTTTGCGGTTTTGCCTTGGCCACGCCAAGTTTCACCTCTGGATTTGGGGCGTCTCTCGCTTACAACTCTGGAAACTCTAAATTCAAACAACGACTTAAGCCAAGCAGCCTTCGACACAGGAAACGCAACCGCATGGGAAAACCTGCAAGTTGCCCTCTCAGCCTCCCTGCCGCCAAACGTCATCTACAACCTCACCGTTTACAACGTGAACAGCGGCGAAGCCGGCTCCACCCTTTACACTCCTCAGGCAATCTGTCTCAAACGCTGCAAATCTCGGGCATCAGCTCCGACGCATCCTCCTATCTTGTCTCTTCATCCAACGTGACGTTTGACCCTACTCCCCAGAAAATCGGGGAAAACGCAAACGGCGGAGGCGGAATAACACTGTACATTCTGGACTGCAGCGACTCTAACGGCTGGTGGATTACGGGTTACAACGCTCACAGCTTAGCCTTAGACATCTATAACCTGTTGTCGCCGTATTTTGCGCGTACGGTTATGGTTGAGAACACGAATCAACTTGGGCAGTTACTGAATGGAACCCCGTTGAATGGTGAAAGCCTTCAAAACGCCGTTGTCATCAACACGTGCGGAGAAGCCGTGCCGATTCCAACTGCGTATTCGGGGGCTCCCTACTCAAACAACGGCTACGCACGCTACTGCTATCTTTTGGGGCAAAGGGTCAACCAGTACAATTGGACATGGACCAGCATTGTAGGATGGCCATTTTACTATGTAACAAACACCGCGCTATTTTCCAACAGCCAAAACGGCTGGGGCATATATGGAATGAACATGGTTAGCGACCCTGGATTGAACGCTTTTCTTGAAGGATTGGATAGTCAACCTTATGGGCCGGGTGACAGCAGCACAGGCAGCCCAGGTGTAGTTAACCTTTCTAACGAGGCTTTCACAGAATGCAACTACTACGGCATTTACCCGTCAACATACCAGACTTCGACCCGTGCCCTGCCCACATCCATCTTAAGCACGTATCATCTTACCGTGACAACCTACGTTTTCAACACTGCAGGCGGCTACAATCCAGGCGCAGTGTACAGGCACACGGTCACGATGTTAACGGGAAAACAAACTTTCAGGGTGGATTCTACGCGCTCGGTTTAACCCGCACACCCGACATCAGGCTTACAGCCCTCGGCTTGCTTTGCGATTACCACCCAAGAATCTACAGTTCAGACTACAACAGCTATGAAACTTCGCGTCTGGTTATTTTGCAGCTTGGCTTAGTAGGAGGCACCTAATGAAGCGGCTGGGAATGGATAGGAAGGGCCAATTCTCAATTATTGCTGCTCTTTTCGTCGCCGTTATCCTGATTTCAAGCGTCATGGTAACATACTCCACCATCAGGTACACCTCGACGCAATCGCACCCGCAAATCATCAGCGCCGTCGACGAAACCAACCTATCCCTAAAACAGGTGCTGGGCTTCACCGTCGGCTACTACGGCTCTATTCTGCAGGTCACTGGCAACTCCACTTACGCCTACGACATGTCGCAAAGCTACCTTAACAGCGGCTTAAACAACATCGTAGACGTAAACCCAAAGTGGGGCACATCGTTTAAAGTCACTGACCTGTCGCTCGGCACCAATTGGTTTACAAATTCAAGCTTCAGCCAAGGAAACCTCAACGTCACCTACGACCTCACTGGACTGGGCGTCTACGGCGTCGCCTACTCGATTTCATCCGAGCTAAGCGTGCAGGTTTTGCATTCCTCGTTGAATCATCAAGTTTGCTTAACCGTCACCGAAGACGGCACGCAGCCCGTGGTCAGTTTGGGCGCATCCAGCTTCAAATTTTACCAGTATCAAGACTCGAACTTGACGTGGGGCATGGTTAACCCGACTGGTTCGCCGACAGTCAGCGGGGACGGCACCTACACAGTTGATATTCCTTCCTCGATAAACCCTCAATCCTTCATCGTTCAAGTGCAGGATTCGCGTGGCATAATGGTTGCAGCCTCCTCCTTTAGCCACTACACAGGAACATTAACCTTTAACGCGACCTCGGAAAGCGGCGGCGACTACGTAGACCAAGTTAACACACGTATCGACGGCGTCGCTGACCAGGGAACACACAGCAACTTTACAGCTCAGCAGGTGCCGCCGAAAGTCAATTACGATACCCTGACAGAGGCGAACATAGCAACCGTCTCTCAACCTTATCATCCATCAAGCTACAGTCTGGATGGTTCAACTTCAGTCGTTTCAGGCTCTCCCAGCAACCTTGTAAGCGATGATGGTTCATACATGACTTTCGGAAGCTACATGAGTTCTACATCGTCGCAAACACTCTACAGTCACCAGTCAACGACCAGCATAAGCAGCACAAACTACTATAGTTATTCGACTTCGGGCGCAACATCTTCAGCGTTAACTTTGAGCGCATCCATGTCAAGTTCAAGCGCACTTTTAGGCAAAGTCGTCTACAGCCTCCAAGGCATCCCGTCACTGCCCGCCAACGCATGGACATTTAATTATAGAGCTTGGAAAGACTCTGGTTCAACCGTAGTCTACGATGCGCAGTCATCAACAACAGCCAGCGGAAGTTCGTCGTTGTCTTGGAGCCACGATGTTGGAAGCGGCAGCAACCGTCTCCTAGTAGTTACAATCTCCACATCAAGAGGCGGCAGTGCATCGTCTCCGCCAACAATCTCGGGCACTCCCACATTCAACGGCGTACAAATGACTGCGGGACCAACCAACGCTTACACATCAACTTCAAATCCCCAAGTTAGATCCTACATTTATTACCTTGTGAATCCGCCCTCAAGGCAGCCATTCGATTCAAATTAACCTGTCAGGAACCTCAAGCAGCACCTACGCAGTAGGAGGAGCGGTTTCATATTCAAACGTAAACCAGTCATCCCCAATTCAAGCCCAAAATTCATCTCCAAACTATGGGTCAACGCAGTCAGTTTCAGTTTCAACAACGAGCGCGGGTCAAGCAGTTTACGCCAGCATCGGCTGCTATTCAACTTCGTCATATACCTTGACTGCTAACAGTGGTCCAACGGCAAGATGGAGCCAAACCTCCCATAATTATCAGGGAAAAGGGGAAGACCAGATAAATCCCTCCGTTGGGTCCGTTGCTTCAAGCTGGCAAACTGGAGCCTCAAACGTTGGGTCCGTTTGTCTTGCCGTAGTAATTAACCCCGTCGCCACCGCCGCGGTTGGAAAAATTGATGTAAACATTCTGATAAGGGAATCCACTGGCACCGTGAGGACAACCATAGCTTCAGGGGTGGCGCTCTCTGGCGCGCTAACAACATCCGCTTCCACGCTTTCAGGGACCTACAACTTTGGCGCCTACACCGTTGCAAGCCAAACAGACTATCTCGAAATAGACTACTACACTAGCGTGTCAACCACAGATACTACCAACGCATATTTGATGATTGATAACAGCGGGTTGACACTTTCACAGCAGACAAGCGTCGGCAACGTCTTGGTTCCAGGCCAATACACCTGCGAGGCGGAGCTTTCAAGCACGTCAAATTTGAGCAACTGGAATAACCTCATCTGGGCAATAGACGCCGACTCAACCGTTGCGAATTCAGCCGCCGTCTTCCAGCTCTACAACTACCAGTCAAGCCAGTACCCCAGCAGCGGAGACGGATATTTGACTGCGACTTTAGGAACCTCAATTACTTCAAACAGTGCCACAATCACAACTAACCCGACTCAGTACCGAGACAACATCGGAAACTGGAAGATACGGTTCACTGTAACCGCTTCAGCGCCCTTCAACATTAACGTGGATTCCTCAACTTTTACAAGCGGCGTGGCATCTTACGCACTTAACCTTGAAGAACAATGGATTAATCTCAACACAACATTGCTTCAACACCCTGCGCTCTGCATCGACGCAGGCACCATGGGCTCGAATAAAGTGGCAGTTGACGCTTGGAACGGCGTTTCATGGCAGACTCTTTCAAGCGGGCTCACAAGCGGCTGGAACAACATGTCCATCAACTCCTATCTGACCTCGGGCTCAACAACATTCACAATAAAATTCACCAGAACAGGCGACAACACACAAAATACTTGGCAAGTTGCTTCGGCACTGATAAGACCCGAATCCGACATGGACCTATTCAATTCTTTGCAGAACCCAGCAGCAACAGTCGCTGTGGAGCTTCTGCAGAACGGAACCCTAATTTGGCTGGGACAAAACATGACGATGACCACGCAGACGATTCCTATTCCGCCCGTACCCGTCAAAGCCATCCACGTTAACGAAACCATAAACGGCGTAAACCAGCAGGTGCCCTTCCAAATTGAAGATTGGGCTTCCTCCTACACGGTGCCGCTGGGCTTAACGGATAACGCTACGGTTTTTGGCAACAGGCAAATGGTTGTTTTTCTGGTGAACACGCATGTTTCAGCCTTTACTTTGTGGTGGAACGGCAGCAGCCAAGCAGTCCAAACGCCTTTGGCATACAGGGACACCCAATTCTCAACAGATAACCCCGGCGGCAACTATCTGAGCAACGGGGCGTTAAACGTCCAATTCGGCGGCAGCCCCTTCACCGCAACATCGACGTTAGCCGACAGCGGAACCGCTGACACGGCAACTTTCATGAAGCAGATAAACGGTCAACCCAGCACGTATGGGTCAGGAATAGACTACGTGATTTACCATGGAGTGGTACGTGACGTTGTGCAGCAGGAAGCTGAATGGAGCAACGGAGTCACAGGATGCCCGAACTTCTACGCAAACGTCGTAATCACCCTGCCTGCAAACGCCAACTACTACACCTATCAACTCAGCCTTATGTTCCTCAGCTCAACCCCGAATCGCACAATCAGCCAACTCTGCCCAATTGCCCTATCGTCAACCCTGAGCCAACTGCAAACTGAAAACGGAACTTCACAAGGCGACCCAATAGTTGCCAGCGGAACACAGCTCTTCAACCAAACCCAAACTTGGATTCATCACTGGAGCCAATTCACCGACGGAACCGACGGCGCAGGCATAATGTTCACCGACTCATTCAACCGCGGACTCTACTTCTTCGACAGCCTGACCCCCGCAGCCACAAGAGGCGCTCTGAGCGCGGACAGCACAGCCAAAACCATCTCGCTACTACCCGTGACTCTTAATTCAGTAACGTTCCAAAATGCTTTAGACGTTTCATGGTGCGGCGCCGTAGTGACTTTTGACGGTTCAGTGCCTCAAATTTACAATGGACCTCAGCCTGGGCTTTGGGTGCTCGCAGAAATACCGCCTTCCATCGCAATAACCGTTGGCAACTAGCCGCTTTTTTAATCCATATTAGCGCTAAAGTTTTAAGGTTCATATTGCTTAAATGGAATTATAGTTCTAGTTTAAACCGAAAGGTGACATGTTGAACTACCAGCTTCTTTTAATCGGCACGCAAGTGGCAATCACGGCTGCTTTCCTTCTTTACTCGTCATGGAGCGACTACAAAACCCGCGAGGTAAGCAACCGCGTCTGGGCAATCTACGCACCAATAGCCATCACACTTACCCTGTCGAACTTTTTGCTCTTCAACCCATCAAAGCTTGTGACAAACCTCACCCTCTTCGGCGTCAGCGCAGGCTTCACGGTTGGGCTGGCTTTCTGCTGTTCTATGCAGGCGCCTTCGGCGGAGCCGACTCAAAAGCCCTCATGTGCATCGCGTTTTCCTTGCCCTTTGCCCCCGTCGCCCTCTTCACGCCCCTCATAGCCAACAGCTTGTCGCCTGTCGCACAGGTAATTTACCCAATGACCATCTTCAGCAACGGCGTCTTGTTTGCGGCGGCAAGCGGAGTGTACATGGTACTGCGGAATTACGTGTGGCATAAAAGAAGCGGCAAAGAAATGTTCACAGGAACTTTAGCGAAGGAGTCAGCTTGGAAAAAAATTCTTATTCTCATCACGGGCTACAAAGTGACGGTGGCAAAGCTGAAGGAGAAATGGCATATTTTCCCGATGGAAGACGTTGAAGCCGACGGCGAAAACGCCCTAAACCGAAAACTCGTAGTAATCCCAAACGAAGATGGAAGAGACGGAATCGTGGAACGCCTATCCAACGCCGCTCAAGCAGGAAAAATCGACACCTACGTTTGGGCAACTCCCGGGCTGCCCATGCTCATATTCATAACTGCAGGTCTAATCGTAGCCCTGATAGGCGGGGACGTCGTTTGGATGCTAGTTAGATTTATTCTCGCTTGAAAAATCAATGGTTTCAATGTAAATGTTTTTGCCGCGCCTTGAGTAGGATACAAAAGCGACGAAAGTGAGAACCGAGCCGAAAGCAACCAAAGCAAGGCTGTACCCCTGATATGGGTAAGAGCCCCAGTTGAAAGTTACGCTTGAGCTACTAGTTTGGTATGAATAGAAGAATGCGCTAGCCACGAACAAGGACAGCGCAAGTGATAGGAGACCAACTTCTGTTTTGAACTTCAAATGCCTTACCCCAATCCCCATTTATCCCGCTAGACAACCTTTTAATCGTCAGGTTGTTTTAAGCTTTTTGGAAAGAACCTTCAAGGAGCCGTCACATGTCCCCCGTTGAATGCAAACAAGAACTGGAAAATTTTGCAAAACAGAAACACCAAGAATGCAAAGTCGCGGTTTTGCCCGATTTTTTCCTTGACCGCCTCATCAACCTTGACTGGAACCCGCAGGAGTTTTCAGGTTTAATCAGCGACGTAGCAAAACGCAAGGGCGGCAGCATAGACGGCATCTCCCAAACCGATATGCAGGGTGGAAACGCCGTTAATGTGGCGTCTGCTTTGGCGAATTTGGGGGTGGCGGTTACGCCGATTGTTTGCACGAGCAGTTGGGGGCTGCGGCTGTTGAAGTATTATTTCAAGGGCACACCTGTTGACACGGCGCATGTTAAGGTGCGGGGCAAAGCTTCCGTCACAACTGCGTTGGAGTTCAAAAACAAAGACGCAAAAACAAACGTGATGATACGTGACCTGGGCGCGCTTGCGGATTTTGGAGCCAGCGACCTAACCGAAGGCGACTACGCCGCTATTGACGACGCGGATTACGTGTGCCTTTTCAACTGGGCTGGCACCCGAAGATATGGCACCGAGCTTGCTCAGGCAGTTTTCGGCAGGGCAAGAAAGGGGGGAAAAGCCAAAACTTACTTCGACACCGCCGACCCCACCCCCAACAGCGCCGAAGTTCCAGATTTGATGCAGAAAATCCTTAGAACCCAACTAATCGACATTTTAAGCGTAAACGAAAACGAAGCAATCATCTATGCCCGCCTCTTGGACAAAGATTTTAGTTTGCGAAAAAAGGGCGTTTGCCGTTTGAGGAGGTGGCGATGGAGGCGGCTCGGGTTCTGGCGCGGAATCTGCATGCGAGAATTGACTTGCATACGACGGCTTTTTCGGCGACTTTGCGGGGCAAAGTGGAGGTTGTTGCGCCTACTTTTGGGGTGAAGGTGCTGCGGGCAACTGGGGCGGGTGACGCTTGGACAGCAGGCAACCTTGTAGGCGACCACAACGGCCTCTCAGACTTGTGCCGTTTAACGTTGGCAAACGCTGTTTCCGCATGCTACCTATCCGACCCCGAAGGCAAACATCCAACATGGAAAAAACTGGCGCTCCTTCCTCAGGGACGACAATGAAAAGTCGTTAGTCCAACATTGAGACATTAAGTCAACAAACCTTGACTAAAACCCGTCAAGAAACCTTTACGAATAGCCTTTTATCGCCTACGATTTCCTAATATAAGCATGGGTAAAATCAGTATAAGTTTGGCGTTACTCCTAATAGTAATTATAGCTATGTCATGTCTGACCTTGCTGACGATTAGACCTTCGAATGCTCAAACAATACCTACTCCAACTGTTCAACGGTAAATCATCGTTAACAACTCCAAAGAAGTTCCAACAACAAGTTCGACTCAAACCTTATACCGGTGCAAACGAAACTAACAGCTGAAGACATAGCCAATTCAAATACTATAACATTGACTGTAACAAGCCCAAATGCTTCATTTTACCTTTTGCAGTATAAAGGTAATTACTCTTCTCAATGTGAGAATCTATAGCTTAGACGGATACAACGTAACGGCAATAGGTTCGTACCAGTAATTACCATTGCAAGGCAACAACGTTACCAGTCCTTAAGGCGTGTCACCTGCAAACGAAACTACATTTACTTTCCGAGGATTGGGCAATCAAAGTGCCTTATTATTCCAATTAACTTTCGATTACAGGCAATTAATGGATCTTAGTCAGCGAATGGGGTTCTAACTAGAACAGAGCAATATGTTATTCGAGTGATTGGAATATCAATTCAGACAGCAACAATTCCAGTACCTTCTGGCTCACCTTCAACAAGTCCAAGACTAAGATCAACCTGCCAACTCCTAAGCGTTCCAGAGTTATCTTGGTTGGTGATTGTGCCTTTGCTTCTTTCCATGTTCTCTGTTGCTGTGATAGTTAGGCATCGAAAAACCACTAACTTGAAGCAATAACTTTTTCCCTCGCCAAACGTTGGCAGAACACCGTGCGGATTTACCGAAACGTCAACTAAAAAAAGCTTCAAAGTCGGATTGGGTAAGGAAGGCGTTATGCATAATTTTTCGGCAGAAAACATCCAAATTCCTCGGGGAAAAAATAGGCTTCAACCACATTTAAGCTCTAAATCGAAAAATCAACCCAAAACAAGCCCCAAGCAAACCCGCAAAGGGAGGGTACCCCATCTTTACATCAAAAATCCAACGTAAAGATGGTTCAGCGGCAGAGGGAGGGGGTCTACTATTTGTGACAAAAAACCACCACAAAAAGCGGGTTCCAGCCAGCCCGACCAAAGGGGTACCCCCATTTTTACATCAAATTTCCAACGTAAAAATGGAAACAAAATCGGTTAGTCTATGAGCAGCAGGGCAAACGATTCTGGGTTTTTGTCGATGGGCCAGGTGAATTTGATTCCTGCGTTCGCCGCGGTTTTGCGCACGTTTACTCCCACCGCGTCTTCGGACCAACGCGCCAATTCGGGGTGCAACGCAGACTCGTGTTTGGGTGTTGCATTTGTCGCATAGCTGGCAGGTTCCTGAAACAAACGAGACCGCGAGGCTGTAGCCTTCCTTCATAGCTGCCTTCTCCAAATCAACCACGGCTTGCAGCATCAGCTTTTTGTCTTCTTTCCAGTCAGCCCAAAACTTCGCCGCCTTCGCCTTGATTTCTTTAGGCACCGACGGGTCAGATTCAGCCGCACCCAAGTTTTTCAGCACTTCCGCGTCGCCCGCCGCCTTAGACCTGAACTTCATAAACAACGCGTACTTGTATTCGCCGACGATTCTTCGAAACTCCTCAGCTGACGGCGTGTAGGGTGGGCAAGCGAGGGTTTTGCCGTAGTTGTTGCAGCCGATTTTGCATTTAAGAACCACACGGTCTTCAACGACCACTTTCTTGGTGGAGATGACTTTGGCGTCGGCAGCACCCTTCTCCAACGCAAGTTTAACAAGAAACCCGAATTTCTCGGCACCTATTTGAGACGGCATCATATTTCACTAAGCTCTTTGCCTGACCGCTTCTTTTCATATAAACGTTTAGCGGACGCCGACGAAAAAACCTCGCTGAAAAAACGTGCAGTTTGCCTTTTGCTCTGACGCTTGGCTTTTTTACGTGCTGGTGAGCGCAAGGATAATATACTGAGTCGTTAAATGATGTTTCTGCGCGGGGGTTGTTGGTATCAAAAGCAAAATCAGCAGCGTAGGGTACATCAACAAAATCCAAGAAAACATTTTAAGCATCAAACACAGAGAACTTGCACCCCTGTTTGACGAGTTAAAAGCAGCTGACTGCGTAATCTGCGGCGGCTCCGGTAGATCTCTTTACTCGTTGAATGCTGCGCTGAGCCAAATCGCGCTGAGCCAGGCGGGCTGGCGAAACAAGGTGGTTTTAACCCCTGATGACCCGGGGTTTCCAGGCAAAAGCATGTATGACGCCGCAGCTGACCTTGCAAGACGATACAAAAAAACGTTGCTTCTCATAAACAGCGGCAGCGGCTACTCAGACGATCCGTTGGTGATGGCGCAGGATTTAGCCCAATACATCGAGGAGAAAAAAACAAACAGGTTCTCCATGGGACTCTTCACTTCTGCTCCTGAATCGCCGCTGGGAGACATAGTCAGCAAATACGGCAACGTGGTTGAGCTCAAGGGACGCGGCAAATCTAAAGCCCGGCACCGAATACAGCGAGACAGGCATGATGGGCGACATATTCGAGTTGGGCACACTTGAGCTTTTGAACAGCATGGTTGAAGCGGTTTTCCGAAACCTTGAGGTTGAAGAGGTCTTCCAGCTTTGCATCGACGAACTGGAAAGAATCGGCGACATCATAGACTCAAACATCAACTCAGAAACCTACACCCAGCTTGTCGACATACTTGAAAAACGAACAAACGTTTTCTTAGGCGGAAAAGGCACCGCCAACGAAATAGCCAAAATGACAGGGGTCAGGTTGTTCCACATCAAAAGCTTCCTTGGCGACAACGTCTACATCACCCGAGGCGTCAACACTCCGCATCCGAGGGCAGGCGACCTTGAAATTCTAATTTCCTATTCAGGCGAAACACGACCCGTCATCATCTGGGCAGACGTCATCAAAAAATTCGCAGGAACCGTCTTCGCCATAACAAGCGCCAAAGACTCAACGTTGGCAAAGAAGGCAGACCTCAAACTTGTCCTGCCTGAAGAAGCCAAGCCGCTGACGCCAAGACGCTTCTACACACGGGCAGCGTTCGCTTTAAGCCCCGTTCCAGTTAAGCTGGCTGAACGGCTCGGTCAAAGAGGACTTAAACCTGCCCGAATACATAATCAGCTGGTACCACTCAGTAACCCAATAAGAAACATTATCTTTACTTTCCCTTTTCGCCAAGCTATTTGCCGTTGCAGAGTGGTTAGCTCGGTTTTTTGTTTTTAGTGTTTTGTTTTTTGTGCAAGGGCACCCGGTAGGTAGGCAAAGCATATACGGAAAGCATCTACACTTTGCATCTACAAGCTTCAAATAGAAGAAAAAAGCCAGCTTTTAACTGGCAATAAAAAAACGAATTATGCTGGCTTGCTATTTTTCCGTAGCCAAAACAGCTTATTTCTAAGCATTAACACGGCGCAGGCAGTGGCAGCGGTGACTATGGCGGCTATGATGGTGCTCTGCAGGACGATGCCTTTTGGATTTGACGAAGACCTTCGAGGCAGCGCGATAGGATGCGTGGCAGTTGAGGTGTCTGCAGAGTGGGTAGTGGCTACGGGTGTCATGAGTGGATAGCGGTCAATGACTGTTGGGCCGGTGCGGATTGTGTATGGTGTGTCGCCGATGGTTGAGTTGCCGACTGGGGCGGCGTTCGGGTACTTTGCGTTGTAGTTGCTCCAGTAGTTGCCTATTGAGCCGTTGTCGAACGGGGGCATCGAGCCTGTGTCGGCTGGTCCAAGCTGGTCGGCGGTTGTCTCCACGATATCCGTGGCGGCGTCTATCTGGATGTTGTTTTCGTAGATTTGGTAGGCTATTGTGTCGAAGTGTCCGATGGTGAATTCAACCTTGTTGCCTGCGAAACTGTTCATTTTCACGACGGTTCCAACGCTTGGGTAAATCAAAACAGCGCCGTAGTTGTCTGCGATTTGGTTTGCGGCAACAATGGTGCCACTTGCTTCTATGTAGACGCCGTAAATGCTGTCGGTCAAAACGTTGTGCATTTACCGTGCAATTTTGGCCGTAAATGGCGACGGCGTTCTCGGTTTGGGTAATGTTGTTGTCGGCTACTGTGCTGCCTTCGTAGGCGCATGAGACTCCCGCTTCCCAACCTGCTATTTCGAAGTCTCTGACGGTCACGTTGCTGCATTCAAGATGTATTGCAGCTTTTTTTTCGACTCCTGCCTGTTCCCGGCGTTTCCCCAACCGCCTGCCCCCTGAAGAATGTGACCTTCGCCCTCCAAGACAATGTTGCCGCACGTAAACAATGATTGGCAGGTCGTAGATGTTGTATGTGAGAAGGTACATGTTACCTTGTCGTTGGATAAGGCTGGTTCCTGTAATTGAGCCGTCAGCGTTGATGTAGATGGCTGCCCCAGTTTGAGCCTTGACGCCGATGCTTACGATGCTTAAGCCAAACAGACAAATGAACGCGAAAACGATTGATCTCTTCATATTCAGTTTCATTTGCGGCTTCATCCCTGATGGATTTACCATGCACTTTCGGTCTAATAGCTCTCCCATAGGAACACTCTGTTCTTTGTGAGGAACAGCTCAAAAACTCGTGGCGCCGTTCCTACTTGCTTTTCAGCCAGAACGGTTTACCCGCGAGAAATTCGGTGAGAAACACCGCGAAATCGCCATTCTCAAAGTACACATCGCCAATTTCGCCGTTAACCGCAACTTTGAGGTTTTTTTGGATTGACTCTGCAATCAGGTCTGCGACGCCAGCGTTTTTGCCTCCCCCTTCAAGCTTCTCTTTCAAGAGGACTGCGATGTCGGTTGTTTTGCGAGGCAACAATACCACCCAACGTCCGTCTTCTACGAAGGGACCCGAAACAACCTGCTCGCCATCAGCGTACTTCGCCAAAAAGGATTCACATTCGGGTTCCCGCTCAAGCGGCGGACCAAGATGCTTTTTGATGTTCGGCAGAACCTGCTGCTCCAACTCGAAGATGAAGACGCTGAGGGTTTTTTCATTGCTCCAAACAACGTCTTTGAGGATTCTGTAGTCGCTAAGCTCTATTAGCTTGTGCAGCGAACGCTTTGTTCTGTAAAGTTGACCCCACAGTACATCAGGGACAGCGGGCACTTGATCAATTACCAGAAACACGGTGGATGAACCGCGGTTTTCAAACTCGCTTTTCAAGATTTTCGGCGGCAGGGCGTCGGTTTTCGGAGGGAAAAAGAAAGATGCATCCGGCTTATGCAGGAATGCCCTTGAAGCAGCTACAAAACTGTAGAGCTTCTCAGTTTGCACTGCGGAAGACACGTTTCTTGCTTTGTCAACGGGGTCGACAATGACTAGCGGCTCGGGAAAAAGCAGAGATAGCTCACGTTGCCTGCCAGCGTAGTGGCCTTCGATGTCGACTATCACCCGTCTACTATAGTGAGCGAAAGCCTCCGCGGTTTTGGCGAACGATCCGTACTTTAGTATTAGCAGTTCACATAGGTAACCGCTGAAACCTCCTACTTTGATTTCAGCCCCGTAAACGCCTGTTCCTTGCATGAACCTCTTAAGAAGCCTAACCTCACCGCGAAGCTCCTTGCTCAAATGCTTTTTCATGTAGTCGGTGTGGTAGGGTGTGCGGTCAGTTGCGCTTTGCCATTCGCCTGGCTTGGCGTCGTAGCATGGGACGATGTCGACGCGGTAGCCTTCAACGAAGACTTCAAGGTAGGGGTGTTCAGCGAAACGTTCAATCTGCCTGTAAGTTCCCGCTGCTTTTTTGGCGATTCGTAAACCTATGTCTCCGAGGTTTTTTCTCGGAATTGAGGTGGGCAGGCGCATGAAGATGTCAATGTCTGGGTTTTCGCGGAGCCATGTGTCCTTCGCCACGGAGCCTTCAACGCGGACGACCGCAGATACACCTTCTTCTTTGCATACAAAACCAACTTTCGTCTCCAGCTCCCGCGTTATCTCTTCAACTTTTAATCGGTCGGCGTCGGTCGGAGAAATCCGCTTCAGAACTTCTTTGGTGATTTCCTGCATAGGCATCATTCTTGCTTCTTCGCTGGGCAATACTCCCTAAGCGTCGAGTAAGTAGGACCCTTCGGCGAAAGCACGCTTCTTTTAAGCCGCAGGCAATCCGCGTTAATCAACCCGAATTCGTAATCGGAGTTCTTGGTCACCAGTTCGGCGAGCCGCTGCTTCGCTGTTGCGGAACGCACGCGTGCAATCGTCAGATGCGGGCTAAAGCCATGGTCATCCGCCGTAAAGCCGAAATTGCGGATTTGGAGTTCAAGCTGCTCGTATATGCTTTTGAGTTGGTCGGCGCCTATTGTCATTCCAGCCCACACTACCCGCGGGTAATTGAGGCTAGGGAAGACTCCGAGTCCGCAGAGCTTGATTACGAAAGGCGTGAACTTGACGTTTTTGAGGGCTTCGTGGATTTTGTCAACCATCGGTGGGTTGATGTCGCCCAGGAACCGCATGGTCACGTGGATGTTCTGGGGCTCGACGAATTTGAGGTCGGCGCCTGTTTCCCGAAACAGCTTCTGTGCGGCGGCGAGTCTAGCCAGCACCTGCTCGTTGCCTATATCAAACGCGATGAAGCTTCTAATCCGCTCGGACATCAAAGTTTCCTTCAGAGTACTAAGCAAACAACCCTCATAAATGCTTTAAGCATGCGCCTCGCAACGGAGAATTCACTTTTTCGCCTTTAGCCAACTCTAAAATATCCTAATCGCTGCATTGCGTTTCAGATACTCTTTAATGGAAGTTACCGACATAGAAGCAAAAAAGGGTACGTTATGAACGCTGACAAAGTAGTTGTTGGGCTTGCTGGGATGCCTGGGTCAGGCAAATCGCTGGTTGTTGACGCGGCACGCGAATTAGGCTACGCCATCGTGGTTATGGGTGACGTAGTCAGGGAAGAAACAGCCAAACGGGGACTTGATTTGACGCCGCACAACGTGGGCAAAGTTATGCTTGAACTGCGCGCGGAAGGCGGAAACACCGTGGTCGCTTCAAAATGCATTCCCAAAATTGAGGAACAAGCAGGCACCAAAGTTCTGGTCGATGGGCTGCGCAGCCTCCATGAGGTTGACGCGTTCAGGCAGCATTTCGCAAAATTCGCCGTTTTAGCCGTGCATGCTTCTCCCGAAGCAAGATTTACCCGTTTGTCTCAGCCGAAGACGAAGCGACGACCCCGACGGCTACGAAGTCTTCCATGAACGTGACATGCGCGAGCTGGGCGTAGGGTTAGGTAACGTTATTGCGATGGCTGAGCAGTTGATAGTTAACGATAATAGCGCTGAAACGGTGAAGGATAAAGTGAAGGACGCGTTGGAGAGGATTGAGGCGAAATGGACCAAGTAACAGTGCATGCGGAAACGGAAATTAACCCCACTGAAAATGAGGAAAAAGTCAAAGCGGCAGTCCTCAACGTACTGGGCGGCAACGTCACCTTCACAGTTAAGCCTGACCTCAAAGGGAGCGTTTTGACGGCGGAAACATCTGGGCAGGATTCCCTCTTCAAGTTCCGCAACATGCTCAGAAACGACAGGATTCGCGACGCCGGCAGAAAAGCCCTCTTTCACAGCATAAGAGCAAACACCATCAGCTTCTGCATAAACAAGCAAGTCGCTTTTTCGGGGCACATCTCTTTTTCGGAGGAAACCGCAGAATCCCCGTTGGGCCCCATACGCATAACCGTCACAAGCGAGAGTCCACAGCAACTTGTCGAGTGGCTGGCGGAAAAAACAGTTAGGTAAGGACAAGCGATGGCTGAAAGGGCGCAGGTTGCGAAAAACGGTGCAGTTCTGTTGGGAAGCAGCGTCGCCTGTGACGCATTCGATGATGGTCGACCCCTGCGGATTGTAACCCACGCCCATGCAGACCACCTTGGCGGCTTGCGGAAAAGCATCAAATGCTGCCAAAAAGTTTTGATGACCAGCGCCACAAGGGACCTTGCCGAAAAACTCGACTGCACCCTCAAGCTTAGGCGTGACCCGATTGAAACGTTAGAGTACGGCGAACCGATGATGTTCGGTGACGAACGCATAACGCTCTATAAAGCTGACCATATTTTGGGTGCGGCTCAGGTGCTGGTTGAAGATGCCGGCGGGATACGCATTGTCTACAGCGGCGACTTCCGCATAGACGACACCCCAGTTGTGGAATGCGACGTGCTCGTTGTTGAGGCAACCTACGGGAGCCCTTCCTGCAGACGAAAATTCAACGTGGATGTCCGCGAGCTTTTCGTTTCGATGGTTGAGAAGCGTCTTCGCGGCGGCGCCGTTTACGTTTTCGGGTTCCACGGGAAACTTCAGGAAGCCATGCAGCTTCTAAGAGACGCCGACGTTTCAGTGCCGTTTGTCATGCCTGAACGCGTCCACGAAATCGCCCAGGTCTGCAAGCATCATGGCATGCGCCTCGGCGACATGTCGCTTTCAACGGAAGCTGACGGACAGGCAACTTTTAGAGGGCAATCTTCCATGCGTCGCCTTCTACCACATGAACGCCCGCGGCTCCGTCGGCCTATCTAACGCACGCATCTGTCTCAGCGGCTGGGAATTCAATTCAGCATGCAGACAAATCGGCGAGCGAGAGTACTTGGTGGCTTTAAGCGACCACTCAGACTTCGACGGACTGCTCGAGTATGTGAAGCGTTCGAAGGCAAAACAAGTCATCACAGACAACTACCGCAGCCACGGCGCCGTTTTAGCCAAGGAAATCCGCAAGAGACTAGGCGTCTCAGCGTTTCCCATGCCGAGAACCCCCGGGCAAACCACGCTGTAACCCTGCATTTTTGGTTGATTTTGGTTAAGCTTAAATGCACAAAATGAAACTACTCTTTCAACCTAACTTACGCAAAGGAATGGAAAATGACTAAAACATCCGTAATCTCAGGATTCTATAAGCTTCCGCTCAAGGAGCGTTTAGCAATCGTTAAAGATTTTGCCGGTTTAACTGACGAAGAAGTCGCGTTGCTTGAAAACACAGGTGCAGTAGCCTTCGACACCGTTAATCATATGGTGGAAAACGTAATCGGCGTGTTCCCTGAACCCTTGGGGCTTGCGGTTAATTTCCAAATTAACGAAAAAGACTACCTTATCCCGATGGCGACTGAAGAACCAAGCGTCATCGCCGCAGCCTGCTACGCCGCAAAAATGGTCCGTGACGGCGGAGGCTTCCACACAAGCAGCACAGCGCCAGTCATGATTGGGCAAGTTCAAGTTGTCCGCTTAAAAGACGCGGTACAAGCGAAAAAACAGGTTTTGGATGCTAAAGCGGAGATTCTTAAAAAAGCCAATGACCAAGACCCAGTGCTGAACTCTTTCGGCGGCGGAGCCAAAGACTTAGACGCAAAAATCATCGAAACAACCATGGGGCAAATGCTAATCGTCGAGCTTTATGTTGACTGCCGCGATGCAATGGGCGGAAACGCCGTTAACACCATGGCTGAAGCTGTGGCGCCCCAAATTGAGCAGTTAACTGGCGGTCACGTTTACCTGCGTATTATCTCTAACCTTGCCACTAGACGGATGGCGAAGGCTTGGTGCACTATACCCAAAGAAGCCTTGGGCGGAGAGGCAGTTGTTGACGGCATCGCTTACGCTTCGGCTTTCGCCGCCGCTGACCCTTACCGTGCAGCGACCCATAACAAAGGCGCCATGAACGGCATCATCGCAGTCGTTTTGGCAACAGGCAACGACCACCGCGCCATCGAAGCTGGAGCACACGCATACGCCGCGTTGAAGGGACCTTACACAAGCATCTCAAAATGGACAAAAAACGTGGACGGCAACTTGGAAGGCGTCATCGAATTGCCGATGGCTGTAGGATTAATCGGCGGCGCAGTAAAAACCCACCCCGTAGCCCGCGTAGCCATGAAAATCCTCGGAGTTAAAACAGCGAACGAGTTCGCGGAAGTCTTGGCTTCAGTTGGCTTAGCCCAAAATCTTGGTGCACTTCGAGCGTTGGCAAACGAAGGCATCCAGCGAGGACACATGTCTCTTCATGCAAGCAACATCGCAATCACAGCGGGCGCAAAAGACAAAATGGTCGACTTAGTGGCTGACGGATGGTTAAGGAACGAAAAGTTCGAGTCGACAGGGCAAAAGAAATCATGGAAGAACTTGGAAAGAAATAGCAAGCTCCTCACATAATTATTGAGTCTTTTTCTCTCTTTTTAGGGGGCGAAACATGATTGTTTGTGGCTCAGTGAATTTGAAGCGTAATTATCTTTATATCCAGACAAAATCGCCTTAAACTGATTTTATCGGCAAATTTATAAGTTTTTTCCACCATTTTTATCCCCTAAAAAGCGGTAAAATCGGTAAAAAAGGCTAAATACGGTTATACACAAATCTTAAATACTAAGATTAAGCCATCACAGAGGACGACCATTGGGCAAGGGCTTATTAAGCTTATTGCTCAATATAAAAATTTAAGGGAGAAAAAAGAAATGAAAAATACAATTTCTAGGACAAAATCGCTTCAATTGCTTTAATTGCTTTGCTAACGGTTTCGATGTCTGCACTTGCAGTCACACATGCAACTGTAGTATCTATTCCCACATTCCTAGAAATACAGGTTTCACCGAACCCGGTCGGCGTGGCCAGCCAATCTACATGCAGGTTTTCCTTAGCAAACCCACCGCTACAGCAGCATGAACAGCGTAGGCGATCTATACAAGGGATAACAATCAATATTACAGCACCAAACGGGGCCGTGACTCACATGGGACCATATACGGCTGACACGACAGGTGGCATCCCCTCACTTGAATTCACACCTACCCAACTGGGCAACTACACATTCCAAGCTAACTACCCGGACAAACACTGACTTATGGAACAACATATAAGGGAGACATAGAGCTCCCATCCGTGAGCCAAATCGATTCCATCACGGTACAACAAGCACCAATCCCTACAGTTCAAAGTCCACCATTACCAACTGCTATTGGGACTTCCCAATAGAAGCTACAAACTATGGTTGGTCAGTCCTCGGAGGGAACTGGCTAGGTTTAGCACCTGAAACCTTCGCTGTCACAGGCGACTATGATGCCTCAGGCAACTTTAACCCCTACACCACTGCGCCAACTACGGCACACATCATGTGGTCAAAGGCGACCACATCTCGGCGGTCAAATTGGCGGGCCAATTCCAGGCGACGAAATGCACAACTTCATGACAACCACCATCATCAGCGATTTCTTCGAGCCAATCATCATGCAAGGAATGCTCATCTACGGTGACTACAACACCCTAAGCAACAACCAAGCATACTGGGAAGCCATAGACTTGGCAACAGGTCAAACAGTGTGGCAAGTATCCCCCGGTATCAGCGCAGCGCCGACGGGTTTGGCAGCATCGCAAAATCCAAACTTGGACATTGGAGGCAAAACAGGCGCCGAGTCTTTAAGGATGGGCGAAGTTGTAGCGAGTCACTCGATGCAGGAATACGGTTCAATGGCAGTCTTATACAGCACCTCTGGAACCACCTGGCGCCTATATTCTGCCTTCAACGGAATGTACATAGGCAACATCACTGGCGTAGGCACCGCAAGCTACATCCAAGACAACAACCCGCAGGACTCAACCGTCGGAACCATACTAGGCTACTATGTAGGCTCAGGCAACCTGACCATGTGGAACTCAACGTTATGCTGGGGAAACCAAGTTAATCCAGAAATGCTGCGGCCACCAAGCACCGTTGCCTGGTCCAGAGGCACCCAATGGAACGTGACTTTGCCAACTACATTCAATGGGAACGCAATCAGCCCCGCGTTCAGCATCTCAAGAATCACACACGATGTAATACTGCTGAGATCCGCCCCCTCGCTGGTAACTTACGACTCTGCAGGCTATGCTGTGGAAGCAGGATACAACGCTTTGACAGGACAACAGCTATGGATCCACAATGTCACGATACCCGCTTATCACTACGACCAAGTCCTAACTGCTGGTCAAGATGTCTACATTCTAGAAGACAAAGACGCAACCACAGAATACGGCTACTCTATGACGAACGGATCATTACTGTGGGGACCAACGCAGCTTCCGTTCAACGCTTTGAGCACCCTATCGCAGGCGGCCGATATTGCTTACGGAAACGTATACACATTTGACCTCGGCGGCTACTGCACGGCTATCAACTTGGTGACCGGAAAGATTGCTTGGGTGTACTCTTCTCCAAGCGCTGGATATAATACGCCTTACGGTATCTATCCGATTTGGCAGTTCGGCTCGGCAAGCATTGCGGGCGGCGAACTATTCTTCTCGCTGTCGCGTATGTACGACCCACCGCTTTTCGAGAACGCAACTAGGCTTGCGCTTAACGCAACCACAGGAAAACCAGTTTGGGACATACTAAGTTTCAGCGGCAGAGGCGAAGGAGCAATCGGAGACGGTTATCTAGTGTCGTGGAACTCGTATGACGCAAAAGTCTACACCTTCGGCAGAGGACCCAGCCAAATAACAGCGGCAGTTCAAAACAGTGGCACAACAAAAGGCAATGACATACTGATCACCGGCATGGTCACGGACATTTCACCAGGCACAAAGCAGGCAGTTCAGGCAGCGGACTTCCCACAAGGAGTGCCGTGCGTTGCTGACTCAAGCATGAGTGATTGGATGGAATACGTATACATGCAGCAACCATGTCCAACGAACGTAACAGGAGTCCCAGTTATACTAAGCGTTCTAGACTCTAACGGCAACTACCGAACAATCGGCACAGCTACAACAGACGCACTTGGATTCTACAGCTATACATGGACCCCCGAAATTTCAGGCAAATACACAGTCTACGCTTCATTCGCAGGCACACAATCATACTGGCCAGCAAACACAGAGACTGCATTCACAGTTGCCCCAGCAGGAGCAACACCAGCACCAACCGCTTCACCAATCGGAAACTTAGTCAACACCTCAGAATTGACAATGTACATAGCTGCTGCAATAATCGTAATGGTCATTGCATTAGCTATCGCTACACTGCTAATCCTCAGGAAACACCCATAAATCAAACACAACAAAAAAACCATCTTTCTTTTTTTTATTTTCAATTCTAACCCAGTGAAAACCTTAAACCGACTCTGCGCTTTTTCTGTGCTTTGATTGACTCATTTCAATTTTGCGCTCGGCTCTGCATTTTGTTGGATAACGGAAGTCAGAATTTGAAAAGAATGTTCGAGGAGAAAACAGCCCGTTGAGACAACTGCGTTGTATGCACACTTTTATGACCCTTATCTTGCAGTGGAAACTTGGTTCCTTGATAACTCAACCGCCGATGCTAAAAAAAACAGGCTTTATTACTTTTTGAAGAAAATCCTTGAGGTTGACAAAAAAAAGAAAAAGAGATGTTGTTTTTTTGTTTGGCTTTATTGCTTCTTTCTGCTAAGCATCAACAATGTCATTGCGCCGATTATGACGATGACAATGATGATTGCTATGCCTATGTATTCGACTGTTGCTTGAGTTGCTACTCCGTTGAGCGGTGTTGCTGTGGGTGCCGGTGTTGCTGATGCTGGGCTTGCGTAGATGTGTGTTTCAGCTGATGATGGGTAGTAGCCGTTGGTGCCGAGGAAGTTGGCGTAGACTGTGAAGTTGCCTGATATTTCTGGAGTCCATGATAGGCTGTAGGTGCCGCTTTGGTCTGTTGTTGGGGTGCCGATTACTCTGTAGTTTCCGTTAGAGTCTAAGACGGATAACTGGACTTTGACGCCTGTGAAGTTTGTTGGTTCCGCTTGTTGCTGGTAGACGTATGCCATCCAATCCTGCATGCTTTTATCAGATGAGCATGGAACGCCGTTTGGAAAGTCGCCTTTTGTCTGGAGCTGTTGTGTTCCTGCTGAAACGTCCGTTACTGTTCCGCTTATGACTATGGGTGATGTTGTTGAAACGCCGACGTTTGGTGCCGTGACTGTGGTTGAGCTGGGTCCTTGTCCTACAGTGTAGATTTGGTCGTCGTATCCGTTGAAGAATGTCGCGTATCCATCTGCCATTGCGAAGCTTGTGCCTGTGAATGAGCCTGAAACGTACGCTGAGAGTTTCCAGATTTCTTTTCCTGTGGTTGCGTTAATTGCTTCTGCGGTTGCGCCCTTGTAGATTGGGTCTGAGATGGTGTGTTCCACTGTTACGTCGTAGATTACTCCGTTGCCGATAGCCATTATGAAGCTTGGGTAGTCGCCGTAGAACGTGTTTAATCCTGCGTTGGTGCTGTTGCCTGCTCCGCCGTTACCGTAAGTCCATACTAGTTTGCCGGTTGAGTCGTTGTATGCGTAGCATATGCCTGCGAATGAGCTGCTGTAGAGGTAGCCGTAGGCTGTTTCACCTGCTAAGGTTCCTGGTCCTGGGCTGCCGTAGTAGTCGAAGGATGCTTGCGGTGTGGATGGA
Organism: Candidatus Bathyarchaeota archaeon; assembly: GCA_963823775.1. GTDB lineage: Archaea > Thermoproteota > Bathyarchaeia > Bathyarchaeales > Bathycorpusculaceae > Bathycorpusculum. The sequence continues at coordinate 148,050 of CAWGMZ010000030.1, forward strand.
GACCAAATTTGGTTTCCATTTGTCATGCTGTATCCGACCCACTGTAGTGTTTCTCTGTAGTTCAAGATGAAGACATTTGTCTGGAAGTCAACTGGACCCTGAACAACAGTGATGTTGCCTGCTGGTGGGTTGTATGTCTGCATCCAAAGTACCTGGCCGAATGTGGTGTCTGCTCGGTTAACGTCGACGCCGAAGTATGTCCAAGGAGTCTGAGGTGTTCCTGTGCCTGTTGCTGCGTAGCCGCCTGCTAAGAGCCGTTTCGGAGAAGCATTATGTCGTTGTAGCTGGCTGCAACTATTGATGGCGTTGTGGTCATAGTGTTGCGCCAAGGTATCGAAATGTTCCAGTCATAGGTGGTTAATGAATCTTGGTTGATGTCCTTGAGATGGGTTGTTGTTGAGCCTGCTGCAAGTGCATTTGAGTTTTTGGGTATGTTTGCGTTGACAACTAGTGAGTCTCCGTAGTGTATTGCGTTGCTTGTGCCTGCTGGAGCTCCTGGTGGTAGGGTGCCTGTGCTGCCTGCGTATGGAATTGGAAATGCCGAAGTGAGGAGGCCGTTGGTTGAGTTTATGATTGATGGAACTAAGCTTCCGCCGCCTGTGTATGGGTTAATGTCGTATTGCCAAAGTTTTGATGAGTTCCATTCGCTGAGGTAATAGTTTGTGCCTGAGCCGCTTAAGACGTATTTGAGTTGTTCGCCTTCTGGTCCGACAATTGCGGTGCCTGAAGGTACACCTGTAACGTTGAACAATGCTTGTCCGTTAAATGCATCGAAAGCTCTTGCGAAGTTTGATGTGAACAGGATTGGTGGGAAGGTTCCGTGTTCGTCAGGGTTCCAAAGGTTGTAGATGTAGGCGAATGACAATGATGGTATTTGGGTGCTGCTCCAAACTATCTGTCCTGTTTGCAGGTTCTCGCATACTGTTGCTCCGCCGCTTGGCTGGGTGAATCCAACTGGTTCAGTGAAGTATAGGTATCCGTCTACGATAATGGGGTTAACGAATCTTTGTTCGTAGGCAGACCCTTCGAAGTAGCCTACTCCTAGCGAGTTAGTGTCGAGGATGCTGTTTTGCTGTGCAGAAACTCCGAATTGGCCTCCGACGACTCCTCCCATTTCAAGCGGCTGTGTCCACATAATGTGTGAAGTTAAAGATCCTACGCCGTCTGGATGGTAGAATAACTCGGTTGGGCCAACAGAACCAGAGTAGCCTGCTGAACCTGAACCTAGCCAGTTTGAGGAAATCGCGTACCAATTGGTGTTTTCACCGTATATTGGTCGTGTCCAGTAAGCTGACGGTAATGGTTCGCTGGTGATTGCTGCTGGAATCGGGTTTGCTTGCACAGTGACTGTTGTTTGTGCGCTGCTTGGGGTGTAATAATCTCCGAGGATTGTTGATTTTTCGTATCCGTCACCGTTTGCTCCATAGATTTGTCCTGGGAAGCTGAAGATTAGGGTGTAGACGCCTGTTGTGCTGGGTGTGAAGCCTGTTTCCTGAGATGATGTTGAGTCTATGATGTTTGGGAAAATGGTTGTTTGCGGTGAACCACTAGGTGGTACGACGGTGAGGTTGAAGTTGTGGAATCTCCAGCTGTTTGATAGCAAAGCTGCGCTTGCGGTTGAACCGTTGGTTGAGATGGCTGCGCTTGATCCTCCGGCTGCTCCGTAAACCATGTCAAGCCACATGTAAACTTGTATTGTCTGTCCGACGCCGATTGGGTTGGGTGTCGCTGTAATGTACGCGTAGGTTGGGATGTTCCATTGACTTTTATCAGTAGAAGTGTTGTGTGCACTTGCGGTTAGCATCATTGGTGCTCCCAAAGAGAGTGTTAGAACTGCTGCAATCAGAATAGCCATTGATTTATTTTTTGACAATTGCAATTTTTTCTTTTCTCCTATTTGTGTTTATTTAGCGTTAGGAATAAGCATGTTGATTAGCTCTTCCCAACGGCTAGAGGACTGCGTCTTTTTAGCTATTATAACTTGCGGAAATTACGTTTCTCGCAACTAGTAATTTGATGAGCAAACGTCCAAAAACAGGGTATTGAGTTAAATTTTGTTAACAAGTGTGATGCGGTGTGTTTCGGCGGTTTCTATGAATAGATTTCCTTCTACGCTTGCCCAGATTGTTTTATTAAGTTCCGAAAAGAAAAAAGTTTTTTGGTTCTTTTTATGGTTGCTTTCTGGTTATTATAAATGTGGCGCATCAAGCTCCTGTGGGTAACCTGATACATAGTCGGTGGAAACTGCAAAATCACAAAAAAGCCGCAGTTAATAATCAGCCAGCTAAAAAAATGGTGCAAAGAAAACGTCGGCTTGGCTTGCGACGCTTCGTCAAGCTTTGCATACCGATTATAATTCTGCGTCAGCTTAGTCGGGGTCTTGTTTTTTGGCTTTTCTGGCTTGCTTGAGGTTCTGGCGGTTTCTTGCATTTCTATTCATGACTTGCTTAACCACAGCGACAACAGCTACCAAAACAACGACGGCTATAACTATTGCAATGGCGATCGGGAAGATGTCTGAAAGGTTAGATTTCGGACTTGAAGACGAGTGAGTAGTTGATTTCTCTGTTGGTCCAGTGGTTCCTGTCGGTTGCGGAGATGCTATGGGTGCGGTTCCCTGAAGAATCGGTCCTGAAGTCTGAACAAGAAGCTGATAACTTTTGATTTGCAAAGCGGCTGGGACAACTGACTGGTTCAAATCTAAAGCGGCAACTTGGAATGTTGTCGTATTATCTGGAACTAGAACAGAGGGGTCAAGGTAATTTGTAAATCCTACACCTACCACTGCGCCTGTGGAGTTGAAGAAGGCTGCGACAACGGTTAATTTTGTTGCTGACTGGTCGCCTGTGTTCTTTATTACTCCGTTAACGACGTATGCCCCGGCGTATCCTCCTGTGGTGCCGATTGACCCTTTGTGGCTTGTAATCTCTAAGCCTTGGTACTGATAGTTGCTTGTCGGGTCAGCAGTGGCGACTCTAAGGGAAAAACCGGATATTTCACCGTCTGAAGCCGCTTGGTACCAAGCCGTGTCTGGGCCATTGTGAGGCGAAGGGAACTCCATATAGAATGGGGCTTGTTGCTGGGGCAAAAGGTAGGATACCCAAACTTGGGACCCTGAATCTGCTAAATCCGTGTCACCTGCACCCACCACTGTGCCAGCCAATGTTACGTTTAGAATTGTGTTAGGTCCATTGTTTTGGACGAGTCCAACAACGTCAAGGTACCCTTCTGGGTCAATGTACCAACTGTAGTTTATGACTTTAACGTTATCTACCTGACTAAGCGTTTTTGGAACTGCAGCTAAACCTAAAGACAACACCAACAACGCAATACACAAATAAACTATCCTCTTCCCCATCAAACTTCCCTGTCCGAATTAGATTCAATAACGCATCCTAGCAACCTTGTACTATAAAACTTTTTTTCAAAATTCACACCAAACCCCCTCAGAAAAGCGCCATCAGCCCTGCTTTTTGGCAACCCGCAGAAAACTTCACATCAAGATTAAATTATAGTCAAGATTAAGAAATATAGCTGATTAATAATGGCTAAAGGAACCGACATGAGGGCTAAAGCTTGAATCAGACGACAACCGCCAAAGTTCTTGCCGTGCTTCTGATTGCGATTGCCATTGCAGATGGCTTGGGAACATACCTCGCGTTGCAATCGACCCCTGAGAAAAACAGCGGGGCGCCCTCTCCAACTCCTTCGGCTACCCCTACGGTGAGCCCTTCATCGACGCCCACTTCAACACCAACTTCAACCCCTACACCCACCGCCATGCCAACTCAAACTCCAATCCCAACCGCAGCGCCAACTCCCTCTCCAACCCCTACACCCGCCCCAACCCCTACACCCGCCCCAACCCCTACACCCACACCGACGCCTCCACCAAACTCAACCGCATCCTTAAACTGGGCAGGCTACGTCGCCTACTCTGACCTCCAAAACCCGCAACCCACCGTAACAGCGGTTACCGCATCATGGACGGTTCCAACGGTCAACTCATCCGCAACAACCACGTACTCAGCTATCTGGGTAGGGATAGGTGGACAAGACAACAACGACACCACGCTTATCCAATGCGGCACCGAGCAAGATTGGACCGTTCGGTTTGGGCACGGTTCAGCGTCCTACTCCGCTTGGTATGAACTTCTTCCAAACGACTCGATCCCCATTTCCATGGCTATTTCAGATGGAGACCAGATGCAGGCTTCAATCCAACTTGTAAACGGAACAGCCAATCAGTGGATCATCAACATAACTGACACCACAAATCCCCAAACGTTCCAGAACACCTTTACCTACAACTCAAGCCAACTCACCGCCGAATGGATAGTGGAGCGACCAACCATTTTGGTTTTCAATAACAAACAAATTTCTACGCTTGCAAACTTTACATCAGTGACCTTCACAAACTGCACTGCAACCATCGGCTCTTTCACCGACATCCTCGGCAACTTTTCTTTGCAGGCGCTGGACATGTACACTTCAGGTTCCCCAGCAAACCCAGCGGTGCAACTTACCGACGTCTCCGAGCTAACGCCTGACGGCGCCGAATTCACTGTGACCTACGTGGCTTCAGGGTAACCCGAGACCAAAGATAGTTCGTGTACATTTCGGTGCCCAACCTCACGCGGGCGGGTCTTTAGCCAACTTTTCAGAGCCAAGCGGCGCCACAACACACGCTGGAAAACGGGACCAATGCAGGCTGATATTTCCTCTGGCTAAGTCAACTTATCATCTAATTTCTTTTTCTGCGTCGTCGAGTTGTTTTTCCAGTTTTTCTCTGTATTCTTCGACTTGCTTTTCTTTTACACCGCTATCTTTGCCCGCGTCACAATACTTCAACAGTTCTTTGTCGCTTAGGTTCACCAGGGTTTCGGCAACTTTTTCAAAGAGCCTGCGAATTTCTGCTAGCTCCGAAGCTATCACCTTGAGGTCTCTTTTATCCTGCTCTGTCAAGACTGATTTAACCAACTCAGCCACCAAGCGAACGCTTACCTCGTACATGGGTTGGGGTTACTAAAATTTTCCTATCAAAAAATCTAAATTTTGGTGCTGCAGACGAGATTCGAATTCGAAATCCTTTGGGCAGAATTAGGTTATTTATCATAGACTTTTTTGCGGTGGCCAATAGTTCGTATAAATATTGTTTGCTCGGAATGTTGGTAAATTATTCTGTAATCACCTACTCGAAAAGATTTAAGCTCGGCTAAACGTCCGACTAATTGTTTGCCTGCAAAAGGCTCCTCTTCCAAAATTTTTAATTCGCTTAGGATTCGGATTTGGGTTTGCCTATCCAGGCGTTTGAGCCTTTTGAGAAATTCTCTGGTGAATATGAGCTCAAAGTTCTTTTTCATCGATGCTCAGCTCTTCGAGCATTTTTTTGTAGCTAAGCACTTTGTTTTCTCTGAGGTCCTTAAGGCTCCTATCAATGCTCTTCATCAGTTTCTCGTCGCTAAGCACTTCAAGAGTTTCTGATAACTCTTCGACTACTAGGCGAAGCTTCGGCAACTCTTCCGCTATAACCCTAAGGTTCTTTTTGTCCTCGTCGGTGAATGTTACTTCGACCAACCGTTTCCACCAATATCCTATTTACGAGTTCCTACAGTATTAAAACTTCCTGATTGCCTTATCTTGCTGAAAAATCGTTTGGTGCTGCGGGCAGGATTCGAACCTGCGAACCCCTGAAGGAAAGGCTATCCATTTTGGGCGCCCAGTCAAAGCCGATGTGTGAGCTGCAATTTGTCGAAATCTCATATGGCACCATTTTACCTTCTGGGGGATAATTTGGACATTTTTCATGGTTTTTTCATTCCTATCTGGTAGCGAAATGTTGTTTTCTCAAAACAACCGAAAATCCAAAATTTTACATAATTGATGTTTTCTTGACTATACTTGCCTTGCTGATTTCAAGGAAACGAATTTATTGAAAGAAAAATGCTATTTTGAAAAAACGTGGGAGGGCATACTTTTGATGTTTACCCCTCTCAAAATTCCTGTAGAATATGCCTCTCGTCAACATAGCCTAAAACCTTTAGTGAGCACTTTGTAACATCAGCTATCCGACATATGTGTTCAAGGGCACAAAAAACGCGATTTATTGAGCTGCGCCTAACCCGTAAAACAGATAACATATAAATGCTAATAATGTTTGGTGAAGCCATGAGCGAAGTTGTCTTTGAAGTTGTCTCGAAGCTCTCAAAAAAGATTGCCCTGACAACAAATGGGTATGAGCATATTTCTGAAAGACATCCTGAGGTTTCGGGTGAGTTCGAGAAGATTAAAGAAACACTAGTTAACCCACAGCAATTCGGAAGAGTATGTATGAAGACAAGGTCTGGTTGTTCTATAGGCTATTTAGTAAGACACCTGTAGGTCGGAAATATTTAATGGTCGGCGTGAGATTATTCAATAACCACGGAACTGTGATTACGAGTTATTTCACAGACAAAATTAAGATGGGTGATGAAATTTGGACAGGAGAATAAACTTCTTCTTTGACGAAGACGGCGATGTATTAGACATTACTATAGGCGAGCCGAAAAAAGCTGTCACGAAAGAGCTCAAAAACGACGTCGCCGTTCGATGTGACCCTGCGACGGGTGAAGTAGTTGGAATAGTGATATTGAATTTCAGAAAAAGGTTTGAAAGCAAGAAGAAGCCCGAAAAAATCGATCTTCCCCTTAACATCACAATAACACCAAGCTAAAACTAATAAGATGGTCAGTTTGCATCAGCGGCGACAAATAGCCGACTGAAATTTCTAACTTACATAAGTACTACATTTCCTCACATTAAATTTCCTTAATAATTTATGGGATTAAAGTTTTGGTGCTGCGGGCAGGATTCGAACCTGCGAACCCCTGAGGGAAAGGATTTCCCATCGAGGCCTTTGCCGGCCAAACGTTTTGATCTTGAGTCCTTCACCTTTGACCTGGCTTGGTTACCGCAGCACACCAGTAAGTACAGACTTCTCCGTTTTTCTTTCTTATTAATCATTCCATCAGCGCTAAACCCAAAAAAAAAGGTGTAAGGAATTGGTGGCTGCGGAAATCTTGCGGTAGGCTCTTTTTATGCTGCTGCTTTGGCGAGTTGTTCTCCGATTGCTTTTGCTTGCTCCTTATCTGCCGCGGAAGGGGCTCCTTTGGTGGCGATTCCTGAGATAAGTTTTGGGTTGAAAGCTTTGACGATGCTTTCGATGCTTTGGACTCCTTGGGCTTGGCCTCCGCCTGCTGTTGAAAATGCCACTATAGGTTTGCCTGCCATCTTGTCTTTGTTGAAGTAAAATTCTGTGAGCAATGTAAGCAGTGGGCCTGATAGTATGCCGAAGTAGGTAGGGGATCCGAAAGCGAATGCGTCGGCTTGTACGGCTTCTTTCACGTTTACTTCTTCGACTTTTTTTATTTCGACGGTTGTGTTTTTGACGGTTTTGGCGCCTTCAGCGATTAGTTGGGCTAGTTTTTCGGTGTTTCCTGTTTTGGAGTGGTATGCTACTATGATTTTTGGCGTTTAGACACCTCCTTGTTGGTTTGGTTTGCTGAAGGGTAAGCTGGCAGGAAATTTTATATAGTTTTAGGTCATAAAAATATACCTAAATCCAGCGGCGAAAACATGCAAAAACCCCAAAACATTGGCAACCAAACAATCCTAGATGCAGTCAACCAACTGCAAGCAGAAGTAAAAAACCTCAAAACCGAACTAACCCACTAGAAGGCTCAATCCTAAAAGAACGCGTAAAAGCAGTCGAACAAGCCTTAAGCCAAAACCGCCTCATGCTTTACGCCAAACAAATGCAAGACGAACTAGGCGAAGACTTAGAAGAAATAATCAACCCCCAATGCCAAAACCACTCCAAATGCGTCGAAACTTTCAGAGCAATAGCCACAGAAAACCTAACCATGACCCAAGAAGCCAAACCTGAAAATGCCATAGCAGACTTGGATTCCAAAATAAGTAAAATCACAGAAACCGCCGAAAAAACCAAAGGAAAACCCTGCGAAAAATGCCACCAGAATTTCGGAAAAAAACTTAAAAGGCAAAAAAGATCTTATCAAACAGTCGTTCTGGTCGAAAAGGCACCTGACGACCAAAACAACGAGCAAATAGACGTTAATGGTTTAGTTGGTACGGTACTGGAACCGCTCGCTAATTCTACAAGATTAACGATTTTTCTTGGCATTTATGAGGGGAAGAAAAGTTTTTCAAAACTTTCCCAAATAAGCAACCTCAAAGGTGGGCACCTGATTTTTCACCTAAAAAAGCTTCTCGGGTCAGGATTAATTATTCAAGAGGACAACAAAGGAGACTATATTATAACCGAAAAAGGAATAGATGTGGTTAAAAAAATCTTGCTTTTCAAATAAAAACTATGTTATGTTGTCAATTTTTCAAGGTCGGTTATGAAGCGTTCAAACACTTTTAAGCCGCCCCTCCAGAAAGCAGGGTCCGCCACGTCTAAGCCGACGATTTTGCCGATTTCCACAGGTGAAAAGCTGCTGCCTGCCGACAGTGCTTTCACAAGTTTAGGCGCGAACGTTTTGCCTTCTTCCAGGTACCGTTCGTACAGGGAGTAGACAAACATTTGGGCGTACACGTAGGGGTAGTTGTAGAAACGGTAGTTTGCCATGTAATAGTGCGGTTTCATGGTCCACTCTGCCTCCATCTCAGGCAGCCAGGTGACTGCGTCGCCGAAGATTCGGTCACGCGCCGATGTCCAGTGCCTGCAGATGGTTGGGTAATCGAGGTATTCGCCGTTCTGAATTGATTTGTAGAGTGCCTGCTCAAACCACACCCGCGCGGTAACCTGAAACGCCGTCATCCCCGCCTCATCCAAGACGAAGCAGAGAACAGCTTTTCGCTGCGCCTCTGATTTTGCTTCCCCCAAGAAAAGGTCAGTTAGGAGGAGTTCGCCAAAGATTGAGGCGGTCTCCGCGACGGTTGAGGTTACGTTTGTGTTCATTAGGGTTTGGCTTCGTGACATGTAGTAGTCGTGGGTGGCGTGTCCCAATTCATGCGCCAAAGTGTAAACATCGGTTAAGGCACCATTGAAACTTTGCAGGATAAAAGCGGATTTGCCGTTGTACCAGCTCGCGCAGAAAGCGCCGTTGCGTTTCCCAAACTTTGGCGCCGCGTCAATTCGGCGTCGGGTAAACATTTCTTTCACTGCTGAGGCGTATTGCGGGTCAAATTGGCTGTATGCCTTAACTATCAGGTTTCTTGTTTCTTCAAAGGTGAATTTCTCCTCATTTGAATTTGGAAGAGGCGCAACTATGTCATGGTTGCCCAGCTGAGGCAGCCCCATAAGCTTCGCCTTCAACTTAAGGTAACGACGGTAGACTCCAACGTTTTCTTCCATTGCATTTAGCAGGTTGTTAACCACGGTTTCTTCGGTGTCGTTGTTTAGAAGGCTTGACTCCATCGGCGACGCATATTTTCTACGTTTGGAGATTGTTACCCAGTCATTGCAGATGTTCCGCAACGCCGATGCGAAGATTTCGCCGTCTTTGCCCAGTGACCCGTAGATTGAGCGGTTAGCTGATTCCCGTGTTGCTCGGTCAGGATTAGGCAGCAGCCCGTTGGCTTCGCCGTAATTAAGAGTTTTTTTCTCGCCTTTCACCGTGACTTCGAACATTCGGGTGTTGAGCCATTTACTCTGCAGTTCCTCCCAACCCTGAATCCCGAACTGGTCCTTCTCAATGATTAGCTGCTCTTCAACTTCGCTTAGCTGGTGGGGTACACGTCTCTGGACACGTTGCAGCATATGACGGTAATCAACCAAAACGGGGTCTGTAACCAATTCGGGCTTGGCTTTTAAGAGAGCACCCAACTCCAGCGAGAGAAACGCCAGCTTCTTGCCTAACTCCGCCTCAAACTTGCTTACCCTATCATAAAGCGTCAGTGTCTCGGGCAAGGTCATGTTAGCTGAGAAGGAAAGGCTTGCAAACAGCGAAATATCTTCCAGCTTAAGGTAGAGCGCCTCCTGTTCCCGAAGGCAATGTAGCAGTTGGGCTGCGTCAAACTGGGCGATTCTGCCTCGGTAATCCTTTTCGATTTTTTCGGCTGAAGCTTTTGCTTCATTTGTTGCCTTCTCTATTGATGGGTCGTTTGGGCTGGGGAAAAGCTCGGTTAGGTCCCATGATATTTCCTGTTTGTGGCTGGTCATGTTTTCGCCTAAGGATAAAACTCAGTTCGGTTATTTTGGGTTTCCCGTTTCTGCGTTGGTTGCTCGGTGGAACCGCAAAAGTAAAAGCGTTCGTGCTCCGATACATACGGGAACAAGATGCCTACTCAACACAAGATAATCGTCGGCGACAGCCGGCGGATGCCTGAATTAGCCGACGGCAGCGTTCAGTTGATGGTTACTTCGCCGCCTTACCCCATGATTCAGATGTGGGACAAAGTTTTCTGTGAAGCCGACCCAAAAATCGCCGCTCTCTGGCGTGAACTGGAAGCCGACGGCAAGGCGGAAACGGTGACGCAAATTTACGATGCCATGCATGATTACCTTGGCAAAGTTTGGCGGGAAACCTTCCGTGTCCTCGTTGACGGCGGCATAGCATGCATAAACATCGGCGACGCAACCCGCCGTTTAAACGGCAGATTCCAGCTTTTCCCTAACCATGCCCGAGTAATGGAGATATGCGAAAAAGCTGGGTTTACAACGTTGCCGTATATTCTTTGGAAGAAGCCTACGACGAAGCCGAAGTACAAGGGCAAAGGGGCTTTTTTGGGCTCTGGTTTTTTGCCTCCGAACGCTTACGTGACTTTGGACTGCGAGTTTATCCTGCTTTTTCGCAAGGGCAACCTACGCAAGTTTCCGCCCCACGACAAGGTGCGTTACAGAAGTGCTTTTTCTAAGCCTCAGCGGGATGAATGGTTCAGCCAAATTTGGGCTCTGAAAGGTCAGCGGCAGATGGCAAGTGACTTGGAGCGGAGAACCGCAGCTTACCCCGACGAAATAGCCGCCCGCCTCATCAAAATGTTCAGTATCGAAGGCGACACGGTGCTTGACCCATTCGTCGGTTCAGGAACAACAGCCAAAGTGGCGATGCAGTGCGAACGGAACAGCGTAGGATACGAAATAGACCCCAACTTGCTCATCCTCATAACCCAAAAAACCCGCGGCGGAAAAGGAAAAGTACCCTTTGAAATAATCAAACGTTAGCCTACGCTCAACCCACTCCAACGCCCACCCCGTTTTATCATCCAACCTACCCACCCACCCCCACGCCAACCCCAACTCCCACAAATTCGCCCGTAGTTTCGCCCTCTATATCACCTTCAAACTCCCCGACTCCAAAGCCACCATCATCCAACCAAACCTCGAGATTGCAGCCGCGGCGATTCTTGTGGTGTCGTAGTTGTGGCAGCGTTGGTTCTTTTGCTGGCTAGAAAACGTTTGGTTCGCTGACGCAACAGTGCCTGACCAATAATCGTTGTCATTTTCACAACTGATGTAAACGGAAGATAGACATACGCTTTTTATACCCTGTTATCGCTTGATTCATACGGCATGAGAATCCCCAAGATTCCCGCAGTTATCTGCATCGTCGCGATAATTTTAATCAGCCTTTATTCTGCGTACACCATTAACGGAGTAATTGTATCGAACAAGATACCAGTAGTCGCATTTACTCTTGGTGTCACCTACCGAGACGTGACTTACTCTGGCTCGCAAACCATAGACATTTACATCCCAAGCGCAGCGGCTACGCATCCGCTACCTCTTGCAATCTTTGTCCACGGAGGCGGAATGACCGCGGGCGACAAGGCAAATATCAACCCGGTCTTCCTCAACGCCCTCGCTTCAGCGGGGTATGCAGTTGCAAGCGTGAATTACCGTCTTGCTCCACAGTACAAGTTTCCAGCTCAAATCGAGGATTTGAAGTGTGCAATCAGGTTTCTTCGTGCCAACGCACAAACTTACGGTTTTAACGGCAGCGAGATTTTTCTTTTCGGCACCAGCGCGGGAGGCGAGCTTTCCGCAATCGCAGCTTTGACTGGTTCTAACTCGCAGTTCGACGTCGGTCCGTACCTAAACGAATCTAGCAGCGTAACCGCCGTGGTGGATATGTTCGGTCCCGCTGACCTGACTAGTTTCCAGTCTTACTCACAACCTCAAAAGGTCTTCGGCAGCAATCCGACCAATCTGCTGTTAGCTAGCCCAACACATTACGTCGCCGCAAATGCCCCGCCAACTCTGATTATTCAAGGCGTCAAAGACACTACCGTTCCCCAGTCACAGTCAATTGAGCTCTACAACGACCTCACCGCAGCCAAAGACCCAACTCAACTTATCTTGGTCCAGAATATGGGGCATATGTTCACGCAGGTCGGTTCGCAGCCAATCAATCCGAGTCTAACACAAATCGCTCAAGATATGGTGAATTTCTTCGAAAAATGCAGGACGGGCAATTGAATGGGCGCATCGATTTTTCCGTCTGGTTCGGGGGCTGGGTCCAAGGTTTGGGGACTAATAGTCGCTGGTTATTCAGCTGCGGCGGTCGCGTTAGTTGCGGTTCTAACCTTTAACGGCGCGTCCGGGGTTCCTGCAGCGGCCATTGTTGGCGCAGGCGGCTTGGTCTTAATCGGTCTTTTGCTGCCCATCGCTGGAATGTTGCAGTTGAGAAGAGGTCTTGCCCCAGCCGAGAGGTATGCACGTTGGGGTTTTTCTTTTCAGGTGTTCGGTTTGCTTCTTCTTTTGTTTGGGGTGGCGCTTGTTGTGGTCGTTTCCTCGCTCTTAGGCTATTTCCTCAGCTTTGTAATTATCGCGGTAGGGGCTGCGTCAGCGGTTGCAGGGGCATTTCTTTTGCGGAGACATTTCCTTTTCATGGCGGCAAACCCTCGAAGCGTAGCATACCTGATGATTGCGACGGTGATGGTTTTTTCTGGTGTGGAATTGATTTCGGGGTCGAATATTGCGTTTCAGTACTGGATTTCTCAGCTGGAAAACACAATTTACGTGGATGTGGGCGCGACGGTTTCAGCCTGCGGCTGTGTCATCGCCGCATATTCTTACTACACCCTTTTTAAACGCAAGTGACCTTAGACGCCGTGCTTTGGTCGGCACCTTTTTAATGAAGCTTCATCAGTAAATGGCAACTGAGTTGGCGAGTGTTGAGCAAGAAATCAGCCAAAGACCCTTCAAAGTTGGGCAAAGTTTCCAAAAGATTCAACCAATCAAGCAAACGCGCCAAAGGCAACATCGCCCGAGACCGTTTCGCGTTTGACCAAGCCATGCAAGGACACGACTGCACAAAAATCCGGGAAGGCGGCGACTTTGTTGTTCAGAAACGCGATTTTTTCGGGAACAAAGTTGGCGAGCCCACCATTTATGAGGTGAAGACAGCGAATTCTCCGTTGACTGAGGCGCAGCAAAAGAGGCAGCGGCAACTGGGAAGAAAACGATACAAAATAGCCAGATACTAATTGCAAAAATCCCAAATATTTCCCGAGCGAGTCGCAGGTTAGTTTTCTTAAATATCCTTTAAGTTTCTTTGGTACTCTGCACCGCAGCCCAATATTCCACTATAGTGGTTTTCGTCTTGGAACCTTTTCTATTTCACGACTTTGTTAGGAATAATTTATAATATATCATGCAATACTGATTCATTTGGTGTTTGCATGGAAGATCTTATGAATCGGATTGTTACAGACCCTCAAATTCTTGTAGGAAAACCTGTCATAAAGGGCACACGGATTCCAGTCTATCTTATTATCGAATTTTTAGCTAATGGAGTGACAGAAGAAGAGATTCTTGATCAATATCCTTCACTAACGAAGAAAGATGTCAAAGCTGCTCTTCTTTATGCCTCAAAATGCCTTGATCGCCAAATTACAGTTACTATTTGAGTTGAGTGAATAATTGCCTTATTTGCTCGTTGACGAAAGCGTAACAAGGGATATCAAAGAATGGTTAAAGAAACAAGGGTTCGATATGCTGAGTGTTTCGGGTACGAGCCTTAAGGGTGCAAATGACCAGGGAATTGCTGATTACGCTGCAAAAAATAACATGACTATTCTCACACTTGATACTGACTTTGCCCAAATTTATCATAACTCCCCAAAAGGTACCCTTGGCGTCATAGTTGTTAGAGTAAGACACTCAACCCCGGCTGCTATCCTCGAAACGCTAACACGAGCGCACCAAAAAATAAACTTGAAAGAAACACATAATCAACTCATTATTATAACACAAAAGAAAATTCGAATAATCAGTTAGATGCTTTTGTCGTTAGTTTTCTAATGGGCTTCATAGTGCGCCAGAGAAAAAGAACTTTTAATCGCGGAGTAAAAGATTCCAACCACGATATTAGGGGTAATCGATTTTTTTACTTTTCCGAAAACTCAATTTCTTTGAAGTAATGCGCCTGATGGTTCATCTAGTATAAGGCAAGCTCACACGATGTGAGTCGTCCATTAACTGCAACTAAATTCGAAACAAAGAACGCCACAAAAAACAAGCAATTCAACATGCCAAAGCAATCTTTAGACGCCTCAGCCGCCCATATCCGACAATAAGCGACAATGCCGCCTATGTTGAGTCAACATACAAAGTCGCAAAGCGCCCATCCCAAATGGGCACTCCACAAACACCTTCAAGCCCCAAACCAAAAAAGCAACCTAAAACACAAAGCGCCAAGGCGGAAAGTCGCAACTTTCACCAAAACAAAAGTCGCAACTTAAAAAATAATCAAAAAACCATCGACTCAAAATTTCCACAATAACAAAAGCATTTTTCGAATTAACAGCAAAATCCAACGTTCCTTTTTTTCTTTTTTGCAGCGGCAAGTTAGAAAAACTTTTTAGTGCGTAAGCTCTATGAAAGTTTAGGCGTCCTTTGTCTTAGGCTTAATGTGTATGGTAAGGTTTATTAGTATGCTGCGTAGCATGTCTTTGTGCCTTTAGAAAAGTTAGGAGAACCCTTTTTCAAGTTGGATAATCCCCGTATCTTTGGAGTTGAAAGCTTGAACAAAACAGACCTAACTATATCACAATATGTTAAAATTATTGGAGAAGTGTTGAAGTGACCGCAACTATCCAGAAAGAAGATATCCATGATTTATTAAAAACCTTTTTCAAAGAAAAAGGCCTAGTTAGGCAGCACCTTGACAGCTACAACGAATTCATCGACCACGGCTTACAGGAAGTCACAGATGAAGTCGCTGAAATCCCCATCGAAGTCCCAGAAAGCCCCTACAAAGTAAAACTCGGACAAATCTGGGTAATTGACCCCCAATCAAGAATAACCGGTCCATACGTAACCGAAGTAGATGGCACCAAACATGAAATTTACCCCATGGAAGCCCGCCTCAGAAACTTGGCGTATTCAGCCCCAATCGCGTTGGAAATGACCCCCGTTATCGACGGCAGAGAACAGGACACCGAGCTGGTTTACATCGGCAACATCCCTGTCATGCTGAAATCGAAACTTTGCTTCCTCTCACAGCTTTCCAAAGAAGAACTCATCGCGGCAGGCGAAGACCCAGACGACCAAGGCGGATACTTCATCGTTAACGGCTCAGAACGCGTCATAGTCGCCATGGAAGACCTCGCCCCAAACCGAGTAATAGTAGACATAGACGAAAAAGGCACATCACCTGTTTACCAAGCAAAAATCTTCTCAACCACCGTCGGCTTCAGAGCACGAATCGAACTCAAACTCAAATCAGACGACGCAATCTACGTCACCATGCCAGGAGTACCCAACAGAAATCCCATTCGTAGTCATCATGCGTGCGCTCAGCTTAGAAAAAGACAAGGAAATCGCAGAAGCAGTTTCACTTGACAGCGAAATGCAAAGCCAACTAGCAGCCTCATTCGAAAAAGCCATCGGCGTCGACACACCCAGCAGACGCAGTTCTATTCATCGGCAACCGAGTCGCCCACGGGCAAGTGGAAGAGTACAGACTGCAAAAAGCTGAAACAGCCCTCGACAAAAACTTTTTACCGCACCTTGGCAGAAGCGAGAAGAACCGCAAAGAAAAAGCAATTTTCCTCGGCGAAATGGCTTACCGTGTTCTCCAATTAAAAACTGGCAAGAGGCAACCTGACGATAAAGACCACTTCAAAAACAAGCGACTGCGACTAGGCGGACCGCTTCTCGCAGACCTTTTCCGTGTTTCATTTAGGAACTTAACAAGAGACATAAAGTACCAGCTTGAACGCATAGGCGTTAAAGGACCAATCATAACCGTTTCAGCAGCCGTTCGCCCCGGAATAATCACCGAACGGTTCCAACATGCCTTGGCAACAGGCAACTGGGGACAGAGGAAGAGTCGGCATCACCCAGCTTCTTGACCGAACAAACTACATTTCAACTCTTAGCCACCTACGCAGGCTACAGTCACCTCTAAGCAGAAGCCAACCTAACTTCGAAGCCAGAGACTTGCACCCAACCCACTGGGGACGCCTCTGTCCAAACGAAACGCCTGAAGGCTCTAACTGCGGTCTCGTCAAAAACTTGGCTCTGTCCGCTTCAATCGCCGTCGGCGTAAATCCAGATAGAGTTAGGCAGCTGCTTTTCGAAATGGGCACTGTTCCAGCTGGAGAAGCATCCAATGAACTGCGCATTGCAGGAGCTAAAGTTTTCGTTGACGGAAACATCATCGGGTACTGCAACAATGCATCGGAGATTGTGAAGTCGTTCCGCGAGAAAAGAAGAACAGGCGAAATCTCAACTGAAGCCAACGTAACATACTTTACAAAGATGATGACTGAAAACGAAGAATTGCACGCTAACTGCGACGAAGGCAGAGTTCGACGCCCACTCATAATCGTTGAGAACGGGGTTGCGAAACTTCAGCCAAAGCACATGGAGAAAATCGGTTTAGGCGAGTGGACTTGGGAAGACCTCGTCAAGAACGGTTTAGTTGAGTATTTGGATGCTGAGGAAGAAGAAAACGCTTACATCGCTTTGACCTTTGACCAAATTCAACCTGACAACACCCATGTGGAAATAGCTACCTACACGATTCTTGGCATATGCGCTTCAACAATTCCGTACCCAGAACATAACCAGTCACCACGCAACTCATACCAGGCAGCCATGGCTAAACAGGCATTGGGAGTTTACGGCACTAATTTCCACCACCGCGTCGACTCACGTTCACATATACTGCATTACCCGCAGGTTCCTATGGTGGAAACTGAACTGATGGAAGTCATGGGTTACAAGCAGCGGCCAACAGGCCAAAACTGCATCGTCGCCGTGCTAAGCTTCGAAGGCTACAACATGGAAGACGCCTTGATCTTCAACAAAGCATCCATCGAACGAGGCTTAGCCAGATCCACATTCTACCGCATCTACGAAGCCGAATGCCGACAATACCTCGGAGGCTTAAAAGACAAATTCACTGTCCCTGAACCAGGAACCCGAGGCTACCGCGGAGAACAATATTACAGGCTTCTGGAGCCCGACGGGATAATCAGCCTTGAATCAACAGTTGTCGGCGGAGACGTGCTGATTGGCAGAATTAGTCCTCCAAGATTCCTTGAAGAATACAAAGAATTTGAAGTTAAAGGGCCCTCAATGCGTGACACATCCGTTGACATGCGTCCCTCAGAAACAGGAATCGTAGACGGCATATTCATAACTATGTCAGGCGAAGGCAGCCAACTCGTCAAAGTCCGAGTCCGCGACCAACGTGTCCCCGAACTTGGAGACAAATTCGCGTCACGACACGGACAAAAAGGAGTCATCGGCTTAATCGTTCCCCAAGAAGACCTGCCCTTCAGCGACGGCGGCATCACTCCAGACCTCATAATCAACCCACACGCAATCCCCTCAAGAATGACCATCGGACAATTCATCGAATCACTCGCAGGAAAAGCAGCCTCAGCAAGAGGCAGACCCGCAGACGGCACACCCTTCAGCAACGAAGGACCCGACGAAATACGCAAGAGCCTAATAAAATTGGGGTTCAGCCACACTGGCGGCGAAACCTTCTACAGCGGCACCACTGGAGAGAAATTCGTAGCAGACGTCTTCGTAGGCGTAGTCTATTACCAGAAACTTCACCACATGGTCGCAGACAAGATACATGCCAGAGCACGAGGTCAAGTTCAGATGCTGACAAGGCAGCCAACTGAAGGCAGAGCCAGAGGCGGAGGCTTAAGATTCGGAGAAATGGAGCGAGACTGCCTCATCGGACACGGCGCTGCCATGCTGCTAAGAGACAGGCTGCTGGAAGAATCTGACAAGTACACGCTTTACATATGTGAGAACTGCGGGCAAATCGCTTACTTCGACATGAAGCAGAGGCGCTATGTTTGCAGGATATGCGATGAGAAAGCGAAGATTTCGCCAGTCATCGTTTCGTACGCTTTCAAGCTTCTTTTGCAGGAGCTTCAAAGCTTGTGTATCACGCCTAAACTAAGGCTTAAGGAGAAAGCATAACATGTCACAACAGGAAGAACTTATCCACAAGATAGTAGACGAAATCTCATTCGGCTTAATTTCACCGAAGGATCTACGAAAACAGTCAGTCGTTGAAATCCAAACCCCAGACACCTACGACGAAGACGGCGCACCAATCACCGCTGGACTCATGGACGGCAGACTAGGCACCCTTGAGCCAAGGCAACGATGCAAAACCTGCGGAAACACAGCCATCCGATGCCCAGGACACTTCGGACACATCGAACTCGCCGTACCCATCGTACACATCGAATTTACAAAAATCATTTTTGACCTTCTAAAATCAACCTGCCGCAGCTGCGGTCGCATACTTCTAACGGAAGACGCCGCCAAGAAAGCCCGGCAACGCATCGAACGCCTCAACGAGCTCTTAGGAACTATCCCTGATGAAACTTACAAGGAAATCATGACTGAAATCAAAGCTAAACAATGCCCGTACTGCGCGTCAGCTCAATTCAAAATTACTTTTGAGAAACCGACAAAGTTCATCGAACAGACTGAAGCCGGCTCTGAGCCTTTAACACCAAGCATGATTAGGGAAAGGCTTGAACGCATCTCAGACGAAGACCTTGAAGTCTTGGGTTTCAACCCCAAGGTTGCCCGTCCAGAATGGATGGTTCTTCAGGTTCTGCCAGTTCCGCCAGTCTACGTTCGCCCCTCAATCACTCTTGAATCAGGCATCCGCTCTGAAGACGACTTGACCCACAAACTCGTGGACATCATCCGCATTAACCAGCGCCTAAAAGAAAACATGGAAGCAGGTGCACCCACACTAATCATTCAGGACCTCTCGGAACTTCTGCAGTACCACGTTACCACCTACTTTAACAATGAAGCGTCAGGTATCCCGCCGGCAAGACACCGCAGCGGCAGAGCACTAAAAACACTCTCGCAGAGGCTCAAAGGCAAAGAAGGGCGTTTCAGAAGCAACCTTTCAGGCAAACGAGTTGACTTCTCCGCCCGTACAGTAATTTCTCCAGACCCCAACCTTGACATAAACGAGGTCGGCGTACCTGTTGACGTTGCCATGCGGCTTTCTGTTCCAGAAAAAGTCACCGCTTGGAACATCGAGGAAATGAAGAAACTTGTCATTAACGGTCCAGAAACCTATCCTGGCGCCTTGTACATAATCAGGCCAGACGGCAAACGTATCCGACTTGAATTCGTCGTTGACCGAACCAAAATCGCTGAAGCAGTAGAACTTGGCTTCGTCGTTGAGCGGCACCTAAAAAACGGCGACATCGCAATCTTCAATCGGCAACCTTCGCTTCACCGCATGTCAATCATGGCTCACTATGTTCGTGTATTGCCCTACAAGACTTTCAGGCTACACCTATGCGTCTGCCCTCCTTACAACGCAGACTTTGACGGCGACGAAATGAACCTTCACGTTCCACAAAGCGAAGAAGCCCGAACTGAAGCGCTGCTTCTGATGCAGGTTCAAGACCAAATCCTTTCACCAAGATTCGGAGGACCCATCATCGGCGCCATCAGAGACTTCATCACAAGCGCCTACTACTTCACAAGAAAAGGCAACTACATCGAAAGAGCCCAACTTGACAGGCTACTTACCTCAACAGGCTACACAGGCGATATACCTGAACCAGAAATCACAGAACCCGTACCCAAGTGGTCAGGCAAACAAGTCTTCAGCCTTTATCTGCCAAGAACATTGAATTACGTTTTGAAAGCCAACATTTGCCAAGGCTGCACTAAATGCGAAGAAGAAGAATGCAAGCATGACGCTTACGTTGTCGTCAGAAATGGGCAGTTGGTTTCAGGAGTCATCGATAGACGATCAATCGGTTCAGAACAATCAGAAAGTTTGCTTCACAGAATCATCAAAGATTACGGTACCCAAGCAGGACGACAATTCCTCAACAACATCACCCACCTGCTTAAACTATACATTTCAATGCGTGGCTTCAGCTACACCTACGAGCAACTGGTTCTTTCACCAAGAGCCCGCAGCCGAATGGCAAAGACGATGGAGCGCATCCAAAAGAAAATCGACGAACACATCGAAAACTTCCAAAACGGCACCCTACCACGCTTGCCAGGTCAAACCTTGGAGGAATCGTTTGAAATTTACGTCATGCATGAGCTTGCCGTAGCCCGAGACGAATCAGGCAAAATAGCAGACGAAGACTTCACACTGGAAAACGCCGGCATCGTCATGACTCGAACAGGCGCAAGAGGCTCAAGCCTAAACATCGGTCAGATGGCTGCTTGCGTTGGGCAACAGTCAGTCCGAGGCAAACGCATCTTAAGAGGCTACTCGCAACGGGCATTGCCGCACTTTAAAGAAAACGATCCTCTTCCAAGAGCAAGAGGCTTCGTCTACAATTCATACCAATCAGGCTTAGACGCAATCGAATTCTTCTTCCACGCTATGGGAGGCAGAGAAGGATTAGTCGACACAGCCGTCCGCACACAACAAAGCGGTTACATGCAGCGTAGGCTAATCAACGCGCTTGAACACATACGCCTCGAATACGACAGCACAGTCCGCGACTCAGCAGGCGACATCATCCAATTCCGCTACGGAGAAGACGGCGTTGACCCAGCAAAAAGCGACCATGGAAAAGCAGTAAACGTCACCCGCCTCATCGACCAAATAAAAATCGGCCAAGAAAAAGGTGAAGCCGCATCCGCCGAAGAAATCAAGAAACAACTCAAAAAAGTCGAGTTACAACTAACTCCGATTCTGCTGACCCAGCTTAAACAGAACTTCGCAAAAGGCAAACTCACCGCGAAAAGCGTTGAAAAAGCCACCTCAACAACAGCTGACCAATACAAACGTGCTCTAATGGAGCCAGGTGAAGCAGTGGGAATTGTCGCTGCCCAATCAATCGGTGAACCAGGCACGCAGATGACTCTTAGAACATTCCACTACGCAGGTGTCAAAGAACAAAACGTCACTTTAGGTTTACCAAGACTTATCGAAATCGTGGATGCCCGCAGAATCCCATCAACCCCAATCATGACCATCTTCCTGATGCCTGAACACGCAAAAAGCAAAGAAGGCGCCGTTGAAATCGCAAGAAACATAATCTACACTTCCGTCGAAAACTTGGCCTCCGCAATTTACGAGGACCCTGTACGCGAAGAAATCATAATTGAACTAAACAAATCAATGATGGATGACCGTGGCATAACGATGGAGTTGCTGGAGGAGAGGCTACAATTGCAGAACGCAACCGTAACAGTGGCAGATACCACCGTGGAGATTAAGCCGAAGAAAGCTGAGCAGCTGAAACGTATGCTTGGCAAGATTCCTGGCTTCCAAGTCAAAGGTGTACCTGACATTAAACGTGTACTTGTCACTGAAGAAAGCGGCGAATGGGTAATACGTACTGATGGCTCGAACCTGTCAAAAGTCTTAGAAGTCGAAGGCGTAGACACATCCCGAACAACCACCAACAACATCCACGAAATCGCTAAAACCTTAGGCGTAGAAGCCTCAAGAAACGCACTTGTCCACGAAGCCAAAGGAGTTTTGGAGGACCAAGGCTTAGACGTAGACGTGCGGCACGTAATGCTCGTAGCAGACATGATGACAACAACAGGCGATGTGCAGCAAATCGGCAGACACGGCATCAGCGGAAAGAAAGCAAGCGTTTTAGCGCGCGCCGCATTCGAAATCACAGTGCCCAACATTATTGAAGCCGCCGTGAAAGGTGAAAGTGACCCCTTGGCAGGAGTAACCGAAAACGTTATAGTAGGGCAGTCAATACCAATCGGGACTGGCTTAGTTGAATTGTACATGTCAACGTTTGAAAGGCAAGTTAAAGAAGAAGTAAAAGAGGGAGGAAAGACAGAAGCATGATAGATATCGATAAGGCGTTAGCGTCAGCGGTTAAAACAGGCAAAGTATCCTACGGATCAAACACTGCATTACAAAATGCCAAAACAGGAAAGGCTAAGCTGATTGTTTTAGCCTCAAACTGTCCCAAAAACATAAAAGAACAAATAAAATACTATGGAGAAATCTCTAAAGTCCCAGTAATAACTTACAAAGGTGGCTCAATGGACCTCGCCGAAGTCTGCAAAAAACTCTTCATTATCTCAGCCCTAAGCATCCGCGAAACTGGCGACTCGGACATTCTCAAAATTACAGAAGAACAACCTGTAGAATAAAAAATGGAGGAAAAAAACTGACAACTGGCATAAAAATCACGTGCGACGAAATGCGTTACATAGCTTTGTTTGAAAGCATAAGCGGCGCAAGCGTGAAAGACTGCATTGTTGACGAAGTAGAGCAACGGGCAATATTCATCGTCAACCAAGGCCAAGTAGGCGTTGCAATAGGCAAAGGCGGCAGAAACATCCACACACTCGAACGCATGACCGGCAAAAAACACGAAATCATCGAGTACAGCGAAGACCCAGTGCAATTCATGAAGAACGCATTGAAACCCGCAGCCGTAAGAGAAGTACGCGTCACCGAAAGAACAGACGGCAAAAAAATGGCAGTCATCACGGTAAACCCGAAAGACAAGGGCGTCGCCATAGGCAAAAACGGCAAAAACGCCGAACGTCTACGCTTTTTAGCGAAAAGGTACTTCGACATTCAAAACGTAAGCATCACCTAAACAGCCTAAATAGGCTATTAGGCGACAAAACGTCGCTGATTCATCGTAAGGCAAATCTGAATGATATCCTCGCGCGAAGGTTTTACAGAAACTGCATGATTGAAAGATACGGAGGGTGCAGTCTTAGCGGTCAGTTGATGGGCGACGGCAACGATTTTTTTCGTAAGACTTCTAAGAGGTATGGTCGATTTTTAGTCAGGAAACCTTGACTAAGTTTAGTCAACGAATTTTGACGATAATTCTTTTATTCTGACGCAAATCTCGATGTTATTGGTGAAAACGGAAATGAAACATAGAAGTAACATCGCCGCTTTTGTCATCTTAATTTTAACGGTATCAAACATCGCAGCTTTAGGCTTCTCATTTCGAACAGCAAACGCCAATAGCCAAAATACAACTACAATTAAGTTCCTCAATATCGGCGGCGGACAAACAACGCTTACGAATGAAACAACTCATACCAGCCTTTACGTCGCAAAACTTGAAATTCCATCTGCCGCCCCCGAAGGCTCAGGTTGCATGGTACTGTACCCTTACAACAAAACGCTAAATTCACTGCAGTCATTCCAAGTGTGCACCTCATACCAGGATGCTGTGCCAAGATTTGTTTTAATGCTAGATACAAACGCCGACGGCTTAACAGACGTTGTTCTTCTTAGCGATTATCAATTCAGCAGCGACGGTAGCTGGCAAGCCACGCAAGGCGGACAGCGGTGGGGTTGGACTGAAGCAAACTCTGACTTGAGCGCCTACGGAACCGTTTGGAACAGCTCCAGCTATTGGAAAAGCATTTACGGAAACGCAACTGTCCTTTCTGTTGGCGTAGCATTGGAGTATTGGGCTGTCAGAGACTCAAACGGTCTTGGTCAACCATTATATGCCGATGAATTAACGCTGAACGGCGTAACTTACAACATCGCTAACCAGACGGGGAGTCAACAGCCAGACAACTGGTCAATGTATCGACATGACCTCCAAGGCTCAGGGTTCTCCTCTTCAGCTGCCCCAAGTGGCAACCTGATTTGGCAGTTCTTCACTGGACCCTCCAATAGTTCTGCCCTTGCCCTAGCCGACCGTCTGAGAGCCTCTCCCACTATAGTTGATGGCGTCGTCTACTTTGGTTCAAACAGCAGCTACTTCTACGCCTTAAACGCGACGAACGGCTCCACAATTTGGCAAGTTAATGTCGGCTGCAATGTGGAGTCTTCGGCTGCGGTCGTCAATAACGTTGTTTACGTTGGAATCTTGTGGGATGGACATAACGGCTACGTGAACGCGTTGAATGCTAAGACTGGCGCGTTAATTTGGCGGTTTGCAACAAACAGCGGAATCGAGTCCTCTCCAGCAGTCAACGCTGGAGTTGTTTACATCGGTTCATACAGCGGATACGTATACGCGTTAAATGCCAGTAACGGTGTGTTGCTTTGGTCTTATCTCACGGGCGGCTCAACGTTTTCTTCTCCAGCCATCGTCGGAGGAATCGTTTACATAGGCTCAAACGACGGCAAACTGTATGCTTTAAACGCAAACAACGGCGCGCCAATATGGTCATTTCAAACGGGCGACCCCATCTATTCCTCTCCTGCGGTAGTCAACAACGCCGTTTACTTCAACACTGACAACGGCACCGTCTACGCCTTGAGGGCAAATGACGGCTCGAAAATCTGGCAAGCTACCATAGGTATGGGCGACCACGCTGATGATTCACCAGCAGTAGCCAACGGCATCGTCTACGTTGGCGCACGCAACGGCTACTACGCCCTTAACGCATCCAACGGCTACCAAATTTGGTCCTTTACCTCACCCTACTCACAGCGCGAACTCACAGGATACGTCTATTCATCTCCCGCTGTCGCCGACGGCGTCGTTTACTTCGGGTCATGGGATGGCTATCTATTCGCAGTGGGCGCCTTCGATGGCTCTCTAATCTGGTCGTACCAAACCGGAGGCTTCCTGTTCTCGTCGCCTACACTTGCTAACGGCGTGGTTTACATTGGGTCATACGACGGCTATGTTTACGCCTTAGGCGGGACCAATTCTTCAACACCAACCCCAATCGCGACCCCTCAACCTATCCCAACTCCGTCCCCAACGACATCCCCTTCACCTACAACAGCCCCAACCAACACCACCTCTTCATGGTCAAGCACAACAATATCAACGCCAGTCTCTACCCTGGTGCCAAGCCAAATGCCTGCTTCCACAGGTCAACCAAGGATAGCCGTCAATGCCGCTCCGAACGAAAACATCAACTGGGGCGTACTAGGAGGCACCGTCATAATACTGCTGGCAACTCTTAGCGTGATTGTGTTCGTTTTCATCAAGAAGCCCCTGGAAACATAAACTCACCGCCGATCCATTTCGCCAAAACAAAAAAGAGGTGAATGCCAAAATCGACCAAAACCATCATGAAACGAAAAAAGGGAATTTTAAATCCCCATTTTTCCATTACTTTCGCGACTGGGTAGTGAGTTTTTGAATTGAGAAAGCATTTGATGGTGATGCGTGAAAAAGGGTCTAATATTGTTCAGTTCTTTGAAGTATCAGGATTGTTCGTTCCTGTTGTTTCGTCCAGCAACTCTTTTATTATGTTGCGGTAGGTTTGAAGGTATTCTTTTCCTTCCTTGGTTAAAACGTAGACTTTGCGTGCTCGTCCGTTTTTTTGTTGTTTTTTGCTTTCCAGGAAGCCTCTTGTTTCCAGCGTTTTTAGCGTGGGGTAGAGGGCGCCGTGTCTTAGTTTTATGTTGAATTGTTCTTCGACTTGTTTTTTTATCTGGTATCCCCATGTTGGTTGGGTTTGGACTATGCGGAGTAGTTGGATGTCTAGTTGGTTTCTGATTATGTGTTGTACAATTTCTTTTTTGTAGGTTTCTGTCATGGGTTTGTTCCTTGTTGGTGGGTTTGTGTGTTGTTTGGTGTGTTGGTTTATTTGTTTTATGTAATTTTCGTCGGTTTTTTTTATTGCGTTGCTATGTTTTTGTATGCTTGTAGTATGTATGAAGATTTATATTAGCGTTTATTGATATTGGCTACATCACAATATGTCTGAAATAGGACCTATTGTATCTGTGAAGAACAGCCGAACTGTTCAACACCAAAACAGGTAGAAAAAAAATGCTAAGAACCTTAACCGCGCAAAAAGAGGTTTCAACCAAACTAATGAAAGGCCTATTAGACCTCATCATACTGCAGTTCCTCAGCGTTCAACCGATGCATGGGTACCAAGTAATAACAAAGATCCGCAAAAGCTTCGGCGTGTATTTTGGTCCAAGCACAGTTTATCCGTTGCTGAATACTCTTGAAAAGAAGGGTTTTGTGAAGAGCGAGTGGAACATGAGTTTTGAGCGTCCGAGGAAAATTTATAGCCTCACCCATAACGGGCAGAACATGCTTGATTTCACTGAGGAATCGTTGAATTTGATATGCCGTAAGCTTTCGCCTCAGCAGGATTTAGAGCAGTTGACTTCGCCCTCGTTAGCTGTTATGGCGAAGATGCCGAGTCGTAAACAAACTGCGTAGCCGCATGGTCTCGCCGCATGGTTCGCGGTTGGCTTAGTTTTTTGTTTCCTGCCCGAGTGGTTTGTGTGCAAACGTGTTTTAAATATCTGTGCGGTTTATTCTATATTGGAAGAATCAGTTGAAACAGATTAGCGGCTTAGAAAACAGTGATTTGAATGATCAACTGCTGGATTTTTGTAGACGTATCGCTGGGTCGGCAGCCATCGCCGCTATTGCCCAGGTTGACAGGTACCAGTCGGGTTCGAGCACTGAGCGCGCTGTGATTGAGCTTGTGGTTGTGATTAGGGATTTTCAGCCCCGAGTCATGAGTTACATAAGGACCATAAATGAACGCCCCGTTTTTGTCTGGGCTGTTGACCAATGGATTTTCGAGAGGGACATCGAGCGGGGTTTTTTGGGTGAAGCGATTGCAAGCAAACTTGTTTTTCCCTACGTTGGGGTTGTCAACGATGAATATTTGCATAAACAGGAAGTTGCGCTCAAGAAACGTTTGATTCTTGAGTTGCTTGAGAATTTAGTCATCACCTTTCCCGAGCTTGCAGCTGTAATGCAGATTAAGCCGCAGTACTTCCTCTACGAGGTGCTTCTGAGCAGAATCCGCATTTTTCCGCTGCTTGCCTACGACGCTTCAAACGTTATTGCTGGAGTCACCGTTAACGAGGCAAAATTGCTCGGCGGCTACAACGAAGCGTTAAGCCTGCTTGAAGCGGAAGGACAAATCTACTTCTTTGACAACTACGTCAAAATCTCAAAAAAACTTATTGCCCAATGCCAGAACCCCCGGGTCAGGATTTTCAATTTGACTCGGAACGCCCCGCGGACGCTTTTTACGTCCCTTTTTAGTTTCTTGCCCCAGCTAATGAGTATCGTTTCGCAGAACACCGAAATTTTTCTGCGGACACAGAAGATCAATTGGCCAAAACTTCCCGACCCCGCATACCTGTTTTTGGATCCGCAAAAATATGTTTTCTTCCAAACTTCAGAAGGTTTGATTTCTCTCTCGGACAAGATTGACATCAAGGGATTCGCGCAGAAGATGTTGCTGGGCGGCGAAGGCGAAGATGTCAACGTGGAGCCGCTTGGAGGAATGCTCAACGACGTGTACTTGATTCATGCTAAAGGGAAAGGCGGCGAAACAAAAGCGCTTGCAAAACGCTACAAGGACCTATCTGGGTTCAAGTGGTTTCCCCTAACGGTGTGGTCGTTTGGGGTGCGTTCGCTTTCTGTTTCAGCTCAGGCAAGGTTAGCTAAGGAATGCGCGATGAACGAGTTGCTTAGAAGCGAAGGCTTCAACGTGCCGAAGATTTTTCATGTAAGCAACGCGCAACGTTTGGTTTTTATGGAGTTTATCGAAGGCGAAGGTCTTAGCCAAACAATCAAAAAGGTGGCTACGGCGAAGAAAAGCGAAGACGTTGAAGCTGAACTTGCCAAGATTAGCCAGGCTGGGGAAATTCTTGCCCAAGTTCATTCGCGCGGCATCACGTTGGGCGACACGAAGCCTGAAAACATGCTGGTCAAAGCCGACGGCAGCATTTACTTGATAGATTTTGAGCAAGCCTCCCAAGTTGCCCAGAAAGGCGACAAGCCATGGGACTTAGCCGTTTTCCTCTACTACTCGGGACATTACATGCAGCCCCTGAACAGCGGCAACCTCAAAGCTGAAGCGTTTACCCGAGCCTTCATTAAAGGATATTTGAGGGGCGGCGGGGAAGTCGGCGACGTTCAAGCCGCGGGCGCATCCAAGTACACTCGGGTTTTCGGCATCTTCACAATGTGGTCCATTATCACGGCTATCGCGAACGTCTGCAAAAAAACAGAAGCCCCATCGAAACCGCTCGACTCGGCTAACCTTTAGGTTTTGTTTGACTCGTTTTGAAGCCAATCTTTGATGAGCTTTGTTGCCACGCAGTCGTCTTTGTTGTAGTCAATTACTTTTTCCATTTTTTCCCTGTTCGCCGCCGGGTCCTTGACGTATTCAAAATACATCGCTATGGACTCCATGGCGTTTACGTCGGCGTGTTTCCATTTGTAGCCGATGTAGGCGGCGATTTCTTTTAAGCCGTTTCCGTAAGTTGGGAAAGCATAGTTTGCGACGGCGTCCTTGTAGAGGTCGCGCATGCTGCCCAGAATCGGTTCCGCTTCCTTTGCGAGGCTGTATCGGTCAATTAGCCGCTGGATATGGACTCTTTCGTAATTGTGCCAATGATAAATCACGTAATCCTGCTGAGCGAGAACAAACTTTAGGAATTCTGAAAACATTTCTTTTTCCTGATTCAAATTGTGCGCTACGAAACGGAATGTATTTTTCTTCTCCCTGCGACCTCACCAACAGCCCAATCAGGTAATCCATCGCCACTAAACCGTCATCTTGAACCTGCTCGCCCGTACCCTCAAGGTCAAGGAAAAGCTCCGTCTGTTTTTGGGGAAATTTGCAGCAGCCGAGCCTTATGTGCGTTCCCGAGGCAAGAGCCGCAGCGTTATTGTGGAATTTAGTTGCTGTTTTCTCCCCGATTCCATCGATTTCCGTCAGGTTTTGAACGCCTGTTTTCGCTAAGTTTTCGACGGTGCGGATGTTTCGGGCGATAAGTCTTCTTTTGAAAGACTGCCCAACGCCGCTGACTAGCGAAACGTCGCGTGTTTTGACGGCTTCTTCGTTGTTGAATGTTTCCCAAGGCCAACTGCAGGCACCGTAGGTTGGAGCCACCTTTTTGCCGCTTAGGATTTCCCTGATTTCCTGTAGTGTGGCGAGGAGTTCGGTTTCGTCGAATTTCTGCTCGCTCTCTTCGAGGTCACGGTTGATTAGGTAGAATGCCGGCGGGGTGTAGCCTTGGATTTTTCCGACGACGTAATTGTAAAATGCTGCTTGCAGTACGTGTTCGTGTCGGATGTTTCTTGCAAGCTTGATTTCTTTTATGACGTAGTAGTAGTTTCCGAAAACGGATTTTTGTCCCTGCCTCTTCTCCAAAACGTCCACGACGCCGTACAATCCTTCGGGCAAATAGAAAACTGGCGTGCCCGTCGCCGCTGCCGTGCCTTTCGCCATCGCATCCAAAAGCAGCTTGAAGCCTTCTTCAAAGGTCGCGTATTGGAGGGGTTTTAGGTTGGGGTAGTTGTTTTGGATGACTTGTTTTTCATGGGTTTTGCCCTGTTCAAAAAGCAGGTTGGTGTACTCGCTTGGGGGGTCTTTTTTGTCTTGGGGCGCAAATTTGTTGCAGTAAACCATGAACGGCGAGACACAGTAGTTGAAGACTGTTCTGGCGGTGATTTTGTCCTCGGGGTTTCCCGAGAGGCATTTCTTGTAGAGCTCCCCGACATCAAACGATTTTTTTGCCACGCTCTTCCATGTCTCCCCATGGACTTGTTAGGCACAAATTGCCTATAAGTTTTGTTACCGCTCGCATAGGGCTGGGCAGTTTGGGCTGAATTCACCTTCTTCAAAAGCCGACGCAACTGTTTTGGCGGCAATTGCCGAGGAAATAGCCGTGAGCCCGATGAGGCATCAATTTGTGGTGAAGCGGCGACAGAGGTTTCTGGTGCAATATTTCGTTGTCGAATAGGCAAGAAACATGGCGGTGCGTTGATGCTTCACTGGGGAGTTTGTTTGGTTTTTTTGCGTGGTGATGCAGTATTGGGCTGTTGATTGGTGAAGGTGAGTGCGGTTCGAAGCTCGAAGAGGCGCCAAAGAGGATGCAAAAAATGTTGCTTGGTTTTTGGGCGGGGTTAATCGGGTTTTTCGGGGTGTTCGAGGTTTCGAAGAACCGTTTTCGGGGGTCAAGGGTTTGGTCTTGCGTTGTGAGTGAATGGTTTATTTAGCGCTGGATACATTAGTTATATGTGGTTTTTGTGAGTGACTTTTTTTATTATAAGGGACTATACAAGGTTAAAGCCATAACAAAAAGCGAAGGCTACTTTATCGTTGAAGCCTTAGAAGATTTTGATGATTTCGTCGACTCAGAAAAGGTTCTTGTCAAAGCAGGCGAAAGACGCATCGTGACG
Source organism: Candidatus Bathyarchaeota archaeon (assembly GCA_963823775.1). Classification (GTDB taxonomy): domain Archaea; phylum Thermoproteota; class Bathyarchaeia; order Bathyarchaeales; family Bathycorpusculaceae; genus Bathycorpusculum. Next base: position 178,584 of record CAWGMZ010000030.1, read on the forward strand.
GCGACCGAGCTGCACAGCAAAAAAACGTTGCCTCCCCCGATACCTGAACACCTCTACGAGCGACGGCTAGAAAAGAAAGTTAAACGCATGGTTGAAGAATACGACAACACCCACAGAGAACTAACAATATAGGCATCCAGCGGGCAGCGGGTTTCTTTCTCGATTGGCTTTATTTGCCGAGTTTTTAATTTTCTCTCACGGTCTACCCCTACGGTTTTCTAGATGATCCAAATAGGGACATCTAGATGAGCCAAATAGACGCAAAAACAACCATTCGCAGCATCGCTAGCGTGTTTGCAAGCAACGTTTACCTGTCGGTCTACTAGATGCGGCTAATATTGTGAATAGGCGTTTTTCAATATGTGCCTAATTTCAAAAATTGGGGTTTTGGGCTTCCTTTGTTATCGGGGAAAAGCATTTGGCTAAGCAGATTTTGGCTAATCTTGTTTTTTTCTGAGCGGTTTTTTGGGTTTCGCGGTTAATTTGCTGTTTATGATGCTGAGAAGTTTTTCGGGGGCGACGGGTTTCTCAATGAAGACGTCGGCGCCTTCGATGCTGTCCCGCAACTCTATTTTGCCTGTAAGCATAATTTTGACCGTTTGAGGTGAGATGCTGTTTATGAATGGAAAAAGTTTGTCGCCTTCCATGTCGGGAAGTCCTAAATCAACTAATGCAACGTCGAATTTGTTGGCGTTTATTTTTTCTATGGCTTCTGTGCCTTTTTTGGCAACCGTAACGATGTAGCCTTTGTTTTGGAAGATTCTGCTAAAAACATGTAAAATTGCTACGTCATCATCCACAATCAGAATGGATGCTTTGCTAGAAACAAACATCTGAAAACGCCTAAATGTTCCATACTCTGCCTTACTAATAAGGCTTATGCAAGCGTTAACTTGACTGGCGTTCAAGGAAGGCTTTCGGCTCGCTTTTGAGATGAGTCTAACCTTTTGCCGCGTTTAAGTAGGTTATCCCAATTGACCGTTGCTTGCTTCCAACGGCAGATCTACCGTGAATTTGGTTCCGTCTCCTTGTTGGCTGACAAAGCCGACTTTGCCGCCTAAACCTTCAACGAGACGCTTAACAACAGCCAAACCTAAGCCTTGACCCTTCGATTTAGTGGTGAACAGGGGCTTAAACAAGTTAGGCTTGACTTCATCTGGAATACCAACACCCGTATCCTGAATGTGGATAGCTACTCTGTCGCCATGGATTTCCGCGCTGACTGTCAGTTTGCCTCCATTCGGCATGGCCTGTATTGCGTTTATGACTAGGTTGACTAAGACGCGTCTTAGGTATGCTGAGTCGGTTTTGAGGAGCAGGTTTTCGTCAAAGGCGATTTTCGTTTGGATGTCTTTGGGGACGTTTGTGCTTGCAAGAATGGTTTTGACTAGTTCGTAGAGACAGGTTTCTTGAACGTTGGGTTTTAGCGTTCTTGTGTAATCCTGTAAGTCGCTTACTATTTTGTCGATGTAGACGATGTTTTGTCCAATTGATTCAAGGCTTTCCTCAATAGATGTCCTGCTTTTGCCGTTGGGCAGGGTTTTTAACTCGTCGTTTATCAAATATATGTCGCTTGTAATGGCTTGCAATGGGTTACGGATGTCGTGTCCTACCATTCCCGCCGTCTCACCGATGTTTGCCAGCCGCTGGTATTTTCTTAGGTCGTCGACGTCGAGGAAGGATATGATTGCGCCTGCGATTCTGTCGTCTTGTGTAATGTAGGGTCGTATGCGCATGTCGTAGTAGCGCCCTTTTGTGTCGCGGACTTCTTTGTTGACTGGATGAAGTTTGGAGATTACTTCGTTGATTTCTTTTTCCATATTTTCAACATTCATTCCCAGTTTGATATTTGTAAGAGACAGACCTATTTCGGATGTGGAGACATTCAGAATGGTCTGCGCAGAAGGCGAAAACAGCCTTATCCTTAGGTTTTTATCAACCATTATGACGGCGGGGTCCACGTTTCTGTTCAAGTTGGCAAGGTCATCGTTTACCTGTGCGAGCGTGTCGTTTCGGTTCTTAAGCTCGTCATTTAGCGTTTTTAGTTCTTCGTTGCTTGACTGAAGCTCTTCTTTGGCGGTTTCCAACTCTTCATTTGTGCTTTGCAGCTCCTCGTTGCTTGACTGCGCCTCCTCCATGGTAGTTCGCAGCTCTTCGTTTGTCGCTTCTTGGGTTTCGATAATTCTTTGCAGCGTCTGCTTTGTCGAATCCAATTCTTCTCTGAGTTCCCGGTTTTGGCGTTCTCCCACGCTTTCTCGTCCTTCAGGGGTTAGGGTTGGCTCCATCGTTTGGCGAAGAAGCGCTGCGGCTGAACTGACATCTTCGAAAAGCAGCAGGAAGAAGGGTTCCCCGTATTGTGGCACATGAAGCGGGATAACTTGAATGTTGATTGTTTTCTGTTCCCCCGCATAGTTAAGCCTCACTCCATTTTCCTTGACCGGTTTGTTTTCTTTTCGTGCCCGGTAAATAACCGAAGTTATTTCTGGTCTTAGCTCTTTTCGAATAATTTTAGTCAAGTTTAAACTCGCTAATCCTGATTCAGGCGAAACAAAGTAAGAGACGTTTCCTCGGAAAACCAGAATATCCAAATCGTTGTTCACTAGCAAGGCGCCAGGGACGTATTCGGTGATTAGTAAACGGTCAACTTCATCGCGTAACACCGAAAGAACATCTTTCCTCCCCTCGTTCCTCTCGCTCTTAGGCTTTAAAAAAGACGATGTTTGTAAGCCGAAGCTGATGCTGGGTTGGGCACGTTTTTTAACGTAAATGGTGCCTCGTCTGCTTACGGGATCAAAGAGGCTGCTGAATTGCCCGATGCTTTCGGATGTTCCAAGAACAAGGAATCCGCCAATCTTAAGCGAGTAATGCAGGGTATGGATTACGCGTTCGTGAAGGTACTCGTCAAAGTAAATGAGCATGTTTCGGCAGCTGACGAGGTCTAAGTTGGAGAACGGCGGGTCCGCGGTTATGTCTTGCTTCGCAAAAACACACATGTCACGAACGGGTTTTGCGATTTGAAAGGACCCATTATTGACAACAAAGAACCGTTTGAGCCGATTTTCGCCCACGTCGTTTTCTATGATTTTCGGGTAGATGCCTTGCCGCGCCTTCTCCACGTTCCTTTCGTTGACGTCCGTGCCAAAAATTTGGATTTGAAGATTCAACGAGTTTTCATCCAGATATTCCTGAATTGCAATAGCAAATGAGTAGGCTTCTTCGCCCGTTGAGCAGCCTGGAATCCAAACCCTAATAGGCTCTTTAGAAGAATGTTTCTTCAAAAGCTCAGGAAACACATTTTCCTTCAAGACTGCAAAAGTTTCTGGTTCCCTAAAGAAACTAGTAACGCCGATGAGCATGTCATTAAATAACGCTTCCACCTCGGTCGGGTGACCCCTCAAAAACTCCACGTAATCACCCATTTTCTCCAAGTTGTTAATTACCATTCGACGAGTGACACGTCGATTCACAACTGTTCCCTTATAATGTGAGAAATCCACGTTAAACGCGGCTTTTAGCATCGAAAAAACCGCGGGAAGACCTGTTTCTTTCTTTGCCGCGGGACCTTTTTCCGCTCCTTCTTTTGCTTCAATTTCCGTGAGCACAAGCTGCGGGTTCTTGGCGATTATCGGCAGTTTCTCAGCAATTTTCTCGGGCGACAAAACGAAATCCGCTGCATCCGCCGAAATGGCGCTCTGAGGCATAGCTGGGTACTGAGCGGACTCTGGACTTTGCGCAAAAGTGATTCCTCCAAACGCTTTGATGGCTTTTAACCCCTCGGTTCCGTCAGAACCCGTTCCTGAAAGAATGATTCCGATGCTTTGAGTTTTCAAGTCTTCAGCGAGAGAAACAAAAAAGGCGTCTATCGGCTTTGTCGTTTTGCCCTTTAAGTTGAGGCTAAGAATCTTGTTGTCCATCGTCATAATTGTTCCAGGCGGAATCACGTAAACGTGGTTTGGTTTGGGTCGTGTTTTGTCTTCGACTGTTTGGACTGGCATGGTGGTGAATCTTGAGAGAATGTCGGTTAACATGCTTTCTTGGCCAGCAGCCAGATGCTGGATGATAACGAAAGATAAACCTGTGTGGGCAGGCAAGCTTTCAAGTAATGCTTTGAACGCTTCTAATCCGCCTGCAGAAGCGCCTATCCCCACGGTTACAGCTGATTTCTCCACTTTGGTTTTCGGCAGATTCTTACTTCCCTTAAGCGTTTTCGTCAATATTCAACTCCAAAAAAGCAAAGTGATTAACTTACGTTGAACAACGCTTAACTCTCAGCCTACCTCTCAGTGCGTACAGCATATTAATTTATGCTTTTAGAAAAATGAAATAGCCGAACAAAAACGTCATAACTTCTTCATTACATTTTTCTCATAAAACCTTATAGCTCTTCCGAGCGGTAGGTTTCAAAGCTTAAATGGCACCTTTTGCATTTTCATTTTCCCAAGAAGGCAACAAAAGTTGGTTAACGAGAAAATATGCGAAGGAGACTACGTTCTCATTTACTTGGATGCACGCAGAACCTACATGATTAAGATGCAGGCTGGGCAAACGTTTCACACTCACAAAGGCTACCTCAAGCTTGACGAGTTAATCGGCAAAGAATATGGCGAGCCAATCAAAAGCAGCCTAGGCATCTACTTCACAACGTTAAAGCCCGCGTTGACGGATTACATCATGAAGTCTTCACGCAACACACAAATCATTTACCCCAAAGACGCCGCCTTAATCGTTATGTTCAGCGGAATCGGACCCGGAAGCCGCGTCGTCGAATCAGGAACAGGAACAGGCTCCCTAACCACAGCCCTCGCCCACTACGTCGGACCAACAGGAAAAGTCTACACCTACGAGCTCCGAGGCGAATTCCAAAAAAACGCCGCCAAAAACCTTGAACGCTCAAAACTCATAAGCCACGTCGAAATGAAAAGCGGCGACGTAACGCTGGGCATCGAGGAACGCGACGTGGACGCGGTGATTTTGGATTTGGCGGTTCCATGGCTTGTTGTTCCCCACGCTTACGAAGCGCTCAGACCGTCAGGCATACTTGTTTCTTTCAGCCCCACAATTGACCAAGTCGTCAAAACAACCGAGGCGCTAAGAGAAAACGGGTTTGTTTTCATCGAAACCATCGAGTGCTTGATGCGTGCGATGCAGGTTGAGCGGGGAAAAACGCGACCGCAAACCCTCATGACTGGGCACACAGGCTACATTACTCACGCACGAAAAATACTTAAACTTCCGCAGCCGCCAGCCGCCGAACCGACACCCCAAGCAGTCACAGAGCAGCCCATGGAAACAGAGGAGCCGCCTATGATTAACTTGAGTTTTTCGGACCCTTAGATTCTCTGACTGTTGCTGGCTGAGCCATGCTTAGTGTCCAGAACGCCTGCTTTAGTTGTTCGCCGCGTGTCCAACCGTAGTAGAAGCCTGCGACTCTGCCCACGTATGGGATTACGATGTGGTCTAAAGCTTTGTAGAGGATTGGGCTGGAGATGCGGTTTTCCAGGAAGGTTGGCTTCCAGATTCTGATGTTGTATTCCCAGCATTTTATGAAAAAGTCCCAGCGCACTTTCGAGAGCGAATCCATTTCGGCGCCTTTCTTGTTCATCAACACGCAGTTCTCCAGTGGCACAAAGAATAGGGGCACGTAGAATGCGTTGTAGTCTTTGAGTTTATCCATGAGTTCAAGCGTCTGCAAGACGTCTTCTTCTTTCTCGTCGGGCAAACCAACAATCAGCGTTGCCAACGGGAACCAGTCATTATCGTTAAATATGCCAAACGCGGTTTCGACAACTTCCTGCCACTGCTCAGGCTTATACGGCAACATTTTGCCAGCCATATACTTCTTCATCAATCTTGGGCTGCCTGTTTCAATTCCCGTTTCCGCAGTGATTATCGCTTTTTTATCGAAAGAGTACCAGCTGCGGTCTATGAGGATTTCCGCGAGTTCCTTAACCATTTTGGGGTTATGCACTGCTGGAGCCAAAGACATGTGAGATGCCTGGATGCTTTTGACGCCTGGATGCTGTGCGACACTTTTTACCAGTTTCACAACGGCTTCTTGGTTGGGAACGAATTTTGGGTCTTTGGAGCCGTACAAAAACAGGTCTTCAGTGACCAGCGTGATGTGGTCGCTGCCTTCCGCCGTGGACAAGGCAACCTCCTTCATGATTTTTTCAAGCGGCACATCCACCTTATGCTGCATAGTAGGCGTACAAAACTGGCAGTTCCTGCCGCACCCCTTCGAAATCTCAACAGCACCATGAATACCTGCATGCTTACACAGCGGCATAATTGCGTTGTAATCCCAGTTGCTCAGCGATTCATCCGCCTTAACGATACGCGGCAAAGCTTCACCGTTTACCGCCTTCTTGAAAACTTGAACAATAGGTTCTGGCTTTCCGCCGATAAGAACACAATCAACCCCATAGCTGTCAGCTACGTGTTTGCGTTCAAGCTGCCAGCTGCCGAATCCGCCGACAATGATTTTCGGCTTAAACTTTTTGATGCTTGGGTGAGTGACAAGTTTCTGGAATTCCACGGCGTTCATGGGTTCGCCTCCGCCGATTATGGAGGAGTAAGTTTTGCTTACGTATCCCATGCCTGTTGGATCCATTGATGATATTCCAAGAACCCTTGTTTCTGGACCGATGAAGTCTTCAAGGTCGTCAGGATGAACCACAGCTACTTCTTTGGCTGTGAAGCCGCTTTCCAGCAGCATCGCTTCAACCTTTCTTAAGCCGTAAGGTGCAAACCGCGCTCGCCCATCGACGTTGCGTTCAACTGGCGGATAAACTGTTTTTCTCATGAAACTCAGCGGCAACGGTCCTTTGCCGAAGCCTGCGAAGAATGCGATGAAATGATTATTGAAGAAGTCGCTCATTTCTGTAGACGACGCCGTAAGAACGATTTTTACCCCTGAACCTGAAGCCAACAATCTCTCTCCTAACCGAATAGCATACAACAATAGCCCATACGCCTTAAAAGAATTACTATCAAGCGCATGGTAATACTCAATAGATTGCAGAGCAGCCGCCATAACGATAGCTGCGCCCCGCATAATACTTTAAACGGAACCGTTGCTCTTCAGGTGAATAAATTATATGGTAACCAGCCATACAAATTTATTCACCCTTCGCCGTCTGAGTAACTCTGAGCTATCATCTGGTATTCTAGCGAATGCCTTCTCATCATTCGGCAACACTAATTTGATTCAACGCAGATAAAAGCATATACTTCACCGCAGACGGGTCACAGGGAACACTTTTATTTTCCGCCTGCAAACATATTTGTTAGGAAGCATGAAAAAATGGATTTTGTCGGAAGCCAAACAGAAAAGAACCTTTTAGCCGCGTTTGCAGGTGAATCGCAGGCAAGAAACAAGTACACTTTTTTTGCCAGCCAAGCACGAAAAGAAGGTTACGAGCAAATCGGCGCCATCTTTGAGGAAACAGCAGGCAACGAGAAAGAACATGCGCAACTTTTCTTTAATCATTTAAAAGGCGGAATGGTTGAAATCACAGCCACTTATCCAGCGGGCATGGTGGGTTTAACCGCTGAAAACCTTAAAGCTGCGGCTGCAGGCGAAAAACTTGAGTGGGGCACGCTTTACCCGGGTTTTGCGGAGGTTGCAGCTAAAGAAGGCTTCAAAGACGTTGCCGCGACGTTTAGCATGGTTGCGAAAGTCGAAGCTTACCATGAACGAAGATACAGCAAGCTGGCTGAAAGCGTGGCGCAAGGCAAAGTTTTCAAGAAAGACGCGCCAATCAAGTGGAAATGCAGAAACTGCGGCTACGTTTACGAAGGCATCCAAGTACCAGAAAAATGCCCGGTATGTGCGCATCCGAAAGCGTATTTTGAAGTTTGGGTAGAAAACTACTAAACTTCCCCTAATTTTTCTGTAATTTGTTACTTTAGTTTTTGTTTAGCGCTGGTTCCTATTTTTTTAGCTGCAAAAACAATCGCGAGAATTGCTAAGCCCGTCAGAACGATGGTTCCCCCTGGAGCGGCATCTATGACAACTGAGAAGAGTATTCCAATTGTAACTGTTACGAGGCCGACTATTGGTGCTAAAATGACGGTTTGCTTGAAGGATTGTGTGACTTGGGTGCTTATCAATGCGGGTAGAACAAGGAGTGACGAAATTAGTAGAACGCCTACTATGGGTATAGCTACAATCACGACTACACCTGCAAGAATGCTTAGCAGGTAATCGAACACCCATGTTTTTATTCCTGACGCACGAGCTTGGGTTTCGTCAAAAGTTATGTAAGTAAACTCTTTGAAGAACAGAAAAACTATGCTTAGAGTGATTGCTGCAATTATTGCTGCCGTTATGATTTGTTCCATGTTTACTATGAGAATGCTGCCGAAAAGGAGGCTCTCAAGGTTTACTCCAAAACCTCTGAAAACACTCAACAATGTTATTCCTCCCGCAAGACCCAGCTGCAGAAAAACAGCAACGGCGGCGTCACCTGAAATTTTGGTCGAACGCAGTGCCTTGTTGATTCCGATGGACCCTAACACTACAGTGATTCCTGCAATCCATAATGGCAAAAAGCCGACGGTGTAGCCAAGCGCTAGCCCTCCAAAAGCGGTGTGCGATAGCCCGTCTCCTATGAGCGAAATTTTCTTTAGAACTATGAAAACGCTTAGGATCGAGCTAAGAATTGCAATGATGATGGCTATGATAAAGGCGCGCTGAATGAAAGGCGCTCCAAGAAGAGACCAGACGTCAAGGATGACCATGATGATCTATAAGCTCCACTGGATGATCATACAGTTTGTGAAGTTCACTATCTGCATCAAAGGCTTCGTTTTCTCCACAGTAGAATTGTGATTTATTTATGCAAAGTACTCTATTGGCTATCTTTGTTATTACGCTTATGTCATGAGAGGACAAAACTACAGTTACTCCATGCTCCTTGTTTAACAGTTCAAGTATATTGTAGAAATCTTTTTTGGACGTGGCATCGACACCGCTTGTCGGCTCATCTAGCAAGAGCAATTTCGGTTCAGCAACCATGGCTTTAGCCAAAAAAACACGTTGAGATTGCCCACCCGAGAGTTGACCTATTTTTCTATCTTTCAATTCGTATATTCCGAACATTTTTAGAGTTTCATTTACTCTGTCCCTGTCTGCTGAATGCATACCATGAAGTAATCCCGCAACAGGAGTTCTTCCAAGCAAAACTGTCTCGTAAACACTAAAGGGCAAGTTGGGGTCTCGGGCTTGTGCAGTTTGTGGGACATAGCCAACGTATTTGAGGTTCTTACCCAAGTCTTGGCTGCCAAAGAGTTTTACTGTACCGCTGGTTGGTTTTATTAACCCGAGAATAACTTTTAGCAGTGTGGATTTTCCCGCCCCGTTTGGTCCAATGAGCGCTATGAGGTCATTTTTATCTATAGTGATGTCTATGTGGTCAAGAGCAAATACCCCGTTTGGGTATTTGACGCTGACATCTTGTATTTCAACGATCGATTTAGCTTCCAACATTGGTCAAAGCCAAATGAATATTTGCTATGTCCTGCTTCATTAAGCTAATGTAGTTGTCGCCTGCAGCTTTTTGAGCATCTGTCAAGCCTTCTATGGGGTTCATGTTTATCAGAGTGGCGTTTGTCTGACTGCCGATTGACTGGGAAATTGCCGGATTTTCAAGCGACTCATAGCCCACGTATTTGAGGTGGTTTTGGTTTACTGCGGTGATTACGTTTTGGATATCGCTTGGTGTAGGTTCTTCTTCAAATGGCCCAGAGATTGCGAGTTGGGTAACGTTGTATTGGTTAGCAAAATATGCGAAGGCTTCATGGAACGTAACAAAAACTTTAGTCGCTGTATCCGTAGTGGCGTTAATTGCTAAAGAATTCAAATTATCAAGTTGAGCCTCGTAAGCGTTTGCGTTTTGCGTGAAGTACTGAGTGTCGGCGGGATCGGCTTTAATTAAACCCTGCAGAATATTGTTCACTTCTTGTTTTGCATCCAGTGGGTCAAGCCAGACATGGGGGTCAATTGTTTGGTTGCCCTTTTGGAATGCGGCGGGAACTGGGCGAAGATCAATCCCGTTGCTGGAATCGACTTGGATCAGTTTTGAGTTGTCTGCCGCACTGACTACACTTCCGATCCAGGGCTCTAGACCTGCCCCATTATAAATAAGCACATTTGCGGTAGCTACTGTTTCTATTGACGATGGTGTTGGTTCGAATTCGTGTACGTCTACGGTTTCTGGCACAAGCAGGGAGACATTAACTTTGTCGCCGCCAACGTTTTGGGCGAAATCGTAAAGTGGATAAAACGTTGCAAGAACTTTTAATGTTGAACTTGAACTTGTTTTTGTGTTGTTGTTAATGTACAAACCTGTTATTGTTGCCGCAATTATGATTGCGACCAAAACTCCGGCTGCTAAATAGATTATTTTTCGCATAGTGATCTCCTTTTATTAAAATAGCCTTACTGTTTATTAAATGTTATTAAATTAAGCTCTTTTTTTAATAACTATTTGACCCTTCCCTGTCTGCTCTCCAACCGCTTGCAAAAAGCAGTAAAGCGCCGAGCAAAAAAACTCCTGATTTTCGGGCACAATGAAGGCAATATTTAAGTCAAGCAAACTCAATAGACAAACAGCCATACAACGGTGAATCAAATGAGCATCATCAGCCTTTCGTTACCGAATGAGTTGCTTGAAGAGTTGGACACGACCCTTGGAGAAGACCGAAGCGCAAACCGCTCAGAAATAATCCGCCAAGCAGTCCGCATGTACTTAACACAATACAATGAACTGGAAAAAATCCAGGGAAACGTCATCGCAACCATAACCGTTCTCTACGACAAAGCCGAACAAAACAAAGAACTCTTTAGGCTCCAACACGAGTTCGACGACATGATAACCGCGTACCTCCATGCGCACCTGTCCGAGACAAGCTGCTTAGAAGTCATGGTTGTCAAAGGCTCCTCGGAACGTCTGCGAGGCTTAATCGACGGGTTGAAAGCAAACAAGCCTGTGAAGCAGATAAAATTTTCGATCATGGCAATAAACGAGAAAGAAACCTGAGCACTTTGCAGGAGCGTCCCGGAAAACAGCCGACTTTTAAACTATGTATTGGCTTGTTTTTTCGAAGTCTTTGACGATTTGCATGACGCGTTTTGTTCCTGTGCCGGGTCCAAGCGGGATGTCTTTTAGAAGAACCCAAGGGCTTTTTCTCGCAACAACCGTAGCAACATGCTCCTGCCCGAAGCATTTCGTGGCGACGTCAACAACCCCTCGCCTAACCCCCGTTTCAGTGTAGTCGCCTAAAGCATGTAGATACTCGTGCAACAGAAGATTGTAAACCAAAGCGTTAACCGTCGGCTTGGACTTCATGTATTCCTCAACAACTTCAACCAGCGCCCTATTCAACACGATGTTGTTGGTTCCCACTGGGTAGTAAGCTCCCAACTGAAGGGGTAAATCATCCAGAAAAAGCATCATGCTATCCCTTCTCGCGCCCCTAGCATACTGCACCGTTTCCTTAACTATCTGCCAGACTTCGCCGTAATTTTTGGCTGCATCTAAACGGTTGGAGAACTGCTCATTTTCTTTTAAATCGTTACTCAAAACACGCTGCCTTCGACAAGAAATGAGGACAAACGAGGCGATTTAAGCGTTTCAGTCAAAAAACCAAAAACGCTTGGCGAAAAAGTGGAGTTGTGCTTGCCTGCTTGGGCGGTTGGACTTGGATGGACAGAAAAAATGGGTCACGAACGGTTTATATCAAACGTGTCCAGAAATAATATTGTTGTAAAGGAGTCAAAAACGATGTCTACTGAACCTTTTCATGTTACAGACGCAAATTTTGAAGAGACAATTAAGAACAACAAGGTTGCCTTAATTGATTTCTGGGCTAATTGGTGTGGTCCCTGCCGGGCTTTAGCTCCGACGATTGTAGAGTTGGCCAAAGAATACAGCGGCAAAGTTTTGGTTGGCAAGCTTGATGTTGACGAGAACCCAGCTACTGCTGAAAAATTCCAAGTTTTCAGTATCCCGACTATGATTCTTTTCAAAGAGGGAAAGGAAGCTGATCGGCTGGTAGGTTTATGCCCCAAAAACAGAATTATTGAAACGCTGATGAAACATACAGTTTAGCCTCTAACAAATACACATCGAACCCCCTTGACTGGACCATGCGCTACATAGACCGCATAGCGTCGGCGGTTAAGAAGCCGCCAAGTTGAACCCAAGTTTCTTACCCTTGGGAACTCTTCATTTTTTCATACATTTTCTCAAAAGTCCAGCGGATACTCGACTTAAGCTCCTTGAGCCGCTCCTCGTCAACGTTCCGAATAACAATCTCGCGAATCAAGTCGCCTTCACGAACCACGTTGAAAGAAAACGCCTTGTCCACCGCCAACTGCTTCGTTTTAACAAGCTCCGCGTCTTTTTCCTGCATTTTAGAAAAGACTTTTTCAACCAGAAAATTGTTGAAAGGCGGCGTGCTAATGCTAAAGTTTTTGCTCTCGTCAGGCAGCACATGCATCCCTACCTTGTCGAAAATTATAAGCGCCAACGGTTCCTCAGCCATGGTTTTTAGAGGTATAACGGGTTCCCGCTCAGAAACCTGCGCTGGAGCGGCGGTTTTGGGCTGTTCGATTCCGCGTTGGATGGTGACTTTGGGTGCTTCGGGCTCGTCTTTGGGCAATACAACTTCTTTTGGAATCGGCGGGGACGCGGGTGTTTCGGAGACTTCTTTGAGGTCTCCTCGTCTGAAGCCTTTTTCAAGCAACATTTCGTTTACTGAGTCCAATGCTGCTTGAACTTCTTTGGTTTCAACGGTTAATTTTTCAAGTTGGTCTTCAAGCCGCTTCTTGAAAGCGATAAGGGACTTCATTCTTTCTGGGTCAAGCGCCAAGCCAAATCACGCACGCCCCTTATTTTAGCGCTTGATGCTTATCAGTCTTAGCCTTCCAAGCCAGAAGTAATTTCTTTGATGGAATACGCTCCTCTTTTTGTTCGATAAAGCGTTAATATTAATGCCTGCTTAAGTTGCATTAGGTCGAAAAGAACATGCAGAACGATTGGCAAGAAAGAATTGTTGTTGGCCCAAAAATTTTAGTTGGAAAACCAGTAATTAGGGGCACGCGTCTCTCCGTTGAGTTTATTCTAAGTCTTCTTGCTGATGGTTGGAGTATTGAGGGAATTTTGGATGATTATCCTCAGTTAAAACGTGAAGACGTCATGGCGGTTTTGAGGTATGCCGCCGAGATGGTTAAGGAAGAGAAGGTATATCCATTACCGTAAAGCTTCTTGCAGACGAAAATGTTTCCCGAAAGGTTGTTAATTCGCTCAAAAGCAATGGTTAGACATTATTTTGTTAAAGCAGCTAACGTATGGGGCAAGTTTCCATATTTCCCTAAGGGTTTGTGGGTTCGCTGATTTTTTTGAGTTGTGCACGGTACATCTCCACGATTTCCTTCGAAGATGTCGCGTCTTCAGGAGCTTTGTCGGTTCGGTAGTTGCCCGTGAACCGTGGAAAACGAATTGCTAAGCCGCTGCCTTTGCGAATCGAATCCATCGCAGCCATGTGTATTGGGCTCAGCGTGATTTCGGCGCCTAAAATCTCAAGCACCAAGGCGGGTTCAAACCACACGTCTGCATGCAGCATGGATTGGACGCGGGTGTTCTTGCGGGGAATGATGTGTTTGGCAAGGGAGTCGCGAAGCGTTACGAGGTCTTTGTCGGTGAAGCCTGTGCCGCATTTGGTTACAGTTTCAAAGGTGTCTGTTTCCTTGTTGTAGGTGGCTAAAAGCAGGGCTCCGTAGGTTCCGACCCGTTTGCCTCTGCCGTGGAAAGCGCCGACAACCACGAGGTCAACGGTGTCATGCATTTCGCTTTTGTAGTCGCGTTTATATTTTATCCAGAGCCAACCTCTGCTTCCCGCCTGATACGGCGACTCCGCCGCGATGGATTTGCACATTAACCCTTCGCAGCCCTTCTCGATGGCTTCCTCAAAGAAATCCTCAAGTTCTTTGGCGTTTTTCACGATTTTTTGGATTGCAGGCGTAACCCTGTCGGTTTCCTTCACGATTCCCTGCAGTTCCCTTCGTCTTTCCCGCAGAGGTTTCTGAGTTAGGTCTTTGCCGTCAACGTAAAGCAGGTCAAAGGGAAAAAGCGAAATCGGGTACTGGGAAATGGCTTCTTCAACGCCGTATTTGCGTCTGCGATGCATCAACTCCTGAAACGGACGCATATCCCCAGTCTCCAAATCCATCGCCACGCATTCAGCTTCCAAAATGGCTTCTTTGGCGCTGATTTTTTCCTTGATTAAATCTATTGCGTCGGGGTATTGGCTGGATATGTTTTCTAGGCGCCGCGAATACAAGATTACTTTGTCATCTTTCTTGTGGGCTTGCACCCGTTCGCCGTCGTATTTGTATTCGGCTGCGCATTTGCCGCCGAGTTTGTCAAGGATTTCTTCTGGAGAGCTTAGACGTTCAGCCAGCATGGGGCGTATGGGCTCGAAAACCATAACTTGGAACTTTTTTATTCCCTCCAAACCCTGCTCAACGACCACGTTTGCGACCCTGCCAAGGTCTGAGGAAATGCTGTAGGCTCGTTCGACGAGTTCCCGAGCTTCTTTTCCGCCCGCGTAAGCAATCGCCAACGCATCAAGAACCGTCATGTCCGCGATGCCCAGCCGCAGATTACCCGTCACCGTCCGAACAATCCATTTGGCTTCGTTGGGCGACGCATCAGTGAGTAAGCCGCAGAGCATCGCCATTTTCGTGTCGACAGCGCCCGCCCCCGAAGTTTTAGCCATCTTGTCCAGCGCCTCATAAACGGATTCGACCGTGAGTTTTCTGCTGAAAAATGTGGATTGCTTGCGTTTTGTCAGGAGCTTCTGGGCTGTTTCGCCGATGTCTCCGCTTTTCTGCAGTTCCGATTCGATTAGGCTTTCGCTTTGGCCTGCGGCGCGGGCTAACGCTTTGACGGCTAGTTTTTCGGCTACGCCCATCTCGACGCCCAAGAAGTCGGGGTAGAGTTTGCCTTGTGTGAGGTAAACGACTTTGGCTATGGCGTCTTTCGGCGTTTTTTTGAGCAGGTCAACCAGCAAATCCGTCATTTCAAGGCGTTTCGTGGTTGCCTCAATTTTCTCGTAAGCTTCCGCAATTACCGCGTAATCCATCATTTTCGGTCAAACCAAATACCGTTTTTGAACTAATAAAATTAACACCGTCGACGGCTCCGCAGCTATATAGAAGATTTTATAAACACAATGCGCTCTATTGGAAACCATGAAACCCTGCGTAGTTTACTTTTCAAGAACAGGCAACACCAAACGCCTTGCTCAAGCAATAGCGGAGTCTGTGAAAGCGCCAATCTTCGACATGGCGTCAACGCAACCTGCATCACTCGCCGAATTTGATATGCTGATTTTGGGGAACCCTGTGGAAGGAGCCAGCCCAGCCAAAGAAGCAGCCGCATTCGTAGAAAGCATGCCCAGCGTCGAGAGCAAAAAAGTAATCTTGTTCTGCACTTACCGAGCTTTCGGCAATAACCACGCAATGAAGAAGCTCCAGAAGCAGCTTGAGGGCAAGGGGTACGAGACGGTTCTGAAAGTTTCGAAGAAAGGAATGAAACCCGACAAAGAATCGGACTTCTCAGAGATTCTCGCTGAAATAAGGAAGGCACTTGAAAAGTAGTAATTATTTTCTTAGATTCAAGTAATCCTCAACCATTTTTTTGTGCTCAAACGCCAACGGATTCGGCAGCCGCTTTAGGCGGAAAAGCCTGATTTCTTGGATTTCGGTTTCCTGCCGCTTTATCTCCCCGCCGACCACTTTAACCAAGAAGCACGTCGGGTAATATTCGTAGTCTACTTCGTCTTTGATGCCTTTCTCCACGTACTCGCCAATCACGCGGACGACTTCCACATCAAGCCCCGTTTCCTCCTTGCATTCGCGAACGATGGTTTGCTCCACCGATTCGCCAGGGTCCATTCTGCCGCCTGGCAACGCCCAGTAACCCTTGAAAGGCACAGTGTCCCGCTTCACAAGCAAAATCTTGCCATCTGGAAACGGAATTATCGCCGTCGCGGTTTTGCCCGTGTACCTTTTCATTACAAGTCGTCCTTCAATTACCATCATTAGAATGGGCGGCGGAACGCATTAAGTTTTTCTAAGACTCCGTTTTCGCGCAGGTGATAAAATGCGTTAAAATTGGCTAAAATTAGAAAATGTTGGGTTATTGATGGTTATAAAGAAAAAAGAAGTTGTAGGAAGGTTTATTCTTCGTCTTCGCAATCTTCGCAGTCGCAGTCGTCGCAGTCTTCTTCGTTTTCTTCTTCTTCAACAAACAGGTGATTTACCATTTCAAAAACCAACCAACGTTAACAATTGCAACCTATAAGTCTTTTTGTGAAGAGGGGCTGTTTGCTCCGTTTTTTTCATAGGGAGATTTCTCTGTTTTTTCGGTGAGAATTTTGTTTTCAGGCAATTCAAAGGATAGTTTTCCGTTTCAAGCCAAACTGTCACTTACAATCTGGTATTCTTTGTCTGAAAGCCATCCTTGGCTTCTTAGGCGAAGCAAACCCTCCGCGATGTTGCCGCGGCTTAAATGGCTGTTTAGCACGTTGTTTTTCTCTCCTAAACTCCTTATTTGCCTGTCCAAGAACGGATCCTGTTTCGCAAGAACCTGCATGTTTTCGATTAGTTCCGAAATGAATTTGAAACGGGGAAACAGAAGCTGCTTAATTTTTGACCTGCCAAACGCGCCTTTGAGTTTTGAGGCGAAATCATCGACGCTTGCAATAGACGGCGCAAGAAAAATGAAGCGTCGGCTTGAAGCTGACTCATAAAACGCGGCGTAGAAGGGAACATAGAACACAGCTGGGCTCTTCAACTGCTGGTCCACGCTTCCAAGCATCGTGAACTTGGCGTTAACCGCCTCCCCAAGCTTAATGGCGTCGTTGAGCCCGTTCGCCACGGGTTTTTCCAGTTTAAGCAGCTTCTCCGTTTCCCGCTTGAAAACAAGCATTTTAGCGTCGCGGGCAGCTTCAAGATCCAACAGGGGCTGGCGAGCACGCTTAATTTCTGCCTCCAATTCAAGCTGCAACTTGGCTGTCTGCGACTTTTTCTGTTTGGAGATGTTTTTGATGTTTTTTTCTGCGCGTTTTAGCTCTTTTTTTAATGCGTTGAGTTCTTTTTTGGTTTGCGCGCTTTTTTCTTTCCATCGCTTCTCGTAAATTAAATGGTTTTTTGAGGCTTGCGCTTGGGCTTCCTTCTGGTAGAGCCTGATTTTGCCTTCGCTGCTCTCTATGCCTTTTTCGCTTTTTGCCTTTGACTTTTCCAGTTTTTCGAGTTCTTGATCGAAGCTTCTGGCGATTTCGGCTATCCGTCGTTTGTACTGGCTGTTTAGGGCGGCGACTTTGGGGTTGACGAATTCTTGCTGAGCCTTAATCTTGGCGTTGTCCTCGTCCCTGACGGCTTGCGCGGCGTAGTCAAGTTCCGTGATGAATTGGCTTGTTGTTCTGTTTACGAATCTCTAGGCATTCGGCAAGCTTCTGTGTGTCTTCTTTGGCGCCTGTTTGCAGGTTGACAATTTCCGTTAGAACCGAGGAAACCGCTGATTCTTCCAGGCTCGGCGAAAGCAAAGCATAATTTGCCGTCTTGACCCGTGACTTCAACGGCTTCTCGGCGATAAGCATTAAATTCCTTTCTAAAATCGTCAGTCAACAACCAAGTTGCCAACTGAAACTTCCTTCTCCTTTTTCGGCTGCGAAAAATAGTTGCTGTGGTCAGAGAGGAAAGCCAAAAAATCCTCCTTTGTTTTGGAGTTGGTTTCTAAGCTTTCCATGAACGCTTTAGCCTGGGGCAATTCGCTATATGACATGGTGAACTGGGATTTTTTTAGGTCATCGAAAAGGTACGAGGTTTCGTTTCTGGGGAACAGCCACAGGGGATAGCCGATTTTGGTTAAGAACACGAGTTTTTCTTCGGGCTGCTTCACGAGTAATCCGCCGCCTTTCATTCTTTCAAGTTCAGCCAACGCGTAGACGGCGGCTTCTTCAACTTCGGTGTTGAATGGTTCCCTGCTTTTTTGCGGGGCGAAAGGCAGCATGAATCGTTTCAATGCAGGGTTTAGCATGGATTTCAGTTCAGAGTATAAGAGATGCTTTTTTAAGATTTGTTGTCACCGAACCCAAAAAACCGTCGCTTTGCCCAAAATACGTTGGCGTTAAGCTTTGAAGAAGTCAGATATTTTCTTTTGGAACAGCGCCTGCTTCAAAAGTTCGCTTTGCATTATCCAGCGTTGCATCGGGATTTCGAATCTGCCGCCGATGAACTGCAGCGACTCAGCTAGGCTCTTGAAAAGGTAGGGTTTTTGCTTCATCGCATTTCTAACGTTTTCCCGGACTTGCCAAACGCCGATCGGCATGATGTATCCCGGACGGGCTTCCCGGAGAACAATTACTGTGGCTTGCCTGCGCTCCCTGTCCAGTTGCTCGCAGGTTGCCAAGCGGGCAGAGTAGTAGCAGCCGCCTATCGCCGCGTAAGTGGTTCGTCCGCTGTTGCCTTCCCAATCCGAATAAATCGCGATGCTGTGCCCCGTCGGGTTCCACACGGTTCCCGGGTACCACGCTTCCATGGATTCGTAGCTCCACCTCTGCGGAATCATCAAAATCTCGAAAACGTTATCCATGTAGATTGATTCGTAAACTCTGAACTCGTTGATTTCAGGGTAGGCTCTGACTTTTGTCATCAGATTCTTGGAGATTATGTCGTCGACGGCGGTTATGCTCCAACGTGTCGGAACCAGACGCCTGTTTTTTTCCACTCCGAAGGCGCCGACGCTGAAAGCCTTCTGAATCTTGCTAACCATGACGCCTCTGCCGTAGAGGTCAAGCACGGCGGAACCAGCACGCAAATCCGTGTCGTAATACGCCTTCTCGATTTTGTCATCGTAACGTGCGTTGCCCAACATGCAGGTCCCGAATCGGGGCGGAGGGACCAAACGGCTGAACGTTGTCATCGAGAAAAAGTGAACTGTGGGGTTTTTTGGTTAGGTTTAGTTCGATGTCTACGCAGCTGTCTGCAAGAGCTAACTCGCGGGTTTGGTCCAGAATTTTTCCTGCAGCCATGAAGTTGCGCACGTTGACTCTGTGTTTGCCTCGGACAAGCATGCTGCGGAACCCGACGATTTCATCCATGGATTTCCCGAACCAGCGCTCAGGCAAATCATAAACCGCTGTGTCTTCATGTAGAGGCGGCACCAGTGGACCGGCGTAGACGTTTGGGTAGCCGATTCGTCCGATGAAAACGCTCGGAGGCGACATGCCCGCGATGTCTTCACCCATCAAGGGGACGCTTTTTAGGAAATAGTTTACTTTAAGCATGATTGGGCAACGGGTTTTGCCGCAGAGCATGCGTGAGCCTTTGCATAGGACGCAGAGGCTGTCCTGAGATGTTCGGGTGGTTATTTGGTCGGTGCTTGACAGTTTCGCGGCAGCCAAAATGTCTTTTAGCCAGTTGTCTGAACCGTGAACGTTTTGAATCGCCGATGCCGCTGTCATGGTACACTTGCATGATGTTTGCATCGGCTTGATATGTTTTTCCGAAAAAAACAAGGAGGAAACCCAGACGCTTCCCGCATTAACGCTGCTTAACGGTGGCTATCAACCGAGTTTTCCGAATTATTCTGCTGACAGGCGAAGGCAAACGTCGGTTGATGAAATCAGCGGTTTTCCACAGCCCATAGAGCCCAGGAGGCGAAATGCCCGCGTCAATAATCTTTAGGTGCCCATCCACCGCCCGTATGTTGTCGCATGTTATATCCAGCAAACCGTACCTGCCCGCCAACGCCCGAAGCTGCAGAAGCTGCTGCCGCGAAACATCCGCTTCCACACCGAACTCTTGAAGGATCGAGTATTTGGTATGCCAAAAAACCCTGGCAAGATACACATGCCTCAAGTTAGACGGCATCTGCTTGTAAACTCGGTGGTCAAGCTCCACCGCCTGCGCTTTTCCAACTTTCAACGCCAAATCATGGCTTTTATGCCGCAGACGGAAAACAAGCTTGTGCATCCCAAAATTAACCATGGCTGCATCTGGGAAGGCGGCGACGACTTTTTCCTGCAGTTGACGCATGGGCAGGAAGCTTCCTTTCGCGGCTATGTACGCATCTATTGAATCGTCAAGAAGCTTTGCTTTTTGATGCAGAGATTTGAATTTCACAATTAAAAATAGCGTTTTTCCTGTTGTATAGTTTTGTGATTGCCAAGCTGCAACAACAAATCTTAACTGGAAAATTGATGCCTGATGGGGATTGGTGGCTTAGACAACGTATGGGATGGATGCTTCTTGTATTTGAAAGGTGATTCTTGATGAGTTAGGCGCAAGTTGAGGCGCACGCTGCAGAAGCCACGCTGATAGTTCGCGGCAGATGTGGGGTTTGCAGGTGAATTTTCGTTGTTTGGCGCTGTAGGATTCGCATTTTGCGCATGGGATAAGGGTTTCTTGCTTGTTTTCCATTGTAATCGGGGATTGGTTTGTTTGATGTTTGGTTTATCACTTATGAACACGAAATCTTGACTTGCCCTGTGTATTTAGAATCCTAAAAGATAGAGAAGTGGCGCCCAGGCCGGGATTTGGACCCGGATCAGGCCACGATTTTCTTCGTGATGTCCTGCGGGCGACAGCCGCATATACTGGACCGAACTATACTACCTGGGCAGCTATCTGTAGCAGATGGCCTAAGCGCCGCAAGAATACACGATAGTTTAACTAATTAATCTTTCTCGGAGGAGTTTGACTTAACTGAGAAACGATTAATCTTTACTGAAGGAATTCTGCTTTGATGTTGCTTAATCTCTTTAGACGGTATGTAAATTTCATATCGCGGTTTATTTGAAAAACTGTTTTTTGGTGCATCTCTCAGCTTTATGTTTGCGGGCATCCCTAATTCCCTTAGAATTTCTGTTATACTCTTGGAAATCTGTTGAGAAACCGTTTTTATTTCAGTGCCCAAATGCTCATGTACATGTCCATCGCTATCAATCATTCCTGCGACCAATCCGTATTTGAAATTGGTTGAACAATTAGTTGTCTCCAAAAGATTTTTTCCATTCGGGGAATATTCGACATAACTCCGTATGTATGTAACTAATTCCGTTGAGCAAGTTTTAGCGATGATATTACTCTTCCAAGGGATGAGTCTAGTTTTCTTCCCTGATTTTGCAAGTATTTGAGTTAGTCGAAAAGCTATGTCTTCATCTCTATTTGCGTCTAAAGCAAACCTAACAAAATATCGTGGTTCTTTGGATCCTCTATTGAAAGACCCATCGCCTAAAAAGAGACCAATAATGTATCCCTTTTCGTCATCATTGATTAACCCTAAGTCAAATTTGCTCATTTTGCGGCAGTGGTTTTTGGCATGATAGTAGACCGTAGATTTACCTATATCAAGCATTTTTGAAATGGCTTTTAAGGAATATCCTGCCGTGCTTAGCTCCTTTATTTCGCCGATTTCACTAATGCTAACCCGATTTTTCAACGTTACCGCTTTTTAGCTCAAATTATTCGTTCTTAAATCTTATGACAAAAACGGGAGTGTAGACGGTTCAAAAAGAAATCTTGGAAAAGCGATTTATCGGAAATTTTAATACACTATTTACTGACTCATAACAAGATGTGGAGGGAGAAGTGTAAAGAATACTGCGTACTCATCGGTTCTGGAGCGGTACTGGCTCTGCATCATCCTGCTAATCCTCGCCGCAGCCTCGTTCCCCTCCATCTACATCGCCCTCTTCGCCGCCTTCATCTTCACCTTCCTTAGTTCCAGGCTTAATCGCCTACCGATTCTTCAAACTAAAATCCCACGAAATCTGGGCTTTCATCCCGCTCTTCAGCGTCTTAGTTTCCGTCGAATTGATTTACTACCTGTCTTTGGCAGTCGGCTACTCGCGGCAAACCATCCTCTTCAGCTTTCTGGCTTTGACGGCGATTTACGCGTTTGTGGTTTACTGGAAAGGCGAGCCGATTTCACCGCCCAAATTCCTTCGCGTGCGGCAAATCAAAAAAACCAGCCTGCTTCTGTTCGCCGTAATCTTCGCCGTCGCCCTCGTTGTTTTGGCACGTAGCGTTTGGGCAAGCAACCAGTACGGCATCGTTTTGACGGGTTCCAACTGGCAGGACACGCCGCTGCACTACGAAATAATTGAGAGCCTCAACAACGGGAATTTTCCGCCGCAGATGCCTAACTTCGCGGGGGTACCCATGACCTACTATTACTTTGTTGATTTTCACACAGCCATCATCGAAAACGTCTTCGGCTACCTGCCCCAGCTTCTGCCGTTTTTAAACGCCGTTTTCATAGCCATCTTCGGGCTCGCAATCTACGCGTTGACTCGACCCAGCGGCAGACGAGCAGCAGTCATCGCAACGGTCATCGCTACTTTTGGTTGGGGTTTAAGTTACTTCGGGCTCTTCAACGCCCTATTCACAGGACACTTCGACGCAACAACAAACTACGCCTACCAGTACGGACAAACCTTCGGGTTGCCGCCTATCTTCGACAACCTGCTCCAGCAACGACCCCTTCTCATGGCTCTGCCCGTGTTCGCGTTCGTTATGGCGTTGCTGCGGAACATGGAAAGCAAAAATCGGCTTCTGCTGGCTGGCGTAATGACGGGTTTACTTTTTGAGTTCCATAACGTCGGGTTCCTCTGCTGCTACATCGCTTTTGTCGTGGCTGTATTCTTCAATCTGAAACGGTTCAAACTCACAAATTGCCTGTACTTCGTGTTGCCGACGGTTTTGGCGTTGCCCTTTATTTTCCATAATGGCCCGCCAGCCACGATTTCGCTAAGTCTGGCTTTCGTTAATAGTTTCGCGAAGGACCCGCCGCTCTACTACCTTCTCAACCTCGGCATACCTTTCATTTTCGCAATCATTTCCTTCGTGAAGTCTGGAAACGAAACCCTGAAGGGCACCATGCTTTTTCTGCTGATAATTCCCATGGTGCTTTTGATTACACCTAACCCGTGGGACATGTACAAATTCTTCATTTTTGCATGGGTTCCCATCGCCGTCTTGGCAGGTGTCATGTTGGCGAAGACTCCGAGGATCGTGATTGTGACGGTGGTTTTGCTTTCGATTTTGGCTTCTGCAAGCGTAGTCATCTACAATTTCGGAACAAACTATCCCGGCGCAAGTTGGCCTGAGTACCAGCTTGGGCTTTGGGTACGCAGTAACACGCCGCAGGACTCCGTGTTCTTAACCTACAACAACTCTATTCAGTGTCCTCCCGCTATGATTGGCGGCAGGCTCACCGTTTCATCCTACATCAATTGGCCTTACGGTTGGGGCGTTCCTTTAGGCCAGATTTATCAGCGGCAAGACGACGTACAAAACGCTTACCAAGGAACCCCTGCCCAGTTGGAAGCCGTCGTCAAAGAATACAAGGTCTCATACATCTACGTGGGCAACGACGAATTGTACCATTACCCCGGCTGCACAGCGAGATTCAACGCGATTAGCTGGCTCAAACCCGTCTACACCAACCAAAACCTCGAAATCTACCAAGTGGAACTCAACCAAATAGGCACTTGAGTGCTCATCTAACTATTTTTGGTCAATGCCGCTAATTGCGATTATGGAAAAAGTTGTAACAAGTCTGGTTTCTTAGCTGCGACGGAAAACTGAATCCTTCAGCTCTTGGAGCCTTTCGGGTTTAGGTGCGCCTTTCTTGCCTGTCATGTATTCGATGTCGATTCTGCCGATGGCGGTTTTCTCCAGTTTTTCCGCTTTGACTTGAGCCAGTTTCTTTTCGGGTTCAGTTGAAAGCTGACGGATAAGGACTTCGAGGGCGTGCTGCTTCTCGCCGAGGTCGGTGACCATGACCATTTTGCCGCTGAAATGCACGGAAACGTAGATGTAGTCGCATTCGTCGGTTACGCCGAAATCCTGCACCGCCTGCCCCCAAACCCGATTGTTCGCCTTCTGGTAAACGAGTTTTTTGCCTTCGGCTGCGCAGTGGAAGTAGATGCAGTTTTTGGCTTGGTCGTATCCGTGGCTTAACGAAACAAGGTAGGGTTCATTGTTCATGCAAAGGGCGACGGTGACAAACTTTGTTGCGCTCAGGATTTGCCGCATTTCGTCGGGGTCAGTTATTTCTCGGTCTCTGCGTCTGAGATGAAAAGACTGGAAAGACATGTGGAACTCCTAGCGTAGCAAGGCACTGCGGAAATTAAAATGTTAGCGTCGCCCAACGCCCATCGCTTAGAGCCCTCTGGCGGGTTAGCGCTCAGCAAGGCTTAATACTAAAATAGATGAAATATGGCTCATAGGTTAGGCATCGATTTGGGGATGTGAGATTATCAAAACCGAACCGTTTCATGTTGAAAAAACAGTAACAGAAATAATTTTGGAAGATGACCCATCAAAAAAGAAGCTGCTGGCTCAAAAAGTCTTCAAAGCCGCTAAAACGAAGGGGATTTATCCCGCAAGCATCCAAGAATTCTACATGGCGCGGGGCAGAGGCGAATTCTCCGGCTTCACGGTTCCCGCAATAAATCTGCGAAGCATGACCTACGATTTAGCCCGCGCGATTTTTCGTGTGGCACAAAAAAATGATTCGGGCGCCTTCGTGTTTGAGATTGCCCGCTCCGAAATCGGGTACACCAATCAGCCGCCGATAGAGTTCGCAAGCATGGTTATGGCAGCCGCAGTAAAAGAGGGCTATGTGGGTCCAGTCTTCATCCAGGGAGACCACTACCAAGCCAACGCAGCCAAATACAAAGAAAACCCCCAGAAAGAAATTGAAAGCCTACAAACCCTAATTGCCGATTCAGTAAACTCAGGGTTCTACAACATCGACATAGACTCCTCAACCCTTGTTGACTTGTCTAAGCCGACTTACAAAGAGCAGCAGCTCCTAAACTATGATGTCTGCGCAAAACTTGCCCAGTTTGTGCGTCAACATGAACCAGCAGGAACCACGATTTCGGTGGGCGGCGAAATCGGCGAGATTGGGCACCAGAACTCGACGCCTGAAGACCTCCACGTATTCATGGATGGACTCAAAGAGCGGCTTCCCAAAGGCTTAGTCGGCATCAGCAAGATTTCAGTTCAAACAGGAACCACCCACGGCGGCATCGTTTTGCCCGACGGATCAATAAAGCAAATCAGCCTCGACTTCAACACCCTAAAGACCCTCTCAGAAACCGCCCGCAAACGGTACGGACTCGCGGGAGCAGTCCAGCATGGCGCGTCAACCCTGCCTCCTGAAGCCTTCCACAAATTCGTCGAATGCGAAACCGCCGAAGTACACTTAGCCACTGAGTTCCAAAACATGATTTACGAATCAAAACATTTCCCAGCGGACCTGAAAAAACAAATCTATGCTTGGCTAAAAGTCAATGCAGCAAACGAGGCTAAAGCAGGCGAAACCGAAGACCAATTCATCTACAAAACCCGCAAAAAAGGGTTAGGGCCATTCAAGAAAGAAATCATAAAGCTTCCGAGCGCGACGCGGGATGCGATTGCGGCTGAAATCGAGGTAAAGTTTGATTTCCTCTTCAAGCAACTAAACGTCGTAAACAAGAGAAAGCTGCTGGACAAATACATACAAGCGCCTTCAAGCAAATAAAAACAAACCCGTGGGGTTCCAAGACAATATGGGAAGGATGGATTCCTTCTCTTTCCGTTTTTTGTTCATGATAATTTTGTGTACCGTGACTTTTGAAAGTCAAAAAGACAAAGGAACCACCTTCAAAGTGCGTTTGCCCACTCCAAAATAAAAGGCGGCAACTGGAAAACCTGTGGTTTGAGGGGGAAAAATTAGTTTTAAGCGGATTTAGCCGAGTGCTTTTGCCGATAAAGCGCAAAAGTGAGAGGGGGGGCACTTTACCGGGTTTAGCAGCCGAACCCGTTTAATCAACCGCTGGCTCTTAACTTTCTTCTTGATAGGTTTCTACGAGTCAAAAGAATATAAGAAAATGCTGTCACAACATGAAACAACAATCGCTAAGCCGCGCCATCCTACGTTCGCGTGTTTTTTTGAAGCTTCGCATCAAGAATCGTTAGCAGGCTTGTCGGGGAGACGGGTTTCTCAAGAAAAACATCGTCGCAGCCGTCGTATTCAATGCTTTGCTCCAGTTTTGGCAACCCGTTAAAAATGAGTTTCACCATTTCGGGCGTTGTTTTCTTTATTTGCAAAAGCAGGTCTGCGCCTTCGATGTCGGGAAGCTCCAAATCCATCAGTGCCGCATCAAAGCTGTTGCAACTCAGCTTTTGGACGGCTTCTTTGCCCGTTTCTGAAGTGGCAACTTGGTACCCGTTTTTTTCTAGCAGACGACGAAAAACCCGCAGAATGGATTTGTCGTTGTCTACGATTAAAACCGATGTTTTTTTAGCTGAAAACATTTTCTCACCACATGCACAAAAATATCTGATATTGGGGAGAACTGGAAAAGTCAGAATAGCCTAATAGCGGTTTGCTGGTTCACCCATACAACCACATCCTAAAGCCGCGCGTCTTTTCTCCTTTTTCTTGGTTTGCAAATTCATTTTTGGTGAACAGGATTTATTTATAAGAAGGGTCAGCTAACAATCCGATGGCGTGTTAAATGGTGAAGTTAGGGGATCAATACCGATACCCAACGGGTCCTCAGGGCAGACTAGTTGCTGCAAGCATGAATCAGCATCATGCGAAACTCACATTGTGGGGGCTGTCAAAAATAGCCATCGACCCCGAATTTGTGATTTTAGATGTAGGCTGCGGCGGCGGCAAAACAATCGGCAAATTAGCCAAGCTGGCGCCGAAAGGAAAAGTGTTCGGTATCGATTACTCCTTGGAAATGGTGAAGTTCTCAAAGAAAATTAACAAAAAACTGGTTTCTAAGGATCGGGTAGAGATAATTGGGGCTTCAGTTGAAAGGATGGGTTTTAAAGATGACTTCTTCGATTTGGTGACGGCTTGCGAAACCTACTATTTCTGGAGCAAGTTCTCTGATTCATTAACGGAAATACAGCGGGTGCTAAAGCCCGGCGGAAAACTGCTTTTGGTAAACGAGCTAAAATACGGTTCTACATCCGCAGCGGTGATTGAGGAAACCCATGTGAAGCTTTTGCCGTTGGAGAAAATGCGTCGAACTTTGCAGTCGATTGGGTTTGTCGGCGTAAAAGTGTTCACCGAAGCTTATTCAGATTGGAACGCGGTTGTCGCCCAAAAATAGTATGAAAGCGTCATTGGCAATTGTTGGTTGAAATCGCCTTTTGGGTGTCTTATCCGCTATTTCACCTGTCTGGCGTTTGTAAGAAACTTTATTTCTCCGCTTACTAATTGCTTGTATGATAATTAATATGTCAGAAAAAATAAAAGTCGGGGTACGAGGACAGGTAGTTATCCCCAAGAAATTCCGCAAAAAACTCAACATCGAAAGCGGAATCATACTGGAAATCAACGCAACAGACGACGGCTTATTTTTAAAACCCTTCAACCCCGTGGGCGAACTCAAGGGGCTTGGAAAAGGCGTCTTCGGAGACCCAGTTAAGTACCAGAAGAAACTGCGTGAAGAATGGAATTGCCCACCATGAAAGCAGCCCTAGACACAAACATCCTCATCTACTTTCTCGAAGGCGTTGAACCTCAAGCCAGCAAAGTGGAGCAGATACTGGGCAAGTTCATGAAAGCTCAGGACGAAGGAATCATTTCAACCGTAACCGTCGCGGAAATTTTAACAGGTTTCTATCTGGCAGGCGACCCAGCTAAAACCTCAAGAGTAAAAAAACTGTTAAATGACTTAACCCTCAACAGCTTCAAAATAGTGCCCGTAACCTTCGAAATCGCGGACCAAGCCGCCGACCTCCGAGCAAAAAGAGGCGGAAAACTTCCCGACGCCTTAATCGTGGCTACGGCTTTAGAACAAAAAGCCGACAAAATTTACTCACAGGATAAAGACCTACAACGCTTCAACAAAGACATAAAAATCTGCGAATTGCCATAAAGAAAACGCTAATTATAGGCTTGAACTGCAAGTTAGGCTGGTTTGTTGGTTGCAACCGTCTTCTGGCGTTCAAGGTAATGTGGTTTTCAGCCATTCCAAAAAGAATTCTTTCATTTTCTGCGGGCTCTCAAACACATGCACGTCTTCGGTGGCTTCTAGTTTTCGTACTTGGTCGGCTTCTTCTTTGCGTACGCGCAGCTTCATTTCTTTGCCGTTTGGAAGGATCGTTGAAACCACGCTTTCTTTGTAGTCTGTTGGCAGGATGTAGACGGGTCGGAAGGCTTTGAGGCTCATGATGGCGGCGTTGGTGAGCATGGTGTCGCTTATGCTGTTGACGATTTTAGCCACCGAGTTGGATGAGCAGGGGGCGATGAGGAGGAATTCGTATTTGCCGCTTTGCAGCCATGCGGCGAGGAACGGTGAGTTGGCGTTGACTTCCACCATGACCTTGGGGAAGCTGGCTTTGATTTCGTCTTCGAGCCTGTAGAATTTGAGCATGGTGTCGGCGGCTTTGGAGATGAAAACGTCGATTTCCACTTTATCCTCAGACAACTTCTTGACCTCCTTCATGGCTTCGACTATTTCAGCGATTTTGTCGCCTGCCCCCGTTATTCCCCACGCAACCTTGAGCTTCTTGACTTTAACGTTTTCAGCCATAACAATCAACTCGTAGGTTTTTCTCCAGCCGCTTCCATTTGGGCGGCAAACTTTTTCACGGTTTTCTTCAAGCTTCGGAAGCCTTCCTCATCCGCCTTGACGCCGTCAAGCGTGTCTTTGCTCCAGAAGGTGGCTCCCAAATTGGCTCCGAAGAACCCGCCGCCGACTGGCATCATGCCGTTTATGATGTAGAAGGTGTGGAGCTGCATTAGTGCGAATTCTTGTCCGCCGTTTCGGTCGCCGCCGACTACGATGCCCATGCCGATTTTGCCTTTGAAAACGTTTTTGTCTGCCGCAACCAAGGCGCGTGTGCGGTCCATCAGGGCTTTGGTTTGGGCGCTTACTCCGCCGTTGTAGACGGGCGACGCAAAAATGATTCCTTTTGCCTCGGTGAGTAGCGCATAGAGTTCCTGTACGTCATCTTGGACTACGCATTCTTTGTTTTGGAGGCAGTAGTCGCAGTGGGCGCAGAAATCCACCCATTTTCCCCGTACCGTCCAAAACTTGGTTTCGAAACCTTTTTCGCCGAGCAGGCGCAGGGCTTCGTTTAGGACGTACTCGGTTGCTTGGTCCCGCGGGCTTCCACAAACTCCAAGAATCATAAAGCTCAACAAATGGTTAACTGCGTTTTTGCATTAAAGCCTTACCCCAAACAAAACCGCTCAGGTGTTGGCTGCTTGAACTGAGAACCATTAGGAAAGCCGCTGATTTTTTGTTAATCAGATAATCATGAATTTGGGGCAACGGCTTTAAACATTAACTAAGCTTGATTCAAGCCCTAAACTGAAAAACCAACACGCCACAAGCTCCATCAAGAAGCCACATGTGCAAGAGGGGTACCCCATCTTTACGTCAAAAAACCAAGGTAACGATGGATTCAGCGACCGAGGGAGGGGGTCTAGTATTTGTGACCAAAACCCAACAACAAAAAGCAAAACAAAAAAAAGAAAAGAAAGAAGCGTCCGCTTAGAGCCGTTTGATGTAGCGGTTGACTTCCCAGTCGGTTACTTGGGTACGGTAAAGGTCCCATTCTTTACGTTTTTCCCGTAGGAAATTGTCAAACGCGGTTTCACCCAACGTCTCCTTCATCAAATCGCTGGTTTCAAACTCGTCGAGGGCTTCCTGCAGTGATTCAGGCAGCGAAACGATGTTGCGTTGCTTGCGTTCTTCGTAGGTCATCTGGTAAACGTTGAGTTCCACTGGGTCGCCTGGGTCAATGCGGTTCTTGATGCCGTCCAAACCCGTCGCCAGCAGCACCGCGAATTGGAGGTAGGGGTTGCCTGCGCCGTCTGGGTTTCGGATTTCGCATCGGGCAGCGTTTTTTCTTCCGCCGAAGTTTGGTACGCGGATGAGCGGGGAGCGGTTTTTGTGTGCCCATGCAAGGTACACAGGTGCTTCGTAGCCTGGGACCAGACGTTTGAAGCTGTTTGGCCATGAATCAAGGATTGCGCACATTTTGCGTCCATGAGCCAGTTGCCCGCCGATGAAGTTCCTCGCCAAATCGGAGAGGAAACCGTTCTTTTCGTCGTTGGCGTAGAATAGGTTCTGGGTGGCTTCTTTGTTCCAGAGGCTTTGGTGTGTGTGCATTCCGGAGCCGTTTATGCCGCTGAAGGGTTTAGGCATGTAGGTGGTGACGTAGCCGTTTCGGGCGCCGACAACTTTGCCGCACATCTTCATGGTGATGGTTCGGTCAGCCGTTTTGAGGGCTTCATCATACTTGAAGTCAATCTCGTTCTGCCCCAAAGCAACCTCGTGATGGCTGATTTCTATGTCGATGCCGAACGCCTCCGCAGTGTCAGCAATTTCCCTACGTAAATCGTCAGTTAAGTCGCCTGGGTGAAAATCAAAGTAACCCGCCATGTCAATCGGCGTCGGCAACCTGCCTACCTCCTCGCTTTCCTTCACGATGAAAAACTCAAGTTCAGGAGCACAGAAAAACGTGTAGCCCGCATGGGTTGCTTTATCCGTGACCCGCTCCAGCACGTAGCGTGGGTCGCCTTCGAAGCGTTTGTTTTGGGGGGTGTAGATGTCGCAGATTAGTCGGGCGCTGGATTTCTCTTTAGGTCTCCAGGGCACAACAGCGAAGGTTGTGGGGTCAGGGTAGAGAACCATGTCGGATTCCTCGATTGGCCTGTAGCCTGTGATGGAGGAGCCGTCGAAGGATTGGCCGTTTTCAAAAATGGTTTCAAGGTTTTTTGAGCTGACGGCTAAGTTTTTGAGCATGCCGTTTATGTCGGTGAATTGAAGCCTGACATATTTGATGTCTTGTTCTTGGATTTGCGCAATGACTTTGGTTACGCTTTCTTTCCATGATGCGTCTTTAAAATTTCTCATTTTCCCATTTCACCTTAGCGTTAAGTGTTATTTTACCCATTTGAATTAATAAGCGTTTAAACATAAATATCTTTAACAAAGCAAGCTCAGCTTATAAGGCAAATGAACAATCGTCTACAAAACGAGGCTTTTTTCGACAAACAACCAAACGCAGATGGCGGCTGAGGATGAACTTTAAAGGAAAAAACGCTAAAATTAAAGATTAAAAAAGAAAAAATTTAGGCAAGATTGAGCTCAACTCAACTCTTGCGTTTTTTGGTTGCTCTGTTTGCTTCTTAGTAGTCTAGGTACTTCATTATTTCCCATGGGGAAACGTACAGGCAATATTGGTTCCAGTCGTTTGTCTTGAGCTCGATGAATGCTTCGAAAACGTGGTCTCCCAATGGCTGCTTTGATGACGTCGTCGCTTTCCATCTCGTCAAGTGCGCCTTTGAGCGTTGTCGGCAGCTCTTTGATGCCTAGTTCCTTGCGTTTTGATTTGCTGAGTTTGTAAACGTCTTCGTCAACTGGGTCGCCTGGCTCAATCTTTTTCTTTACGCCGTCTAAGCCCGCCATCATTATGCATGCAAACGCCAAGTACGGGTTGCATGATGGGTCAACGCCTCGGTATTCAACGCGTTTCTGGGCTGCGTGCGCTGGTCCCTTGTAGTACATGGGTATGCGTGCGAGTGCTGAGCGGTTGGCTTTTGACCACATGACGTAGATTGGGGCTTCGAAGCCTGGAACAAGCCGTTTGTAGCTGCTAACAGTTGGGCAACAGACTGCGGTTAAGGCTTTGGCGTGTGCAAGTATGCCTCCAACGTAGTATCTGCCTGTTTGGCTGAGTTCGCAGTAATCGTCTTTTGCGTCGTACATTGCGTTTTTGCCGTCTTTCCACAGGCTTGAGTGAACGTGCATGCCGCTGGCGTTGTCTAGGTAGATTGGTTTTGGCATGAAGGTGGCGATTAAGCCGCGTTTTTTGGCGATGTTTTTGGCGACGAATTTGAAGAAGAGTGCGCGGTCAGCTGTTTCGAGGAGTTCGCCGTATTTGTAGTCGATTTCTACTTGGCCCACTGTTGCTACTTCATGGTGGTGTTTCTCGATTGTTAAGCCAAAGTTGTCTTCCAGCACCTGTGAAACTTCGTTTCGGTACTCTACGGTTGTGTCTTCTGGCGGGGTTCGGTAGTATGCTTCTTTGGGTCGCAAAATGAAGCCGCCGGGCGTTACTTCAGGTGAGTTCGGCACGACACGTGGTGCACCCCATGCGTCTCCTTCGCCGCTTTTTGGAGCAGCCCAAAGGTCCCAGGTTAGTTTGGTCGGGTCGATTGACGTGAAGACGAAGTGTTCCAGTTCAGGCGCGAAAATCCCAGTGTACCCCATGTCCTTAGCTGCCTTTATTGCTCTTTTCGCAACGTAGCCTCTTGGGCAGGTAACAGAGGGCTCTTTTGCTCCTGAAGCTTCCAATGCGTCGCCCAGAACGATTGCGCTTTTCTGCGATTCATCAGTAACCCATGGCATTATCGATAAGGTCTTGGCGTCTGGCATGAAGATCATGTCGGATTCTTCGATTGATTTGAAGCCGCGAACAGAAGATCCGTCGAAGCCGATGCCGTCGGTGAATGCTGAGCCGCTTATGTATTCTCTGGCTGGTAGAACCATGTCTTGGAGTATTCCTCTTACATCGACGAATGCGCTGTGCACCCATCGGATGTTGTTTGATTTGAGAGTTTCAATTGCTTTCTTAACTTCACTCATGATTTTCACCATACTAAATCATATGTTTTAGATTCCATCTGAAACATAAACATATATAAGCTTATCTCTTAAAACTTTGAATAAACGTTCACCATGGAAAACTAACTGAAGAGTCTCATGGGAGTTCATAACTCTTAGGAAGGGGTCATAACAATGCTTAACCAAAAAACGCCCATCTCGCCCTTCCCATGTGGCTCCTATGTTTCCCGCCGCAGAAAATCCCCAACATCCAAAACATTCCTAACCGCAACCTTCTCGGCAGACGACAAGTCCCCCGCAATCCACCCAAACCCAAGGCACTCGCCAAACTCGTTAAGCACCAAAGTAGAATCGCCCTTTCGCTTGGAACCCATCACCTTCACAACGCCCGACCCGAAAATGTCCCTGCCGCAGATGAAAAGCCAAGCAGCCTTACGGTCAACAACAACCTTGTTGGCAGCCACAGGCAAAAGCATGTTCAGCAAGTTAAAGCTGGGGAAGAAAACCCCGTTCTTAACTTTGCCAAGGTACAAGCCCGCATAGTAGAAGGTGTCTTGCATCTTTTTTAGGCGCGGATTCAGCAGGTAGAACCGTTGGTTTTTTTCAACTGTGAACTCTGGGTTAAAGGCTATTTGGGCGCCCAGTCGGGCTGCGAAAACTTCAAGCGGCTTCATCGCTTAGCCTCCCGTTTGAGTTTGCAGACAAAGAAACCCTGCGTTTCCCCGGGCCAAAGTCTCTTGCAAAAAGCCACTGAAGGGTCGAGTTTTTTGCCGAAAACCTCAGTCAACCCGCTGTCGCCTATGCAGTCAACCTTTTGAATCTGAGAGTCCCAGGTTTTTGATTGCCCAATCAATGTTTAACTCATCTTCCTCGGGCTCCAGCGAGCAGGTGGAGTAGACGATTTCGCCGCCGTCAGCTAAGCACTCGCCGTTTCCTTCAAGATTGCCTTCTGAACTTCTGCGTTACGTTCAACGTCCTCGAAGGTTCGGCGGTAAAACCATTTGTTGTCGCCTGCAAAGTTGCCTGAGCAGGGAACATCCAGCAAGATACGGTCATACTTCCGATTAAGCATCCCCGCCTGACGCGCATCAACATTGAAAACGATTGTGTTGCTGACGTGGCATCGTTCCAGATGGTTAGCCATCGCGTTTAGCCGCAGCTTATTTATGTCCAAAGCCGTTATGACGCCGCTGTTTCCCATGAGGTCCGAAAGCTGAAGCGTTTTGCCTCCTGGCGCCGCACAGGCATCCAGCACCGTTTTTCCGCCTAAAGCCGTGAAGAGCGATGCGGGGATTTGGGCGGCTGCTTCCTGAATCGAATACAACCCAAGCAGGTATTCAGCTGTGGCGCCCGCAGAGACTTTTGATTTGTTAACCCAGTAACCCGAAGCCAAAAAAGGAATTTTCTCAAGCTCAACGCCCAATCCGCGGAGCCGCTCGGGAAGCCTTCTTCCTTTGCCGCTGGCTTGGTTTATTCGGATTGACTGCTTCAAATCGACTTCCCGAAAGTTCCAGCCGAGCTGTGCGTAGCGGTCAAGGAAAAACTGTTTAGTTGACATCACCTCTACATTGCAAAGACCAAATAAAAACTTTGCAGCAGAGCTTTAAATGAAACCAATAAGAAAATAGAAAACAAAAATTTAATCGACAGTTTTATCAATCAAAATGGCCGTTAAAATATTAATCACATAGATTTGCTTGGAGGATAAAGATGAGTCAGCAGAACCAGATTGATCTCAAGTTCTTGACAAAAGGAAAGGTGGAGTTTCATTGGATTTGCCGATAATTCTTTCAATCATTGCTATTGTAGTCTCTGTTGTACTATCGGGAACTACTTTGGCACTGACCGAACTTCAGGGACCGGATATGCGCTTATTGGTTCACCAAAATTCGAGATTAACTATAATCTTATGAAACAAAAAAGAAAAGAACAATTGATGCGTGAGAGCATCTTTGATTATGTTCCCACAGTTCTTGAATCAAAATCTGCCTCGCTTGTTTTTGCAAATCATGGGAAAAAATCCGGAACAATGCTCTCCTTCAATTTTAGGTTTTTGCCAGCCGACGGATTCAAACCTTTCTTCAGGACTTCCGAAACGACTTTAAGCGCAGCGCCTGAGCAATCTGAGGCATCAGCCTTAAGAATGCCTATTACTATTGAGCCGGGAGCCAATAATGTGTTTTATGCTTTTCCCAATATTCTCACAATAGATTGGAAGCGGGTAACGCTCGCAACAGTTCTTGAACCGTCACTCAGTGTTGATGAAGTTATAGAACGCGCTATAAACAAGAGTAAAAAGAAATTTGAGAGTTTTGGTAGTTTCTTAAAGAACGCCAAAGTTTTAGGAACCATAAGTTGCGATATTACTTATACTAAAGGGCGTTTTAGTGCCAAAGTCGTAACAAGAAACCTTTTTTCCGCAGCGGTGACAAGCCAACCTGAACTTGCATCTCCTTTTTTTGGAGAAATTCTACAGAAATGGGAAGACATTAACCCAAATCGCAATAATTTGTTGAATGAGATTGCATACCCTCTTGAGAATCTACTGAAAGAGAATGGAGAAAATATTCACATTCTGCGCGATGAGATAACAGAACAAAATTTGAATATGTCTAATCCAAATGGTTTGAGGATTGATAGTTGGAAAACAACTGTATGAGACTCGATTCTTACATCGAGGCGACTCACTGGTTTTTGATCAGGTCCGACGAAGGTCTTGAACCAGAACTGAAGGTTTTATACCAAGAAATTGATCGATACAGGCAACTCATTGAAGATTTGCGCATTCGCAAAGACTTCTCAACAGAAACAACAATCAAAACTTCTCTTATAATGATAAATCAGAAGCGAATGGGCTTATTGAACATGGCTCAGACTATTGAAAGTAGACTGTTGCAACTTCACGCACGCGTAATCAAATAATTAATGCTTTTTGAGCTTTTATTTATTGCATGTGATGAAATTCCAAGAAGTGAAAGAAGGTACACCAATTAGCTTAAATGTAAAGAATAATTTTGGTAACTGTTTTCGCGTGAATACCTCTTAAGAATTGGCGGTTGCGCTCACTTTAAAGTCCTAAGCGAAAAAGCATACGGAATCCCACTTTATCATTGCAAATATAACAGACTCCGCGGCCTTTAAATGCACCACTTTCATCTAAGACAGTTTGTGCTCTTCGTGTGAGCCTTAACGGGTTCTATCGTTACAAGCGTCAACAAAGAGGCATTAATTGTTGCTCTTTTACTCATCAATTTTTCGTGCCTAGTTCGGTAAGTTTGTCGATTGCTGTGGTCGGTAATCTTGGAGTGGCTTCGATGTGGGTTCGTGTTATGTCAAGGGAATATTTGAACAATTGTTTAAGCCCTCGGGTGGATAATTGCAGGCAACGCCTAATATCCATGCCCTGTGCTGCTTCAATTTTTATAGGTGAAAAACCAAATCGTAATAGGGTAAGCAGTTGAAGAATCCCGCCGCTGACGCATCCGAAACAGTTTTGGAAAAGGAGAAGAAGGCTCGGGAGGTAGTAGAGGCGTGTAGGACAGGGAACGGTTTTAACGCCAGCACGCAGCTTTATCATCAGCTTTGGCTAAGGGACCTTGTTTACTCTGAAGATGTTCTGTTGAGGCTTGGGTACCATAAGGATGTCGAAAATCACTTATCGGAATTCATAAAATTGCAGCGCATCAACGGGCAGATGCCGACTGTGATTGATTTTAGCGTCAGCAAGTTGATTCGTCAAAGATATCAGCGCTGTTCATCTGACGCAGAGATTTTGTTTGTAATAGGGATGCATAAGTACGCTGCCAATGGAGGTGGAAATTTTTTGGAAGAGAATGGGGAAGCTGTGAAGTCATGCGTGGCGTTTCTTGAGGGCAAGCTGGAAGGGTGTGGGCTTGTTGCGGGTATGGATTGGAGGGATGCAATGCCAGTTTACATAGGCAAGTGTCTTCTAGCAAACCAGATGCTTCTAGCCGACATGTATGAGTTGCAGGGAAACTCGGCAGCGTCGAACGCGGTTAAGGAAAATGTGAACAAGCTCTTCTATTTGGAGGACTTAGGCTGGTATGCAGACGCCGTTTCGTGGGTTGGCGGTGAACTTGTGCAAGATCGTCATTTTGACAGCTTCGGAAACGCATTAGCCGTCCTAAACGGAACCGCTTCAGAAAAAACATCCACGGGTTTTCTTCGGGGTTTTGATGTTGCGAAAACATCTTTCGGCTACAGAAACATCACTCCCTACTACGAGTTTGACAGGGAAAAGGCGTTGGCGACGTGGTATAGGACGTGTCGGGTGCCATTCGGTGTTTTTCTCAGAAATAGACCGGGCAAATACCAGAACTCTGCGGTATGGCCGTTTGTTGAGGCGCGGGTGATTGAGGCGTTACAGAAACTGCAAGCCGCAGGAGAAGCCGAAGCGGCAGCCAGCCTGCTCCTTGGGCGCGAGGGCTTTAACGAGTATTATGATCCAAAATCTGGGGCGCCTGAGGGAAGCGGAGGGCAGCTTTGGACAGCAGCGGCGGCGCTTTCGGCAATTAACCATGGCAGCGCGTGAAAACAAGAACCCGCACAAGCCGCACCTGCCGCAGGGAAAGTCGCAGCGCCCATGCGCGACAGTGCCTTCTATGTTGAGTCAACATTCAAAGTCGCAAGGTGCCCATACCAAAGTCGTAATGTTCAAGCAGAAACCAAGCCGAAACCAAAAAAGCAATCAGAAACGATAAGAGCCAAGGCGGAAAGTCGCAACTTTCACCAAAACAAAAGTCTCAACTTAAATTTTTCTAAAAAAAACGCAATCAAAAACCAAACCAACCGCACCTGACTTTTCCAGCAAAGGTTGCCATAAGGTTAATAGGCTACAAATTCACTTTTGATGTCAGTTTATCAATTTCGAGAGTTACATAAAATGCTGCATATAACTAAAAAAGTATCCTTCAAAGTATCAGATTCATTCAATTTGGAGTTTGATTAATTATGGCGCGTTATAGGCAAACAGACGAAATAGTTAAGCTGATGGAAACCCCAACTTTCATACGGAACACCAGCATCATCGCACATGTTGACCATGGAAAAACCACGCTTTCCGACAGCTTACTCGCTGCCGCAGGAATCATCAGCACACAAACCGCAGGACAAAAACTGTTCCTTGACTCATGGGACCTTGAGCAGAAACGTCAAATGACCGTGTTCGCCTCAAACGTCAGCCTCATACACACCTACAACAGCCAAGATTACCTCATCAACCTCATCGACACACCCGGACACATCGACTTCTCAGGCGCAGTAACAAGAAGCCTGCGAGCAGTCGACGGCGCATTAGTAGTTGTCGACGCAGTAGAGGGACCCATGACCCAAACCGAAACCGTCCTCATGCAAGCCCTCCGAGAACGAGTAAAACCAATCCTATTCATCAACAAAGTCGACCGCTTAATCAAAGAAATCAAACTGACTCCGGCGGAGATACAGAAAAGATTCGCAAAAATCCTCATGAGAGTAAACAACCTCATCGAGAAGTATGCTCCTGCCGAACACAAGAAAGATTGGCAAGTAACCGTGGAAGATGGACGCGTCGCTTTCGGCTCAGCTTTGCACAAATGGGGTTTAAACATTGACCACATGAAACTCAAAAAAGTCAGCTTCCAAGATATCATCGACGCATATTCAGGCGACCCGATAGATGTCGGACGCAAAGTGGATGAACTCAGCAAAAAAGCACCCTTACCCGACCCGATACTGGACATGTTCTGCAAACACCTACCGAACCCCTTCGAAGCGCAGCCGTATCGGCAACCACAGATTTGGCCAGGCGACGTCGCCAGCCCAACAGGTCAAGGCATGGCCAACGTTGACCCCAACGCTCCACTACTCATGTGCATATCCACAATCGAGGTTGACCCACACAGCGGCACCGTCGCAATCGGCAGAATTTTCAGCGGCTCAGTTACCCGCGGAAAAGTAGTTCAACTCGTAAGCAGCAACCAGAAAGGCACCGTTCAGCAGGTGTTCATGAGTATGGCAACTGACCGAGTTATCATTGATCGTGTTCCAGCAGGCAACATCGGCGCCATCTCAGGTTTACCTTCGATCCATGTGGGCGAAACCATCGCTGAAGACGGCGCGGAAGTTCACTCGTTTGAAGGCTTAAGATACGTTTCCGACCCAGTTGTAACCGTAGCCGTCGAGCCCGAGGACGTTAAGGACCTGCCGCTGTTCGATAAAGTCATGCATAAACTTACAACCGAAGACCCTAACCTGCACTTCATCATGAACAAGGAAAGCGGCGAGTTCCTGCTCTCAGGCATGGGTGAGCTTCACCTTGAAATCACGGCTTACCGCATGCAGGAAGCAGGCTTAAAAGTGAAGCTAAGCAAACCCATCGTCATCTACCGAGAAACCATAAGCCACGACTACCGCGGCCCAGCAATCATGGGTAAAAGCCCCAACAAACACAATAAACTCTGGATAACAATCGAGCGGCTCTCCGACGAAATTATTGAAGCAATCAAATCAGACAAAATCAACGACATGATGAATAGGGACGAGCGGACGAGAGTTCTGCGTTCTTTGGGTTGGTCAACTGACGAAGCGAAGGGCGCAGTGGCAGTTGAAGAAAACAACATCTTATGCAACCGCATCCGAGGCAGACAATACGTAGAGGAAGTTTTGGACCACATCAAAACTGGATTCCGAGAAGCAGTCCACACCTCACCCCTCGCAAAGGAACCAGCTTACGGGCTCAAAATTAATTTGGAAGACATTGTCCTCCATGAAGACCCAGTTCACCGCGGTCCAGCACAAGCTATCCCCATGACTTGGCGACCAATATACTGCGCTATTCTGCTTAGCGATCCGAAACTGCTTGAGCCGCTGATGAGTTTCGAATGCAAAGTTCCAAGCGAATT
This sequence comes from Candidatus Bathyarchaeota archaeon, assembly GCA_963823775.1. Classification (GTDB taxonomy): domain Archaea; phylum Thermoproteota; class Bathyarchaeia; order Bathyarchaeales; family Bathycorpusculaceae; genus Bathycorpusculum. Next base: position 218,156 of record CAWGMZ010000030.1, read on the forward strand.
CGTAAGCGCCGTAATCACAATGCTTAACAAAAGACGCGGAAAAATCCTTGACATGCCCTCAGAAGAAGACATGATAACCGTCAAAGCTGAAATGCCAGTTTCAGAAAGCTTCGGCATCGCCGACGAACTCCGAGGCTCAACCTCAGGCAGAGCGTTCTGGGCAACACAATTCAGCCGCTGGGCACCCGTTCCAGAGCAAATGCAGGCAGAAACCATCAAAAAAATCCGCGAACGCAGAGGACTACCACCAATCCCGCCAAAACCAGAAGAATACTTCGAGAAAGAATAACCGTTCTTCTTTCCCCCTTTTCCATTTCCGCTTTTTGTGTTGTTTTTTGGTCACAAATACTAGACCCCTCCCTCGGTCGCTTATCCATTTTTACCTTGTTTTTTTGACGTAAAGATGGGGTACCCCTCTTCTGTTGGCAGATTTTAAAGAGCATGTTTTGCGTTGCTTTATTGATTTAGGGCTTGAAACGCTTGAAATTTGATTGCGTGATTTTCTGAAAAAGGGCAGTTTTGACTAAGAGGACATATTTGGGGTATCTAGATGTGCCTAATAGTCAAGCAGGCAAGGAAGAGACCAAAAACTTAAAACAATGAAGCTTAGATACCCAATTCACAAGGTGAGAATATCCTGAATAAAAAAACGCTTGCTTTAACTTTGGTGGGTATTCTCATTGCTGTAGTCTCCACGGCATACTTTATCCAAGATTATCCATTCGTGAATTACAGCAAGACGACCGCCTCAAGTGGTGTTGAGGATAATTTTCAGCTATCCATGACTCTTGACGCAAACAAAACAAGCTTCCGTCAAGGCGAAGAAATCAAGCTAACTTTAGCATTAACCAACCTAAGCAACCAAACCAAAACGGTAACGGATGCAAACGGAGTTTCAATTTTCAACTTCGGAATTTATGACCAGAGCAATAACTGGGTCTACATGTATGAAATTGGAGCATACCCAATAATTAACCAGACAATAATCATTCCCCCTAACTCAACCTACAATGAAACTTTTACATGGGAACAAGGCGGCTTACCATATGTTCATCCATCTCAAGAACCAGTAGGAACATACTACATTGTAGGCAATATTAACGACAACGGAAATATTCCATCGCTTCAAACAAGCCGTCTAAACATAAGTATCAAATATCCGCTACTTGAAATTGCATTTGTTTTCTTAACTGTAGTGGCTGCAGTTGCCTGTATTTTCATTGCATTATTAGTTTATCGTAGGCATCTAAAAACCGCTAAACCAAATCAATAGACCTTTTCCCACGGCATACTTGAAGTTTGAATTAAACGGTCAGGTTGTTATCGCGTACATTCGAGGATAAGGAACTTCGCTGTTTAGAGCAGATAAGTCTTAAATCTGAATAGCATAGAAAAAGCAACAAACCTTTTATCCAACCTGCAACCAAAAAGCAAAGGAGGAAAATGAAGACAACTAACATTTGGGAGCTTGTGCAACGAGCTGCTTTTGGAATCGGTTTAACTATTTTAATAGTTGGAGCGATTGAAGGATTAATAGCTTATTCCGAGGCATTGGCTAACGCTGTAGGCGCTTTCTGGGTTGCGTATGTTCCATACATTGTGGCTGGGGCGGCATTCATCATTATCTCAGGGGTCACCACCTACTTGGCTAATCCAGCAAGCAAACAAACAATGCAAACCCCCTCTTGAGATTTCTGGCGTCGAAGAGTCTTATCACTATTTTTGGCTTTAGATGATTATTGAAATAACGGCTAGAGTAGAAAGAAGACAGCTGCTACCTGTTTAAAGAGCAAACAATCCAAAAGCTTAAAACTGTAACGGTCTTGGATTTAGAAAAAAGAGGCTAAGTTGATGAGTTACGTCAAGAGAGAGGGTTTTTTTCATGTTGCTACGTACAATTTTTCCTAGGGTTTTATACTTTATACTTTTGATAAGGAAGTAACTCTTGGTAACGTTTTAAAAGGGATTGTAAAAGTAAAATCTGAAATGGATTTTGATATTGAAAAGATTTGGGTTAAACTAAGATGTATGGAAATCATTGAGGAAGAAACTGCAATTCTTTACGAAGATAATGTGCATGTTTCCGGTGTAATGCGGGTGAATGTTGGATTTTCTAAAGAATTTCCCTTTGCAATCAAGTTGCCATCTGTTGGTAGGGAAACATATCACAGTATTCACCAAAACTTGCAGTGGTTAGTAGGTGCTTACATGACGGTAAATGGAATAAATCAAGTCATAAACGCAGAGGGTAACGGTGAACTTCTTGTTTCAAAACCTGTGATGTCAAGCGTTCCAGCCATACATGTGAAAGAAGTTGTCCGGGAAGTAGTTTTGATACCTTGTAACTATTGTGGTGGATTGATGCCTCAAGCAGCTACGTTCTGCCCAAACTGTGGCGCTAGAAGAAAAGCCTAAAGATAATCTTACATCTGAAAAGCGGAGAAATAGCCAAATAAAAAAACCAAAAAAATCCATGAAAGGTACTAAATTGGCTGATTGTTTTCTTCAAGGTACTTCTCGATGATGCCGCAAACGAATTTAGCGCTCTCGATTACTGCCTGTGCCTTCTCACGGCTGTAGTACTCCATGGGGGTAACCCATTTGCCGCCTGTACTTATTGGGTAACGAGTGTAGACGACTTCCCGTTGGATGTCTGCCCCTTTCTCGATTAATTGCCTGTACTCAAACTTTTGAAGCAACTCAGGTTTCACACGCCTCAGAACCGACGCCAACCCACTTATTGCCCGATGGTCTCTTGCTTCACTGCCGCCTAAGCGCAGAATCATAGCATTTGCCGCCGTCTCAACCGCCATAGACGCATGGAAAACAGCCGAGTCAAACTCTGATTCCTCAAAGCGCTTCTCAGCCTTTGTCAGGTTAGCTTTTGAAATTCTCATCAGAACGCTTACTTTGCTTTCAGCCATATTCTGTCCCCCTCCAAATAAGTGAAGCTATTTAGTATCTGCTGCACTCGATTCCGCAGCATCTCACTTAATTTGGTTTTTCTATCCAGCAAAACCTCGAACCCCTCAGCTAAACCGAAAATGATTCCCCCCTCTGCCGACTGCAAGTTTTTGGCGAAATCTTGCTCTGACACTATCAGGGATTCTACTGTAAAATGAAAGACTGATTCAAGCCGCCTTAATTCATTCACAACCATCCCCCGCGTTTTTTCCCCTGTATCTGCCACTACTATTAGAAGATCAATGTCGCTGTATTGCTCTGCCTTCCTTTGAGCTACACTTCCGAAAAGCACAACGAGACCCACGAGCGGTAGCTTTCCAAGCTCAGCAGAAATCCGCTGCGCCTGAACCCGCATGAAAAGGCTTAACTCGTAAGCTGGAACTTTCGCTCCTTCCCCTGCCCTGTACCATTTTCCATGCTTGACAATGGAGCCGTCGGCAACAAGTTTATGAAGTTTAACGGTTAGCCATCTATCGCTGAGGCCAGATTCAACCTTTAATTCTTCGTACGTATGCTGTCCATGAGCCAGTGTCAGCAAAATTCGACCCTCAGGCGATAGAGAAACCAAATCCATTGAAACCAACTTCATTAATCATTATGGCGGTATTGCGCTTAATAACTTTACTTAGTACAGTGCAAATGAACACAACAAAAACATTTTCGTCCCGTTTCTCTCTCTACTTAGTTACTGTAAAGTACTTAGCATAGCGTTATTAGTCTGGTACGCACACATGTGGTTTGAGTGGGAAGTAATAAAAAGAGCAGAAGCAGTTGCTCTTCTAAAAGAGCTAAACGCAGAGCAGTTAATTCAGCCATCTTTTGTGATTGTTGAACAAAGATTCCCCGATATTTATCAATTGAGAATTAAAGGCGATTACAACCTTCAAGATTTGACGATATTTCTTAATAACAGGTTCTCGATTGAAGAGTGCAAAAATTATTTAGTTATTTCGTCACTTTAAAACAGCAGTTACAGTTCTTGCATGTGTAGGCTTCTACACTAAACAAATGGGTTTCTAATGATTTGTCTGGTTTAGAAACTTCTTTTCCACAATTGGGACATAAAGCCAAATAAGCTCTACCTTCAAACTTGTAACTTAATTTTAGTGCATGAAAATTGTTATAAGAATTTGTGTGAAACAGAAGGATACAACAACCGACGGAACTTTTTATTTCTTCTTTTCTTCGTTCATCAATTTGGTTAAGGTGTAGGTAACATAGGCTGAGAAGCTGTGAATAGCTTTTTTTGTTGTGTATTCGTCTTTGACTTTTAGCCATTCTTTAAAGAAGTAGTTGTAAACCTCAGTTTTTACTGTGATGCTTTTATAGCCTTTTTTTGGCGTGTTTGTTTACCTCTCAAGTTAGTTAGAGAATTATGTTTAAACATTTCATGGCATAATTGTTTCATTTTTTTTACCGTTAATTATATATTGAATTGTTCGGTAAAGTACTTACAGGTGTTGGTAATTTTGCCACGTAAAGGATACAAATGCCTAACAGTCACCGACAAAGTTCACGGTGACATCAAAAAAAGAGCCAGCGAAACCAACCGCACATTGAGAGCGTATGTCGAGTATTTGCTTGCCAAAGAAAAAGTTCCAGAAGAAAAGGCTTAGCGGCAGAAACGTAATAAAACGGCTTATCAAATTTTGAGAAAAATACCCTCGCGGAGAAATTAGGCGGCTTAGGGCTTCATTAAACTGATGTATTCTGCCATGTTACAGGTGGATTTTTCGGTTTTATTTAACTTAATTTTAAATATAACTCTATAAACTCCTATTGGGTAGGTCTTAGACCATGGTAGAGCAAAAGCTGCATGCTATTCTAATTACAGGTAGAACAATCGATCAAGGTGTAGGGAAAGAGATGGGGAAAGGCTCCAAAGAATATTTTGACAGCTCAGCCATCTGCATAATTGACGCGGCTGACATGAAGAAATTCGGCATAAGAAGCCGATCAAACGTCAAAGTCACTTCAAAATACGGTTCAGTCATCGTGAAAGCAACCAAAAACCCCTATGGCTCCAACCCCGGCTTGGTTTTCATCCCCTGCGGGCTGTGGGCAAACGCCATCTGCGGAGACGAAACCTTCGGCATGGGTATGCCCCTGTTCAAGGGATTCATGGTGGATGTGGAACCCGCGCCAAACGAGCCTGTGTTGACTTTAGATGAGCTTTTGATGAAGGAGTATGGAAGGTAATTTTATGACCACTGAAGTTAAATCAGTTGTTTGTCCGATATGCGGTTGCTTATGCGACGACCTCGAAGTTACAGTGGAGAACAACGAGATTGTCAAGATGAAGAATGGCTGTTCTGTCTGCGAAGCCAAGATGGTGCATGGCTACAAAAGCGAAGAACGCATCCTCAAACCCATGATACGCAAAGAAGGCAAACTCGAGCCCGTAACGATGGATGAAGCCGTGCATGCAGCAGCCAAAATCTTAACCGACGCAAAGTACCCGTTGCTGTTCGGCTGGAGCAGCTCAACCAGCGAGGCACAGCGCATCGGCGTCATGTTAGCTGAAGAATTAGGCTCGGCGCTGGACAATTGCTGCAGTGTTTGCCATGGACCCTCCGTTATGGCTACGCAGGAAATCGGTATCCCAGCGGCTACGTTGGGGCAGATTCGGCATCGTGCAGACCTCATAGTTTACTGGGCATGTAATCCATGGACCTCTCATCCGAGGCACTTGGAGAGGTACACCAGCTTTACGGAAGGGCGTTTTGAAGGCAGCGAATGGAAAAGCTACCTTGAAAAGCTCAAAGGCACTCAGAGCCGCAAAAAGGTCGAGGCGGCTTCACGGCGAATAGTTGATGATTATCATCCTCCAGTTGCTCCTCAAGCATGCACTGTTGGTGCGCCTCCGCAGACGATGCAGAAGGCGGGGCGTAAGCTGATTGTTGTTGACGTGCGGAAAACGATGACGGCTGAGGCAGCGGATTACTTTATTCAGGTTGAGCCGAACAAGGATTACGAGATTTTGGATGCCATGCGCTGCTTAGTTAATGACCAAGAACTCGATGTTGACAAGGTCGGCGGGGTTCCAGTTGAATACCTCAAGGACGTGACTGATGCGATGGTGAACTGCGACTTCGGCGTTATCTTCTTTGGGCTTGGCTTAACTCAGAGCCTTGGAAGATTCAGAAACATCGAAATAGCCATCGCCCTGACACGGGACCTTAACAGAAAAACCAAATTCGTAATCTCACCTATGCGTGGGCACTTCAACGTGACGGGCGCAAACGTGGTTTTCGCTTGGACAACAGGCTACCCATACGCGATTGACTTCTCACAGGGGTACCCGCAGTATAACCCGGGAGAATTCACAACCATCGACCTGCTTAGACGAGGCGACAACGACGCCACATTGGTTATTTCCGCAGACCCAGGCGCACACTTCCCCAAAGTAGCCGTTCAAAACATGATGAAGCACCCATTAATCACCATTAACCCAGACATGAACGCTGTTTCACGGCTTGGCGACGTGGTGTTTCCAACCCAGTGGTGCGGCATCGAATACGAGGGCACAGCTTACCGCATGGACCATGTGCCGATAATGCTGCGTAAAGTTGTTGAGCCGCCGCCGGGAATCCTAAACGACGAGGAGCTCCTAAAACGAATCCTCGAAGAAGTCCGCGCTATCAAAGCCAAAAACCCCGAAACCGAAACAAAAGCCGAACTTAAAGCACGCAACAAACTGGCGCCCAGAATCGAAATTAAGCAGAGAAAGAAAACCAAAAAAGCTGAGGTTGCTTAAATGACTGAGTTACTAATCAAAAACGGCTTTGTCTTTGACCCCATTAACGGTGTCAACGGCGAAAAAATGGACATCGCAATCAAAAACGGCAAAATCGTCCAGAAAGTCAGCTCCAAAGCCCAGGTGATTGATGCTTCAGGTTTAACTGTTATGCCAGGCGGCGTAGACATCCATACCCACGTTGCGGGTGGAGAAGTTAACACTGGCAGAATAATTCGTCCCGACGACCACGTTAAGGATGTGGAACGCAAAACCGCTATGACCCGCAGTCGGCACTGGCTACTCTATTCCGTCCACTTTCACGACTGGTTACCGCTATTCCCGCATGGGTTACACAACAGTTATGAATCCGTCGATGGCGCCTCTTGAAGCCAAGCATACCCATGAAGAATTAAACGACATACCTTTGCTTGACAAAGCCACTTATCCGCTTCTGGGCGACTGGTGGTTTGTACTCGAAAACCTAGCTAAAGGCAACATCGAAGAATGCGCCAAACACGTCGCTTGGATGCTGGACATCACAAAGGGCTACGCAATAAAAATCGTTAACCCAGGCGGCTTAGAATCCTGGGGTTTTGGGCACAACGTCCACAGCATAGACGACCAAGTGCCGAACTTCTGCATTACCCCACGCGAAATCATGTGCGGCTTAGCTAAAGTCAATGCATTGCTTAATTTGCCTCATTCTATTCATCTTCACACAAATAATCTGGGGATACCAGGCAACTACACAACTACGCTGGACACTATGAGGGCGCTGGAGAGCGTGCCCTACAACGGTAGACCAGTTGGCCACATTACCCACTTGCAGTTCTCAAGCTTTGCAGGCGACAGCTGGGTTCATTTCCAGTCGGCGTCAGAGGAAATCTCAAGCTACATCAACGCTCACAACCACATGACTTTTGACATGGGACAAATCATATTCTCAGAAACCACAACCATGACCGCTGACGGACCCTTCGAGTTTTCACTCTACGAACTGGGCGGACACAACAAATGGGTCAACAGCGACATCGAAACCGAAACCAGCGGCGGCATCATACCGATACACTACAAGAAAAACAGCCCAGTGAACGCACTTCAATGGTCCATCGGGTTGGAGCTAGCTCTGCTAATAAAAGACCCATGGAAAATCATGATGACAACCGACCACCCCAACGCAGGACCCTTCTTTGCCTACCCGCGTGTGCTGGCTTGGCTGTACAGCAAGAAAGCACGAGAAGCCACGTTGAATCATTGCAATAAAAAAGCTCAGAAAAAGAGTTTGCTGCCGACAATCGACCGTGAAATGACCCTGTACGAACTGGCGATTATGACTCGTGCAGCCCAAGCTAAGGCATTGGGACTTACAAACAAGGGGCACCTTGGTGTTGGCGCAGACGCAGACGTCGCAATTTTCAACATTAACCCTGAAACACTCGACATAGCCCAAAAATTCAAGGTCGCGCGCAAAGCCTTCAAGCATGCAGCGTACACCATTAAAGACGGCAAAATCGTCGTGAAAGACGGCGAAGTTGTCGATAACACTACGCCTGGCAGAACCATGTGGCTTGATGTCCAAACAAAAGAACCCTGCATAATCGACGACGAAATGCGAAGCAAATTCAGACAATACTGGACCATCGAATACGACAACTACCCAGTGTTCGAGCATTACCTAAGAGTTCCAGAAAAACTAACCGTAAAGGCAAGTGTATAAAATGATCACCCTAACACCGAAAAGAAAATTCGACGTCCCTGTCCAAGCAGCATGCATAAACCCAGACGTCTTCAAAGGCAAAACCGTCGCTGAAATAACAAACATGCCCGTAACCGAAGGAAACCGAAACCTCAAACTCGGCGACCTCTTCGAAATCCAACAGGACAACCTTGAGGCACCCGACATAACCATCAACGGAGACGCAGGCAAAGTCAAACGAATCGGGCAAGCCATGAAAACAGGCGAAATAGTTGTCAACGGCGACTGCGGCATGCATACAGGCGAAAAAATGGCTGGCGGCAAAATCACGGTGAACGGCAACTTGGGCGGGTGGTCAGGCAACGACATGAAAGGCGGCTTAATTGAGGTGCATGGAGACGCAGGCGACTACTTAGCTTCCCCATATAGGGGCACAGCCACAGGCATGAAAGGCGGCTTGATAGTTGTCGACGGCAAAGTCGGCAGCGACGTCGGATGCTACCTGCACGGCGGCGTTCTGAAAATCAAGGGCGGCGCAGGCAAGTTTTTGGGTTACCACATGAGCGACGGCGCAATCTTGGTAGACAAGGAATGTGACAACCGCGCGGGCGCGTTGATGACTGGCGGCAAAATCGTTATAACAGGCACAATCCAAGAGGTAATGCCTGGCTTCACCATAGACAGCGTTAAACCCAAAGTCAAAGTTGACGACACAACAAACGTTGCAGGACCCTTCTACGTGTTCCTCGGCGACCTAGCAGAGCACGGCACAGGCAAAATCTTCGTAAACAAAGCCAACAACCCGCAACTCAAATTCTACGAAAAATACCTCTAAACTTAACCTTTTTAACTTTCTATTTTGATACCGCAGGTTACGACATCAAGCAGTTGCCGAAACGAATTTAAAAGTCACGAAGATGAAGAAATTGTTGAGTTGGCGCAGGCTGAAAACCGAATTGTAATAACTCTTATGTAGGTTGTGGTTCGATTTACTATTGTCATACGAGAACCAGCGATTTATCGTTGATACGAATACACTTCCGAAACATCGAGGAATGTAAGTTCTATACTTGCGGGTTTACTAAGCAAAGTGGGTCGAACAATAACTCCAAGAAATCTGAAAACTACGAAACGACTTCGTGTTAATTTGTGAAAACGTTTCGAAATTGCTAAGCTTATTGAATCTAGGTTGTTTAGCCGAATGCCTTATCAATTGGGTTGAGTTCAAAACACAACGTAGACGAGGGACAGAGTTATGCGTCAGGTTGACATGGTTAGGCTTGATTTAGCAACGGGGAAAGCTGAGAAAACGAAGGATTGCGTTGCCGAAGAGGTTCCGCTCCAAATCAGGCTAAACGACGCTTACACCTTTGTGATTTGGTGCTCGCCCAGCCAATTCAAGGAGCTTGCAGTGGGCTACTTGCTTGCCGAAGACATTTTGCGGGGAGTCGACGAAATCGAATCCCTCTGCAGCGACGAAAAAGAAAACCGATGCCAAATAACTCTTAAATCAACCGTGGATTTGGATGAACGCATGAAAAATTCGCGGCGAAGCACCCGCATTATCCCGCTGATTAAAGCCAGCACCTCCGCTTATCAGCATGACGAAAAAATCCCCGTCGTCAAATCGCCGCTCAAGGTCAAAGCCCAGGTTATCCTCGACTGCATAGCCCAGATGAACCTCAAAGCCAAAGGCTTCAAGGAAACGGGTGGGCTTCATGACTCAGGCATCTTCAAAACCGACGGAACAATGGTGGCTTTCTCCGAAGACGTCGGCAGGCACAACACAGTTGACAAAGTCATCGGCGAAGCGTCACTTAAAAAAGAGGATTTCAGCCAGTGCTTCATGATTATCACGGGGCGGGTTCCGGGCGACATGATTTACAAGGCGGCGAGGGTCGGCTTGCCAATCGTGGCTTCGGTGGCGGCGGTTCTTGAACTCGGGAATTTCCTCAGCCGAAAAAGCCAACATCGCACTCGTAGGCTTCGTGCGCGGAACCCGAATGAACGTTTACACCTGTGCCAGAAAGGATAATTCTGTAGGTGCCCAAATGATTAGACCCGACATTAAGCGACTTCCCAAACGCGGCAACCCGCTGGACGCCCAAAAACAGCTTCTTGAAGCCGCCCGCAAAGCCAAACTGCAAAGCGAGGCTGTTCCGCTGGCTGGAAGCTTTGGGCAGGGTTTTGGCGAAAGACGTTTTCTCAGACATTAACATTCCCGCGTACGACAAAACCTTCATCGACGGCTACGCAATTAACCCGCAAGAAAACCGAAGGCGCCTCCGTCAACGCGCCCGCCGCATTCAAGGTTGTCGGCAAACTGTTCCCAGCTGACTACCCCACCTCACCTGAAGGTGGAGCCTGGAGAAGCCGTTTACGTTGCCTGCGGAGCCCCCATCCCAAAAGGCGCAGCTTCAACCGTGAAAGTGGAGGAAACGAGGCTGAACGGCGACCAAATTCAGGTTCTGCGCCCAATCAAGCCTGGCGAAGGCATCATACCTCTGGGCGACGACCTCAAGGATGGCGCTTTGATTCTTGGAAAAGGGCAGGTTCTAAGACCGCAAGACCTCGGTTTGCTCGCTTCCGTCGGGTTGGCGAAGGCTGAAGTTTTCAAGAAGCCAACGGTCGCCATCCTCTCAGGCGGAGACGAATTAATCCGTCAAACCCAAAAGAACCCCGAGAAAATCGCCAACAACTACGCCCTCGTCATCGCAGGCTTAGCTTCCGAACTTGGAGCGTCAGCTTCCATGTTGGGAATCATGCCTGACTCCATGGACAAGGTGCAAGCTAAAATCGGTGAAGCCTTGGCGCAGGCGGATATCGTCGTCACCATCGGCGGCTCTTCGGTCGGGGTGAAGGATTTTGTTCCTGATGCGGTGAATGCGCTTGGGAAACCCGGCGTTGTTGTGCAGGGCGTTCTGCTGCGTCCCGGCGCGGTTTCGGGCTTCGGCGTTGTGGACGGCAAACCCGTCGTGATGTTGCCTGGGCACATCGGCTCATGCATCGCAGGCTTCTACCTCTTCGCAGCGCCCCTAATCAGCCAATACACAGGTGCAAAGGCGGGGATGCAGCCGCATTGTAACCGCCGAGTTAACTGAAGATTTGGATTCGGGTCCGCAGTTCAGGTTTATGCTTCTTCATCTAACCCGCGGCGAAGGCAAATTCTTGGCGGCGCCAGTTGCAGGCGGCTCAAGCGCGCTGTCAACCATCGTAAAATCAAACGGCTACACCATCGTGCCGCCGCACACCACGAAGGCGAAAGGCAGCAAAGTCGAAGTTTCATTGTTCGGCAAACTGGAGTTTTCCGCTTTTTCTTAAGCTACTTTTGACGGGTAACGGTGGACATGGCTGTGCTTTCCCATAGCCCACGACTCGCACCATGCCTTGTCAGCCAACGCCCGCTGAGCCAGCAGCATGCAGCGGTTCTCCTCAAACAATTCAGACTCCAACCGATAATCGTCTGCGGCTTTGACAAACGCGTCTTTGCCGTCGAAATCCACCTCAGCAGCGGCTTTGGCGTCAGCTTTTTGTTTGGAAAGTTTGAGCAAGGCTTCTCCTTGGCTTTCCCAGCTGGCAGCCGCCCAAAAACATGAGCGTGAAGCTTCAAAGTTGCTTGCGCACGAGGCAAAGGTGCTTTCAGCTTCGGAAAATCTGTCTTCTTGAGCCATTCTGGCACCCACTCGCAGACGCCGCAGGTCAGTTATTGAGAAATCTCCTAAGTTCAGATGCAGGTTTTCTTTGACTGGCCCATGAGCTCGGCGGGTTTGGAGTTGTTTGAGGTCTTCTTTGGAGTTGATGTTGATGAAGCTTCGAAGTTCAGGGTCAACTGCCTTGATTTCGTTCATAGGGGAGACAAGGAGGGTTTTGCGGGCGCCTCTTTGGATGTCGTCGGAACGTGGACGCTTAAGCATGCATAAGGTCTCCGTGATGTCTAACCCGGCTTTGCGCTCCAGCACGGTGAGCAGGGTTTCGAGGCGGCCGTTGGGCCACATTGGAGTAGTCACCTCAAAACCTTCGGCTTGCCCAAACAGGTAATCGGCGACTTTAGGCTTTAGGAAAGGCATGTCACAGGGCAACGTGAGACAATAATCCGCCCCAACCTGCCTGAGCCCCGACATAATCGCCACGGTGGGACCGCTAATATCGGCTTTTTCGTCAACCACAACCCGCACAGCATCTAAACCCATGAGCCTTAAGGATTCCAGCATAAACCTCGCCGCGCTGCGCATCACAAACACTCACCGCAACCTCATCAACAACCGCCTGCACGTTTTCAACGGCGTGAATCAGCAGAGGCTTACCCGAAAGGTTCGCCAAGAGCCTTATCTTCCCATCGCTCTGTGCCTTTTGCTTGGAACCGTCGGGCTTTTCCGCCCGCCAAAATGAGCGCAGCCCGTTTAGTCAAGCAGTTTTCTCCTTAGTCCGCGGCTTTTGCGTTGGGTTTGGTTTGGGCGAGGTGGTTTTTGATTAGGTCGACGAGTTTTTGTCCGTCTTCGGGAATTTTGATTATGGGTATGCCGCGGAATTGTGTGTTGGCTGTGTTTTTGGCTGCGACGCCTGCAATCGCGATGATTGGCGCCACGGTGCCCTCCAACGTCTGCGCGAGTCCTTCTTCGTCTTTTGCAGTGACGATTTTGGGGACGTCTGCTCTTTTGGCGATTAGGCTGTGGAAGCCCTCAATGAAGACCACATCCAGCTTCTCATGTTCAAGCAACGCGATTATTTTGTCGAGGTCGTTTAGCGCCATCTGGGTTTTCTTTATGATGTCTACTTCTTCGGGTGAGATGGCGACGATGACTTTGGCGCCTGCCTTCGCGTAACGCCATGTGTTCGTGCCTTCCGTATCCATAGTGAAGCCCATGTGGTGAACATGCTTAATTGACCCAACCTGAAAACCCTCCCCCGACAGACGAGAAATCAGGTACTCCAACGTAACCGTCTTTCCTGAACCGCTAACCCCGACCGCGGCAACAACCAAAACCATGCAATCTACGCTCCACTTGAAAGGTTAATCGCTTTCTTTTTATAAATTGCGCCTCAGATAAACCAATTCAAATATCACAAACCATCCCTCAGAATCAACACGGCAATACCCCCCGTTTGGTTACGCCAAAAAATTGCGGCAAAACTTGTTTTCTACATAGGTTTTAAATCAAACCCCACCTTAACCATGTCCCAACCCAACAAACCAAGCTGAATTTAATGACCCACAGCCTGCTCAACAAAAAAATCGCTGCCCTCAAACGTGGTCAAGATTGCCAGTTTGCGCGCTGTCCCTGACGTTGGCGGCAATGATTCTTCAAAGAAGGGTCATTGGCATTTTGGCAGGCAAGCCAAGTTTGCGTTGGCAATTGCTGATCGTGGCGATTCTTCTTGTTTCGTTTTTTGCTGGGGTTTCCAATTCAAACTCTCAGTTGGCGCGGTGGATGGGAATCGACTATGTCCCCGCAAGCAGTCACGACGGGAAATTTGGGCTTTGTTGCTTCTGGTCAACCCGTCAACAGCTCCGTTTGGCAGGGGATAGCGGCTAACGCATGGGCGTATTTTCAACCCGGCGTAGGCGTCGACGCAAACACTGGGCTTCCGTATGCTTCTGGCACGAATTTTAAGCCGTTTACGTCTTGGGATTTAGGAGTTTACATTCAGGCGGTAATTGACGCGGCGAAACTTGGGCTGATAAGTGCAGGTGGCGCGTGGGGTTCAAATGCGAGACTTGCGAAGGTTATGAGTTTTCTTGAGAATCGACCCTTGAACCCGAAAACGGGTTACCCTTACTGGTATTATGATGCGACAAACGGGCTGGATTACCATGCGATGTCGGATAAAGCGACGGGCATGGTTGATGGGTGCTGACACGGGAAGATTGTTTTTGGCTCTTAGCCATCTGCGCGACTTCGACAGCAGCTTGGCGCCAAGCGATAGACAACATCGTTTACAACCAAAGCGACTACGCCGCTCTGTTGCCTGGAGTCGAGAAAGACGCCTCGTCAAACAGCGTCTACGCTTACTACATCGACAGCGGCTACGCCTGCTTTTACCCCCAAGTCAGCTACGTACCAAACCAAACGATGAGCAACATCGCGCAAATGAACAAAGTCACCACCTGCGGCGTCTCCTTGCCAAACGCCACCATAACCACCGAGCCAATGCTATGCGCAATATTTGAAATCAACAACACCAACACCGAACTGGACACGCTGATGCAGCAGGTTTACCTCGCCCACCAAGCCTACTACAACTCAACCGGCAAATACGTTGCCTTCAGCGAAGGAAACTCCTTCACAAGCCAATACCTCTACGAATGGGTCGTCGCCCCCAACGGCCAAACATGGAAAATAACCAGCACCACCCCCAACTCATACCTAAACATCAACCCCATAATCTACACAAAAGTCGCCTTCAGCTTCCTAGCACTCTACAACTCAACCTACGCCCAAAACATGGTTGTCTACCTCCAAAACATGATTCCAAACCCCGCGTCAAACGGGTACAGCGACGGCGCAAACAGCAGCGGACAAACCATTCCAGGCACAGGCTGCAACACCAACGGCTTAATTTTAGATGCCTCATTGTTTGCAGTTTCGAATGGTTCGTAGGTCTTGCTTAGTTCAGCGGCGTATTTGTCCAGACGGGTGTAATTGTGTAGGTTGCAAAAGTGTCGGAGCCAAGGTCGTTTACGTTTGGGTTTTGCTGTAGAGCTGTTAAACTGAAGCCGACGCCAAACGAGTTGCCAGACGAAAGTGTCACGGGCGGGTTCGGCAAAAATATGTTTATAGAAATCGACGCGGGTATTGTGTGGTCCATTAGTTGTGTACCGTTTGCCGCATACGTTTGAACTCTAATTCCAGATACGTACGCAGTGGCGTCTCCAATGTTCGTAACGGTTACAGATTTAAAGTAAATCACGGCGTTGCTTCCGTTGTACAAGACAAGCGGGTCATAGGGGTTATTGACTCCAAGGCTCCACGTGCACACAAGCGTTGTGCCATCGTAGGTTGCTGTTGTCGAGTTTTTGGTTGAAGAGGTTGCATAGTTGGGGCTCGGCGTAGGCGACGGAGAAGGCGACACCATCGGTGCTGCGTCGCTGTGGTTTATCAAGCCAGCGATGTCCCGCTGAAAATAAAGAAAGCCGCCTAACAAAACAATGGCAATTGAAACCGCTATGACGCCTAGAGCAAGCCTTGAGGTTTTCATACAAAAATCAGGCAGTTAACCAACCTTAAAAAAGTAGCTAGGAAAACCCCTTTCCAGCAGAAGATGTCTGTGAAGCAGAAATTGGGCGCAACCAAAAAATATGTGATGGCTTAACTGTTAGAGTGGAGGTGCAGGGTTTGCCAAAACTGGTTGCTGTCGTCGGCGGGAAACATTCGGGGAAAACCACGGTTATCGAGCATTTAATCGCCGAGCTGAAAAGCCGCGGGTACCGTGTTGGCGCAGTTAAAGAGATGGTTCGCATCCCCACCTTGGATACGCCTGCCACGGAAACCGACAGGTACACCACCGCGGGGGCAGAGCTCATCGTGGCTGTTCCCAGAGACGAAACCGTCGTATTCATCAAAAAACGGCTCAGCATACGGGAGATTTTGCCGTACCTCAACGGGCTGGACTACGTGCTTTTGGAAGGCTTCGAGCGGGAGCAGACGATTCCCAAAATTGTTGCTGCGAAAACCGCTGACGAAGTCAAAAGCTACTTGGACGGGTCGGTTATTGCGGTTTCGGGTTTGATAATGGAGTCCCGAGCTGGAAGCAAAGAAAGCCGACGTTTTCAACATTCCAATGTTTAGGATTTCGACGCAGGCGAGAGAACTTGCCGATTTAGCCGCCCAAAAAGCCGAACACTGCAACAGCCCCTAAAATGTGTTTTTCGCAGAAAATAAAACTAGGTTTATATCATTAATTGCCTTGGGTTTAATGAGGGATTAAGATTGCCCAGAAAGAAAAATAAGTATAAGCTTTTCACCTTCTTTGGTTTATTCGCTGCGCCCGAAGACCCAGAAGAACATAACCATTGCCACTGCGAAGGCAACATTTGATTCCGCATTTTCGCGCGCGTTCGATTCTTTCTTTCCTTTACCTTTTGAACAGTGAAAAATTCCAGTTAATCCGCATTCTGACCTTAAGATGCCA
The DNA here is from genome assembly GCA_963823775.1 of Candidatus Bathyarchaeota archaeon. Lineage (GTDB taxonomy): Archaea > Thermoproteota > Bathyarchaeia > Bathyarchaeales > Bathycorpusculaceae > Bathycorpusculum. The sequence continues at coordinate 234,685 of CAWGMZ010000030.1, forward strand.
GACGTTGTTATTCGATGTCGTTGTCTGCAAAGACATTCAATGAATCAGCGCTGAAGGAAACATACACTTTGTCCCCAATGGTTAACGCCAAGCTTTTAGATGTCAGCTTAACTGAAGCCTTGTTTTTAGCAGGAATCCTGCGTCCACAGTAACCTGCACGTTTGACCGCATCTGAGCCATCTCAGTTACAATGCCCTCAACAACGTTTTTTGAAGCGCCCTCAGAATCCGAATCCGCTGTTTTTGAAAACCAGATGTTTTCTGGCTTAACGGTGGCGATAACTTTTTCCCAACCAGCTCCAGAAGCTGCAGCCGCCATCAACTTCACGCCGTTTACTTCAATCTCCACAACCCTCGACGGTGGTCCTGACGATTTTGCCTTTGAAAGCGTTGATTCCGAGAAACTTCGCCACATACTGACGAACTTGGCTTATCAAAAATCTCTGTCTTGTTTCCCATCTGCTCGATTCGCCCGTTGCCCATCACCGCAATTCTGTCAGACATAACGAACGCTTCAGACAAGTTGTGAGTGACGTAAACCGCCGTGATTTTGAGTGTCTGCAAGTAGTTTTTGAGTTCCAGCCTGAAAGACTCCCGAAGCTGGGGGTCAACGGCGGAGACAGGTTCATCTAACAGCAGAACCTGCGGCTCAGTAGCTAAGGACCTTGCCAATGCGACTCGCTGCTTTTGCCCGCCGCTGAGTTGGCTGGGATAAAACTTTGCGTATTCACAAAGCCCCACAAACTCAAGCAAATCGCTGGTTCTTTTTTTGACTTCTTGCCTGGGCAGATGAAGAGATTTTAAGCCGAAGGCAACGTTGTCTTGAACTCGCATGTGGGGAAAAAGGGACACGGTTTGGAAGACATAGCCGATTTTACGTTCGGAAGGTTGGAGGTAGATTTTTTTTGTGCCTTGTTTTCCGCTGACCAAAACGTCGTTTATGTAGATGTTGCCTTCGCTTTGCCTCGTTAAGCCTGCAACTATGTTTAGCAGGGTTGTTTTTCCGCAGCCGTTTGGTCCGAGTAACGATAGGATTTCTCCGTTTTTTACTTCCAAGGTTAGGTTTTCAAGGACTTTTTTGTCGCCGAAGATTTTTGTTACTGAATTAACTTTAATCATTTTTTGGCTCCAAACCTTTTCTGTTCAAGAAGCTTAACTACGATAAGAATCGAGAATGAAATGATGATTAAAATGATGGACAGCATGATTCCGGCTAAAGGGTCGTGAATACAGGAACTCATAGATTGCCAGCGGCATGGTCTGGGTTATGCCTGCGATGTTTCCCGCGAACATTAGGGTTGCGCCGAATTCGCCCATGGCCCGTGCCCAAGTCATCATCGTTCCCGAAATTATTGCGCGTATTGATAGAGGGAAGGTGATTGTGAAAAATACTCTGAGGCGGGAACCCGACAGCATTTTGGCGCTGTTAATGACGTCTTTGTCCATGTTTTCAAACCCGACTTTGGCGGATCTGAACAGAAACGGGGATGCAACAAAAGTTTCAGCTATGATGACGGCGATGGTGCTTCCCGGTATAATAAATCCTGGCTTGCTGAATATGGGACCCAGCAGTCCTTTGGGCGCAAAAGTGTACAGCAGCGCTACACCCGCTACGGCAGGCGGCAGCACAATGGGCAAATCCATTAGAGTGTCAAGCACTGTTTTTCCAGGGAAAATTCCTCGTCACCATGAAATAGGCGGAGGGTATCGACTAAAACAAACGCGATCAAAGTTGCTGCGCCCGACGTGATTAAGCTAAGTTTTATTGCTTCGATGATGCCGGCGTTGCGGAGTTGCGTGTTGACTTGGCTTGGCTCTATTCTTAGGAAAACCGCCACGATCGGTAAAGTGACAAAAAGAAAGTAGGTCAGTACGATGAGGACGACAATTACAATTATGATTTTGTTCGGCACGGATTTGGCAAAGCTATGCTTCAATGTTTTTGCACCGTTTGACTTGTTTAAAAAAAGGTGTGGGAGTGCTTAATATGCACTTTTAAAACCCGAACCCGAATTCCTTCAGCAGGTTTTGTCCGTCAGTTGATGCTCCAATAATTGTAGAAGATTTGCGCGATGCTTGCGTTGTTTGTTGCGGATACCGCTATGCCATAGTTTCCCACGGTGTTCACTGCAGAGGGTATCGCCATGAATTGGACTCCTGAACCCGTCAAGTTGGCGTAAGACCAGTCGGACAAAAACACGATTCCCGCGTCAAATTGCCCATGTTTTGGTGACGTCTCCCACAACTTTTTCGTCGGAAAGTTTGTAGGATTTTACGTTGCTGTAGAAGCTGGCGTTGTAGTGAAGCGTAGGCGCCGCCGTAGCGTATTGTGGGCTGCTTGCGTTGCCCCATGTTGAATCGATTTTCCATACTGTTGTGTTCGTGTATGAGCCAACTGGCACTGTTTGCGCCGCCACTACGCAGTCGTACTCCCGGTTTAACTAAATCCGCCATTGAAGTGATTTCTTCGGGGTTGCCTGGAGGCAGAATCACGCAGAGACTGTTTGAGGTGAAGATGTGGTGTTGTTGTTGTAAATAAGCCTTGGCTATTCAGGGCGTTGGTCCATTTAGTGTCCGCTGACATGAAAACGTCGCATGGTGAGCCTGCAGCGATTTGCTGTTCAAGAATGCTTGATGAGCCGGAGTTAACTGTGATTTTGACGTTATATTGCTTTCGAATGCCGCTGTCATGTTGCCGATTACGTTAGTTAGGCTTGATGCTGCGAAAACTGTTAGGGTTGTCGGGGGGTAAGTAGGTGTTGGGGAGGGTGATGGTGTGGGTGATTGGGTGGCAGTTGTTGTTGGTGCTGTCGTGGGGGTTGAACTGGGTTTTGCTGTGGGCGTGGGCGTTGATGTGGCTGTTGGGGTGAATGTCGGGGTGGGTGTCGGTGTGGGGGAGGCGTTGGAGCTGGGTGAGAGTGTTCCGTTGTAGGCTAAATAGCCTAGTGCGGAAGCAGCTATTATTATGACGATAATTATTGTTGCGAGGTATTTTGTGTTCATGCAGATTATCTCGATGTTATCATTGAGTCATATCGAGCAGCCGTCAAAATATAAACCTTTCCAGAACAAAACACCAACAACAACCAAGCAAACAACCAATACACAAACACAAAAAGAAATTAAGGCATTTTATCCAGCAACTTATCAAGCTCCGCCTGGGCAAAACGGTACCGCTTAACCAAATCTCTGCCAAAAACCGTAACCTCCGAGGAACCGCCGCCCTTTGATCCGCCACGCACCCGTTTAACAAGCGACTGCCCCAGCCGCTCCTCCGCCAACGTGATTCGGTGCAGCGCATAGCGGTAGGACATGCCGAGGTTTTTGGCGGTTTCCAGCATAGAGTTGCATTTGTCGATTTCTTCTAAGAGTTCAGCTAAGCCGTCGCCGAAGACCGCTTCGCCATTCTCGTTGGTCATCCAAAGTTTAACTGCGTAACCTAATTTGCCCATGTTAGCCACCGCTGCTTATTGTGCGTTTGGCGAATTAAGGTTAACGATTCTTTAAACCTCAAGCACTTTCGCGTCTTTCAAAACCTCAACGTTGCCGTTGCCTTCCGTTACGTAGCCGACCCTGAAATTCCTGACCTTCCGCTTATCCAACTCGCCCAGCAGTTCGTCTGCGTTTTCTTTGGCAACTGCAATCAACATCCCGCCCGCGGTTTCCTTCGCCTCGCCCGACAGCAAAGGGTAACCGAAAAGTTCAGCCAACACGGGCGTCCCACGAATAACCGCCAGCTGATCAATGACGATGTCGACGTTTCCGAGAACCGCCATGTTTGCCCCGTGACCTTTAAGCCCGAACCCCGTCACGTCAGTTGCCGCGTGAACTGGAACCTTCTGCATGGCTTCAGCGACGGGCTTGTTTGAGGAGGTCATCCCATCCACGGCTTCGGCAACCGCCGCTTCAATCAGCTCGTCCGGGATATCCTTTAGCAAATCCTTTCCTTCCTCCTCCTTTCTAAGCCTATAAGCAGCCATCGCAGCGGCAATCCCCAGAGGCTTGGTTAAGAAAAGTTGGTCGCCGACCTTCGCGCCCCGAGTATAAACAATTTTTTCTGGGTCGCCAACGCCCGTTGCTGCGCCGCCGATGATTGGCCACGGATTCCGAATGGTGTGACCGCCAACTACGGGTGCGCCCATTTCGCGGCAGAAATCTCCGAATCCTTTGAGCATTCCTATGGCTAATTCGTCAGGCATGTTTTCGGGAAAAGCCATAATCGACAGGACGCTGACGATGTTGGTGACGGCTAAGGCGTAGATGTCGCTGGTGACGTTGCTGGCTGCGATTCTGCCTTGGACTTCGGGTTCGTCAACCATCGGCGTAAAGAAATCCAGCGTGTTCAGAACCGCGATGCCGTCGGCTATTTTTACGACGCTGCTGTTTTCCCATGGACCAGCCAACACATCTTCGCCGAATTTGTCGCCCGACAAACCTGCGGCATCCGAGCAGTCTGCCGAGCTGGTACTGGGGAAGCTTGCAGCTGCATCCATGAACGGGAACAACCTTAGTTAACCTGTAAGACAAATTGTTTTCTCCTTATTCAACGTTTACGAATTAAAACCTTAAACTCAACATCAGATTTAGAAGCTTCAACAACCTCATGCCCATTACCCTTAACCCAACGCTGAACATTATCAAACTCCAACTCACCCTCCCCCACAACCTCAAGCAACTGCCAGACGCCATCCCCTCCAGCTTCCGCTTCGTAAAAGCCACCGGCATCGGGCACATTTTTCCTTTAACATCCAGTTTTTCAGTTGCCAAAATATTCGCCTAAAACGTCGATTACTTTGTCGCTGTTGGCGGTCCACTCCACGAGCTCATGCACGGTGGCGGTTTTGACGCCGTCAATCAGGTCAGTTTGGGTTAAGCCTCGTGCTTCGCAGCAGACGATGCAGGCTTTGACTTCTGCGCCGCCTTTGATTAGGTCTTCGAGCATTTGTCCGTAGTTGGTTAAGCCTTGGGCGGGTTTTTGTCCTTTTTTGGCAAGGTAGACGCCGTTTTCGAAGAGCCAGATTCTTACTTTGTGTCCTTCTATGTCGCATGTCCACGCGAAACGTAAGGCGGAGAGGGCGCGTTCTTTGGCGTAGGGTGCTTCGTATATTATTAGGGTGAATGTTGCCAATTTTGTCAGCCTCAAATTACTTAATAATGGATATTAAAAAAGCTGATATAAGGCTTTTTCTGGTTGTTTGGATTCTTTATTTGAGGAACTCAAGGTCGAGGGGTCTGAATGGGGAAAAAAGCGCAAATTGACAAAAGAATTTTAGCAAGCTGCTATTTTTCTGAAAAACCACTAAATCGGTTTAAGTCGATTCTAGCATGTTTAAAACAGTTACTATTTTTATTCCCCTGTAGCTCTTTAGCGCCAAAAGGTGGTTGTCTCCAGTCACAATTATGTGGGCGCGCCCATCATAGGCAGTTTCAATTATCATGTCGTCTTTAGGATCTGCTTTTACTGCTTCAAGTTTTGACTTTACTCTTACAACATCGGATGACCTTTTCAGCGCCAGTATAATCGTCTTGATTTCCTCATTGCTTATTTTGAATTCTGATCGACTTAGTACACTGGCAAGTTCTTGCAAAATTAGGTCAGAAGTAACAATAGTGAATCGTTTCGCGATGCCCCTTTGCAAAAGCTCTCTCGATCTGCCGCTCGAAATTGCGGCGCTCACCAAAACATTCGTGTCAAGAACGACTCTGAGCATTTGATCATCTTATTTGCGGTAACGCTCTTTCCTAACTTCAGACACTATTTCTTGGGTTTCTTCTTCTGAAATGTTTAGGTGTTTTTGGTCCATCGTTTCAAAGATTTTGTCCCATTCTTTTTTTATGTCTGGAAGTTCCAGCTTTTTGAGTATGATTGTGTCGCCTTTGCCGTAGACGAGGAACTTGCTTTTCGGTTTGATTTTAAGCTCTTTTCTTATTGACTGCGGGATGACTACTTGTCCTTTTTCGCTGATTGTGGTAACTTGCGGTTCTTCGGCCATTTTGCATCAGTAAGAATAGTTTACATTCATACTATTAATTAGTTGTGAAAAGAAATGCTTAGGTACGCCATTTCCGCGATGGGTCTTACGATTCTAAAACAGCCGCAAATACGCTGGCATGTCTGCGGATGGTTGTTTTGTCTCTATTTGGCTCATCTAGATGTCCCTATTTGGATCATCTAGAAAACCGTAGGGGTAGACCGTGAGAGAAAATTAAAAACCCAACGGGGAGGCAAAGCCACCGATCAACCAACAAAAAGACGATGCGGGTCAACGAACATAACGCAAATAACCAACGTCTGTCTTCAAACTTAGCCGAGGCACAAAACTCGTGGAAACCATAAGGTTCGATTACCTCAAAACATTCCTAACCGTGGCAAGAACCCGCAGTTTCTCTGTTGCCGCCAAGGAGCTTGGGACAAGCCAAGGCACCGTAAGCCATCACGTTGCCGCGTTGGAGGAGTATTTTGACGCTGAACTATTCAAACGAACAGCAAACGGCGTAGAAGCCACAGAAGCAGGGTTGACCCTCAAAGAAACAGCGGAGAAAATTCTTCAAGCCGCCCAAGAAGCCAAAGCTAAAATTTCATCCGCCAAACAAAATTTTTCGGGCACAATTAGAATTGCGGCGAGCACGGTGCCAGAGCAGCATCTCATTCCCAGCTTAATTTCTGGGTTTCGAAAGCGGCATCCTGAAGTAAAGTTCAAAATTAAAGCCCAAGACAGCCTCACCAGCCTAGGCAGCCTTGAAGCCGACGATGTCGATTTCGCCGTTGTTGGAACGGTGCAGGGTTACAGTGAAAAATTCGATTTTGTTCAAGTTGGCGAGGAAAAACTGGTTCTCATTGTGCCATGCAACCACGAATTAGCCGACGAAAAAGCTGTCAATCTCTCTGAGTTGGCGCAGTACCCTTTCATTAGCCGTGAAGAGACGTCGGGAACCAGAAAGGAGGTTGAGCGTCTGCTTGAAGAAAACAAGTTCCCTGTTGAGCGTTTGAAGGTGGGGCTGGAGCTCGGCAGTACCGAATCGGTTATAACGGCTGTTTCTGAAGGGCGAGGCATAAGCGTAGTCGGGTCAATAGCGGCGACGAAGGCTGTGTCGGCGGGTTTAGTGAAAATGGTCAAGGTTAAGGAAGCCAAAAAACCGAGGAAGCTCTACATTGTGAGACCGAAAAGACCCCTTGTGAAAATCGCCGAAGCCTTCTGGGATTTTTGCAGGAGCTACACATTCAAGAACGAAGCCGTGTCATGCGCCGCAAACTGAAGAAAATCGTGGGCTCTTATTCGTCTAGTTTTACCCAGATTTTTCCTTCCTTGATTATCCACTCGTACTTTGTCAGCTTCATCAATAGCTCTTCTTCGTATTCGCCTGTTCTCAGGTTAAAGCGCCAGTCGTGGCAGGGACAAACGATTACCCCGTTTTCCAGGGTTCCGCCCGAGAAGCCGCAGCCTTGATGGGGGCATCGGTTGTCAACTGCGTAAATTTGACCCTGCTGCTTGATGAGTAGGATTGGTGTGCCTTCAACTGAGACAAGCTTCATTGTGCCGTCTTTGAGTTCTTTCTCGTCCAAAGCAGGAAAGAAATCTTCCATTTCACCCATAAATTTACCCGTTAAAAACAACGTTTTATCTCAAATAAGCTTTTTTGTCGGCTCAGGAGGGTGGGTTAGCTTTTTCTTGATGTGATGAAGTAGTAGGCTCCGCTTACGCCGATGAGGGCGACAAACCCGATTATGAGGTACAGTGAGTATCTGACGTAGAGTGGCGGCGGCGTGACGGTTAGGGTTAATGCTTGGCTGTTGGCGGCGAAGGAGGTTTGGGTTTCGTTGGTTCTGGCGGTTATGCTCCAGAGTCCAGATGCGGTGGGTTTCCAGCTTGCGTGGAACATTCCGTTTGAGTCAACGGTGACGTTTAAGATTTTGATGGAGGTTGGCGTTGTGAATTGGATGTAAACCACTGAGTTGTTGCCGCTGGGGGTGAGGGTTCCTTTGACTGTCACGGCGTTTCCAAGCATTATTTTGTCTTGGTCCACCGTGATGTTGATGGCTGCAAGCTCCTTCACAATGTAGCTTCCCGACGCAAACCAGCTTGTCTCCATGATGTCTGTGGCGTTGATTTTGTACCGCACAAAAGACTTTGCCGCTTGGCCTGGAATCGTCGCGCTACATGTTCTGTTGCAAACCTGCATATCCATGGTTCTGGTGGTGTTCCAGTTGTCTATGGTGTAGGAGAGTTGGGCTGAACTCAATGTTTCGTTGGCTGAATACGCGATTGCTGTTGCGTTTCCCGAGGCAACTTTGTTTGGCAGAGTCTGAGGAGTCAAGGTGCCGTTGTCAAAATTTGTTTTCAACAGGAAACTTACGTTTCCCGCGCCTACCTCACCCATAAGCACCAGCTGATAGAGGTTTGCGCCTTTGTTTGTCGAGGTGTAGTTTAGGTACATTGGTTGACCCATGTATTCGCAGCTTGCGTAGGCGGCGCCTCGGTAGCTGTTGGGTTCAAAGTTGTAGCCTCCCACTGAACCCGTCAAGTTGCCGTACAAGCCGACTTCAAGCGGCAGCGGGTACCCGTCCAGCGTGGGGGATTGGGCGTTGTTCATTAGGTATAGGCGTGCTTCATACATGTCCAAGGTGTTTGGAACCTGCACGTACAACGCCACCCGCGACGCGTTAGTTTCGAACTCGTAGGTCCAGTTTGTGTTGAAACTTGTGTCGTTGCCGTTTGTGCCTTCAATCGGAGTCGTATGCCACATGTCGGTTTGGAGGCTCTCAACAATCATAAACGTGCCTTCCTGCGCGCTGTGGCTGTCAACAGGGTTATTGCGTAAAACAAACGTGTAGTTGCCTGTCTGCGTCGGCGTAAACAGCGGGTCGGTGACGTTGGTGCCTAAATGCTCGGGCAAACCAGCCGACTGCGTGTGGGTGCTCTCCAGCTTGCCCAGCGGGTCATAGACGTAAACGTCATAATCGGTCTTCGCCACCGACGACGTGTTAATGTATGAACCGTAAAAGTAGATGTGGTAGCTGTGCCCCAGCGTCAAAGGGCAAATAACGGTCCAGTTCTCGCCGATGGCTATCTGAGAATCATTAATCCGAACCGGAAACATCGGCTTCTCAACATACGTGCAGTTCCCCATGCTGCCGACAAAGTTATGCACAAACTGCAAGTACTCAGACGTCGCCGTCAACTGCACAGCAGAACCAACCCCCGAAGACTGGGTGCCTGATGATTTAGAACTAACCGTTGAAGCCACAACCAAAGGACTCACAAGCAAAGCTACAACTACAACCAGCGATAGAATCGCCGCTAAACGCTCGTTTCCGTGAGGCATGGCTAAACCAGCTTGCAAGCCCTACGTATTGCATTAGTGGACAATATCAGTTATGAAGACTAAATCAATATTCAAAATTCAAAATGCCTGTGGGCATTAAAAGGCTGGTTTGGCGGATTCTTGTAAAGTGGCAAAGTTTTCTTTTGTGGGTGGGGTGGTTTAGGGGTATTTGTGATTCATATTTTGGAGATTGTTTGTTAAGCGTTATATTGTGTATTGAATCTTGCTACGGAAGATATTTATAATAAAGTGTCTGTTCTAAATGCTACAGGTGAGATAGAGCAAATGTTCCGAATAATAAGAAGCCGTCGAGCATTAAGCACGGTAATAACCACGCTAATAATCCTTGTGGTATCAATCCTACTTGCAAGTGTCCTAGTTTACTTCGCCGTAAACGTAGTAAGCACCAGATCCCAACAAGAGAGCCTTGCAGTTTCAAATGTACACATCTGGGTCCCATCTGACACCACAACTCATCCCGTCGAAGCAGCGCTTATGATAACTAACACGGGCGGACGCGACGTAGTCATCAACCAAATTCAGGTACTTGGACAACCATGCGCCAACATATTCTTCCTCTACGCCGCCAAAGCAGACGATTTGAACCAAGGCTTGGCTTACACTGTTGCGAATGCGGGCCCAACACTTGCCACAGTAACTGTGGGAACTTTCGCAAATGCGTTAGCCGCGGATACAACCGCTTTGGTTTTGCCCTCAGGCGACACTGCAGTTATCTACATACTTTCGCCAGCCAGCGTATCACAAAACGACATCGGATTAACAATCGGAGTCACAGCCTTCACTGCACAGGCAATGTACTCCCACGAAACAAACGTCCAAGCATACACAGGCCCATAAGCAAACGCCAGTCGCTTAGGTCTCGTTCTTTTTTTTTGAACATATTTTTTTGTTCTCTTCTTTGCTTTTTGGTTGTGTATTTTTTTTTACGCACAAGATTACTTATCCAAAAATCGCGTAAGGACTTTTTCAAAGAGGTTTAAATAAAAATGAGAATGAAAAATATACTGAAGAATCGTTTGGCTCTAAGTACAGTCGTTACTACACTGATTATCCTTGTCGTTTCAGTGCTGCTCGCAGGCGTCGTCACCTACTTTGCAATCAACGTCGTAAGCGTAAGATCGCAACAAGAAAGCATATCAATCAATTATGCACACATTTGGTGTGACGCATCTGGCAACGCAGTCGGCGCAATCATGATAACTAACACGGGCGGACGTGACGTAGTCATCAATCAGATTCAAGTGCGAGGACAACCAGTGTTTCCAGCTGATACAGCGTATACTTCAACGGCAACTGTAAGCACAGACTTATCAGCAGTTTCAGCCACCGACTTAGGTAAAGCTCCAAACTTGCAGGTGCAATACAGGTCCAATAGTGTTAGCTTCCGGAAACTCGATTGACATTTGGGTTGTTGCCCCAGGCAGTGTTTCCACCGCAGACATCGGCACAAGCATAGGCTTCACAGTCTTCACAGCACAAGCATCGTACTACCACGAGACAAACGTCGAAGCATCAACGACAGATTTAGCTTAAAAAAAGTGGAATAATCCCCCCACTATTCTTTTCTTTTTTAAAAAACAATATCGATTTTGTTCTGGCGTTTTCCTAGTTTTAAAGTTGAATGTTTCCAATTGTGCATGTTCTAATTGTGTACTTTTTTTTACGCACAAGTTTACTTATCCGACAATTTCGTAATGCTTCTCAAAGGAGTTCAAAAATAAAATGAAAAATATGAATAAACTGCTAAAGAATCGTTTGGCTCTAAGTACAGTCGTTACTACACTGATCATTCTTGTTGTTTCAGTGCTGCTCGCAGGCGTCGTCACTTACTTTGCAATCAACGTCGTAAGCGTAAGATCACAACAGGAAAGCATATCGATCGATTATGCTCACATTTGGTGTGACGCTTCTGGCAACGCAGTCGGCGCAATCATGATAACTAACACTGGCGGACGCGACGTAGTCATCAATCAGATTCAAGTGCGAGGACAACCAATCTTCCCAAACAACGCAGCCGTAGCAACTGTTGCGGCTACACCTGGAACAGACATATCCTCTAAGACAATCGCAGTCAATAAAGGCAGATTAGCTGGCTGACCACTGGCCCTGTAATATTGAAATCAGGTGACTCCATCAGTGTCTACATTGGCAGTCCAGGCAGTGTTACCACCGCAGACATCGGCACAAGCATAGGCTTCACCGTCTTCACAGCACAAGCATCGTACTACCACGAGACAAACGTTCAAGCATCAGCAACAGCTTTAACTTAAGAAACTTAAAGAGAAATCAATCCCCCACTATTCTTTTCTTTTTTAGAAATCTGTTTTTTAAGATCCTTTTTGGGGTCAATCAAATTTTTCGATTACGTTTTGAAAATAATATGTGAATTATTCATACACACAACTGCTTAATCCATTCTTTCACGCTTTTCAATTGTAATGTACATTTACGAGAGGATGTAATTGGCGTTAACCCTGCGTATGCGTCTCTTCAGAAGGTTCAGACGTTCTAGGCGTGCCCTTGCGCTGCCAGTTACTTTCCTTATCCTGCTCGTAACCACCCTTGGCCTAGTAACAACCACCTATTACTTTTCCGTCCAAAACCTCGCCGCACAAAGCCAGTCACTTAAGGATTCCACTGCCAAGCAAAACTTTCTTGCTTTAGACAACACCATCCTTTCCACTTTGGGGCAGCCTGGCTCATCAAACACGATTGATTTAGGCGATGCTGGAGGAGAAACAAATGTTCAACCCGCCAATGGCATTTTGGCTCTTACCGTTAGCGACAATTCAGGAATTGATCAAACCGTCTTTAACTCGCCAATAGGCCAAGCCACTTATGCGCTTGCCGCTCCAGACGCAGTGGACTCAGGGTTCTATTTAGAAGGCGATAGCCAACCCATAACCAACCAAAGCGGATCATCACCAAGCCAACTTTACGTCACAGGCGGATTCCCAGGGCCATTGCTGCAGCTGCAATATCGACCAACCGTAACTTACGCGTCAGCCGGCGTACAAAATGGAGAAGCCGTCAACAACATCCGAATTTACATAGTAAACCTGAACTCGTCAGCCCCAATAGCGTTGCAGGGAGATCTTCCTCTTCAGGTATCTTGCGTAAATGCACAATTAACGAAGCAGACTTTCCATGTGGAACAACCTGAAAACTTTGTCATCACTTCACATTTGAACGGCGCTGTTGGAAGCGTTTCTGTCCCCATTTCCACTGCACAGGGCGGCGCAACCATCAATTTGGAAATCGTTGTTTCCAACGTTTCAATCGAAAGGTGGGTAAGGTAACTCAATGGTGTCGATAATCCCAGGCTACATGTATTCGATTGTTGCGGCTCTCATCGTTGGCACAATCATAATTTCCACCTGCAGTCTGGCAATGGTAAATGTAAGAAACGAGTCGGCAAGCCAACAGTTGAAGAACGTAGATGAATACGTTGCGGCACGAAGCCTAACTCTTATCAATCAAGCTGCAGAGGGCGGCCAAAACACCACTGAATTTCTGAATCTTCCTTCCCAAATTGGAAATCGCGAATACTGGATAAGCTTGGCTAATGACTCGACGGGCGCATGGATTGAATCTGGGTTTGGATCGGCTGCGATCGGAAGTGACCCGCAACTGTCTGTGCCTGCCCAAGTTGCTGCATCTGGGTCTTTCGTTAGCGGGTGGGGGAGACCTCTTCTTGAGTGTTACTGGATGAATCAAACGGTTTGTTTAACGTTAATGGGTGATGATTAAGATGAAAGTGGGAAAAAAGAATCAGGCAGAATCAGAAGTTAAAGTGAAAACTTCAGACGAAGAACTAGTTGCCTACTTAGGCATACAGGGCTACCAGGTGCCCGAGGGATACATTCAAGTTGAAAGCTACCCCCTTAACCCACCGTACTCCTACGCTTGGGTTTTTCAGGATGAATCTGAAGGAAGCTACTTCTACGCTGTCGACGAACTCGCCCTAACAAGAGAAGAACGCGAGTCCTACAAACAGCTGAAAAACATTCTTGAATACGAGCTTAAAGCCCCAAACGTAGAAGAAACGCTTGCGGATTCCTTCCATAGGCAGCTTCCGCTAATCGTCGCGGAACATAAGGATGTTTTTGAAAGCGCCAACCAAGTAGGCACACGAAAAATCATCTATTACCTTGAAAAAGACTTGATTGGCTACGGAAAAATAGATGGGTTAATCGCGGATTCATTCATAGAAGACATTAGCTGTTTAGGCATAAACAAGCCCGTGTACATTTACCACAGAAAATTCGCCAACGCACGAACCAACATTGTTTACACAGATGAGGAAGAACTTGACGATTTCATAACCCGAGTCGTCCATCGGCAAGGCAAACACGTAAGCATAGCGCACCCAATTGTCGATTTGACGCTTCCGGGAAAACATAGGCTTGCAATCTCATTCGGAAAAGAAACCACCCCTGCAGGCACCAGTTTTACCATCCGAAAGTTCAGGGAAGACCCCCTTACCATAGTGGATCTAATAATCAACGAAACAATCGACGAGTCAATCGGCGCCTACTTGTGGATGCTTATGGAAAACAAAATGTCCGTGATGATTGTCGGTCCCACAGGCGCTGGAAAAACAACTGCGCTAAACGCCATAGCGTGCCTTGTGCGTCCAGACTTCAAGATGATTTCTGTTGAAGAAGTTCAGGAAATCAACCTTCCGCAGGAAAACTGGGTTTCAACCATCGCGAGGACGGGGTTCGGGGGAGACAGCCAGGGCGAAGTTACACTTTACGATTTGATAAAGTCCGCCGTTAGGCATAGGCCAGCCTTGATTCTCGTAGGCGAAATCAGAGGTGAAGAAGCGTACGTTCTCTTTCAAGCCTTAGCCACAGGTCACGGCGGCTTATGTACAATGCACGCTGACGACGTGGAGACAGTCATAAAAAGACTCACCCAGCCGCCAATGAATATCCCGCAGACAATTTTGTCACTGATGAACTGCGTCATAGTGGTCAAACAAGTCAAAGCCCTAAACACAAGCATGCAGGACAGAAAAGTTTCTACACGCAAATTCGTCAAAATCGCAGAGATAGACAACAACGGTGCCCCCAACGAAGTTTTCAGCTGGAACCTGTCAACCGACACCTTCCAACAAAACCTCAACAAAAGCTACCTTTTCAGCAAAATCGCCAAAAACCTTGACGCACCCCCAAGCGTCGTAGAACAGGAATTTGAACGAAGAAAACAGATTTTGCTCAACATGGTTGAAAAAAACCTCCGTGACTTCAGAAGCGTACACAAAGCACTGAACAACTCGCTAAACCTTGCAGAGTTAGCCGTCAAGGAATCTTCAAAGGAGCATCAATGAGATGGCGGCGCCTGGTTTTATCAGCAAAATCTTCGGTTCCGTCACTAAAGCAGGCGGAGGCGAAAAAGAAAAAGTTGAGTCAGAACTGCCTTTTGCGTTGATAGTTTTCACGTTAATGGCTGCAAGCGGCGTGTCGCCTTATGAAAGCTGGAAGAAAATGCGTAAGCTATCTTTCCTTCCTACGTTTAAGAAAGAAGCGGACGAAGTTATTCGTCAGGTTGAGGTTTTAGGCAAAGACCCTTTAACGGTCATGCTTCTGCGTGCTGAAACCACCCAGTCGAAATCGTACCGTAACTTTCTTGGCGGGTTCGTTTCTTCGATTAGAAGCGGCGGAAAACTCGTTGACTACATGAGGAGCGAGCTCAAGGCAATCTTCGAATTGAGAACAAACAGCCTTAACCGCTCGATAGAAAGAATCGTTACGTTGGTCGAAGCCTACTCAGTCATGCTAATAGTTGTGTTATGTACATACATTCTCTTCGTTGTCTTAGCTGCTTCAAACATAGGGCAGTTAATGGGCAGCGGCGCTTCACTCGCCATTTCCCCCGTAACCTCCTACCTAATCGCCTTCGTCTTCATGCCGCTTCTATCAGTCGTCTTCATCATGATGGCGCATAACCTGCAAAAAAGCGCCTTCCCAGACCTAAAAGACCTCTACAAAAAAGCCATAATGTTTCTCGTCCCCGCGTTCGCAGCAATAGCCGCCTTTGCCGCAGTCCCAGCATTGTCAAAAGGCATAGGTCCAATAGGCTTACCTGAAGTCACAACCATCTGCTTAGTTGCATGCGCATTGCCAACAGCCATCCAATATTACCGCATCTCAAAAATCAACTATAACGCTGAAGATTCAATTCCCGCCTTTATACGCGACATCACAGAATCACAGAAAACGGGTCTCTCACCAGAAAAAAGCATCGTGCAAGCCACAAAAAGAAAGGATTATGGTCCATTCTCCAAGTTTCTGGATTTAATGCGTAGCCAAATCGAATGGGGCATTCCACTTAGGAAAACGTTCGATAATTTGCGTCAGGAAATCCGAAGTTGGTTTGTCGTAGTTAACTTTGCGATGGTGGTTGAAACCATTGAAATCGGCGGAAACTCGATTCAATCCTTGGAAATTCTTTCTGAATACAGCGAGAAGGAGCGGGAACTGCAGATTAATCGTCGCGAGGTCCTAAAACCCTACATATTGCTGGCCATCATGTGGAGCGTACTAATCGCAGTCACCACAACAATAGTAGCCTTAACAAGCAGCATGATTACAGGCGTCGTCAGCTCAAGCGTTCTGCCATCAGCT
This sequence comes from Candidatus Bathyarchaeota archaeon, assembly GCA_963823775.1. Lineage (GTDB taxonomy): Archaea > Thermoproteota > Bathyarchaeia > Bathyarchaeales > Bathycorpusculaceae > Bathycorpusculum. The sequence goes on from CAWGMZ010000030.1 coordinate 250,661, forward strand.
ACGGTAGGCATAACGAGTCAACTTAGAATATTCTCCGTAGGCATTATCATTCAATGCTGGATTTCAGGATTCTTCATCGGCAAAATCAGCGAAGGCAACTTCGGCGCTGGCTTCAAACACGCGGCAATGCTGGCATCCATAGCTTACATATCGCTCATTGTGTCTTCGATTGTCTTAGGACGCGCATTCTCGCCTATCCACCTTGGATTATCCCCAAACACAGGTTCATAAAGGAGAATCAAAACGTGCCGACCAGTTCCTTTGACACTTTCTTCGCATGCACAATCATACTGGCAGCGGCGCTAATTGCAACAGGGTTCGTAACCTCCACAATGCAGACAAGAATAGATGACACCAAAAACATTAACCAGCAAAGTTACCTCCAAGCCATAGCCGACCACATCGTAAACAGCCCCGGAACACCGGGCAACTGGGGAACCAGCAGCCTTGTTCCAACCGACTTCGGCTTGGCAGCAAACCCCTCCTCCCTTGCCTTCACGATAGATGCAGACAAAGTCACCCGCCTAAACAGCCTAAACAACGCCTCAATATCCTACATTGAACTTGAAAACGCCGCTAAACTGAACAACCTTGCCTTAGGCATAACCCTTTCCCAAATCATGACCATAAACCTTGAACCCACAAGCAACTACACCTCGGGAAGCAACATCTACGCCACCTTCGCCGTAGCAACCAGCATCGACTCAGAACCCGTAAGCGCAAGCCTAAACGCCTACGTTGCAGCAATCAATTATCTGGGCAACATATCAAGCAGCACCTCCGACGTCGGAAGCGGCTACGTCACGGTTCAAATTCCCGCTGCATCCGCAAACAACGCCTTAGTCATCGTTTTCGCAAGATCATCATTTGACGACAGACTAACCTCATACGCAATTTACAACCTTGCCGATGCAACCCAGCAAACCCTCCCAAACAACAACACGTTAACCCTAAGTCCACTTAATCACGAATTGGGCTTCATCACGAACTCCTCAACCTTAACAATCCAAAACAGCTATGTCCTATCATACGCTTACCAGCAGCCCCTCGCATACGCATCAGGAGCCACGCAATGCCCATTTCCAAACCTGGTTGACAAAAGCCCGCTGATCCTTGTTGCATGCGGCTCAGACGGCGGCACCTACTTCGAGCAATGGGTCTCTTACCCGCAGGCGCCACTCAAGGCTGGGTCAAGTTTTTCGGGTTCACAGCAAAACGTCTTCAGCTACACCGTGACGGTCAATGGCGTGCTCTACAAACTTAACGTAAGTTTAGGAGGCGTCGCGTCATGAGGCTGATGAACGACAAGAAAGGGGTGGTGCGTGTTTTGGAGGCGTTTTTGGCTTCGCTGCTGTTAATGTCTTGTCTTTCGATGATTCCTGCGCAGCCAAACCTGAAGGACCCCACGGGAAATCTCACTTCAACCGCACAAAATGTCCTGCTGAGCTTAGACAGCAACGGACACCTTGCGACACTTATCACGAACCAAGATTGGACGGGTCTGCAATCATCAATCGCATCTGCTCTCCCGCTAACAGACTGGTTTAACTTGACCGTTTACGACCAAAACATGCATGTCCTCAACGGCTACCCAATTTCCAGCGGCGGCGAAGTAAGCGACAAAATTGTTTCAGCGAATTACGTTTGCGCCAGCCAAAACTCCAACTACACCGTTTATCTTCTGCAGTTGCAGCTGGCGCAGGTGGGATCCAAATGAAAAAACGTAGCTTTAGACGCGACTGCTCAGGCCAAGTCATCGTAATCACTGCCTTGCTCGTGGCGCTGGTTCTGCTTTCAACAGCCATCTACGTTATAGAAACCGAAAAAGGAGTCCCGTCAGCCGCAGCCGACACAAACAACATCTTTCCCGCCTACCAACAAGCAACAAGAAACACCCTCATCAGCGCATTAGCAAACATAACAAACGGCGGCAACCCAAGCATATTAACCATTGACCTAAACCAGCTATGTTCAGCCATAACATCGCATTCATATCAGGCTCTTCTTCAGGCAAATTTCACTCCGATGAATGAGGCGCCTTACCAAAATGGAGTTTGGGTCTCATGGGGCACCAACGGCAAGGGAACCTCGAGCGCCTCCGTCACTTTAACCATCAACTCCGCGGGAACATCATCCACCTCTAACCTGCAATACCTCGTGAACGTAACCTCCCAAATTACTCTGAGCGGAAGCAGCCTGCAGCTTAACGACACACTAGACCAAGTCACGCTTAACGTGCACCTGACGAATGATGGGAAGCCCGCCTTAGCCCAAAACCTCACGTTCTTCTACAGAGATTCCATCTACATCGGAAACTGGACCCAAGCAACCGACCCAAAAATAACCGATTTTGGCGACGGAACCTACACCGCCACATTCAACGCCCAAATCCAGCAGCCCGGAGACCCGATAGACGCCTCAGCGTATTGCATAGACCAACGCGGGATACTGACCTGCGCAAACGTCACGTGCACAACTTAGGCAAAAAAGTTTAACTTTCTTGCTGTGGAAAAATTTTCTTGGGTTTAAAAAGAAAAAAAGATGCTTTGAAAACTTTAAAATTTTGGGAATGGTTTTATGGCTGATTGTTTTCAGTCATTTTTCCGAATAGCGTTCGCAATAGGTTTACGAAGGCACTGTAGTTTGTCCAGATGGCTGCGGTCTTGAACTTCTTTTTTGCGTCTTCGCCGTCGTTTTCTCTTTCATGGAAGGAAATCAACACTTCTTTGTCGTCTGAAATCATGAAGCATGGCAAGCCTTGTTCGTCCGAGATTCTGTTTGAGTCGCTGAGCCATTGAAGTTGCCCTATGAAGTAGGCGCTTTTCAGCGAGTTATCAGTCACTAAGCTCACATTGACGTGGTTTGCTTGTTTTTTAAGTTTGTCGGAAAAGTCGCTGTAGTACAGTTGAGATAGGTAGTCGGCTCGCGCGTAGATCTTGAATTCTTTCTCGGTTCTCTCAAGCAACTCGTTAGCTTTCATAAGCACCTGTTGTTCGCCCTCAAGCATCTGAAACAGCTCTTTCTTTGCATCCGCAACCTTAGGCTGAGGCATCGACGACCAAAGTTCCACAACGCTGGCTTTCTCCTGTTCAAGAAGCTTAATCTTTATTTTCTGTGCATCCACCAAAAGATCAATAGCTTTGTCCAGTGGAACAGCAGTGAATTTCAGCGGCTTCTCAAAGATCGAGAAAACGATTCCACGCTTCTCCAAGTCCCTGAGGATACGATAGGTTTCGGTGCGGTGAAGCGAAATGGCCTCTGCTATTTCTCCAGCTTTCTTTTCTCCCGCCCTGGCAAGGTGCAAATAAACTTTAATCTCGTTTTTCAGTAGCCCGAATTTTGAAAGAGTGTCTTCGATAGTTGAAATCTGTTTGCTGTAAGCCTGATCCTTCTTGACAAGTTTCCAAGCGTCAGTCTGTTTATCGTACACTTTCATTATGTCAGCGTTTTCCATTACAAGCGCCATTTTGGGTTTCCACCTTTCTCCATATTTTAGGTCTTGCTACCCAATTCTGACTCTTTATATATAATATCGTTACGACTTAGAAATCTGAATCCAAAATACACATTCGGAATTGAACCTTTTCGAGATTGCTCGCTAGGGCATCCCTGCTGTTTCCGACGCAAAACGTCACATAAGCGGCATCCAAACCCTCTAACTTGCGGCAAAAAATAATCGCTATTCTTATAAGTTCAACTTTTGAGAAATAGAAGGCATGCAAGCAGAAATCGGGATAATCGGCGGAACAGGTCTATACGACCCTAAACTTCTCAAAAACGTTCAGGAAATAGTGGTGGAAACTCCCTACGGCAAACCTTCCGACTCCATAACCGTCGGAGAGCTAGGCGACAAATGCGTGGCTTTCCTTCCAAGACACGGCAAAAAACACACAATAAGACCAACCGACATCAACGTCAGAGCCAACATCTTCGCCTTAAAAAAACTCGGAGTAAAACGCATCTTGGCGCCCTCCACAGTCGGCTCCCTGCGGGAAGAGTTTCATCCAGGCGAAATCGTGTTCTGCGACCAATTTATCGACAGAACAACCCGACGCGAACAATCATTCTACACCCAAGACAAGGTATGCCACATAAGCGTCGCCGAGCCAATGTGCCCCCAGCTGCGGGAAACCATAATTTCGGTTGCCAAAGCATTGGGCGTCAAAATGCATCCAGCAGGCACCTACGTCTGCATCGAGGGACCTCGCTTCTCAACTAAGGCTGAATCAAAAATGTATCGGCAATGGGGAGCAGACGTCGTTGGCATGACATTGGTTCCCGAATGCGTCTTGGCAAGAGAGGCAGAAATCTGCTACGCATCCATATCAACCGTCACCGACTACGACGTGTGGAAAGACCACCCCGTCTGCGTCGACGACATCCTCAAAATAATGAAAACCAACATCGAAAACGTAAAACACATAATCGCCGAAACCGTCGCCAAACTGCCCAGCGAACCTGCCTGCAAATGCGGAGAAGCCCTCAAAGGAGCCTTCGTCTAAAAGGAGAAAACAAATATGAGCAAAACCAACAAGAAAATAGATTTGAAATCGAAAGTTAGACGGATATCGCAGTTTAAAGGTGTGGTTTTCTGGGATATAACGCCGCTTCTAAAAGACAAGCAGGCGCTGCATGAAAGCATCAGGCAAATTGCGGATCATTTCAGAAGTGAACCGATTGATCTGGTTGTTTCAAACGAGGCAAGAGGCTTCATTGTGGGCGCCGCTGTGGCTTACGAGTTAGGCGTAGGCTTTGTGCCTATACGGAAAAAAGGAAAGTTGCCCTCCAAATGCGTTGAGCTTGTGTATAAGAAAGAATACGAGTCGGATGTGATTGAGATGCATGAGGACGCAATCGAGAAGGGACAGAAAATCTTAATCATCGACGACTTGTTGGCAACTGGTGGCACCGTCAAAGCAAACATTGATTTGGTTGAAAAACTCGGCGGCAAAGTCGTGGGCTTAGGCTTCCTCATCGAACTCTGCTACCTTGACGGCAGAAAACTAATCGGCGGCAAACAAGACATGTACTCGCTGATTCAAATGCAAACCACAAACGGCTAAGAACACTTTAAACTGCGAATACAGTTTTCTAATCTTTCTACCCTGTATTACTTTGCGAGGAATTGTTGATTTTCTTTAGGCACTGATGCATGTGTACCCAGAGCATGTAGCGGCTTCGCCACGCGGTATCGCAAAATGGACACGCAAACATCGGTTCTCTCACTCTTCAATCTCCTAAAACGCAGAGGCTCTTTGCTTGATATATGAATATGTGACTGCAGCAACTCAACAACAGACGGGCACCGCTGCGGCTCCAAAACAGTTTATAAAATGCCGCATTAACTAGTATATTGGATTTGATTTTATGCCCAACTACATTGTGAATTCAGCCATTTTGCGCAAGGACCCGAAAGCCTGCGCGGAAGGAGCAGCAAAAAACCTTTCATCAGGAAAATTCAAAGACGTAGCAGCCAGAGCGTGTTACTGCTGCGGGTCGGAAGGCAGAGTTGCATTCGTCATTGAAGGAGCAAGCAGGGACGCAGTATTGCAGGCAATGGAGAAACTCGACATTCCAGTTGCTTCGATAATGGAAGCCGAAGAAGTTAACCTCAAAAAATAATTAATCCCCAAAAAGAGACTTGGCAGCATCCGCGTAAGTTTGGAAGTCGGCTTCCGAGAACAGAACCAAAATGACCCTTTCAAGCTTGTCTTCTTTTTCCAGAAAATCCTTCACCGTTTTCACAGCAACGCGACTTGCTTCTTCAATTGGGTAACCGTACGCGCCCGTGCTGATTGATGGAAAAGCAACTGTTTTGAGCCCTTTCGTAGCGGCAAGCTTTAGCGAGTTTCTGTAAGCCTGCTTTAGCAATTCAGATTCAACGTGGAAGCCGCCTAGCCAAACAGGTCCCACGGTGTGAATTACATGCTTAGCCTTCAAGTTGCCGCCTGACGTGATGACGGCTTTCCCAGTTGGAAGACCATCAGGCCACTCTGTCTCCCGTATCCGCCTGCATTCCTCGTCGATTTTAGGTCCGCCCCGGCGATGGATTGCGCCGTCGACTCCGCCGCCTCCCATCAAAGACGAATTCGCTGCGTTCACTATCGCGTCTGCCTCAACATCCGTTATGTCTCCGCGGATTATCTGCAAGACAGCGTTTCCAACTTGAAACTCCATAATACCACCTCTCGCTGACGGGCTATATAACTATGCCAACAACGACCAAATCGCCGAACTCATAAAGTAAGCTCCGAAGGCGATGAAGACTGCACCGCAAAAAAGGGTAATGCCTAGCCGCGTGTGTGCCGTCCAGAAACGTTGGGATCCGAAGACCACAAGTGCAGTTACGGTGTACCAGGAAAGGTCACATAGCCAGTGAACGCCGGCAAAAATCGAGAAGCCTACTAGCCCAAACAGTTGAGCATTAATTATTAGTGTGGTTCCAATCGTTAGCCACCAAAGAATGAAGCCTGCATTAACCGCTGTAGTGTAGATTCCGGCGAAGAATGAATCTCTTTTTTGCGTGGCTTTGTCTTTTTGAATTTTACTTCTGTTTCTAAAAGTTTGAATCCCCATAAAAACCATGAGGACTCCGCCGACCAAGCTCACAGCAGACTGCGCGGCTGCAGGAATCGCGATTTGGGTAAGTATGAAGTAGATTAGAAACATCAGTGGAAACTCAACTGCTGCGTGCCCAAGCGCAATCAAGGCTCCTGCGGATTTACGTTTGGTTGCTTGCTGAATAGTTGCGGCGAATAAGGGTCCAGGCATCAGGACACCTGAAAGAGAAATTACCAAAACCGAAGCAAAGAACAAGTATTCGTTGGTGATAAACGCCGTGGCTAAGAAAACTCTCCTTTACTTCTTCGCTCCAACGGTAACCAGAAGAACCCGCAGCCAACGCCACGACTGCTGCTGAAGCTCCACCGTCAAGCCCGCTTGGGTAAACATGTCTCGTACGTCGGTTGGGCTGTTGTACCTAAAGTTCCTAACAAAAACCGACATCCAACGCGGTATAACAATGTCCGCCAGCAAGAATATTCCCTGAGGCCTCAAAACACGAGCAACCTCGCTGATTCCTTTGGCTTGATCTGCCCAATGATGAAACGAAAGCGTGCTGAAAGCAAGGTCAACCGAGGCGTCAGGCAAAGGCAAAGATTCAGCCATAGCCACATGAAATTCCGCTTCTGGAAACAATTGGGTTGCTTGATCTATCATTTTCTTGGCTGCGTCAACACCCACGAACTTTGCGTTGGACCACTGCTGCTTGGCTTTTCTAAGTAATCGACCTGCGCCGCAGCCCACGTCCAAGACGACCTCCGGGTTACGCTGGTTCTCAGTTAACTGTAAAACTCTTCTCTGAACCCTGTCAAAAAAGTAGCCCTGACTACGCTCAGTCTCATAAGTTGCGGCTCGACGGTTGAAATGTTCAACATCAGCATTATCCTTTTTCGTTGCAAGCAACTTCCTTTAAACAGCCAATCCGGCTTATCCTGCATCTTTAATCATTCGTTGTTAATTAGCTATTTTGCCCGCTGTATACGAAAGCATCACCAAAACACAGTTTTTCACTCGCATTTTTTCCCTTTGAGAAGTCTGGTCTGCATCTCCACGATTTCAGCGCTGTTTTTCGCCGTAACATAGTTGTCAAGCAACATGCCGTTTAACTCGAAAAACGTGTGTCCCCACGTAAAAATTGATAAAAGCTCCTCCGACTCCTCTTGGAATCCCCCAATGTACAGGGCTGCGGCGATGGCTTCTGCCGTGGTAAGTTTCGTTAGTTTTCCGAAGTTAACGGGGTTGCCTGCGATAAGGATGGGTAAGCATCGGCTGGTTCCTTTAACGTGTTTTCCCATAACTTTCTGAGCATGTTCCCAACTGCAATCCAACGCGGCCAACCCAAACTGCGAAAGCCGTTCCCTGTCTGCAGGAGAAAACGCTATTTCGCCAAAAGGGTTAAGCACGATGGCTCGCTTTGGCAGAAACCTTGCCTTGGTAACTATCCTTGCGTAACCTCGACGTTTTAGCCGCAGGGCAGTGTTTTTTTTAGGGTCATCCTGCGCCGCATGGTAAATCGTTATCCTCACTGGCAAAACGGGCTTTGGAGGTTCGGAGTCAGGTTCCAATTTGGGTACGCACCTTTACGTGACTCATCGGGTCATCGAAAACCTTTGGGATCCAATCAATAATGTCTGTCGCCACCAAGTGAAATCCAAGTTCGCTTGCGGCAAAATCGCCTGCTGCCCCGTTAACGAAGGCTCCAGCCGCCGCAGCTTCAAACGGGTCAACGTTCTGAGCCATTAAGCCGCTGACGATTCCGCTGAGAACATCGCCTGTGCCGCCGACCGTCATGCCTGGGTTCCCCGTGAAATTCAGCTTAATGCGTTCTGGACTGCAAATGTAGTCAACTTTGCCTTTCACAAGGATCACGGCTCCGAGTTTCTTGGCTGTTTTCTGTATTGCCAAGGCTCTTTCCTCTTGGTTTTCAGGCAAAGTCTCGCCCGTAAGTACCGTGTATTCGCCTGCATGCGGCGTAAGAACCAGCGGCACCTTAAGGGGTCTTTTGAATTTGGCAAACGCCTTGAGTCCGTCAGCGTCCAAAAGCAAAGGTTTTCCCGCCGCCTCAACTTCATCAACGAAAAGCTTCACGAAGTCGACGGTTTCAGGTTTCAAACCTAAACCCGGACCCAACGCCACCGCGTTAACCATCCCCAAGTACGGCTTGAGCGTTTCCATGTTGCTTGGCTTCAGGTTGGCGCCATCAAGCTTTACCGTTATCAAGTCAGGGGACATCGAGGAAATCGCGTAAGCCGTCTGCGTGGGCGCTGCAAGATAAACAATGTCGACTCCGGTGCGCATGGCTCCCAACGAAACCAAAGTGGGCGCTCCCGAGTAAACTTCGCTTCCGCCGACAACGAGCAAACGCCCGAAATCGCCTTTGTGGGCTGTTGGGCTGCGCGGAACCTTCACGAGGTAAACGTCGCCTGGACCCGTGTAGCTTTCCATCACCGTGGGCAAGCCAATGGGTTTCACCAAAAGTTCGCCGACGTATTTTTTGGCTTTTTCTAACCCTGGCTTTGACCTGTGGAAAGTGACGGTTAAATCGGCTTTAACCGCTGCGCCCAAGACTTCTCCTGTATCCGAATCCACCCCCGTCGGCACATCCACAGCGATTTTGAAAGCTTCCGAAGCCGTTGATGCAGTCGACTATCTGGCTTATCGGCGGCTTAATTTTTCCTTTTGTTCCTGTTCCCAGCAAAGCGTCCACGATTACGTCCGCGGACAGTTTTGGAGCGGCTGAGCTGTCGGCAACTTCCATAAAGTCAATTTTGTCCCGCATTGAATCAAGGATGAACAGGTTTCTTTTAGCTGCCTCATGGTTGACGTCCCTGCTTCTGCCCGCCACAACCACAGCTACTTTGTATCCAGCCGACAAAAGATGCCTAGCTGCAACAAAGCCGTCACCTCCGTTTCCGCCTAAACCGCAGAAAACAGCCACCTTTTTGCCTTCAGTAAACCGTGCAGCCACTTCTTGAGCGACGCTGGCTCCAGCGTTCTCCATTAGCTGAAGCAGGCTTATGCCGTAGTATTCAGCGTTGGCTTCAAGAGCACGCATTTCCCTGCTTGTAATCGGCATGTTTTTGGTACGCATTTTGACGCCACGCATTTATTTGAGTGCAGATTGAAAGATAAGGCTTGCTAAACGGTATACAAAAGCATCACCAAAACACATAAAAAACCCGAAAACCCAACGCCAACGCCCATGGATCCCGCGTTTTCAAGGGCGCAATGCTTCGCAAAAGGTTTATCCAATAGTTTCACGCTAGTTATTTTGAATTCTAAAAACTAATTTTTAAAACAGCCATTATGAGGAATGTGTTTGAACAAAACCTACAGCCTAACAAGTTCCGATGCCCTTTTGATAACAGACATCCAAAACGATTTTCTCCCAGGCGGCGCCCTGCCTGTTCCCGAAGGCGAGGAAATCATCCCCGTCCTGAATGAGTATGCAAGGGTTTTTGCCAACGCCAAAGCCTTCGTTTTTGCTTCCAGAGATTGGCATCCCGCGAACCATTGCTCGTTTAAGCAACAGGGAGGCCCTTGGCCGCCGCATTGCGTTCAAGACACGAAAGGTGCCGACTTCAGCTCTAAACTTAAACTGCCAAAAAACGCAGTTGTTGTCTTCAAAGCCACCGATCCGATGCGGGAAAGCTACTCAGTGTTTGACGGAAGCACCTTCGCAAAGGAACTCAAAGAACGCAAAATACAACGCCTATTCGTGGGCGGCTTAGCCACGGACTACTGCGTTCTAAACACGGTTCTTGACGCCCGTAAACTTGGCTACCAAACAGTGGTTCTCATGGACGCAACACGAGGCATTAACACAGCCCCAGGAGATGTTGATAAAGCTGTGGAATCGATGGTCAAATGTGGTGCTTTGCAAGCGACAACCGCTGATTTCCCAGACGCTGTTGATGTCTTGTCTGCAGACGAAACTGAAGACGATGCGCTGGGAGATAAGCCGGCTGGCAGAGCGGATATGAACAAAAAGGCTCGAATGCGACCACGTGACTCCTCAAAGAAGCTTCCAACTGAGCGATGAGACTGATTTTCTTCGAACTGCATCGAACCTTAAATATCCATGGTGCAGAACGCCGCGAAAACAACGATGGGTTAACCCTCCACCAGCGGATTAATCGGAAAATGGGGCAAACATGCTCCTTAATCCATATCAAAAAACCGTAAAGGCATGCCCAAGCTTGAAAACTGAAAAAAACGCCTGCATTTTACCTCACTTCAGCGGGTCAGTCAGGAAAAGACGCAACAAAAAGGTTCCTTTAGACCCAAAAAACCTAACAAAGACATCCGCATCGCCTCTAAACCTCCGTTCCGTGTCCTGTTTCGACTGGTTGGGAAAGCCTTTTTCGTCCGTGTACGCCCGCTCGGCGGCTTTTTTCCCAAACATGTTTCCGAAAAATTATCGAATGGTAAATGTTTACATTAAATAGTTAAATAATAGAGGATACCCACTCACAATTAACACTAAATGATTAAAAAAGCATGAACAGGAGCCTCTTTTTAGGCCTGCGGTAGGCGAACAGAGCAGAAAAGTTGGAACCAATGCTAGCCAAAATGGGCGCAAGGAGCTATCTATGTCCGAACTTACTGCTCACCCATCACTTGGATGATGATGGTTCTTTTTCTCGGATAGACATCTGTTTCGACAAAAAGCAGCGACTGCCAGGTGCCAAACGTGACTTGCCCGTTAACTATCGGCAGGGTCTTGTCGGGTGGAAGCAGCATGGACCGCAAATGTGAATGCGCGTTAGATGGGTGCTGATAGGATTTGTCTTTAGGCGCAAGTTCTTCAAGCAGCTCTTTGATGTCGTTGAGTAAGGCGTCGTCGTTTTCTGTCAGTATCAGTATGCCTGTGGCGTGTGGGGCGAACACGTGGACGATTCCGTTTCTTACGTCTGAGGCGGAGACTTGTTCTTGAATTTTTTCGGATAAGTCGACGAAGTCTATTTCCCCCTTGGTTGTGAAGGTGAAGCTGTAGTTTACGGCTTTGAAGGTCGACATAGTGACCAAGTCTTTATCGTGGCTTGCGAAGAAAAACATTTCGTGAGCCATTGCCTTGCGCTTAAAATGCCTAGCCCCGGCGACCTTTACTGACTACCAAAACTGGCATGTTCGTTATCCGAAGCATCAAATGACGTCGCGTACATCGCAATTCGAAAGCAACATGTCTTTTTCAAGGAGTGCGTATCCGATTATTTAACAGTTATTTGTAGAAAATGTTCATTCTGACCATCTTTCGCTTATGCAACTTTGAATATTTTACCCGCCAACTTTCACTTTGGAAGATAGAAGCGGTTGCGGATGGCTAAAAACATGTTTGGTTCCCGAAAAAAGCCTGACTTGGGTGTTTTTTTGTCGCTTTTTTCAAGTTTTTTGGTCCTTTTTTGATGCCTGAATCAGAATTTCCATCAACCGAAGCGTCCTTTACTTTTCGGTGCGCAAATGTAATCTACGTATATTTAAGGTTCGCTTGTGTTCGAAGTTAGAAGGCTAACGTCGCAGCAAAAATGGGGCGCCTTAGGGAGCCACAGTTGGTTTCGTTGATGCTTTTGTATACAGCACCATTTGTTGCAAAAACTTCACCTAAAGACATGCCCGAGAAAGAGAGCGGAGGGGTATTTTTGGGACAACTCAGCCTGCCTATCAAATCGCCTTTTGTTTTGCTGTGTTTTGCGGCTATGTGCGTTTGCTTAAACTTGATCGTGAATCATCCGATTGCTTTTGGTCGGTTTCCCACAGATTTTTTAGGCTACAGATGGTTAAACTTGACGAACCCGAATTTGCTGATTCACTTGAGTCCCGGATTTTTGGGCGGGGAACGTCGACCTGTTTCTCATAGCTGTTTGCAATTATGTTAAGGGAACAATAGAATATTTTGTCTGTTCTAAAGAGAAAAAAACGTGGTTACAAAACTCAAGCTTTCAACTTACTTTTGATTTTTTGCTTCTTTGAAACTTGGCGTTTTTGTCAGTTGCTCTTGCAAGAAGCTTCTCCTGGCTGTTACGCGTCGTCACTTTTTTTTTTCTGCTCAATAATGTGCGCTTCTTTTTGGCGTTCTTTTCGATTGGTTGGTGCTGGTGATGAATGAAATTTGAGTATCGCTTATGCAACCATTGTCACTTGGCACATTTTTGTCTCCAAGCACTGCCAAAGATTTGGCGGCATTTAGGCTATTGAGGCAAGTGATGTTGCGGTTGCTCAGCAATAACGGGTTGTAAGGAGCGGGTCTAAATGGGTCAAAATAGGGACAAATGAGGCGCACCTGCCTCTGCAGGACGTTAGACGAATATCAAAAAATCACTCAAAAGGTAAAGCTAAAGCTATCTAATCTGAATAACCGCCAAGCATTGTCCCGACTTACCCGTTGTGCCGCTAAGAATTCAAAATTGCCTCACCCGACCAGACAAAACGCTAACGTCCTTCGCCTGCTTAAAAGTCAATCGAGAAGATTGTCTCCGTTTGAAAAACTTTTACAGATACTACATCTTTTATTCACGGATACAAGCGACTTGTCAAGATGAAGGTATCATTGGGGCAGAAGATTTTTAGCCAATAGTCGTGCACTTGAAATTTGCCCCGACGGTAGACCTGGAAATCGCGGTGCCTTCAGATCCAGCGGTCGTGTAGCATGGCTTATCTTTGCAAAGGTTTTGTCAACCTGGCGCGAACTCGGCCAACGTGCGGTTTGCAGAAGGACAGCCTTGGACCCTGCTTTAGCCTGTGATTCAAAATGAAAACTTATTCTAAGTCCTGATACAAACAAAGCCTTAACTTTTAGTTTACGTGGCTTGCAAAGTTGGCGTTTCCGCCTCCTAAGCACCATGCCTACAAGTTTCAGATGCCGTCCTGGTGGTGGCGGCCAGGCGAGGTTAATTGAAGAAACTGAATCTTGAGTGGCGGGTCACCAAATGTGGAAATTTGCAAGGTTTTCTTACACACTTGGTCAAAGCTTTCGCTTCAACAAAATGGTGAAGCAGCGCAGGCTGGCTGGCGGAAACTTCGAGGCAATGCAGCTAAGGGTTGCCGATGTAAGCCAGGCGATCGGTGCAGGTTTTTATTTTTTGAAAAGTTTTTCAAAATTTTGAAATTTTTTGCTCCTGTTGAGACTTTGAAGAAACGGTTTAGCGTTCAAGGCGTTTTGGCAAAAGACGTTATATTTGAGGGTATTTTATCTTAAATTAAATGCTGCATGAGTGATTTTTTGCGAAACCTCAAGGAGCAAAAATCAGCAGGTTTTTTTCGATGGAAGCGATAATTTAAAAGCTCTAATCAAGCCCAAAACTACAAAAAAGCTCCATTTTAGCCTTTTCCGACTTAGCCTTAATGAACTGGCATGGGGAATATCGGAGCCTCATATAAGTACCTTCGAGAATCTCCATGCGAAGCAAATTCGGTTTTTTTCGACTTGTCTTCGAGCTTTTACGCGGTCTTTTTGGGTGTGCGTGAAACTTTGCTGTTTTTTGGGCAAAATTGTTGGGGAGAGATTTTTTGCAAAGACGGCCTTTTTTCGTCAGACAATTTTTCTGAGAGGTTGGCAATTTCCAGTTTTGGGCTAAACTTCTGTTGGTTGACTCGCCAAGGTTTGAGTTGCAGCTGAAGGCTGAACAGGAGCGGTGCTGGGTTTTTCTGAGTTTTATTTGCATCTGGAAATTTTCTGTTCAGTGGTTTACGCGCACTAATCTCTTTGTTGTTTTGTGATTTTTTTGAAGTTGAGTCGTGAATCTTATGTTCACTCGCCTTTTTGTCTGCAATTTCGTGAGTATAGTTCAAGTTGTTTCTTCGTTTTTTTGAGTCAAGCGGTAACTCTGTAGCGCTTAATGTAGTCTAAACTGGCAATATCTTTGCTGTGTTGATGGTGGCGTTGACGTGATTAGTTATGTTGGTGGTGTGTGCACTATTGTTATCCATATCCGTCACCAGCATGCGTCAAGGCACCACCCACCCAAGGCGTGTGTACAAAAGCATAAACGCAACTCATTTTCCTGCATCTCTTAGGCAACAATTTTTATCCTTTGAACGCCTGATTAAGCAGTTAAACGCGAGGGGAGCAAGCCGTTTGAGTACAGAATTCGACAGGGTAAGGCTTCGTCGTTGGCGGAAAAGAGGCTTCTACAGCGAAACCGTCTTGGTAAAGCTTCTTCAGAAGAAAGGCTACAACGCCGTTCGGGTCCCAGTAAGCAACCCAAGCCTCAATCCGCTGCCCGACATCATGGCTAGACGTGACCTGCACACGTACGCTTTTGAAGTCAAAAACGCCACCTACTACGCCTACTTCCCCAAGCAGCAAGTTGACAAACTCTTTCGGTTCCTAAACGAATTTATCCCTTCAGAAAACAATTACAAACACGCCGTCGTCGCAGCACACCTGGGCAAAAGATGGCTCTTCAAAGAAGTCGCATGGACCGATTGGGAAAAAAACAAGCTGCCTGAAAAAATCCGCATACTCAAACGCGACCGAGGAAACCTCAATCTGGACACAACCTACGCCTGAAGAAAGAAAGCAACTTTACCTCAACATATATTATCGGTTACGTGCCCCTTTACGAGGAAGAGGCAAAGAGGATGCAAACGCAAGAAGACACCGCCGTTTATGCAGAGGCAATAGGAAAAGCCTATCAAATAGGCACCGAAAAACTTGAAGTCCTAAAAAACAATACATTCTCCATTAATAAAGCCCGGTTCGTAGTTCTCAGTGGCGCGTCAGGCTCGGGAAAAACCACTCTCCTCAACATTATAGGGGGACTGGACAAGCCGACTACAGGAAAAATCTTCGTCAACGGCCAAGACCTCACAACCCAAAATGAAGATCAACTCTCAGATTACCGCTGCAACAGCGTCGGCTTCGTTTTTCAAGCGTACAATTTGGTTTCAACCCTCACGGTTGCCGAAAACATTGCTTTTCCCATGGAGTGGACTGCGAAGCCTCCAGAAGAAATTGAAAAACGCATCTCTGAACTGCTTGAAACCGTCGGATTAGCCAGCAGAGCCAACCATTTTCCCGCGCAGCTAAGCGGCGGAGAGCAGCAACGGGTCGCTTTTGCCAGAGCTTTAGCCAATGATCCTGCGCTTATTTTGGCGGATGAGCCAACGGGAAACTTGGATGATAAAAACGCGCAGAAAATCGTTCAGGTGCTGCAGTTGCTCAAGGAGAAGGGGAAAACGGTGGTTGTGGCGACTCATGATGCTCAGATAAAGTTGTTGGCGGATCAAGTTTTGTGTCTTGAAGAAGGCGTTTTGGCGGTTAAAAATGAGTAGTGCAGGTTTTCCAATTAATGATTTGCTTCGCAGGCGGCTTCAAACAGGCTTAACGGTTGCAACTTTGGCTTTGAGTGTGGCTTCAACGATGTTTTTGCTGCTGTTCAGTAGCCGTCTGGGCGGTTTAACGTCAGCCACCGACGTTTTTACGGTGGGAATAAACGTGTTGTTTTCACAATTCATACTTTTCATTGGCGTTCTCATTTTTGTTGTGGGTGCAATGTTGACTTCTTTCATCGCTTTCTCCATGATGGCTCAGAGAACGCGGGATTTCGGGTTAATTAAGGCGGCTGGATGCCCCAACAGCCTTGTCGCAGGTTACTTCATGACAGAGCTGTTAGCAACCACCCTAGTGGGCTGCGGTTTAGGCGTACTCGCAGGTTTCTTAATGGATTTTGGCGTTTCAAACTATGTTTTCTCATCCTACAAGCTGCCTAACCTCTGGTCAGGACCCATAGTTTTCGTGGTTTTTCTTGTTCTGGCAATGGTTTTCGGGATTTGGCCGCTTCTTAAAGCTTCAAGGATGTCGCCGATAAAGGCTCTTTCACCCGTAACCTACCACGGATTAACCCCAACCGCCAAGCACAAGCCACTGTCAAAGTCGGGAATTACCTGGAGTATTGCCAGCAGAAGCCTGCTTCGGCGTCAATCGGCAACATTTCGTATTGTGGTTTTGCTCTCAATCGTGTTCATTCTTCTCACGGTTTGCATCGGAGGCGGCGTTATTGCGGGCGGCACAACCTCGGCTTGGGTGCAAGACAGCGTAGGAAAAAACACCATCGCCGTATCGTCAGGCAGCATGGGAAACCAATATGAACAGCTGCTTTCAAAGTTTTCAGGCGCCTCAAATACAGGCGGTTTTGATTATTCCAGCCAAAATCTGGCGATTCCCAACTCAGTCATTATGCAACTGAGCGCGTTGCCAAACGTCGATTTGGTTGATTCCCGCTTAGTTTTATGTGGACAAATTCAGGAGGTTGCGAACTTCACCTACGACGGCGACACGGGTTCAGTAGCTTACGTCGGCGGCAACAGGACAACAAATGCCCTTGTGGTCGGCGTTAACCCTGCGGAGCTCACTGGAACATGGAACATAGAGGGCAGATTTTTCAACGGCGGCGACCAATATGGAGCTGTCGTAGGCGATTCAGTTGCACAAACAATCTACACATCCGATCCAAACATGGGAATATCTGACGCAAACCCGCTTGTTGAAGATTTGACATTTGAAAACACTTCATTTAACATTGTCGGAGTCTGCGTTGACCCAGTAAACAACGGCTTTGTCACGTACGTTCCCATTCAAACTCTCGAAAACGCATCTGGACTTTCAAGCCCAAACCTCCTTCTAATCACGCTAAAGCCTTCAGTCGACCAATCAGCCACCATCGGACAAATCAAAACTCTGCTGCAAAATGCCGACCCTAATTTGCAAGTTTTTCAGTTAACCTCTGTCCTTGACAAAGACACCTCTTTTTTGGCGTCGAACTGGCAAACAATAATGGTTATGCCCTTCTTTACTTTGGCTGCCGCAGCCCTATGCATGGTCAGTTACATGATGATTGCGGTGGATGAGCAACATCAAGAATTCGCCGTTCTGCGGTCTATTGGTGCAAAACCAAGGTTTGTCATGTGGGTTTTGGCGCTTCAAAGCGCGGTTTTGCTTCTTTCAAGCTTCGGCATCGGAATATCGCTTGGAACCATCATAACCATGCTTATTCTCATGCCCCAGCCCATAGTAACAGCCTTCACAATACTGGAAATCGCTGGTTTCCTATTCGCCGCCTTAGCAGGAATCCTGCTTTTGAGCCTTTACCCAGCGTTCAAGGTGGCAAGAGCTTCAATTCTAAAGATTATGACTTAGTTTGTTGAAGGTTTTGTTGAAAAACCGCACATTTTCCGCATGCGCCGACAGCTGGTTTAGGAAATCCTGCAGCTGCAGTATGGGCACGACGGGGACTTCGCAGTAAAATTTGAATGCGCTGGGCACAAGTGACAGGATGGCTGGCATGAACTTGGCGTCGCTCCATTGTGCACACTCAAGTTTTAGTGTTGGGCTTGGAAGGGAATCTGCCAATGCTCGTGTGCGTTCAACCTGTGAATCAACAATTTTTTTCAGCGCCGAAGTCGCGATGGCATGTTGGTAATGTTTGCAGTCGATGCAGACTACTAGGGGTTTCTTGCAGCCTACTACATCCATTTCCCACCTTCGACCAGCCTGCTTAAAACGAACGTTGTTTGAAACGGCGTAACCGTTGTTTTTCAACGCGAAACCCGCAATTTCTTCAAATTCTTGCCAACAAAGCAAGTTGCTTACACACTCTACGTCTGCGCCGAGCGCGAGGGCTTGGACGGCAAGTTTTAGCCTGCTGCCGCTCTCAGTTTCAACTGTGCCTTGTTTTAGATAAACCAAGCCTTGGTCTTGCAGTTTTACTAGCAACTTCATCGTGACTGTTGATGGCAAGCGTGCCTCTCTTTTGACAAGTTCAGTTAAAACAGGGCCTTCTTTAGTCAATTTTAGAAGAGAAATTAACAGATTACGCTCAACACTCACACTAAACCCTCAGCAAAATAAACATTGAACCAGCAAAATGTCAGTCAATCGAGTGAATAAACCCAAAATAAACCGCGTACTTTCCAATCGGTATACAAAAGCATCAACAGCCACCATTTTTAGCACACAACCAACCCAGACGCCTCAACCACTATAACCCGTTCCTCAATCAATTCCCCTGCTTTCCCCTCACTAACCGCTTCATGAGCATTACCTGCGGCTGATTGAAAAACCTTCTTTATTTCCCGCAAAAGCCAAACGTGACTGCCATTCGCCCAGCGAAGAGTCCTGAAGAAATAGATGGCATGGAACAGTTGCTCTTTTACTGCTATTTTTGTATCCAACCGACCGATATTTTTAACTTTTACCTGTAAAATATGATCATTCGCTCGATTTTCGTCAAAGAAAAAATCCCACACAGAAAAAAACGGCAGATGAAAACGAAAAGAAGGGCTTATTCGCAGTCAGTTGGGTGTTTGCCTGCCCTGAAAACGACTGTATCCCACCGGAATAGCCTTAAGCGACAAACTTTTTCACGGCAAAACGCATTAGCTCATGGTATTTCCGTCTGAAAGCCAATTGTAACCCTCCTGCTATCCTCTTTTGAGGCAGAATTCGGTTTTTGGGTTCCACGTATATTTAAGGTTCGTTGGTTTTCGAAGAATTTAATCATTTTAGGCAATATTAGAACACGAGAGTGCTTCAAAAAATGGGTTTGGTGATGCTTTTGTATACGGGCAGAGGCTACGCTGGATGGAAAAAGATTATCGGTTGTGTTTAAGAAAGATGTGAAATAAGAAAATTGATTGGCTGAAACAGTATGTTTATTTTTATTTTTCTTGAATTTCGCATTGAAGCTTCTTTATGACTTCGTCGACTCTTAGCGGCTCTATCTTCAACGTGTACAGTTGGCGGGGTGTACGAAGTTTCAGTTTAACATTGTCTTTTAGCCTTTGCACTGAGCAGTATTTTGCTTTAGCGCTCATTGCTACAAACTTATCAACATCAGTAATTTCAGTTGGCATACGCGTTTCCTCTACAGTAGCCATGAGGATGCAATGACGTGTTTTTATTTGTTTTGGTTGGGAAACCATCAAGCTCAAAATTTAGCAAATATCTAAAAGAAAAGGGGTTTTGGATAAGCATTTTTCTATTTAGGCTTTTTTAGAGCGGATGCCGAGCTTAAGGTTAACCTCAACTGTGTATTCTTTGTCACTTTTTCCGACGGCAAAATTCCAATCTTTCACTTCAACTTCCATGTCCTTAAATTGGTTAACAATGGCATCCTTATAGTCCTGGGCTGTTTGGCCTATCTTCTGCAGTTTCTCGGTTATGTTAATGTTTGTTTCAGGCATAAATTTACACCTCCCAAAAACAGTTGGTTTGTGCTAAAGGCATTGAGCGTTAACTGCTTTTAAAAATTTGTGGTTGTGCAGCAGCAACAGCAAAAACGCCGAATATTTCAGAAGGAGCTTCTAAGAAGGGTGCAACCTTGAAGTTCTGATGTGCATTTGTCGAAACGGATAGGTCCCGCATAACTTCTGGTTTGCCAGATTTGAAGTTTGTTTTTAGTGTTCGGGGTGGGTGTGGTTAAAGCCGTAGTATATGGAAACTATGAACAGGGCGAGGAAAATCACTTCGATTACGGCTGCGATGATGACTGCGTTTGCGAAGTTTATGCGTTGCTGGCTTGTAAGAACGATTTGGATAGTTGGCGATCCCTGAGTCGGGGTTGTTCCAGGAATTATGTATTTGTAAATCGAATTATTAGCGGCTAAAATTACGATTGCAGGCGGCACAACTAAAGCTACAACCAGAAAGACGGCGGCAAGAACGAAAACACGTTTTCTATGCATAAAAATCCAATATTAATAATTCTTTTTCAAGGTAATAAGCGTTAAGCTTGGTTTGATTGCAGGTCAAGCGGGTTTGCGGTTGTGGGTGGGGCAATTAAGATAATTTTTATTAGTTAAAGTTGCATTAGATAAGGGTAATATGACTTTAAGGAAAGTCGGTTTAGCAGCTTTTTTGCTGGGTGTTTCGCTGTATATTCTGCTCCCAACCCCCGATGAACTTGTAATTTACCCAGTAGGCAGCTTCTTCTTTTCCTACGCTTTTCACATGCCGCTCCTCTACGGATTGCTGCTGACAATGATTATTTACCGCGCGCTAGGCGTAGCTTGCTTAGGTTTCGCGTTGATTACCGGCGGAAAACCAATGTATTACATGTTTAAGACCAGATTCAAGAAGACAAAAATTCATTTTAAGCTGGAAAACTATTGATTTATTGAGGTTGGAGCGGTTTGGTGGGCCGTACCGGATTTGAACCGGTGATCTTCGCCGCGTGAGGGCGACGTCCTAGCCAGCTAGACTAACGGCCCGTTTGATGCTGAATTCAAAATACAGAGTTTCCTTTCATAAAACCTTTCCCCTCAAAGAGACAAACCATTAGAGAGGTACAAAAAAATGACAAGACAATTTGACGATTTCGTGGATAGACATGAAGGATCCCTTATTTTCGCCTGTTTTTTGGCAAGTGCCACGGTAGGCTACCTTTTAACCCACCTAACAAACTTCATACATTGATTACTGCGTTAGGAAGAAAACGGAGCCACTAGCTCGTTCTCAGGTGATAGATAGGTTTTACCGAAGGGCTAGCTAGGCGGGCGCCTTATCGTTGGTCAAGTATAAAAGCAACCTCTCGCATAGTCAACTTAGGCACTTTTTAACGCCATTAAGTGACAGCTTTTTGTCGGGATGTTGATTTTTGTGAAAACAGACCTGCAGGTTTGTTCTCGTTGTCTTATTACGGATGATTTTCCAAGGATAAGTTTTGATGAGAAAGGTGTTTGCTCTGTCTGCAGTGAATACGCCAAATGGTGGGGGGATTGGAGTTCGGAGAAAGAGCAGAAGAGTAGGGTATTGCAGAGGATTTGTGCGCAGGCGAAAAGCAAACACAAAGAGTTCGATGCTTTGGTTCCTCTGTCAGGGGGCAAAGACAGCACCTATGTGCTTTATGTTGCTCGGGAGAAACTTGGATTAAAATGCCTTGCTTACACTTTGGACATAGGGTATCTTTCTCAGCATGCAAAAAATAACGTTGAGAGAACCTGCAAAAAGCTTGGGGTAGAGCACTTATACTATCGTTTAGAACAAGATCTAACAAATAGGCTGTTCCGTTTGTTTATGGAGAAAACAGGGTGGTTCTGCTCGGTTTGCATGCGAGCCATCCAAATGTCAACTTTTCGGATCGCTGACATGTATAAAGTTCCTTTAGTCATTAAGGGCAGCTCAATGAGAACAGAGCTACCGCTTGCGCGAGAGATGTTTCAAGGCGGCGACCCAGCTCATGTACGAGCCGTTCTCGACGGAGAAGCAATTGCAGATGAATGCAGAAGATTAAGCTGACAGAGGAGCAAGTCTTCAAAGAAAAATCGGCTACATGCAGTTTTTGCTGTCAGGACAAAAGAGCCTATCCTCGTATGCTTACTTCAACCTTGCTGGTTATGTAGATTGGGACTACGACATTATTCATGATACAATCCGTAAAGAACTCGGCTGGACCGCCCCAGACGAATCAGAACACATGGACTGCCTCATCCACCCCATACAAAAGTATATTCATAACAGAAGATTTCCGAACTTAAAGATGCGAAGACTCACTTACTCCAGACTCATTATGACTGGTGTCATGACACGACAGGAAGCTTTGTCAAAACTGGAAAACGAGCCCGATGGAACCTGCCCAGAGAGCACAATGAATATGTTCCTTGAAAACATCAAGATGACAAAAGACGAGTTTGACCGATACGTCGATATGGGTCCAAGGCACCTTCAATATCACCCAGACCCAAACTTAGCGTTAAAGTTAGCCAAAAAAATATTTCCAATCCAAGACGCCGGATCAAACTAAGACTAACTATTGCTATGTTTGAAAAGAGATTTTGTTTTCGGGAATAGATTTCAAATACTTAGCGCATTTAAAGTTTACGAACATGTCGGCGATTGAAATTAGCTCTGAGCTTTGCGAATTCGTTGGAGCCATAATTGGGAATGGTAATTTGTGGAAAGATGGTTCCCGTTACAGAGTTGAATTAACTGGGGATATCTATTTCAGGTTACGTTCTATGGTAGGGAACTGCTAAGGAAATGGGCAGCCGAGATAGGTTTCTCAAATTCTAAGCACTAGACAAAATTAACTTCAGAAAGATTTAAAGCGCTTCATCTCATCTCTGGTTTTGGTATTCCCAGTGCACGGTGCCAAGGTAGCTCAGCCTGGGAGAGCGCTCGGCTGAAGACCGAGTCGTCGCAGGTTCAAACCCTGCCCTTGGCACCACAACATCTTCCTGTTCCTAATCAAGTTTATATCTGAATTCCGATTTGTTATTTTGGGGTTTAGTTATGGAACTTGATGTTTGCATTAAAGGTAGAAGAAGCGTCAGAAGCTACACGGATGAGCCAGTTTCAAAAGAGCAGGTAGAGGCAATTTTGGAGGCAGGCACTTGGGCACCTACCGGGATGAATAGGCAACCTTGGAAATTCGTAATCATCGAAGACAAGAAAGCCATCAATCTTGTCTCGGAGGAAACCAAGGTTTTGGTTAGGCAAAACATGCCGCCGCTGGCTAAGCAGTTCAAAACTGAACAGGACGTTATCTGCTATGATACGCCGATGCTGGTGCTGGTTTGTGCGGAAAAAGACAAGCAGTGGGAAAACCTCAACTTGCTCGATTGCGTGCTTGCCGCCCAAAACATGTTTTTGAAGGCGTATGAGCTGGGGCTTGGAACATGCTACATGGGATTCGTCAACTTACTAAACAGCAAGCCAGACGTACTCAAAAAAATCGGTGTCCCAGACAACTGCCAGATGATGGTGCCGTTCATATTGGGGCATCCAAAAACGAAGCAAGGCGCTGGGAAAAGAAAGAAGCCGGAAATCCTTAAATGGCTCAAAGTAAACATAATCAGCAAAAATCGCTTGGACTCTTCGTAGCGAAAAGCAAAGACGCTTTTTCTTTCTTTTTTTAAATGGCTTTTACCTTGCGGTGCATGCGTTTGCCTGCTTGACATGCTGGCTTGCTTGTGATTGCTACGACACTACAACAAATATTTTTATTCTCGCTTCCGTCAATCGCTTGGTAGGTTAACTAGCGTTTCCCCGCTGGTTGGCGATTGGAGTATGAGAGTAAGGAGTATAACGCTGCTTTTTGGGGAAACCACGTGACCTGTCCAAGTGGGCGTTTTAGGCGCAAACTTGTGAAGCATCGATGCAGGGTTTAGGGTTCTAAATCGTGCATTTCTGTGTTTTCAGTTTCCGAAAGCTAGTTTCTAAGCCGGTTTTGGGAACCACGGTGGGTCATGGGTGCTTAGCAAAATTTTTGGAGCGTTGCAGAATGGAAAAAGTCGTTATACTCGGATTGGAAAATATTGGGTTGCTTGGCGCAAGGCAAGTCTTAAAAGTTTATTTGAAAACCTCTGGATTTGACATAAACCAAAAACGGATCGCGTTTACGCTAGGAAATGGGCTTGTAGCGTTGCCTTATGTTAATTGTTCAGACCTCTTTGCTGAAATGGCCGATGCGAAGGTTGGAATAGACAATGCGAACCCACCTAAATGCGTAGATTCCGTTGAATTTTGCCAGTCTGCTGTCCGGCACAGGGGAATCATCGCTTCAAAGTTGGCTACAGGACAAACGGTCGAATCGTTGTTCCGCACACGAATTAACGCAAACCAAACTGCTGTGAGGTGCTGGTAGTGCTGTCATTTAATCAGAACTCCAAGGTTATATTGGCAACAACTATTACCGTGGCTTCGCTTGCAGTTCTGTTGCTGCTACGAGTTGACGGCTTTATTGCCTCCCTATTTTGGATATACAGTGTATTGATGACTTCTTTCTTAATTATTGTAAGCATACTCACTGTAAGTTACAAGCCCATACCCGACAGGGGCTATAGACCTGGCGTGTCGGTGATTGTGCCCGCAAAGAATGAAGAGAACGGTATAGCTGACACGGTAAATGCATTACTTCAAAGCGATTACCCCGAGGATAAGCTGGAGATCATTGTGGTTAATGACGGAAGCACAGATAAAACAGCGGATGCTGTAAGAGCAATAAATTCGCCGAGAATAAAACTGTTGGATTTTGAGAAAAACCGTGGGAAACGTGCCGCTTTCGCATCGGGTTTTTATGAATCAAAGAATGAAATAGTGATTTGTGTTGACAGCGACACTTTACTTGATACGCAAGCTATCAAGTTTGCTTGTTCAACCCTTTGAAGACAAAGAAGTTGTAAGCGTATGCGGACATGGCAAAGCATCAAACATAAACAAAAACTTACTCACCAAACTCCAGCATTTCTGGTACCAAGACATGTTTCAGACTTTTAAAAGGCATGGAGTCCCAGCTTGGCGCAGTTTCATGCTGCTCAGGAATTCTGGCAGGCTACCGCCGAGAATCAATCGAACCCGTAATGAACAGTTGGCTAAACGAAAAATTCCTCGGCAGACCCATCCTACATTGGCGACGACCGACAACTCACCAACCTGGTTCTATGGAAAGGCTTAGGCGAAATTAAGGATTCGACACGCAACGCAAAAGTGGTTTACCAATCAAACGCGATAGCCTACACTCTTGTGCCTGAAACTTACAAGCATTTCTTCAAGCAGCAACTGATGTGGAGTCGTTCATGGGTACATGGCTCCATTCTTGCAAGCCGCTTCATCTGGAAGAAAAAAATGCCGGTTCCGCTGCATGTTCTTTCTGTACCAATTCTTAACCGTCATCTGCCCATTCGTAATCGTGTCTTCGCTTATAATTACGCCTCTTAACTGGAAACAACTTAGTGGAGTTTGGTTCTTGGTTGGAACATTATACATCGGTTTGCTTCAAGGCATGAATCTTATGGTCTTTCGGATATGATTTCCGGTCTATGCTGTATAGGACGCTGTTTGTTTTCGTTTCGTTCTTCATCAGCATTACTGTACTTTTGTATGCGTGGATTACGCCTTGGAAGGGCGGATGGGTAACAAGAGGTGACAAGAAAAAATGACCGAAAAAGAACACAAATCCAGCAGAATAGTAGTAAGCTATAAAATTGCTGCATTCGTAATAATTATGTTATTTGCGCCGATTAGTGTAGCTGCCGTTTTACATCAAGCCCCAAACCTCGGGGTTCAAGCGGCTCCCCTTAAAGCTAACGACGACCTGACGAACTATCAGTACCAGCTAAATATTCCTCATGCTGGACAAAAAGTTGTTTGCATAGTTTTCGATGATGGCTGGCAAACCCAATACACCAATGCACTTCCAATAATGAATTATTATGGGTACAAGGCAAGCTTTGCAATAATAACCAGTTACCTTGGAACATCGTGGGGAAACAGCGAAGGTCTCTCATACATGACGTGGAAGGAAATTGTGACGCTAGCAAACCAAGGCTATGACATAGAAAGCCACACATACAGCCATCCTAACCTAGCCACGTTGTCTGACGCGTCAATTTTGTATCAACTTACCCAGAGCAAGCAAGACTTAGCGGACCACGGGATTAATGCTCAAATTTTAGTTTATCCCGACGGCGGTGGAGCTGGGAACGCTACAGTTGAAAGCTTGACCCAACAATACTACCTTGCAGCGCGTGGAATAAACCCTGGAGTCCTTAACATGTCTCAGCCGTTCGACAGATTTGACTTACCTAGTTACGCAATTGAAAACACCACAACCATTAATGATTTTATGAACATTGTCAATAACGCAAACAACTCAAGCGTAGTTATATTGTTCTATCACAAAATAGACCATGAAAACGTTGACACAGCCATCACTCCAGAAGAATTCTCGGCGCAAATGCAGTATCTACTTGACAACAACTTCACCGTAGAAACTATGAAGCAACTCTTCTTAGCACCTTCATAAAACAAAAAAATAAGAACAAAAAGCCAGCTAAAAACGCTGGCACCCACCTTTTTTGGTTAATAATTTTTAATAGTTTATTGATTTGAAGAAGGGGCATCAATAACTTTTTTTGTTTTAATGTGGCTCAATTGTAAATTTGACGGAGAATACCCTTACTTCCGAGTTTAACTTTAGTTTAAATTAGCAAGCTTTGATGCTTCTTAGAACAGAATTCAGAATTACAACCAGTTAGTTGCCTGTTTAAAATATCCAATCCACCCGTTTGTCAGTTTGGGAATAGTTTATGGGAAATCCTTAAGAAAGGCGCCGCAAACGGCAGATGCTATGATAACCAGTGGAATATAGGTTCGGAAGGTTTCTTAGTAGGCGGTTTAAATGGCAAGGTCGTTCTTTGATTTACTGAATCATTTCATTCGAAGACGTTACAAGTGGGTTATAGCTGCTTGGGTAGTTGCAGTTGTGCTTTCGCTGTTCCTTATCCCAAGCTTCTTCTCATCCGTATCCTACGATTTAACAGGCGGCTTTGGAGGACCATCCAACACGATGTCCCAGAAGGCAGCCAACATAGTTAAAGCAGAGTTTCCCGCTGGAAACAACAGCGACGCAACAATCCTCATCGTAATCGAGAACACCTCAGCCTATTCGGATGCTCTGCGGCAGATTGTTCTGGCGCTTAACCAAAGCTTGTTTGAGGATGCAAGCGTCGGCAACTACACGGGACAACAAAGCCTTTACTCAACCGAAGCAAACGTTCTCAACGGCTCCTTACCCTCCATAATCAACGAGACAGCCGCCTTGCAGTCAAGCATCCTCCAGATCAACCAAGGACTATTTACCTTAACAGGCAACCTAACGTTGCTTAGCCAAAGCATGTTCCAGATGCAGGACGGCATTAACCAAACCGCCCAGCTGGTCTGGGGGATTCCAGCAGCATACATTAACGTTTGGCAAGGCGTATCCGCAGCAAATGCAGGGGCACAAATCCCTATGACGCAAACGCACAAGCCAACGCAACCACCCTTAGCGTAACATCCAATTTCGGAGGCGACGCCCAATCCATCGGGTACTACACAGCTTTCTTTGACGCTTGGAACGCCAGCTACCTTACGCTTCCAGCGAGTACCTCAGTAACTGACCGCGAATCATACGCCGTCGGTCAAGCAGTCACGGGATTTCTAGCTAACCCGCAGCTTGATGCCCAAACAAGCCAGATGATCTGTCTCGTCGCGTCAGGCTTAAACCCCGCAACATGGAGTGCAGAACGCGGCAATTGAGAACTTAACAGTTACCAGCATGATTTCAAGCATTCCATCAAGCCTTGCATCTTCATTGGGTGCCTCACCCGCCAGCGTCGTAAACGAACTCTACAGCCTCGGACAATCACCTTCCAACGTCACAATCGGCAACTACGCCATTTCCCTCTTAGAAACAAGCTACAGCAACCTGACGGCGGCAGACTCAGGCTTCTCAGTTTCTGGTCTTATGCTCTCCGCCTACAATCTCGGCGTATCACCGACCAACGCCCAAACTTGGGGGCTCGCTTGCGCATTAACATCAAACGCTACACAAAGCGCCTTCGCCCAGTCTCCGCTCTTCCCGTGAACAGCGCCTCACTTACCAGCCTTCTCGCTTCGCTTTCGCCGAACGCAACAGCCACCGACATAAACCGAGCCATCGACAACGAAATCGCAACTCAACCATACACAGCATACCCGTTTGCCCCAACCTCCGCGTTGACAGGCAACTTCGTTAACCCGCAAGGCAACACGATGATGGTTGTGTTGAGTTTCTCATCCACGCCAGATGACAAAACAATCGCGAACGTGCGGACCGCCGTGCAAAACTCGGGACTGAAAAACTACGGAAACGTCTACGTGACTGGCGGCTCAGTTTTGGCTTCGGACTCGGCAAAAGTTTTCTTGCCCGCCTTAGAAATCACCATTGGACCCGGCATAGCCATTTCACTATTGATTGTTGGATTGCTCTTTTTAGCGCCGCTAGCTGCCTTCATTCCAGTTCTGCTGGGCGGCGTTTCGATTTCAGTTGCTCTTGCCTCAATTTACGAGGGATTCGTAAAGTTGGGTCACGGAAACCTTACTTTCCTCACGCCGACTCTGACCATATTGTTGATGCTTGGTTTAGCCGTGGATTACTCGGTTTTGCAGCTTAGACGCACAAGAGAAGAGCGGCTAAAAGGTAAATCAATTGAAGAAAGCGTAGGTATTTCAATTAAATGGGCTGGCCAAGCCGTGTTAACAGCGGGAGTAACCGTGATTGTTGCCTACATCGTCATGGCAGTCGCCAACGTTCCCATCTTCAGCGATGTTGGAACGGCAATAGCGCTCGGTGTCGCAATTTTGCTCGCAGCGTCTTTGACCCTGCTGCCTGCCCTTGAAATTGCCCTCGGCGACAAGATTTTCTGGCCAGGACTAAACGGGAAAAGCAAAGCAAACTCTGACCCGAACAAAAACAAGTTGCGACGTCTAGCCCACAATATCCTCAAGCGGAAAGTCCCTGTTGTAGTAATCATCAGTATAATAGCACTTGGCGCCTTCATAGTCATGGTTAACACTCCGACAAGCGACGAATTTTTGAAGCTGATTCCAAACTTCGAAAGCAACCAAGGACTCACGGTTTTAGCTAACGAGTTTGGAAGCGGAACCTTATCGCCGACAAGCATCATAATTAAGACTCCTACTCCGATAACGTATGGAGATAACCAGTTTAACCAGACTCTGCTGAACCAAATTGAAGAAGTCACAGCTTCCGCCGCAGGCTCCAACGGCGTCTCGCTCAGCCTCAGGCATAACCAGACCATACGGCACCACATTCAGCTATTCCACAATCGAAAACATGTCTCTGCCTATCCAGCAGCAGTACGAAAGCCAAATGTTTTCAACCATCGGCAAAGACAACAAAACCGCAGTTGTCAACATTAGCTTGGATGCTTCAGGTTTCAGCCCCGCCGCCATCAAGGCATTAACAGGCATGGAGAAGAACATTAGCAAACTGTCTCTTACAGCGGGAGTCAGCATTTTCTATGGCGGAGAAACCCAGTCGACCTCTGATAGCCAAGTGTTCATGGGGAACCTGATTCCTGAAGTCGTCGCCATTCTTGCCGCAGCAGTTTACTTGATTCTGTTCTTCCAACTAAAATCGGCTTTTACGCCTGTTCGCTTGATAGTGACGATTCTCTGCAGCGTTGTATGCGCCTTGGCAATCGTCTGCTTCATCTTCTTCTACGTCCTAAGCCTACCTATCCTTGATTTCGCGCCGCTTTTCGTAGTAGTAACTATGTTGGGCGTCGGAATCGACTACGACATATTCTTCATAACCCGAATCAGAGAAGAAGTCCTCAACGGAAAAACCGATAACGAAGCAATAGTAGAAGCCATCGACAAAGTCTGGGTCACCATAGTCGGCTTAGGACTCGTACTCGCCACCGTCTTCCTCTCGTTGATGGTAACTAACATCGCTGTTCTCGAAGAAATCGCGCTTGCAGTCGCCGCAGCCATCCTCATCGACGTAACCATCGTCATTCTCTTCTTTGTTCCGTCGCTGATGGGTTTAGCCCAGAAATGGAACTGGTGGCCCTACAGCTTCACCCGAAGCAAGAAAAACGAAAAACAGACAAACAAAAGCTAAGCAGGTTTTCTTGGCGGTCGCCCTTTGGAAGCGGGGCAGTCGCCTGCAATTTTTTCGCCTTTAGGCATAATTATTCCGTCGTTTGGGGCTCCGTAAGTCACGGCTTTTCCTTCCAGAAAAAGCTTGCCGACGTAAGCGCATGTTACAGCGTCAAGTTCATGGTCGCTCAACTGGCTCTTCAATCCTGTTATGCCTAAATTTTCCAATCCAGCCTTCAATTTGTCGAGCCCTCTTTGTTTTCGCGGTATTCCCAGAACATCTTGGGCGCCGCCGGGATACGCCTCAACTGCAACTAAACCCTCAGCCTCCAACGTACGCCTCAGGTTTATTCCGCGTTGAGTCAGTTTTCTCATGGGTCCAAGGGTGATGGGAAAAAATTTGATGTGCCGCTTTAGGAGTTCTCTGTCGCATTCCCGAAGGTGAACGCTTGTTCTTTCCTCCAAGGTTTTTCTTCCCCGGCGGCAGGCTCAGCGGCGCATCGATGGCTACCACGGCAGGTTTGATTTTTCGGATTGCGTCGAGGATTTCTTGGTCCTGAAACATCAGACAAGTTTCTGCTTGCATGGCTTTTAGCGTGCAGAAGCCTGTGGGTCTGGTTTCTACGCCGCCCTAGGTCTAATCCGACGATTGACATGTTAGCAACGAATTGTTCAGTTTAGAAATTAATTCTTTTCGCTAAACCAGTCCCGCCGCTCAAAGCAACTTTTGGGTGAAGGGGGCGAACTCAGAATAGTTCGTAGCAAGTGCTCCCCTGCCAAATTCAGCGCAGAAGATATAGCATCTTTCTTAAAAAACTATCTATTCCTTATTTGTAGACCAATTTACCGTTTAGCTCCTTGGGGGGGGGCAAACGTACAATGAAAGTTGTGCCCTTTCCTTCTGTGCTTTCAAAGGCTACTGTTCCTCCTAAGCCTTCTGTCATGCGTTTAACCACTGCTAAACCGAACCCTTGACCTTTAGATTTTGTAGTCATCATTGGAGTAAACAGTTTAGGCTTTATGTCCTCAGGGATACCAACTCCAGTGTCTTTAACAGTTATCAAAACATCATCAGTAGCCTTATCGACATACGCATGAATTGTCAGTTTACCGCCGTCAGGCATAGCTTGAACTGCGTTCAACGTTAAATTGGCGGCTATGCGCTTTAGATAGTCAGGGTCAGCCATAATTTTTTCCGCTTTATCCTCAACTTTAACAGTAACTTCGATGTTTTTGGGAATACCATTCTTAGCTAATATGTCGTGGAATAGAGATTTTATGTTTGTTTCTTGTGCTCGCGGATTAAGCGGCCTAGCATAGTCTTGAAGGTCGGCTACAATCTTATTGATGTAATCTATGTTGTTTTGGATTTCGTCTAGGCTTTCGATAGCATTAGTCTTATTCTCATTTTCTGGGAGCTCAGATAGCTCGGATTTAGCTAAGAAAAGATCGCCCGTTATTGCCTGTAGAGGATTGCGAATGTCATGTCCAACCATACCTGCAGTAGCACCAATAGCCGCTAAACGCTCAGAGTCTTTTAGTTTCTTTGCTGCTTCCTGAGCTTGTTCTTCAGCCTTCTTGCGTTCTGTAATGTCTCTTGCCGCTGCAAAAACACCTTGCATCTCGCCAGCTTCATTAGTGTAAATGGTTGCATTGTATAATACGTCGGTTATTTTTCCAGATTTATGTTTAATCGCCAACGGGTAATCTCGTACAAATCCCTCATTGAAGACCTGTTTATAACCAATCTTGGCTTTTTCAGGTTCAGTAAAGTAATCAGAGAAGTCGCTGCCAATCAATTCTTCTCTGGAGCAGCCAGTGGCAAGTTCCGTGGCTTGGTTGACATCGGTGATTTTACCTTCAGCACTGATTGTTACTAGAGGGTCTAAACTTGCTTCTAATAGACTACGAGAGTAGAAAGAGACATCGCGTACTTGTTTCTCAGCCCGCTTGCGCTCAGTAATGTCAATACCCATCTCCAGAATAAGAGTTGAGCCGTCCGTTTCAACGAATGGAAAGTCATAAATGTCATAATCTCGACCATCCGGACCAGTCCATTCCCACCGATGCGGACCATTGGTTTTCAGAACCTTATAAGTCTCACAATTCTCGCAGGGTGATTCACGTTTGAACAGGAAGTCGTAACAACGTCTGCCATTGGACTCACCAAAACGCTCGCGAAAAACCTTGTTTGCAAATGGCACACAATAGTCCTTATCAAGCAAAATAACGTAGGCTGGAAGCGTTTCAAGAACATTGTAAAGACGCTGGCGTTCGACTGAGACCTGTTCCGTACGCTTGAGTACCCTCTCTTCCAATTCCTCATTAAGTTTATTCAAAGCTTCTTCTGCTTTCTTAGTTTCATCCACATCTAAGACATAACTAACTGTTCCAACGACGTTGCCGTCAGAGTCATGAAAAGGCATTTTTGAATAGAGCGCCCAAATCTGCTTTTGGCTAAACAAACCTGACCATTTTATGATCTGGTTTAGGACAGGCACCCCAGTTCGCATAACTTGCAGGTCACTGTCTCGACCTTGCTGGGCTACATCTTTTTCCTTAACTAGGTCGAAGGTCGTCTTACCAATTATTTTTTCTTTAGGCAAACCTACAAAATCGGCAAATGCCGAGTTCACTTGTACAAAATGGTCATCTTTGCTTTTGTAAGCAATCATCACTGGAGCAAAGTCAAGTATGCTTCTGAATTCAAACCGCTCTCTTTCCAAGTTTTCCAGTGCTTTCTTGCGTTCAGTAATATCCAGTGAGAAGCCGATTACTCCGATGATGTTGCCCTTTGCATCTCGGTATGGAATTTTGTCAGTTTGAACCCACCGCTGTCCCATCTTGGATAGCATCTTTTCTTCAATGCCGACCTTAGCTTTGCCGGATGCAATGACTTGTTTGTCGTCGCTCCAGAAGGCTTCCGCCTCTTCCTTAGGATAGAGCTCGAAAAGCGACCGCCCTTCAAGTTGCTCTTTAGGCAACCCCATAATCTCGGCAAACGCTTTGTTTACCCGGATGAAATGGTTTTCGAGGTCCTTGTAGAAAATTAATCCTTGGGAAGAATCAATTATTGTTTGCAGTTCATCCTGTTTTTTCGTCAATGTTTCTTCGGCTTTCTTGCGCTCAGTAATGTCTACAAATGTGCCAAGGCAACCACGAACCTTTCCTGCATCATCCAATAATGGTTTGGCATTGCCCAGAATAGTAATTTTTCTATTACTGGGTAAAATAACATCTAACTCTGAATTTCTAATTTCAACATTTTTAGCCGCAGCTTCCTGCATTGGCAACTCTTGAGGAGTTAATTCTTTGCCATCGCGGAAAAACCGCCTTGCAATGTTTTGCGCTTCACCAGTAGTTGGACCTGCCGAAACATTTTCCGTCCTCACCTGATTCATAAAAAGTGTTTGCAGCTTGATTTCCAGTAATATTTTCGCATTGCGGATCTCGAGAAACCCAAACCGCAGCAGGGATAATATCCATAAGTTTCTCTAACTCTTCCGCATGCTGCCGAGACTGCTCTTCACTTTGCTTTAGTGCTTTTTCAGCTTTCTTGCGTTCAGAAATATCGACAAGCGTGCCAAAAGTAAGATCTTGACCGTTAACGTTAATTATTTCTGCAAAACCCAACGCCTTAAGCGATTTGCCAGTTTTTGTCTTCAAATCTACTTCAAAATCTGAAACACGCCCATTTTTGAAAGCGGCTAAATATGCTGCTCTTCCGTTAGGGTCTGCGTAGATTTTGATTTCGTTTGCCGTATGGCCTATTACTTCATCTCGTGTATACTCAAACATTTTCAGGAAAGTGTCGTTTACATCGATGTAGGCTCCATCGCTAAGACGAGTCATAATTACTGCAAATGGACTTAAATTAAATGCTATCGAGAAGCGCGCCTCACTTAAACGCAATGCGTCTTCAGTTTTCTTGCGCTCGGATATGTCAATATGGTGCCACAAACGACTGAACGAACCGCCCTTTTCGTTGAATGGAATGAAATCCCGAAGGCTAGTCCCTGTTACCTTTCAATGCAACCTCTTCGCCCACCACAGGTTTTCCCGCAGTGACTATTGCCTTTATTCTGGACACTTCTTCGTCAGAGTGCAAGTAGGCATTCTTGATTTTCTCAATAATTACATCGGAAGAAAGACCTGTCAGTTCCGAAGGCGATTCCTTCAAGAGAAAGTAGTCGCAGAACGCTTGGTTAGCGAACTCGACTGTTCCTTGGGCTGAAACAAGCAAAATCGCTCCATACATTACTGAAAGGCTACTGTAGAAACGATCAAGTGTAGTTTGCATTGCTTCCTCAACTTTTTTGCGGTCAGTAACATCGTCAAATATGACTGCGAAGTAACCTTTTCTTGGACTGTAAACATAAACAGAGTACCAGACATTTCTAAATTGAAGCATTGCTTCAAAGCGTTCAGGCTCGCCCGTTATGGCTACTTTGCCATATTTACCTATCCAATCCACAGGGTCGTTTACCAATGTAGGAAACAATTCTGTTGCTCTCTTTCCCAAAACAAATTCTCTTTTAGACCCAGTAATCTCCAGGTAAGCATCATTTACATAAACGTAAATGTAATCAACAGGTTTACCCTTTTTGTCAGTTACAACTTTGCAATAAGCAAACCCATTTTGCAAGTCCTTAGCAAAAAATTCGGCGCTCTCCCTATCTGATTCTAACTCTTCAAGACCTTTAGGAGCTATGCCTATAGAAGTCATTGAAATGTCCTACTTTGGATTCTTTACAGAGTCAGTTCATTATAGCAATAAAAAGATTGCTCAAAATTGCCTCGACATAAAGAGCCGAAACATGCCTCCAGTAGACGCACGAAGGGTCAATTGCAAATTTTCAATTTGATGCTTTTCTGATGCATCCCATGCATTGACTGCGAAACTTGTTTGGGCCCAATGCCAACGTCTTTTCCTATGTGTTCGCCAAACTCTTTTTCTAAGCGTTTGTTCATCTTCAAAATTCCGCGACCTATTTAATGACGCCCAAACTTAATCGCTAAGCTTAATTGCCATCTCCTTCGGCAACAAACCTGTTGATCAGCAGAAAGCGCCCATGCGCGACAATGCCGTCTATGTTGAGTCAACATGCAAAGTCGCAATCCGCCCATCCCAAATGGGCACCCCACAAGCACAATTCAAACCCTAAACCAAAAAAGCAACCCAAAACACAAAGACCCAAGGCGGAAAGTCTCAACTTTCACCAAAACAAAAGTCTCAACTTTAATTTTTCTACAGAACTGGATTGCAAAAAGATGAAAAAGGCAACTTCGCAACGTGGATTTCAACGAGGCAGATTTTGCCCGCCCCAAACATAGCAGGTTAGCGCTGTTTTTTCCAATAAAACGATTATATTCTCCATATTTTTAACGTCAAAAGGTGCCTTTTTAGGCATTTTTTCGTGCATCAACCGCAAGTGTTTTATGCTGATTCATATGATAACATTTCAGACAGGGATAATTTATGGCAAAATGCCCAACATGTGGAAAAGAAGTAAAGACCGCAACTAAGACTTGGAAGATGGCTGGCAAACCTGACAAGAAAGGCAAACGCACGCAACTTACGATAGCTCTTTACAAATGCTGTGACAAAACCTTCCGAGAAGTCATAGATAAGAAAAAGATCTAAACGGCAACTTTCAACTTTCCTTTTTCTTTTTTATTTTTTCTTCCCCTACATACCTTGATGCACAGTTGATTTGTCCTGACAAGTCGGGCATTTTGTTTCAGGCGGTGGCTTACTTGAGGCTCTGATTTGTGACTGATAAGTAGCAACAACAAATGTTTAATTGCACTCAAGCGCCAATATTTTTCAGGAGTAGAAGGAGAAAACGTCTTTTTATAAGAAACGGGACCATATCCAAATCATAGCAGACATCTTGACTCTATGCAGAAGTCCCCAAACACAGAGTAGCATCCGACGCCAAACATATGTTTCCTACAGCGTGCTTCAAAACTGCCTAAAACAGCTACAGACACGCCACTGGCTCGAACAGACAGAAGCAAACGGCGGACAAAAAAAGTTGACGACAACTCAAAAAGGAATGTATTTTCTTCAGAAATATATGGAGCTGCAGGAACTGATGGGACTTAGAGACAAACATGGATTAAAGATTGCTGCTTTTCCAGCCCAAATGGTTTTGGCTAAATCTAAATAAAAAAATTTTAAAGTTTGCTTGTGATTAACGAGCAAATCGTCTGTTTCCCACTTAAAATGGCCTCGACCCGTTGAGGATATAGCCCGTTAACCACGAAGCATTCAATATGCGACTTCAAAAGCAGTTTAGGCAGGTACCTGTCTACACTGGTTCGTTCACCCATTTTTTCAAGGTTGGATGCAGACAACTTTTTAATCAATTTGGCTTCTGAAAACTTTTTCGGGTCACAGCTGTAGATGCCGTCAACGTCAGTTACCAGAATCGTCTTGGATAGGTGTAATTTGCCTGCAAGGTAAAGGGTGATGGAATCAGAGGTCACGTCCCATGTGTTGCCGAGAACGTTATCGGAAAACAAGTATGAGGCGGGCAAAAAAATGGGCACTTTACCTGAATCTAAGGTTTCCTGTATGGTTTCAAGCTTTTCTACAAGTAGAGCGTTTGGCAGCAAGTCAGCGAGCAACAAACCATACTGGTTCATAGCTAAAAGTGCCATGCGATGTGAGGTTTGTTGCATTAAGCCGAAACGCGAATCCAAGGTTCGGACTGAATCAGCAAATTCCCCACCGCCAGGCACAACAACTAACCTGTGAGTTCTTCGATAAACTTTCCAGCTTTGCACATAAAGCCCTTAGTTTTTCTGGCTGCAACGCAAGGCTACCGCCAACTTTAACGATTACCGCATCCAACGAACAGCTTCTCCCTCACAGCTTATTGGCCGCCATCAAGGCAACTGCGAACGCCGGCGTAGCGATTGAAACATCAAACGGCGTCAACGTTGCCAAATCAACAATAGATCCCACTCCGATTTCTTCAGCGGCCTTCCTTGCAATAAAATCCTTGCCAAGTCCAGTAACCACAACAGGAACTTCTTTGGCCGCCTGCTCTTTCACGTAGGCGTAGACTTTGGCAAAGCCCTCGGCAACCTGCATAACTTGCTTATCGTAAATGTGCTTTGCCACGGCGACGATTTCGTAAGGCGTTAGCATTTCTGTGTCGGCGCAGACTACTCGGGCAAGACGCGCAAAGGCTTCAGGCATGGTTTTGCCTCGTCCATCCGCTGTTTCGCAGGTGTACTGCTTCCTCGGTGATGTTGCCTAAAACAAGGTGGACATCGGCTGATTGGGCAAACAACTCAGACGCGACTCCTGCCACGCCACCTTTGATGGGGACCGACTGGACAATTGCGGCAACATTTGTCCTTAGGCTTCCCGTGTAAACCAGCTCACCGCAGATGAGCTTGTCCAAATCAGTTTTGCCTCTAGCAGCCACTTTTCCAGACAAAACGGGAATGATGCTGGCGCTTGTACTCCCAACGTCAACTACCACGCAATCTGCAATCAGTTGAGCAACTAACCAGCCTGTTGCTGCCCAATTAGCCGAGGCTACTCTGAGCGGCGACAATTCTGCCTCATCCGTCGACTCCAACTGCGCATCGCTGTTTAAAACATGAATGGTTGTGTTGGGAAACGTTTTTTTTACGGCGGCTAAAATTTGGTGTACTCCTTCGCGTTTGGTTTTGTAAGCGTCGGACAGTTCCGCGGTCATGGTTACGCCTACGCCGTCAAGCCCGTCAACGCCCAGCTGCTGCTTGAGCGTTAAAAGAACATCCGCGATTTTTTCGGGTTTCTTCCAAACAGGGAAATATTCGACAGCCAGCTCTGTTTCTTTTAGCTTGCCTTTTTGCGTCCGCACCAAAGCCGCTTTAGTGTTGACTCCGCCGACATCAAATCCCAACACATCCGCCAAACTATTTTCCCCTGCAAACAATGTTTAGTAACCGCTTTTTAGCTTCTTCGAACCGCAGCTTTGCGTCAGACATCGATGCGCCGTTTCCAGCAACCAACGAAACTGCAGAGTTGCCGTCAAACGGGAAAGGAGGCGAAACAACCCCGTCTAATTGGGCAGCCTTTTGGGTCGCGCTGACTGAAGGCTTGGAAATCTTCACTTTTGAAAAGTAAACGGCGCCCTTGTTTTCCTGTGGTTTTGGAAGCTTGGTGTTCAAGGCGGCTTCCATCAGTGCTTCTGCCACGTTGAATCCTGAGACGCCCCGCAAACCCACATAGGACGTTGTTAATCGAGGATTAACATCTATCACAAACTGCTTGTCCTCCGCCAAAACCAAGTCAACGCCGACGTAGCCGCGCAAACCAGAAAAAGAAGTACCTACTTTTTCGGCTGCCTTGAAGGCTTCCGCTTTCAGGGGGTGATTAAAGGGCACGGCGCCTCCTTCGTAGCTTGAAGGTTCTTCAGGCTGGGCGAGTTGGATGTTTTGCTTGTTCAGGCTGATTGCCAAAGCTTTGCCGTCGGTGCAGAGGAGGCTGACGCTTACGGCTTCGCCGCGGATAAATTCCTGCGCAACGAAGGTTTTTTGAGATGATGCGTCCCTTATTTTCTCAATGGCGGTTGGGATTTGGCTGTCGTTTTGGATTTTGCTTAATCCGCCGCAGCTCACGCCGTCCGAGGGTTTAAAGACCACAGGATAAGTGAGCTTGTTTTTGATGTCGTTCTTGATTTTTGCTATGTCATCGTCGAGGTTAAGATTCAAGGTTTCAGGTGTGTTTAGCCCCTTGCTTTTGAGGGTTTCGTAGAGGGTGGATTTGTCGGCGACTCGTTGGATGGCTTGGGCCTCGCAATTAAGCGTAGGCTTACCTGTCTTCTCGACGAGAACGATGAGTGACTGGAGGGTTTGCCCCGTTTCAGGAGCAATAACGTAGACAGCATCGTTGATTTTGGCGGCGTACACAAGGAGTTTTTCGGCTTCTTTGGCGTAAAAAACGGGAACAGTGAAATCCGTTGCCAGCGGCGGGTTCAGTTTGGAGATGCGCCCATCAAGAAGCACGGTTACTTCGTGTCCTGCAGCTTTGAAATCCTCGGTGAGGCAGCGCAGCATTCCGTATCCTTCGGACAAAACGCCGGGTTCCAACGGTTGCCCCGCGTATCCGCCGCCTGACATGTACTCGTAAACCAGGATTTTCAAGTGAAGTACCTTTTAGCTTCGATGGAAACCACACGTCTCCTTAAAGCTTTTCGATTCCCGCGGCGTCTTTTAAGAAAGCCAAAGCAAACCGCCTCTTCACATGCGGCATAACAACGATTCTTATGCAGTCGTAGCGCGGCACGTAAGAGATAAACCAGCCCTGCCCCCGAAGCTTCTCCGCCAAACGTTTGGTTCCTGCGCTGCTTCGGAACGCCACGATGTTGAGTGTAGGCTTCACGACAAGTTTGAAACCTGCATCTGTCAACCCGTCAGCCAAAAACCAAGTTGTTTTCATGCATTTTGCCACGATTTCCCTGTACCCATCCATGCCAAGCGACCTGAAGGCTGCCCAAGCCGAAGCCGCGGCGGCGCCTGTCCGTGTTCCCACAAAAGTGCACTGGTACCTGTCCGTTAAATAAGGCGTCTCGGTTCGCAGATAATCCAACGATTGCTGATGTCTGAAAACGATTCCACCAGCTGGAATCGCCGCCATCCCCATTTTGTGCGGGTCAACCGTCATGGATTCCACGGCTTCCAACTTGAAATCAAACGGCGGCTGAGCGTCGGCGAGGAACGGAATGACTAAGCCTCCGAAGGCGGCGTCAACATGTAGCCACACCTTGCGGCGGGACGCGATTTCGGAAAGCGCCTCGATGGGGTCCACAACTCCCAACTCTGAAGTTCCCGCGGTCCCAACGATGGCAACGGTGTTTTCGCCTACGCATTTCTCCACCTGTGCGGGGTCAACTCGAAAGGAGCTGTCTAAGCCTGCGTAGACGGGTTTGAGGTTGAGTAGGTTGCAGATTTTGGTGAATGAAAAATGTGCCGATTCAGGCAAAACAACTTCGGGGGCGTCTTTGTGTGAACTGTTTCTCGCCGCCAAAAGCGCCATCAAATTGGCTTCCGTTCCCCCAGAAACAACGTGCCCAACACAGTTTTCCCCGTGAAGAAGCGCCGCCAACTCAGCAACGACTTCTTTTTCAAGCTGTACACTTGCGGGAAAAAGCCCCGGGTCGCCCAAATTTGAGTTCAAGAAGAGCCTGTAAGCTTTCTCCGCCGTCGGATGAGGCTTGGTACACATCGAACCCAGAATCTTGCCGTCTTCATATCGCTGGTCTGGTCGGCGTCTTTTTTTAAGTTCAGCTAGCACCTGTTTCCTGCTCAAGCCATGGGCCTGCAAATTTAAGCCCTCAACTTCTTAGCTTGCGCCTCAGCCTGCCTAACCGTGTCCACAAGTTCAGAAACCAAAGCCCGTTTCATCTCGCCTCCAACGCGGTCGCCACATGTGCAGGCAGCTCCACGCAAACCCGCAATGTCAGCGCCTAAACGGTAAACCACGGGTAAATCTTCTTTGCGCAGCGAACCAGCCAAAGCCACTTCAAGACCAAAATCGTGACTGCAATCGACGAATTTTCTAAGCTGCGCCTCGGATAGATAGCTGAAGAGGTTTTTGCCATCTTTAATAGCTGTATCAATCATGGCAACATCCACATGGGCTTTGGACGCTATTTGGGGAATCTCCATCGGGTTTAACGAGCCTATTCTTTCCGCGTCAGCGTACCCAGCGGCAGCCACCTTAATTCTCGGGTTGCAAGCTTTCGCAGCTCTGTTAACATTATCCAAGAGGTAAACTGCTTCCTTCGCCGTTTTGAACCCATACAATCCCACCTTGACGTAATCAACACCCAAAGTTGCCGCACCCAAAGCCGCAAGCGACACCGAACCTGGAAGATTAGGCACGTCACCCAACGCGCAGCTAACCTCAACAGTCTTGGGCGCGAGCTCTTTTATCTGCTTGATTACCCAGGGGAAATTGGCTCCCAACGCACCTTCCTGCGGGTTTTTGACGTCTACTATGGCTGCGCCTCCAGCGATGGCTTCAGCGGCTTCTTTTACGTTTGAGGGGCTTATGAGCAACTTCAACGTGGGTCATAATCAACCGCATTAATGAAGCCTTTAAAAGTTTTGCTAGGACACGGCTAGGTTTTTTTATCTGTTGACAATCATTTTAGTTTGCTGAACCAAGTTGAAAGTCATACCTGTAATCGACATTTTAAACGGCGTCGCGGTCCACGCTGTGAAGGGCAAAAGAAGTGAATACCGACCCCTCCAAAGCATCCTAGCCGATTCATCGGACCCGCTTAAAGTGGCGAACACCTTCAGAACGCTTGGCTTCGACGAATTGTACATTGCCGATTTGGATGCCATCATCGACTGCTCCAAAGATTTCCACAGTCTCAAACGCATCGCCGACGAAACAGGTCTCAAGCTGATGGTTGACGCCGGCGTAACATCCATAGAACGAGCAAAACGTTTGCTCGAGAACGGAGCCGCGAAGCTTGTGGTCGGAACCGAAACGCTGCAAAACATGAGCTTCGTTGCCGAAGCAGTGGAGGCGTTCGGAAGCGACCGTGTCATCGTTAGCTTGGATTTGAAAGGCGACAAAGTCCTTGTAAAAATGGGGTTTGACGGCTGCATGGATCCGCTGTGTCTTCTGGAAGAATTCGCGGAAATGGGTGTTTCGCAAGTTATTATTTTGGATTTGAGTCGGGTGGGAAGCGGCGAAGGAGTCAACGTTGAATTCTTAAGCAAGGTTCTGTGCGACTTGGCTTTGAGCGTTTATGTTGGCGGCGGCGTCAGAGATGTCGCGGATTTGGCTGAACTGAAAAAACTTGGCGTTGCAGGTGCCCTGGTGGCTTCGGCTTTGCATTCAGGAAAAATATCCGTTGCAGAATTGAAAAAAGCAAAACTGATTTAGCGACTACTCACGACTCGCCAAACAAACGATTCCGCCGAGCTGCGTCAAGCGGCTGCCCGCGGTTGACTCCACGCTAATCACCCGTGTTTTAACGCCCTTGTTCGCAGCAACCTGCATGAGCCTCTGCACCCTGTATTTTTGCCGACTCTTCGCAAGGTACTCGTCTGTTAACATGAGGTATTCGGGTTTGGGTTTGCCTTCGCCCTGCGGGTTAAGGACGAAGTTTTCTGCTTCTTGCAGAGAGAAAAGAACGATGTTGTCGGAGGCGTTTAAGCGTTTTTCGAGGATTTCCAGCAGGTTCTCGGTTTCCTGAGCGGTGGTTTCGCAAATTAAATCTTTGAAAATGCTTGTTTTAGTCAATGCGGCTACTTGCTGTGGGGAGCTTGCGGAGCCCGTTATGGTTGAAATTGCTGCTTTGCTTGCGCCTTGGACAAGCCATGTGTGGTGTGCTCTGATGTGGTTAACGAATTCCTGCCCGTAGGTGGTTCTTGGGGGCGACGCAACGATGACGCTTCTTACGCCCTCTTTGAGCGTAGGCCTCAATGCGTTCACCAAGGCTTCATAAAAGCTGTAGAGGGCTTTAGTGTCGTTTCTGCTTCCGTTTAAAGAAATGGTCTGTTGCTGCTTAGCCACTTGACTGAAAATCTGCCAAAACGCGGCATGGTCACTCTCGATGCCTACTAAAACGGCGACGGGATATCCTCTTCGGTAAGATTTACGCGACATTATCTTCAGCTACTTGATTTGCTGATTACCTATTTAGGCTTCCTTTCCCTCCTCCAAACGCCCAAAACGACATGTTTATGAACCGCGAAAAACCGATTTAAAATGATGACTTATGATTAAAGTTGACGACCAAAAAGGGTTAAACGAAGAATTAGAAAAAAACGGAAAAGTCCTTGCCTTTTTTTATGCCAACTGGTGCCCTTACTGTATGAGTTTTGTCCCGGTTTTCAACAAAAAGATAGTCGGCTTCAACGCTGCAACGGTGATTCACGTTATACTTGACGATTACAATAATCCGTTATGGGATGTATATTCTGTGGAGGCAGTTCCAACAATCATTCTTTTCGAAAAAGGCAAAGTGACAAAGCGTCTGGATGGAAGATTCGGTGTGGGCTTAACAGAAAAACAACTCGACAACTGGCTTCAACAACTTTAATCGATGACAAGACGCTTGAAGAAAACGAGCCAAAAATGAAAAATGAGGGATTAGACCCTCTGCTTTCAAAAACACTATAGAAAAAGCGACTGAAATTTTTCAGCTTTTACGCAGATGGAGGCGGTGGAGGTGGCGTACCAGGGGTCGGCGAAGGCTGCGTGACGGATTGGAACGGCTGTTTTGTCTGAACAACTGTTGTGCCTGCAATGCGGTCAGTCCATTTTTGGCGTTTATCTTTGCCTGGCGTTGCAATCGCAATGATCCAATCTATGATGACGAGACCGTAGAATTTGCTTACATTGCGGATTAATGCTTTTTCAAATGACACTTTTCCGCCGTCAACTGTCTGCACTTTTAGTCCTAGAAGCATCTTTCCTATTGATCCGCCCCAGACCACGTCGAAGATTGTGAAGTAAATTATGTAAAGCACACCTACGACGAGCCAAAAGAAGAAGATATAAAATCCCGCATAAAACGCGCCGGTAACGATTGTTGCAACCGCAGCAATGAAAAGTAGTATGAAGGAAACTATCGATACGATGATGCTGTCAATGATGAAGGCGACCAAACGCAAAAGCCAATGGTTCCAGTCAATCTGCTCCATGCTCGTTGACATTTTCTAAAAAACCTCTATCTAGACTTTGCAGAATCGCATTATTATCGTTTTCTATTTTTCATTTGCTGATTAACTGCCGAAAAAGGGCGGATTTAAGGTTTGAAACCTACCAGAAGCGCCAGTTCCAGCCATTTCCAGTAGCAATCGACGTCGATAAACCCTATTTCCCGTAGCCACCCAAGCTGAGTTTCAACATCCAGGGTTTTGTTTGAGGGGTCTTCGGGTCTGGTTCCTGTAGCAACAATGAACTTTTCATGAAGACTCTTAGTTGGGGAAGATACGCGTTCAAGGTTGCAGAAGACGCCTTTGGGATTTAAGAGATTGAAGATTTCGGTGTATAACTCCTTCTTTCTTGGATGCGTCAAATGGTGAATTGCCAAGCTGGACACCACAGCGTCGAAGCAGCCTAGCTTCTCAGTTGGAAGCGGCAAACCAAAATCGTGTTTTAACACCATTACTTTTTTGTCGTCTGCAAAACGTTTTCGGGCTCGTTCAAGCATAGGGTCAGAAAAATCCAGCGCTACCCCTTCCGCTTCTGGCTTACCCAGCTTAACCAGCGAAAGAAGCCTACCATCGCCTGTTCCTAAATCTAAAATGCGTTTAGTATGAAGTGGGATTTGTTCCAGCAGCACTCTTTCGCCTTCTGTCCTGTGTGGAAGTTTGTCAGCTCTCGCCAAATAAGCCAGCACATGGTCGATTGTTTGCCACTCGCTTTTGGGTACGTCTTCTTTATCCAAGTTTTATCCCCGCCTTTTACAAGCATCGGGATATTTTTAATTTGCTCAATACAATCACAGAATTCATCGGGTTCAGAGGCAAACCGCTTTTCCAGCCTGAATTTGTTGACCCCCAGTTAACAACACTTATATTGCGTCAGTCGCTATGAATGGGAAATATCAAGAGGGGTTTCTGTTTATGGAGTTTTGTCCAACATGCGGGATTCGCCTTGAACCCAAAAAATCGGAGGGGGCAGTGGCACTTGTCTGTTGCAAATGCGGCTTCACCAAAGCGCCTTCCAGCAATAGAGAGCAAGCGAAGGTCGTTAGGGTCATTCAACCTGTGTCTCAGCCTTTTATGACC
The DNA here is from genome assembly GCA_963823775.1 of Candidatus Bathyarchaeota archaeon. Classification (GTDB taxonomy): domain Archaea; phylum Thermoproteota; class Bathyarchaeia; order Bathyarchaeales; family Bathycorpusculaceae; genus Bathycorpusculum. Next base: position 295,353 of record CAWGMZ010000030.1, read on the forward strand.
GTTATAAGCGAGGAAGAAACGAAAGTCAAAACCATGCAGACCATCCGCATGAAATGCGACAAATGCGGAAACAACGAAGTTTTCGTTTGGCAAGTCCAAACCCGCGGCGGCGACGAAGCGTCAACACAGTTCATGCGCTGCACAAAATGCGGACACACATTCCGAGAATACTCATAGAAACATTTCCGTCGGCATGCACAAAAAACATCTTTCTTAATCGTTTCTTTGTAGCCAGCTACGCACAACCACACATCTTTAAGAATAATTGTTTCGTAGAAAAAACGTGTTTTAACGTCCAAGTTAGCGGAGGTGAATTGTTTGAGTAAAATCAATCCAGGTTCAAACCGCAACGGAGATAACGACCTTGCAACAGCAACTCCTGGCATGCAAGACGTGGACATCCCCGAGCCCAAAATGCTTGAAAAAGGCAAGTTCCAATGCACTATCTGCAGCCAAATTTTCAATTCAAAAGAAGCCTACATCAGCCACGCGTTAGCTCGACATCACTCGCCTGAAGAAGATGTAGTCCAGCCGATAATGTAGATGCTCGAAAGCCTGCCTCATTTTTACAAATGTTTTTTAAACGGATTTTTTCTTTGTCCTTAGGTTAAGTTAATTGTTACTTTGTTGGTTGCCCCTGTGACCGTAACGACGCCGTTTAGGTAGCTCCAGTTAGAGTTTGGAGAGGTTGTTGTGGTGCCGTCAACAGTTACTGATAGCAGCTGTGAGTTCACTGCGAAGGTTTGGGTGCCGCTTCCTGAGTTGACGTTGTAGGATATGGTGGTGGAGTTGTAGCTGTTGATTGTGATGTTGGCGCCGACAGTGCTCATCGTCATGTTGGAAGTAACGCCGTTGAAAGTCAAATCATAAAATCTGAGCAGGTCGCCTGTCTGGTTATAGCTTGTCATCGTTACCGGGGTCGGACCTGCAAAAGTTGTCATGAAGCCGCTTGACCCCAAGAAATCAGCGCTTGTGACTGTGGAGGGAGAGTAAGCGGTTAGGTTTGATGTGAAGCTGAATTGGTCCAGTGGGTCCGTTAAGTAAAGGGGTGTCCCACCTGACCCGCTTGCGTACGTTTCATAGGTGAAGACGTTGATGGTTGGGTGCGCTGGGTCGCTCATGTTGAAAGTGTAGATTCGAGCCGTTGCCCCACCCTGCAGGTTATCTTCTTGTTGCCGGTTAAAGAAAATGTCCTCTCTATTTCCAGCTTTAAGATTGTATGCGGTTCCCCCGTCAGCTATGTCGTGTCCGCTTAGGGTCATAAACACGTTTGAGTATTGGCTAAGCGTGTCGTTGAAGCTGGATGCCCAAGCAATGTCTGCCGCGCTCGGCGTGTAGCCGTACGTTCCCGCTCCAGTTAGGAAATTGTGGGTTGTCACAATCACGTTGTCGTAGGGGTTAAGTTTTAGAAGCGTCTGCATCCAATCTAAAACTGTTTTGTTGGCATCGTAAGCTATGTTGATAACCATGAAACGGTAGTTACCGTAGCTAAAATGAACAGCCGTACTTGACCCATTAAAGATACTTGCAGTCCAATAAGGCTCCTGCTGCATAACCGAAACGTCAAATGCTGAAAAGCCGCTTCCGCCCAGCCAGCGACCATTATCATTACCTGTTGGCTGCTGTTCACCGATAAAATCGTGATTTCCCGCACACCAGCAGTATGGAACGCCGTTGTTGTAGAGCGTCATCATGGCGGTGTTGGCGTTTTGCCAGCCTGTGATGTTGTCAGGTGTGTTGACGATGTCGCCTGTGTGGATGACCATTGAAACGTTCAGGGCGTTGGTGTTGTTTACTATCCAGCTGGTTAAGGTATTGTATAGTGCGGGGTTAGATTCGCTTAAAAATTGTGTGTCTGTGATTTGGATTAGGCTAAAGCCGTCGGTGACTGGGCTATCCCAGTTTGTCAGGGTTGACTGCAGAAGTGAAACCTGAGTATCCAGCTGGCTTATTGTTGACTGTTGGGTGGCAACTTGGTTTTGAAGGGTGGTTACTTGTGCTTGGGTAGCTGTCAGGGTGCTTTGAAGAGATGCGATAATTGGGTTTGAGTTAACTTCGTTTTGGAGAACGGATATTTCTTGGTTGGCGGCATTTAGCGAAGAAGCGTCAGTTGCCATCTGGTTTTGGAGACCTGTATTGACTGCACTTGCCGTTTTAACTTGCTTTTGAAGACTTGCTATTTGAGCGTTCAATGTGCTGATTGTCGAGTTCATCGACTCGACCGAGGCATTCAGGGAGTTGACGGTGGAGTTTAGAGATTTAATCGTCAAGTCTTTCGACGCAGCTTGATTCTGAAGATTGGTGTTTGAGTTAGAACTCTGCGCAAAAACCCCAATCACAACTGCTGACAAAACAAAACATAAAACTATAAAGCCTAAAGCAACATTTCTGCTTACAACCTTTTTAGCCGCCATTCAACGTTCTCCTCCATCAAGCCCTTTATGGACACCTAAATAAACCGACATTTCTTTTTATATCTTGTTTAAAAACCTCCATTTCGGCGCCGACGTTGTCGCCTACAACATTTTCAGCAACAGAATATTTTGCAGTCCCCCTCAACATTGGAAGCCTTTGAGGTCAACACACGATAAAAAGTAAGGCAAAAATGGAAAAAGCGAACCAATATAACGGATAATGTTTGATGCGAGAATTCACTGAAAATTGGTTTTTACAAATGGGTTGAAACAAAAAAAGGATGGAGGAGTTTACTTTCCTTTTCCGTATTTGTATAGTCCTGTGGCGAGTAGCAACGCGATTAAGGCAACGACTATTCCGATTATGGCTATGCTTGAGAATTCTGGTGTGGTAGGAGTCGGCGAAGAAGACGAGCTGCTGACCATAGAGAATACTGGTTGATAGTAGTAGGCGTTTCCGTAGCCGTGGTTCACGTTGTATGGGTTGTCTGTTGGGGTATCAGTGAAACTGTAGGATCCGTGGTTCATGGGGTAGCCGCCGATTACCCAGTGGTCAAATTGCCAGCCGCTGAGTGGAGTTGCCGTCAAGCTTAGCGATGTAGCATTTGCCACCAGATAGGTTCCTGGACCGGGATTCGTTGTTCCGCCGACGCCATAAACTACAACTACGACGGCATCGGTTGTCAGAGGCGCTGGACCTGGAAGAGCGATTGGTATGGTTACGTTGAATATTCCGAACACTGGCTGCAACTGGTAGGTTCCCGCAGACAACGCGAGATTCAAAGGATTATCAGTGTAGACGTTTGCTGTCGATTCTGGTCCGACTAGAACCCAATGGTCAAAGTAGTATGCACCATCCGCGGTGGCAGTAAACATCTCTGAAGAATCGCTTGCGTACTGTTGCGTTCCTGGACCTGGACTGGTGGTTCCGCCGATGGCAGATACGATGGTTACACTAACGTTAGATTGCGCTTTAACTGAAGAGAACAAGGGACTGGCGCCGGCAACGAGCAGGATGACTAAGAAAGTAAAAACCGAAATTTTCAGCATCTTGGACATTCATTTTTCCTCCAAAAAAAGCCTGAGATTGCTTGCGGAGTAAAAGAGCTAACTAATCTATATTTAACTATGTGACTGAGGCATCACAACAACAGGGCAAAAATCAGCCATTTTAGCATAAAAACAAAAATTAAGGGTTAAAAAAAGGATCTGCCGTTTTCTTTCGGCTTAACTTTTAAGTTTGAGTTTTACTCTTTTTCTCTTTCTTTGCTTTTCGTTTTGCGTCTCGTTCTTTTTTAGTTAAAGGTTTTTCTTTTTTCGGCATTTGTTTATCTCCGGGTGGTACATTATACAAGTTAGCGCTTTAATAATTTTCGAAAAAAACCAGAATACCCCACGCAATAAAGCGGAAATAACGCCGACAGCAACCTGTTTGAGCCGAAAATCCAATAGCGCCACAAACTTTTTCGCGCCCACGCAACTTTTTAAAAACCTCATTTGCTTAGCCAGCAACCTAAAATAGGATTATCTGGATTATAGTTGCAACAAAAAAATTTGTGGAGGAGGCCAATTTTCGATGAAAGAAAGAAAACCTAAGCTGAAGTCAAGCGGGACAAAAACCTATCAGAACACGCATGGACAGATTTACCGTGTTACGACAAAGCCAAATTATAAAGTGATTAGAAAGAACCTGCTTAAGAATCAGCAAGCGTTAAAGACGCAGCCTAAAGCCTAATCGTTTGCAGAAGCATGGTTTATTTAAAAAAGGGAAAAACGCCGTAAACGCGCGTTTAATTATTTTTTACCTTTTGAGTGTTTTGCTGGGAGTGAAACTTGTTTGCGTTCTTTGCGTTTCTGGTCTTTTTCACGTTGCAGCTTCTTGTGTTGCTCTAGACCCTCAGCTTTCTTATCTCTTCTTAGACAGATTAATCAACCCTTAAAAGCCCATTCGAACCGGCACTCAAAAACTTTCCTGTTCCGTTAAGCTTTAAAGGTTGAGAATAGGCGTTGGTTTGGGTTAAGCGGCGTGGTTTAGGCTTTATCCTCTGGTTTCATAGACAACTACTGAGTCAGGTTTAATCTGCATCACCAAGTCATGGCCTTCCACTATTTTGCGTAGGCAGCCGATGCTTTCCTTGGTGATGTTTGTTTTGATATTTATGTGGTAACCATTGTACAGTGGGTACATGGCTTTCTGCGGAATCAAAGTAAACGTGCTGCCTTCTAAATTTGGGCATCGGTCAACAATTTCCCTTAGCAGGATCGCGATTTCAGCTAATTTCATAGACGGTCGATACTACTACGCTGTCAATTAATAAAAAACTTTCAGTATTATGCCACGAAAAAAGCATGAAAATAATAAGAGAACGAGATTTTTCCAATATTTAGGCTAATGTTTCTGGCCTTTAGCCGGAAGCTGCGCCCTCATCTGTTTTTTCTTCGCTTCTTTTTCGCGTTCTTTCCTTTTTTGTTGTTCATTCTGCGTATTTTTTGCTTTTCGTTTTGCTACACTTGGCACTAAATCACCCAATAATAAGTTAAGATAAGCATACAAGTTAAAACATTTTTCGCATCTACCGGCTTACCGCTGAAACTTTTGAGCGCCAGCCTATCAAAATTCAACATTTTTCTGCGCGTGGAGCTTCGCTTCAAAAATTTGAAGGAGTAAAATTGACGGAAATGTTCAGGGCAAAACTGAAGGGTTAAAATAAAGAAAAAGAAAATTGTTAAACGGGTTAAGCTGTTAGTTTGTTAGCTTAATATCGGCGTGGTGGTCTTCGTTTTGAATAGCACTCACGGCAGTATACTGGCCTGCTTCCGTCTGGTTTGAAAGGAACTTCGCATTCTTTTCCGCAGTCCGCGCAGGTTGCCTTGTGCATCTCTTTGCTTCCGTATGACATTTTGTTTTTTCACTTCCTATTACGTTATTTTGCAAATCTCTTTGCACGCTTGCCTAATGAGGAACTTACTATAAAGTCTATCCGTCGGCGAAGACGCAAACGCCTCATTCACCCCGCGTATCGTTCCGATTACACTCCGCTTTCGGCCTGTACTCCACCTTTTTGGTCCGCTGCTTATGATGTTTCTCGCATTCCTTAACCCTGACAAGCATCCACTCGTTTTCCTCATAAACACAACCACAAAGCAAAGTTTTAGTCGTCAAAACCATCCATCTCCAACTGACGCGAGCAAGCAAACAAGAAATAGGTACCCCACCCTCATAACGATTCCCCTCCAAACCAGCAAAACCAAGCCATTTCAACACGATTTTGCCAGCAAATCACTGGGTTTGCCGCACAACCTAAATAAACTAACTTTCCCAATCAAACATTCATCATGAACTTTGAAAACGTTGTTTTCCCCGATTCTGTGGGTTTCCAATGCGTAGGCTGCGGAGTTTGCTGCCGCATGCAGCCGCCCGACATCGACAGGGAAGAGCAGAAACGGATAGAGGCAAAAGGCTTCAAAAACTTCGCTGAGTCTCCTGACGAAGGCGGGATTCGTTGGATTCGCAGAAAAAAAGACGGAAGCTGCCACTTCTTAGACGAAAAAAACAAATGCGCAATCTACAGCGTAAGGCCAGCGGCTTGCCGAATGGAGCCATTCACAATCGCCGACTACGATTACGAGACAAACCGCATAGAGGTGGAGCTGAATTTTCCATTTTCAAGCTGCTGCCCAGGGGCTTGCGACGGAAAAGAAGTTGCATCCGCTAAAGAAACTGCGAAAGCTGCTCAAGCCATGGTGCAGAAAATCCTTTTGGTAACCGCTGTGGACTTGGATCTTCCGCTGACGAACAAGCGGGTTCGCGTTGAGACGCGGTCAAGGATTCTTCGAAGAAAAATAGAGGCAGCCGACCTGCAGCTTTAATCGTGTTTGCAAGGGCTTAGAACTGGGGCAGGATGTCGCCTTGTTTCTTTTCGGTAGGCATCGGAGATACATTGGCGGCTTGAGCCATAGTAGCCATCTTCTTCGCCGAGGCCAACTGGGTTTTCACGTCGTCGACTCCTGACTGGAAACTTTGGAGGGCAACAACTTCCCAGGTGTTTTGGCTCCAAAACGGCAAACTATTCATTTTTTTGCTTAGCTCCTCCGCCGACGTCGCATCGATAATCATTGCGCCTGCCCGTTGACCAGCGAATAATCCGCCTACAATCACCTTTTTGTCTTCCCAATCTTTAAGCATCTGAATGCTTGGCAAAATTACGTTTTCCGCAGCCGCCGCGAAATCCGCAGGGTCCACTGGACCACCATAGTCAATTCCTCTGCCAATTACTAAAAACTTCAAAAAATCACCTACAAAAAAGAACAGTTCCCGCCCCTTAAGCGTATGTGACTGCTAAAAAACAACATCAAACTTGTGTCGGCGCGGCTGGTTAGGGAAGTGTTGCTGTGTTCAGGGAAATATGTCGCTGCATAAGTGAATCCGCGGTTTCCCGAATGCGGCTTAGTATCAATGGTGCAGGTTGCAAAAGTTATTTGAACAACTAGCTACACATTTGTTGTCTATGAACAAATCAGAAGCTTTAGCGGTTTTAAGCGAAATCCGTGATGCCCTCCAGAAATCCGAGGCCCTAAACGGTGTTTCTCTCGATAATTCACAGGTATCTCACGTATCCACAGGCGGATACGAAATAAAGATAAAATGCGAATTAGACGCCGCATCAAGAGACGCCATAAACGGCATACTGAAAAGAAACGAACTTTACCTAAAAGAACAAAACGGCTACGTCATTTTCCGCTCCCTCAAAGACTAAAAAGAAGCGAAGAGGAGACTCGCCCTTTTTTTGGGGGCAGGCGTTTCAGGCAAGCGGCTGTATTTTTGGGTTCGTTGCTTTTGGGAGACCAACCGTTAGAACAGTGGTTTTTATCTATGTTCCGTTCCGATGAGATTTCCAACATCGAACCCTTTTGATTTGGCGAATTGTGTTAACTCCGAGAAGAGTGCATTGTCCATTTCGGGTTTTCTGCTCAAAATCCAAAGATACCTGCGGTCTGGCGTACCTACAACAGAGTATTCGTAGTATTCGCCCAATTTAATAATCCAGTAGTCGCCATAAAACGGCCAGAAAAATGTTACTTTGAGCTTTGCATTAGTCGTTTTATCGACAACTTTCGCTTTGCCTTTTGCCCGTTTCACTTTTCCGTTTTTCGTGCACTCGTTAAGGACAGAAATGGCGCCATTGGCTGATAATGTGTAAGTTGCGGTTGTTTCATTGCAGCCTTCTTCGAATTTAAATGGAAGATGCGCAAGCTCATACCATTTGCCCACGTACTTGCTCAAATCTACATGTGGCACAACATCAAGAGCAGGAAAATCATTTTTGGTCAAAATGACTCACTCAACAAAGAAAACAAGTGAGAGCACACATTTAACTTTTCTATCCTTATTCTGGCTTGTTTTGCAATATCAAAGTGTTTTGATGTAGAAAGTTGCAAAATTTACCGCCTCAAAAGCACTAACAAATCAAGGCCCTTATTTGCAGGACTTTCCGCACTAAATAGTCTTCATTATAGAAAGACTCCTGATTGCCTTAGCTCAGGTCTATTAAATGAAGCGGAGCGACCGCGCAGGCGGGAGTGAAGCGCAGATTTATCAAGCTTAAAGTAAGGATTTGCAAAAGGTTAAATCCTGAAAAAATAACAATATTTTGGTGTCTAAGTTGGTTGTCGCAAGAATAGCAAAGTTCTTCTTTAAATCTGAAAAACGAGAAGAAGGGTTTGCCGCGCTAGACCTTATACTAAACAAAGTTGTGAAAAGCGCAAGGGGATATCGTGGGTATGTTTCAATGTTTTCATGCGACGACGACAACGTTGCCACCATTATGACGATGTGGGAAGATGACGAGTCATTTTTAGAATCTCAAGAAATATTTTCTTCCACCATTGAGAAAGTGGCGCCTTTTTTTGAAAAGCAACCCGAAGTAGAACACCAAAGAATTGACACGGTTGATTTCCTTGAATAACAAGTCTAGCTGGCACGACCCGTGAAATGAAAGCGGGAACGAAACGGAAAATTGATTTTTAGTAATAACTCTCTTCAAATTCTGAGCGAGTAAAAAGTTCAGTAGAGAAGACTTTGAAGTTCTTAATTTGCGGGGGGCTTTCAAGGAAATCTTGGACATTAGTTATAGCCAGCTTGTATACTCCTTGTTCTGAGTCTTCAAGCGCTTCTTCGTCTTGCCACAGCGTCAAGATTGTTGAAGTGTCAGGTTCATCCTTTGAAATCAGCGATATGTAGCCGCGAAAGCCTTTGGTGTGACGAGTTGCCGAGTTCAGAATACGGTCTAATTCAGCAAAGCCCTCTTCACGTTTACCCTTCTTAAAAACCCAAATAGACAACCTAGCTAAAACCAAGTTAATTTCACCTAATAAAAGGATAAAGAGACTTTCTTTTATAGCTTAACAGAATTGGTTCGTCAAATGGAGCGACCGCGCAAGCGGGAGCGAAGCAGGTTCTTTGGAGTTGCGGCGAAACATTGAGCTTGGTCATGGCTTCCGCCAGAGGTTGATGAGAAAGCTTAAAACAAGAACTCGATGAACATAGTTAACATGAATAATTGGAAAGCTTTAGGATACATTTTTCTTTTATTCGGTTTTATTTGCCTTGTTGTGGGCTTAATTGCTGGATCTTCAGCAGCGAATGCAAATCCATATCTTAATTCAGTCGATCCTCAAGCTGGACAAGCCCTGTTTATGGCTGCATTTCAAGATTACGGTTTAATATCATTGTTCATGTTTGCGATAGCTTCTGTGGGTTTGTATTCAGGCAGATCAGTCAGCAATGTTCAGCCAGATGTTCCGAATTTTGAGCCAAAGCACAGTCAATCCATTGGAATACAATTTGTTCAAGAGCTACCGCAACCTAACGCGACTAGAGCAGAACCTCCTCAACCTAAGACATGGAAATGTCCTTCATGCGGACAAAATTCTGTTTTTGTAGAGCAATACGGAAGATGGTACTGTCCAAACGAGGGAAAGTACATTTAGCTCCTTGTGGCTGATAAAGTAAATGCGTTCTACGAGCTAAAATTCTCTGATGACGCTTTAAATATATTCGTAGTTTCAACAATATCATCTGTTTTATAACGGACAATGTGAAGGTCGTTCAACGCAAGCTCGAGCGAAGCGTGAGGGACTCTCTTGAAAGCAAACAGCTTAATGGACCCTTTCAGGAACCTTCCGTTCATTGTGGCAATTATTTGGGCTGGTGTGTTGGCTGTAACCCGCTAAGATTGAAAATTTATTCTTTTAACTCAGGATCTAAATATTCTTTCAACTCAGAACCGCACAATGGACAGTATTTGAAGTCTGTATTCTTTGGACTGAAAAGACGGCTACACTTTCTACATTCTTTCTCCAACAAGCTAATTTTTACTTCATCAATGCCAAAACTTTGAATTAATAAATCTCTTACACGATTTTTGAAGTTGTAGGGAGTTTCACGGGAGTTGGCATTAATATTAAAAAGTGGTGATTTGACAAAATCAAATGATTGAATAAAATCAAAAGTACTTTCTTCATTATTGATGGCTAAAAAAGTTGGCACATATCCTATAGGAAGTTCCAAACTATTTATCGTATCCGCGATTAATGAGGTACATCTATCTACGTAATCAGTTTTTAAATTAGTAATTTTGATGGCGAAATTCTTACCATATTTTTCCCATAACATATGTAAATCATTACTTGGAAAAATAAACAATTGCCAAAGATACACATAATCAAGACCAAAGTTTAGTAAAGCAATCGCCTCATCTAAGCCTGCATAGTACCCCGTCCATGAGGTAGTTTTTGGTATAATTTTGCCTTGACCGACTCGCTTAGAAAAGAGCTTTATTTCGACACCAGTTAAAGGCGACTGCAGTTGGTACCCTTTCTTATGACAATAGAGCAGGTCAATATCAGGTTGTAAAGGATTTTCATATTCTTTCAATAAATCTAAAAGCTGACCTTTTTTTGAGATTAAATCCCATAAATTAACCTGAGATTTAAACCAAAATTCGTCTTTATAGGTATTATTAAAAATGTCAGCTATAGCATCAACCAATATCTTTTCAGTGATATTATCTTCATTGAGTATCGCAGCAGCTGGATGTTTGACGGTCTTAACGATAATTCCTTCACTACTATTTGTTTTAGAGCCTATTCCATAAAGCAGTCCGTAAAGTGGCGGCACAGGCACTATCTTGTCGTATCCTGCAAAGTCATCTCGGTTATCTTCAAATCCTCGAATGTACTCCTTATCTGTCATTTACAATCAACCTTAACAGTGCTGCCCCTTGCATTCTATTTGCATTGGCTAGCGCTTTTAACGGTTTGCCTGCTTACTCTTCTACACGTACAAGATTGCTTAAATATTTCATAAAAACGAGTTTCAAGCCTTGTATTAGCGTGCTCTAAATCCACATTTCGGTAAAGCATTTTAAACAGCGAAAACTGCCTTTAAGGTAGCCCTGCCCAACAAAGCTGAACGGGAGGTAGTCAATTTTTCTAAAAGAACCTGACTACTTACTGTTAGTGTAGAGGGCTGGTGTGTTGGACGTAACCCGCCTTCTGTTATCGTGGCATTCGGCTAATCGGGCTACCCGCGCCTTGGGTAGATTCCTCATCGGCGACTGTTTGCCCTTTCCACTTGCAGGACGGCCGTTTCACCGTTTCCAAGCTGGCGCACTCAGCGTCACAAACGCGTCATCGCCAAGTCCAGTTGGACGTTTCGTTTCTGCTCCGTTGCCAACGCTCTCGCGCTGCCCCAACGACGAGGCTGCAATTCTACACGTGGGCGGAGTTTCCTCAGACCCAGAATTTTGGGTCCGAAAGCCACACACCAACTCGCCAGCCCAACCATCAATGCGCGTTGGCAAGCAATAAGAATTTCTACATTCAAAAAAAGAAAAAACAAACAGCCAGTGCTATGGAGTGGTTATTGGCGGCATCATGTTGCTCATCAATTCAGTCAGAGCGGGCACAGACATTGGATCATCTTCCACGATTTTCCCGTTGGCTAAACGATAATACGTGATGACTCGACCCGTGACTTTTTGCCCGTTGCCAAGGGTCACGTTTAGTTTGCCGCGAAAAACGACGGAATCACCTTCAGCAATTAGATCCTCGATTTCAAAATCCATCACAGCCCCAGCCGAATTCATGTTAGAAATAATCGCTTTGAAGCCAGCTTTATCTGCGTTGCCCATTGCACGGTTCACATAGTTTGGCGCAACCAAGTTGTCTAATTGGACGATGTTCTGTCCCATTAAAACCTCTTTGATAAATTGACGAACCACAGCTTTGTTCTCATTTGTTGACATTCTGGATTCTCCGTTACTTCAAAACCGTTGGCACGCTAATAACGATATGTTAGTGTGAAGTTGCAGTCACAATTTAGAGGCAAAAGAACGCCATTTGATAATTCGCAACAATTTAAAATAATTAAAATATGAGCCCATGTCATGCGAGGTTGCCTTCTGCAACCAAGATGACTTTGCCGCCGACCTCCACATCAATGAAATCATCGGACTTGTGGGCTTTGAGCCGAAGCAGCGAGGGACGACCCATCTCGATACCCTGCTCAACCGTTGCGTCAACCTCGTCGCTGCCGAAGTACTGATAATGCGACAGGTAGCCTGCAAGGCAGCCGTTTCCCGAACCCGTCGCTGGATCCTCAGGGATACCTAACAAATCAACGAACACACGCACATGCAGGTCGTTGTCGCCATGGATGGTTTTAGGGCAGAAAATTAATATGCCGCCTCGAATTTGGCTTGCGAACTCGCGGAGATTAGCCATGTTTACTGTTGCCCGTTTGACTGCGTCTAAGGTTTTCAAAGGTACAACTATGAACGGCATGCCGGTGGAAACTTCCTGAATTGGGAAGCGATGGTCAAAATCTTCTTCTTTAAGCTGCAGAACTTTAGCCAGCTGCGAAGCTGCCAAGGTTGCGCCGAAAACTGGGGGAACCTGCTTCATCCACAGCGTTTCTTGGTCGCCGTCTTTTTTGAAGCTGACAGGTATCTGGGCAACCTTGAGGTTAAGCACAACCTTGCCCTCTATGTCGCCTTCTATGAAGTGTTTGATAATGTAGGCGGTTCCCAGCGTGGGGTGCCCTGCAAAAGGAATCTCAGAGTTGGGAGTGAAGATGCGTACATCGTAGCCGCCCATGTACTTGTCGCTTGTGAGTATGAATGTCGTTTCAGAGAAATGCATCTCGTTTGCTATTTTTTGCATCTGCGCCGTCGTTAAGCCGCCTGCATTCATGAAGACTGCAAGCTGGTTGCCTGCGTATTTTTCTTGACCGAAAACATCGACCAAATAGAACTTTAATCCGCTCATCAAATCGCCTATTCTTCTTTATTCAATCAAGCGGTTATCGAAGCGGAACGGATAAAACTTTCCTCCAACAAATCATCAGCTATGAACAAAAGAGTCATACTTATCACGGGCACGCCATGCGTGGGCAAAACAACCACCGCCAAAGCGTTAGCAGCCAAACTCGACGCAGCTTACATCAACCTCACAGACTACGCCAAAGCCAACAACCTCATCTTGAGCGAGGACAAGGAGCGAAATACCCTCGTAATCGATGAGGAAGGCATGCAGCTGAAACTTGCCCAAACCATAGATGAAACCGACAACGCTAACGTCATCGTCGATGGGCACTATGCCAGCGCCGTTACGCCGACCCAGCATGCGGCTCAGGTTTTTGTTTTGCGAAGAAACCCGAAAGAACTCAAGGTTTTCATGGAGAAATGCGGTTATTCGGGGAGCAAGATGTGGGAGAATTTGCAGGCGGAAATTATTGACGTGGTGCTGGGGGAGGCGGTTGAGGTGCATGCGGGGCGGGTGTGCGAGTTGGATGTGACGGGTAAGTCGGTTGGGGAAGTGGTTGCGGAGATTTTGGATGTTTTGGAGAAACGTAAAACCTGTTTTGTGGGGGTTGTGGATTGGCTGGGGATGCTGGAGAGGGAAGGCTTAACTGACCAGTACCTTAAAGTTTGAAATAATCGTCAATATTTTGTATTTAGGCACTCCTGAGTTCCTTGAGTGTTACGCAATTGCCTTTTTTCATTTCTTCGATTGAACGTTTTATTTCTTCTTTTTCGTTCTCGCCTATTGTCACTCTCGGAAGCCCCTTTACAATAACTTCCTCAATTGCATTTTCGATAAGGCTCAGCCTCTTATTCACTTGTTTGACTTCATCATAGATCATTTCAAGCGTAACTTGGGTTCCCACTTACTTCGCCTTGAGTAATGACTGATGTAAAGCAACTTATATTTTTTTCATATAGAGGAAGCAGAAAGCCTTCAGTAGATTGCCTACGGAAAACGGCGATGACGTCAAAGGGGCAATTACAGGAAGCGAGGTTCGCACTAAAGCCAACCTTTTGCGGACACCAACAGCCAAATGGCGGCGGCGCGGTAAAAGCGTATTCGTCAAGAAATGTTGACGGCGACCAGTCAAGTTTTCTGGACTAAGCCAGATTTGAGCCCCAAAACTAAAAAGCAACATGAAAACTGCCCCTTGCAGAAGCCAGCTACCGAGGGGAGGGGGTCTAGTATTTGTAACAAAAAACCAACACAAATATGGGTTTAGCCAGGCCTCGACCGAGGGAGGGCACCCCATCAATACATCAAAAAACTAAGGTAACGATGGATTCCGAAACCAACCGCAAAATCTGCCGCGCCGCTCTACATGAAGCTGCCCATTTTCTGTTTCGTGAGCAGCGTGATTTTTCGGCGGTTGCTGTAGCTTTTGGCGTGGTCGCTGAATTTGTCTGCTATCATGATGGGGCTGCCTAAGCCGACGTCTTCGGATGCGGTGTCTAAGCCGATGATGAGGTTGACGACGATGTTCGGTTCCAATCGCGAACCCACACGCCCTGCTCCTGCCGACCCTTCTGCACGATCAAGTCAAAATGCCGGGTTGCGCCGCTGTACCCGTCCAACGCCGCGTCTTCTTTGTTTACTTTGTAGCCTTCCTTCTTGAAGTATTTAACCGCCGACTCCATAAGGTGAACCTGAGACTTCACCAGTTCCGTATCTTCACTCATCGCTCACGCGCCCTTCTCCGTTGCATACCCTTATCAACCAGATTAAAGTAAAGGCTTTCGGAAGCAAAACAGATGCAGCCGACTCAAATCGTAAAATGCACACAGTGCCAAGGTTTAATGTTGACCACAGCTACGCAGAAAACCAAAATCTGCCCGTACTGCGGCGCACACGTGGACGTTTCAAAGGCGCAGAAGGTAGCTTCTGCAAAGAACCCCTTCGAAGCTTCGACGCTGCTTCGAAAACTGAAAAGTGAAAAAGGCTTCAGCCAATAACCATCTATCTAATCTGCCGCAGCATGCCGCATGCCATACACAAATCCCCAGCTGAAGGCTCACCACATTCAACACAGGTTTTGAACTCCTCATGAGACGCCGTTTGCTCCAACGCTGGCCTCAGCCGATCCATCGCTCTTAAAACAGTGAATTTGGTGCCGGCATGCTTCGACTCCATACGGTTAAGCATGTAACGCATATCGTTGCGCAGAGCCTCCGAAGCGTAGGGGCACGGTGTATCTTGGAAACTGATTTCTTTCACGTAGGCGTAAAGAGCGCTTTCGTTCTCTGGGATTTCGCAGAAAGGCTTGATTTTCTGCACAAACATCGGATGCACTTCGGCTGTGACAGGCTTCTCTTTGGCGAGGCGCTCTATGTCGCCGCGGAAAATGTTCATCAGCGCGGTTTGGGCTTCGTCGTCAAGGGTGTGGGCTGTTGCAACCTTATTGGCCTGGACCTGTCTTGCGCCGATGTTGATGGCTTTGCGTCGAAGAACCCCGCAGTAAGCGCACGCGGTCAACTCGAGGTTGCCTTTGACGCGGGTTTTCTCCACGATTTCGTCAAGCGTAAACCCGAAAAGCGCCTTGAAGGAGACTATGTGATGCGGGATTTCAAGTTGCAAGCAGTTTTGGCGGCAATCGCCAAAGCTTCGTTTCGGTAGCCAGCTATGCCTTCGTCAACTGTTACTGCGGTAAGCATGGTTTTGGGCGGTGCTGCTTCATCTTCGCCAAAATATGCAGCAGGCTTAAGCTGTCTTTGCCGCCTGAAACCGCGACGGCTAAATGATCGTTGAAGCTGAGCATGTGGTAGCGGGAGATGGTGACGCGAACTTTGTCTTCGATGGATTCGGTGAAGCATTTCTTGCACAGCGATTCCCCTGAGTACTGCCTGTGAAAGAAGGCTTCTTGGGTTTTGCAGACACTGCAGACGGGCGCGGACAACGGTTTCCTCAGCTTTAGGGTCGACAACGTCACCAGGCTAACGCTGACGATCGACCCGGCCCCGAAGGACAAAAACACGGGGACGGCGATGGTGATCTGTCCGGGGGGCGGCCACCTCGCTCTGGCAACCGCGACCGGTTTCTCGACAACACTGTATCGACCGGTCGACGCGATCGACAAAGAGAGTTGCCGTCCCGATTTCGCGGTCCTGTGCTATTCCGGCTATCTCAAGGCGAAGGGCAAGGACGCGATCTCACCCGGCATCCACATCCCGACCGACACTCTTCCGATTTTCCTGGCCCACGCGTCGGATGATAAGGAGAGCCACGGGGGCTCCGACGCGGAACAGCGCCTTCATGTCCGTGGCCTTGAAGCGCCGGTATCCCCACCGAGTTACACGTCTACGCGACGGGCGACCGATCGCGTCGGCGTTCGGCAGAACGAGAAGCTCCCTTCAAGCTGGACGAGGCTCTGCGTGAACTGGCTCCGCAGCCAGGGCATGTTGAGGGCGAACGCAACGATGAGCCGTGTGTTCTCCTCGTCGATGCAGCCTAGCGGCGAAAGTGCGTCCATGTCTCAACGGGCACGGCAGGGAAATGGCAGTTCTCGAGTCTCATCGCGGGGAATCGCCGTCGATGCTTCATTGACCGTGCGTTACCGGTTTACCAGTCTGTCGCCGGGTGTTCAGGCGAGATCGACGACCCGGTGCGTGATCGAGGGGCCCCCGCCTCGCCGGTTTGAGGTCGAACACCCCGAGCCCGAGGTTCGCCGCCAGTCGGATGTGTTGCGGCTGGCGGATGTCGAACCCCTCGCGGTCGGCGTCCAGACCGAGCTTGCCGGCCGCTCCAACCGGCGGCAAGCCCTTTTCCTTTCGCTTGGCGTCGATGATCCGCCAGGCAATGTGATCCAGGGCGACGGGGTCGGTGGCGAAGAACAGGGTGTTGTTCTCCCAGGTCCAATCGGGGTTCGAGGCCCCGGGGCCTCCTTGGTACACGCCCTTGATCCCGTCCATGATTTGGAGGACGCACTTCTTGCGGATGACCGGGTGGCTGACCACCTGGGGGATGAACTGGTTGCAGACGTTGGTATCGGCCGAACTGTGCGACCGGCAAACGTTGTTCACCAGCCCATGACTCATGTTTTTGAGGCGCCCGTGACCCCCGCCGAGCCGTGGTCCTTGAGGACGGGAAGAAGGACGAGCTTGTTCACACGACGGCTAATCAGAAGCCCCAGGTGGGAGCGCCGGGTCCGGTCATCCTTCGGGTCTTGATCCTTTCCGACGAGTTCCATCGTCATGAACTCGTCGCGGTCATAGCCAGCAACGCGGTCGAGGTCGCCGGACCCTGAGTCGTCCCCCCTTATGTCGGTCTGGAACACGTTGTAGCGGATGCCCAGGCCTGTCCAGTCGATCCCCTCGGGAACGGCCTCGTGCATCTTGGCTCCCACGAATTCGTCCCGGTACCGCTCGAAGACGATCATATCCTTGGTCTTTACTCCCGCCACTTTGAGGCCGTTGATGACGGCAAGCATGAGCTCCGTCGAGGAGTTGGCCAGGGGGTTACCGACAGGGTTCATCTTGATGCCGACGACGTCACCGGGCTCGAAGAACGAGCGCCAGGCCTGGGGAGCGTCGTCGCGCTCGTCAACTCCTTCATCCCGCGACCGACGCTCGCTTCGATCGCGTCCCGGTCCTTGACATCGTTCTTGATCATGGCCCGGTTGCGGACCTCGACGACCCGGCCCGGGAGGGTCCCGGGATACCGAGCCGCTCACCGGCGCGGCCTTAACGCCGGCGGGATTGGGCGCCTGGGCGGAGACGTGGAGGCCGGCGACAAGGGGAAGGGCGGCGCCCGCCAAGAAGCCACGCCGGCCGAGCCCACCGCAAGGATAACGATCGGACATCTCGAGGCCCCCTTCGAACCAAACGTGAGTGGTGACGGAGCGAACGACCGAGCGTCGACCAAACCCCGGGGGAGCGAGACGGTCGCAGGTTCCCCGCCGAGGCTACACCGCCAGTATGTCAGGAGCAACAGCGGTCCCACGCTCGGTGGCGCGTAAAAGTCTGAACTCGCGACGGCCAACATGGCTCGCTGCGAGAATGCACAGGGCATGACGGTCATTGGGAGTAAACGAACCGCGGGAATCGGGGTCCTGACTAATCCTCCCGACGCGTTGTCGCCGAGTTCGAATCGGTGGCGGTTTTTCCACGGGAGAGCATCGGCACATCGAACACGTATACGTTGGGCACGGAACGGAACTCCCTTGGAAGAGGCCGTGCATGAGCGCGTCCGCGACGGCGGCGAAGTTCGTTTTTGTGCGACCACATTGGCGACTGGACTTGACCCGATTGGAGCGAGGGCGGTCGCTCAAGGAGCGTCTGGGACTCTGAGGTCGTCGGTGACCCGAATCAGTCCATCGGAGCGTCGGGTGTCGCGCCCGTACTCGGGGGCTGACGCGTCGCTCGGCCCGAGCGCAGTCGAATCGATGGTCGTGGAGTCGACGTCCGACGTGAACACCACGTGGACCGCGACACCGGTCAGACCCGAGCACGTTGGCGCCGTGAGGCGGACCTCGAGACGACCCGGGCCACGACTCGTCGCCATACCAGTCCTCGGGTCTGGGTCGACAAGAACGGCCGTCACGTCGCACGTGCCTGGGACTTCGGATCGGCAAGGAACTCGTAGGTGGATTGGCGTTCAGTCGAAGATCGCGCCGGAACGGTAGAAGAAACCTGGACCGTGTGCCCGCCGCGTCGAGTTCCGTCAGGCGCGGCGGAACGTGGCGACCGGCCCGTCGAGAGACCGCCACTCACCGTGTTCACGGCAGGTGCGAATCATGAAGTCGATCACCTGACCGATGTCGAAGCACCGTCGTCCGAGGACAAGCCTCGAGGGCAAGACCTGGGCGACCCACCGTTCGAGAGACCGTTCTGCTTTCGCTGCGCCTTCAGCGGCCGGCGTGCCACCGTCGCGGACGTTTTAAGGCAACCCGTGATGCAAGACCGCTCTAACGGTCTCTATCCGTCGATCACCTGGTAGCGGCCGTCGACGTTAATGCCCGGACCGCGGCCGCCGTCATGCCTGAACTCGCTCGAGCGGCGCAGTCTCACCACGAAGTCGGTCTGCTCGCTGGTGAACGTGGACGTCGCCATGACTCTGTGCGCCTGGTGTCGGGGATCGGCTTGCCGTTGCGAGTTGTGAACGCTTCAGCCACCTGACTTTCGATGCGACGCCGACCTCGCCGCGTTTCCGTCGCCCATGCCGGGCAGGGACATGACTGGACCCCGGAGTAGACGGTCGTTCGCGCCGACGATCGTCGGGCCCGCGCGAGCCTGGAGCCGGTCTGGTGGAGACTGCCGACAGGCTTATCGGCGGAGAATCTCCGTCCGCGGCACCCCCTCATTACCCGACCACGTCCTCGACGACCTTTCCGTGAACGTCGGTCAGGCGGAAGTCGCGGCCGGAGTAACGGTAGGTCAGCCGGTGTGATCCAGGCCCATCAGGTGGAGGACGGTGGCGTGCAGGTCGTGGACGTGGACGGGGTTCTGGGCTGGGGCGTTCCCATATCGTCGGACAGGCCGAAGCTGAAGCCAGGCTTACCCGCCCCCCGCGAGAAAGCAGGTAAAACAGCGGCTGTGGTGGCCGCGGCCGCGCGGGAGTAAGGTCTTGCCAGGGGTGCGGCCGAACTCGGAGCAGCCGAGGATCAAGCGTCTCGTCGAGCAGGCCCCGCTGCTTGAAATCGGTCACGAGGGCGGCGAGGGTCGGTCGACGTTCCGGGAGAGGGCTTGCGGTGGTCGTCGATGTTGTTGTGGCTGTCCCAGTTGTGTTCGAGCCGACGTCGAACAACTCGACGACCCGCACTCCTCGCTCGATTAGCCGGCGGGCGACGAGGCATTGCAGCGGCGAACGAGGCGGGGTCCCGGAATCCGCGCGCATAAAGGTCGAGCACGGGGCGGGCGCTCGCGGCCGAAGTCAAACGCCTCGGGTGCCTCGCGCATCAGGCCGTAAGCGGTGTCTCATCGTCGCCATGCGCGATGCCAGAGCGGCGTCGCCGTCGCGCCTGGAGAGGTGGGCCTCGTTCAGGTCGCGGAGCATCAACCCTTCGAGCTCGCGACGGGTGACCGAGGTGACCGGGCTCGCACGTCGGGCATGGGTCGGAAGCCCGGCGGAACCACCCTCACGCCCTTGTGATAGCCGGGGAGAAAGTTCGAGTCCCAGACTTGGTAGCCGTTGTATGGCTCTTTCGCCGCGAGCACGACGAACGGCGGTAGGTTCGTGTTCAAGGTGCCCAGGCCGTAGCTGACCCATGAGCCCAGGCTGGGCAGTGGGATGGTAAACGACCGGTGTGCATCCCGAGGGTCGCCGCCGAATGCCCGGCCGAATCGCCGTGAACCGTGTGCAGGAAGCAAAACTCATCGACCACACCGCCGACGTGCGCGAACAGCTCGCTGACCATCTTGCCCGACTTGCCCCTCGGGCGGAACCTGTAAGGCGAGGCCAGGAATTTGTTCTTGCCGACTTGCTTGTCGTGGTCGCGCTGGAGCTTCGGTTTGTAGTCGAACGTGTCGAGGTGCGAAAATCCCGCCGGTCATGAAAAAGACGATCAGATGTTTCGCCTTGCTCGGAAAGTGGCCGGGGCGGGGGGCCAGGGGATGGCCCGCGTTCGCGGCGGCGGCGACCGCGAGTGGCCGGTAGAGCCAAGCCCACCGGCCGTCGGCGAAGGCCGCAGGTGCCGGAGGAGGAGGGACCGGCGGTTGAGAGATTCTTCGGCCATGTGGCGTGGCCCTTCGTCCGAAGTTCGTCTCGTCAATCCACGAAGAGGAATTCGTTCGAGGCGAGTAGCGCCGGGCCAGGCCTGACCACGCCTCGACGGTTCGGCCGTCGGCGGGTACACCCTCGTCGGCCAGGCTCGCCTCGTAGCGCTTCAAGAACACGTCCGCTCGCCTCAGTTCGTCGTCGGTCGGCGGCCGTCCGAACGCATGAAGGTATGCGCGGCGAAGCCTCGCCGCAGGTTCGGGCTCGGACGCGAGCGAGCCGGCCGGCGAACCGCGCCGGCCTGGTCGTGTACGAACGGGCTGTTGAGAAGGAAAACGCCTGAAGCGCGACGGTCGAATCGTCTCGCTGGGCGGTCGTCGTGCTCGGTGTCAGGGCCGTTGAAGAGCGCGAGGTAGGGGTGCGGGTGGAGGCGCTGCACCATCAGGTAGACCGACCGGTGCTGGGAAGGGTAGACCGCCTTGAACTGGTGGTGGGCCGTGAAGCGCCAGGAGTCCACGGCCGGAAACGGGTGCGGGCCAGGACGGTCGAGGGCGAGGTTGCCGCCGAGGGCGAGCAGGCTGTCACGCAGGGCCTCGGCGTCGAGTGCGCGGCGGTCGAACCGCCAGTACCAGGCGTTTCCCGTGTCGGCGGCCGCGTCGGCCGAGTCGTGTTCGGAGGCGAGCTGGTAGGTTTCCGAGAGCATGATCCGCCGGTGCATGGCCTTGATCGACCAGCCCGAGGCAACGAAATCGGCGGCCAGCCAATCGAGCAGTTCGGGGTGGGTGGGCGGCGTCCCGCGAGGCCGAAGTCGGAGGGGGTCGGCACGATCGGCTTGCCGAAGTGATGCTGCCAGATCCGGTTCACCATGACCCGCGGCGGCGAGGTGCCGGGCCGAGCCGGCTCGTGAGCCAGCGGGCCAGCGCGCAGGCGTCCGCTTCCCTTTGGTCGGAAGGCGAACTGCCCGTCGGGCTCGAGCGCCGTTTGGCACGCCCCGTGGAACCGTGGCCCCCAGAGCTCGCGCGGATCGCCGCCGTTATGAAACTTGGCGTCGGTCGGCCTCGCCGTCCCGGACGGCGTAGGCGGGGGCGACGGCCAGCGGACCGGCCTCGGTGAGACGTTTGATCTCCGCGCGGAGCTGACGCAACTGGCCGTCGAGCTGTGCCGGGCGGCCTCGGACGCCTCCACCTTCGCCGTCTCGAGCCCCTTCGCGGCCGCAGCGTGTCCGGAAGGTCCGGCGATCTCGGCGAGGAACTCGGCCTCCGCCGCAAGCATCCCTGTGTCCTGCGCCCGGCGGGTTGCCTCGCCGTCGTTCTCGGCCTCGGCGAGATTCAGCCTTCAGTCGCGCGAGCGCCTCTGCGTGCTTCGCCTCGTAATCTTTGATGCGGTCGGGCGGGACGAGCGGTGCGAACTCGCTGGGCCGGCGATCTTCCTCGGCGCCGGCGAAGGGGTACTTGGTGCTGGCGAAGAAGCCGTAAAGGGCGTAATAGTCGCGCGACGGGATCGGGTCGTACTTGTGGTCGTGGCAACGGGCGCAACGCAACGACAGGCCGAGCACGACCTGCCCGGTCGTGTTGAGCGTGTCCTCGATGATCTGGTGGATGTCCTCGAGCTTCGTGCGTGCCGAACCGCTTCGCCTGGGCGACGAAACCCGGTCGCGATGACCCGCCTCGCGTATCGTCCGGCGGGCCTCCGCGGCCAGGATGTCGCCGGCAAGCTGTTCATGGAGGAACCGGTCATAGGGGAGAGTCGGCGTTGAAAGCATCGATCACGTAGTCGCGATAGAGGTACGCCTGGGGGATCGGGTAGTCGGAGTTATCGCCGGCCGTGTCGGCGTAGCGGGCCAGGTCGAGCCAGTAGCGTCCCCAGCGCTCGCCGTAATGGGGCGAGGCAAGGAGTTCGTCGACAAGCCGGTCGAAGGCATCGGGCCGTTGGTCGGCGACAAACGCCTCGACCCGCTCCGGGCTCGGCGGGAGGCCGATCAGGTCGAAGGACGCCCGCCGGATCAAAGTCCGCTGGCCGGCCGGCGTGACGGGTCGCAGCCCGTGGCGCGATAGTCCGGCGGCGATGAAACGGTCGACGCGGCTGCGGCCCAGCCGGTCGGGTCGGGGACGGTACGACGATGCCGCAGCGGCTCGAAAGCCCAGTGCGACTGGCCCGCGATCGGCCCGGACGGACCGTTCGGCCAGCCCTCGCCGGCGGCGACCCATGCGGCGAGATCGTCCTCGGCCGAACGGGGAATGGTTTGCTCGGCGGCATCTCAAGCGTTTCGTCTGCGTTGGCGAATCGCCGGACGAGCAGGCTGCTTGCGGGTCGCCCGGACACGACTGCGGCCGTTTTCGCCGCCGGTGAGCATCGCCTTCGCTTGAGTCGAGCCGCAGGCCGCCGCTGGCCTTCTTCGCCCCATGGCATTTGACGCAGGTGCCGGCGAGCACCGGCCGCACCTTCGTCTCGAAGAAGACCGTCGGAGGCCGCGTCCGGCGTACTCGCCCCGGCTGCGGCATCGCCGCAACGGCGAGGAGAAAATCGTCGACGCCAGAGTCCGGTCATCCGGGGCACGTCGGATGCCTCCACGCTCGAGCCGGGGGTCGATTGTCGAACAATCGTCCAACGACTCGACCGCCCCCACGGCTTCGGGCGTAGTCACATTTCCGTGGATTCCGACGATTGCTCGGGCGTTATCGGCCTGGAGTCGCCGATGGGTAATCACGGAATCAGGCGTGCCAGCGGACGTCATGGCGAGGCGCCGGTCGCCTCGCCCATCACTGCGCCGAAAACCTTCTGCGAACGCCCCTGTGCTCTTCCTGGATACCTGCCAGGCGGCTCACGAGGATCGCGTGAAGCTCTTCGGCCGCTTGGCGGCGGCCGGTCGTGGTTGTCGGGGCACATGCGTTCGGCCTTCCCGGGCGAAGGCTCGGGTGCGTCCAGGGAAGGTGCCGGCAGGTGCCTAAATCGAAGCGTTGTGTCAACTGGGTGTGAAATCTGTCGCTGTCCTCGGTCAACTCCCTGATCCGTGCAAGCTCCATCATGCAACGTCTATTTGCCCTCGGTGCATGTCGGTGACGACCTTGCCATCGTCAACATCGCCGGCGGACTTGTTCGGCCACCGCCGTTGCACCTGATGCATTGGCCGATCTCACCGAGCAGAGGGGAATCACCAGCGACTCGATCAGCTCGGGAATGTCCTTCGAGGGATCGAAGCGCCTCGGGAGCCTGCCAGACGGCCGCTTCCGGTCGAGACACGCCGCCAACGTCTGACCGGCAGGCTCGCGGTAATCTCCCGTCAGTGGCCTCACGGAGGCGGAAGACCTGCATCCCGACTCGCAAATCATCGTCGAGACTGAGACGCGTCCACCTGAATGCGCGGGCCGTTCACGAATCGCCGGCTCAGCAAATTGATCGCCGAGAGATCCCGTCGGCGTACGCACGAGGCTGCAGTGGACCTCGAGACTTCGGGGACCTCTGCAATCGGACCTTGCAGATGGACGTCTTGATGAGCAACCAGCGCCCGGCTCTATCCTCCATGGGGTCGCCACGGTCGAGGGTCCACAGATTCGGCACGCCACTAACCTCGGGAGACGCCCAAGAATGCCGCGACGTCGGCAGCGCGCTTCGTCGCTGCCGGCCAGACGATCGCCGAAGCCCTCGCGAGGCCGTAGCCCATATGGCCCAAGCCGCACGCCCTGGTCCGGGTCTACCCAGCTGGCGAAACCGGGTCCGTCCCCCAATGAGTTCCGGTCCGGCTCCCGCAGTCGACGCAGAATAGCCGGCCGGCCACGACTTGCAGGTAGGCGTGACGCCGGCTGACTTCGGGGTGGTCGAGAACGAGATCAGCGGTCGGGTCGGCCGACAACAACGAAGGGCCGGTCGAAGACCCGCGTCTCGATTGATGAGTCGGCGGGACCCGTAAAAAGCTGGTCTTCTGGGTT
>CAWGMZ010000031.1:0-48458 GCA_963823775.1 Candidatus Bathyarchaeota archaeon
TCGGCTGCTCCAGAAACGCAGGGTTTACCCATGCCTCGGGCTACTACGGCGGCGTGGCTGGTTTTGCCTCCGACCGACGTTAAAATTCCCTGTGCAGCGAAAAAGCCGTGGATGTCCTCGGGCTTTGTCTGTTCCCTAAGCAGGATAACCCGTTTTCCCGCTTTTGCTTGCCGTTCCGCCTCGTCCGCGTCAAAAACCACTTCACCGCAGGCAGCGCCAGGAGACGCACCAAGCCCCACCGCCACGGGTTGAACAGTGTTGTTCGGGTCAATCTGGCTGTACATTAGCTGCGTTAACTGCGAGGGGTCAAGCCTAAGCAACGCCTGCTCCTTATCGATTAAGCCTTCGTTAACCATGTCAACGCTGACTTTCATATTTGCTGCGGCGTTCATTTTGGCGTTACGCGTCTGCAGCATGTAAAGCTTGTTTTCTTCAATCGTGAACTCCATGTCCTGCGGCTCCTTAAAGTGACGCTCCAAAGTCTCCCGCACCTTCTGCAACTCCCGATACATGTCAGGCATCGTCTTGCTCATATCGTAGATGGGTTTTGGCGTTCGGATTCCCGCTACAATGTCCTCGCCCTGCGCGCGGTCAAGGTAGTCGCCGAAAAGCACGTTTTCGCCTGTGCCAGGGTCCCTTGTGAAGGCGACGCCTGTAGCTGAGCAGTTGCCCAAGTTGCCGAAAACCATCGTTTGCACGTTAGCCGCCGTGCCGTTGGCGACTTTCGGAGTGATTTTGAATTCTCGACGGTAATCAACGGCTCTTCTGCCGTTCCAAGACGCAAAAACCGCTTCCACAGCCATAAAAAGCTGCTCATAAACATCCTGCGGAATAGGTTTGCCAGTGTTATCTACGATGATTTGCTTGTACGTATTTACTAGCTCTTTGAAGTCCTCCGCCGTCAAGTCAGCGTCATCCGAGGCTTTTCGTTGTTCCTTGAGTTTCTCCATTGCCAAATGAAACTGCTCGTCGCTTATGTTCAGAACTATAGTGCCGAAAAGCGAGATGAAACGGCGATAGGAATCCCAACCGAACCGTTCATTGCCGCTGCGTTTTATGAGCCCCTGCACAGTGCTGTCGTTTATTCCCAGATTAAGTATGGTGTCCATCATTCCAGGCATCGAAATCGCGGCGCCGCTGCGAACCGAAACAAGAAGAGGCTTATCTGGGTCGCCAAAGCACAGGTTCATGGCTTCTTCCACTTCAGCTGTCGCCGCCAGAATCTGCTCGGTTAATCCAACGGGAAGTTTAAAGCCGCCCGCAAAGTATTCGAGGCATGTTTCAGTCGTTATAACGAATCCAGGGGGCACAGGCAACCCAATCTGCGTCATCTCGCAGAGCCCAGTGCCCTTCCCGCCTAACAGTTTCTTATCCTTGCCGTTGCCTTCCTGGAAGAGGTAAACGTATTTTTTCTGTGCTTTTGCCTCGAGAGGGTGTTGCATCGCGTAGCTTTGGCCCGTTTGTTCTGTCAAGAAAAATCCTCATGATAGCCGTACCCTGAGAAATAAAATAAAGTTATGTGACTGCACGGCAAAGCCACAAGGCAAGTTTTTTCAGAATTGGCAGATGGGGCGGCAAGATAAAAGCTGGCGTTATTGCCGTGTTACAATCACATATTCTTAAGAGTTTTTGCGTCTTCCCTGTTTTGTTCTCTATGGGAGGTGAATGGTTTGTCTCGAACTGCACGTCCAAACATGGAGCCAAGGATGACTGATGATGGCAAATACATCTGCGACCAAGACAACAAAACCTTCAAAACACGCGAAGAATACGACAAGCACCTATCCGAAGCCCACATGAAAAGCAGCGGCAGCAAAGGCTGGTAACCGACCAGACGGGTTTTTATGCCGTTTCTTTCCTTTTTTTCGTTGCTCCGGCAAATAAAATTAGCAGAAAACTATGAATGCAACACGGCAAAACGGCTTAGCCCACACAGGATAATGTTTATTTCAATGTTAAAGAAATGTTTATATGGAATACATGCGCTTCTGTTAGAATTCAGCTATAATTGCTAGCCCCGCAATTTTCACATGGCGGCGGCTCAACCCGTACCGAAACGGCGATTGCCTTGCAGGGATGATGGTGTTGGCCTCCAGTTGCGGGGACACGTATGTAGACCTGACTAATTGCTCAGTTAGGTCTGAATTGGGCTTTGACGTATATGAGTGGAATGTTTTTCCCTCCAAATCCAGTTAGGCACAAGAATGCGAAATTCGTACCACATCAAAAAACAAGATAGTAAGATCCGCAGAAATCATTACGGAGTGTCACAACTCCGGTTGATCCTGCCGGACCCCACTGCTATCGGGATAGGACTAAGACATGCTAGTCGCGTGGCTCAGCCAATACGAGTCACGGCACACAGCTCAGTAACACGTGGCTAACCTGCCCTCGGGATAGGAATACCCCCGGGAAACTGGGGCTAATTCCCAATAGGTGAAGAACTCTGGAATGAGTCTTCGTTTAAAGGGCGCTAGAGTTATGCTCTTTGGCGTTGCCCGAGGATGGGGCCGCGACCGATCAGGTTGTTGGTGAGGTAATGGCTCACCAAGCCTTTTACCGGTGCGGGCCGTGGGAGCGGGAGCCCGGAGATGGGCACTGAGACAAGGGCCCAGGCCCTACGGGGCGCAGCAGTCGCGAAAACTTTGCAATAAGCGAAAGCTTGACAGGGCTATCCCGAGTGCCATCCGCTGAGGAAGGCTTTTACCCAGTCTAGAACGCTGGGGGAATAAGGAGAGGGCAAGTCTGGTGTCAGCCGCCGCGGTAATACCAGCTCTCCGAGTGGTGTGGATGTTTATTGGGCCTAAAGCATCCGTAGCTGGCTAGGTTAGTCCCCTGTTAAATCCACCGAATTAATCGTTGGGTTGCGGGGGATACTGCTTGGCTAGGGGACGAGAGAGGCAGACGGTATTTCCGGGGTAGGGGTGAAATCCTATAATCCCGGGAAGACCACCAGTGGCGAAGGCTGTCTGCTAGAACGCGCCCGACGGTGAGGGATGAAAGCTGGGGGAGCGAACCGGATTAGATACCCGGGTAGTCCCAGCTGTAAACGATGCAGACTAGGTGTTTGGACGGCCACGTGCCGTTCTAGTGCCGCAGGGAAGCTGTTAAGTCTGCCGCCTGGGGAGTACGATCGCAAGATTGAAACTTAAAGGAATTGGCGGGGGAGCACCACAAGGGGTGAAGCTTGCGGTTTAATTGGAGTCAACGCCGGAAATCTCACCGGGAGCGACAGCAGAGTGAAGGCCAGATTAAAGGTCTTGCCAGACAAGCTGAGAGGAGGTGCATGGCCGTCGCCAGTTCGTGCCGTGAGGTGTCCTGTTAAGTCAGGCAACGATCGAGACCCGCATCCACTGTTGCTACTAGCTTTGTGCTGGGCACACTGTGGAGACCGCCACTGATAAAGTGGAGGAAGGAGCGGGCCACGGCAGGTCAGTATGCCCCGAATCTCCCGGGCCACACGCGAGCTGCAATGGCAGGTACAATGAGTTCCAACCTCGAAAGGGGAAGGCAATCTCGAAAGCCTGCCGTAGTTGGGATCGAGGGTTGTAACCCATCCTCGTGAACATGGAATCCCTAGTAATCGCGTGTCATTAGCGCGCGGTGAATACGTCCCTGCTCCTTGCACACACCGCCCGTCGTTCCATCCGAGCGACTCTTGGGTGAGGTGCCGTCTTTCATGGCGGTATCGAATCTAAGTTTCGTAAGGAGGGAAAAGTCGTAACAAGGTGGCCGTAGGGGAACCTGCGGCCGGATCACCTCCTAAGTAAAAAGCATTCGAATGCTTAATTGGAGGAGCAAGGAAAGCATGGCAACCCACAAGTATACGTCAAAGCCCAATAAACATTAGCAATCTATAGCCAAAATGGGTTAATTCTTTATTTCTTTTAACTAAACTCTTTTAAGAATCACACAAAATAGTTGACTCGATATTCATGAGCCAAAAAGCCTTCATATCAGAAGCCGACACAGCGCTGGCAAACCTCATTTGGAATGGCATAAAAGATGAAACCGCAGCGAAAAACATAATCTCAAGCCAAGAACAAATCTCTTTTTCGCCTCCAAAAGAAGTTACTGCCGCAAAAACAAGAAAACTGTCTGTTTTTTTGTACCGCATAACCGAGGAAGCGGCAGTAAAAAACGTGTCTCCAAAATCGGATTCCAAAGAAAAAAGTGGTCAACCGATTTTTGCTATGCATTATCTAGTTACACCAACTACTGGAAAGGATGAGGACAACCACGTTTTGCTCGAAGAAGTAATTCATGTTCTTTTGGCGACGCCATCGATTGCCGATTTTAATACGGAAAACGAAGTGGGGTTAGCGGTGAAGGTGGATTCGCTTTCTCTAGTTGAGCTAACCAAACTGTGGACAGCATTAGGGATTCCCCTTAGGCTTTCTGTGAGTGTAACAGTTTCATCTGCTCTGTCGGGAATTGGCTTTCAGGCTCAAATGGAAACCGGCGCCAGAGCAGCCCTTGCAACAGCTCAAACGGCTTTGCCCGAAGCAAAAACCGCTACACAACTCTACCAAGCCGTGCTTAAAACATTCACGGAGCAATCCGAAGGCTGGAAAAACCGCAACTTTGTCTTTAAACAATGGATACTTCAAGATTTTAAGAAAAACACAAACATGTCCGTCGAGGAAATGTGTGCTGACCTCAACAGTTTAGGCGATAAGTTGGAGAGACATGAGCCGACGGAACAGTTCGTAAAGCCTCTGAACGCGTTGACTGGATACTACAAGCATCAGCTTGAGCAGATGACGGGAATGCAGAAAGTCTCACGTAACCAGAATGAGAACATTGAAACATTAAACACCTGGATCAAAGAAGTGGAAGACTTGCTAGAAATTTTGGGGACCTAAAACTTGCATCGCTAACGACAGGAATCGGGAAAAAGAGTGCTTTTGGGAAGAAATCAATTATTGGCGGAATCCTTGGAAATTGGCAACAATATATATTTATGCCATCATATATTAGTCCAATGATAAACATGTCTATTGAGGTTGGCAAGTACGGTCGTATCGTTCTGCCGAAAAAACTTCGCGAGAAGTACGGCGTTCAAGAAGGGTTCAAACTGATCATCACGGAGTCAATGGGTCGCATATGCCTTGTTCCGGTAAAACATTATGAGAAGCCTACTGAAGCCTTATTCGGCAGTTTGAAATTAGACAAACCTATTGATGAACCAAAGAGTCTTGCGCGAAACTACATGCGAAAGAAACTACTTGAGGATACTTTTTAATGCGGTTCGTCGACACAAACATCTTCATCTACACCCTAACGGGTCATCCAGTCTTTGGTAAGACTGCAAAATGCATTTTAGAGCGCATAGAGAAGGGTGAAGAAGCCGCGACTTCTTCTCTGGTACTTTGTGAAGTTGCTTGGGTCTTGGAAGCGATGGGCAAACAAGGCGACATCGAGCCAACACTTGGAAAAATTCTATCCTACAAGGCCCTTGAGACGATTGAAATCAGTTCAGACGACATTTTGATAGGTGCAAGTAACATGGCAACTTACAAATTAGACTTCAACGACGGAGTAAATGTAGCTTTAATGACCCGAATGGGAATTTCAGAAATTTATTCAAATGACCAAAAGCATCTCGGAAAACTGGACTTCATAAAGACAATTTTCCGCTAGAATCTGAAGGTTACTATTCTGTTAGTGTTTTGGTGTAGTCCCAGATTTTGTCCTAGAGCCAGGTTCGTTTAGTTTCTTTTATGGCGTCGAAGTGTGGATCATCTGAGATTATTCTTGCCTGATTTCTTATGGCGGTCGCGGCGATGATGCAGTCGCCAACTGGTATGTCTTTGTGAGTGCTTTTGAGTATGCCAGCGTCTTTTGCGATTGAAGACGTTAAGCCCTCTATTTTTAACCCGCTAGCATTGATTGAGCGGTAGGTTATTTCTGCACTTTCTTTACCCCTTTTTGAGCAAATAAACTGAATCGTTTCAAGAAGTACAATGGTTGGGATTATCCCCTTTGTAGTTTGCTTTAACTCCTTAATCTTCTGGTTTGTTTTCTGACGCATTTTGGGGTCTTGTGAATAAATGTGCTCCAGAAAAAAACGTGTGTCGAGCACTTCTTTCAAAGGCTAGTATTCCTCGCGTAACTTGTCTAGTTCTTTCTTTAACTCAGCGACGTCGGCATCCCCGGCAAAAATTCCCGCAAGATCCTCTAGTTTGGGGACTCTTTTGAAAGTCACTGCCTGATCAACTTTTTCTACTTCCAAAACATCGCCTTCTTTTATTCCCAGTTCCTTTCTGATTCGTGCTGGAATGGTGGTTTGCCCCTTTCTAGTAACCTTAACTGTTTGCATAGTGGTATCCTTACACAATGTGAAAGTACTACGCTTTTAAAACTTCCTACAAGAGAGAAAGTACTTAACATCTATTCAGTTATTGTTTTGGTGAAATCCCAGATTTTGTCGCTTACAAAATGCAGCGTCTTGACCACGGGGCCTTTCTTGGTTTGCTTAGCTGTTTCGGCGTCAAGGAGGCTTTCGCCAACAGCTAGGGATTTTCCAAACTTTATGTCAACGATGAGAACTAGGTCGCCTTTGCCGAAGTTGCCTTCGATGCGTACTATGCCTGGAGCCATGACGGTTGCGCCTTTGCAAACGTACGGTACAGCGCCCATGTCCACGACGATTTTGGGTGCGCCAACAAGGTACTCGGTGAAGTGCAGGGTGGGCAAGATTTTATTTTCGACTTTGAAGAGGATGGGTTTTCCTTCGATAAGGTAAATTTCGCCCACTTCAGATTCGACGACTTCAACCGTGGCTTTGCTGCCGAAAAGCGTCTCCAAATCAAATTTCAGGTTCGCCGAGGCTTCGCTTAGAACCTGTTTTGCCTCTTTGTTTTTCAGGGGGTACCTTCTCTGTTTCGTCGGCATGATGCTCGCTACCGTATTCTGCAGGCTAAAATTTAACTTTAACCCAAAATCCGCCGACAAAGTTGCGTCGCTTTTTTATATTAGCCTCAACCTCTAATTGCAACTAATCAATCCCGAAGACAAGCTTTGATTGAGGTTTAAAATATGGCTAAATGTTATGGTTGTGGCAAAGAATCCAAGGGCGGTATGCCGACCGCGAAAATAGATGGCGACGAACGATCCTACTGTGCCGACTGTTACTGGAAAGTTGAGAAGGAATACAAAGCCAAGCGGAACTGTGAGGAATGCAGCTATTTCTGCGAGGAAACCTGCAAGAAAAAGAACAGCAAAAAACTCAAGGCGGTGACGGTTGGCTACAACTTGTATTTTGATGAGGCGGAGAAATGCGGCGACTTCAGCACTGACAAAGAGGTTGCGGTGGCGGAAATCCGAAAGCTTGATGCGCAGGGCAAATTTGAGGAGGCAGCCGCTGGGTACGACCGTTGGGGGATGGATGAGGAGGCTGAGGCGGCTCGGCGAAAGATGCCTAAGGCAAGCGGCAACGTCGACGTCAAAGTTAAGGATCTGGCGAAGAAAGGGGAAACGTTAACCTACTATTGCCCGCATTGTGGTGCGCAACTCAAGATTGGGGCGAGGGCAACTCAAATCCCGAAGTTCTGCACTAGCTGCAAGGGCGATTTGACGCTTCTTGATTTGGGCAAGTTCATCGAGCAACATGAGGCTTAGGTTAAGACAGGGCGAGGCTCACTTTTTTGTCTCTCTAAGCCTTCCAAACGTTTGTAATATTACAAAACTTCAAGTCGCAACCCGCCCTTTCCCTGTTGCCCTCAATTCAAACCTAAAAAAGAACCGAGCCCCAAACCAAAAAACCAACCCAAAACAAGCCCCAAGCAAAACCCACAAGAGAGGGAGGGTACCCCATCTTTACATAAAAAAATCAAGGTAAAGATGGTTTCAGCGACCGAGGGAGGGGTCTACTATTTGTAACCAAAAACCAACACAAAAATGACGCATTTTGGACAGGGATACCCCATTTTTACAACCAAAAACCAACGTAAAAACAAGCCATGCAGACTCGCAGTGAACCCGAAGTCAAAGGAGCGCTTCTGTTCGTGGCACGAAACCAAAGCAAAAAGCAACCCCTCGGCTAAACTCGTCGCAAACTTAGATTGGAATCGGGGCGGAGAAATGCAAAAAAATTAAAAGCGCCCGAATTGTATTCGTGTCGGCGCAAGATGACTGCTATAGAAATCGTCCAAAAAATTCTCGCATCAAACCCGCAGGTTACCGAGGAGCAGATTTTGGAGATGCTGCGGGATGAAAAGGCGAGGAGCGGGGGTTTGCTTGCGGACGAGACGCTTCTGAGGCTGATTGCTGCGAAGTTCGGGGTCGTGGTTGAGCAGAACGGCATCGTCAACAGCGGCACCTTATCGAGCAGCCGATTGTTCGCTGGTTTGAACGATGTTACGGTGGAGGGTCGGTTAATCGCTGTTTTTCCCATTCGAACTTTTGAAGGAGAAAAACCCGGCAAATACGCCACCTTAATGATTGCCGACGACGAAGGGCTTCTGCGGGTTATGCTTTGGAACGACAAGGCAAACCTGGTTGAAGGCGACCAACTAAAGGTGGGGCAGACAATTCGGCTTCTTCACGGGTACACTCGTGCAGACCGCTACGGCAAAGTGGAGCTGCACCTCGGAGGCAAAAGCAAAATCGAAGTTGACCCCCCAGAAAAAACCAGCAATTACCCATCCGCCGAAAAATTCACCACAAAAATAGGCTTACTCAACTGTGCATCGGGCAACGTGCATATCTCAGGCATAGCTAAAGCTGTTTCAGCGTTAACGACGTTTCCCCGAGCCGGCGACATGGATGGAAAAGTCATGCGGGTAACGCTTGCCGATGAATCGGGTCAAATTACCGCGGTGGTTTGGAACGAAAAAGCCGCTGAAATCGAAACGCTCAAGCCTAATTCACGTTTGCTGCTGATTAATGCAAGAATCAAGGATGGGCAGAACGGCGGGTTTGAAGCCCACGTGGACTCCAACACCTACGTCAACGTCCAAACAAACCCTTTGAAGCTGACCAAAATCGACAGCTTAGCGGAAAACCAAATTGTCGACGTTCGCGGTTTGGTCGCGTCGGCTCCTAAAAGCAGGGAAGTGACAACTAGCAAGGGCGAAAAAGTGAATTTGACAGTTTTTGAGCTAAAAGATGGCTCGGGAACTATTCAGGTTACGGCTTGGCGCGAACATGCAGACGAGCTTAAATGCTTGAAAATAGGCGACGAACTGTTGCTTGAGAACGTTTTAGCAAAAAAAGGTTACGGAGAAAAAATCGAGTTGACCACTCGCAGCGGAACAGCGGCTTCAATCAAACCTGCTAAGTCTCTTGACCAACTTTTCTAATCAAAAGCCCAGTTTCCACATCTTAATCGAGAACTTACAATTCAGGTTGGTCGAGGTACCTATGACAGTAGTTTTCAGCCGTCGGAAAAACCGCTTTCACCCGTTCTAAACGTTTCTTCGAATTAACCTTCTCGGAGACTCCAAGAACATCTTTTGGTTTGCTGAAACGCTCTTTTGAGCCATCTTCACGTTTCCGCTCAATTTTTATGCAGTCGTCAACCATGCAGTTCAAAACGCAGCCGCCGCAGTAAACGCATAAATCTTCGACAACCCCGACCCCGCTATTCGACCAATACAGGGCGTTTGTGGGGCAGGCTTTGATGCATAGTTTGCATTGCACTCCGACGCAGGTGAACTTGTTGATGTCTATTTTGCCCTCCTTAAAAACCTCTTTTACGCCGGTGGGCTCTAGAAGTTCTTTCCTTCGTTTCTTCCTTGCCTGCTCTGGGCTCTCTTCCGACATCAAACTGAATATATCGATTGGAGAAGCAGTTTTCTCAGGCATTTGGAAACACAAGTGGAGCGTTTTTGTCTTCAAAATAGGTTCCGCGAATTATAATTAGTTATCTGGGAGGTTTCTAAACATTAACCATCAGACCCAATTAATCGGTTAGAGCGCACGTTTTCTATTCGAAAATGATTTTGCCTGCGAACCCAAATTTCCCTGTGCGCCATATTTATAAATTAACACTCAGTCCAATAACTAAGAAACAGAACAGGTTTTAGAGCGTCCAAAAAAGAGGCGTCAGTATGCAAGATCAAACAAAACCATCCGGGGTCTTACCTGAACACAGCAGCTTCGTTTTAGGCATAGTCATGCTCGGAACACTAATGGGGGCGTTAGACAGTACCATTGTTCTTTTGGCTTTCCCAACCATAAACGACAGCTTACACTCCAATCTTGCCACGTCACTCTGGATTATTCTAGCGTATCTTCTCGTTATAGCCGTCGCGACAACGCAGATGGGCAGAATCGGAGACATATACGGCAGATGCAAAATATTCAATTTAGGTTTCGTGGTCTTCACCGTCGGCTCAGCCTTGTGCGGTTTTTCGCCCCACATTTACCTGCTTATAGGTTTCAGGGCGGTTCAAGCGGTGGGAGGAGCCATCATGCAGGCTACAAGCGGCGCCATAATCGCTGACTATTTTCCCAGAGAAAGACGAGGCAGAGCATACGGCTATAATTCATTGGGCTTTACGGCGGGGGCGATGCTTGGAATAGTGTTAGGAGGGATAATCACCACTTTCGTGGGCTGGCAATACATTTTCTTCATAAACATACCAATCGGAGCCATCGCCGTCACAGTGGGAATAAAATACATCAGGGACATCCACCCGAGAAACCCAACTAAACTTGACCCCGCTGGAATGGGTTTGCTTGCTTCAGCACTGGTGCTTCTTACGCTTGGACTTGTAAACTTCGCGGCTTCGGGGCTCAATGCGTTGAATCTTGCTTCGGTTATAGTGGGCGCAGTATTATTGCCCGTTTTCGTCCTGTATGATCGACGGCTGGAATCGCCTTTGATTGATTTTGAAGCTCTAAAAATCAGGGTCCTTCGGAACGCGATCTTATCGGCGTTCTTCACAAGTGTAGGCTACTTTTCTGTCGTGTTCCTTGTAATCATGTATTTGCAGGGAATAAGAGCGCTCACCCCACTTAACGCCTCATTGCTGCTGGTGCCAGGATACGTAGCAGGCAGCTTTCTGGGGCCAATAATGGGCAGGCTCTCAGACAAGTACGGGTCAAGAGAAATCGCTACCATGGGAATATTTTTCTTGGCAGTTGCCGTCTTGATTTACTTAACCATGGGCGTAAACACGCCGCTCTACATTGTGCTTTTGGCTTCAGCAGTCTCGGGTCTTGGTACGTCCATGTTTTTCCCAGCCAACAACAGCGCAGTTATGGCGAATGCAAGGGCAGGATCGTTCGGCAGCATCTCGGGCTTGCTGAGAACAGTCCAAAACATAGGGTTAGTCGGCAGCTACGTCTTAGCGATCTCAGTTGCCGCAGCCTCAATTCCCCGCCAGGTAGCTTTCGAAGTGTTCATCGGAACAAAAAGCCTATCCGGCGGAGTAAGCCAAGCATTCATATCCGGCATAGACAACGCCTTCTACGCATCAATAGCCATATTGGCGTTAGCCGGGATACTATCATTCATCCGCGGAAAAGAAACGCGGTCCCAAAACTCCTCCTAGCCGGATTAGCGGGAAACTCTTTTTGCAGAAAATACTTTCACCAAAACCGCTGATTCGAAACTCATGTCTTTGCTGGGTTGGCGTTGAGACGTTGTTTCTTGGCGGAACATAAGAAACCTTTAAGAAATGACATGCACTGTGAAGAGCCAGAGATAAATGCTCGGTAACGGCTTCAAAGCAAAAGGTATTTTCCTGGATTTGGACGGCACCATAGTTGACTCTACTGAAGCCTACTTGGAAGCGGCAAGGGTGTCATTCCGAGCCATCGGTCAAACGCCAGTGTCGGATGAAATGTCTTTAGAAATTCCCAGGAGACTCGAGCAGGGGTTCCCAATAGATGACATCACATGCGGCGAAACCAAAAGGTTCCTTAGCACCTACCTGAAAACCTTCTACGCAGTTACCCAGCAGAAAACTCGGCTGATGCCGGACGTTAAGGCTGCGCTTGAAACGTTGGCGGAAAAAAGAAAAATTGCTCTCATAACCATGCGGTACGTTCCGAAGCAATCCATCATTAAGGAGCTTGAATTTTTCGGAATATCAAGATACTTTAGCTATGTTGTGACGGCTCTGGACACGACCAAGCCTAAGCCTTCGCCTGAAGCGTTGCTGGATTGTGTGCGAACGTTGGATGTCGATATTAGCGAGTGCGTCATTGCTGGGGATTCGGTTAATGATGTGCGGGCGGGAAAAGCTGCTGGAGCGCGGACTGTGGCTGTTTTATCTGGGCTTTATGAATCGTGTGAACTTGCTAAAGAAGAGCCTGATTTGATTTTAAATGATGTTACGGCGCTTCCTAATTTCATCGGATGATTCGTTGGTATATCGGAATTTGTAATATTGTACGAAACCGTCTTAGGCGTTTATATGTCTCAGAAAAAATAAGGTTTATCAGAAACCTTGATCTTAGCACTATTTGGAGAGGGCTTAGGAGCGGGAATCAGAATGAACTTTGTCGAATTGATGATAGGGGAGAAATTGAAGGATGCGGATCCAGCTCTTGACATTATGGGGTCTGACCGCAAAGTCTTGCAGGTGGCTTGTCAAGACTTCACAAATTTCCTCAAGTTTCATTGGAACTTGATTGGGAAAGAAGCAAGCCAATGCGAATTGGTTGAAAGACTGGAGGCAGTTTTTAAAGAGGATTCCTCCGAGCTTGAGGCATTCCTAACCGTTTGGATCGGGATTTGGTTCAAGAAGTGGAAAGAACGCGTCAAACTGCTGATAGGTGACCAGAACGCTACCCGATGGAACAAGATTTCTAAAACTTTATCCAACGCTGAGCCTATGTGGAAAAGGATTGATCATAAACAGGAGCTTCAAGAAATCATCATCCAAACCCTGCTAAAGAACGGGGAAATCTGCGGCACAGAAATATTGGCGGAGAATTTGCTCAAGATGGAGCTCGGCGAAAAACGTGTGCAGGAGCTTAACGAGCGTGAACAGGTTTTCACCATAGTTAACGAGGCTCTTCGGAAAGCCCGTGAGATGGCGCAGAGCAAGGGTCCGTTGATCTTTGTTAAAGTAGACAAAGGTTACTACAACTCGCCGAACTGAGCGAGCTTGCCCTTTCTTATTTTTTGTGATGCTTCGGCGTTGCTTGTTCGGGGAGAGGCGTTGCTCGAAAACTTGTTTTTAATAAAAAATGCTGTTTATTTTTGAAAATGATTGTGGATGGTTGGTGTTAGACGACTCTTACTCTTTGAAGTGTCTTGCGCATCCAAGTGTAGTGCCGCATCTTTGTGGTTTCGCCAAAGCCGCATGCCGCGCAGCGTTTGTGTCGTACGTGGTATGCTCGTCTTCCGCAGCGTCTGCATTTGATGTGTACGGTTTTGCCTTGGCGTTTGCCCATTGATGGAGTGCCTTTTCCCATTGTGGTCACCTAGGCGGTGGTGATATTAGGACTACGTTGTCTCCGCGGACGATGATTAGTCCCAGTTTCTTTTGGTTTTCAACTTGGGTTGTGTCTTCTGTTTCTTCTAGGACGAGGTTTAAGTGTTGGTCGAAACCCTTCAGTCTTCCCCGAAGGCTTTTTCCGCCTTTAAGCCGTACAAGTACGACTTTGCCGAGGTTCTGTTCAAGGATTTCGGTTGTCATTTCGCTCATGCAGTAATCCCCATGATTCCGTTATCTCTTCTATACTTGAACTCTCCCCATTTATGGGTTTCGGAGGCACCTTGGAGTTCCTTTGGCAGGCGATGTTTCAAGGCGAAGCAGACAGGGCTGGTTTGCTTTGGCTTTTTATCGCAAAACGCGTTAATTCGTCTCTTTTGTAACCCATATTTGTGGTGGTTTTTTGTCACAAATACTAGACCCCTCCCTCCGTGGCTGAAGCCATCTTTACATTGGAATTTTGATGTAAAGATGGGGTACCCTCCCCTCTTTGCGGGTTTTGCTTGGGGCTTGTTTCGAGTTGTTTTATTGATTTGGGGCTTGAATCAAGCTTAGGTTATTCTTGTTTGATGCGGCTGTGGCAGGTGGCTGATTTTTAGACATGAATTGAATTTATACCCTTTTCGGGTCACGCAGGATTGTGCTGAATCTGCTTGGTGGGAAACGGTTTTTGGTGTGCAGTAGCTTGGGAGATGGTGCTTGCTAAAAAGCTTTTAAGTGCAACCTGCAGTATCAATCGGTAATCATGGGATTCCTAAAAAAATTCGAAAACCACCTTATCGCGCCCAAAGCAGACGTTAACCTACAGCTCGCGGATTCCTACGTCGTCCTGGGCGAAAACTTTGATGGGACCTTAACGGTTACAGCGCATGAAGACATAGCGGCAGACGAAATCCGCTGCGAAATCAAATGCGCCGAAATCGTGAAAGTATTGAAAACCGAGTACGACCCCGCCCTCAAAATGGTGGTCAAACGGCAAGTAACGGAAAACCTGGTTCTCTACCAAGCGAAACCACAATGTAACCCAGCCATCGCCCTCGCAAACGGCGTCAGCCAAAACTTCAAATTCAGCATACCCCTTCCCGCTGGAGCCCGCCCAACCTTCATGTCCGCAGAAGACACGGTCCAGTGGGAAATCAAAGGCGTAGTCGCTGTCCACGGAAGACCCGACGTCACAACCAAAGAAATAATCTTACAGGTTATTCCGCCAAGCGAAAGGCCAGCAAATGAACCGCCAAAAGTGCGCCTTGTCGCATGCCAATACTGCCAAACAGCGATGCCTGAAACCACCCTAACCTGCCCAAACTGCGGAGCAAGAAGAACGGCACAATAAACCAAGCCGCCCGCGTCTCCCGTTTCAAGAGGAATAATTATGAAGAATTCAGAATGCACAATCTACATCATGTTCAAGGACAAATGGATTCAGAAGTTTCGAAAGGAAGAGGACGGCTGGAGGGAATACAGCCAAAATGGCACCGTTCGCCCATGCACCGCGGAACAATTTATTTCCCATATTCTTCCGCCCTTGGCTGGCATCAAGGGACCAGTCGTCACAGTTAAAGTCGAACCCGACTCAAAGATAACGAGCTAATTCTTTAAAACACCCGTAATTCTTTTTTCGGCGAGTCAGCAAAATCACGGTGCCAGGACTGCCGAAGGAGGGAATAGAGTAATCGTTTTGGCGCTGTATCGCTTCTGGCATATCGGTGCATGTGAATTAAGCTTATAAGCGTAGGGAGCACGTTGAGCAATCTGTAGTCTGGAACTCGATGGAAGAGGGTGAGGGAATTATGGGTCAAAGCGATGAGGATGGCGGAAAGAAATATCGGATTGACATCGGAGCGTACGGGAGCATCTGCATTGAGGCGCCCACTAAGCGGGAGTGCTTGGAGCTTTTCAAGGAAGTTACACGGACAAGGCATGATTCAAGGATAGATGAAGCAATAAGATGACTGGTTTAATTAGCTTGTAAAATCGCGGGCAAGGACAACAACCTTGTGGTCATGGACGAATCTGTCATGGATTCACTGAACATTTATGTATTTGACTTAGGCATTCAACCTAAAATAAGCACCGTGGTGCTATGGAACCAGTCAAAGAGAGTTGTGCATGACTGAAATTGTCGCTACTTCATCAGGCAAAGAGCCGATAAAAGCTTCAGAACTTAATCCCAAATTCAAGTATGAACTGCTCAAGATGCACGGCAGCGAAAAAATTCTCAAATGCTTCCAATGCGGCACATGCACCTCCGACTGCCCCGTCGCAAGATACAGCGACAGTTACCGACCAAGAACACTTATCCATATGGCTCAGCTTGGCCTCAAAGACCGAGTGCTCAAAAGCGACACGTTATGGCTATGCGCGGCATGCTTCACCTGCACGGACCGATGTCCCCAAGACGTCGAAGTTGCAAGCGTAATCCGCGTTTTTCGCAATTTAGCTGTAGAAAACGGGTGTGTCCCGCAAGTTTTCAAAGACCAAACCGCAAGCCTGCTTGAATCAGGATACGCTTACAAAATCCCCGAATTAAGAATCAAAAAACGCGAAACCCAGGGGCTTCCACCTTTGCCGAAAGGCGACCCAGAAAAAGTCAAGAAAGCGCTCAAGGGCGTTAGGTTTATTGATGCTACTCAGAAAGCGGCTGGAGGGCAACCTGTTGGGAAATAAGTACCTTATTTTTCTCGGTTGCGCCATCCCTTACCGTGTTTCCGCCTACGAGATTTCGGCGCGGAAAGTTTTAGCTAAGCTGGGTGTCGAATTGGTTGAGATGAGTGAATTCAACTGCTGCGGCTTGCCTTTTGATCCAGTAAGCCATGAAACCATGCTTGTCTTAGCAGCCAAAAACTTGGCGTTGGCAGAACAGCAAGGACTAAACATTCTCACGCTTTGTCCGGGCTGCGCTGGCTCACTTAAGAAAACTAACAAAATCCTCAAAGAAGACAAAGTTTTGAAGGAGCAGATTAATGGTCACCTCAAAGAAGTGGGTTTGGAGTTTAAGGGAACCATTGAGGTGAAGCATCTTTTGCAGGCTCTCAAGGAAGATGTGGGCGTTGAAAAAATCAAAGCTTCAGTTACCAAGCCGCTTAGCATGCTTAAAGTTGCTGAACACAACGGATGCCACATTTTGAGGCCTAAAGAATTCATAGGTTTTGATGATCCAGAGGACCCTCAAACGTTGAAGATGCTTATTGAAGCAACGGGTGCCACGTGCCTTGATTACATTGACGAAACCGAATGCTGTGGAGCGCCCAGCGTCGGAGTCAGCGACAAAGTGGCGTTGCAGCTGGCAAGAGACAAGCTCAACCACGTTAAAATGGTTGATGCACAGGCTTTAATCACGATTTGCCCGTTTTGCCATATAATGTACGATACAAACGAGCTGCGAATAGAGAAAACATTTAATGAAACCTATGGAATTCCCATACTCCACTACCCGCAATTACTCGGGTTAGCGATGGGCTTAACTCCCGAAGAATTAGCCTTTGGCGAGCTCCGAGTAAACGCATCAAAAATAATAAAGCAAGTAACTGAGGAAGTAAACAAACAATGAGCACAAACAAGTTAAAAATAGCCTTTTACTGGGCTGCAAGTTGCGGCGGCTGCGAAATCGCAGTCTTAGACATAAACGAGAAAATCCTCGACGTTGTGCAGATAGCCGATGTTGTTTTCTGGCCAGTAGCTTTAGACATCAAATACAAAGATGTTGAAGCCATGGCTGACAAATACATTGACATAACCTTCTTCAACGGATCC
Source organism: Candidatus Bathyarchaeota archaeon (assembly GCA_963823775.1). Taxonomy (GTDB): domain Archaea; phylum Thermoproteota; class Bathyarchaeia; order Bathyarchaeales; family Bathycorpusculaceae; genus Bathycorpusculum. Next base: position 17,151 of record CAWGMZ010000031.1, read on the forward strand.
ATACGGAATTCGGAGCAGGAACACATGGCTAAGGTTCTGCGGCAAAAATCCAAAACCCTCGTTGCTTTCGGCTCATGCGCTCACCAAGGCAGCATACCCGGATTAGCAAACCTCAATAACAAAAAAGAAATCTTCGAACAAGTTTACATAACCGACAAATCAAACGTCAACCCTCAACGTACAATGCCTCAGACTCAAACCCAAGTTAAGGAAGGCACCCTTAAAATCCCAGAGTTCTACGACACAGTAAAAACTTTGGCCCAAACCGTCGACGTCGACTATTACCTGCCAGGTTGCCCACCACCAGTTAAACTAATCGCCGCAGCAGTTGACGCAATAGCAAGCGGCAAACTACCGCCAAAAGGCTCCGTGCTCGCTCCCCTCAAAGCAGTATGCGACGAATGCCCCAGAAAACGCGAAAACAAGAAAATCAGCAAAATCTACCGCGTCTACGAAAAAACTCCCGAGCCAGAAAAATGCCTCCTTGAACAAGGCATCCTCTGCATGGGACTTGCAACCAGAAGCGGATGCGGCGCCCAATGCTTAAACGTTGATATGCCTTGCACAGGCTGCGGTGGACCAACCCCCAACGTGCCAGATCAAGGTGCAGCTATGATTTCTGCTTTAGCTTCGATTCTGGGGTACGAAGGCGAACCAGGTAAAAGCACTTATACTGAGAAAGAGATTGAAGAATTGCTTAGCCAAGTGCAAGATAAGGTGGGCACTTTTTACATGTATAGTTTGCCTGCCTCGATTTTGAAAAGAAAGGTGATTACGAAATGAAAGAATTAATTATAGACCCAATAACCCGTCTCGAAGGACATGGAAACGTATCCATATTCCTCAACGACAAAGGCGAAGTTGAAAACGCATACCTCAAAGTTCCAGAGCTGAGAGGTTTCGAGAAATTCTGCATCGGCAGAAAAGCTGAACTTATGCCGCAGCTAACCACAAGGATTTGCGGTGTTTGCCCAGTTGCACACCACTTTGCAGCGACCAAAGCCTTAGACGCAGCATTCCACGTTGAGCCAACATCTGCTGCGAAGAAGCTTCGGGAACTGATGTACAGCGCCTACTTCATCTACGACCACACCCTGCACTTCTACTACCTCGGCGGACCAGACTTCATAGTTGGACCCGACGCACCCCCAGAAAAACGCAACATCTTGGGCGTCATCGAAAAAGTCGGAATGCCCATCGCCAAAGAAGTCATAAAACACAGAGCATACGGACAAAAAATAACCGAAATCATCGGCGGAAAAGCCACTCACCCCGTCTGCGGATTACCAGGCGGAATCAGCAAACCGCTGAGCGAAGAAAACAGGCAACAAATCGAAACCATGGCGGCTTCCTGCGTTGATTTTGCCCAGTTCACCCTAAAAATCTTCCACGACATCGTACTTGGCAACACAAAATACGTTGAATTAATCAAAAGCCAAGCCTACACCACACCAACCTACTACATGGGCACCGTTGACAAAAACAACAAAGTTAACTTTTACGACGGCAAAATCCGAGTTGTTGACCCATCTGGAAAAGAATTCCTAAAGTTCGACTCGCAAGATTACCTCAAACACATCTCCGAACACGTTGAAGAATGGACTTATAGCAAGTTCCCGTACCTTAACGCAGTCGGCTGGAAAGGTTTGGTCGGCGGCAAAGACAGCGGCATTTACCGTGTGGGTCCGCTGGGAAGATTAAATGCTTCAGACGGCATGGCGACTCCGCTGGCTCAGGCAGAATACGAAGTTATGTACAAGACGTTGGGCGGCAAACCAGTCCACAGCACCTTGGCTTTCCATTGGGCACGCTTAATCGAGCTGCTTTACGCCACTGAGCGGACCATGGAGCTTGTTAAAGACCCTGAAATCACCAGCACAAACGTCCGCAACAAGCCGGGGGCGCCAGGTGAAGGCGTAGGCGTCGTTGAAGCCGCAAGAGGCACACTGATTCACCATTACGCGCTCGACAAAGATGCGCTGGTCAAAGACGTAAACCTCATCGTTGCAACAACCAACAACTACCCCGCAATCTGCATGAGCATACGCGACGCAGCCAAAGGCTTAATACACGAAGGCAAAGTCGACCAAGGCATACTGAACATGGTTGAAATGGCTTTCAGAGCCTACGACCCATGCTTCGGGTGTGCAACACACGCAGCATACGGGCAAATGCCGTTGACTGTAGAAGTCTTCAACGCCCAGAAACAGCTACTTAGCTCCGTCAGCCGCTAAACCAAACCCCTTTTTGGGGAAAACTTTTTCCTTCTTTGTGTTTTTTACACGTCGCCAACCTTTTTTAGATAACCCGAACACGTAAGGGTTAACCCTTAAGTGCAGTGCAGCCACCTATCTTTTGAGCGGATTCCAAATGCAGCCCCAACCTCCGAACCCAGAACACAAACGCATGAAGCGTGAAAAGAAAACCATAGGCTACATGGTTGACATCTACTGTAAAGGACACCACAAAACCAAAGGCGAGCTCTGCCCCGAATGCAGGCAGTTTAAAGAATACGCTTTTCTGCGGCTTGACAAATGCCCGTTTCAAGACAAAAAAAGCACCTGCGGAAAATGCACAATCCACTGTTACCGACCAGACATGAAGGAAAAAGTCAAACAGGTCATGCGTTACGCGGGACCAAGAATGCTTTTGCCTCACCCATCGTTGGCGCTGCATCACGCTTGGGATAGCCGCCGAAAACCGCCCACGCTGGCAAAGAAAACAAATTAGCTGTTGACGTTGTTTCAACCTATTTTGGAAATCAGAAGTTTGGCTGTATCTTTTTTCGATTTTGCGAGCTCTAAGAAGGCATTGAGAAGCCCTTTCTTCGAAGCATCAAGGATTTCCAGCGAAACAAGTTTTCCCGACTTGTCACAGCCTACGATGACATCGTTGTCAAGGATTTCTTCGTTGGCTAAGGCGCCCTCTTTAACTTTGACAACAAGAACGTCCGCTTCAGAGTCATATCGTATATTTTCGTGTAATTTCAAAGTTCATCCTTTACCTTAATTATTAAATCGTCGCTAATTCTAAAACCCGTTTCCCTGAGTGTTGTTAAAGCCTCAATGATTTCTGTTTTATCAATGAGCTTGGCATCATACATCATTCTTAAAACTCGGAGCGTCCCGATCACATTCAGCTTCAGAGTTCTAGCTTTTCTTCTCGCGGCTTTGTCATCAAGCACTATCCCGTCTGTTTCAGCTTCGCCTATCGCCAACGGGTCCAACAAAGCGGTTACAAGAAGTTTGCTCGTCGCATTTTTCACCACAATGATACGGTTCTTAACAGCTTCTTCTAGCTCGAATGAACCGACTAATCCCTGCCCAGCAGAACAGATTTCCTCATAAACAGCTTTTGCCACAGTGATTTCGTTAAAAATTGATTTAAGTTTGCTCATGAAACCTAAGGTGCTTAAAGCTATAATAACAGATGAGTCCAGGACAATTTTTGTCAAAACATAAGCTCCTTAAGAGCTTCTTTGTCTGAATAGGGATATGCCTTGATGCCTCTTTTCTTGAGTTCTACAAGAAACTCTTGGATGGGGATTTCTGCTATTTCGGCTGCTTTTCCAACGCTTAATGAACCATTACGGAAGGCCTCTATCGCGGCGCCTACTCTAACGTCTCTGTCTGGCAAAGACTCTGGAACCTTGACTTCGACCACTTTAGTCAACGAAAATCATCCTTTATTGTTTCTCGTTAGGCTAAAAGGGCGTCTGGCGCTTTTAGTTTTTTTGGTTAAAAGGCTAAAAACTCATTTCAAGCGTGTTCAAAGATTTTGGGCAACATTTTCACAGGGCAAGCTTTTTCTAGCTTGAATATTATCTTTCCACGATGCTTTAATGGCTGAAGGAATCGAAAAAAAACTTCAAGTGTGGTTGGCCAATGCGGAGAAGGTTGTTTTGGCGGGGATTGGAAACCCTATCCGAACTGACGATTATGTCGGGTTAAAAATTGTTGAAAATCTCTTAGGTAAGCTGCCGCCAAGCGTTCTTCTCATTGAGGCTGAAACGGTTCCCGAAAGCTACCTCGGCGACATAGAGGAGTTCCACCCGACGCATGTTCTGCTGATTGACGCAGCCGTTTTGGGGTACAAGCCCGGGGAAGCCAGCCTTGTCGACGCAGAAAAAATCGCAGCCACGGCAGCCGTCACCACGCATTTGTTGCCTCTTCGAGTTTTCTGCGACTACATCACGCAGGCATCCGGCGCGAAAATTGCGTTGCTGTTGATTGAGCCGAAAAGCATGGAGTTCGGCGAAGGCTTAACCGCCCCTGTGCAAGCGGCGGCGGAACGATTAACAAATGTTTTGCTCAAGTTGCTGGGTTAGTTTCTTTTCTTTTAAAAACGTAGTCGATTGTGAATCTTGCTTGACCCAGCGAGTAGCTGATTTCTTTGAGTTCAATTTGGTCTTTACTTACCCACTTTGCCGTGATGAACTCTTCTATTTCTTGGTCTTCGTAGGTGCCTCTCCATTTGAGTTCAAGGGTTTTTTCGTCTTTCCAGTTGCCGATGTGGTCATGCGCCTCCCCTTCGGAGGTTATGCCGAAAAGATGAACTTTCCGAGTTAACTGGTCAAAACTCCACAAATCATTCTCAAAGTAGTCATCGTAGCCTTCGATATGAGTATCTATTTCCGAGTTCACCCCCACCGGAGAAACTGCCACCGCGGTCATTTCCCCGCATCCACTAACAATCTTGCCGTCCGCCGTGCGCAACGCGATGCCCACACTCCATTCCCCGATAAGCTGCTTGATTAACTCCAGCTCCTTGGGAGCCTGTACGCTTTCCGTCATAAAACCAACAAGCAAAAAAAGTCGGCGACCCGTAATAAAGCCATGTGGTTGCTTCCCAACAACAACTTCTAGCAGGCTACGTTAATTAGCTAGTTTCCATTTTAGCTATAGCAAGGTTATGGTTATGGCTGGAAAAGCAGTTATTGTTATGGGTTCAGAGCGGGATCTGGATTTTTCCCGTGGAATAGCCAAGTACCTCAAACTGTTAGGAGTAAGCTACGAGTTTCGGGTTGCCTCAGCGCATAAGACACCTGAAAAAGTGCTGGAACTAATCAAGGAGTTCGAAGCAGAAAAAGTAGTTTACGTCACCGTCGCGGGACGCTCAAACGCTCTCAGCGGCTTAATCGACGGAAACTCATCAAAACCCGTCATCGCGTGCCCACCGTACTCAGAAACCTTCAGCGGAGCAGACATATTCTCTTCCCTTCGGGTTCCAAGCGGAATAGGCTCCGTCGTCACAATAGAAGCGGAAGGCGCAGCAATCGCGGCAGCGAAGATTCTTGGCTTAGAGGACTCGGTTGTGGCTGAAAACGTGAAGAATTATCAGGCTTCAAAAAAGAAAGAACTTGAAAAAGCCAACGAATCAGTCAAGAAACTCAAGTAGCCTTGGCTGGGCGCCTTTACCGTGAAATCAGGCTTTTTTAGAGTTGACGTCTATTCCAAGCCAAATTGCGGAACTGTATGATACCTCGTACTTTTGATGCTGGCCGCTGAAGTAGAGGTTTCCAAGGTACAAGTTCAACCAAAACGTCCCTGTCGGCGCCGCATTTGACCAGTTTATTGTCAATACGGTGCTGTTGGAGCCTTCTGGTTGAAGGCTTATTTGGCTGAGTGTGAGCGAGTAGTTGATAACGTTTGGCTGTGCCTCAGTTGCCCAGAAGCTGTAGCCTTCTTCATCCGTATAACTCGTAATTGTGAGGTTCTCAATTGGAATTGAAATGGGCGTTGAAGCCAACGAAGTGAAGGTTATGTTAATTTGCTCGGTTGCGCCCTGCGTCGCATTGAAGTAAACGCTTCCCCGAAATAAGGTCGAATTGGAATTTGCTTGGGAAACACTGTACTTATACAGAAGAGGCGGAGTATCGGCCGGGTGAGCTGAGTTCGAAAAAGCAAGGTACGCTCCTGAGATAACGACCGCGATTAGGACAGCGGAAATTAAATGGTAATACATGCGCTTCATTTCACGTAAGCCATTTCTTAGAATTGCCTTACTGACATTTAATTCTATACAATAGAACACCTTATTCTGCCCCAACAAAATCCAAATCTGTGTCGACTTCCAAATCAATTCGCAAATTCCCGCCAAAATCGTTTTTCCACAAGATAAAACGATATAAGGTAAAGCAGATAACACTGCTAGCCTAAGACGTGGCGAACTGGATGGGTAGCGTCAAAGACCTCGAAATAATCAAAAAACCAACAGCTGACTCTATGGGCGTCGGCAGGTTTCTTTTCTCAGACCGATACAGCGTTTTTGACTGGGGCGAAATGCCTGACCACATAGGCGGCAAAGGAGCGGCTCTCTGCCTCATGGGAGCATACTGTTTTGAGCAGCTTGAGCGGGAAGGCGTTAAATCCCACTACCGCGGTTTAGTCGGCGCAAACGGAAAAGCCGTCAAAATCAAGGAAGTTAAGCAGCCGACAAGCATCATGGAAGTCAGCTTAATCAACGTTTACGAACCCAAAACCAGCGTAGTCAACGGCAAACTCGTCCATGACTACAGCATGTACACCCCCGAGCTGAAGAACTGCCTGATTCCGCTGGAAATCATCTACCGCAACGGCTTACCCGAAGGGTCTTCGGTTTTTAAGAGGCTGGAGCAGGGAAAAATCAAACCTGAGGATTTAGGATTAGACCACTACCCTAAACCAGGCGAGCAACTCACGAAACCCATCTTCGACGTCAGCACCAAACTGGAGGAGACAGACCGTTACTTGACTTGGCAGCAAGCTCAGAAAATGGCTGGGTTAACCGATGAGGAACTTGAAAAAATCAAGGCGGTCCTGCTTAAGGTGGATGAAGCGATAAGTGAAATGGCTTCGAAAGCGGGGTTGCGAAATGAAGATGGAAAAATCGAGTTAGCCTTCGACGACCATAGAGAGCTGATGATTGTCGACGTTGTTGGGACACTTGATGAATGCCGATTCACCTATGACGGCGTGCATGTAAGCAAGGAGATTGCGCGGCAATTCTACAAGAAAACAAGTTGGTACGCGGATTTGGAGCAAGCCAAGAAGGAGGGCGAAGCAAAAGGAATCGTGGATTGGCAGTCGCTGTGCAAGTCCCAGCCGCCGAAGCTGCCGCCTAAACTTAAGACAATTATCAGCGAAATGTACATGGCTGCGGCAAACGAGATGACAGGTCATAAACTGTTTAATGCGCCTTTGCTCTCGCAGGTGATAGCCGAGTATAAGGAATGTTTGAAGGAGTAAAAATGATAACCGACAACGTCAAGCAGATAATAAAAAAATATGATTCTAAAAAGATACGTTTAGGTGTCTTGGGTTCGCACTCCGCGCTTGAGATTGCTTCAGGGGCAAAACAGGAAGGCTTAGAAACCGTCGTCGTATGCCAAAGGGGCAGAGACAAAACCTACACCAAATATTACCGAAGCATCTTCGACCATGTTTTGATGCTGGACAAATTCTCAGAAATAACAAACGAAGCCTCCGTCAAGGCACTCACCGACCTAAACACGGTTTTCGTTCCCAATCGCTCCTTCTCAGTCTACGCAGGCTACGACGCAATCGAAAACCAGTTCGCCGTGCCTCTGATGGGAAACCGCTCGATGCTTCGAACCGAAGAACGCAACACCCCAAAAAACCAACTGTACCTGCTGCAGAAAGCCGGGATAGCGACGCCTAAAACCTTCAAGTCACCCAGCGAAATCGACCGATTAGCCATCGTGAAAGTCGCTGAAAAACAACGCGCCATCGAACGCGCCTTCTTCTATCCTTCCAACCCCGTTGAATTCGACAAAATGGCAAGCGACCGCATCGCCAAAGGCATAATCACGCAGGAAGCCCTCGACCACGCGTTAATGGAGGAATACGTCATCGGCGCAAAATTCAACGCCAACCTGTTCTGGTCGCCTCTAACAGACGAAATCGACTTGCTCGGGTTTGACCGCCGAATCCAAACCGACCTTGACGGCGTCCTGGACTTGCCAGCGCAGGAGCAGCTTGAACTAAACATTGCTACTCAAAACATTGAAATCGGTCACATGGGCGCAACTATGCGGGAAAGCCAAATTGAAAAGGTTTTTGAAGCCGCAGAAAAATTCGTGGAAACATGCAAGAGGGAGTATCCGCCGGGTATGGTCGGGTTATTCGCGTTGCAGGGCGCGGTGACGAAGGATTTGGAGTTTTATGTTTTTGATGTTAGCCCACGTGTTCCAGGCTGCCCCTGTGTCGAGCCAACTTCGCCTTACATGAAGTACAAGTACGGCATGGAAGTCGGTCCAGGCAGGCGGGTAGCGATGGAAGTTAAACGTGCAATCAAGGAAGGCAGGCTATCGGATGTGGTAACGTGATAACGGGCGCTGACATCGGCAAAATAGTTGACAAATACGACCAAAAAAAACTCGCCATCGGAACCTTGGGTTCGCACAGTTCGCTTAACATTTTCAAGGGCGCCAAAGAGGAGGGTTTCCGCACGGTTTGCGTCTGCAAAGAAAAAGACGCCATCATGTACAAGAAATTCCCGCTTGTCGACGACCTAATCATAGTTAAAGACTTCACCGAACTTTTGGACGAGAAGCTTCAGCAGAAACTCCGCAGCCTAAACGTCATTTTGATTCCACACGGCTCCTTCACCGCCTATTTGAGCACGGAAGAATTAACCGACAGCCTCAACGTGCCAATGTTCGGAAACCGCCAGTTGCTCGACTGGGAAGCCAACCGCAAATCCCAGGAAGATTGGCTGCGGCAGGCAGGGCTGCTTTTGCCAGCTACATTCAAAACACCCGAGGACATCGACCGCTTAATCATCGCTAAACTGCCAGGCGCCAAAGGCGGCAGAGGATACTTCTTGGCGAATTCACCCAAAAGCTTCCACAAAAAATTCAACGAACTCGTCAAACGCGGCTTGCTCAAGGAGACGGATTTGGCTGCGATTCACCTGCAGGAGTATGCTCTTGGCGTCAACGTTTACCCAAGCTACTTCAGCAGCATCCTAAACGACGAAGTTGAACTGCTTGCAATGGACCGCCGTTACGAATCAGCCGTGGACTCCATCGGCAAAATCCCCGCAGCCGAACAACTCGAAATCGACATCAGCCCAACCTACACAATCGTCGGCAACTTCCCCATAGTTCTCCGCGAATCGCTTCTGCCTGAACTGATGCGCATGGGCGACAACGTCCACAAAAAAGCCAAAGAGCTGGCGCCGCCGGGAATCATCGGCCCATTCTGCCTGGAAACCGTGGTAACCGACGACCTCAGAATTTTCACGTTCGAAATCAGCGCACGCATCGTCGCAGGAACAAACGTCGGCATCGGCACCTCACCCTACGCCTACCTCAAATACGGCGAAAACATGTACATGGGCAGACGCATCGCGCTGGAAATTAAACAAGCTCGGGAACAGAAAAGGCTGCAGGACGTCGTGGCTTAACAGGCTAAGGCTTAGATACTGAGAACGGCAACCTTCGCATTAAGTCTTCAAAGTTTTCCCTATTTCTCTCTTGCTTGTATCTTCTCAAAGCATCTACTGTGTTTAGCTGCTCTGCCTGACCAAACATTTCGCCGATTAAATGAGAACTAGCGCTGTTGCCTGCAAAAAGGTACTGGCAAACCGACGTGACGTTCGCCACGTGCCGCTCGATGCTGGCGGTTTCAAAATCAACAATAAACGGCTTCTGGGCTTTGTCGACAAGCAGATGTTTCGGTGCCTTGCTAAGTTCACCATGGTCCAAGCCTGCCTGATCCAGCCTAAAACACTGCTCCAAAACCTCCCCCAAAACCTGCCTAACAACCGCCGCATCCCTGTTTTTCTCCAGCCAATCAGGAAGCAAACTGCCGTCGATGAGCTGCATGAAAAGAAAGTTTTTGCTCGCCGCCAAGAAGGTGGGACCGACGTTTGCAGAGTTCGCCTTCGACAGCATCTGTCCCTCATGTAGCAGGTCAGCTCGGTCAGCGTCTATGCGTCGGATTTTAACAGCAACTCTCTCCCCGTTCAAATGCACAACCACCACAACCCCCACAAAACCCTTACCTAAAACTGGAACGCCGATACCGTGGAGGCTGGCTGCACCAGAAAACTCAAGAGCCAAGACCCCGTGGCTGCGCAGTTCCGCTAGGCGACTTTGCAGTTCGGCTTCGCTGGGATTTGGGAAGCACAAAACCGAACGGTAAGGCTCTTGGCTTAACTGGTCAACTGGGACGATTATGGGGTTTTTCACCTGTCGGCTCCTTCTAGGGTACGATTACTGAGTCGGCGAATTATAAGTTTAACATCGAAAATGCAAAGCTATTATCCCTTCTAACGACATTTAGTCCACGGGGCAGATGACTTGCCGAAAACTCTTCTAGTCATATACCATTCCAATTCGGGAAGAACTGAAAAGATGGCGTTGCTTTAAAGATGAAAATGGTTGCTGGGTAATCCTTGAATCCAAAGAAGTGGACGAAGGTAACCTGTCTTCATGCTTCGACTTGGGGCAGAAAATCGCCGTAGCGATGGCATTGTCAACATCGCTTTGTGAATAAGTCATGCGAAGGCACTATAAGCCGCAAGCCGTGTATGGCGGGAATGGAACCTAATCAGCAGAGAAGCCAAATCAAGTCGGGTCTACACGTTAGAATCGTGCTAAAGCAGGACCAGCGAAGCGGCAAACTGACTGAAGGTGTCGTCAAAGATATCCTCACCAACAGCTCGACTCATCCGCACGGAATCAAGGTGCGGCTAACCGACGGCAAAGTAGGCAGAGTACAAGCAATTGTGAAATAACTCTTGCGTTTCCAAATTGCGCGGCAAATCAAAAATTAAGTTGTCCGCCTTAGGCAACAACAAAACTATTTAAATTCAAAATCACTCGTGCATCTTCATCTCACTGCGGAGGTGAATCAAATTTTGATGAAAACTGAAAACGCAATGGATCCCACGACTATCGCTTCCAACGTCTACAAGCTTCTTAATGAAAACGAGCGTGTGCGTGTTCTCGAGGTTGTTTTTCCGCCTGGGGCTTCAGCCGAAATGCATCATCACCCGGAGCATGTAGTCTACGTTTTGAAGGGCGGACATCTGAAACTTACTTCTGAAGGGAAAACTCAGGAACTGGACTTAAAGCAGGGCGAAGTTGTTTTTCTCAAAGAACAAAACCACGAAGCAGTCAACACCGGCAACACAGAAGTTGACCTTTTAGTTGTAGAACTGAAGAAGTAATTTTAAAGAGTCCCATATCTTTCCTATATTTCCAACGTTTATTTTTGTGCTAACAAAAACGTCAACTCTCTATTTTTGAAATATTTGTGCACGTCAAGGAAAGGCGGAATTATAAATTTAATAGGGCGACGGCGATATTGAGATTCTGTTTGGTTTAGCTATGCCGAGGTTCAAGCAGACAGCGCAGATTCAGCAGCTTATGGGAAGAAAAGAGCTTATTCGAAACATCGGCATAATCGCCCACATCGACCACGGCAAAACCACGCTTGCCGACTCGCTGCTGGCAGGTGCAGGTTTGATTTCGCCCGCCATGGCTGGAACCGCGCGGGTGCTGGATTATCTTGATGAAGAACAGAAACGCAAAATCACGATTAAAACAGCCAACATCACCCTGCTCTACAAAACCGCCGAAACCCCCTACATAATCAACCTTGTCGATACCCCTGGGCACGTGGACTTCACGGGCAAGGTCACGAGGGCTCTGCGCGTTATTGACGGTGCGGTGGTAGTCGTGGACGCTGTTGAAGAGATAATGGCTCAAACCGAAATCGTGACGCGTCAAGCGCTTGAAGAACGCGTTTGCCCAGTGCTCTTCATCAACAAAGTTGACAGGCTGATTACTGAGTTGCAGCTAAACGAGGAGCAAATACAGAAGAAACTTGACCACATAATCAGCGGCTTCAACGACCTTATACAACTCTACACTCAAGAACCCTTCCGAAGCCGATGGAAGGTCGATGCTAACTTGGGAAACGTGGCTTTCGGCTCCGCACTGCATGGCTGGGGATTCACGTTGAACATGGCCAAGCAAAACGGCGTAAAATTCTCCGATATCGTAAAGGCTTATCATCTGGGCGCAAGCGTGAAGCTGCAGAAGAGTCTGCCTGTTTACCAAGCAATTTTTGAAATGTCAATCAAGAAGATTCCAGACCCACGCCAAGCCCAAGCCTACCGTATCGAGGAGATTTGGGATGGGCAGGTTGGCTCCCCGATTGGGAAAGCCCTTGTTGAATGCAGCGACGATGGACCCACGGTTTTCTGCGTAACCAACGTTCACTCCGACGGAAAAGGCGGTACATTTGCGACTGGCAGGCTGTTCTCGGGGAAGCTTGCGAAGGGAGAGACGCTGCATCTTGTCGATGCTTTGGCTGAAACGGTTGTGAATCAGGTTTCCGTGGATATGGGTGCGCTTAGGGACGAGGTGGATTCGATTTCGGCTGGCAACTTGGCTTCGCTAAATTTGAGAGGCGACGTTAAGGCTGGAGAAACCCTCGTTGACGTGGCACATAAAGCTGGCATGGTTCCTTTCGAGGGCATAAGCTACGTCTCCGAACCCGTCGTTACATTGGCAGTTGAACCGAAAAACCCCCAGGAAATTCCTCTCCTGCTCGACGCGCTTCAGAAGCTTGCAGCTGAAGACCCCAACCTCAAAGTCGCCGCGGACAAGGACACAGGCGAATACCTGCTTAGCGGCATGGGCGAGTTGCATTTGGAAGTCGCAATCAACCAGCTCAAAGGAAGCGGCTTAGATGTCACGGTTTCTTCGCCCCGAGTTGTTTACATGGAAAGCGTCGAGGTTGGCGGGGTGGTGGCTTTGGCGAAGAGTCCTGACAAGCAAAGCAGTTTTTGGGTGCAGGTTGCTCCTGACGGGCAGGAAATCGAGGGGCAAGTAAGTATCCTCTCTGTTGATGAGCACCGCAATGTGCTGCTGGATTGCAGCGGAAAAGCCGAGCCCCTCTCCGAGGAGGTTTTGGAGGCGCTCATCGGCGCTTTTGAGTTCGCGTGCAAAGCGGGTCCGCTGTGCGGTGAACCCGTACGGCACCTGAAAGTGAGTTTGGTTGATTTCCAGCTTGGCAGCGAATTTGACTGTGACCAAGTTATGCGTGGAGTTGGAAAAGCTGTTTTCGGCTCTTTTTTGTCGGCGCCGCCCGTGCTGCTGGAACCCATCTACAGAATAGTTCTGACGGTCTCGTCTGAGCTTGTCAGCGAAACCTCAAGGATACTTGCTACACGACGCGGAAAAGTCACTTTGTTTGAACAAAAGGGGCTCCAGGCAGTCATTAGCGGCTTTATCCCTGTTTCCGAAACCTTCGGCTTCTCAAAAGAACTGCGGTCCACAACGTCAGGTAGGGCTTTTTGGCAGTCGTTCTTTGACCACTGGGAAAAAATGCCTCAAAAACTGGCTTCAGAGGTAATCGGCGATTTGCGTCGACGCAAAGGATTGTCGCCTGAAGTGCCTAAGCCCGAAAAGTTTCTGGAGCAGTAACAGCATGCAGCTTGATGTCCCATTTGACTTGGATCTTACGCTTTGCTGCGGACAGGTTTTCAGGTGGCGGAAAATCGGCGGCTGGTGGTACGGCGTCGTTGGAGAACGCGTTTTCAAGATTCGCCATTGCGGTTGCAGTTTAGAGTTCGACGGGGTCGACGAAGGGTTTGTCAAGCGTTATTTCGGTTTAGACGACGATTTAAGCAGATTAGGCGGTGCGTAGGCAAAGACGCATACATCCGTGAGGCGCTGAAAAGTTACGTGGGGCTGCGTATGGTTCGCCAAGAACCGTGGGAATGCCTCGTCAGCTACATCTGTGCAACCTTCAAGAACATACCCGCCATCGGGGTTATGCTTGGCAAACTCGCGGAGAAATTCGGGAAAAAAACACGCTTCGACGGCATGGACTTCTATGCTTACCCGTCTGCGGAGGCGTTGGCTTCCGCAAGCGTCAGCGAGCTTGAAGCGTGCAGTCTGGGTTACCGCGCAAAATACCTCAAAGCAACAGCGCAAAAAATTTTAGACGAAAAAATCCGCCTTGACTCCTTCAGAGCCCTGCCTTATCTTGAGGCCCGCAAGGCGCTTGTTGAGTTTCCCGGCGTTGGGTTGAAGGTGGCGGATTGTGTGCTGCTTTTTTCTTTGGGCAAAACCGAGGCGTTTCCCGTGGATGTTTGGATCCGACGCATCATCCTTCGCCACTACGCTGACGAGTTGCCTCCAGAGCTTTCGGCGAAGGTTTCCCTGCAGAAGTCGCTTAGCAACGGGCAATATATGCAGCTTAACGAGTGGGGCAGAAGCTACTTCGGCAAATACGCAGGTTACGCCCAAGAATACCTGTTCCATTACGAGCGAACCCAGCGTTAGGCTGCTTGATGTTTAAGAAAGATTCAAATAATTAATGCTGTTAATCAAGCAACTCCTAGCAGAAATGGGGTGTTATGTGTGGCAGCTGAAGAGGGAAAACTTGAACTGTTGATTAAGCAAAAAAGGGTTTTTCTTAGGGATACTTTGAAGGATTATTCTTCAGGCGGCAACGACATGCTTGACGATGTTGAAAGGTATCTTGCAGAGGCAAAAGAAGAGCTTACTCATCGTTTGGAAGTTGTCAGCTGCCTGCGGGAAGACGAGGGCGAAACGGCTTGGCGCAAAGAATGCCTCACTTTCTACGCGCAGTGGTTTGAAAAATGGTTCGGCAAACCCTAACCCGCCGCGGCACGAATCGGCAAGCTGCCTGTTCGAAAGCGGAAAATGTTTAAATGCAGTATGAAACAGCAATATTAAAAGAGAAGCCACGTGGGCCCGTAGCTCAGCTCGGTAGAGCGCCAGACTCATAATCTGTTGGTCAGGTGTTCAAATCACCTCGGGCCCACATCAAATTCAAAAGCTTTGGTTTGGGTGAAGCCTGCTCTGAAACAATCAAATCCAGCCTACAAAACGGCGTCGTTTGTTAAGGGTCACCAGTTGATAATTGGTTTGCTGCTGGTTTTCTTCGGAGTCGGCGACGTGTGTTTTGTGATGCCAAACCTGTACGGCACGCTGCATGGGTTCTACGTGAATTGGCAAATCACCCGTTTCTACATGCCCCTGTGGCACCTAACAATCCCCCTTCTTCTCGCAATGGCGCTGGTCGGAACGTTGATGCTTACAGTTTACTGCATACGGGACATTCAGGCGGCGAGAGTTGACAACAAGGAGCACGCCGCGATGCTGGTGACGACGCTCGGGTTCACGTATCTGGTGATTGGGTGCTTGGCCTCTGTGGACCCAAAGGTACCCTTGGGAGTGGCAGCAGGAAATCGCAAACTACGGAAACCTCCTTACACTGCCGCTTTTCGCAGGCAGCATCATAGCACTGATAGTAGGATCCGTTTCACTGTATGTTCACAGCAGAATTTACCATCAAAACCATCCTGAATAACCCGCCTTCGCGGGTGCCGTCTTCTTGAACTCGCTATGTGCCGCCAGATTTGGCTTTGACTGATGGCGCCACCTTGATTACCGGGTTGCCTTCAGAGTCATATTCAACCGATAGCCCATACTGAGTTTGGGTGCTTAACGCCAACTCGATTGCAGCAAGAATTTCTTCTTTCCCCATCTGTCTCACCTGCGTCATGTGCGGTTCGGGTTGAGCTTTCTGTAAAGTAAAACTCCCTCGATCAGAAATAGAATCATCGCGACCCCAGTCATGCCTGTTAGAAAGAGGAAGCTGACTTGAATTACAATTCCTTTTATTAGGAACGTCAACATTATTGTCGTTATCTCGGCGGCGAAAGCTCCGAGAAAAAAGAAGGAATAGAACATCAAGCGAGGCACGAGGTTTTTGCCGACCCAGACGTGCCCGTTGATGTTTGTTTTCTCTTTTAAGATGTAGTCGCCATAACTGTTTTTCTCGATTAAACCCATATCTTCAAGCTTCTGCAGATGCCTGAAGCGCAACGCTTGTGCTGCTTAAGGTTTGCGCCTCTGGTTACGTCTCTGTGTTCCCACTGGCTTAGCTGCGTGGACAACGTATGCATAGACTGTTAATGTGTTGCCTTCGAGTTCGTCGTTAGCCAAGTCTGCATCGACCTATGGTGTGGTGTCAGTGGAGTTGCTTGGAATCAATGTTGACGATGAAGATGGTGTTGTCTGCCAAGTCCTGTGGGGTTTGATGGTGTCTCCATCGGGAATGGCACTTCTCCCTGCGTGTAGGTGCCGTAGACGAATCCGTTGCCTTCTTTTGTAAGCACTATGTGCTGTAGAACTTGGTTGCTTGATGGTGTGTTGACTGTGACGTTGCCGTTGTAGCTGACTGAGCAAATTCTGCTTACGTCGATGTATAATGTTTTAGCGTTTCTGAGTTCAGATATTGCTTGGTTTTGGTTGTTTCCATTGTAATTCGTGATGGAGGCACTGAGAATTCCTGTAGTGAAGGTTTGGTTGGTTGTGTTTGGCGCTAGGTTGTTGCCTGCAATGTCATAGAAGCAGCTTCCTCCACCGCAGTAGCCGTTGTAGTTTGGAATGCCGTTGTATGCGACGCCGTTCGCAAAGACCCACTTGTTTTGTCCGCCGCCTGTTATGGCTGTGTATCCGCCGCCTGGAACGCCGGGAATGTCGTTGATGTTGTTTCCAGCTGGGAATCTTTCTATGCTTAAGGCAACTGAGTAGGATATGTTGGCGATTGGTCCTTGGTCAGAGGAGATTTGGAACTGGTAGTATTCGATTTTGGCGTCTGCACCTTGGAGAGTCCATGCCGGCAGGGGTTAAAGTGAAGTTTGCGATTCCTTGAATATGTAACTCCGTCCCATGTCATTGTGTTGTTTGCGCCGCTTTGTTGAAGGTTGACGTAGACGTAGGGGACATTGACGTTAAACCATGGGTGAGCAAGCTGTTTCTAGCGTTTACTTGAGTTTGGGCAGCCATCATGTATTCTAACGGTACGATTGTTGCTATTCCGATTGCTATGGCGAGTATTCCGCAAAGTATCAGTTTTTTTTCTATCATTTGGTTTTTCACCGCTCAGCTAAGTCAGCTAGGCACCTAATAATGCTCCCCCAAGAACACATTCGTTCCAAACTGTTCCCTAACTGTTCTCAAAGAGAACACCGCTAAAACGGCGCAAAAACCGTCGGTAAAAGCAAAGATTTCTGGGTAAATTACTTGGCGGGCTGCCGTTAAGCTGCGCTCAACTTTAAAACCAAAGCTGCAACTGTCTGCCATAGCCTTTCGCCACAGATATAGCCATCGCTTCTGTGTTTCCCGTTTTGAATCAAAAACAAGCAAGATTTTCGGCATATGTTTCACCTAACGAGTTCCCATATTACTTCGTCAACTGGTAATATTCTTGCGCCGTAAACGTTTTCAAGGTACTTTAGGGCTTGCTCTTGGTCTTCCTTGGTGAACGCTTCCACGCCGTCCTTAACAACCACTATTCGGTATCCCCGAAAGAAGGCGTCGGCTGCCGTGTGACGCACACACATGTGCGTATGCAAGCCGCCAAGAACCACCGTCTTTACGCCGTCACCCTTGTAGAGCCCCCGAAGAAGCGAATCTAAACCCGTCTCGAAAAAGCCGCTGTAAGTCCGCTTCTCCACAACGTAATCTTTGGTTGGGTCGGGTTGCAGTTCAGCGATAACTTGCGCGCCCTCGGTGCCTTTTATGGCGTGTTTGCCCCATTTCATTGTGACTTCAGGGTCTTGAGGGTAATGTGCGTCATTACTGTAGATGACTGGGATGTTGTTTAGACGTGCAGCCGTGACAAGTCTTCGTAAAGGTTCCACAATGCCTTTGGCGCTGTCAACCTTCATCGTTCCCGACACAAAATCGTTCTGTAAGTCTACAAGTATGATGGCTGGTCTATCCAAAACTTCAGCTTCAGAAAATAGAAGAAGAGGCAGGCTTTATTAGTTTTACCTTAGGGCTCACTTGCCAAGCTGTAGGGTCCAACCGTAAGTTTTTCTGCGCCGTCCTCGGTGACGAGAACTGTGTCTTCGATTCTTACTCCGCCGAACCCTGGCAGGTAAATTCCAGGCTCATCCGTCACCACGTTTCCAACCGCCAAAATATCTTTGCTGTCAGGGCTCAAAACGGGCGCTTCATGAATTTCCAAGCCTACCCCATGCCCAAGGTTATGTACGAAGAAGTCGCCGAAACCCGCCGCCTCAATAATCCGTCTTGCCGCCCCATCAACTTCTTGCGCTGAAACGCGCGTTTTATGGTTTCGAAGGCCCTTTGATGCGCCTGCTTTACCGTTTCATATATTTTCCGCTGTTTTTCCTCGGGTTTCCCAGCAACGAATGTTCGGGTCATGTCTGAGCGGTAAAAGCCGACGGTTGCGCCTAAATCAACCACCACCAACTCTCCTTCGCGAATTGTTCGGCTTGAGCAGGAGCCATGTGGATACGCTGATGTTGGTCCCGACGCAATGATGGTGTCGAAGCTTGTGCCGTTTGACCCACTTTTCCGCATAGCATACTCAACCTCAGCTGCCACCTCAATCTCCTTCACGCCTGGACGGATAACCTCAGAAGCCACCCGCATGCCTTCAGACGCCAATTTGCAAGCCTCCCTAATCAACCCGATTTCCTGCTCATCCTTGACGCTCCTCAACTTTAGAATGAGGTTCCCTGAAGGCTCCAGTTTTTCTTCTCCGCCGACCGCTTTGGAAAGGGCACGCCAACTCTCAATCGGCAAAGCATCGACCCCGTATTTTTGGGCGGGGAACTTTTTTGCGATTTTCTCCATGAGGCTTTCGCCGCGTTTCAGGAGCTCAACGGTTAAGCCTTTTGCCTCTGCCTTGGCTTGCTCGTAGTTTACGCCGCCTACGAAAAGCACGTTTTCCCCTCGTTCGGGAACCAGAAGAGCCGTTGCGCCTGAAAAACCCGTGAAATACACGATGTTGAATGGGTTGAAGATGAGGAAGTTTCCTGTTGAACCCTGTTTGGCTGCTGTTTGCTTTAAGGCTTGGGTTCGGTTCATGGTTTGCGCCTGCCGAAAGGAGAGGCTTCTGGGTTGCTTTAAGTTTTCGCTCCCCGCCTTCTCCAAATTTGGCTTGCAACATGTTGATTGCTGTTCGAGACAAAAATCCGTCGACCCAGCAGAAATCCGCCCATATCCGACAATGCCGTCTATGTTGAGTCAACATAGAAAGTCGCAACCCGCCCATCCCAACATAGAACACGACGCAGAGCCCGCCTTCAAGCCCCAAACCAAAAAAGCAACCCAAAACATCAAAAGCCAAAAAGTCTCAACTTATACCAACAGCAAAAGTCCAACAAAAAAACAAGACAAAACCAACTCTCAAACACCCTCAAAAGGGCGAAACAGAAAATAACGCCTTTTTTTGCGTTATGCATGCCAAAACAGGTCGATTTAAGCCTTGAATTTTTAAATGAACCAGCCATTAACTTAATATACTTTTTAATTGCCTTCCGTTAACAGAAGAGCGAGGAAAAATCATGTTTGCTTACGCAGGAAAAATTTTACATGTTAACCTCACAACAGGCGAAATAAGAAACGAGCCATTGTCAGAACAAATGGCGAAAGATTACATCGGCGGCATAGGCTTAGGCATCCGCTTATTGTTTGACAATTCAAAACCAGGAACCGACGCTTATGACCCTGAAAACCCAATAATCTATTTGACGGGTCCACTCAGCGGCACCATGGGTCCAACAGGCGGAAACAGCTACGCCGTCGTTTCCAAATCACCAGCCACCGGCGGAATCGGCAACGCTGAAGCCCACGGCTTCTTTGGTCCAGACCTCAAACGTGCAGGATACGACGCCGTCGTTATCACCGGTAAAGCTCCGAAGCTTTCTTACCTGTGGCTTGACGATGACAAAGTTGAAATCCGCGATGCGGAATACCTAAAATACGCTACGGTTAACGAAACTGACCATAAAATCCGCGAGGAACTAGGCGACTTCTACATTAGAGTTTCAGCCATCGGCGAAGCAGGCGAGAAACTTTGCAGGTTTGCAGCAATCATAAATGACGAGTTCCGCGCCATTGGAAGAAGCGGAATGGGCGGAGTTATGGGCTCCAAAAACCTCAAAGCAGTCGCTGTACGGGGAACACATGACGTTAACGTCGCAAACCTTGACGGCTTCAGAGAATTCGTTAAAATGATTTATGAACGCATGAAGGGTCCGTCAACCAAGAAATACAAAACCTTGGGAACACCTGAAAACGTTCTTGTCCTCAATTCCCTCTCAGCGTTGGCGACGAGGAACTGGACGAACGCAACTTTTGAAGGCGCCGACAAAGTCAGCGGCGAATACTTTAACGAGCATTACGTCAAGAAAATTGTGGGCTGCGCAACTTGCGGTATGCGTTGCGACCACATTGGGGTTGTTCCAGAAGGACCATACAAAGGCTCAACTTCAAGGCTTGAATTCGAGTGCCTCTGGAGCATGGGGCCACTCTGCGGCGTCGACAGGTTAGACGCAATCATTGAGGCAATGCGTATCGTTAACGAGTACGGCATGGACGGCATATCCATCGGTGTCGTAGTAGCATTCGCAATGGACCTCTACGAACACGGCATAATCACAAAGGAACAAACTGACGGAATCGACCTCAAATTCGGCAACGCAGAAGCATTGATTGCGGAAATCCACAAGATTGGCAAACGCGAAGGCTGGCTAGGCAATATCTTAGCTGAAGGGGTCGCTAAAGCGGCAGAAATGATCGGTGGAGACGCGTACAAGTACGCCTGCCACATCAAAGGCTTAGAGCTGCCAGGCTACGACCTGAGAACCTTAAAGACCGCGGCTTTGGGCTTTAGTGTCTCGTTCCGTGGAGCATGCCACCTCAGAAACGGCGCTTACTCACCTGACGTTAAAGGCAAAGTGAACCGTTTCAAGATTGAGAAAGGCAGAGGCAAAATGATCACAGAAGAAAGCTACATGTACAACATCATTGACTCACTCATCGTCTGCAAATTCAGCAGAGGCACATACTACGACGGCTGGAAAGACCTCACAAACTACTACACTCTTGCCACAGGCATCCCAATTACACCTGAAGAAATGATTAAAGACGGCGACAGAATCGAAAACCTCGCAAGACTCTTCAACATACGTGAAGGCAAAGGCACACGCAAATACGACGATGTACCATACAAAATAAAGCATTTCCCAGTTCCCGACGAAGGACCAGCTAAAGGAGTCTGCGTAAACGACGAAGAAATGGCAGTTGGCTTAGACGATTACTATGCTTCACGCGGATGGACAGTTGACGGCATCCCAACCGTTGAACGCCTACAACAGGTAGGACTCGGCGACTTAGCATACATTGCCGAAAACGCAATGAAAGCAGCCCAAGAAGCCAAACCGTGGCGAAAGGCACCTGAAGGAGGCAACTAAAATGGTACGCCCACAAGACAGAAAATTCGTAACCGCTGACCCAGAGAAATGCATAGGCTGCTGTGTCTGCGAGTACGCTTGCAGCATGGTTAACGAGAAAACCTTCAACCCGACAAAATCACGCATACGCGCCATGAGGATGGGCCCGCTCATGAACATGGCAATCACATGCAGACACTGCGAAGACCCCGCATGCGTAGCCGCTTGCCCAAGAGACGCCCTGAGCCAAGAAGACAACTCGGGAATAATCCGCGTCGACGAAAACGCATGCAACGGCTGCGGATGGTGCATCAGCGCATGCCAATTCGGCGCCATGAACATGCATCCTGAAAAGAAAACCGTCTTCACATGCAACAGCTGCACAGACAACGACACAAAAGAGCCGCAATGCGTCAAATGGTGCCCCGAAGAAGCATTAACCTACGTCACAGCCGAAACACTGGCCCAGAAATACAGGCAAAAAGCAGTCAAGAACCTGTTCCAAGCAGCAGAAGCAGAAGCCAAATCAAAGTAAACTCGATTTAGAACTTTCCCCCCTCATTCTTTATTTCAAATTTTGCGCTTTTTTAAGTTAACGATTTCTTGACGCTATTATCGAAATATCTATCGCAAAACGTTTTTTTTGTTTCCCCAACATATTGTTGTGAAACGTTGCGTTTTCACTTCTATTTTTAGGCAAAAATGCATATGACTGGCTGAGAAGGCTCTGGTTGAATTCGCGATTTTATTTGCAGCGGTCGTGAATGAAAGCTTTTGCATTTTTCTTTCTCCTTTTAGGTCCAGCCTCGGCAAAACCATCTAAGCCGCTTTTTCAGCTATGGTTCCCTTAGTGTAGGGTACGAACTCGCGGATTTGCTCAATAGAGGTTTTCCCTGTTTTTTCCCGCTGCTCCTTCGGCAACTTCACCATCAGCGACCGAAGAATCTTCTGAAGAAGCTCCTTGCCCACGTAGTCACCTGGCAACAACACGACGTAGGCTTTGGTTTTTGCTTTCACCGCCTCCAAAGGTCCGCCGACGAAGCTTGCTTCTTCATTAACTATTATTCCCACAGCGACTTTGAGAGGCACCCCTCTTATCCAGTTGCGTTTGCCCACGACTGCGAAGGCGCCGTGAGGGACAGATTCGCCTGAAGGACCGCTCTTGTTGAGTTGGTCAACTTTTACCCAGTAGACGTCGGCTGAACCCGCGTTTTCTCGCCAGGCACGGGAAAAAGAAGCTGCAAACTCGGCTGCTTCACGAAGCGCCTGTTCACTTATGGTTTTTCCTTCGGCTTTAACGATTACGAAGGGGGCGCCTGAAACTTCAGCGTGGAAAACAGCGTCTTCCTGCGCAGCATACTTCTTCACGAGAACCTCGTTGCTGACCGTGTCTTTGCCGGCAACCACCAAGAAGCCGTCGGAAGAAGTGAACCAACGGAATTTCTCGTACCACTCCCGACTCTCCGTCTCCACCTTACGTTTCGCAAGCGCCTCCATCAACGCCGCAGGCTTGAGGCTTTTCAGTTCCTCTGCCGCCTTTAGCTCCCTTTCAATTTTAGCCAGCTTTCTCTTAGAATCCCCCAGAGCCGACAAGGCACCTTGGGATTTTTGCTTCGCCTTTTTTCCTCTTTCATAGTAGCTGTTGGCGTTCTCGAAAAGCGAATCCCGCAGACTAAAACTGAACTGGAAGTTATCCATGCAAAGGTTAAGGGCGAGGTTGCGTCCATCAAACGATTGAATGTATCCTTCAGGCACGCCGCCAGCTTCTTTAGCCGCCAAAGCCTCCTCAATCACGACTTCCCAATCTTTGCCTGCTCGATTCGCATTCAAAAGCTTATCCTGAAACATTTGCAGTTCATTAAAATGAGCGTAAATGGCGTCTCCGATTAGTTTGTCCCGTTCCGCTTTGGCTTCGTCTTCATGGATGGATTTTTCCTGTTCCGCAACCATCCTTCTTAGCCGTTCCGCTTCCAGCTTTAGCTTGTCAGCTTCAACGCTGGAAAACGCGTTTTCAGCCGTGGTTACCCGAAGATAAAACTCGTCTAAAGCCTGATTAAAAGTGCCGTAGTCTTGGGTTTTGCAGCCCTCGTAACGCTTAAGCTTAAGCGGCACTACATCCAAAAAGTTTCCTTCTTCGTCGAGGATTATGCTTGGTTCCAAGGTGGCTGCCGCAATCTTTGAAAGCAACCCCTGAAGTGCATCAAAAACTCCCTTTACCTCGTCGTCTGACAGGTTCATGCATAGCTTGGTTTTGTCGACGCTGGCTCTAAGCAGCACCTCTTCCGCGTAGACTCCGCCGATGCCGAACATCCGCGCCATCGCCCTAACAACTTCGGTTTCACCAGCGTTTTTCAGCGTCTCCGACATTTCGGGCAATGAAACTTTGAAGGGGTTCTTGCCTCTTGGAGGAGGAACCACCAAAACCTCGTTACGCAAGATGTTGCGGTCACGCATACGCTTCAGAAACAGGGCTTGCCAAATCACGTTTCTGTCGTTTACCAAGATGAAGTTGCCGTCGCCGAAAAGCTCCACCACAAGCTTAAGCTCGCCTTCCTTGGTTCTAAAAGTCACCGAAACAATCCTTTCAAACTCGTACTGGTCAATGCTTACCACCCATGCTCCACGCAGATATTTTCTCAGAGACATGCAGAAAGCTGGTGGGGCAGCTGGACTATCCTGAGCGTAAACCGTTGAATGTAACCTTCGCCCAGCCTCCATGACTAAGCGGATCGGCGGCAAGTTGGCTTTATGAAGTTTAAAAATCAATGTTTTTTCGTCAAGCTGATATATGTTGTTCACTCTGGCGTCGCCTATCAAACGCTTCAATTCGCTTGTGACGGCGGCAAGATCGAAGCTTGAAAATTCTTTTTTGCGCATGCCAGCATCATCATGTAGTTTTTCAGTAATTAACCTGTTTATGAAAAAAACCTTTTTGCCCACTGGAATTGTTTGGATGCTGCTTTTTCGAGGCAGAAACGATTTATAACTAGGCATCTTTTTTAAGGTAGAGTAAAATATACTTTGCCAAGGGTTACTGTGACATGACGCCTATTGTGCAGCTTTACTGGATTCGGGTCGCGTTAGGAGTAGTTGCGGCGGTCATAAGCGCGGCGTTAGCCTTGTACTTACCACTTAAACGACCTGAGCACCTTAATCGACGCCTTCACCATCGCCCTTCTCATTTACTTAGGATCCTACTACCCGCTGAAAGCAATATACTCAAAAAAGATCGAGAAGCAATCAAAAATCCTCAGCACAGCCGTAATAATGTACTTCTTCGCTTGGCTGCCGTTTTTCGTGCTGTTCTTCACACTATTCAAAATTTACATTTAATTTTTCTTTTTTAAAAAGAGTTATTCTTCTTTTTTCTGGAGGAAATTGGCGATTGTTGCTTGGCTTTTGTCGCTTCGAAGGGTTTCTATTTTTTCTTCGGTGTTTGCTTTTGCGTTTCCGTTCTGCGGCGCCGGGATGTCCATGCGTGTTATGATGCGCATGCAGTCTGCCCATGCTGAGAAGTATCCGCGGTCGAAGTCTCCGTGTAAGCCGTTGCCCATGTGTTCAAGGAACTCTTTTCTGTAGTTGTGCAGGGCTACTTTGTCGCTGAGGTCGATTTTTGAGAGGAAAGCGTAGTCGTCGGTGGCGCTGTTTTTGCGTGCGAGGTAGATGCCGTAGAGGGCTCGGAAGTATCCTCTGTTCCAGTCGGTTTTCTGCATTTTCTGTTTTACCCGTTCCAACTCGCGTTCTGCTTCGCTGAATTGCCTGGCTACTATGAGTTGGAAGTATCGTGTTACTAAGGCTTGTGAAATCGGCATGTTTACCGTCCGCGGGTTTTAGTTGCTTTCTCCTCTTCGGAGACATCCTCTATTCCGTTCTCGGTTACTTTAAGTATTTCCTCTCCTTCAGGCAAATACGGACTTGAAACTAGCCTTGCAATCCGTATGGGTCCATGAGGCGCCTTTCGAAGGTAGATGCGTGTGTGGCTCGTGTGGCCCACGATGTTTCCGCCGATGGGGTGGATTGCGTCGCCGAAGAATTGGTCCGGCTTAGCCATCACCTGGTTGGTGACGACTGCGACGGCGTTGAATGCTCGCGCCAGCGCGATTAGTTTATGCATGTGTTTGTTGAGTTTCTGCTGTCTTGACGCCAGCATTTCTCTGCCTAGGTATTCGCTTCGGAAATGGGCGGTTAATGAGTCAACTATGATTAGTTTGATGTTGTTTGCCTTGATGATTTCGTCGGCGTTTTCCAACAGAAACATCTGGTGGTCTGAAGTGTAGGCTTCAGCGTAAATGATGTTTTTGACCACTGTGTCAGGGTCTAAACCTAAGAACTTCGCCATTTGAACGATTCGTTCAAGCCTGAAAGTGTTTTCGGTGTCAACATATAGGGCTGCGCCGTTGAGTCCGCCTCTCTCGGGGGGCAACTGAACGTTGACGCAGAGTTGATGGCACATTTGGCTTTTTCCACTGCCGTATTCGCCGTAAAACTCCGTTATCGTTTGGGTTTCCAGTCCGCCGTCGACGACTTTGTCTAAGGCTTTGCTGCCTGTGGTTAGGCGGAGGACGTTTTTTCGCATTTTGGCAAGTTCGTCTGCACGGATAAATGAGACGCCGATGGCTGAGCGTGCGGCTTGTATGATTTGGAAGGCTTTTTTCTCGCTTACTCCAACTGGCTCCAGCTCTCGTGAAGTAGCCATTGCTAGGGATTCTACTTGGTGGTATCCGAGTTCTCGGAGTTTTTGTGCGGTTGCTGGTCCTACTCCTGGCAGGTCTTCTATGAACTCGTATTTCGGCTTGGTTTCTTCCTGCTTCTCTTTGGTTTCTTGTTCTTCGGCTTCTTGGTTTTGGTCGTCTTCATTTTCTTCAGACATTGCGTTTCACACTTTGCATCATGATGTCTTGTTTGGGTATTTAAAACAACCGAAGAACAGGACAAGTTGCAGAGTGGAGAGGTGACTGAAAGTGAAGCTCATTTTTTTGAGAGTTAGTCCAGAAACCTTGACTAAAAAACCGCCGTTTAGTCAAGAAACGTTGACTATAAAGCTTTTAACGGCAAAATATGCCTTAGAAAATGGTGGAAAAATGAAGAAGCCCCTCATTGCGATGCTGCTCTTCCTGTTGGCTACGGCATTGTGCGAAATGGTGGTTGCCGGTGCCCTCCAAACATCCCAAATCCCTGTCCTGCCGCAGCCAGCCTCCGACACGCAACCTGTCCCAGATGCCAAGGCTTCTTCTTTGCCGTCGCCGTTTATAGTTGCTGCCTGGATAGTTGGTTTAGTGGCTATTTTCGGTGCTCTTCTTTCTCTTTTCTTCCGGCGGCGACGTGCAAATCCACCCAGCGGCAAAAGG
Organism: Candidatus Bathyarchaeota archaeon; assembly: GCA_963823775.1. Lineage (GTDB taxonomy): Archaea > Thermoproteota > Bathyarchaeia > Bathyarchaeales > Bathycorpusculaceae > Bathycorpusculum. The sequence goes on from CAWGMZ010000031.1 coordinate 43,769, forward strand.
GTTGGGGAGCGTTTTTGGGCTATCGACGGTTATTGCGTCTGCTAATCTGTGTTTGCCGTTAAAGGTTTAGTGGGTTTTATTCTTTGCATTGTTTGAGGTCGCGTAGTTCAGCTATTGACTTGTTTAGGATTGCTGTGTCTTGGAATGTTTTGATGGTGGATGCTGGGAGGCAGACGACTACTTTGCCAAGGAACGGTCTCTTGAAGCCCAGCGACCTGGTTGCTTCATCAGTTAGAGCCACGTAGAAACTTGTTATCTGCCAGCTAATCATGTCTACTTCAGCGCTTTCAACTTCGCCTAACAAAAAAGCGTCGGAGGTGAAAGCTTTTTTCCAGAAGAATCGTGTAATTTCAACCATACCTGAAAACCACTAGGCTAATTTGCTTGCGCCTATATTTGTTTGTCGGCAAACGGGTTGCAGAAGCCTTTTTTAGCCGCCTAAAACATACTCTTGAATGGCGATTTTTATGTCTGCTTCTCAAAATCAAACTGTTAAGCTTTCTCCACAGGAAGAAAAGGTTATCGTTAACAAAGGTACCGAAGCGCCCTTCACGGGCAAGTACTTCGCTTTTTGGGATAAAGGCACCTACGTTTGCAAACGTTGCCGCACGCCGCTTTACCGTTCAGAAAACAAGTTTGAGGCGAACTGCGGGTGGCCAAGCTTCGATGAGGAAATTCCCGGCGCTGTCAAGCGGTTGCCTGACCCCGATGGGATGCGGACGGAGATTGAATGCGCTAACTGCGGCGCCCACCTTGGACACGTCTTCATCGGGCGAGCACTTCACCGAAAAAGATACCCGCCACTGCGTCAACTCGATTTCCATGGATTTTGTACCTGACAAAAAAAGAGTAAGCCTTAACCCATTTTTGTGTTGGTTTTCTGTCACAAATAGTAGACCCCCTCCCCTCGGTCTCTGAAGCCATCGTTACCTTTGCTTTTTAATGTAAAGATGGGGTACCCTCCCCTCCGAGAAGAATTTTGTTCAGGGCTTGTTTTGGGTTGCTTTTTTGGTTTGGGCGTGAATCCTTTGAGGTGTGGCGGGCTGGGAGGATGGGGAAAGAGGGTTTTCCGTTTGCGGTTTTGAAATATTCCAAAACTCCGTTTTTGGCGTTCGTTGCGGACAGCTTAAATTCCGCCGGCGCGGAGTTCTATGCATGAGCAAAAAATCTTCTTCCGAGCTTTACAAAAAAGCCTCCAGCCTTGCAGAGTTAGTCAGCTATCAGGAAGGCTCCGTTGTCAGCCGCACCCTCATCGACAAGAAAACAGGGACAGTTACCCTTTTCGCGTTTGACCAGAACCAGGGTTTAAGCGAGCACACCGCCCCCTACGACGCGTTGGTTCACGTTCTGGAAGGCGAAGTCGAAGTCACCATATCAGGCAAGCCGCTGACGCTGAGGCAAGGCGAAATAACAATCCTGCCCGCCAACCAACCCCACGCCCTCGCCGCCAAAACCCGATTCAAAATGCTCCTCACCATGATAAAATCCTAATAGCGTTATTTTTTGTTTCGTGCGTCTATCTTGTTGTTTGATTGGGATAAGAGTTAGTTCGGGTTAATTTTTTATGTGTCAACGCAACCGCACACATGGTCACTGCCAGCACGCATACGACCACTAAAATGAGCGATGCAGTTTTAAACTCTGGTATGGTCGGGCTTGGAGACGGAGACGCGGTTGGAGAAGCAGTTGCAATTTGAGTAGGGGTAGGTGAAATTATAGCGTTCACCGTGCTTATCACGGAAACCGTATCGCTGTATTGATTTGTTACGTAGACGTATGCTCCGTTGGGCGCTACAGCCACACCTTGAGGCTCGTTAAAACCGCCTATTGTATCCGTTATTGTGTTCGTAGCTGTGTTTATCACCGAAACCGTATTGACCTCGTTATTTGTTACGTAAGCATATGCACCGTTGGGCGTTATAGCCACATCTCTAGGCGCGGTTCCAGGGGGGTAAGGATTGTTTCCAAGAGTTGATATCGTCGCCGTCACCGTATTCGTAGCCGTGTTTATCACTAACACTGACTCGCTTCCAGTATCTGCGACATAGACGTATTCGCCGTCAGGTGTCACAGCCACACCATTAGGATACATAAAACCGCCTATGTTAGCCGTTATTGTGTTATTAGTTGTGTTTATCACCGCGACAGCACCCTGGCCGTATAAAGCATATGCGTATTCTCCATTTGGAGTGACAGCCACGGCCGCAGCAAAGTTTAAAGTTATTGTCGCCGTGACCATATTCGTTGCCGTGTTTATCACAGAGACCGAACTGTCGTCGCCATAATTGTTTGAGACATAAGCGTATACACCGTTGGGCGTCACAGCCACAGTCACAGCGATAGGATAGACAAGACCAGTTATTGTACCCGTCACTGTGTTCGAGGCTGTACTTATAACCGAGACAGAACCATTATTGGCATAATTTGCTACGTATGCATATTCGCCGTTAGGCGAAACAGCCACGCCATAAGGATTGTTAAAACCGGTTATTGTAGCCGTTACCGTGTTCGTAGCTGTGTTTATCACCGAAACCGTATTGCCCTTTTCATTTGTAACGTAGGCGTATGCACCGTTGGAAGTTACAGCCACACCCCAAGGACCGCTTCCAACGGGTATTGACGCTATCACCGTCTGGGCACAAACTGACTGGGGCGATAATGATAAAGCATAGAACAAGAAGAGAACGACGAGAAGGATGCAACTAACTCCCAACACATTTGATGTCTTATGCTTCATTCGTTTCACCTCAGAGTTAAAACACTTCGGGCTATCTATGCTCCGACGGTTTTTTTCATCCGTTTTCCAATTTGCTATTAGGTGGTCAAAGAAATAAAGAGTTCAGTCATGCTTTCTTGACTAAGATTTTTTTGACTAAGAATTAACCCGATTTTTAGGGAAAGCTTGTTATTTGCGGAGACATTAGCCGAAGCTTCTCCCCCATCTATCCTTGAAACAGTAGTCGCCAACCCGTTTTCTCTCTGGCGCAGATGGCTCTTCAGCTGGGTAACCCAACGCAATCAACGCCTCTGGTTCGACTTCGCTGGGAATTTCCAAGGTTTCCCTGACGGTTTGTTTGCAGAAGCTGGGTGCACAGAACCAGCATGCCCCCAAACCCAGAGAATCCGCAGCCAACAACATGTTCTGCATCGCCGCCGCTAAGCTTTGCAACGCTAAATCCCGCTCCAGCCCCTGCCTTTCAGCATCGGGAAGCTTCGCCATGCCCTCCATGCAGAAACACGCAAGAACCAGCGCTGGCGCATCGGCGAACCTTTCAACCCGAAGCTTAACCGTTTCAGGCTCAACGGAAACGCCGTCCTTTGCCATGTCAGCCGCCCAAGCCTCCGCCATAGCCTCAGCCAGCCGCCTCTTAACCTGCGGGTCCGACAAAACGATGAATCGCCACGGTTGAGCGTTATGCGCCGAAGGAGCCCAGCCAGCAGCCTCCAAAACCATCCTGATTAGCTCTTCTGGGACGGGTCGGGCTTGGTATTTCCTGACGCTCCGCCTCTCCTTAAGCTCATCTAGCAAGTGTGACATGAAAGAATGTATGTCGGCAACTCTTTTTATCTCTTAAGCAAAAACCACAATTGCCTTCCGTTGGGCGCCAAAATGGCTTTTTACGGTTGTCTCAGCCAGTTTTCTTATCGCTGGCTCGCCATTAACCTTAAAATTGCGACTGCGTCTCGTTATGGGCGAGAGGGAATTGGGTTGACTAGTGAGAAGGAAAATAGTTATAGAATCGACATAGGCGCTTATGGCGCGATTTCTGTTGAAGCTCCAAGCAAAGAGGAGTGTCTGGAACTCTTCAAAGAAGTCACCAGAACCCGAAAAGAATCGAAGATTGAGCAAGCAATCGTTTAGGGTTTGTTGGGTTCCAAAATAACTTTGAGCGATTGCCCTGCCTCAGCCATCAAGCGGAAGCCTTCCTGCGCCTCCGTAAGCGGCAGCCTATGCGTAATCATGTCTTTTACGTCAAGTTTTTTTGTCGCCAAAACCCGCAGCGAATCCTCCAAGTCGTTTGGAGCGGCGCCGTAGCTTGTCTGCATCTTGATTTCGTTTCTCCAGAACTGGTTAATCGGCACGGGCAGCTTCACGGAGGGGTCGGGTACGGCGAAGAACAGGATGGTTCCGCCGTTGTCCACGCATTCCATCGCGGAAAGCGATGCGGATGTTGCGCCCGTGCAGACAATGACTTGGTCGGCTAAGTGTCCGTCGTTGACTTCTTTGAGTTTGGCTGGCAAGTTTTCTTTGGCGTTTAGCGTGTGGGTTGCGCCGAATTTTTTGGCAAGCTCGAGCCGATAGGGGTTAATGTCGGCGACAACGATGGTTTCTTGACGCCTTTGAATTTGGCAAGCTGCGTATGCAGGATTCCTGCGATGCCGCTGCCGATAATCAGCACTGAATCGTCTTTTTTAAGGTCGGCATAGGCGTTGGCCTCGGGAAACACACGCCAGCGGCTCAATGAATGTGCCTTCCTCGAAGCTCATGTCGTCTGGGCAGCTTGTAGATGCCGAAGTCAATGTTGATTTTCGGAACCCGAATGAACTGAGAAAAGCCGCCTGGATAAGTAGTTCGTGGTGTGCAGGGTGTGGCAAGCCGTGTGGAAGCCCCGTTTGCAGTAGCGGCATTTGTTGCAGGGCACATGGTGGGAAACGAAAACGCGGTCGCCCACTTTGTCCCCGCGGCGCT